>NZ_JAHLPW010000013.1 GCF_018918075.1 Virgibacillus sp. MSJ-26
TTACGAATCAAAGAACTAGAAATCAAATGGGAAAATGGTCGTATACCAAACTGGGCGATGGTTATGAACCAACTTTTAATCCATGATGATCTAAAAGATAGGGTGTTAAAATATCTTGAGTAAATTAGAACTTACACACTTTATTTGACAAGCCCGTTTCCTTTCGATATATGTATTGAGAAGATTGCAACAAAAAACCCTATAACTAAGAAGTTTCTATAATTTCTTAGCTATAGGGCACTTTTTAAATTGGATAATACATTTAAAGCGATTATCTAGAGCGTAACTTATCAAGTTCAACTAAGAACTTATCATTTAATACTTTAATGTACGTTCCTTTCATCCCTAATGAACGTGATTCAATCACACCTGCACTCTCCAACTTTCTTAGCGCGTTTACAATAACAGAGCGAGTAATACCAACTCTATCAGCTATCTTACTAGCTACAAGTAATCCTTCGTGACCATCTAATTCTTCAAAAATATGGTCAATGGCTTCAAGTTCACTATAAGACAAGGAGCTGATAGCCATCTGCACAACAGCCTTACTTCTTGCTTCAAGTTCAATTTCTTCAGTTTTCTCATGAAGGATTTCCATACCTACAACAGTTGCACCATATTCTGCAAGTAGTAAATCGTCGTCGTTAAAACTTTCGTCAATACGACCTAAGATAAGTGTTCCTAAACGCTCTCCACCACCGATAATCGGTACAATGGTCGTTAATCCATCTTTAAAAAGCTCACGGTTTTCTTCAGGAAAAACGGTGTAAGTGCTATTGATATCCAGATTAGCTGTTGTCTCATGTATATGGAATAACCCTTGAGTGTACTCTTCTGGAAATTGTCTCTCTTCTAACATGCCTTTCATACGGTCGTTGTCAATTTCCTGGTTGATAGCATAACCAAGAAGCTTACCTCTACGACTTAAAATGAAAATATTTCCTCTAATAACATCTCTTAATGAAGCTGACATATCATTAAAATTCACTGATTTCCCTGTAGCTTTTTGTAACATAGCGTTAATTTTTCTAGCACGATCTAAAAGTTCCATTTTCAAATTCCTCCATTTTTTTGAGTTTTAGTTTATTGTTTACAATATGAATTGGCTTAAGTCTTTGTCTTTAACGATATTACTTAACTTTTCATTGACGTAGTCAGGGGTAATATCAATTTTCTCCATATTAATTTCAGTTGCTTCAAATGATAAATCTTCAAGCAACTTCTCTAATATTGTGTGAAGTCGTCTTGCCCCAATATTATCCGTGTCCTGGTTAACTTGGTAGGCCACTTCAGCTATCCTTGTTACAGCTTCGTCAGTAAAAACAACATCTATACCTTCTGTTTTCAGTAAAGCTTGATATTGTTTTAATAAGGCATTAGATGGTTCTTTCAATATCCGTTCAAAATCTTCAACCGATAATTTCTCAAGTTCAACCCTAATTGGAAATCGACCTTGCAGTTCAGGTATCAAGTCTGATGGCTTAGCCATATGAAATGCACCGGCTGCAATAAAAAGCATATGATCCGTTTTAACGGGGCCATGTTTCGTTACAATTGTTGAACCTTCTACAATCGGGAGAACATCTCTTTGAACGCCCTCTCGAGATACATTAGGAGAGTTATCCTGCTTCCCTGTTACTTTATCGATTTCATCAATAAAAATAATCCCGGATTGTTCAGCACGTTTTATAGCATCTTGAGTAGCTTCTTCAATATCGATCATTTTTTGAGCGTGTTGTTGCGTTAAAACTTTTCTCGCTTCAGAAACGGCAAGTTTTCGTTTTTTCTTCTTTTTCGGCATCAACTGACTAAAAGCGTCTTGCATATTCATGCCCATTTGCTCCATTCCTGAACCTTGTAACATGTCAAACATAGATGGTGTGCCTTCCTCTATTTCAACAGTGACCATTTGATCTTCCAGTTCACCAAGAGCAAGCTGATGGGCTATGCGTTCTCGTTTTGACCTTATTTCATCATGATTTTTATCTTCATTGTCGTCTGGTTCTTCATCATTTCCTTGAGTAGGAAAAAGCATTTCGAAAGGATTTTTCATATTGTTTTGTTTTTTTGCCTGAGGAACGAGTAACTTCACAAGCTCCTTATTAGCTTCTTGTTCCGCTTTTTCTTTTACTTGATCCATCTTTTCTTCTTTAACCATTCGAACTGACATTTCTACTAAATCACGAACCATTGATTCAACATCACGGCCAACATAACCCACTTCTGTGAATTTTGTTGCTTCCACTTTAACAAACGGAGCTGATACGAGTTTTGCCAATCGGCGTGCAACTTCGGTTTTACCGACTCCAGTAGGACCAATCATTAAAATATTTTTAGGTACAATTTCATCTTTTATTTTATCGTCCAAATTCATTCGTCTGTATCGATTGCGCAAGGCGACTGCAACAGACTTTTTTGCTTGCTGTTGTCCGATAATATACTTATCTAACTGGTCAACAATTTGTTTCGGAGTATAATTCATACTCATGTCTTTAACAGGCCTCCCCTATTCAAGTACTTCTGTTGTAACTTGGTCATTTGTAAACACACAAATTTCTCCAGCAATCTCTAAAGCTGCTTGAGCAATTTCTTTAGCTGATAAATGATCAGTGTGTTTCAACAATGCTCTTCCAGCACTTAAGGCAAAGTTTCCGCCCGATCCAATAGCTAAAATGCCATCATCTGGTTCGATTACTTCACCTGTACCTGAAACAAGGAACATATTTTGTTTGTTCATAACGACAAGCATCGCTTCTAATTTACGCAACACCTTATCACTTCGCCATTCTTTAGCAAGTTCTACCGCTGCTCTAGTTAAGTTACCATCATATGTTTCAAGTTTTCCTTCAAATTTCTCGAAAAGAGTAAAGGCGTCTGCGACAGATCCTGCAAACCCCGCTAGTACTTTTCCATTAAACAATGTGCGCACTTTTTTAGCTTTATGTTTCATGACAACCGAGTTACCAAGTGTCACTTGCCCATCTCCACTCATCGCACATTGTCCATTATGCATGACTGCGAATATGGTTGTCGCATGCATCTCTTGACTCAATACTCTCACCTCTTTGATCATATTATCCTTTTGCTCTTGGGTGGCTATCCATATAAACACTTCTCAGACGATCTTTTGTTACATGGGTATATATTTGAGTAGACGACAAGTTATCATGCCCTAATAATTCTTGAACTGCTCGTAAATCAGCACCCTCATTTAACATATGAGTAGCAAAGGTATGCCTTAATTTATGCGGATGAATATTAACGGTTAGAGCCGCCTTTTCTAAAATTTTATTTAAAATCAAGCGAATTCCTCGATCAGATAGAGGGGTTCCTCTTGCATTTAGAAAAACAAAATCGGTGGGACTGTTAGTTTTGTTCAGTAATTTATCTCTGCCATCCTTTATGTATCTCTCTAATGCAATTTTAGCGAATTTTCCAAAAGGAACATAACGTTCTTTTCGTCCTTTTCCCGTAACAAACAAGGTGCCTATTGAAAAGTCGATATCTGTTAGACGTAATCCTTGGCATTCACTAACTCTAATACCTGTTGCGTAAAGCAGTTCTATAATCGCTTGATTTCTTTGACCCAAAGGATCGCTTAAGTCATTTACCTCTAATAATTTTCCCAATTCTTCCTTATAAAAAAAGGTTGGGATTGGTTGGCTAGTTTTCGGCAATGTTACATTAATAAACGGATTCTTCGAAACATAATTTTCTCGCTCTAAATATTTGTAAAAGCTTCTAAGGCTAGATATCGTTCTAGAAATTGACCTTCTACTTAATTTTTGATCATGAAGAAAGGTTAAGAACAAACGAACAACCTGATAATCAACCTGGTTTAACTCTAATTTGCCTTCTCTTTGTAAGAAAGAAAAAAATGTTTTCAGATCTTTCCGATAATGTATTACGGTGTTTGGTGAAGCATTTTTTTCAATTTGCATGTATTCAATAAAAGCTTGCATGTAATTCATTACAATCTCCACCCTATGAACAGCTAATAAATCATATCATATGTTATGAATTGAAGCAATGGACTTAACTAAATTGTAACAAAATTCAGAAACAGGCTCAAGTTTAAAGAAGATATGTTATATAATTTTATTTAAATAGTCACATAACTGACATATATTAAAATATTTCTTTGAGTTTTGCAATTGGGTGGCTAGATAAGCTCTTTTAGACTACAATAATTTTACATTGCATCTATATAGCAAAACCAATTTTATCTGCTTTATATTTCAACAAAATTTCATTAAACTTGAGCCTGTCAAGGACTTTAACTTACCAATGGATAATTATAACTTTCACATAAAAAATAGTCAACAATTACAATTCGAAGACTTTTAAAAAAATTGTGATGGTATCTTTTAAACCCATTATTTCCAATCTTCTATTCTTTTAACCCCATTCTTTCAATTTTCTGTTTTGTTTCGAGCGTACCTAACTGATAGAGCCGATTATAAATGGATGTGAGATAGTTATCATATGCATCTCTTTCATCGTCCGCTCCCCACTCGTTAAAAGGTTTAGCTAAGAACTCTACTGCTTTTTTCTCACGCTTATTTTTTTCTCTAAAAAGATTATTTAGTTCAGCAATGTCACTGTCTGTTGCTTTTATTTCAAATTCAGTTGTGTCAGGTATAGATACTTCAGTTATCTCTTCTTTTTCAATAGAAACAAAATAGCTTTTTCTCTCTTCCATCTTAATACCTCCTTATCAGAACTCTATTCCCTTATACTTTCTGTTAAAACATGACAAATATCTTATTTAAAACAGAAAAACTGCCCTTTAATGGCAGCTTTTCTATATTATTTTTACCCCCTCGTCCCTCGAGGTCTTAAGCGGTAAAACTACGTGGCAACAACCGCCACTGCGTTTTCCCGTTTAAGCTTTTCAGGGCTGAACAGGCGCTTGAACTTTTGATTTTAATTTTGGGTGCTTTCTTTATAGTCGCATTCTGTACATTTTACTTGTGTCTCTTTTTTGGTTTTCTTTTCTACTAACAATGAATTACATTTAGGGCATGGTCGTTCAATTGGTTTATCCCAAGAGACGAAATCACAGTCAGGATATCTATCACAACCATAGAATGTTCTTCTCTTTTTAGATTTTCTTTCAACGACATTTCCCTCTTTACATTTAGGACATGTCACACCAATCTTTTTTAAAATCGGTTTGGTATTACGGCATTCCGGGAAGTTAGAACAGGCTAAGAACTTACCATATCGACCCATTTTATAAACCATTTCATGTCCGCATTTTTCGCAATCAATTCCGGCTGGTTCGTCTTTTATTTCAATTTCAGCCATTTCCTTTTCCGCTTTTTCTAAACGAACTTCAAATTCTTTATAAAAGTCATCGATGATTTTAATCCATTCTACTTTACCATCTTCAATTGAATCGAGGTCATTTTCCATTTTTGCTGTAAAATCCACATCAATGACTTCTGGAAAAAATTCTACCATGACATCATTGACGATAGTACCTAATTCGGTTGGTAAAAAACGTTTATTATCCATGCTAACATAATTTCTACGTTGAATAGTGTCAATCGTTGGTGCATAAGTTGATGGACGTCCTATTCCTTGTTCTTCCATTGTTCTAACAAGTCTAGCTTCCGTATATCTCGGAGGTGGTTGTGTGAAATGTTGATTAGGTGTGATTTTTTCAGCATCAACCTTCATGCCTTCTTTTAAGTCAGGTAAAATCTTATCTTTTTCTTTTTTATTATCGTCAGTACTTTCAATGTAGACTTTCATAAATCCTTTAAATTTGATTTTTGAGCCAGTAGCACGGAATTCAACTTTATTATTAAGTAAATGTACTGTCATTGTATCCATAACAGCTGGCGCCATTTGACTTGCCATAAAGCGTTCCCAAATCAATTTGTATAAGCGATACTGGTCTTGTGATAAAACAGATTTCAATGATTGCGGATCCCTTATAGCAGAAGTAGGACGTATAGCTTCGTGTGCATCTTGAGCACCTTCATTTTTCTTCTGTTTTCGCTTCAAACCTAAGTAAGACTTACCAAATTTCTCTTCAATATAACCTTTAGCTTCTTCTTTAGCCGTATCAGAAATACGGGTAGAGTCCGTACGCATATAAGTAATTAATCCCGTAATGCCCCCGGCTTTTTTACCTAGATCAATTCCTTCATATAGTTGTTGGGCAACCATCATAGTTTTACGTGCTCTGAAATTAAGTTTACGAGCTGCCTCTTGTTGTAAAGAGGAAGTAATAAATGGCTGAGCAGGAAATCTCTTACGTTCCCTTTTGTTTACCTTATTCACTGAAAACTGTTTATCTACTAATTTACCTAAAACTACATCCACTTCTTCTCTATTATTGAGTTTTTGTTTTTTACCGTCTATACCATAGAATGATCCCTCAAAAGTGGCTTTATCTTTTTGAAAGTCAGCATCAATTGACCAATATTCTTCAGGCTTGAAATTTTTAATTTCATTTTCGCGATCTATAATCATTTTTAATGCAACAGACTGGACACGTCCAGCACTTAAACCTTTTTTAACCTTTTTCCAAAGTAAAGGACTAATATTATAACCGACTAAACGATCTAAAATCCTTCTTGCTTGTTGAGCATCGACTAAATCCACGTCAATAGATCTCGGATGTTTAAATGATTCTTTAATCGCATCTTTAGTAATCTCGTTAAACACAACACGGCAGTCAGAAGTGTCATCTATTTTCAATGCATGTGCCAAGTGCCATGCTATTGCTTCCCCTTCTCTGTCGGGGTCAGCTGCTAAATAAATCTTTTTTGCTTTTTTAGCAGATTTTCTTAATTCTTTTAAGATATCGCCTTTTCCGCGAATTGTTATATATTTCGGTTCAAAATTATTTTCAGCATCGACACCCATCTGGCTTTTGGGTAGATCACGCACATGACCCATAGATGCTTTTACAGTATATTTTTTTCCTAAATAGCGTTCAATCGTTTTCGCTTTTGCTGGCGATTCAACGATAACTAGATAATCGGACATATTTATTTCCTCCTATTAATCGAGGTGCAACTTCACACTATAAACTTCACTAATCGTAAATATATATTATGCTTTTGTCAAATAATCAGAAGTATTTCATCGGTCTTAAATAATCCAATTGTCTTTATATAATTCCCAATCTTCTTTAATATCATTTGCTTGAGTAACTAATTTTGCACCATCCTGAATCATTTTATGACATCCTTTCGTTTGTGGAACTAAAGGTGACCCCGGTGCAGCGTAAACTTCTCGCCCCTGGTCTAGCGCTTGGTCTACAGTTATAAGTGTACCACTTTTTTCTTTTGCTTCAATGACCAATGTCCCGAAGCTAAGTCCACTAATAATTCGATTTCGTTCTGGAAAGTGAAATGGTTTTGGAGAGGTACAAGGAGGATATTCTGATAAAACTAATCCCTGGGCTGATATTTTCTGGAATAATGCTATATTTTGTTTAGGATAAATGTGATGGAAACCGCCCCCTAAGACGGCAATCGTTTTTCCGTGGTACTCAAGAGAATTCTGATGGGCTAAACTATCAATTCCTTTTGCCATGCCACTAACAACAATCCATTTCTCTTTCACGAGAGGAGTAACTATTAAGTTAACTTTTGCCTTAGCTTCAGAAGTTGGATGTCTTGTTCCAATCACGCTAAGAGCAGGCAGTCTATTTAATAAGTTAAGGTCTCCAATTGCATATAGAACAAGTGGTGGGTCTTTAATAGTTTTTAACATAGGTGGATAACTTTCGTCAACTAAAGTGACAATTTGATAAGTTTTCATGTCTTCTTTTATTTGGTGATGAAATTCTGAATTATGAAGGTCGTGATAAAGTAATATAGCTTTTTGTGTGGGCATAGCTAGAAGCTGGGATATTTCCATTGAAGTTAATCTGTAGATTTTAGTTAGTGTAGAGTCTAAGGAGATAATTTTACGGATACGATTTCTAGTCATGTAGCGACAACGATGAAGATGAACTAACCGTTTTCGAATACGATTCATTTTTTACTCCTTTTAAAGGTTTTTAGTAAAATAATCCAGGAACCTAAAGTTTAAGCTCCTGGATTCAATTTTGAGTTTAATGTGTTTTACACTTTTCCTTTAAGCCATTTGCTTCCAATGCATGAATCATAGTTTCACCCATAACAGCTGGTGTTTCAGCAACAGAGATACCACATTCTTTCATTTTCTTATTCTTGGCATCTGCAGTTCCTTCACCACCGGAAATAATGGCACCCGCGTGTCCCATACGTTTTCCTGGAGGAGCAGTAGCACCACCAATGAAGCCAACAACAGGTTTAGTCATATTTGCTTTAACCCATTCAGCCGCTTCTTCTTCTGCTGTTCCACCGATTTCACCAATCATGATTACAGCATAAGTTTCCGGGTCTTCATTGAATGCACTTAGTACATCAATAAAATCCGTTCCATTAACAGGGTCGCCGCCGATTCCTACTGCTGTTGTTTGACCATAACCGGCTTCTGTTAATTGATGTACAGCTTCATATGTTAATGTACCTGAACGGGAGACAACGCCAATATGTCCTTTTTTGTGAATATACCCTGGCATAATACCAATCTTACACTCATCAGCCGTTATAACTCCAGGGCAGTTTGGGCCAACTAAGCGTGTCTTTTTACCTTCCATATAACGCTTAACTTTAACCATATCTAAAACTGGGATATGTTCGGTAATACAAATGGCAAGATCTAGCTCTGCATCTGTCGCTTCCATTATGGCGTCTGCCGCAAATGGAGCTGGAACATAAATAACTGATGCGTTAGCACCTGTTGCTTCAACAGCTTCATCTACCGTATTGAAAACTGGTACACCTTCTACTTCAGTTCCACCTTTTCCAGGTGTAACTCCTGCTACAATTTTCGTACCATATTCAAGCATTTGTTTTGTATGAAATCTGGCTGTCCCACCAGTGATTCCTTGGACAATTACTTTTGTATCTTTATTTACATATACACTCATTTTCGTCCGTCCTTTCTAAGCAATCTGTTACAAATCTTGTTTTGTCAGAAACTATTCAACTAACGATACAATCTTTTGAGCTCCATCTGCCATTGAGTCTGCAGACGTAATATTCAACCCAGAATCCTTTAGGATTTGTTTACCTTTATCTACGTTGGTTCCTTCTAGACGTACCACTAGTGGAATTTCAAGACCTACTTGTTTCGTTGCTTCAACAACACCTTCAGCAATGACATCACACTTCATAATACCTCCAAAGATATTTACGAAAATACCTTTAACATTAGCATCTGACAAGATAATTTTAAACGCTTCTGTTACCTTTTCAGCTGTGGCTCCACCACCAACATCTAAAAAGTTCGCAGGGTCACCGCCATAGTGTTTGATAATATCCATTGTTGACATAGCAAGACCTGCACCATTTACCATACAACCGATATTTCCATCTAAAGAAATATAGCTTAGATCATGCTTAGAAGCTTCAATTTCCTTTTCATCTTCTTCGTCAAGATCACGTAATTCAAATACATCCTTTTGACGATATAAAGCATTATCATCAAAGTTCAGTTTAGCGTCAAGTGCTAATACCTCACCGTCACCTGTCGTAACTAGTGGATTGATTTCTGCAATAGAGCAGTCTTTTTCTGTATATGCCCGGTATAGCCCCATCATAAATTTAACTGCTTTAGAGACTAGTTCGCTTGGAATATTTATATTAAATGCTAGTCTACGAGCTTGATAGGGTGCTAACCCAACTACCGGATCAATTTCTTCTTTAAAGATTTTTTCAGGAGTTTCTGCAGCAACCTCTTCGATTTCAGTCCCACCTTCTTCAGAACCCATCATAACAACGCGTGATGTGGCTCGGTCTAGGACAATACCTAAATAATATTCTTTTTGGATGTCACAACCTTCTTCAACTAGTAGGCGCTTAACTTCCTTACCTTCTGGTCCAGTTTGTGGAGTGACTAAAGTCTTACCTAAAATTTCATCCGCATATGTACGAACTTCGTCTAAGTTCTTAGCAACCTTCACTCCCCCTGCTTTTCCACGGCCTCCAGCATGAATTTGTGCTTTAACAACAGTGACATCTGTTCCTAATTTTTTTGCATTTTCTACAGCTTCATCGACTGTATATGCAACGTGCCCGTTAGGAACATTAACACCATAGTTACGTAAAATTTCTTTTCCTTGATACTCATGAATGTTCATCATGCATCCTCCCATCAAAATTCACTGCATGTCTATTGTAGTAAAAAACAAAACTTTTCACAACAATTAGCGAATGTTGTCGTAAAAAACGATAGATTAATTCATCTTTTTTGCTTTTTGATCAGCTCTATAAATAAAAGCAAACACTTCTGCAACGGCTTGATAGAGTTCTTCAGGTATTGTTTCGTTAATGTCAAGTTCAGCCAACAACTCCACTAATGAACTGTCTTCGAGCATAGGAATATTATTCTGCTTTGCTTTATTCATTATATTTTCAGCAGTTAGCCCTTCTCCTGTAGCTACAACTCTTGGCGCCAATTCCTTGTCTTGATCATAACGTAGGGCTGCGGCTTTCTTTCTGTTTTGTTTCATATTCGATAATCCATCCCTTGTGTATAAGTTTCATAAGTCGAATTCTTTAGTGTGTTTTTTTGATCAGTTTTTGCACTAAGCGGTTTAAATAAAACGGTTGAAAGACGATACTTTAATGATTCTAGGCTCTCTTTTAAAAGCCCGATAAAGGGAGTGGACATTGATTTCAATTCCTTTAAATCATTATAGACAGTCACTGTAACTGAACGATTCTGAACGTTCATATCGATGATTGTTTCTTTTAAATGATTAAGATCTAGAAAAAAATGAATACGGCAGTAGTCTGAATCTATATGCCCGTTTTTCTTTTTCCCTTCAAATTTTAAGTTGACTTCATTGGCAAGTCCTAATTTGTCACCTGGAAATTGGAGATAAGCGTAAATAATATTGTTAATTTCATTAACAGATTGCAGCTGTAATCCATTTATAATATTTAAAATTTTGGTTGAATGCTCGAGTATTGGAGCTTCACTTTGATTTTGATGGGTTAATTGTAGCAATAATCCTTTGAGCGTATGATCCAATTGACTATTCATATTCTCGGCTACTTGATTTTCATATGATAAACCTACCATATTAGCAAAATTTCTCATATACTGATAAACACGTTGTTCTTCTGATTGATTATTATAGTCATTGGATAATCCAATCTGGGCAAGGAAATGAGATATTCTTCTGTATATTTGATTATCTTGAAGAAGTTCCATAATTTTCATCAATTTAACAAAGGATTGAGGTTCATTTTTTAATGATTTAGCAAGTTGTTCTTGTTGTGATTCTGGAAGTAGAGGTAAAACCTCATGCGAAATAAATCGCTTCATTTGTTGATATTCAGAGGTAGAAAGAGGCGATTGTGATTGTACCGACTGAGCTATTCTACTGGTAAATAAGTGCTCCCATTGATTTCCGAGATCAAACAATGATTCTTGGTTTTTCTTTATTTGAGTAAAAGCAGAAATAACATCTTGTATATTCTTATTATTGAATAAAAAATAATCATGTTTCTCTATGATGCCTGTTGTAAATGAACTCGAGGCTGATGATTGACTAAGATTTGACTTCCAATTTGTTCCCCATTCACCATAATTGACTTCAGGTTCAATCATTCCACTTAATTTTAATGCGTTAAAAAATGTTGTTTTATTAGTCGTCATGTCGAAAAGCACCTCGTTTTCTACCACTTGTGTAGTGTTAGAAGGTAATCCAATAAGCTGTTTTATATAATTAGAAACATATTGTTCAAAAGGGGATAAGCTTACTTGTTGAGTTAGATTTTGTTGTAGTTGTTGCAATTGATTAGCAAGCTGGTTTTTCCCTTGAGACATCAATGCATCTAAAACAGATTTAGTTATCGGTAAATTTGCGACTAGCATGCGTTTAAGCGTTTGTTGTGCGTGTTCTTTATCATGCGATTGATCAAGCACCGTCAACGCTTTTTTAAGTTGTTCTCCATTAAAAGGAATATTATCACTGAGTAATGATTGTATAAAGGTAACATTATCTTTAGTCGTTTTTAAATTTAATTGTTTTAAAAGAGTTGAACTGTTTTTAGCTGATTGCTCTGTTAATTTCTCACCAAGCATTCTCAAATATATGATGTCATTTGCAACGTTAACTTGAAAATGATACTTATCCCCTAACGTAAGTGGTGTTTCGAGTTGTGCCACTAACTTTTTCAAACCGATTTGAATCATGGCTTTATGATTTGGATAAAGTTTTAATATTTGGCCTCGTATAATTTGACCATCCCTTAATCCACCGGTTGAATCAGATGATCTTATGATTGGTAAGCGCTGATTTATATGCTCAATTGACACATTTACCACCCCAATTGATAATTAATAACTTCTTTAACAGGAGCGAATGATTTTCTATGGTATGGTGTGATGCCACGTTCTTTTATTTGTTCAACATGATGTTTCGTTCCATATCCCATATTGGATTTAAAATCATAGCTTGGAAATTCCTTATGTATTTCTTTCATTAATAGATCACGTGTGACTTTAGCTATAATACTTGCTGCGGCAATGGATACACTTTTTTGGTCACCTTTAATAATAGGTGTTGTTGGGTGATTTAAACCGGTTAGCTTAACGGCATCAATCAGTGAATGATCAGGTTGAGGATCTAATGCTTTTAATGATTGAATCATAGCAAGTTTAGTTGCTTCAAATATATTCATTCTATCGATTGTCTGATTATCAATTATTGATACGTTATATGTGATTGCCTGTTCTTTAATAGTGTGATAAAAGTTTAAGCGCTGTTTTTCATTGAGTTGTTTGGAATCAGTTAAGCCATACAAGGTAAAATCTGAAGGTAAAATAACGGATGCAGCGACAACCGGTCCTGCTAAGGGGCCTCTTCCCGCTTCATCTACACCTGCGATAAGCCGAAATCCCCTTTTAGCAAGCGCATGCTCGTAAGCCTGCATATTAACAAATTGTTTTTTTAGTTGCTCTTCCTTTTGCTTCTTTTTTTCATAGCTATTAATAATAGCTTGTACTCCCTTTCGCTCATCCGACCTCAGTTGGTCGATTCTTTCTTCGGTTAACTCATCATTCCTGAACAATTCCCTCAATTCAGCTATTGACTTCTTCATCCAAACTCACCTGACTCTCTCTCTTTATATCGACTTTAATTCCAAATTGTTAATAAATAAATCAAACACTAAACTTCCTACACACTAACATTGCGGCATATAAGATATAAACTGTGCGGTAACTCTTTCTGGCACTCTCAAACCAAAATTGGTAAGTGTTAGTCTCACGCTACGGAAATACACTTCGCTTTCCAGGGGCGGATGGCTGGTGAGCCTCAGAATGCAAACGCATTTCGGGGTCTCACCGAAGTCTCTGGGACTGCACGTGAATGCTCGCCCCACCGAAGACCATAGCTCACCTAGGAGCCTCCGTGTATGTCCTCCGCTGGTTTCAGTGCACTATCAATGTGTAAAAAAATTTCATAATAGCATCAAATAACTTTAATAGTCTGGGTGAGCGCAGGGCGGTGACTCCTCGAAAATTTAAAACCATTTTCTTCGTGCGATGCAAAGCTACCGAAGTTTTTCTTGTCCTGCGGGAACAGCAAATGGTTTTCGACGGGGCGAACGATAGTACAGTCCCACGAATCTGAAGACCCCGCAGAGAGGGTAAAGCTAATGAAGGCCGACTAAAACCGTCCTTTGCGGACAACGCCGGCATACCCCTTGCCGGGGCAAGGAGGCTAAAGTCGTGCCCGCGGAAAGCATCCGCCCGGAGCGATCCCAGACGTTCGGGATTACGCTTGCTTTGAAAAAAGTAGCCCATTAGTTATTGCACATCATATGGATATTTCGACGTAGTGTATGGTCTTCGTCTATAGGTATGTGTCTTAGTCGTTAACTGATTCGAGTGTTACTCTGCCGAGTTTGCCTGTTCGTAAGTCACGGCTGACTATATCTGCTACTTTGTCAAAGTTCACATGCCCCCCGCTCTCAAGCGCTCCTCGTTTTTTTCCGATAGCTGTAAATATATCCCACATATCTACCATGTCTTCGTTGATACCGTAGCGATTATGGAGCATATCGGGATAATGCTTTTGAAGATAGTTGATTACATAGGCTACCACATCTTGCATGGAAACAAGGTCATCTTTAATAGTACCAATGGCTGCTAGGCGATAACCTACTGCCTGATCCTCAAATTTAGGCCATAAAATCCCGGGCGTATCTAGCAAATCAAAATCACCTTTAACTTTTATCCATGATTGATGTTTTGTCACTCCTGGCCTATCACCTGTTTTAGCAATTTTCTTGTTTGCTAAACGATTGATTAATGTGGATTTTCCTACGTTAGGAATTCCGATAATTACTGCTCTAGCTGGCCGTGGTTTAATACCTTTTTTAGCAAGCTGATTCATTTTCTTCTGTCCAAGTTGTTTACCACTTTGAACAACTTGAGAGATGTCCGCCTTATTATTTACATTGACGGATAAAGTTAGGTGCCCCTCTTCCTCAAAAGAATTTACCCACTTTTCCGTTTGTTTTGGGTCAGCTAAATCCTTTTTCATCAATAACATTAATTTAGGCTTATCTTTCAACATGTCTTGTAACATAGGATTTTGTGAAGATAAGGGGGAACGTGCATCAACCAGCTCAATAATAAAGTCAACTAGTTTTAATTTTTCCTCAAGTTCACGCCGGGCCTTTGCCATATGCCCTGGAAACCATTGTATCGTCATGATCTACATCCTCCGTTTAGAATTGTAATTATACCCGTCAACTATTCAAGAGACTTCATAGTTTGCCAGCGACTAATAGGCCAAAAAACGATATTAGTTTTACCGACAATTTGCGATTTTGAGATTAAACCAATAATTCGGCTATCGGTTGAGTTATTTCGATTGTCTCCTAAAACTAAATATTCATTCTCAGGAATTTTCGAGTAACCACCAGGCAGCTCTTCTAAAGTGAAATTTTCATAAAAAGTCGGTTCATCAATCATCCCATTTTCATTCTTATATTCAAGAAATGGTTCTGCTACTTCTTCGCCATCAATGTACAATGTATGATCCCTGACTTCCACATGCTCTCCTGGTAACCCAATAATTCGTTTAATGAAATCCTTTTGTTCGGAAGCATGAAAAACGATAATATCAAACCGTTCTGGCTCATTAAAATGGTAATCGATTTTATTCACTAACATTTTATCTTGGTCATGTAACGTTGGATACATCGAAAAACCATCAACAATTATTGGTGCAAATAAAAACATTCTTATAAAAGCTGTAATAGCTAATGCCACTAAAAATACTTTAAACCATTCTATCCATTCATTCTCGCGGTCATTTAACATTTCTAATCCCTGCCATTTTTCATCTATTTCTTGCCTAGTTATGATCTAACATAAAAAGAGCTTGCCAACATTGACAAGCTCCCTTCTGAACTGATTTCAATTTATCGACGTTCTCTAATACGTGCTGCTTTTCCACGTAGATTACGTAAATAATATAATTTTGCACGACGAACAGAACCGCGTCTTGCCACTTCGATTTCCGCAATTCGTGGTGAATGAACTGGGAATGTACGTTCCACACCTACTCCGTAAGAAATTTTTCTTACTGTAAATGTTTCACTGATTCCACCGCCTTGGCGTTTGATGACAACACCTTCGAATACCTGAATACGTTCACGACTTCCTTCAACTACTTTTACGTGAACTTTAACAGTATCACCAGCGCGGAAATCAGGATGATCTGTACGAAGTTGATCTTTAGTTACTTCTTCGATTATATTTTGCATCCTGCTTCACTCCTTCCAAACCAATGTTCTTAACCGTCTAAGGGCAGCGGAACATCGTTTATACGACTTAAGTATCTACTTAAGCACATGGTTAAATATATCATATCTATCCTGAGAATTCAACTGTCTTTATAAACAATTCCATGTATAATTTTACTATTTTTCATCATTCATTATTTCATTTAAAAAAGCTCTCTCACTTTCGGATAAATTGTAACCTTTCAGTAAATCTGGTCTTCGCTTGTACGTACGGCGAAGTGATTCTTTTATGCGCCATTCTTTAATTTTTTCATGATGCCCCGACAAAAGAACATCGGGCACTGTCATGCCACGATAGTCTGCTGGTCTTGTATAATGAGGGTGTTCTAATAACCCTGTTGAGAATGAGTCTTCTGTTGCTGATTCATCGTTACCTAGGACATTAGGTAAAAGTCTTACTAGGCTGTCAATAACAACCATCGCTCCGAGTTCGCCACCTGTAAGCACATAATCTCCGATAGATATTTCATCTGTGACTAGTTGCTCTCTTATTCGCTCGTCATACCCTTCATAATGGCCGCAAATAAATATAAGTTGTTTTTCCTGTGCTAATTCTTCAGCTTTTTTTTGAGTATATGGTTCACCTTGGGGGCACATAAGAATGATTCGTGGCTTACCATGAGAAACCTCTGTAAGTGTATCCACTGCATCAAAAACAGGCTGTGGTGTAAGAACCATCCCGGCTCCTCCACCATAAGGATAATCATCTACTTTATGATGTTTGTTTGTGGAATACTTACGAAAGTCTACTAAGTTATAAGTAAACTTTTCATTTTCTTGCGCTTTTTTTAAAATTGATGCATTTAAGACACTAGTAAACATTTCTGGAAACAAAGTTAAAATATCTATATGCATTAATCTAGCAATCCTTCCATTGGATCGATGACAATTTTTTTATCGTTCACATCAATTGACTTGACGACAGATTTAATATTAGGAATCAAATATTCTTTACCTTCCTTATTAATCACAACAAATACATCATTAGCTCCAGGAGATAAAATCTCTTTCACATCTCCTACGGGTTCTTCGATTGTTGTATATACTGCACAACCAATAATTTCATGGTAGTAATATTCGTCCTTTGGGAGCTCCGTCTGCTGCTCTTCAGATATTTGGAGATGGGCACCTTTTAAACCTTCTACATCGTTTAAATCGCTATATCCTTCAAATTTTAATAATATAAAACCTTTATGGAGACGCTGACTCCTGATAACTACTTTCTGGACTGGTTTGTTCTTTTGTACTAAGTATAAATCCTTTCCCACTTCGAAACGATCTTTGAAGTCACTAATTCGATAGACTTTTACTTCGCCACGAATACCATGTGTATTGACTATTTCACCTACGTTAAACATTTTATCCATTCATTTCACCTACTACTATTCTATACGTATAACAATATTGTCTTTTATAACTATAGCGTGTTCACTCATAACTTCATCCCAATGCTCACCTTCATTGACTTCAACAAGAGCTTCAACTTCTCGTTCAATAATTTCACTACCTATTTCAAGTATCTCCAATTGCTCTAATTTAAAGTCAATTGATTTGATGCGATGCTGTCTTTGGTTAATTTCACGTTGAAATCGACTTTTAATCTCCTGCTTCGATGTTCCAATTTTATTTTCTAGTTTTCTCTGTTCAAACAATAATTGTTGACACTCTTGTTCAAGCCGCATTTTTTGATGAATGAAATTATTTTTTAGTTTCTCTTTACTTTTTTCGGTGATGATTTGCTTCACTTGGATTTTCTTAATGATATTCACACGTTTTCCCCGCTCTCACATAAGGTAAGCCTTCTGAAATGTGGAAAAAGGGAAAGGTATCCCCTCTCCCTTTACATAATATCTAAATAAATCCTTTTATTTGCATCCGTTTTAGCTGCGTAGACAACTGTTCGAATGGCTTTAGCTACGCGACCATTCTTGCCAATAATCTTTCCAACATCATCTTCATTCACGGCAAGATGATAGACAATTTTCGTGTCTTCTTCTTTTTCTGTTACGACAATATCATCCGGATTATCGACAAGCGGGGTCACAATAGTTTTAATTAGGGCTTTCATGATATCACACTACTTTACTTTTGATTTTTCTGGTCGTGGAATTTTTTCATGATGCCTTGTTTTGAAAATAGATTACGTACTGTATCACTTGGTTGCGCGCCGTTCGTCATCCAGCTAAGTGCTTTTTCTTCATCAATTTTAATTTCAACCGGATTGGAAATTGGATTATATGTTCCAATTTGTTCGATTTGACGACCGTCTCTAGGAGAACGTGAGTCGGCAACTACAATACGATAAAATGGGTTTCTTTTAGATCCCATACGTTTCATACGAATTTTAACAGCCATGCTTGCACCTCCAACATAATTTGTATTAACAAGTTTAGATTCTATCAGAAACTTGGATGTCTGTAAAGGGTTTTTACATTACATGAACGGAAGATTGAATCCTTTACCCTTTTTGCCCTTTTGCATATTGGTCATTTGCTTCATCATTTTCTTCATTTCATTAAACTGTTTCAACAACCGATTTACTTGTGAGACATTGGTACCAGAACCTTTTGCAATTCTTTTTTTACGGCTGGCATTCATTACATTGGGGTTCTGTCTTTCGTGTTTGGTCATTGATTTAATGATTGCCTCTATCTGACCTATTTGATGCTCGTCTATTTGAGCATTTTTTAAGCCTTTCATTTTATTGGCACCAGGAATCATTGCCATTAATTCATCTAATGGGCCCATGTTTTTTACTTGATCCATTTGATCTAGGAAATCGTCAAATGTAAAGGACATGGTACGCATTTTCTCTTCCAATTCTTTCGCTTGTTTTTCATTGACATCTGTTTGGGCTTTTTCAATTAATGTCAACACATCTCCCATGCCAAGGATACGAGATGCCATTCGGTCTGGATGAAACGGCTCAAATTCATCTAATTTTTCACCCATCCCAGCAAATTTAATAGGTTTATCAGTCACTGCCTTAATGGATAATGCTGCTCCACCTCGTGTATCACCATCAAGTTTAGTTAAGACAACACCTGAGATATCCAGTTGTTCATTGAAACTCTCCGCTACATTGACTGCATCTTGACCTGTCATTGAATCGACAACGAGAAAAATTTCATCCGGGCTCGCCATCTTTTTAATATTGTCCAGCTCATCCATCAGGTCATTATCGATGTGTAGGCGGCCAGCCGTATCGATAATGACATAATCATTATGATCTTCTTTCGCCTTTTCAATTGCTTTTTCAGCAATTTCTACAGGATTTGTTTCTGTTCCCATAGAAAAAACAGGCATATTAAGTTGCTTACCAAGCGTTTCTAATTGGTTGATAGCTGCTGGTCGATAAACATCACAAGCTACTAGCATAGGGTTACGATTATGGTTTTTTCGTAAATGATTTGCTAATTTAACTGTCGTGGTAGTTTTACCAGCACCTTGTAATCCCACCATCATAATTACTGTTGGTGGACGATCACTTACAGCTATTTTACTCTGCTCTTTACCCATCAAATTAGTTAATTCATCTTTTACAACTTTAATAACCTGCTGTCCTGGAGTTAAGCTGTCCATTACTTCTTGACCCACAGCCCGCTCTTTTATTCGATTAATTAAGTCTTTAACCACTCGAAAGTTTACATCTGCCTCGAGCAAAGCCAAGCGTACTTCACGAGCCATCTCCTTAACATCTTGCTCGGAAACTTTACCCTTACCGGTAATTTTCTTTATTGTACTTTGCAAACGGTCGGCCAATCCTTCAAATGCCATAGAAGGTGTCCCCCTAATCTAATTCTTTTAATTGTTTTATAGTCGTCATTGCTTTTTCTAAATCTCTTTCATTTATACATTCTTCAAGATTCTGAATGAGTGACGTACGTTGTTCAAATTTCTGATAAAGATGAAGTGTTTCTTCATAGGACTCAAGCATTGTCTCTGTACGTTTAATATTATCATAAACAGCTTGTCTTGATACTCCTGCATTCTCAGCAATTTCACCTAAAGAATAGTCCTTTAAATAATATAAACTCATATATTCACGTTGTTTTGGAGTTAATAAAACCTGATAAAAGTCATATAAATAGTTGATACGGACAGTTTTTTCGAGCATGGTATTCTCCCTTGTTAAGTGAAATCACTTTACATTTTATCATAACGGATAAAATGTTTTCATGTCAAGCTTTTTTGAGTATTTTACTCATCAATTTCCTCATCAATTATATCAGCAAAAAGCCCATAGACAAATGCACTTGCGTCAAATTTTTGCAGATCTTCTATTTGTTCACCAAGCCCAACGAATTTAACAGGAATATTCAACTCATGACGAATTGCTAAAACAATTCCACCTTTAGCAGTTCCATCCAACTTGGTTAAAACTATCCCTGATACATTTGTACTTTCTGAAAATGTTTTTGCCTGACTTAATGCATTTTGACCTGTCGTAGCATCAAGCACAAGCAAAACTTCGTGCGGAGCTCCAGGCACTTCACGTTCAATTACTCGGTTGACTTTCGCCAATTCATTCATAAGATTAACCTTATTTTGCAAACGACCAGCAGTATCACAGATTAAGACATCAGCTTTTCTAGCCTTAGCTGCCTTTATCCCATCAAAAATAACCGCAGCCGGGTCGCTTCCTTCACTTTGCTTAATGACTTCGACACCAGTTCGCTCCCCCCATACTTCTAATTGCTCAATCGCACCAGCACGAAATGTATCGCCTGCTGCCAGCATGACTTGTTTACCTTCCTGCTTCAGTTGATGAGCTAACTTACCAATCGATGTTGTTTTACCAACACCATTAACACCGACAACTAATATAACAGATAGGCCATCATTTTCTAAATTGATGTCATCGACTTCTTCAGTATCACCATCATAATACATCTCAACTAACTTTTCCGAAATAACGTCTCGTACTTCTGTAGGATCTTTTACATTCTGTCGTTTCACTTCCATTTTTAATTCATCAATTAACTCCATAACTGTCATCACGCCAACATCTGCTGTGATTAAGACTTCCTCTAGCTCTTCAAAAAAATCCTCATCGATACTGCGGTATCTGGCAATTAAGTCGTTGATTTTTCCTGCAAATGATTGTCGGGTCTTTTCCATACCTTCTTTATATGTTTTTGAAACTTCTTGTTCTTCATTTTTAGTAAATTTATCTTTCAAACGTTGCATAAAACTCATTTCTTCAACCTCCTAAGCTCTAATTAACTCCTCTGTTTCTTCTAGTTTAACTGAAACCAATCGTGACACTCCTGATTCTTGCATTGTGACACCATAAAGCACGTCAGCTTCTTCCATCGTGCCTTTCCTGTGGGTAATGACAATGAATTGAGTGTTTTCACTATGACTTTGAACATACTTGGCAAAGCGGTATACATTAGCCTCATCAAGAGCCGCTTCAACTTCATCAAGAACACAAAAAGGAACGGGACGGACACGTAGTATTGCAAAAAGGAGAGCAATGGCAGTCAGCGCTCTTTCACCACCAGATAATAAACCAAGATGTTGTAATTTCTTTCCTGGTGGCTGTGCAATGATATCAACCCCTGTATTAAGCAAGTCTTTAGGATCTGTTAATTTTAATTCAGCATAGCCCCCGCCAAATAATTCCTTAAACACTATTGAGAACTCTTCTTTAATTTGACTGAACGTATCATCAAATAACCGTTTCATTTCTGTATCCATTTCAAGAATCGCTGAAAATAATGTTTGCTTCGCTGTCACTAAATCGTCCTTTTGCTCAGTCAAAAATGTGTAGCGCTCAGATAATCGCTTATATTCATCGATGGCACCTAGATTCACAGTACCTAGATTGTTTATTTTCTTTTTTAATTTGTCAACTATATCTTTTGTTTCTTCGATATTAGTGGATTTCTCATAATTCTGTTTAGCTCGCTCATATGTTATTTCATAATCATTCTGTAATTGAGTAAGACGATTTTCTAAATCAACATCCAACCGATTTGCTTTAACTTCTTTTTCTTGTACTTTCCCAATAAAATCTTGGTGGAGCCTATTTTCTTCTTTTAATTCTCTCTCAGCATCGCTCATTCTTTGGGTTCGTTCACTACGCTCGGCACGATGTTGTTGTATCTCCTTAAGCACTTGATCTTTCGCTGTCATATTTGTCTTTATTTTTTCTTCTACGACTTTTTCAGATTCTTCCGATTGTATCATCTCAATTAATTTTTCTAATTCATGAGAATAATCCTGGTGTTTCTTTTCGGCTTCTACGAGTTGTTGTTTTAACTCAACTGTTTTTTGTTGTTGATGTTTAACTCGCTCATCTTGTTCTGCCAAAGCCACTTGAAAATCATGTAAGGTATCTTGTAGTTTCTCTCTATTTTCTTTAAATGTCATCTCTTGCTCTGATAAAAAGTCAATTTTCCCCTGAATAGATTCGAGGTTTTTTTCAATTTCTTTTAATCCCGTTTCCAACCCGGTTAGTTTTTCTTTTAGATGTTTTTCATCTTGATTAAACTGACGTTGTTCTCTTTGATGCAATTCAATGCTTTCTTCCTGGGACTCCAACCGTAAGTTTATTTCTGTATTATATTCTCTTAGGTTTTGCAATTCCTTTTGTACTTGCTGTATGTCTTTTTCTAATTTATCAATTTCGCTTTCTTTACCTTCAATTTTTGTTTGTTGATTCTTAACATTATTAGCAAACGTAGTTGCCTTTAATTCGAAGTCTTTCAGTTTTTCAGTTACTTCTTTTAAGTCCTTTTCTCTTGTAAATATGGAAGAGTTTTTTTGCTGTTTTGCGCCTCCAGACATTGAACCACCTGGATTCACTACATCTCCCTCAAGTGTCACAATCCGATAACGCCGATCAGATAGTCTTGCCATTTCATTCGCATCTTTCAGTGTGGAAGCAATAACAACATGACCCATTAAATAATTGATTACATTTTCATATCGGGGCATCGTTTTTACTAATTGTGAAGCTATTCCTATAAAACCGTTATGTGACTTAATCCTTTTTTGAATACCATCAGGAATATATCGCGGTTTAATAATATCAAGGGGCAAAAACGTCGCTCTTCCTTTTTGAGTTTTCTTTAAAAAGTTAATAGCATCTCTTGCCGATTGTTCATCAGTTACGACAACATGTTGAGCTTGACCTCCTAAAACAGTTTCTATTGCGGTAATAAATTGTTTTGGAATATCAATCAACTCAAGGACAGCACCATGAATATTGCTTATTTTTTGACTTTGTCTCGCTTTCAAAACCGCTTTAACACCATAGAAAAATCCTTGGAAGTCTTCTTTCAACTCTTCTAGCATTTCTTTTCTTGATTTCATTTTCTCTATATGTTGATAACCTTGATAAAGTTTTGTCTGCGACTCTTGAAAAAGACTACGCTCTTTCTCTAAGTCTTTTTTTAAATTTATTAGATTTGTTCGCTCTTTTGTATACTTTTCTTCTAAACGTGCCGAATCTTTCTCTGCTACTTGATGTTCGTTTGATAACTGTTTTTTATCCTTGATTAAATCTTGTTGGCTATGGGCATGCTTCTCTTTTTTGGCTGTTAATTGAGTGAGTTGTTGGCTTATTGATTGTTTTTCATTACGCTTAGCTGCCTGTTTATTTAAATATTCAATGTAGATGGATTTCAACTCTTCAATTTGCTCTAGTATATTTTCTTCAGAAGTAGACAACTTTACTTCTAGATTTTCAGCTTTATCTCTAGTCTCTTGTCTATCTTTTTTAAGGCTTTTTAATGCTTCTAACTCAAAACCCAAGTCTGATTTAATTTTGGTGACACGTTCTTTTGCTTCCTTTTTTTGTTGTTGCAATTTTTCTTTATTTGCTTCGACATGTTTAAAACGTTCATTTCGGACTTGTTTTTTTCCTTGATATTTCTCTAACTGCTGAGTAACGTTAAGCAACTCTGCTTGTTGCTTTTCAATAATTTCATCTAGATGATTAATATTATGACGCTCTTTCTCAAGGTTTGCTTCTTTTTGTTGAATAGAGGTCTTCCACTCGATTTCCTTCATTTTATCATTTTCAAGTTGCTCAAGTGTTGTATTCCATTTTTGATTTAACTCTTCAATTTCAGTAATTAAAAAAGAAATCTCTTTTTCTTTGAGTTCTTCACTATATTGCAGATATGTTTCCGCTTTTCTTGATTGATGTTCAAGCGGATTAATTTGCTGTTCTATTTCATGAATAATATCATCCACACGATTTAAATTTTCTTGAGTCTCTTCCAACTTAAGTTCTGATTTTCGTTTTCGTTGCTTATACTTCAATACACCGGCAGCTTCTTCAAAAATAACACGACGCTCTTCAGCTTTGGAGCTTAGTATTTCTTCGACTTTTCCTTGACTTATAATTGAAAAAGCTTCACGACCAAGCCCTGAATCCATAAATAAATCAACAATATCTTTTAATCTACATGCTTGTTTATTAATATAAAATTCACTTTCTCCTGAACGGTAGACCCGTCTCGTAACGCTTACTTCTTTATAATCAAGTGGCAAAGTCTGTTCTCTGTTATCAAGGACTAATGTCACTTCTGCAACATTAAGAGCGTTTCGTGTATCACTTCCTTGAAAAATGATGTCTTCCATTTTAGATCCACGTAAAGATCTTGCTGATTGTTCACCAAGAACCCAGCGAATGGCATCGGTTATATTACTTTTACCACTCCCATTAGGTCCAACGACTGCTGTAACACCTGGCACAAAATCAACATCGATTCGCTCAGCAAATGATTTAAAACCCACAGTTTCTAACCGTTTTAAAAACATAAACATTCCCCTACCTATTCTTGATTAAAAAGTAAAACGATTCACTTAATAGCTACTTATTCCTATTTTCTGTGTTTCATTTGGCATATTAGCGCATTTATTTTATCATATATATAATTAAAGAAGAAATTTTTCATTTAACCTATGCAATTTAAAAACTATCATAAGAGGTGTTTATATGAACTTGGAGCAACCTTCCCAAGAAAACCTAGAGTACATACTTAACAAATTGGCAGAGAAACTCGATGTTGCCAATCGTATGATCATGGATCCAGAAGGATATAACCTGAATAAATATGATGATTTAAAATTTATGTACGACATGGTTATGAATAAAGATGGATTAAGTCCATCAGAAACCCAAGCCTTTGTTGACGAATTACGTTCTGTTAGAAAAGGATAGTCTCATTTATAGATAAACAAAAAAGTAAGGCTGTTAATTCTTATTATGAATGACAGCCTTTCGATTTATTGTTATTTGCTCAACTCGTCTATTGCATGTTTTGCTGCACGTTGTTCCGCTTCTTTTTTTGTCCTGCCAATTCCCGTTCCAGCTGTCCTATTCTCTATCAACACTTGAACCACAAACTCTTTCATATGAGAAGGTCCTTTTTCTTGAGCGATTTTGTATTCGATCCCTCTATTTTTATCCTGCTGAATAAGTTCTTGTAGTTGGCTCTTATAATCCATCGCATGCGAAAAAGCACCCATATCAATTTTTGGATATATGAATCGCTCAAAAAATGTCAATACGGCATTGAATCCTTGTTCTATATAAAGCGCCCCTAAAAAAGATTCAAACACATCAGCCAAAAGAGAGGCTCGATCTCGACCACCCGTGTGTTCTTCACCTTTTCCAAGCATTATAAATTCATTAAAGTTCAAATCTCGAGCAAAGTTTGCTAAAGACGGTTCACATACAATGGAAGCACGAAGCTTCGTCATTTCACCTTCTGCCATATCTACGTTATTCTTATAGAGATATTCAGAAATGCCTAATTCCAACACAGCATCCCCCAAAAACTCCAAACGTTCATTATCCAATATTTTTTCTTTCTGATGCTCATTCACATAAGATGAATGTGTAAAAGCTTGCTGAATTAATTCATGATTTTTAAAACGTATACCTAGTTGCTCTTCTAGTTTTGTTACATTCATATATTCACCTCCGATTATATTATAATATAATGAAAGTCTCGCTTAAAGCGAGACTTTCATTTTTATTATTAGGAAACTGTAATATTAAAACTTCTGTGGATAACTTTATACAAAAATAGCCACGTCCAGCGAGGTGCGCCCAGCAACTAGCGAGACTTCCTTCACCTCATGACACGATAAGTCAACATCGGCTCACTACTTTCACCGTGTTTCCTTTATCTCCTTCGGCTCAGTCCAGTCCGTACGTTGCTAAACGGGCGCGCCTCGCTTTTGTTCTTAGGAAACTGTAATATTATCCCTCTCTGGATAACTTTTATACTGAAGTCAGTCACATCTAGCTTATGACTTAGTACTGTTTATGTAATCAACAGCATCCCCAACAGTATTGATTTTTTCAGCTTCTTCATCAGCAATCTCCATATCAAACTCATCTTCAAGTTCCATAACAAGCTCAACGACATCTAATGAATCAGCTTCAAGGTCATCTCTAAATGAGGCTTCCATTGTTACTTTTGATTCTTCTACATCAAGATTATCAACAATAATTTCTTTTACTCGTTCAAAAACGTCTGCCATTTTATTTCACCTCCTTTCAAGTGTAATTATTTACATCACCATTCCACCATCTATATGAAGTGTTTGCCCGGTAATATAATTGGCATCTTCCGAAGCAAGAAAACGCACAACTCTTGCCACGTCTTCTGGTGACCCTAACTTAGCAAGTGGAATCATGTCTAGCATTTCTTTACGTTGTTCCTCAGTTAGTGCATCGGTCATGTCTGTTGAAATAAAACCTGGTGCAACAGCATTAACTAAAATATTACGCGAAGCCAATTCTTTCGCTGTTGTTTTTGTTAATCCTATGACACCGGCTTTTGCTGCAACATAATTTGCTTGACCAGGATTGCCACTCACCCCAACAATTGAAGCAACATTGACAATTCTTCCAGCTTTTTGTTTCATCATCTGCCTTGTCACTGCTTTAGTACATAGAAAGACACCTTTTAGATTGGTATTAATAACTTGGTCAAATTCGGACTCTTTCATTCTCATTAATAAATTGTCTTTATTGACACCTGCATTATTCACCAAGATATCAAGCCGTCCGAATTGACTGGTCACTTCTTTGATCATATTTTTTACACTGGATTCATCTGAGACATCTGCTTGTATTTTAAAAGCTTTTACACCAAGTTGCAATAATTCTTCAACGACTTCTTGGGCTTTATCTTCACTACCTGCATAATTAACTGCAACATTTGCACCTTGTTTAGCGAATTCAAGCGCAATTGCTCGCCCAATACCTCGAGAAGCTCCTGTTACTAATGCGGCTTTTTCTTGTAACATTATTTATCCCCCTTATACCAAGTGACAAACTCATCTAAAGACTTCACATCTTGCACAGCGAACGTTTTTACACTACGATCTATCTTTTTGACTAATCCAGATAAAACTTTGCCAGTACCTACTTCAACGAACGCGTCTATATTCTCTTGAAGCATGTTTCCGATAGATTCTTCAAATCGTACAGGAGAATAAAGCTGCTTCACTAAAGATTCTTTAATATTATCTTTATCTGTTTCTGGTGCGGCAGTTACATTCGCATAAACAGGAATAGAGGCATTGTTTATCTTCACATTATCGAGATGAGCAGCGAATTCTTCGTTTGCAGATTTCATGAGTCTTGAATGGAAAGGCCCACTGACATTTAAGGGAAGAACACGTCTAGCTCCTTTCGCTTTTAATTTTTCAGTAGCCAAATCAATCCCTTTAACAGATCCTGATATGACAATTTGGCCTGGGCAATTAATATTAGCTAAATCAACAATTTCTTCTGAAATACTATTTAAAACCTCTTGTATTTCACTTTGAGATAAACCTAACACAGCCGCCATTGTGCCTTGGCCTTTTGGAAAGGCTTCTTCCATCAACTGGCCTCGCGTATGAACGAGTGGTAGAGCGTCATCTAGTGCAAGGGCCCCTGCTGAAACTAAGGCGCTATACTCCCCTAAACTATGTCCCACTGTCATCACTGGCTGAATTTCTTCTTCAATAAGTAAACTATGTATGGCTACACTTGATAATAATAAAGCCGGTTGAGCATTTTCAGTTTCAGTTAATTTCTCTTTCGGACCTTCAAACATGAGAGATGTTAAATCTTTATCAAGTACATTATTAGCGTTTTCGTAAAGTGTTTTCACTGATGAAAAGTTATTATAAATTTCTTCTCCCATTCCCACTACTTGAGAACCTTGTCCTGGAAACATAAAAGCAACGCGCTTCATATACTCTCCTCCTATTCCTCCGATTGGATTGATTCGACTGTCTCTTTAATTGTATTAATAACCTGGTAATCAACCATATAACAAGCTTGGACAATAGCATTGTAAATGGCCCGACTATTTGATGAACCATGTGCTTTAATTACGGGAGCAGCAAGACCAAATAATCCAGCTCCACCATATTCAGAGTAATCTAGATTAGCTTGCAGATCTTTTAAATCAGACTTGATGAGTCCTGCGCCTAATTTTGTTTTTAAGGAAGATGTTAGTGTTTTTTTAAGCATTGAAAACATAAGCTCTGCTGTACCTTCAATTGTTTTGAGAGCAACATTTCCACTGAAACCATCTGTTACTACAACGTCTGCTGCACCATGTAATATATCTCTTGCTTCAACATTTCCAATAAAGTTCAAAGGGGCTTCTTGCATTAGAGCAAAGGCTTTCTGAGCTAACTTATTTCCTTTACCGTCTTCTGTACCAACATTTAATAAACCAATTCTAGGTTTTTTTACTTGTCGAACCTTTTCACTGTAGATAGATCCCATGACGGCATATTGTAAGAGGTGTTCAGCCTTTGCATCGACGTTTGCTCCAACATCAAGCAATAAGACTCCTTTACCATCTTTTGTTGGTAACGTCGGGCTTAGGGCTGGTCTATCAATCCCTTGCATTCTTCCAACAACAAATAGTCCTGCACTCATTAACGCTCCTGTGTTACCAGCGGAGATACACGCATCGGCTCGTCCTTCTTTCACTTCTTTTGCCATAAGTACCATGGATGCATTTTTCTTTCTACGAACAGCTCGAACTGGTTCATCCTCGCTTGTAATTGTCTCATTTGTATGAATAATATCGATATTCGTTGGATCAGATAAATGCTCTTTTATCTTTACTTCATCACCAATTAATGTAATCGATAAATTTTTTATTTTGGATACGGCATCCATTGCACCTAAAACGTTAGCCTTTGGTGCATGATCCCCTCCCATAGCGTCTATTGCTAGTTTCATATGAAAACTCCTTTAATATAGAGATGCATATCATTCAGGTTAATTGTTTTCTAAAGTCGATCGATACATATGAAATATACCACTGAATACTTTTTCATTTCCCACGTAACTGTTTACTCTTACTATTGTCAATCCTTTTTCCGTTTTGCCTTTAATAACCGCTTTAGCAACAACGCGTTCACCTTGTTTAACCTGTCTCATAAATTTTAATTCGGAATTTGCTGTTAAAGCCAGTTCGTCATTGATAACCGCTACAGCTAGAGAATTTGCTTGGGCAAATAAGTGATGCCCTCGCGCAATATTATTTCTGGTGAACACATGTTCTTTATTAATATCTAAAATGGATATAGCCTTCTCATCAAGTTCCAGATCAATAACTTCTCCAATGACATCTTCTAGTGGAAGGGCTTTAACCGTCTCATTCCATTGGTCTGTAGCAACTGACTTAATACGTTTACGCAATTCAGGAATTGAGAGTTCCATTCTATCTAAGCGGATTGTTTGGATACTGACATTAAATTTTTTCGCAAGCTCTTCATCTGTTATAAAAGGTGAGGTTTCTATTGTTTCTTTCAATAAGTGCTGTCTCTTTTGCTTTGGTTTCCTCAATACATCCACCATCCACAATTTCTCGTAAAGTCAATTAAGACTAGGTACTAATAGTAATATATAATACCACTTCTATTTTTGCAAGATTTGTTTTCAGTCTAACTTAGAATCGAAATGTCCTTGTGTTTGCAAGAAATACTTCAATTGTTGAAATGAAGGGTCATTTAGAAGATTATTTTCCACAATTTCTTCTGCATCTTTTCTTGCGGTCTCAAGTGCTCTATAATCGTGAACCATATCAGCAACCTTAAAGTCTGGTAAGCCACTCTGTTTTTTTCCGAAAAAGTCGCCCGGACCACGTAATTTCAAATCCTGTTCTGCCAGTTCAAATCCATCGCTAGTTTCAGTCATTATTTTCATACGTTCTTTTCCTATATCGCCCTTTGGTTCAGCAATTAAAATACAATAGCTCTGCTTTTCGCCTCTGCCTACTCGTCCTCTAAGTTGGTGTAATTGTGATAATCCAAAACGTTCCGCATCATAGATTACCATTGTGGTTGCATTCGGGACATTGACTCCAACTTCTATTACCGTAGTAGACACTAAAACTTGTATTTCATTTTGTACAAATGCTTTCATAATTTTATCTTTTTCGCTCGTTTCTAAACGGCCATGCAAAAGCCCAATTTGTATATCTGATGGGTAATATTCTTGGAGTTGGTGAAATAGATCCACTGCATTTTGAATATCCAACTTGTCAGATTCTTCTATTAAAGGACAAATGACATATGCTTGTTCTCCGTCAGTTATACGTTTTCCAATGAAAGACAAAATACGCTCAAACATATTTTCTTTAGCCCAATAGGTTTCTACCTTTTTTCGTCCTGAAGGCAGTTCATCTATTATCGAAACGTCCATATCTCCAAACGTTGTAATGGCTAACGTACGTGGTATTGGTGTTGCTGTCATAAATAAAACATCCGGATGAAGCCCCTTATCTCTTAATATACGCCTTTGTTCTACGCCAAAACGATGCTGCTCATCTATAATCGCAAACCCCAAATCATGAAAAAAAACATCTTTTTGAATTAAAGCATGAGTTCCAATTACTATATCAATTTGATGTTCTTCAATTTCTTTGAGAATTTCATTTCGTTTTTTTCCCTTTACGGATCCAGTTAACAAGACAACATTTGCTCTGTCTTTAAATAATTCACTTAAAGACTGATAATGCTGTTCAGCTAAAATTTCGGTAGGAACCATTAGAGCTCCTTGTTTCCCAGCTGTCAATGAAGCGTATAGAGCTATAGCTGCAACTGCTGTTTTTCCTGATCCTACATCACCCTGCAATAATCGATTCATTCTGTAAGGTGATTTCATGTCAGCAAGTATTTGATTTAAAGACTTAGTTTGTGCCGCCGTCAACGTAAATGGAAAACTATTTATAAATAACTTAAGACTTTCCGGATCATAATGTTGCGCATTTCCTTCCGTGGCCTCCCGATGCCATTTTTTAAGTAGTTGCATTCTCAGCTGAAAAATTAAGAACTCTTCATAAACAAATCGACGCCGAGCATGTTTTAGAGTTTGTCTATTCTCAGGATAATGTAATGTTTTAACAGCGTCCATTCGTCCCGGTAACTTATATAATATTAAATATGTTTCGGGAAGCAGCTCTGTCACTTGTAAATCATATTCTTTTATCGCGTTATAAATTACTTTTTTTAATCTTCCCATCTTAATTTCTCCCTTGATTGAATAGATGGGCTGGATTTCAGCTTGTTGATCTGCAGATCCTTTTTTGTAATGATTGACTGTAATTTGCAAACGATGGGCGTCCCATTTCCCGGTTAATGTAATCAAGTCTCCCATTTTAATATGCTTTTTAGCAAATGATCGATTGAACATAACAGCTTGTACGACAACATGATCGACTTCCACATTAAAAACAAGTCTGGAACGATTCCGACCATAAAATGATAAGCGCGGTTCATTTAATACTTTTCCTTCAATCGTGACTTTATCTTCGTGAATAAGTTCGTTAAGAGGTTTGATTTCAAATACGTCATAACGGCTCGGAAAGTGGAATAGCAAATCCTCAACCGTATAAATATCCATACTTTCTAAATCTGTAGCTAATTTTTCTCCTACACCTTTAACATTGGTCACTGGTTCATTTAACATATTATTCACACTTTCATATCAAAGACTTCATTTCAAATTAAATAAAGTTATTACGTTTTTATTTATTACATATTATAAAGAATCGTTACGTTAACTACTATATCTATAACATTCTACATTGTAAATTATAGCAAAAACCCTTATAATTATCATTTGTGGGTTATATTATTTCATCTACTAGTTAACAATAGTATATCTAATTTTCAATATAACCGGGTGGGAGAGGGATATAGTGGACATGAGGAAGACAATTGACATTTAATAAGAACAATCAACAGATGAATCATCAAGTTTCATGGAAAAGCGAATTAATAGCCGGTGTTGTCGGTTATCTAACAACGTTTTATATTGTTGTTGTGAATGGGTCAATCCTTAGTCAAACAGGTATTTCTTTAGAGAGTGGAATGATAGCAACAATTTTGGCTAGCTTTGTAGGCACATTGTTTATGGGCCTATTTGCCAAATTACCGCTTATTTTAATCCCAGGAATGGGAATAAATGCATTATTTGCTTATTCCATTGTCGAGGGAACTGGATTAAGCTTTGAAGAAGGTTTGGGCGTTGTACTTATTGCCGCAATCATTTTTTTGATAACAGCTTTCAGTCGACTTGGGGTTATGTTAAAAGAAGCAATTCCTAATTCATTAAAATATGCAATCACGGTGGGGCTAGGATTTTTTTTGATTTTGATTGGTTTAGAAAAAAGTGGTCTCGTCGTTCGTGGTAAACATACAATTATTGCTATTGGCGATTTTACCTCACCTGAGTTTATCGTTGGTATACTGACATTGTTTTTAGCATTATTTTTATTCATTAAAGATATTCCAGCCAATTTTCTTCTTACTATGATTAGTGGAACGGTGTTAGCATATATTTTCGGAATACTGGATGGTACCGGTAATTCAATCTCTTTGAGTGGAAATGACTTTATTTATATGCCATCATTCAGTGCTGCAGGACAGCTTTCGTTCTGGTTAGCTATCTTTCCGTTAGCCATGATTCTAATTTTTGAAAATATGGGATTAATTAATGGCCAACTTCAAATGCTCAATCGAAATGAAAGTTATGAAAAGGCCTATAAAGTGACAGCTTTTTCTACACTCACATGTGCGTTTTTTGGAACCTCGCCTACAGTTTCTTCAGCTGAAAATGCTGCAGTTATTGCCTCTAAAGGAAAGACAGGAAGAGTGGCACTTGTAGCAAGTTTTTTATTTTTGGCAACTATCTTTATCATTCCTTGGATTTCAGTAATACCAGGAACGGCCATTAGTCCAATCTTAATCATTGTAGGTATGTTAATGGCTCAAGATATTAGACATATTTCACTAGAGGAACTTTCAGAAGCATTACCGGCATTTTTAATTATCGTAATGATTCCTTTTACGTATAGTATAGCTGATGGCATGGCATTTGGTTTTATTGCTTACCCAATTGTGAAATTGGCCGTAGGTAAACGAGAAGACATATCAAAGCCTCTAATGGTTATTTCACTCTTATTTCTATTCGATTTTGTCGTGAAAATAACAGGAATATAGAACAAAAGCGAAAGCGCCTGGTCAGCTCCGACAAGATTAAGCAAGAAATCGAAGTGGCATGACCTTAGCCACGTAGAGTTATTGCTTAAGACCTCGAGGAGCTAGGCGCTTGAGCTGGATGAACAAAAGCGAAAGCGCCTGGTCAGCCCCGAAAAGCTTAAGCAAGAAATCGAAGTGGCATGGCCTTAGCCAAGTAGAGTTATTGCTTAAGACCTCGAGGAGCTAGGCGCTTGAGCTGGGCGTGACTGCGCTGTCACAATGGCTCAAAATTTCCTAGAAAAAAGTCGCCTTGTATTAAAACAACAAGGCGACTTTTTTATTCTACGGAAAGTATATATGAATAAATGGGCTGTTCTCCATTATGAGTTTCAATTTCTATATCTTCATAGGTTTCTTCAATGAAGGCCTCAAGATCTTTCACTTCACTATCTTCAGCTTCTTCCCCCTGTAAAATCGTTAATATTTCATCATCCTCTGTAATTAATTCATCCAGAAGTAATTTAACTGCTTCAAGTCGATTTTTATGAGTTGATTTTATTTTCCCATCTGCAATCCCCATAAAATTACCTTTTTTAATGGTAATCCCATCGATTTGAGTATCTCGAACCGCATATGTAACTTGACCTGTTTTGACATGAGTAGAAGCTTCTTCCATACTCTTCTTATTATCTTCTAACTCTGATTCTGGATGAAATGCTAATAAGGCACTGATGCCTTGTGGAATTGATCTTGTTGGCACAACACCAACTTCTTTATCCGCCATTTCCGCCGCTTGTTCTGCAGCCATAGTAATATTTTTATTATTTGGTAAGATGATAATCTGCTCAGCGTTCGCTTCATTGATTGCATCTGTAAGATCTTGGGTGCTAGGATTCATCGTTTGACCACCCTCAATAACAACGGATGCACCTAAGCTTTCAAACAAAGATTTAATGCCCGCCCCCATAGCGACTGTGACAATACCATACTTTGATGTTTTCTTTGGTGTGTCTTGAGGCTTGTCTCCAACAATAGCTGTATGCTGCTCGCGCATGTTTTCAATTTTCATATTAATTAAACTTCCATACTCCTGCCCCATAGTTAATACTGTACCAGGATATTCGACATGGACATGCACTTTAACAACATCCTCATCAGCAACAACTAACAATGAATCACCATGCTGACTGAGACCTTCCCGGAATTGTTCTTCATGGAAAGGGTGTTCTTTAAGCTTGTCCGAATCAAATTTCACCATAAATTCAGTACAGTATCCATATTCAATGTCCGATGTATCCATGAAATCTTGAGCAATTTTATGATGTTCGGCATTTACCATATCTTCCATGTCGACGGTATCGATTTCTTCTGGCAGTTCTTCGCCTTTCAAGGTAGCTAAAAATCCTTCATAGATTGTCACAAGACCTTGACCACCTGAATCAACCACTCCTACTTCTTTTAAGACGGGAAGTAAATCGGGAGTTCGCGCAAGAGATTCTTTAGCCTCCGTTAAAACTTTTTCCATAAAGGATATTATGTCCGTTTCTGTTTTAGCCACGGTTACCGCTTCTGCGGCTGCATCTTTAGCCACGGTAAGTATAGTACCCTCAACAGGCTTCATAACTGCCTTATAAGCGGTTTGAACACCGCTATCAAAAGCTTCTGCTAAATCTTCCGTCGTCAACTCAGCTTTAGTCTCCATACCATTTGCAAAGCCTCGGAAAATCTGGGATAAAATAACACCAGAGTTACCGCGAGCCCCCATGAGGAGACCTTTTGAAAAAGCTTTAGCAACGGTGGATATATTTTCACTATTTGCTTTCTTAACTTCATTTGCTCCTGAAGTCATTGATAAATTCATATTTGTTCCTGTATCACCATCTGGTACAGGAAACACATTTAAAGCATCAATCTTTTTGGCATTATTAGTCAGATGATGTGCTCCAGAGAGCACCATCTGGGTAAAAGTTATGCCATCTAACTTTTCTAAAGTCACTATATTTCCTCCTCTAATTAGCGATGATCATTCTTTCGCTACACGTACTCCTTGGATGTAAATATTCACGGAATCAATAGCCAAGCCTAATGATTGACTCAAAGTATATTTTACTTGAGACTGCACATTATGAGCAACCTCGGAAATCTTTGTCCCATAACTAACTATAATATACATATCAACATGAAGACTATTATCCTCCTGTCTTACTATTACACCACGAGAAAAGTTTTCTTTTCTTAAAATTTCTGCGATACCGTCTTTGATTTGGCTTTTGGATGCCATTCCTACAATACCATAACATTCAATTGCTGCTCCTCCTGCTATAGTAGCAATGACATCATTAGTTATTGTTACATGACCATCATTTGTATTCAGCTCAATTGACATGAATATCCTCCTTTAATACTAACATCATAAGGTTATTCTACTACAAGCACAGAACTTTGAAAAGAAGAATTACCAAGTAGGATCAGCCATTCATTGATATATCTTTTATGCTCAGATTAATTTTTACTCCTTATACAATGACCGATTTATTCACTAATGTCAAGCGATTTTTCTTTATAGATGATTGCAATCTTTCAAGACTTATGATAAATTTATATAGGTAAAAGAGATGGTTCAAGTTTTTGGGCCTACCCATATGATACTTGTTAGAGTAGGAGGGATTACTATGGCAAAGAAATGTGTTATCACTGGACGCCAAACCGGCACAGGAAATAAACGTTCCCACGCACTTAATGCTAGTAAACGTAAATGGAAAGCCAACGTACAGCGAGTTCGTATCATGGTTGACGGAAAACCTCAACGTGTTTATGTCTCCGCACGTGCACTTAAATCCGGAAAAGTTAAACGGGTCTAAATAATCAAAGTGAAAAGCACCCACAATCAAACAGGGTGCTTTTTTTGATTGGGAACCAAACTATGAGTCGCCAAGCAAGCCACCTGCTGAAAGTGATTATCCTTCAATACAAAATTACCTACAATGGTTTTAACGCCCTAACCAACAAAAATTTTACAAATTCCGTCACTGTACACTACCAAATTTTATTTCTTACAAACTATCCTTCCCAAAAAGATATTCCTACATCACATCAAAATTTGACCTGCAACAATTTACACAAACTGCACAGTAACTAATGGGCTGCTTTCAAAGCAAGCGTAATCGCGACCGTCTGGGATCGCTCCGGTCGGACGCGCTTTCCGCGGTGCCAGGAAGAATTGGAGTTCATTCTTCCCTCTTCAGCCTCCTCGTGAAAACCGTATGTGCGCCTGTGTCTTCTAGTAACGCTACGCAGCAGGCTTCCCCGGCGCAAGGAAGCAAAGAAGATTATTCAAGTAGTATCCTCTCTGTGGGGTCTTCAGACTCGTGGGACTGCACTATCGTTCGCCCCATCGAAGACCATTTGCTTTTCCCGGTTGAGTCTTCGTATTCTGCCTACGTTATTATAGACTCTACGATTTACAATTAAGCATATTTCGGTAGATTGATTATTACAGTTCTTCATATCACGAAAGAAAGTTACTATAAGCGGAGGAAAAAATGCGGAGACTCCTGTGGGAGCTGAGGCCTAGATGAGACCCCAGAGAGCGTAGCTCGAGGAGGCTCATCAGCCGCCCACGGAAAGCGTAGCGTTTTTTCCGTAGCGTTCGTCTTATCGCTTACTTTAACAGGACGGGAAGAGAGTCTTCGTTGAAGTTATGTCGCAGTTTTTATCAACTGAGTGTTAAAAATCTATATGAACGGTTTAAAGAAAAAAGCTTTCGTCAAATAAATGACAAAAGCAAAAATGTTTTACTTATCCTTTTTAAATACACTGATGACCACACGGACAAATCCACCAATAAATCTTGGGAGTTTAATAGTATAAAATTTCAATGAGTTCCCCCTCCTCTATTTCCATGCAAACTTACTATGGAATCGGATTGACAGTTGAATCACGACTCTTTACAAGTATTAATATGCCCTCTTCATATAAAAAAGTACCTTTTTTTGAAAGAAGCTTGTTAGAAATACAAAGAGTTGACCCTATGGAGAGGTTTTCATCGATTAAAGGGTAATAAAACCCACTTAATGTTATCCCTTTGACAACAGGGGTCAATGGGATAAACGAGATATTGGGATACTTTTCTTCATATAAGACATCGTGTTCTCCAGGCTCTGTTATCTCCAGTTTATTAAGACGATCAATAATGATTGCCTGAATATTTCGCTGCTTTATAGTGAAAAGCGTTTGGATATTAATGAGTGTATGATCAAGTCGCCCACCTGTTACCCCAAATAAATAAATCTTTTCGGTGTTTAAATCAAATGCTTTATTAAGAGCAATTTCTAGGTCTGTCTCATCTTTTTCACTTGGATACTGATAAAAGTGATTTGCAGATTTTTTTATCATATTTTTTTCTTGTGAAGTGATGGAATCAAAGTCTCCAACTGCATAATCAACATTTATATTATTTTTCATTAACGTTAACGCTCCACCATCAGCTCCAATCCAGATATCGATCTCATTTTTTAAATCACTTAAATCCGGTAATAATTCTTCAGGTCCATTTGCCATAACTCCAATGGTTTTCATTTAGTTCATTCCTTGTGTTTCGTTGCTGATAGGATTGCTTGAATAGCATCTTTTCGGTTATCCTTATTAAAAATTGCACTTCCCGCCACTAATACATCTGCTCCAGCATCTGTACATAGTTTCGCTGTATCAACACTGACGCCTCCGTCAACCTCAATTTCAAAAGATAAGTTCAACTGCTCACGATAATTCTTTACTTGTTCAATCTTTTGAACGGCATGTTGAATAAATGACTGCCCACCAAAGCCTGGATTAACAGACATAATTAAAACCAAGTCAACTTCTGGTAAAATGTCTTTTATCATTTCCACTGGAGTAGCTGGATTAATAACCACGCCTGCTTTAACTCCAGCATTCTTAATAAGCTGAAGCGTTCGATGTAAATGAACACACGTTTCTTGATGGACTGTAATAATTGAAGCCCCTGCATCTGCAAACGCTTGAATATAATTATCAGGATTCTCAATCATTAAATGAACATCTAAAGGAAGAGTGGTTGTTGGTTTAATAGCTTCCACGATTAATGGTCCGATTGTTATATTTGGGACAAAATGGCCGTCCATGACATCTACGTGAATATAATCCGCTCCTCCTTTTTCCACATCTTTAATTTCGTCACCTAATTTGGAGAAATCTGCTGATAAAATTGATGGTGCGATTTTTGTCATTATCAATACCTCGGCTTTCTCGATCGTATTTCAGTTAGGAATTCTAAATAATGTTCATAACGATACGTTGTAATATTTTCTTGTTCAACAGCTTGTTTCACCGCACATTTTGGCTCTTTGTCATGCATACATCCTCTAAATTTACATTGATTTTTTATTTCCTTCATTTCTGGAAAGAAATCAGTAAGTTCTTCTTGTTCAATTTTATCAAAGTTTAAAGAACTAAAACCAGGGGTATCTGCAACAAGTCCACCGTTAATATTCAGTAATTCCACATGTCTTGTAGTATGCTTGCCTCTACCAAGACTGCTTGATACATCAGATGTTTTTAAATTCAATGATGGTAAAACTGCATTTAAGAGAGAAGACTTTCCAACTCCCGATTGTCCTGCTATAACAGTAATTTGATTAGGTAAGTAGTCTCGTATTAATTTGGCATCTTCTACGTTGTTCTTGGACACTAATTGAATTTCATAGCCTATGTTTCGATAATCTTTCTTAAATTTCTCTAATTTATAGAGTTCTTCCTCGTTTGCTAAATCAGTTTTTGAAATTAAAATTATAGGTTGAATACCAATAGATTCAATTAGTACTAGGAATCGATCCAATAATTTAGTACTAAAATCAGGCTCTTTAGCAGAACTGACTGTGATTGCCTGATTAACATTCGCTATTGGTGGACGTACTAGTTCATTCTTTCTTGATTCAATTTCTTTGATATAGCCTTCTTCGTTTTCATCTAATTCAAATTGGACGATATCTCCGACTAAGGGTGTAACTTTTCTTTTGCGAAACACGCCTCTGCCTTTGCATTCATACGTACCATTTTGATTGCTAACGGTATAAAAACCGCTTAATGATTTTATAATCCTTCCTTCCTGCATTTAGTCACCTTCCTCATAAGGCACAGATTTATCAATAATAATATCATCATCGCGCACCACTTTATAATCAGCAACTTTGCCGGGTTCAATTGTTAATGTAATGGTGTACTCAGAATCCTCATTAATATCTTCTTCCTTGTAAACCTCTGATATAGAGTGATTCATATCATCGATGTAAATTTTCACTGTTTGAGGCTCTAATTCATCTTCCTCCTCATCCTCCTCTCGATCAAGAGTATAAGGTACAGTAAACGTAACAGAGTGGGAGGCAGGTGGTTTTTCTTCAGGCCCAATTGATATATATACATCGACCGTTGCCCCTTTTTCTAACGCTGTGTTTGATTCAGGGCTTTGCCGTATAACTTCACCTTTTGGTGTAGATTCGGAATGTTCTTCTTCTTTATTCATAGAAAGACCTACTTTTTCTAAATACTCTTTCGCTTCACCTTCTGTCATTCCTTTTAAATTATTAAGACTAATCTTTTCTGGTCCGTTACTAACTTCAAAGATCACTCTTGTATCACCAGGTACTACCTCTGTATCTGGAACAGGCTGTATCTGAGAAATGATTTCTCCCTCAGGTTTATCAGAGTATTTTTCATAGGCAATCACTTCATAACCTTGATCTTCAAGGACACGTTTAACTTGCGTAAAATCTTTACCTACGTAATCTTCAAACGCTACCTTTTCTTTTCCATCACTAACATAAACGGTCACAGTGGAATTTTCTTTCACAGTTTTTCCTGCTTTCGGACTAGTCTTCACCACTAAATCTTCTTCAATCTCATCTGAAAAGATTTGTTCTTCTTTTGCCTGGAGATTAATTTCTTCTAGTGCTTCTACAGCTTCATCATATTCCATTTCGGTCAAATCAGGGACTTGGACTTCTTTCGGTGTTAATAAAGTGAAAAATGCAATTGCACTGCCTGCAAGTAATAAAAACAACAAAATAATAATTATTACCCACTTTTTCTTACGTTTCTTTTTCGGTTTGGATTTCTTTGGCTTTTTAGCTGGTTTTACTTTATTTTCCTCCACCTTTTTCGTGTCTTCTGATGGTTGATGAACGAGTGTATCTTGGTGTTCATCAAATTCCTGTTGTTGGTCTGTAATAATAGGAATGGCTTTTGTCTCATCCCCATCTTCTTCTGGTGGTACATACTTTTCTTCATTGAGGCGGTCTGAATCAAGAGCATGGTTTAAACTTTCTTCCATAGCATAGACATCTTCATAACGATGAAAAGGATCTTTTGCCATTGCTTTCAATACAACATTCTCTACGCTTTGAGGAATACTAGGATTAATTTGCCGTACTGATGGTGTTTCACTTTGTAAGTGTTTTAAAGCGATAGATACAGCAGATTGACCTGAAAAAGGGAGTCTCCCGGTTAATAGTTCATAGAAAACAATACCTAACGAATATATATCTGATTTTCTAGTGGCCATCCCTCCCCTAGCCTGTTCAGGGGATAAATAATGAACCGAGCCTAGAATCGAATTTGTTTGCGTTAAAGCTGTATTACTCAACGCCATCGCTATTCCAAAATCAGTTACTTTTATATTTCCATATGTATCTATCATAATATTTTGCGGTTTAATATCACGATGGATGATGTTATTTTCGTGAGCATGAGCAATCGCCGATGTGATTTGTTTCATAATCCGAATTGCTTCTGAAACATCAATCGGTCCGTGTTGTTGGACATATTCTTTAAGCGTCATTCCATCAACATATTCCATTACCATATATAAAATATGATCTTCTTCACCTACGTCATATATATTAACAATATTTGGATGAGATAAGCTTGTCGCTGATTGTGCTTCACGATCAAATCTTGCAATAAATTCCTCATCATTAGAAAATTCTAGGCGAAGTACTTTAATTGCAACGTCACGATTTAGAATAAGGTCTTTGGCTAAATAAACATTAGCCATACCTCCCCCACCTATTGTTCTAATAATTTGATATCTCTCGTTTAGCAAGCGACCATCTAACATGGATCATCACCAACTTGCTCAGACAATTTATGTTCGATGATAGCTAAAGAGACATTATCTTCTCCTCCACGCTCATTTGCTAAATGAACGAGATCTTGTGCTATATCTTGGATATATTTATTCTGATTAACATAATCAGCAAGTTCATCATTTAGAACCTTGTTGGCTAGACCATCAGAGCATAAAAGTAATTTATCATTTTTTTCCCAACCAAGACTTTTGATATCTGCTTGTACATTTTCTTCAGTACCTAATGCTTTTAATAAAACATTTTTTCTAGGGTGGTGTTCTGCATCAGATTCTGATATTTGGCCTGTACGTAAAAGTTCATTAACTAATGAATGATCTTCAGTCACTTGCTTGAAGCCTTCTGCACTTAACATATAACAGCGACTATCTCCAATGTGAGCGATGGTTATAAATTCATCTGTGCAAACAGAAATGACTACCGTGGTACCCATACCTTGGCATTCTTTATTCTTTTGTGCTTTTTTAAGTATCGATTGATTTGCTTTTTTTAATACTTTACCAAGCCATTTTTCAACTGCTTCAGGTGAGGCAAAGTGAGTTGTTACTTCCCATTTTTCACCAATAAAATCTGTAGCCATTTGACTCGCCACATCGCCTGCAAGGTGACCACCCATACCATCAGCTATAACGGCCATAAGTTGATCGCCATTATTATAATAAAGACCACCAGAATCTTCGTTATGCGCACGGACGCGTCCTCGGTCAGTTATAAACTTACCTATCATTTTTCCACCCCTTTTCACTTGCCTTCAAAATATTGTTAATGAAGCAAAGTAATTAGACTAATATGTTACTTTCAATTAAAACGTTTTTCTCAATCGAGTCAAGAAAAAACCATCTGTTTGAAATGTTTGAGGAAATAATTGTAAGCCATTTTCAGTTTCCCCAAGTGAGTTTTTTAAGCTGTCAGGTAATGTATCAAAAAAAGCTCTATCCACTTCATAATTAGGGTGATGCTTTAAAAATGATTGAATGACAGACTCATTTTCCTTGCGATTAACTGTACATGTACTATAAATGAGTAATCCACCTTTTTTTAGTAATGGGGAAACACTTTCGAGAATATCGATCTGAATTTGTGCCAATTGATAGATATCATCAACTTGTTTAGTAAACTTAATATCAGGCTTTCCTTTTAAAACACCTAAACCTGAGCATGGAGCATCAATTAAAATTCGATCAAAACTTTCTTGCTCATAAACAGTATTTAAGTCCCTAGCATCAGCCTGGCTGGCATCAATAATTGACAGAGAAAGCTGGGAAGACTTCTCGTTGACTAAATTGATTTTTTTCTTGTGAAGATCATGAGCCTTCACAACACCCTTATTTTCCATCTTTTCTGCTAGATGTGTAGTTTTGCCCCCTGGAGCACTACAAGCATCAAGAACTGACATACCTGGTCGAGCGTCAAGCATCTCGCCAACTAACATCGAGCTCTGGTCTTGGATGGTAAGATAACCCTCTTGAAAAAGGTGGGATTGGACGATGTTTCCCTTTTTAATAATAAGACCCTGTTTCGATATTAATGATGGTTCAACGACAAATCCTTCATCATTTAATTGTTTAATAGCAGCTTTCCGAGAGATTTTTAAAGGTTGAATGCGAACGGATACTTGTTTATGCTCCATATTTTCGCGACACATATCTTCAGTCGTTTTAAGACCATAATCATTTATCCACTGCATAATCATCCATTCTGGGTGACTAGTTTCAATTGAAAGGCGTTTGATTGGATCTTTAATTGAAGACGTCTCTGGAACACCTTGCCTTTGTACGTTCCTTAACACACCATTTACAAAGGATGCCACCCCTTTATGCCCTCTCTGTTTGGCGATTTCAACGGCTTCATGAATAACAGCATGAGCGGGTACTTTATCTAAAAAGACCATTTGATAGATTGACATTCTAAGAAGCATCTGTACCCAAGGTTTTTGTTTTTTATTCGTTTTAATAAAATTACTTAAATAATAATCTAATGTTAATTTGCGTTGAATTGTACCATACACAACTTCTGTTAATAAGCCTATATCTTTTTCTGATAGCTGTTTCTTTTTTATTTCATGGTCAATCAATAAATGGCTATAGCCACTGCCTTGTTCGATTCGTAGTAAAAGATCCAACATTGCATTTCTTAAAACATATTTTGCCACGTCATTCACCCATTTTTCCACCTATTTTTATTCGTTCCTCTGATCCTAATAAGTATTCCCTAACTGTCAAACGTTTATTGCCTGCAGGTTGAATTTCTGTTATTAGAACACCCTTATTATTTCCGCATAAGACCACGAAACCTTTTTCAATAATTTTTTTAATAATTTCTCCAGGCTTCCCTTTATATTCATTATTGTCCAATTCCGCTTTCCAAATCTTCATATTCTTATTTTCATAAGTGGTATAAGCCACTGGCCAAGGGTTTAGACCACGAATCTGATTGTAAACATCGATATTAGACTTAGACCAATCTATTTTTTCTTGTTCTCTCCGAATATTTGCTGCAAACGTTGCTTGGCTTTCATCTTGTTTAATCGGTGTTAATTCTCCTTTAAATAGAGCTGGTAGTGTTTCTAATAAGAGGGTTGAACCAATTTCCGATAACTTATCATGTAACGTGCCAACATTATCCTTATGTTCAATAGGGGTTGATCGCTGTGTCAAAATATCACCAGCATCCAATTTTTCAACCATATACATAATAGTTATCCCTGTTTCACTTTTGCCTTCTAAAATCGCATAATGAATTGGCGCTCCTCCTCTTAATTCTGGCAGCATAGAAGCATGGACGTTAATACATCCATATTGTGGTGTTTCAAGTATTTCTTTTGGTAATAGTTGTCCGTAGGCTGCTGTAACAATGAGATCTGGTTCATAATCCAGAATAGCTTGATAATCACTACTTAATTTTTTAGGTTGAAAGACGGGAATATTATGTTTTTCCGCTTCCACTTTAACAGGAGGAGGCGTAATGACCTTTTTTCTTCCTTTTGGTCGATCGGGTTGAGTTACCACAAGGGCAATGTCATATTCAGAATTTACGAGAGCAGTTAGTATAGGAACTGAAAAATCAGGCGTTCCCATAAAAATAATTTTTTTCTTCTTCACACTCATCTTCCTTTACATTAATTGATAGGGTTGCATATCTACTGTGATCATTAAATCATCTTTACGCATGTCACTCCTGTATCGTTTAAGTATCTTCCTAATGCAAGTTCTTAAACCAGGTTCTTTTTTATATTTTACAATACATTGGTAACGATATCGATCTTTCATTCTGGCAATCGGAGAAGGTGATGGTCCAAGAACGGTCGAATCATCACTTAAATCTTGTCGAAGCATTTGTACAATTTCTTGAGTAACTTGAATAACTTTAACTTTATTTTTGTGTGACACAGTTAGAAGAACTAAAAAGACGTATGGTGGATAACGAAACGTTTTACGGATGCTCATTTCTGATTGAAAAAATTGATTATAATCGTAATGACTAGCTAATTCAATACTATAATGATCTGGTGTATATGTTTGAACAATCACTTCTCCAGGTAGTTCATGCCTACCTGCTCGTCCACTCACTTGAGTTAATAGCTGAAAGGTTTTCTCAGACGATCTAAAATCTGGTAAATGGAGCATTGAATCGGCGGTTAAGACTCCTACGAGAGTGACATTTTCAAAATCAAGTCCCTTCGCTATCATTTGGGTGCCTAACAATATATCGGCCTCCCCACTTGAAAAATTGTTAAGCAACTTCTCATGTGCACCTTTTCTTCGCGTCGTATCTACATCCATTCTGATAACTCGGGCTTCGGGAATTAATTTGGTTAATGCTTCTTCAATTCGTTGCGTACCCGTGCCAAAATAACGGATTAAATCGCTCTGGCACTCAGGGCACACGACTGGCATTGGTTCCTCATAGGAACAGTAATGACATTTTAGTCGATGACTATTTTTATGATATGTTAACGCAATATCACAATGAGGACATTCTTTAACATGACCGCAATCTCGACACATTACAAATGTAGAGTACCCTCTCCGATTCAACAATAAAACGATTTGTTCTTTCTGCTTAAGTTTATTTTCAATTTTTTCTTTTAACACTCTCGAAAACATTGACCTGTTACCCGCATGTAATTCTTTACGCATATCAACAATTTCAACAGCAGGCATGTCTTTATTATTGGTTCGTTTATCTAAGACAGCAAGTTGATACACCCCTTTTTTTGCGCGAGCAAATGATTCTAGTGCTGGGGTTGCACTCCCTAAAATAACTGGGCAATTGTAATACTTACCTCGTTTAATTGCAACATCTCTTGCATGATACCTTGGCTGATCTTCTTGTTTATAAGAATTTTCATGTTCTTCATCAATAATGATGATTCCAATATTTTCAAAAGGGGCAAAAACAGCTGATCTAGCTCCGACAACTACTTTTACTTCTTTACGTTGAACTTTAAGCCACTCATCATATTTTTCCCCACTTGACAAAGCGCTATGTAGTACAGCTACATTTGAGCCGAATCTCCCTTTAAATCGATTAACCATTTGTGGAGTCAGTGAAATTTCAGGTACTAATACGATAGCCTCTTGTCCTTTTTTTATAACGTCTTGAATAGCTTGCAAGTATATTTCTGTTTTTCCACTGCCTGTAATACCGTGCAGCAAAAAGACATCATGTTCATTTGTCATGATTTTTTCCTTAATTGGGGAAATAGCCATCTCTTGTTGCTCTGTTAAGGTAAGAGGCAATGTTTTTTTAAATGCTTTATCGTCATAAGGATTTCGATAAACCGCGACTCGATCAGTCTTAAGTAGATTCTTATCACTCAGTGCTTTAATAGTTGATTGGGTCGTGTCTATACGTTTTAGTAATTCGTTTTGTTCGATTTCTTTAGGATTATCAAGAAAGTACTCAAGGACAAGACGCTGTTTCCTAGCATTTTTAGGTAAATCTACTAGAGCTTCTTCTATTAAATGTGCTGTTTTCTTTGGACTGACCATCGTTACACGCTTTTTTGTAATCCTTGATTTAACAAGGTATTTTACAGTAATGTCTCCTGCTTGGATTGCTTTTTGAAGTTGTCGATAAGAGATAAGGGATGCAGTAAATTCCTCATAACTTATAAAATCACGTCCTGCAAAAAGCTGTTCTAACTCAGGGGTAAGTTCTGCTTCTGTTAATCGCTCCAATTCTTTTTGATACTCTGCCTTTAATACTTGAGGTAGCATAGCTTGATATGCTGTAATATAAAAACTCACTGTATCTTCAGCCAACCATTTCCCTAAATCAATTAACTCCTCAGTCAGTACAGGAATTATATCTAGTACATTACTTATATTTTTTAAATTATCAAAGGTAGAGTGATCACTTATCCCGACAACGAAACCCATTATTTTTCTAGGACCAAATGGAACGGTGACTCGCATGCCTACCGATAGAATTTCTTGATATTTTTCAGGGATTGAATAGTCAAAGGTTTGATTTACTTGACTCGTAGGTACATCCACAATGACTTGGGCAATTCTCATACTACTCACCCTTCATATCTCTCATGATTAACTTTAATACGTTTTCAGCAACCTTTCTTTTTGAAGAAAGACCTATCTCATCTTGTTCCAAATGCTTGTTTAAATAGGTTGCTATGTTCGTATCTCCTTCAAAGCCTGCACCTTCTGTAGATACGTTATTGACTACGATTGCATCTAAGTTTTTTTCTGTTAGTTTCTTCTCGCCATACTCTAATGGGGACGTTGTTTCGGCTGCAAACCCAACTAAAAATTGATGAGCTTTATTCTCTCCAAGTGAGGCTAGTATATCTTTTGTCCGTTCCATTTCTATTTCTACTTGACCGTTATCTTTCTTTTTCATTTTTTCATCATAAACTATTTTCGGCCGATAATCAGCCACTGCCGCTGATTTTACGACTATATCATTATGTGGAAATTCTTTATGCATTGCTTGAAACATCTCCTCAGCTGAAATAACGTCAATTCTTTTGATTCGTTTATTTGACGTTTGAAGATGAACAGGACCTGTCACTAATGTTACATCTGCTCCATAGTTTGCAGCGGCTTCAGCAAGCGCAAAGCCCATTTTTCCTGACGACCTATTGGTGAAATAACGCACTGGATCTAGAACTTCACGAGTAGGACCAGCCGATATTAATATTCTTTTCCCAGCTAAAAGGTTAGAGTTTTTTTGATGATTGTTAATCACTTCAATAATGCTCTCAGGTTCTTCCATTCTACCTTTTCCGATCCAACCGCATGCAAGATATCCGGCACCTGGCTCGATAAAATGGTAACCCCATTGTTCTAACTGCTTCATGTTATGTATCACAGCAGGATGCTTGTACATATTTACATTCATGGCAGGAGCGATATAAACAGGAGCTGTTGTAGCTAGAAGAACAGTTGAAAGCATATCATCAGCTATACCATTAACTAGTCTGCCAAGAATATGGGCTGTCGCAGGTGCAATAATAACAATATCAGCCCAATCAGCAACATCAATATGAGCTATTTTTTGCGGATCTTTTTCATCAAAAGTATCTGTATAAACAGGATTTCGTGATAAAGCTTGAAAAGTTAACGGTGACACGAACTTTGTTGCACTAGAGGTCATAACAACTTTCACATTAGCACCAGATTGAGTTAATTTACTAGTTAAAGCATAAGCCTTATATGCTGCAATACCACCTGTTACACCCAGTAAAATATTTTTCTGTTTTAACATTCTATAACCCCTTTGCCATTTTCATTTATTATATCTTATACACCAAATTATACTATGTTTCACTACCTAAGAAAAAGTTCAGCACCCCCACTTGAGAAAATATTGAACATCAATAGGAATAGTAGATACAAACTGCGACATAGTTTCAAACTCTCTTCCCGTCCTGTTAAAGTAAGCGGTAATCCAAACGCTGCGGAATATCCTTGTACAAAAAAACTATAACATTAAAACTTCTGTGGATAACTTTATACTGAAATTGGCCACATCTAGCTAGGGGCCGCCCCGCGCTTTTGTTCTCCTGCGGGAAAAGCAAATGGTTTTCGATGGGGCAAACGATAGTGCAATCCCACGAGTCCGAAGACCCTGCAAGAAGTGTTCTATGCTTCTGAGGAGGCTGAGGTGGGAAGAATGAACTTCAATTCTTCCTGGCACCACGGAAAGCATCCGCCCGGCGCGATCCCAGACGGTCGTGATTACGCTTGCTTTGGAGGCAGTCCATTAGATGCTGCACATTATATGAATTACATGTTTCTAATCAACGTATAACTATTATAAATTAGAAAAAATCCCCGCTTTTGGCGTGGGATCTCATTTTTTCTATTCTTCTTGAAGTGTCAGTTTTCCTTGTTGAATCTCTTCTAGCGCTAAGCTTACAAAAGTCTTTCCTTTTTGATGGTCTGATGTGCCGCTTTGATGTTCACGAAGCTGACGTGCACGCTTAGCTGATAAAGTGACTAATGAGTATTTGGATCTAATTTTCTCTTGCAACGAATCAATTGATGGTTCTAACAAAGTTACTCATCCTCCAATATTTTTTTATACTGTTTAGCAATTCTTTCTCGCCTACAATGTTCACTTTGAATAATGGATTGAATTTTTTCAACTGCATGATCTACATTATCGTTAACCACGACATAATCATATTCCTCCATTAGATCAATTTCTTTTTTCGCTTCCCTTAAACGGTTCGTCACTAAATCATTTGATTCCGTACCTCTACTAACAATCCGGTTTTTCAGTTCTTCTAGACTCGGCGGAAACAAGAAAATAAAGACTCCGTTAGGAAAGTTTTTCTTGACTTGTAGGGCTCCTTGTACTTCAATCTCTAAAAATACATCATACCCTTTATCTAGAGTATTAACAACATATTCCCTTGGTGTGCCATAATAATTATTGACATACTGAGCATATTCTAATAATTGATTTCCATTAATAAGCTGTTCAAATTCATCTTTTGATTTATAAAAATAGTCAACGCCATCAACTTCACCAGGACGTTTGTCTCTCGTTGTCATGGAAATGGAATATTTCAAATCTGTTTGCTGCTCAAATAATCTTTTTCTAACTGTTCCTTTTCCAACACCAGATGGGCCGGATAATATAAATAAAATGCCTTTATCATCTATAAGCAAGGTGTTTCCTCCTAATATAGCAAATAAGTAAAAAGTAAAATAAGGTTATTCATCTCCGTATTCATCATGAGTCAACACTCTTTGTCCGACAGTCTCTGGTTGGACAGCGGAGAGCACAACATGATCACTGTCTGTTATGATAACTGCCCGTGTTCTTCTTCCGTAGGTTGCGTCAACTAGTTTATTACTATCTCTAGCTACTGTAATAATCCTTTTAATTGGCGCCGATTCTGGTGCAACTATTGAAATCACTCTATTTGCTGAAACAACGTTACCAAAGCCTATATTAATTAATTGTAACCCCATTATGGTCCCCCTAGTTATGTAAAATATATTTTTTAATCTGTTACGATTATTCGATATTCTGTATTTGTTCTTTGACTTTTTCAATTTCACTTTTAATTTCAATCGCACGCCGACTAATCTCATTATCTGTGGATTTTGAACCAATTGTATTAATTTCTCTGTGCATTTCCTGAATAATAAAATCTAATTTTCTCCCAACAGGTTTATCTGAGTCTATCGTTTCATTAAAATGTGATATATGACTCTCAAGTCGTGTCAATTCTTCACTTATATCTCCTTTTTCAGCTAAAAGAGAAATCTCTTGATGAAGTTGTTGATCATCGAGTTTAATTGCATAAGACGTATATTCTTTTATTCGATCATAAATTCTCGCTTGGTAATCCTTAATTACTTGTGGTCGACTCTCTTTAATTAATAATAACATATTATGTACAGAATTTACCCTGTTTTTAATGTCTTTTTTTAAATATTCACCTTCTATACTCCGACTATCCTGAACTTGTTGACAAACACGTTCTGTCGTTTCAAGAATATAATCAAACAATTCGGAAGGTTGGTTCTCAACTTCTTGAATTTTAAACAACTCTGGTATAGACGATAGCGATGAAACTGATAAATCACCTGTAAGTCCGTAACGCTCCTTTGCTAGTTTGTATTGATTTACGTATTGATCCATCAAGTTCCAATCAGTCATTAATGTTTTCTTAATAAAATAATCGTTATCTATAATAACATAAACCTCTATTCTACCTCTATAAAAGTAATTCTTAATAATCTTTTTTATCTTTTCTTCAAGGAAGCTCCAAGGATGAGGGAGATTGACTTTAATATCAAGAAAGCGATGATTTACACTTTTCATCTCAATTGTTATGTGTGCCTCTTCGATATCTCTCGCCTCAACACCGTAGCCTGTCATGCTCTCTGCCATATGTACCACATCCCATAATTAAATATACTTTATTATAACAGTGAATAATGAAAGTGCAAAAAACCTTCGCAAGTATCTCATAAACGAAGGCTTTTTGTTAAATTACTTTTGTTTCTTAAAACCGAATAGGACAGTTGGAAGCGCACCCAATCCGACAATTAACATCCAATCACGTATTCCAAGTGCAGTGGTATGAAAAATCGGCTGTAATGGTTCCCAGTATATTACAACGAGTAAAAGCAAAAGTGATGAAATGACAGCAAAGACTAAATAAATATTTTCAAATGGATTCCTATCAAAAATAGAATGGGCATTGCGGCAATCAAACACATGAATTAACTGGGCTAAAACTAACGTTGTAAAAGCGATTGTTCGAGCGTATGTTAAATCATTAGGATTACTTTGATAAGCTATGATAAATGCAATCAATGTGAAAATTCCTATCAAAAACCCGCGACTAATTATTTTATACCCCAGTCCCCTAGAAAATATCCCTTCTTGTGGAGCTCTAGGTTTTCGTTTCATGACATCTTCTTCACTTTTATCCAGTCCTAATGCCATAGCTGGAAGGCCATCGGTTACTAAATTCACCCAAAGTATTTGTACCGGAACTAAAGGTAGAGGCATCCCTAATAGCATAGCGAAAAGCATAACAAGTATTTCCCCAACATTTGAAGCAAGCAAATATCTTATAAATTTCCTTATATTTTCATAAATGTTCCGTCCTTCATTAATAGCAGATTTAATGGTTGCAAAGTTGTCATCCATCAGTACGAGACTAGAAGCTTCCTTAGTAACGTCAGTTCCACCTAGCCCCATACTAATACCAATATCACTTGCTTTAATTGCTGGTGCATCGTTCACACCATCACCTGTCATAGCGACAATATGGCCTTTGTCTTGTAAAGCTTGGACTATTTTTAATTTGTGTTCAGGCGTCACCCTAGCAAAAACATAAACATCTTCAATAATATTTTCCAATTCCTCAAGCGACATTTGGTTCATTTGACGGCCTTCTAAAACTAATCCACCTGGAGGTAGCATCTCTAAATCTTTCGCTATCGCCTCAGCAGTCTTAACATGATCTCCAGTAATCATCACGGTTTTGATTCCAGCTTGCTTACATTCTTTAATTGCTGCTTTAACTTCTTTTCTAGGAGGATCGATCATTCCATACAAACCAATGAAGGTTAAATTTTTCTCTAAAAACTCAGCATTTAGAGATGTGTCTTTTTTTAATGGTTTAACGCTTATGGCAATCGTTCTTAAAGCTTTATTAGCCATTCGGTCAATCGCCCCATTAACATTTTGCTCATCCTGAGGTTTTAAAACAGACGTACCTCTTTGATTGATAATATGAGAACATCTAGGAAGAACGACATCTGGAGCACCTTTTGTTACTAAATAACGCATTTGATGTTCGTCTTCAATAACAACACTCATCATCTTACGTGTAGAGTCAAAGGGAATTTCTTTCACAATCTGGTAGTTTTCCCCCATCATTGCGGATAACCCCATTTTTCTAGCAGTAACAATTAGAGAGCCATCGGTTGGATCTCCTTCTACATAGTATTTTCCCTTTTTCACATATAATGAGGCATTGTTACAGAGCATTCCATACAATAGCATAGATTTAAGATTTGGGTGTGATTGATCTATCTTCTTATTATTTAATAAAAAATTTCCGCGGATATCATAACCGTCACCTGTTACGTTTATATAATTTCCATTAAGGTAAATTTCCTTCACTGTCATTTGGTTCTCAGTCATTGTTCCTGTTTTATCTGAACAAATAACAGAGGCACAACCTAACGTTTCAACAGCTGACAATTCTCTTACAATAGCATTCTTTCTTATCATACGCTGCACACCTAAAGCTAATCCAATTGTGACGATGGCTGGTAATCCTTCAGGGATAGCAGCCACAGCGAGCGATACACCTGCGAGAAACATATTATAAACCGCATGTCCTTGATAAATACCTATTGCAACTACAAGAACTGTTAAAAAGATGGCGACGGCAATTAATATCTTGCCAAGTTCAGCTAGTTTCCGTTCTAAAGGCGTAATAACTTTTTCCGTGCTTGCCATTAGAGATGCTATTTGCCCCATGGCTGTATTCATTCCTGTTCCAACTACTATTCCTATTCCAGAGCCTCTGGTCACAAGCGTCCCTTTGAAACCCATATTCACCTGGTCTTGTGAGTCTAAATGATCCTGGTGTATCGCAGATGCGTGTTTGACAACAGGAAGTGATTCACCTGTTAAGGCTGATTCTTCAGTTTCTAATCCAGAAGATTTGACTATCCTAATATCAGCCGGAACTCGGTCACCGCTCTGTATTTTTACAATATCGCCGACGACTAATTTTCCAGAGTACACCTTTTCCCATTTACGTTCACGAAACACTTTTGCAAGAGGTGCAGATAGTTCCCTTAATTTATCCAAGGAGTTTTCTGCTTTTTGTTCTTGAAAATATCCCAAAAATCCATTTAATAACACAATCGTCATGATAGCAATAGCGTCAATATATTCTCCTAACAAACCAGCAATTAATGTTGCTGCTAGGAGAACGAGTACCATAAAATCTTGAAATTGTTTGATAAATATAAGCCATCTAGAAGACTTTTTATGTTCCTCTAGAGTATTCTCCCCAAACTTTTCCCTTCGTTCAGTCACTTGTTTTGAAGAAAGTCCTCTTTTTGTGCTAACATGAAGCTTCTGTTCAATTCGTTCCACATCTAACTGATACCATTTCTCCAAATCGCATTCCCCCATGTATTTTCCTACGTAATATATTGATTCATTGGACAAATGTACTGCTTTTTAATTTCTTATATTCGATATCTATGCAGCCTTGTCCTAAATAATGCTATAATTACGAGACGAGGTGATGTTGTATGCCATTCGATGGGATAGTAACTAAGGCAATTACAGAAGAATTACAAGAACAACTTATTAAGGGTAAATTAAATAAAATACACCAACCTACAAATACTGAATTGGTGTTAACTATTCGCAATAACCGAGAAAACCATGTTTTACTGTTATCCATTCATCCAATGTATGCACGTATACATTTAACAGAAGATACTTATCAAAACCCTAAAGAACCACCCATGTTCTGCATGGTACTACGTAAGCACTTATCTGGTGCCATCCTTGAAAGCATTGAACAAATAAGTATGGAAAGAATTATTTTATTTAAATTTAGAGCTAGAAATGAAATTGGTGATATTTCTTATAAGACACTAGTTGTAGAAATTATGGGACGCCATAGTCACACCATGTTAATTGATCCCGAGACAAATAATATTATTGACACCATGAAACATATTCCAATGTCACAAAACCGCTACCGAACCATCATGCCAGGTTCTAAATATAAATTACCGCCACAGCAAGATAAATTAAATCCTCTTGAGATAGATGATGAATCATTTATTAAAAGACTTGATTTTAATGGGGGAAAAATGGAGCGTCAAATAGTCGGACAGCTCACAGGTGTCTCACCATTTATAGCTAAAGAATTAGTATTCCAAGCAGGGCTTGGCTCTTCGGACAATTTTCGAAACGTATTTCAAACATTTCAAGAAAAGATAACGAAACAAAAATATGAACCAGCCATTTATCAGACTCCGAAAGAAGATTTTCACGTATTGCCTATAACGGCCTTTAATCAATGTAAAACTGATTTTTCATCAATAAGTAACATGCTCGATTCATTTTATTCGGGAAAAGCAGAACGTGATCGTGTTAATCAACAAGCAAGAGACCTGTCAAGATTTATTAAAAATGAACTTGATAAAAATGAACGTAAAATGAAAAAACATAACCAAACACTGCAGAAAGCCAAGAATGCTACTAAATACCAAAAATACGGTGAGTTATTAACAGCTCATATGCATCTCGCTTCTAAAGGTGATAAAACTATTACAGTCGTTGATTATTACGATCCCGAACAAAAGGAATTAACCATTCCCCTTGATCCGAATAAAACGCCCAATGAAAACGCTCAGAACTTTTTTAAACGTTACCGGAAATTAAGCACATCAAAAAAAGTAATAGAAAAAGAGATGATTAAAACAAAAGCAGAGATAGCTTATTTTGAGCAACTATTACAACAAATTGATAGTGCCAGGGTGGAAGACGTCGAGGAAATCCGTGATGAATTGCGTGATGAAGGTTACTTAAAAAGACGTCGTAAACAAAATAAAAAGAAGACTATTAAACCTAAACCAGAGATGTACCAATCAGCTGGTGGAGAAATTATTTTGGTTGGGAAAAATAATCGTCAAAATGAATATCTTACAATGAAAATAGCTCATCGTGACGACATCTGGCTTCATACAAAAGACATACCTGGCTCACATGTGGTCATTCGATCTAAGAACCCAAGTGAGAAAACATTAATCGATGCGGCGAAACTGGCAGCTTATTTTAGCAAGGCGAAAGATTCTTCATCAGTACCAGTGGATTACACAAATATCCGACATGTACGAAAACCGAATGGGGCGAAACCTGGCTTTGTCACTTATGATAATCAAAAAACATTATTTGTCACTCCTAGTGAATCTATAGTTAAACAATTAAAAACAAAATAAAAAACTAATAAATAATCCGAACAAATTTGGAACCTCCATTTGGACGACTCAAAGTATTGTTCGGATTTTATGCTTTGTTCATGATTCAATTACGACAATCAAGCTCTTGTCTTTAAGTGTCTATCGCTTCCGGATGAAGTTCAACTTCTATATTTCCACGCGTAGCTTTAGAATAAGGACATACTTGATGAGCACTTTCAGCCAATTCCTCAGCTTCTTCGGGGCTAACACCTTGAACTTTAATATACATATCAACAGCCAATTTATTACCGCCATCATCATTATCTTTACAAAAATTCACTTTAGCAGTCGTTTCTGATTCAATCTGCTTACCTTTTTTTGATGCCATCAGATTAAAAGCTGCATCAAAGCAAGCTGAGTAGGCAGCAGCAAATAGCTGTTCAGGATTTGAACCCTTATCTTTCTTATTTGTAGCGGGATTAACTAAATTGAGGTCAATTAATCCATCTTTTGATTTGACATGTCCTTCGCGTCCATTTTTTGCTGTAGCAGTCGATGTGAAAATGACGTCGCTCATACATAACCCTCCTCAAAAAACTATTCCTTAAAAGAGAACCCTTTAAACATATTTTTAATTTCAATTCATAATTTTATGTTTAGGGTAAAAATGATTCTGACGTTAACATGTTCACAAATTCATGGACCTGAGGTAATTTCAAAATCCCTTTTTGATAGCACACCCATGTATCACGGGTCAACGGCTTCCCATTTAATTTAAGCGGTCTATAAGCATATTCTCTTTTCATGGAATCTGAAACACTTTCTGGTAAGACAGCCATGCCAATTCCTTGCATCATAAACTGTTTACACGTTTCTATTTGATCCACCCTAATTGTTTTTAATGGTTTAATTTCATCATTATGATGATATAACCAATCATCAACTAGCGCATGCATGCTATCATCACTTTTAAACGAAATGAGTGGGCGTTTTTTCAATTCACCACTACTACTAAAACGTTCTGTGTCAAATATATATAAAGGATCGGAAAATAATTTAACACAAGTATTTTCCTTTAGTTTATCGCCTCGAATAATACTTACATGGTAATCCAAGTAATTTCTTTTTATATCTTCACTAATACCCGTCACCAAATCAATTGTTACCTTAGGAAATCGAGCTGTATATTTACCGAGTATTGATGGAAGAAATCTTTGACTAATCAACGAGGAACAAGCGATCGATAACGTCCCCCGTACTTGTTGGCTTGTCTCAGAAAGCATATTCTTAAAGGCTTCTTCCTGGTCCACCATCTTTCTAGCGTGGTTCAGTATCTTTTCCCCACTAGGTGTTAAGACAAGTCGTTTTGGGGTCCTTATAAATATTTCTTCGTTATAATAAGCTTCAATATATTTAAGACGTTGTGTCACGGCTGGCTGTGATATTAAAATTGCTTTAGCTGTTCCTCTGATTGTTCCAATATCATATAATTTTAATAAAAGTTCATAATCCGCTATCTTCATAAAATTATTATCGCCCCTGTCTAAACTAAAACATAATACACTCATTATATACTAGGCGTTTTTATATTACATGACTCAACTTTTACATCAATAAAATAAGCTTAAAAATCGGATTAAGCTTATAGTTCGTCTATTCATCTTCTTGACAATTTATTTAAATGAAGCCGTTTCTAAAATATTGAACTATGGTTACCCGTTAACCCATTATAAATTAGCTGCTTATACACAAAATATATTACTGCGCAGTTTATATCAAATGCGCAGTAAGAAAAGTTCTGTATACTTGATAATCCAGTTTTCTTAGTGTAAGTTTGTCAAAAAAATCAAGGTGCAATGTATCTTACCTTACCGCATGAACTCGAAGGTAATTTGTTAATTTTGATTCTGCGAAAGTTGAATGAATTACATGAATTTTAGGTTTAAAAAGAGGTTGGGACATAAGTATTTTAGTTAATGTAAAAGCGAACGTATTAAAGTATATTTTTTTAATATACACTTTTAAAATCAGCGTAGGAAAAATACGTAGACTCCTTGAAAAAACCGCGATGAATCGCTGTCGAAGTATTCCTTGTCCAGCAGGATGAAAAGCTTAGATGAGACCCCGCAGAGCGTAGCTCGAGGAGGCTCATCAGCGCCTGCGGAAATCGAAGTATTTTTCCGAAGCGAATAACGCTCGCTTAAAATTGTTCGTCTTTTAATTACTTATACTTAGTTTTGTCCCAGCCTCCCTTTTTATTTAAAAGAATCCCGCCACATGAGTAATTCTTCTTTGTCTTTTTGTTTAATCTCTCCATTATTAATTAATGTTTCTATTAGATTATCGAAGCTTGTTATTGTTTTAAAAGGTATTTCTTGTTTGGCAAATTGCTCCGATGCCTTACTAAGCCCGTAAGTGAAAATGGCAAAAACACTTATAACTTCAAGTCCTTCCGACTTCAAGGCGCTTGCTGCCTGTATCGAAGAGCCTCCTGTTGAAATAAGATCTTCGATGACAAGAACTTTTTGTCCTTTCTCAACTTGGCCTTCTATTTGATTTCTTTTTCCGTGACCTTTTGCACTTGAACGAACATATACCAAAGGCAGATTTAACTCATCAGCGAGCCAGGCAGCATGTGGAATCCCCGCTGTTGCACATCCTGCGATAACATCTGGTTTCTCGTCAAGTTGATGAATCATATGTATAAACGCCTTAGTAATTTTTTGCCGGACTCTTGGATACGACATGGTCAGTCGGTTATCACAATAAATAGGTGATTTAATACCAGATGTCCAAGTGAAATAGTGATGTGGATTAATTTGCACAGCTTTAATTGCCAATAGATTTTTTGTAATTTCAACACTTAAGCTCATATTTCCCACTCCTTGATTGCTTCTTGATAAGCCTCATAAGGTTTTTCGGCTTTTGTGATACTTCGACCGATGACAAGATAGTCAACACCTTGTTGACGTGCTACTTTCGGTGTAGCAATTCGCTTTTGGTCATTTTGGTCCGTGTTCGTTAAACGTATCCCTGGGGTGACTGTTAAGAAGTCTCCACCGCACTCTTTTTTTATTTCTTGTGATTCATGTACAGAACAAACAACACCATCTGCTCCATGTTTTTTAGATAGGCTAGCAAAATGTACGACATTTTCATTCAAATCGCCAGGTAATTTAAGTTGATTGTTCAAAATTCCTTGATCCATTGATGTTAGAACGGTGACAGCAATTAACTTTGTATTTCCAGAACTATTTCCTGCTAGCAAACCTTCTTTAGCGAACTCAATCATTTCACCACCACCAAGTGCATGAATATTGACTAAATCAACGTCAAGGTAAGCTAAATTTTGCATGGCTCGTTGAACTGTAGTTGGAATATCATGAAGTTTCAAGTCTAAGAATACAGGATGATTATTCTCTCTAAGTTTTTCCACAACAGCTGGTCCTTCTCGATAAAAGAGTTCCATTCCCACTTTAACCGGGACACCTTGCAATTCATTTGTCTTTAAAAATTCTTCTGCCTCTGACCAAGTGGGAAAATCAAGAGCTAAATATACTGACGGATTCATAACACGACAGCCCCCTTTCCAATAACGTCATTTACAGAGTTAAAACCGTATTCTTCTAAGGTTTGTGGCAATTCAGTGATAATCTCAGGACAAACCAAAGGGTTTTGAAAATTTGCAGTCCCAACAGCTACAGCACTAGCACCAGCCAACAAAAATTCTAAAACATCTTCAGTGTTAGTGATTCCGCCCATGCCAATAATCGGGATAGATACTTGCTGTCTCACTTCATAAATCATTCGAATGGCAATAGGTTTTATTGCAGGACCTGAGAGTCCTCCTGTTTTATTAGCAATTAATGGCTTTCGACTCGGAAGATGTATTTGCATTCCAGTTAGCGTGTTAATCATAGATAATCCATCAGCACCTGCTGATTCAACGGCTTTAGCCATAGAAACAATATCCGTTACATTAGGTGATAATTTCACGTAAACGGGAAGATTGCTAGCTTTTTTGACCACTTCTGTAATGTGGGCAGCCATATTTGGATCTGTTCCAAATTGAATCCCCCCCTCTTTAACATTTGGACAAGAAATATTTAATTCGAGCGCATCAACCTTATCAGTATGATTAAATGCTTGAGCTACAATTTTATATTCTTCTACTGAACTCCCTGCAACATTTGCAATAATACAAGTATCATAATCGGCTAGAAAGGGGATCTCAGACTCAATAATTTTATTTACACCTGGATTTTGTAAACCAATGGCATTTAGCATCCCTGATGAGGTCTCCGCTACGCGCGGTGTTGGATTTCCAAATCGTTCACTCTGTGTTGCAGCTTTCATAATCACAGCACCTAGCTTGCTTAAATCATAAAAACGGCTATACTCCCGTCCGAATCCAAAACATCCAGAGGCAGGCATTACTGGATTTTTCAAAGAAAGCCCTGGCAATTTTACAGATAAATCCATTATAATCTGACCTCCTTAGCATTAAAAACAGGTCCGTCTTGACATATTTTTTTGTAACCTGTATCATCTTTTGTCGCAACAACACAAGCAAAACAAGCACCTACGCCACACCCCATGCGTTCTTCAAGTGACACATAACCATTTACATTTTCCAGCTTTTCTTGGACGGCTCTGAGCATGGGAGTTGGCCCACACGTATAGTAAATATCAAATTGATCAACTTCAGGGATTACGTCTGTTACTTTGCCTTGGTACCCGTATGTTCCGTCATCTGTTACGACATACGTGTCACCAAGGGACTTGAATTCCGCTTCATAAAATACACTTTCTGCCGTTTGATAGCCTAAGATTGAAATAACTTCAATATTAGACTCTACCAGCCTCTTACCTAGGTGATATAAAGGAGGTACACCGATTCCCCCACCAATTAACAACGCTTTTTTATCTTTTACATCACTGTAAACAAAGCCATTTCCAAGTGGTCCAAGAGCATTAATAGTTTGACCTGTCTGATAAGTTGCAAGTTTCTTTGTACCGTTACCAAAAGTTTTAAATAAAATAGTTATTTTTCCGTGTTCTTGATCCACGTCAGCAATCGATATAGGTCGTCTTAACGTAAAACCGTCCAGTTGTATATGAATAAATTGACCTGGCTTAGCATTTTGACTTATATGGTTATTTTTTAAAATTAATTCCACAGTGTCTTTAGCAATAAGGTTACTACTTGTAATAAGCAGTTTTTCTTGTTTAATCATACGTAAACGACCTCTTTATTCTCCATAGGTTTAGCGCTGAATGTATTTGCGTCAATTACACTTAGAATAGCGTTTGCTGTATCAAGACTAGTTAAGCAAGCAATCCCATGTTCAACTGATAACCGTCGAATCATAAATCCTTCAGATCTTGGCTGTTTGCCAGATGTTAATGTATTAATTACAAACTGAACCGTTCCACTTTCAATAATTGATAGTACATTTTCTTGGTCGGAGCCGATTTTCGCGACTTCTGTTACAGGTAAATCTATCTCCCTTATACTTGTTGCGGTTCCCTTTGTAGCGTATAACTTAAAGCCCAATTCATGGAACCATTTAGCTATATGACGCGCTTCTAATTTATCCTTATCCGCGATGGTTAAAAGCACAGATCCTTCTGTAGGAATGGTGAGTCCTGAAGCTATCAACCCTTTATAAAGTGCTTTTTCTAATGTTCGATCATAGCCAATTGCTTCCCCAGTCGATTTCATTTCTGGTCCGAGAGTGGTATCAACACTTCTGAGTTTTTCAAAAGAAAATACAGGAACTTTGATTGCAACCTGGTCATCTTCAGGTAGAATACCAGTCTGATAACCTAAATTGGACAGTTTCGTACCTAAAATACATTTTGTAGCTAGGTTCGCCATGGTAATGCCTGTCACCTTGCTTAAAAATGGTATGGTGCGACTCGCTCTTGGATTAACTTCTAAAATATATACTTGCCCATCTTTTACGATAAATTGGATATTAATAAGTCCTTTAATTTCAAGTTCTTCAGCTATAAGCTTTGTGGCTTCCATACATGTATGTTTTATCTTATCTGTCACTTGTTGGGGTGGATAAACAGCAATCGAATCCCCAGAATGGACTCCCGCTCGCTCAATATGCTCCATGATTCCCGGTACGATTGTGGTATCGCCATCACTAATAGCATCTACCTCTATTTCTATTCCTGTTAAATATTTATCTATTAAAATCGGATGCTTGGTCTGAAAATTAAGAGATTTAGTTAAATAAGCGTCAAGTTCGTCCTCGTTATAAACAATTTCCATTCTACTTCCACCTATTACATAAGAAGGTCGTACTAAGACCGGATAACCTAATTCAGCCGCAACATCAAATGCTTCTTCCAACTTGAGAACTGTTTTCCCTTTGGGCCGTAATAAATTTAAATCGTCTAATAGTTTTTCAAATTTATCACGATCCTCTGCCCGGTCTGTCGCTTCTATACTTGTTCCTAATATTTTCACCCCACGTCTTTCTAATCCAGATGCTAAATTAATTGCAGTCTGTCCACCAAATTGAACAATAACCCCTTCTGGTTGTTCAAGTTCAATCACGTTCATTACGTCTTCTAACGTAAGAGGTTCAAAATAAAGCTTATCAGAAATGGTGAAGTCGGTTGAAAATGTTTCAGGATTATTGTTCATTATGATGGCTTCATATCCCATCTCTCTAATAGCCAATACCGAATGAACGGTTGCATAATCGAATTCGATGCCTTGACCGATGCGAATCGGCCCAGAACCTAGCACAAGTATTTTTTTTCGATTAGATATGATAACATCATTTTCTTTTTCATAAGTACTATAGAAATAGGGGGTTGTCGATTCGAATTCTGCTGCACATGTATCAACCATTTTATATACGGGAATAATATTTTCTTCTTGTCGATAATGAAAAACTTCATCAGTCGTTTTATTTACTAAACGTGCTATATGACTATCTGAAAAGCCCATAACTTTGGCTTTTGTGCAAAGTTTATATGAGAATCCCTCTTCCAAGATTTGTTTTTCCAAAGTTATAATTTGTTTTATTTTATCAAGGAAAAAATAATTAATTTTTGTCCATTTGTGGATGTTTTCAACTGACATACCTCGTCTAAAAGCTTCTGCCAATACAAAAATTCTTTCGTCGTCAGCTCGCTGCAATCTTTCAATAATAGTTGTATCAGAAAGTTCTTCGATATGACTTAGCCTTAGTTCTTCAGTTCCGATATCAAGTGACCGGACGCCTTTGAGTAAAGATTCTGATAGTGAGCGACCAAGCGCCATGATCTCACCTGTTGCTTTCATTTGCGTACCTAGTTTGCGATTTCCAGATGTGAATTTATCAAAGGGAAAGCGCGGAAACTTTGTTACAACATAGTCAAGAGCTGGTTCATACATTGCAGAAGTTTTTGTTACAGGATTTATAATTTCATCCAATGTTAAACCAACCGCTATTTTGGCCGCCACTTTAGCAATTGGATACCCAGTTGCTTTAGAAGCAAGAGCGGATGAACGGCTAACACGTGGATTAACTTCAATAATATAATAATCAAAGCTATCTGGATCAAGTGCTAACTGAACATTGCACCCACCTTCAATTTCTAGTGCACGAATAATCTTTAGTGACGCATTTCTAAGTAATTGATATTCTCGGTCACTTAATGTTTGTGAAGGAGCAACGACTATCGAATCTCCAGTATGAATTCCCACCGGATCTATATTTTCCATATTACAAACTACAATGGCTTGGTCATTCTTATCTCTTAGAACCTCATACTCTAATTCTTTAAACCCAGCTATATTTCGTTCTATTAAGCATTGATGTACCGGTGAAAGGGATAAGCCAGCTCGCGTAATTTCTCTTAATTCTTGCTCGTTATAACACATGCCTCCGCCTGTTCCACCCAATGTATAGGCCGGGCGTACAATAAGTGGGTAGCCTATCTTGTCTGCAAAATCCAAGGCTCCTTCAATAGTTGTCACTATGCTACTTTCTGGAACAGGCTCATTTAATTCTTGCATCAATGAACGGAATCTTTCTCGATCCTCCGCTTGCTCTATAGCATCTAATGAGGTGCCTAGTAGTGTGACATTATAGTCCCCAAGAATACCTACCTTTTCCAACTCGACTGCTAAATTTAAACCAGTTTGCCCACCAAGTGTAGGAAGGAGTGCATCTGGCTGCTCTTTACGAATAATTTTCGTCAAAAAATCTACTGTTAATGGTTCCATATAGACTTTGTCAGCAACTGTATGGTCAGTCATAATGGTTGCAGGATTTGAATTCGCCAAAATAACCGTATATCCTTCTTCACGCAGCGATTGACAAGCTTGGGTTCCGGAGTAATCAAATTCAGCAGCCTGCCCAATGATGATGGGTCCTGAGCCAATGACAAGTATTTTTTGGATATTAGTATTTTTTGGCATATAAATCCTCCTTGTTTGTTTCCTCGTAATGTTGAATGAAATCTAAAAATTGATCAAATATATAATAAGCATCTTCCGGGCCAGGTCCGCCTTCTGGTTGGAATTGAACTGAAAAAGAGGGATAGTGACGGTGAATAATGCCTTCCACAGTACCATCGTTTAATGCTCTATGTGTTACTTCTAAGTCAGTATTTTGTAGTGATTCTTCCTTAACCGTATAATTATGATTTTGTGTTGTAACGAATGCTTTATTTCTATCTAAGTCTTTAACTGGATGGTTACTTCCATGATGCCCGAATAACATTTTCTCTGTATCAGCGCCAAATGCTAATGCCATGACTTGATGCCCTAAGCCTATTCCTAATAATGGAATATGATCTGATATATCCTGAATCGTTTTGATAGATGCAAAAAGATCTTTAGGGTTGCCTGGTCCATTAGTAATCAATACTCCACTTGGATTAAGCCGTGATATTTGTTCAGCGTTATAATCATGTGGAACTACCGTCACTTGACAATGCCGTTCTGTCAATTCTCTTAGAATACCATGTTTCATTCCTAAGTCGATAACGGTAATTCTTAATCCACGACCCGGTATAACGTACGCCTGCTTAGTAGAAACCTTTTCAACATCATTCGTTTGCTTTGACTGATTCTTTAATTTTTGAATCGTCGCTTTAATAGAAGTTTCTATATCAATTATGCTCCCTCTTAATGTTCCTGATTTACGTATATGTTTTGCCAGCATTCTTGTATCTATATTTGCTATACCAGGTATATGATGAGCTTTTAAAAATGTATTTAAATCTTCCACGCTTCGAAAGTTATTTGGTAGGTTACAGAACTCCCTAACGATTAATCCCTTTACAGCTGGTGACACGGCTTCAAAGTCATCTCGATTTATACCATAGTTACCTACCTCTGGGGTCGTCATTACCACTAACTGACCGTAATATGAAGGGTCTGATAAAATTTCTTGATAACCTGTCATTCCTGTATTAAAAATTAGCTCGCCGTGTGTATCACATTCATCCCCAAATCCAATTCCTTCAAATACAGTTCCATCTTCCAAAACAAGTCGACGTCTATTCATTTTCTCCCTCCTCATAAACTACTTTACCTTCAAATATAGTCATAACCGGAATTCCACGTACTTCCCAATTATGAAAAGGTGTATTTTTACCTTTTGAATAAAATTGATGTTTATCGATTTTTTCCTCTTTTGCTAAGTCTATTAATGTAAGGTCTGCAATACCTCCTTCTTTTATTTTTCCAAAGGGGAGATTGAATGTTTTTGCCGGTTTGATAGTTAACCAGTCTATTAACTGTTTTAATGCCACCCGACTTGTCGTCACAAGTGCTTTATATAATAAAGGGAATGCTGTTTCTAGACCGACAATCCCGAACGGAGCATCTAGACATCCTTTTTCTTTTTCCTCTGCTGTATGTGGTGCATGATCTGTTGCTATAAAATCAATCGTGCCATCAAGTAATCCTTCGATAAGTGCCTCTTGATCCTTCTTATTTCTTAATGGTGGATTCATTTTAAATTTGGCATCATCAGCATGAATATCTTCTTCATTTAGGACTAAATGGTGTGGGGTTACTTCGGCAGTAACGTGAATACCTGCTTTCTTTGCTTCTCTTATCACGCGAACTGACTCTTTTGTACTGACATGACAAACATGATAATGACAACCAGTTGCTTCAGCCAATAAAACGTCACGTGCTATTTGTACGGATTCACTTAAAGAGGGAATCCCCGGGAGATCTAATCTTCTACTTACTTCGCCTTGGTGTACTACACCTCCATAGACAAGGGAATTATCCTCGCAATGAGCCACGACAGGTTTATTTTGACTTGCAGCTTGCTGCATCGCACGATACATTACATCTGCTGTTTGAATACCGACACCATCGTCTGTAAAAGCAAATATATTTGCATTAGATAGTTCTTGTATATTGACAAGTGTGTCACCTTGTAAATTTTTCGTAATGGCTGCATAAGGTAGAACTCTAACCAAGGCATCTTTCTGTATTCGTTGATGAAGCTCTTCCATCTTTTCAACAGAATCAGGTACTGGATTAGTATTTGGCATAGCACAGACTGTTGTAAATCCTCCCCGTGCAGCCGCTTTTGTTCCCGTTTCAATCGTCTCTTTTGCTTCTCCGCCTGGTTCTCTTAAATGAATATGTACATCTATAAAACCTGGTGCAAGCAACTTTTCTCCACAATCAATGATTTTTTCTACTTCGTCTGTAATATCGGTGCCGATTTTAATGATCTTCTTATCATCTATTAAGACATCACATACTACTAGCTTGTTTATACTTGAGTATTTTGTTACGTTTTTCAATAGTGTTTTCATCTGTTGTTATACCCCATTCTTTTAAAAGTTTTATTATAATTGCCATCCTGACATAGACGCCATTTTCCATTTGCTTAAATATTCGTGAACGTTCGCATTCTACAAGACTAGAATCTATTTCAACACCACGATTGACCGGAGCTGGATGGAGAATAATCGCTTGATCCTTCATTATTTTTTCACGTGATTTTGTTAATCCGTAGTTATCCAAATAACCGTTATTGGTGTCAACTATATCGTTGTGACGTTCGTGTTGTACTCTTAACATCATCATGACATCACTGATTTGAGCAGCCTGATCCATAGTAAGGTTGGGGATATTTAATGAATCATCTTCGAGTCCGGGAGGAGCACTGAAATAGACGTCGGCTCCTAATTTTTGTAAAGCTTTTACATTCGAATGTGCAACACGGCTATGTTTAATGTCACCAGCAATCGTTACTTTTAAGTTTTTAAAGGAACCAAACTCCTCATAAATAGTTAGTAAATCCAATAAGCATTGGGTTGGATGTTCTGCTTTTCCTGCGCCTGCATTAATAATTGGAATTGAAAGGTCACTTAATTCTTCAATCCATTTATCTGATGGATGTCGGATGATTAATAGATCAGCACCAATCGACTCGAATGTTTTTGCCGTATCATATAAGCTTTCACCTTTTTTAGTACTTGATATGGATTCATTAAAATCTAATGTCTCTATTCCTAATTTTTTCTGTGCTAAAATAAAACTCATCTTTGTTCGTGTACTAGGTTCGAAAAATAAGTTCGCACAAAACATTTGGTCTAAAATCTGAGGGTAAGCACTTTTATAATTCTTAGCTTCTTCTAATAACGTAAGCAATTGAATCTCAGTTAAAGGATTGAGTGAAAAAAAATGTTTCATCATGAACCTCCTTGATATTCGAGTTTTCACAATAAAAAACCTCTTTGCAAAAGGTTGCAAAGAGGTATACGTGTCCTATGTATACACGTATTCTAATAGCAACCTTACAAATCTCTCTGGATTCATTTAAAGGTTTTATATTTAGTTTTCATAAATGGCTACTTGGTCTGATTGATCAGTTTCTTCTAAATGAACAACAACGATTTCTTTTTCGGAAGTTGGAATGTTTTTACCTACATAATCTGCTCTGATTGGTAGTTCACGATGCCCGCGATCAACTAAGACTGCTAACTGAACTTGTGCCGGTCTTCCTAAATCCATGGTGGCATCCATAGCAGCTCGCACTGTTCTCCCGGTATAGAGAACATCGTCTACTAAAATGACTTTCTTACCCGTTAAATCAACGGGAATGTTCGTGTCTTTTAATTCAGGTTCCGCTGATTCGGTTACTCTTTTTAAATCATCTCGGTATAAGGTAATATCAAGAACACCAATAGGGAGTGTCAACCCTTCTATCATTTTAATCCGTTCCTGTAAACGTTTAGCAAGTGGGGCTCCTCTCGTTTTAATTCCAACTAATACTAATTCTTCGCCACCCTTGTTTTTCTCAAGTATTTCATGCGCAATCCGGGTGAGGGCTCTATTTATCGCCGGTTGATCAAGTACTTCAGTTTTTTTCTTCATCCTTACCACCTCTACAAAAAACCCCTTTTCTCTATGAGGAAAAAAGGGGTCGGATATACGTATTTCTACATAAATCGTTTCGCTTCCTTGATAAGCCTCACTGGACTAAATTAAAGGATCTTTATTAATTATTTTCTTTATTATTACAGAAACTATGATAACTGTCAATACATTTTATCTAAAGTTCCAAGTAATTCTTGAAAGTAAGTTGGTGGGTCAACTTCAAAACGCATCCATTCAGCAGTCGTTGGATGTGTAAGTCCAAGCGTTCTAGCATGCAATACTTGACCATTTGTTTTTAAAGTTTTACGTAAACCATATTTTGGATCACCAACTAGTGGATGATTAATGTATTTCATATGGACTCTAATTTGATGTGTTCTTCCAGTCTCCAATTGACATTCCACATGTGTATACTTTGGAAAGCGCTGCAATACTTGAAAATGGGTGATAGCAGGTTTTCCGTTATCGACAATTCCCATTTTTTGCCGATCTTTCGGATCCCTTCCAATTGGGGCATCAATCATTCCTTCTTCATGCTCAATGACCCCATGGACAATTGCTTCGTATTTCCGCTCAACTTCTTTATTTGCCAATTGTTCGGCTAAACTCGTATGAGACTGATCATTTTTAGCCACGACAAGGAGCCCACTTGTATCTTTGTCAATTCGATGAACGATCCCTGGACGCTCAACTCCATTGATACCTGATAAATCATCGCAGTGATGAAGAAGTGCATTAACAAGTGTACCAGACTGATGGCCCGCTGAAGGATGGACAACCATTCCTTTAGATTTATTTACTACAATTAAATCACTGTCCTCATAAACAATTGCTAAAGGAATATCTTCTGCAATCACATCAAGTGGCTTTACTTCTGGAATAGACCATTTAATAATATCACCCGACTGACATTTATAATTAGCTTTTACTTTGCTACCATTAACTGTTACGTAATTTTCCGCGATCCATAACTGAATTTGCGAGCGTGATCGCGTAGGATTAACATTAACTAGTATTTTATCCACTCTTAAATTTGATTCAAAATCAGTAACAACATGTTGTTGTGACATATTATGCTTGCCCTCTTTTCTTTTCATCTTTAAACGTGACAATGATTACTAAGATGACACCTATCACCAGTGAAGAATCTGCTATGTTAAAAATGGGATAGTCATATTTAAAAATAATGAAGTCCAAGAAATCAACAACTTCTTTGTGAAAAAGACGATCAATAAAATTGCCAATGGCTCCACCTAATATGAGACTTAATCCTACTGAAAGAATGCGATTACCTTTAGCATATGTATGAAGATAATAAATAACTCCGCCTAATACGACAACCGTTACGATATAAAAAAACACCATTTGATCCTGCAGTATTCCCCACGCGGCACCTGGGTTTCGGTGGGATGTTAAGTAGAAAAAGTTCTTAATAATTGGTATTTGTTCATATAACTCCATCTTATTTACAACAAGCCACTTCGTCAGCTGATCTATAGCTATAACGAGACCAGCTATAATATAATAAAAAATCATCCCTAATCCTCCGCTTCCAATCTTGCACTTTTATCATGACTCTTTCTGATTTTACCATAAACTATGGAGTTTATACCACTAGAGCTATAATTATTAAAACAAAATTCCAACACTAAGCTTGAGTAGATCCTATATTTATCACAGTTAACGTTAATTATTTGAGCAGTGTAATGTAACACATTAGATATATGATGTGCAGTAACTTACTATCTTAGGAATGAATTAAGCCATCGCTACGGAAATACACTTCGCTTTCCAGGGGCGGCTTGGTGAGCCTCCGAATGCTAACGCATTTCGGGGTCTCACCGATGCCTCTGGGGCTGCGCGTGAATGCTCGCCCCATCGAAGACTATAGCTCCCCTAGGAGTCTCCGCGTATTTCCTCCGCTTAGGATAGTTCATTTTCATTAACAAGCTGTAGTACTAAAAAAACATCAGCATAGTATTGCTCAAAGTGAAGATAAAAACTTTATAAAATGTAATTACGCTTTAATCATAAAGTATATAGTAGCTCAGGCAGAACGGATACGTGTAAATTTAATCCAAAAAAAGTAACTAAAAGTCTAGTCTTTGAACTCCGAACGAAGGCTATCTATAGCGAAGGAAAAAATGCGAGACTCCTCGAAAATAAAAACCAATTTTCTTCGTGCGATGTAACGCGCTGAAGTCCCTCATGTCCTACGGAAAAGGAACAGTCTGAAGATCCCGCAACGAGTGTTTTTTGCGAGTGAGGAGGCTGAAGCGTTCCCCATGGAAAGCGAGTATTTTTTTCCGTAGCGATGGAATGAGCACATATCTTTTTAAGAGGGAACAACTTTGCTGACGTTACTGCAAATCATGTGTATAAGGTGCGTTTATGTTGGAGTTAAGGTATTGAAAAGAATAAAAGATATCTCTCAATTTTGAGGGATATCTTTTATAACTACTATTCTGCATAATGCTCAGTCACAACATCGGCGCAGCGTGTACAGAGTGTTGGGTGTTCTTTATTTTCTCCTATTGTGCAAGAGTTCACCCAGCATCGTTCACATTTTTCACCTGGATGCGGTTCGACTAAGACAGAAACATGCTTATAGTTTTTTGCTTTTTTCTCATGATCACTGAGCTCGGCTTCAGATACAATCAATAGCTGATGTAAATTAGGAATTGAATTTAAGATGGTTGCGACGTTTTCGTCTTGCGGCACAAGTGTAACTTTAGCTTCAAGAGACTTACCAATCACTTTTTCATCTCTAGCTTCTTCAAGTGCCTTTAAGACGTCATCACGGATCTTCATAAATTGATCCCATTTTTCTACTTTACCTTCAAATCCAACAATGGATCTAGAGGTTGGCATGTCAGTAAGCTGGATAGACTCCTCTTTAACACTTGGGATATATTCCCAAATTTCATCAGTCGTATGAGGAATTATTGGTGTTAGTAGCTTAACAAGACTGACCAAAATCTCATAATAACCCGTTTGAATACTACGACGATAATGATTATCTTCTGCTTCAATATACAAAATGTCTTTTGCGAAATCTAGATAAAAAGAACTCAAGTCATCTGCAACAAAGTTATGAATACGATGGTAAATTGGTGAATACTCGTATTTCTCGTAATTTTCATGAACATCATCAATTAGTTCTTGAAGACGATATAGCATATAACGATCGACTTCTTCCATTTCTTCCTCCGGCACACGATCGGTAGCTGGATCAAAATCAGAAATGTTTGCAAGCATAAATCGGAATGTATTTCTGATTTTTCGATAGCTCTCAGAAACCTGCTTCAGGATTTCATTAGATATCCGAACATCCGCTTGGTAATCTACTGAAGATACCCACAGTCTTAATATATCAGAACCGAATTGCTTTTGAACTTTACTTGGAAGCATCACATTACCTAATGATTTACTCATTTTACGACCTTTTCCGTCAAGTACAAATCCATGACTTACAATCGTTTTATAAGGTGCCTTACCTGTTACTGCAACGGCAGTGGAGAGTGATGAGTTAAACCAGCCACGATATTGGTCACTTCCCTCTAAATAAACATCTGCTGGACGGTGATGATCTGGACGACCAACTAAAACAGCTTCATGTGATGAGCCTGAATCAAACCAAACATCCATAATATCCGTCTCTTTAGTAAAGTTTCCGTTAGGGCTGTGCTCAGACGTAAATCCTTCTGGTAAGAGATCCTTCGCTTCCCATTCAAACCAGATATTTGAACCGTGTTCTGCAAACAAATTAGACACATTCTCAATGGTTTCGTCAGTAATAATTGGTGTTTGATCTTCACCATAAAAAACAGGAATAGGTACTCCCCATGTTCTCTGACGGGAGATACACCAATCTTCACGATCTTTCACCATATTATGAAGACGTGTCTCACCCCAACTTGGATACCAGTTGACCTTTTTAATTTCTTCTAATATATCTTCACGGAATGCCTTGATAGAAGCAAACCATTGTGAGGTAGCTCGGAAAATAGTTGGCTTTTTCGTTCTCCAATCATGAGGATACGAGTGTGTAATAAAGTTTAATTTTAATAAAGCCCCTACTTCTTCAAGTTTTTCCGTAATATCTTTGTTTGCTTTATCATAAAATATTCCTTCAAAGCCTGGCGCTTCCTCTGTAAAGACACCTTTTTCATCAACAGGGCATAATGCGTCAATTCCATATCGCTTGGAGGCATAAAAGTCATCTTCACCGTGCCCAGGAGCAGTATGGACACATCCTGTACCAGAATCTGTTGTAACATAGTCTCCTAAAATAATTAATGATTCACGGTCATAAAATGGATGTTTGGCAGTAATTCGCTCTGCCTCCTTTCCTTTAAAACGTTTGACAACTTTAGGAGTTTCCCATTCTAATTCTTCGCTAACAGTATCTAGTAGAGACTCTGCAATAATATATTTCTCATCATTAACTTCCACTACAACATAGTCGAATTCTGGATGCAGGGCAATAGCTAAGTTTGCAGGTATCGTCCAAGGTGTTGTCGTCCAAATAATAAATTTTTCGTCTCCAGCAAATAAATTTTTTCCGTCCTTAACATTAAAAGCAACATAAATGGATGGTGAGCGCTTATCATGATATTCAATTTCAGCTTCTGCAAGTGCAGATTCTGAAGACGGTGACCAATACACAGGTTGCAAACCTTTATAGATATAACCTTTTTTAGCCATTTCACCGAATACTTTAATTTGGGCTGCTTCATAATCTTTCGTTAACGTAATATATGGGTTGTCCCAATCACCGCGGACCCCCAAGGACTTAAATTGATCACGTTGATTATAAAGTTGACCCATAGCGTATTCTGCACACATCTCTCTAAACTCCGCGATATTTAAATCCTTGCGGTTAATTTTTTTCTTTTTAGTTAGTGCAGTTTCAATTGGAAGCCCGTGGGTATCCCATCCAGGTACATATGGAGCTTGATAACCCGACATCGATTTATAGCGGGTTATAAAATCCTTTAAAATTTTATTTAATGCATGCCCAATGTGTAAATCTCCATTAGCATAAGGTGGGCCATCGTGTAAAATAAATAAAGGTCTTCCTTCAGTTCTCTTTTGATCCTTTTCATAAATATTCATTGATTCCCATTTTTCTTGTCTTAACGGTTCCTTATTTGGTAAATTTCCACGCATTGGAAATTTTGTTTTCGGCATTAATAACGTTTTTTTGTATTCCATGTATAAACCTCCTAAAAAGTTAATAAAAAAAGCCCTCAACATCCCAAAAAGGGACGAGAAGACTCGCGGTACCACCCTTATAAATTAAAAATAATTTAATAGTTCAATTATAATTTAATTCACCTTAGATTCATAACGGGAATAAACCGGCTATTATTACTCAATTTCATAATAGCTACTCAAGAGTGATCTTCTATGGATCCCATTGCCTCAGGCTTTCACCATTTCCTGATTCGCTAAACAAAAGTACTCCATATACTGTCTCTGTCATTGTATTTTACTTTTTTTGAAATATTTAATTTTAATACTCAGCATTATATGTAAATATAACAACGGCGTCAAGGTTTATGACTTGTTTTCTGCCGTTTCATATTCCATCGTTGCTTCATCGTCCATTTCAGTGTTAAACAAATCGTCCCAATCATCTGTATTAATCATATCTAATTGAGCTTCAACAAGCATTTTTAATCGCGTACGGAAAACTTTTGCTTGTTTTTTCAACTCTTCAACTTCCATTGAAATACGCCTAGATTTACTTAATGATTCATTGATAATCCGATCGGCGTTCTTCTCAGCTTCTTTTATAATAAGTTTGGATTCCTTTGTTGCATTACCTGTAACTTCTTCTGCTGTTTCCTGAGCAACTAAAATAGAGCGATTTAGAGTTTCTTCAATATTAGTGAAATGTCCAAGCCTTTCATTTAGTCCTGAAACTTTTTCTTCAAGTTCTTTTTTTTCACGAATCACTAATTCATAATCTTTAATAATTTTATCTAAAAAGTCATTAACCTCATCCTCATCATAGCCTCTGAAGCTTCTTGTAAATTCTTTATTATGAATATCCAGTGGTGTTAATGGCACCTTGGCCACCTCCCTAACGAATTTAGTTTTACGAAGTATTCTTAGTCATTATTCTATCAAATTCTACATTATTTTAAAATAGCTATTATGGCGCGTAGTCTATTTTTACGTGTTTTTCCCTCAAGGCTTATAAGTTTACTTCTCCCCTTGCCTCTTAAGGAGAGCATATCTGATTCACGTAATTGAAAGCTCGGTTCATCAACTACTTTAAAATTAACTTTAACGTTATTTTTTTTAATATAGTCTACTGCATCTTTTCTAGATAAATTATATATTTCTTTTAATACATTATCCAATCTTAATGAGGAGATTGTTCTGGATTGTTCAAGCCAATTCTTTTCTGTTTCAATCAAATCATCAAATGGTTTGTCGACCAATTGAATTGTAGCATTTTTAATTGAGGTTAAATTAGTCTTTATAAAAGGTGAAATTTCTGTTGTTGTTATAATTTGAAACCGACCGTCTTTTAAATAGATATCACCGAGAGTTTGTCGTTTAACTCCTAAAGATAGAAAGGAACCCATTATATCCCGGTGTGTTAATGTAATAAATTTGGAATGATAATTTCCTTCAAGTAATGTCAATTGGTAGTCAATATGCTCAATCTCTTCATAATACGGGGCGATAATGGCCCTTTTTCTTTCTGAATAATGGCCACCCCCAAATTGATTCACTTGTAAATCGTCATTCTCTGTACCAACAAGCATATCCACTATTTGTTGCTCCCGTGGATCAAGAAAATCTGTTAATTTTCTTTGATATGACCTTTCAACTTCTTCTTTCCAGGATAACACTTGATCAATAAATGCGTGTTCTTCTTTACGAAAATGTTGATAAATCCCCATAACTATTTATTAAAAGAGACCTCCGAATATATCGTATAATGCTCTTAGTCCATATGCTTGAGCAAAATTTAATACTAAGATTGCTACAATAGGAGAAATATCTATCATTCCAAGAGGTGGGATAATTCTCCTAAAGGGCTCAAGAAATGGTTCACAAATCTTTGTTAAGAACTCTCCGAAAGCTGATTCACGTGCACCTGGAAACCACGACATAAAAATATATATAATTAAGGCAAAACTATAGAGCCTTAATGCCAATCCTAATAAATTCAATAGTTGTAACATATTACCATCCTCTATTCAATTCTTGCTCGTCCTCAAATGAATCTGTAATTGTTCCTGACACATCAACATTATCTGGAGCACATAAAAATGTTTCTGTTCCCAATTTCTGTATATTGCCATTCACAGCATAAACAGTACCACTTAAAAAGTCAACTATACGTTTGGCTTGTTGGTGATCTACGCGTTGTAGATTAATCACAACAGCACGACGATTAACAATATTGTCAGCAATTTCTTGTGCTTCACTATAAGAACGAGGTTCCGCTAAGACTACTTTAGCTGTCGCCTGCTTCATACTCGTTAAATTAACAACATTCTTCTTTTCTTGCTCGAGTGGGACTTGATCTGTTTGTTCATATGCGTCTTCCTCATTTTCTTCAATATATTCATACTCATCATCCATAGTAAAATATGATTTAATCTTATTTTTGAAACTCATTTATATTTCACCTCACTTATCGTAAGGTCCTACAAGTTCTGAACCTATACGGATATGTGTTGCGCCCTCTTCAATGGCTATCTCATAGTCATTACTCATTCCCATAGATAAATATTTACAAGGTGCGTGCGCTAAGTGTTTCTCTTTAACCTGATCCCTTAAATCAGCAAGCTTTCTAAACACTTCTCTTAAAACCTGTTCATCTTCAACATGTGGTGCCATTGTCATAAGACCAATAACCTGGACATTTTCATACTGATCAATTTCTTGTATAAAATTCAAGACTTCTTCTGGGTGTAACCCATGCTTTGTATCTTCACCACTTACATTGACTTGAATAAAACATTCAACTGGTTTTGAAGTGCGCTTATTGATTTCTTTCGCTAGTGATTTACGATCTAATGAGTGAATTGCCGTTACTTTATCAACTACTTCCCTAACCTTTCTCGATTGGAGTGTCCCGATAAAATGCCAATTAACATCATCATTATTTATTTGTGTTTGTTTTTTTACAAATTCGTCTGTGCGATTTTCTCCCAAATGATTTATCCCAGCTTCAATTGCTTCCTGGGTTCGTTCTATTGTAACATATTTCGTCACTGCTATTATTGTAATATCTTCTAGATTGCGATTACTTTTTTTACACGCTTTCTCAATATTATTTCGAACTATTTCTAAATTTGAAACAACGCTCATTACAAACTGGCTCCTTTTACATTTTTAACTTTGCTTTAAACCTATGTAACCTAACATTCTTCCCGTCTTCCCTTGATCTCTACGATGAGAGAAGAACAAACCTTGTTTTGTATATGTACAATGCTTTGTCATTTCTATGTTCAATTCCTTTATCCCTGAATCAAGTAAAATCTGTTTATTTAAAAGTTTTAAATCTAATAAATATTTAGTGTCGCTATGTTTTATACTCACGCTTTCTCGGTAAAGCTCATCAATTTGATTAATTACTGTTTCATCTACTTCATATTTTTCTTGTGATATTGATGGTCCAATTGCAACTAAAATATTTTTGGGATTGACACCCAAGTTCTGCATTTGTTCCACCATACGTGCCCCTATTTTATTTGTAGTTCCCCGCCAACCTGCATGGGCTATACCGATGTAGGAAGTGATAGGATCAAAAAAATACAAAGGTACACAATCAGCAAAAAATGCAGTGCAAAGAATGCCAGGTTCTCGGGTTATTAATCCATCGGTTTTTTTTATTGATGAATCAAACGTTTGAGCCCCTTTTCCTTTGTCATGCTTGTCTACAATATGAATTTGATTACCGTGAATTTGTTCTGCTGCTACCCATTGACTCAAAGGCATTCTTAGACTTTTGCCTAATTCATTTCGGTTTGCCAATACGTCTTGAAGTTGATCATTAACGTGCATCCCTAAATTAAATGTATCAAAAGGGGACTGGCTTACACCACCCAATCTCGTTGTAAATCCGGCAACCAATGAATTGTTTTGACTTTGCCATAATTCTATACTTAAAAAGGTTGGGTCCTTTTGTTGAAAAATCTCACTCATGAAAAGACTCACCTCCTAAAATAGTTATTGCTTTTTCTATTTTATCACAAATTCAATATAGTTCACCTATTTCAATCATTAATTTTCACTAGGGTAAAGCTGTGGGTAATCAATATCTTGGACAAGAATAACATCGGTGCCAATTGTAACGATTTGATGCCAAGGTATAAATACTTCTTCTTGCTTCCCAAAAAAGCTATCGTTTTCCTTAACAAAAATAATAAGAGATCTAATTTTCCCTAGATCAACATCGATTTCTAAATCGTCAATATGGCCTAAACGCCTCCCATTACTAACAATAATAATTTCCTTCATCTGTAACTCCGATAACTTAATCATCCCATCCACCTGCCTTACTTTTATGTATATGCGCATTTCACCAGTTTTAATTATAAAAGAGTGACAGATAAATGATGATAAAGTTTTTATTTATATCATAATACACAGTAAATATAAACCGCGACATAGTGAATAGGTGGATCCGTTTATTCCGAGCAAATAGAGTGCGTACACCTCGTTTCGGCAGAATACTTCGCTTTCCACGGGCAAGGCTCCAGCCTCCTTGCCCCGGCAAGGGGTATGCCGGCGTTGTCCACAAAGGACGGTTTTAGTCGGCCTTCATTAGCTTTACCACCGCTGCGGGGTCTTCAGACTCGTGCTTTTCCCACAGGAGTCTTCGTATTCTGCCTACGCTATTATGCTACGATTTACAACTTGGTATATTCTGGAATATTAATTGTGACAGACATCTACATATCCTAAAAGATAACTACTATAAGCGAAGGAAAAACGCGGAGACTACTGTGGGAGCTGAGGCCTAGATGAGACCCCGCAGAGCGTAGCTCGAGGAGGCTCATCAGCCGCCCACGGAAAGCGTAGCGATTTTTCCGCAGCGATGGGATTATCACTTACTTTAATAGGACGAGAAGAGTGTCATTGTTGAAACTATGTGTCGCATAATATGGATTATGTGATGTCGTGCTTGCTTAAGGTTTGTAATAAAACGCAAAAAAAGTAGCTGTACGGATTCGACAGCTACTTTTTTTACTCTTACTCAAACATCTCTTTATTCATTTGTTCAATTGCTGCTTTTTCCAGGCGTGATACTTGTGCTTGGGATATTCCGATTTCTTCGGCAACTTCCATCTGGGTTCTTCCTTGAAAGAAGCGTTTATTTAGGATTAATTTTTCTCGTTCATTTAAACGATGCATGCCTTCTTTGACCGATAATTTATCTGCCCAAGTATCAACCTTCTCTTTATTATCACTAATTTGATCCATGATATAAATGGGATCTCCGCCCTCGTTATATATGGGTTCAAATAATGAAACCGGATCCTGGATAGCATCCATAGCAAATACAATATCTGTATAAGAAACTCCCATTTCTTCAGCTATTTCCATTGGTGTCGGCTCTTTCGAAGTCTTATTAATTAATTCCTCTCTTATCTTGAGCGCTTTATAGGCTGTATCTCGTAAAGATCTTGACACCCTGATTGGATTATTATCCCGTAAGTATCGTCTTATCTCACCTATAATCATCGGAACAGCATATGTTGAAAACCTAACATTGTGACTTAAATCAAAATTATCAATGGATTTCATTAGACCAATACAACCAACTTGAAATAGATCGTCTACATATTCTCCGCGATTATTAAACCTTTGAATCACACTTAATACTAATCGTAAATTTCCATTCACAAGTTCTTCTCGTGCTGATATGTCTCCTCCCTGCATTTTTTTAAATAGTTCTTTCATTTCATCATTTTTTAAAACGGGTAATTTTGATGTATCTACTCCACAAATTACTACTTTATGTCTTGACATTCTTTACCCTCCTGCTTGGAGATGTTGTACATGGTAAGTATCTCCGAGAGAGTTCTTTTTTATGCAATTGAAGTCAAGACAAAATACACCTAAATTCTAGTTTGTAGTAGTAAGGGCAAGGGTTATACCATTTTATTAAATTCTTTTTTAAGTCGCCTTATAATTTTCTTTTCAAGTCTCGAAATATAGGATTGGGAAATTCCTAATAAATCGGCAACATCTTTTTGGGTTTTTGCTCTTTCACCTATTAAACCAAAACGCAGTTCCATAATTTGTTTTTCTCTATCATTCAGTTGATGCAATGATTTTTTTAATAAAGAACGATCCACTTTAGCGTCTAAACCTTTTGTAATAATATCTTCATCTGTACCTAGTACGTCAGATAACAATAACTCATTACCATCCCAATCTACATTTAACGGTTCATCAAAAGAAATCTCTGTTTTCAATTTATTGTTACGTCTGAGATACATTAAAATTTCGTTTTCTATACATCTAGAAGCATATGTAGCTAATTTAATTTTCTTTTCAGGATTAAAGGTGTTAACTCCTTTTATAAGACCTATAGCACCTATGCTGATTAAATCTTCAATATTAATACCTGTATTTTCAAACTTCCGGGCAATATATACGACTAGCCGTAAATTACGTTCAATTAAAATGGCACGGGCGGATTGATCTCCTTCTGGTAGTAATTCAAGTAACTCTTTCTCTTCTTCTTTTGATAGTGGAGGTGGTAAAGCTTGACTTCCCCCAATATAATAAATTTCTTTAGGTTTTATCCCTAATTTTATGAGTAGTTTATACCACCATAAACGAAGACGTAATTTTATTATTCTCACATTTATTCGCTCCTTTTGTATCACGCTGTATTTATATTTGATAATTTAATGATTTCTGGTTGCAGCAAGCAATGGTATAAATGGTCTGTCGTTAAATTATCAAACTGAATTCCAATCAGTACATTGTTAGTTATGATCTCATCTTCATCGTATTGAATGGTCAACTTCTCAGGGCGTAAGGCGAGTAAAAAGTTACTTCCACCTTCAACACCTTGATAGGGGACAACATGGATGCTGTCCTCCCACGCCTTTGGAATATTATCGAAGTCAAGAGAAGCATGTGACTCCTTCAATTGTTTCCATTCCACTTCCGCAAACCATTGTTTCAAAAAGCTTTGATCCGCAATAACGACAGGTTTTTTAGTCATAGGACAAACTAACTGATTCCCACTATCAATATAACCGTCTGTTGAAAATGTACGACCGTTCATCTTAAGTGTCACACGATAAAGCTGGTCATATCGAATTTTTTCAACTGCATGCTTGTCCAACCGTCTTTTAGTGAATAACCAAACGAACGGAAATCCTATAAGAATAAACAGCCAACTAACAGGATCACCATAACCTTTACTAAATGTTAAAATTCCTGAATCAGACATCCCTACTGGACTTTGAGCCATGTGGTGTAAAGCTATTAAACCACCCCCTATTGCAAATGTAATAAAGTAGAAAATTAACAGTAACTTCAATGTCCTATGAATTGAAATAAAGCGAAATGTGCAAAACACAATTAGAAGAGAATAAAGTAGTTTACCAACTATGGACGTTAAAAAGGTATTAGGAAAATAAAGTGATAATGGAACAATCAAAGAAGCAACAAACGCTCCAAATAATAGTCTTCGTTTTGTTACTCTTTCTTTTACCATAGCGCCGGTCAACATTAAGAGCATTAGATCTAAGAAATAGTTTAGTGCCCACACTGCATCTAAATAAATTGTCACTTTACTTTTCCTCCATAATCTCTTCAGTTTTCATACGCTCGGACATACTAAAATGAGTATATCCCATTTAACGAGCGAAGTCTGTCACTTTTTGTATGCGTAAATTTACTAATTTCAACTAGTTATCAATAGTTATCGGAAAGATTGTCGGAAGAAAAAAGAGGGATTAATATTATCAATATAAATTATACAAAATAAAAAAACGATAGCTCAAATAGCTACCGTTTTTATTAAATATTATTTTTACTAGTTTCGATTACGATTCCGATTTCTTAAGAAGGTTGGTATATCTAAGGTGTCTTCTTGTTTTTGGTGAGTTTGAGTTGGATTTGGTTGAACAGACTCTCTTACGTTATCTTCAGGTTCCCGTGTAGCTGCATGTTGTTGATGTGTTGTGACTGGTCTTTGTTTTGGTTGTTTATCTATATTTTTTGCCTCATCAAAACCTGTAGCGATCACTGTTACAACTATTTCATCTTTCAAGTTCTCATTTATAACGGAACCAAATATAACGTTAACTTCATCATCAGCTGCTGAAGTAACCAAATCAGCCGCTTCCTGAACTTCAAATAAACTCAAGTTTGTTCCCCCGGTAATATTCATTAATATTCCATGGGCACCGTCAACGGATGTTTCAAGCAATGGTGAAGAAATGGCTTTTTTAGCCGCCTCTGTTGCTCTGCTTTCACCTGTTGCAACACCAATTCCCATAAGCGCAGAACCTTTATCGAACATTATTGTTTTTACGTCAGCAAAGTCCACGTTAATAAGACCTGGTTTCGCAATGAGATCAGAAATTCCTTGCACACCTTGTCTAAGTACATTATCAGCTTCGCGGAATGCCTCAAGCATTGGAGTGTTTTTATCTACAATTTCAAGTAATCGATCATTTGGGATAACTATAAGTGTATCGACACTGTTTTTCAAGGCGTCAATCCCCGATATCGCTTGAGTGGACCTTCTTCTTCCTTCAAACGAAAATGGACGAGTAACAACACCGACAGTCAATGCACCTTGTTCTTTGGCAATTTGTGCAATAGTTGGGGCAGCCCCTGTTCCGGTTCCTCCACCCATTCCAGCTGTTACGAAGATCATATCAGCACCCTGAAGAACTTCTTCTAATTGCTCCTTGCTCTCTTCAGCCGCCTTTTTTCCGATCTCCGGGTTAGCTCCTGCACCTAAACCACGTGTAAGTTTCCCACCTATCTGAAGCTTTAATTCTGCCTTTGATAGATTAAGAGCTTGTGCATCTGTGTTAACAGCAATAAATTCAACACCCTCGACTCCATGTTCAATCATTCGGTTAACCGCATTATTACCTCCACCACCTACACCGATAACTTTAATCGTTGCAAGTTGATCTGTTTGTGTATCAAACTCTAACATTTTTCGTTCCTCCTCAAAATTACAAGAATTAATCTACAAAATATGTAACATTCAAAAAGCGAGCAGATATCAAATCTTTCTACCTAGAAAAAATCAAACAAACCATCGTTATTTGATACACATCATGAATTATATTTAACCAATATTTTATAATGGGTAGAATATATCTTTTGCTGCTTTTTGATAAATAGTTCAAGTGTTAATCAAAGAAATACTTAAATAAGTTGGCAATACCAGATTGCTTTTTCTTTTTTTCTTTCGGTTCTGAGTCATTAGATTGACTTTTCTTTATTCGTTTTGGTTGTTGTTCACTTTCTGTAAATGCTACTGCTGGTTGTAATTCTTTACCTTGTATTTTCGCATTATGATTTGCAAATTGCAAGATTCCTACACCTGCTGTGAACTGTGGTTCCCTTACCCCTATATAGTCAGGTATCGCTATTCGAACATTGGATTGAAATAAATCCTGTGCCAATTCAAGTGCACCTGGCATTTTCATAGTGCCGCCAGTTAATACATAGCCACCTGGTAATTCACGGTAACCCATTTTTCTAATTTCTCTTTCAGCAAAAGCATAAACTTCTTCAAGTCGTGCTTCAATCATATCGGAAATTTCTAATTGATTATAAGTTTGAGTAGCGTTACTGCCAATTGTAGTAGCTTCAAATATTTCATCTTCTTGGGCTAAATCGTAAAATGCATGTCCATGATTTAATTTGATGTCTTCTGCTTCCTCTGTTGATGTTCTTAAACCTATGGATAAATCTTTCGTAATATTTTCGCCTCCAAGAGTGACGACACTTGTTGATGATAAATGCCCATTTTCGAAAACCGAAACTGTTGAACACCCTCCACCGACATCTATTAACGCTACCCCGAGGTTTTTTTCATCTTGGGATAACGCAATTGAACCAGCTGCAAGCGGTTGTAGACAAATATCGGAAACCTGTAGGCCTGCTCTTTCAACACATTTTAAAATATTATGTAAAATAGTTTTTGAACAAGTGATAATGGTTCCTTCCATCTCTAAACGAACACCAATCATTCCGCGTGGATCCGTTATTTCGTCTAAACCATCAACGATAAATTGCTTCGGAATAACATCAATTATTTCCCGTTCCGGTGGAATTGAAATAACTTGGGCACCATCAATTACCCTTGTAACATCTTCATCACCAATTTCTCGATCGTCACTTTGCACAGCAACTACACCATGGCAAGGCTGTAATTGAATATGACTTCCGTTGATGCCTACTACGACACTATCGATTTCCATTCCTACCATCCGTTCAGCTTGTTCTGCCGCATTTCGAATTGATTGCACTGTTTTATCAATATCAACAATGGCACCTTTTTTCATTCCATTTGACTTTGCAGAACCAACACCAATTATGTTCAAGGAGTCGTTTAAAACTTCACCTATTATAACTTTAATTTTTGATGTCCCTATATCAAGACTAACTAGCACTTCACTATTTTCCAAAGAAAGGCACCTCCTAATTCAAAACATCATTTCTCTTTTATTTTGTTTTTCAATAATGATTACTCTTTTCTACTATAATCTATTATTTTATATGAGTTTTCAAAAAAAAGATATATATTTTATGCATTTAGTAAATATTTTTAATAATTTCCTATAATTCGAGTGGATTCGCTACTTTATTCCCCATATTTAGAGCATTTTTCAATTCGTTTATCATTGGAAATCTAACAATAGCTTTTCGTGAGTTAATAAACTTTTATGGGGATTGACCACTATTCTTCTTCTTTCTTTTGATCCTCACTTTGAAAACTCTCAAAATAAGCACCGCCCCCAATATGAATAATTCCTTTATCTTCTGGGTCTAATTGCGAAACAATGGAAGGATAAACAGTCATTTTCTCGGAAAAGTCACGTATTGTACTCGAAACGACATAGCCATCATTCATATATAGGAGTATTTTGTTCTTGTTTTCTTCTGTTGGGTCCCAGTATACTTCTGAAATAAGATTTGAAATACTTTTTGGCAGCTCGTACAATTCAACGGCCATTTTATCCAAGTAATCTTTTTCTGAAAAGTTAAGCAATAGAGGTGCATCGCCGTTTATACTCTTCGTCTGTCTATCTGTTATAATTTCCCCGTCTTCAATGACAGGCATATAATGTTCCTCATCCTTAATAAAACCGACCAGGTCAAATTCTTTTATAGTAACATTGACAGTCCATGGCAGCGACCGCTTAATAGAAACTGTGTCTACCATAGCATTTTTTTGAATTGATTCAGTCATATTACTTTTGTTTATTGCCCATATATTCGTCTGTTTGGTCAGCTCACTTAATTGAATGATCTCTTCCTTCGACAGGACATTATTCCCCGTTACATTTATTGTTTTCACATTACTAAGTGGGGATTGTAAATAAACAACTAGCGAGACTAAAAGGAAAAAAATAGATAGATAAAATATAAGTCGTCGATTTGCTTTCTTTTTTCGTTCCTGTTTTAATTTAGGGATGCGATCTTCAATCGACACAACGTTTTTTTCGCTCATCGTTTTCTTCCTTTATCGTAAATAATACTTATTTGTTTGTAAACTAGCTATAATTCTTCAAAATCAATTGGTATATGAATTATAACATAATATGTATCTAAACAGATAGTGCACAGTTAAATCATTACCCTTATTTTAATGTTTTTAAACATAGTAGTTTTTACCATCCAATACAACCCCCTTACAATCTACTATATCGGCTAATGTTTAGAAGAATTCCAGCTGAAGCCAAAGTTAAGGTCAGAGATGAGCCTCCATAACTTAGGAATGGTAAAGTAATTCCAGTAACTGGGATGAGACCTATAACAACACTTATATTTATCATAGCCTGAATTGTTAACATGGAAACGATGCCTAACGCTAAAAAACGCCCAAATAAATCTGGAGCCTCTAAGGCAACTTTGATTCCGCGCCAAAATAAAAAGAAAAATAATACTATCAGTAAAGTACCACCTATAAAGCCTAATTCTTCACCTAGAATAGAAAAGATAAAATCTGTCTGTGGTTCTGGTAAGTAAAAATACTTTTGTAAACTTTCACCAAATCCGACACCCATTAAGCCTCCGGGACCAATAGCATAAAGTGATTGAATGATTTGAAAACCATCACCAAGTGGATCTTCCCATGGATTTAGAAAAGCTGTAATCCGACTAATCCGATACGGAGCAGATATTATAAGAATAACAAAGCTAACCAATCCAATTAGCGCTAAGCCAAAAAAGTGTGAGAGTCTTGCGCCAGCTACAAAAATCATGATCATACATGTAGTAATTAGTACTATACCTGTACCCAAATCTGGCTGGAGCATGATAAGTCCAAAGGCAGAAATAACCAAAATCAATGAAGGAAAGAATCCTTTTTTAAAAGAAGCTATATATTTTTGATTTGAAGCAAGAAAAACAGATAAAAAAATAATAAGGCCTAGTTTCATAAATTCAGATGGCTGAATACTGAATGCTCCAACACCAATCCAGCTTTGAGCTCCTCCTCTTACCATACCGATACCAGGTACTAAAACTAAAACCAATAATAAATAACAGAAAAACAGGATATAGTTAGCGTACTTATTCCATGTATTATAGGGTATTCTCATAAAGATAACCATAGCAATGACTCCAGCACTAGCAAATAATAATTGTCTTTTTAAAAAGTAAAATTGGTCCGAGTATTTATATTCAGCCCAAATATATGAAGAACTGTAGACCATAGCTATGCCGGCAGTTAGAAGAAGGATAATCACTGTGAGCAAGAAATAATCAGGTTTTTCTTTGAGTTTTGTTGATTGGCTCATATACAAAAACACCCCTTAATAAATTAGGGGCGTCATTTTGTTCATATATATATTAAATCCATAACCAAATATAAAACAGACTAGAAAAAGACATGAACAAGCCCCTACTTTAATGTATGCACGGCTTGTATAAACATGTCACCTCTTTCTTCAAATGTTTTATATTGATCCCAACTAGCACAGGCTGGCGATAACAGAACGACATCACCTTCTTCAGATACTTCATACGCTAGTTTTGTGGCTTCTTTCATATTAGTTGTTTTTCGGCAGATAGAAATATTTGCTTCCTTAGCTGCTTGCTCTAACTTTTCAGCTGTTTCACCAAATACTATCATCGCTTTTACATTATTAAGGGCAGGAACTAAAGTATCAAAGTCGTTACCACGATCCAGACCACCCGCCAATAGGATTATCGGTTGGTTAAACGATGCTAAAGCTTTTTCAGTTGCTAATATATTTGTGGCTTTTGAATCATTATAAAACACTCTACCTTTAACCTTTTCAACCAATTGTAGTCGATGCTTAACACCAGAAAAGGAAGTTAACACTCTTTTTATTCCTTCGTTTGTGGCACCTTGTAATTTTGCAGCACAAACTGCGGCTAAAATATTTTCTAAATTATGAGTACCTACAAGAACAATGTCATGTCGCCTAATAATTTGTTCGCCATTAAAATACAAATAATTATCATCTATCCAGGCCCCTGACGTAAGTTGTTGTGTCGTTGAGAAAGGGATTTTATTAGACTTTGCTGTTGCAGCCCCATGGTTTACAGAATGATTATCGACATTATAGACTAGATAATCTTCTTTTGTTTGGTTTTTAAAAATATTAAATTTAGCCTGTTTATAGTTTTCAAGTGTCTTATGGTAATCTAAATGTGCGTCATATATGTTTAATAAAACTGCAATATGAGGGCTGAATCTAACAGTTCCCTGCAATTGGAATGAAGATAACTCCAAGACCAGCGTTTCATCTTTCTTTAAATCTACAGCTATATCTGAAGCTACTACCCCAATATTCCCAGCAACTTCGACAGGGCATTTGCTCATTTTAAGCATTTCACCTATCAGCATCGTCGTGGTTGTCTTTCCATTTGAACCGGTGACTCCAATCACAGAATTGCTAATGAGATAATTAATCAACTCAATTTCCGTAACAACGGGAATTTGACGCTTTTCAGCCTCATTAACAATAATGTTTTCATATGGAATACCTGGGTTTTTAATAACTAGATTGATATCATCTAACACTGAAAGTGGGTGGGCACCTGTAATAATATCGGCTCCCATCTCTTTTAACTCATCAATGTCCTTTGATTCTTGTGAAGTTATATCATTTATTCTTACTTTTACATCGTTCTCTAATAATATTCTTGCAGCAGATGTACCACTTTTCGCTAATCCTAGAACTAGTACATGCTGATACGGAAAGTTTATCAGCTTATTCATCCTAACCACACCCTAATATAAATACCGAGAGCAGCAAAGATCAGTCCAACCAACCAGAATGTCGACACAACTCTCCACTCTGACCACCCCAGTAACTCATAATGATGGTGGAGTGGGCTCATTTTAAAGACTCTCTTCCCTGTCGTTTTAAATGAAATAACCTGGATTATAACCGATAAAGTTTCAATGACAAACACACCACCAATAATAACAAGTATAATCTCTAATTTTGTTAGAATAGCTATACCTGCTATAGCTCCTCCCAGAGCAAGGGATCCAGTATCTCCCATAAAAACTTTTGCTGGATGAGCATTAAATACAAGAAAACCTAACAGTGCTCCAACTGTAGCCAATGCAAAAATTGTTACTTCATCCTGTGGCGAACCATACCATGCTAAAACGGCAAACGCTCCAAATGCAATAGCGGCCGTACCTGCTAAAAGACCATCTAATCCATCAGTTAAGTTAACAGCATTCGAAGAGCCGACAAGCATGAGAATAACTAATAAAGCATATCCCCATCCCAGCTCTAGCTGTATATTAGTGGCGGGTATATTAATATGTGTCGGAAAACCATGGTTATATAAAATCAGATAAAATATAACAGCGATAATTAATTGACCGGCCATTTTTTGTTTTGACGTCAATCCTAGATTTCGTTTCAGCGCGACTTTAATAAAATCATCTAAAAAACCTATTAATCCATAACCGAACAAGACAAACACAAGTAACCAGGTTTCATAGCTAATTGCCCCATTATTAATTTTAGCTGACATAATAAGTGATGTGATGATAACACTTAAAACAATCATCACTCCACCCATTGTTGGAGTTCCTGATTTCTTTTGATGCGACTTAGGGCCTTCTTCCCGAATGCTTTGTCCAAACTTTAAGCGTCGCAAAAATGGTATAAATAAAGGTGATAAAAGGACGGTTATTAAAAATGCTATGGCTAATGTGATTATTATTATAATGATGTTCATAAGATTTCTCCTCTCTGTGCTACGACCGTCCTCAAAAAAGTGAATCCTCAATCAGTAATGTGTAAAAGTGAGTTAAACCATTTATATGTAGTCTAAAAACACAAAAATTACGAACTTGATTGGTTCTTGAAATTTTATCCACTTTGGCAAGTTCTCAGCATTTATATTTATTTTACTTAATTCTTTTATAAAATCCAATCTTTAGTATCTAACTCTACATTAATTGATTTTTATCTTCTCAATCAATCTTTCAAATTCCATACCTCTTGAAGCCTTAAATAAGATTAGTGTATCTTCATTTAAATACCCCTGAAGGCTATTGATTAATTCATCAGATGAATTAAAGTGTTGAGAGTTAATATCATTTTCTTTTTCATTCACTTTCTTACCTGTTGCTTGGATCTCTTCCCCCATAGTAAATAAAGTTGTGATTGGGGACTCAATAACATCTGCTATAGACTCATGAAGTTCTTTAGAATGAGATCCGAGTTCGAAAACATCTCCCAAAACAAGAACTTTATTTTTATAGCCTGTCAGCTCCTTTACTACCTCAATCGCTGCCTTCATAGATGTTGGTGAAGCATTATACGCATCATTAATGATAGAAGTCCCGTTTTTCCCTTTAATCATTTCAAAGCGCATTGATGTTAAACTCAGATTTTTAAAAGCTTCGTTAATTTGTTCTTCTGTCACACCAACATCCAGACCAAGTGTGATTCCAAACGAAGCATTTTTAGCATGATGCTTACCTAATAATGGTATTACAAAATCCGACCCCGTTGATAAGTGAAATTGAGTTTGTTTTTGATGAAATGTAACTTCTGAAATGATAACATCGTTCGTTGAATTAAATCCACATTTAATTATATTATATTCAGAGGATTTATGTTCCAATAAATCCTCGTCACCATCGACAATTAGACAGCCATCATTTTTTAGACCGTTCGTTATCTCAAGTTTTGCTTTTGCTATACCAGCACGACTTTTAAGAAACTCAATATGGGATTCACCGATATTGGTAATGACAGCATAATCAGGTTTAGCTATACGTGATAATAAATCTATTTCACCAAAATCATTCATGCCCATTTCTAGAACGAGCATGTCTGTTTCTTTTTCCATTGATAAAATAGTGAGTGGTAAGCCGATATGGTTATTTAAATTTCCAAATGTATGATGTGTGTTAAATTTCTGTTTAAGTATTGTAGCAACAATATCCTTTGTTGTTGTTTTTCCATTAGACCCGGTAATTCCAATAACTGTAGGGTTAACTACATCTCTGTATTTAATAGACAACAATTGCAGCGCCTCTACTGTATCATCCACTAGGAAAACCGGAAAATCTTTTGGTAAGTCTGGTGGCAGTTGTCTTTCACTGTTCCATATAACCGCTACAGCTCCATTATCAATTGCTTGTAACACAAATTCATGGCCATCGAATTTCTCACCAATAATAGGAATAAAGAGAGAGTCTTTTGTTTTCTTACGACTATCTATGTTCACTTCTTGAATTGATAAAGCAGTCTTTGGGTTGCCTTCAAAATTATTAAAAATAGTTGTAAGCCAATCAGTTGTAAACATTTGCATCACTTCCCCTTATTCCTAATAGCTTCTTCAGCCACTTTATGATCATCAAAATCATGTTTTTCGTGACCTATCTGCTGATATGTTTCATGGCCTTTTCCTGCAATTAATATAACATCGTCTTCTTTCGCCATATTAATTGCTTCATTTATAGCTTGCTTCCGATTTACAACAACATGGTAATTAAGTGCATCTTTATTCAACCCAGTAACCATATCTTTTATAATTTCTTCTGGATCTTCTGTACGTGGATTATCTGATGTGAAAATAGCTTTATCAGCATACTTAACAGCAATTTGTGCCATTAAAGGGCGTTTAGTACGATCTCTATCCCCTCCACACCCTACGACAACATAAATATTTCTTTTAGCAAATCCTTTAATTGTTTCAAGAACATTATCTAATGAGTCTGGTGTGTGGGCATAGTCCACAATTACAGCGTATGGCTGATCAGCGAGAACAGGTTCAAAGCGTCCATTAACCCCCGTCACGACCTCCAATGCTTCTTTAATTACATTTAATGGCACCTCTCTAGCTAAAGCAGCAGAGGCCGCTGCTAACATATTATAAATGTTAAAATTACCAATCAACCTGCTTAAAATGTCCACATTACCAACAGGTGTCTCTAAGGTGAATTTTGTCTGGGTGATTCCTAGTTCGATATTGCTTGCCATAACATCTGATTTATTTTTTATTCCATATGTAATCAGATGCTGAGCAGTACTTTTCTTTAAGAGGCCACTCGCTTTCTCATCTTCGTTAATAATAGCGTATTTCTTGCTCGTTCCATATGTATTTCCAAGTTGAGAAAACAGCAAGCTTTTTGCTCGTAAATAATCATCCATATCCTTATGATAATCGAGATGATCTTGTGAAAGGTTTGTAAAAATAGCGATATCATAATTACATCCAAAAACACGTCCTTGATCAAGAGCATGTGAAGAAACCTCCATAATCGCCTGATCTACGTTTGCGTCAACCATTTTCTTAAAGTTAGTTTGTAATTCTAAGGAATCTGGTGTTGTATTATTTATCGGATATTCTTTTTCTCCAATTTTCATTTGAATCGTACCAATTAAACCAGTTTTTTTCATGTCATGATTGAAAATCTTCTCAAGCAAATAAGTTATTGTTGTTTTACCATTTGTTCCCGTAACACCAATTAATGACATGTTTTTTGTTGGATTATCAAAAAACTTCGCTGCTAACATTGCTAAAGCACGCTTAGTATCCGATATAACAATGACTGGAACAGGAAGCGACAGTTCTTTCTCAGCGACAACTGCCACAGCTCCTCTTTTAACCGCATTCTCTGCATAATCATGACCATCTACGGTAAAGCCTTGAATACAAATGAACAAAGAGCCATCGTTTACCTTGCGATCGTCCATTTGAATCTGGGTAATTTCTCTGTCTTCTATCGTCGTAGAAGTTCGATAAAATGGTAAACAGGAAAGGAGACTTGATAATTTCATATATTCAACATCCTTACATATTTAGTGTTAAACCGAAATCAAGCTTTAAAATTCGATATTTTAATTCCAACAATAAAAATACGTTTTATGATCATTCTTTCTGACCGTTATCAAATTATAATTATAGCAAAATTTTTGCCATTTAACGATCTTTTACTTATCTTTAATAGAAAATATTTTATCTTTATTCAGGTTCAGAGGATAAATAAATTCGTATCGTTGATCCAGATTCAACCTTTGTTCCAGGTTCAGGTGATTGATCAACAATATGTTCTCCTGAGCCATTAGTTTCTATTGTTAAATTAGTCATATACTCTCTTAAATCATCCTGGGTTTGACCAACAAGATCAGGAACATCTACTTTAGGTTCTTCTGGATAGACATACTCCTTTTCTAACCCATCAGTGCGCTGTTCAATTCCTAAAGCATTTAAACTATCACCAATAATGGTACCAACTATAGGAGCAGCGACAACACCACCGAACTGTACTGTATCTTTAGGATTATCTATAGCAACTAAGACCACAATTTCAGGGTCATCCGCAGGTGCAAATCCAATAAAAGAAACGATGTGATCATTAGCTAGGTAGCGTCCATCCTCCCCTACCTTCTGCGCAGTTCCAGTTTTCCCTCCCACTCTGTAACCATCTACATATGCGGGTCTACCTGTACCATAGGCAACGACACTCTCGAGAGTTTTACTTACTTCTTCCGATGTTTCCTTAGAGATAACCCGTTTTTTAAGTTTTTTCTCAGTTTTTTCCACCACTTCTTCAGTCTCTGGGTCAATCCATTCATCTGCAATATAGGGTTCGTAAAGGAAACCACCATTAATTGCGGCCGAAACAGCCATTACTTGTTGAATAGGAGTGACAGACACACCTTGTCCGAATGAAGTTGTCGCTAATTCAACAGGGCCGATGTTTTCCGGTTTAAATAAAATACCATTACCTTCACCTTGTAAATCTATTCCTGTTTTTGTTCCAAATCCAAAGTCTTTTATATAAGAAAACAATTTCTCTTTACCTAGTTTTTGTCCAAGAGTAACAAAACCTGGGTTGCATGAATTTTGCACAACTTCTAAATAAGTTTGTTCTCCATGCCCACCGCTTTTCCAACAACTTAAATTTGCTCCACCAACTTTAATTGATCCTTTATCATTATATTTATCTTTATGAAGATCAACAAGCCCTTCTTCTAACGTTGCAGCTAAAGTGATAATTTTAAACGTTGATCCTGGTTCAAATGTCTTCCAAATGGGCAAGTTGCGATCAAAAATTTCAGAATCTACGTCTTGATAATTTTCCGGATTAAATGTAGGACGTGATGCCATACCTAAAATACCACCTGTTTTAGGATTGACTGCTAAAGCCAGTGCATTGTCTGGGTTATATGTCGCTTCGGCTAAATCAAGTTCTCGTTCCATGATTGTTTGAACCTTTGAATCAATCGTTGTTTTTAAATTCAATCCGTCTTTAGGCGCTTTATATTGATCAGATAAATTATCTAATTTACCGCCTTTAGCATCGGAATAAATAGATAGGCTTCCTGCTTCTCCACTTAATTTTTCATCATGAAAAAGTTCAAGCCCCATCAACCCTTGATTATCGATTCCAGCAAACCCTAGAACATGGGCTAAGTCTGTACCAAAAGGATAATGTCTTTTAGAATCCTTTGCTAGATAAACTCCATTGATATCAAGTGTTCGTATCGCTTTTTCCTGTTGTTTAGAAATCTTTCGCCCCTCTGGATTAATATTAACGAAATTCGAGTCTTCTGTAACATGTCCATATGCTTCATCTACCGGAATATCAAGTATTCTTGCAAGTTTTTCTGCTGTATACTGTGGATTTTCGATTTGACGTGGTGCCAGGATAATAGAAGGTGCTGTCACATTTTCCGCTAATATTTCTTTATTGGCATCTAAAATATGTCCCCTCTCAGGCTCGAAGGTTATATCCCGTGTCCAAGATTCATCAGCCCACTCTGTTAGTTCTTTTCCAATAATAAATTGGACATACCCTAACCTAAAATCAATAATCACAAATGCCAAAAATCCAAAAAGAAAAACAGTGACTAATCTTTTTTTAACTGTCATAGTAGATACGCGTTTCATACTCCATCCCCTTTTCATAGGTAGGCTTGTTTCCACTATATGAGTTGAAAAATTGATTAGAACACCGTTTTAAAACAATTAAGTTATATGCGATTATTTTGTTGAAAAGAAGAATAACGACAGTGTCATTTAGTCTGTATCTTTTTCTTTCAGTTCGACTTTTGTTGGTGAACTTAATTCGACTGTTAAGCTATCCCCTTTTTTAATTGGTTTATCGGCCGCAATACTTTGAGATTCAACAAATCCATTACCTTTAATAGTAATTTCTAAATTTAATAGATTTGCAAGTTGCATAATATCACGAGATGACCAGCCAATGACGTTTGGCATTTTCACTTTATCAGTTATTAATATCACTCTATCATTCGGTAATACTTCTTCTCCTTCATGAACATTTGAAGCTGTCACCTTCTCACCTGAACCGATAACACTCACATTCACTCCTTGATTTTCCAAATCTTTCTTCACTTTTTTCGCGTTTTTTTCTTTTAGGTGAGTCATTTTAATTTCTTTTGTCTCGTTTTTAGCTTCCTTATCTGGTTCAATATTTAAATAACGCAAACTACTTTCCATGACATTTTTAAATATAAAAGACACTGGTGCTGAACCTTGCTCAAACCCATCTTCAGTTTCTAAATCTGGTTGTTTAACAGCAACATACATAATGAGTTCTGGATCATCGTGTGGGGCCATTCCTAAAAAGGAAAAAGTATTATTCCCAACACCGCGCAAATAACCTCCATCAGGATTAGGTATTTGGGAAGTTCCAGTTTTTCCAACTACAGAATAATTATCTAACGCGAACATCTTTCCCGTTCCATCTTTATCGGAGACAACCGATTCCAATAGATCGAGGACTTGATGAGACGTTTCTTTAGAAATTGGTTCACCAACTACTTTAGGTTGCTTTTCCTTAATCACGTCACCTGTATTTGCATCTACTATTCTCTTAATCACATAAGGTTGAAGCATTTTTCCATTATTCGCAATCGCTGAAGCAGCTTTTACTTGTTGAATGGGAGTAAGTGTTGTACCTTGCCCAAATGTTGTAGATAACTTATCACGCGGATAAGTATATGAAATTTTACCTTCAGATTCACCTGGTAAATCAATATCAGTCTTTTTATCGAAATCAAAGGAATGTAAATAATCCAAATAAGTATCTGAATCCATTTTTTCCCATAAAAGCTTAGCGGCAGCGACATTCGAAGAACGAATAAACCCTTCATCGTATGAAATGGTGCCCCATCCTTCACCACCATTATGATCATTGACTGGTTGAACTTGTTCATTAATGCGATAACTTCCTGACTTATATTCCTCGTCTCCATTATAGACGCCTTCCTCTATCGCACTTGCCCAAGTGAACATTTTCATTGTAGAGCCTGGTTCAAAAGGAGTTGAAATAGCATCATTATACCAATTTTTCACATCCTCAGGATTATTAGGATTATAACTAGGCCGATTTCCCATGGCTATAATCTCCCCTGTTTTTGCATCCATTACAATAGCAGTCATCCGTTCAGGTGTATATTGTTCTTGCACTTGTGACATTACATCTTCTAGTAAAGTTTGCACTTTTTGATCTATCGTTAAATAGACATCATTACCATTTTTAGGCTTTTTAATCACTTCATTGGGATCAAGCAATTTCTTGTTATATTTATCTCTTTCATAAGAAATATAGCCGTCCTCACCTTTTAACAAGTCGTTTTTTTCATCTTCAATCCCTGTAATTCCTTTAATTTCTCTAGTTACTTGTCCTTTTTCATCTTCTTCTTCTGTTTCCCTAGCAAAACCAATAATTCGAGATGCAAACATGCCATTAGGATAATAACGCATTGCCTCTTTGTTAAAATTAATTCCAGGCAATTTCATTGCAGTGATGTCGTCTTTTTGTTGTTGTGATAATCCTTTACCTTGCTTACCAAATTCTACTTGAGTCCTTCCGTTTTTTATCCCAGCATTTAAGGTAGTTAGAATATCCTCTTTTTCAACATTAAGAATATCAGATAGTTTTTCTGCAGTTTTTTCAGGATCCTCTACATGTTGAGGTGTTTTTTGGTTCTCCGAAAAAGCCTCATCAACAATGGCATAAAGACGATAAGTAGGCTGATCATAGGCTAATGCCATTCCATTATTATCTAAAATCTTTCCGCGCTCTGCATGAAGTGAATAAGATGACGTCCTTTTTTGTTTAGCCCATTGTTCTAATGATACATTATTAACCTCACCAGACACTTGTATGTACAAGAAACGACCACTTAACACTAAGAATATGCCTATAAATGAAATCATTAACAAGCCTGCAACAATATTTGTTGATTTATTCTTCTTCATATAAAGACTCCTAAACTATTTGTGCAATAGATTTGCTTGTTTGATTTTTGCATCTTGGATTTTGAGTCCATTTTCTTTAGCAATTTTAGTTATTCTTTCAGGCCTGCTTAATTCACTTACATCAAATGATAGTCCTTCGTTCTTTACTTGTTGAGTTTGAACTTCGCTTTCAAGTTGCTGAAGTTCACGATTTAATGAGTCTGTGGATGAGGAAAAGGAAACAACATAGATTCCTACAGAAACTAAACATATTCCCGCAATGGAATACAGCAACTTTTCTCCCTTTGTTATCCAGCTACTTTTACGAACCTTTACTTTAACCTTATTTTGCTCTTCTGGTTTATATGCTGGTGCTGATTGTTGCCATGTTTTAAATTTAGGTGCTGCCATTATCTCTTCCACCCTTCTATATATTTAAAGTCATTATTCCATTCATTCTTTTTCTCAACAATACGGAGTTTTGCCGATCGTGACCTACGATTTGCACTTAATTCTTCTTCTGTTGCTAAAATCGGTTTTCTAGTTATAAGTTTAAACGGCGCTTCGTGGTCTTTTGGCAGAATCGGTAAATTTCTCGGTACCTCTTTAGGTGTACTCCATTTTTTAAATGCTTGTTTACATATCCTATCCTCTAATGAGTGAAATGTTATAACAACGAGCCGACCACCTATTGATAAGTTCCGAGCCGCTTGATGAAGTGCATCATTAAAGACATTGAGCTCATCATTTACAGCAATTCGAATCGCTTGGAAAATTCTTTTACCTGGATGTCCACCCTTTCTCCTAGCTGGTGCTGGAATCGCTTCTTTAATGATATCGACTAGTTGATGTGTTGTTTCGATTGGCTCATATGTACGATGTGCTTCAATTTTTCTCGCAATTTGTTTTGAAAATTTCTCTTCCCCATATTTAAAAAATATCGATACTAAATCGTTATAAGACCATTCATTGACTATTTTGTAAGCTGTTAGTTTTTGAGTTTGATCCATCCTCATATCCAATGTGGCATCTTGATGATAACTAAAACCTCGTTCGCCTCGATCAAGTTGGGGCGAAGAGACTCCTAAATCAAATAAGACTCCGTCAACCTTTTCGATGTCATGCTCTGCTAACTTTGTTTCGAGGTGACTAAAATTACTGTGTATGAATACCAATTGATTTTTATATGAACTTAATCTCTCTTCTGCTGCTTGTAAAGCATCCAAGTCTTGGTCGAAGGCAATTAACTTTCCGTCAATTAACTCTTCTGCGATTTGCCTAGAATGGCCGCCTCCACCTACCGTACAGTCGACATATGTACCATTTGGATCAATATTCAAGCCTTTTATTGTTTCATTTCTTAGTACTGAGTAATGTTCAAACATTTTAACACCCATTTCAAGAAACTCGTTTCCATTTTTTAAAACGCATCTAAATATCAAAGTCCATTAAGTTTTCAGCAATCTCAGCAAAAGACTCTTCTGATTCCGTAAAGTAATCTTCCCAAGCTTCTTTCGCCCAGAACTCAACTCGATTGGAAACCCCAATGATTACACATTCTCTTTCAAGTTCTGCATAGTTTCTGAGAGGCTGTGATAAGTTTATTCTCCCCTGTTTATCCACTTCACATTCAACTGCGCCTGAAAAGAAAAAACGTGTAAATGCTCGTGCGTCTTTTTTAGTCAGTGGGAGTTTTTTTAATTTTTCTTCAAGTAATTTCCATTCATCTAGTGGATATGCGAATAAACATTTATCCAGTCCACGGGTCACAACAAAGCTTTCCCCAAGCTCTTCACGGAACTTCGAAGGAACAATAATACGCCCTTTTGTGTCAACATTATGTTGATATTCCCCCATGAACATAGAGTTCACCCACTTTCATGTTTTTATATTACCACATTCCACCACTTTTCACCACCAAATTATTAAAAAAGATTTTTATTACTAATAAATACCAGTTAAACGCTTAGTTACAGAGGTTTATTAAAAGAAAAAACACAAATAAAAAGCTAGGATAAACACTGTTGTATCAGTGTTTATCCTAGCTTTGTGCTATCAACGTTACACCAGACTATTCAAAAGTGGTAGAAGGTGGTGGAGTTTTAAAGATTTATCAAGAAATGATTTTCATCAAACGACATTGGTCGGCTTAGTAACTCTTTAATAAATTGCTTACCAAATTGATTAAAGAACAAAAGCGGATTCCAAACTCTTTCTTGCAAACCACCGAAGGGATGTAACATTATGTTTACTTTATTAAATTCAGATAGTTCTTGTTTATATTGAGCTTTTATTTTATTTAAAATTCTTTTTTCTAAGAAGTCGATATTCTCATGTAAGAAATACAAATTTTTCTCGCCTATAGATCCTAAGTCATCTCCTAATTGATGAGCGATATCCCTTAAAGGTTTATGCACTGCTTCAATTTTATTCTTGATTTCCATAGTAATTTCTTCGACAGGAGGTTCTATTTTTTCATTTAACCAATGATCTTTTTGTTCTTTGACTCCTTTATGAATGATTTCCTCTAATTTCAGATTATATTTTTCTGTTAGTTTAAAAGTATATGAATCAACGTAGGTCATGGACAACCTTGGTATGACTGGAGGCATTTTTAATTCCAGTGTATTAAATGCCGGTTTTAATGTGGACCAATAACTGATCTCACCTGGTCCGCCTATAAACGCAAGTGTTGGAAACAACAGCTCTTGCATTAGCGGACGACTTATTACATTATTACTTAAACGATCAGGACTGTTTTGAGCAATTTCAATCAACTCTTCTGTCGATAGTTTTATCTCATCGTTTTTACCAATCCAATACCCCGAGTCTGTTCTGTTTAAGAGGATCCGCTCATTATTTATATAAAAATAAAGATGTCCATTATTTGGTTGAAGATCAAGATCGACTGCATATCCACAACGTTTTAAATCTTGCCAAACACCATAAACCCCAGTACTGATTTCCGCTTGCTTATGAATTAATGTCGTGAAGTGGTCATTTTCTAACCTTCTTACTACCTCACTTCCTGAGTCTACCAAGACAAGACCTTCATCTTGAAACAAACTAAAAATGAGTCGTGCAAAAAAATCAACATATGAATCGGATTGTTCCAGACAGTCATTAATTGTCTGGTAGAGATCCTTTGTATATTGTGTTTCTTGTAAATGAACAAAGATATTTTTTAGCCATTTATATAATTTATCTTTTTGAATGGAAATGTCAGATACCGGCATTTTATCAATTGTGTGTCGAGGGAATACATGCTTTTTCATTTGATCGCCAGAAGGCATATATATATGGTTTATTTCATCAAAATCGTGGTCTTCTCCCGCAATCCAAAAAACTGGAATAACAGGAACCTGTAAATGCTCTTCCTGCTGTTTGGCATATTTTATAATCGAAATAATCTTATTGACCGTATACATGGGCCCTGTTAACAATCCAGCTTGTTGGCCACCAAGAACAACAACACTGTTTTTATCATTTAGTCGTTCTATATTCCCTAAGGTTGAGGGGGGAGCATCCCAATTTTGATTTAATTGAATTAGAGCTTTAGTTAACTCAAGTCTTTCAAAGGACTGATTCCTTAAATCGTCAAAACGCTTTTTCATATTCTTTGCAGATACTCCATAATCAAAGTATTGCATAATGTTTTCATCTTTTGCTCGATAATTGTTTATAATATTATTTTGATTTTTTAATTGTATTGGATTAATCTGCATATACTGACAAGCTCCTTTAATTATATGTAACATACCACGTCAATTTGTATTGTACATAAGATTTCACTACTTTTCATGCTTTCTGACTTTATGCGAATATTTAATCATGACTCAACTTTCGAAGAATGAATTTTAACTATTTTTATATTCTAATGCTTGAATTGCTTTATACACAAATGTAGTATATGGCAGTTCTGTTGTTGATTCGGTAATAATATATCCTGATATTGCTTCATTTTCTGTAGGACGATTTTCCATTAAATCTTTTAACATAGATGATATATTTTCACTTGTCTTTTTGGCAATCGTCTGAACACGGTGCCAATTTTCTTCGAAGTCTAGATTAAGTGATTCTGCCGCTTCGAAACATAATTTTTCTGCGATGTCATATAAATATTTATTAGATAAAATTACACCGTTTTTTACATTGAATAACGCTGTAAGTGGATTAATAACCGCATTAACAATTAACTTTTCCTTAAGCAAAATTTTCCAACTTGAACAAAAACGAACGGGAAATGAAATATTATTCAAGTGATTTCTTAGCCAATAATCACCTTCTTCACTTGCATTAAATTGAGCATAGGCTATTTCACCTTTACCAGTATGAGAAAACAGATTATCTTTTTCTCGTAGTGATCCGTGACTATTAATGCCAACATAAACAGGTTGAGTTAAGTGACTTAGATAATTAGTATGACTCATCCCGTTTGGTAAAAATAACAAGGGGGTCTGCGAATTCGTTTGATTAATCATAGGCATAATATCTTCAATTTGATGCTGTTTCACACAAATTATGATCAGTTCTTCTTCTTTCATGTTCTCTACTAATAACGATTCAACTGAAAAGTTTTCCCTGCTTTTTTCCTCCACTATACCTTCATTTCTAAGTAAGTGAGCTTGCTCATTTCTTCGTACGTAAACTCTCACCCTATGATATAAGCTTAAATAACTACTTATTAAAAGTCCTACAGAGCCTCCACCAACCACACCTATATTCATAAAAAATGATCCCCTCTCACTTTCCATCTCTCGGCAACAACAGCAGCTTAATTACATCTCATGTCTAAAACTAAAATTGAACCTTGTATACAATGCATTAAAGATGACCTTTTTCATTTGATTATTTTCTTTCTGTAACTGTTTATATTATAATATTATAAATAGGGGAGAATTTAAAATATTTTTATTTTTAAGGGGGCACGACCAATGAATAATATAAAAATAGAGAAATTGCTAATTAACTATAAGACACTTGATGACTTTAAAAGTTTCAAAGAATATGGAAATCAGGAATTATCCATGTTAGAAGATTTGCAATCAAATATTGTAGAAGATAATAGTGAATCACCTTTTTATGGAGTATACTTCGGTGATACACTTATCGCTCGTATGAGTTTGTATAAAGTAAGCCAAAAGTACGATAATTACTTTGATCCACCACAAAATTATTTAGAACTCTGGAAACTTGAGGTTCTCCCAGACTACCGTGGTCAAGGATATGGGAAAGCGCTAGTTGATTTTGCTAAAAGTTACGAACTCCCTATCAAAACGAACCCTAGAATCAACTCTCACGGTTTTTGGGAAAAAATGGACTTTCAAAAAATACACTATGAAATGGAAAGAGATCTTGGGGAAAATCCACTAGTTTGGCTTCCCAAAGGAGTAGCAGAAAAAGAGGTTTCAAAAAATTAAATAAAAGACATGAATGATTGATTTCATTCATGTCTTTTACTTTATTTTTCTCCCTTCTTATGAACCCAATTCCACAGATTCCCTATTTCTTGCCAAACATGTTCATAACGCAAGAGTTTCTCTTTCAAATTTTTGTTTTCTTCTTTTAATTGCTCTAGACTTTCTTTTTGATTTAATGTTTTGGAATAATCTTCCCCTTGATAATTCGTCTTCATTTTTTCTAGCAATAAAATGGCCGCCTCTAATGTATCTTTCTCTTCAGGCTTATAGGATTCTGAAAATCTTATATAATGACTTGTATTTCTTTGTTTTCTTTCCTTTTTTGCTTGTTCAATGGCATTCTGATGTTTTTTCCTGATTGTTGCATTCCACCGAAACCCACAAGCAGCCGAAGTTCGCGATAGTTGTTTGGCAACATCTTTAAAAGCTTCTAGTTGTGTTTTTCCTTCTCTAATATAGCGAAGGACCGTTTCGGCCAAAATAATATCTTCATCATCTGTCCACGCATCTTGTCGTGTCGCGTTCATAAACATCACTCCTCACATCTTTGATATAAATGTATGCAAATATTAAGAGTGATAGAATAGAAGTTTCATATTTCAGATAAAAATCCAAGGATATAAGCAGAGTAGATAAAGGCAAGAAAAAGAGATTGAGAATAAATTAAGGTTTGGTGATCTATTTCATAATTCGTTTTATAGCTTCCTGATGTGCGTGACTTCCCCACAAAGTTGCACTCTGACGGACTTCATCATTCATTTCAGCCGATAGACTAAGTACCGAGATTTTTTTATTGAATTGTGCTTTTAAAACTTTCATCTGCTCAATTGATTTTGTTAGATAGGGTTGTAAGATGCTATTTAAATCTTCCCATTCTTCAGAAGCAACAATGTTATGTATCCACCCGTGTTTTTTCAAATAGTCAACACCATGTACATTCCCTTCTACCAACCATTGATAGGCAAAATTCGGATTCACTTTCTCGTATAATAATACGCCTCCACCCCATCCAGGCACAATTCCTAATGTGGATTGAATAAAACCAAATTTAGTCCCTTCTTTACCAATTCTAAAGTCACATGCTGTTGCGATCTCACAACCTCCACCTAACGCATTACCATTTAATAAGCAAATTGTGGGTACAGGGAATGAAACTAACTCATAAAGACATTCTTTCATTGGATAAAGTTTACTAAATGCTTCATCACTATTTAAATCACCATGTAAAGTATTTAAGTCACCACCCGCACAGAACATCCTTTCTCCTGCAGCGGTTATAACTAAAAATTTAATATTGGTATTTTTTGCAGTTTGAATTTTTTCTAAAAGTTCTTTAGCCATGTCACTTGATATCGCATTGTGTTTTTCCAAACGATTAAGCCTAATAAGACCATAGCCTTCCTTGTAGACTTGGTATTGTACTAATTCAGGCATTAAATCACCTCAACTCTCATATGAAAAAGACAGATCATTCATAACCAATGATCTGTCTTAATGTGCATATTATTAATTGCTTTCAACAACTTCTTTACCATCATAATGACCACAAGCTTTACATACATGGTGAGGCTTAGTATACTCACCACAATTTGAACATTCTACCATGCCAGGTACATGTAATTTCTTATGTGTACGACGTTGATTTTTTACTTTTTTAGAAGTTCTTCTTTTTGGTACCGCCATGACTTACACCTCCCTCAAATAGAAAAGCAAAACCTGGAATAATCAAGTTTTATTTCTCTTTTTTGTCTTTTAATAACTTTTCTAGCTTTTTCATACGTGGATCAATGGATTGATCATCAGTTTCTTCCGAGATAATTTCCCAACCTTCTCCTTTAGTAGGGGCGTTTTTTTGGGCATTCTCATCATCAGAAAAAACTCTAAAAGGGATATCTAATAAGATATTTTCTTTTATTTGTGGCGTTAAATCAATCACTTCTCCGTCAACTGGATGAATCTCATCTTCCTCATCTTCCTCACTGTAGTAAGGAGATAAAGTATAGATTTCATCAGCTGTTATATTAAACGGATAGACGACATCAACGAGTGTCCGTGCACATGGAAGTATCATTTCTCCTTTTAAGTTCAAGGTAATAATTATCTCTTCACCTTGCATAGTGCACATGGCCTTGACATCTACAGGGTTGATTTTACGTATATCATTGTTCATTTTTTCCAACTCAGAGACATCCACTTTTTTTTCAAATATATAGGGTTGCTCAAATGCGTTTCTTTTAATTTTTCCTAACGTTAATTTCATTATAAACACCTCTAGGCAACAAGAGTAATTTTAAAAGGAAATCATGTATTTGTCAAGATATTTTCTTAACAGTTAACTTAATTTTACATTATCACGAATTATATTTCATTATTCCCCATTTATATTTGCTTAATCACCCCTGTTTTTATGTACAATTATGCAAGTTATATAATGTTTGTTACAATTATAACAAATAGAGTAAGTGAGGTAATGTTCATGCGAGCATGTGGTCTAATTGTTGAATACAATCCATTTCATAATGGTCATCTTTATCATATTAATCAAGCAAAAACAGAAACTTCAGCTGAATGTATGATTGCTGTGATGAGCGGGTCTTTTTTACAGCGCGGCGAGCCAGCAATTATAGATAAATTCCATCGGACTAAAGCCGCTTTAAAAGCAGGTGTCGATCTTGTCCTAGAATTACCCTATGCTTTTGCAGTGCAAAGCAGCCGCCTGTTTGCTAAAGGCGCTGTACACACCCTTCAAGAAATTGATACTGATTTTTTGTGCTTTGGAAGTGAATCAGGTGATATCTCCCATTTTATATCAACTTACACACTTTTCAAAGAAAAAGAAGCTGACTATAAGTGTTCTTTACATTATTCATTAAAAAAAGGTGCATCATTTCCTGAAGCAAGTAAACAAGCATATCAAGACATCGGGTTAATTGACCATTCAATTGATTTATCAAAGCCGAATAATATCCTAGGTTTTAGTTACATAAAGACAATCCTTGACAATAACCTTTCTATTAAGCCTTCTACAATTAAGAGAATTAACAACCAGTATCATGACACAGAAATCCAAAGTACCATTGCATCAGCCACAAGTATTAGAAATAAACTACTTGATGATTATATTTTATTCTCGGATGATATTATCAACAGCATACCGGACGAAACTATAAGACAATTACAATTATATCAAAAAGAGACGGGTTTGTGGCATGAGTGGGAAAAATACTTCCCTTTAATTTATTATCGGGTCCTGACGATGAATGCAGAGGAACTAGCAACTATTCAAGGAGTTGATGAAGGGATTGAGCACCGGTTATTAAGTACACTTATGGAAGCCACATCTTTTAACGAATGGATGAAAGCAATTAAAACAAAACGGTATACTTGGACAAGAATTCAGCGCTTGTTCGTTCATCTATTAACAAACACTAAAAAAAATGATCTAATTGCAGTGAATGAAATGAACAGTGTACCTTATATTCGATTACTTGGTGCATCCAAGCAAGGACGAGCCTATTTAAATGATAAAAAGAAACAGATTGATGTTCCCATCATCACCTCACTAAGCCGAAATCAGCACCCTTTACTATCAATTGAAGAACGTGCTACGAACGCTTATTATAGCATCCTTTCACCAAAACTCAGAAATAAATTTCATGCCCAAGAATTAAAACCTCCCATTATGATTTAAATTATATAGTTATGTAGTAAGAAATAAGTGAGGTATGAAAAGAGGTTGGGACATAAGTATTTTAGTTAATTTAAAAGCGAACGTATTAAAGTATATTTCTTTTAATATACACTTTTAAAATCAGCGTAGAAAAAATACGTGGACTCCTTGAAAAAATCGCGATGAATCGTTGTCGAAGTATTCTTTGTCCAGCAGGATGAAAAGCTTAGATGAGACCCCCGCAGAGCGCCATGAATGATGGAAGGCTAAATTCGCGACGTCCTGTGAGGGCGCCTTCATGACCAACATCCTGTTGGCCCGAGGCTCAGCAGCAAAGAAGAATGAACTGCAATTCTTCTCCCCCTGCGGAAAGCGAAGTATTTTTCCGAAGCGAAATAACGCTCGCTTAAAATTGTTCGTCTTTTAATTACTAATACTTAGTTTTATCCCATCCTCTAACAGGAGGTGGGTAGTTCAGTGTTGCGACAAAGGGCTCTATGGGGCGAAGCTTGGCTGCAGCCCCAGGACGTCGCGGTTTTAACTGAACCTCCCAAACGGCTCTACTTAAGGAAGGCCGACTAAGTAGCCTTTGCGGCTAACGTCGGCATAACCCTTTTGCAGGGGCATGTTTCCTTTATCTCCCACATAATGAATGGTCAATGTTGATGCTCCTGAGCATCAACATTGACCCTATCTCGCTTGGCAAGGCGCAGTCCGTACGTTGCTAAACGGGCGCCCCGCGCTTTTGTTCTATGGTAATTTCGTAGTGGTTACAAAAACAATAGATTATTTTCTCTAGTCATGTTGTAGTCATACTGTTTCCTAGTCTAACGAATGTAAGTAGTTTAAAGCATCTTCAAATGTATCGACTGGAACGATTTCCATGTCCGTACCAATTTCATCTGCAGTTTGTTTTGCTAAATTATAGTTGGAATCCTCCGCTCCACCTTCATGCGGTGCGAAAAAGATATCACATCCCTCGCGATCTGCGGCAATTACCTTTTTGTCTATCCCGCCAATCCTAATTACATTCGCATTGTAATCAACTTCACCTGTTCCGGCTATTTCATATCCATGAGTTAAGTCTTGTTCAGTCAACTGATCATAAATCTCTAATGAAAACATTAAACCCGCACTGGGGCCACCGATATTTCCACTTGAAAAATTTACTTTTGGATTTACCGTTACACTCCGATCTGTTACTAAACTCACTCCCATACCAATTCGATTATCAATGTCATCAAATTCTTTTAATGAAACTTCTTTAGTTAATTCTTCGTCATCTCGAATAATTGTTAGGTTCACCTTGTCTCCGGCCCGTTTAGTTTCAATATAATCCATTAAATCGTCCGTTTGTTCAATTTTATTATTGTCGATGTTAATAATTTCGTCTCCCACTTCCAACTGTCCTTCAGCTGGCATGTTTTCTACAACAGAGACTATATAGACACCTTCATAATCAATGGTTATATCTTTTTCAGCGGCTTCGTATGCTACCACGGTGGCAGCCTCCTGAGAATTTTCCATAACCTGTAGTTGAGCATGAAAATATTCATCTTCTGTTATACCTTCTGGAAAAACTTCATCTAATGGAAGTATTTCTTGATGCTTATTAAATTTAGCTAAAAGATATTGAATCGGAGTAGCCTGACCACCTCTAACAGTGACAAGGTGCATATCGCCTTCACTTTCAAAGCCATGTTCAACCTGCACAATTGGGTTCAGTGCATCAGCTCCTCCTGGTTTGTATATATAATACGGAAGTTTATATGCAACTAAAAAATAGGATGCAATAACAACAATTATTAAAAAGACAAGTTGACGTTTATTAAATTTCATTCCTAAACTCCTTCCAGACGATAACAGCTGGTTCGTTTTTCTAAATTACTTTCATTAATTTCACAATCAATAAAATCAATTAAATATTTCACTACATTCTCTAAACCCTATGATTAATTTTCAATATAATGTTCCCTTTTCATCCTAAATTATCTTAAATATAAAAATGTGTTTGGCATAAATTTGGAGGGTACTGGCGTATATTTATATAGATGAACAAGTTTTCATCATAAGTAGATTAAGAACTCAAAAATTGGGAAATTGTTCATCCTTGATTTAGACAAGCTAGCACTTATTTTACTACTACAAATTTAATAAGTACAGAGCTAACAATTGAATAGGGGGCAATTTATTGAACCAAAAAATTAAAACAAGTATGTTCGCAGGATTGACGTTATTTTTTGCGTACAGTTTAATAAAGTATCCTGACCAAGCGTTAGAAGCTAGCATACGTGGACTGAACAGTTGGTGGGAGGTTGTTTTTCCTTCACTTTTACCATTCTTTATAACCGCTGAGTTACTCTTGGCCTTTGGAGTTGTACACTTTGTTGGTGTATTGTTTGAACCTATTATGCGTCCGCTATTTAATGTACCGGGTGCAGGTAGCTTCGCCTGGTTAATGGGTATGGCAAGTGGATACCCAACCGGAGCGAAAATAACAGTTAGACTTCGGGAAGAACAACAAGTCTCTAGAGCTGAAGCTGAGCGCTTAGTCACTTTTACAAATGCTTCAAGTCCTTTATTTATTTTTGGTGCTGTTTCTGTTGGATTTTTCCATGATGTAAAACTAGGTGCTTTATTAGCTATCAGCCACTACGTTGGAAACACATTGGTAGGAATATGTATGAGATTTCACGGTGCATCCAATAAGAAAAAGAAAAATTCTAAATACAAATTCTCGATTAAAAGAGCTTTTAAAGAAATGCATCGCTCCCGCTTGAATGACAAGCGTCCTTTTGGTGAAATTCTTGGGGATTCAGTACTTAATTCAATTAAAACACTTGTTATGGTTGGCGGATTTATAATTCTATTTTCAGTCATAATTAAATTATTATATTTAACTGGTATTACAACTGCTATTGCGGCCATATTAAAATATATATTTTTGCTGTTTTCAATTCCAGTAGAGTACGCAGTTCCCTTTATATCAGGTTTCTTTGAGATTACTACAGGTATACAAATGATTTCTCAAGTGCAACCAGACACTCTTTTAATTACCGTGATGCTTACAAGTTTTATTATCGGCTTTAATGGGTTTTCAATTCAAGCTCAAGTTGGAAGTATTATATCCCATACCGACATTCGCTTTTCCCCATATTTTATCTCACGAATTTTACACGGGATATTTGCCAGCATTTTATCAGCTTTATTGTATAAACCCCTTTATATAAATCGTCAGGCATTTGATCGTGATGACTTACCTGTAAGTGGGATGGTCACAGATAATTTTTACTCACATATTTTTAGGGAATTAAGTTATTATGGACCATTAATTACAATAACATTCTTAGGTATTGCAACAATAATCTTATTACGCCGACATAATTATTAACAATACATCAACACAATCCAAAAAATCCGAGCAAGTGATTCGCTCGGATTTTTTATATACTGAACGCAAGTATTTTATCTTATTGGAACTTCTCTTGTAAAGCTTTTTCAACGACAGGTGGAACAAGATCTGAAACACAGGCATTATATTTAGCTACTTCTTTAACAATACTCGAACTTAAAAAAGAATATTGGTTATTAGTCATCATAAAAAAGGTTTCAATATTTTGTTCCAACTTTCTGTTCATAGATGTTATTTGCATTTCATATTCAAAGTCACTAACAGCACGCAATCCTCGCAATATAACATTTACATTTTTTTCTTTAGCATAATCAATCAATAGACCACTGTTAGAATCTACAGAAACATTAGGTATATGCTCTGTTGCTTGTTCAATTAATTTGATTCTTTCTTCAATAGTGAACAAAGGGTGTTTTGATTGATTATTAAATATAGTTACAATAATTTCATCAAAAATACGAGATCCCCGTTCAATAATATCCAAGTGACCATTTGTTACTGGATCAAAGCTCCCTGGGCAAATAGCAATTCTAGTCATCATGTTTCTCCTTTCGGTAAATAGAAATACCGATTGTTTTACCATAAATTTCTTCCTTTATTAAAGTTAATCCCTTAATCGAAGAAGGTAAGTTCTCGGTACTGTCATACTCACAATAAATAACACCATTTTCTTCCAATATTTCTAATTTAATAATTTGATTTAATAATTTTTCATAGTCAACTTTACCATATGGCGGATCTAGCAAGATTAAATTAAATTTTATATCTCTCTTTGATACAGCATTTATTGCTCTATATGCGTCTGTTCGAAAAATTTCTATTTTATCACTTATATGTAAAACTTCTGTGTTTTGCTGAATTGTTTGAACAGCTTTAGGGTGTTTATCAACAAAAACACTGTGTTCCATTCCGCGACTAAGTGCCTCTATACCTAATGACCCACTCCCTGCAAATAAATCTAAGCAATGTCCCCCATTAAAGAAAGGTCCTATTACCTGAAAAATGGCTTCTTTTATTTTATCTGCAGTCGGTCTTGTTGTCTTCCCTGGAACAGCTTTTAAATGTCGACCTTTAAATTGCCCAGCTATCACACGCATATTCCAACACCACCTAATCTATATTACCTTTGAGTTTCCGACAAAATAAAGTAAAAGTTATAAGACATATGTATCTAGTTTATGAGTAATTGATCTAATCATACTATCTAAGAGTTTATCAAAAATAAGAGATAAATGGTATATATTTTTTTCTATCGTACATAATAACATAATGAGACAGCTGGCGATAGCTTGGTTGTTTCAATGACGGAGATGACTTAGACTTCCCCATAAGTCCTCCTCCGGTTTCTCCTCTCCCTTTGCCTTTTAGTTTTTTAAACTAAAAGAACCTGCAGAAATTATCTGCAGGTATTTTTTTGTCCTTTAAATAAGACTATTATATTGTCTGCTCTTTAATTGCATCTAACTATTAGCAATTAAATACCTATTTTATAGTCATACTGTTTCGCTTCATCTGGTAAAGCATTATCGAACTCTGTCTTAACAAACGGCTTATAGGACCGTTCCACTTTTGAAATAAAAGAATACTTGGAAAGTTTGCTTTCGATAGTTTCTATGTCAGATTGGTTTACGTATATTACTGCGTATCTCATTTTCTTGGATACATAAATCAAATGACCAAGCCTTTTTATTTGCTTAATATTTCTCATATGTTGAAACCAAACAATTAAACCTTGTCGTTTGTTGTTCATACAAACCCCCACTTGGTAATTAATTAGTAGAGTATTTTAGTCAACTAATAATCATATTAAAAGTTAAGCGCTACAGCCACAGCTCCCTCCAGAGCCACAGCCTCCATCTGAAAGAGCTGCTCCATCTTTTGGCGCTTTGATTTGTTCGCTTACACTCAAAGCGATACACTCACTAATTTCATCCAACATCAATTGCAAATTACGCTCCGCAATCTTGTATTGAGCAACTTTGTCATTCATATCCATCTCTCTTTTTGTAAGGCGGACCTTTTTCATTATTTCTCGATAGTCAGGATGGTATCTGCCAAATCGTTGGACATCTTCATAGTGACCTTTCATATCTGCAAAAGCATTGATCAGCTTTGTCGATTCACTATCATTATACAAAGCGTCACGTGCTGCTTTAAATTCATGCATAACATCTGATTGTTGTATCATATCCCCTAATAATTCGGACCGATCTAAAATGTCCACATACTCTAGGGTACCTATCATAATACACACCTCCGTCACTATCATATCACTTTTTTAAAATGCTGAAAAGACAGTCCCCTCTTTTCGCCTGTTAATCTTTCATAGCTTGGCTCATTTGAACAAGCATAGTGGCAAGATGTACATGTTCACTAAATTTCTCAAGGCGCTTAGAAAAAGTTTTACCATAAAAGATTTTTGCTTCTTTTTCCAGTTCAAACATCTTATCTGGATCCCTTGATAAATAACGATACCAAATCGGATTATACCTGACAAATGTTAATAATTCAGGATTGGCCTGTAAATAATTATAAACATTTTCGTTCATTTTATATCAATCCTTAAACCAGTTAAACTGTCTGCGTTGAGGGGTTGGATCTTCTTTCGCTTTAAATTCCCCTAAAACTTCTTGTAATGTAGAAACCGTCCCACTTAACTGATTTACTTGCTCTTGCACTTTCTTAATGTCTATATTTTCTGTCATCTTCAACAGGTGGCTAACCCATTCGGTCTTGCTATCAGATTTTTGTTGGGGATTGGTATAATCTTTAAACTGTTCCCAGTATGGATCGTCTTCTTCAAGAAGAACCCATTTCTCATAATACTCTTGCCATGAAGAACCATTTTTTCGTATCTTTTCAACCAACTTTGGATGTTTATTTATAAAAGATTTAAACTCAGCAACTGTAGGATGTAAGTTATCATCACCCATATTTTTCACCCCATTATTATAATCCATAACCTAAGCGATACATTAACAACCTCTAGATTATAATATGACAGTTTATTTTGACTGTGCATTCGCTGAGAGTTCATTCATATTTGGTGAGAAAATTTTGTGTGTAATAAAGTCGATAAACCCCTACTCCTAAATGTGTATAGCTTTCATTGAGTAAAGCATCTCTATGCTCCTCACTATTGAGCCACCCTGCAACGACAGCAGGTGCATCAGAATACTCTGCAGCTATATTTTCCCCTGCAGCAGAGTAAAAAATATCCTTATCGGCTAACCGCTCTTTTAACCCTCCACCATCTAGATTATGGTGTGAAAAGTAATCATTTTCTTCCATATCTTTACTGTGAAGGAAAGCAACTTCTCTTACTGATTCTTCCCACTTCAATTCATTTTTATCATACGCTTTTCTAATTACATTCGTTATATCAAAAATTTGTTGTTCCATCCCTTTTTCAACTTCTAACCACTTGTCATCAGATAATTTTTTCGGCTCTTCAAGACTACCACGATAGACCATTTGGTATGGTCTATGGTTTAATAATACGTCACCATCAAGAATTCTTAAGGACGTCAGACGTTCATTAAACGTATCGAAATATAATTGAACAAACACATTATCCGTCACTTTAATTAGCGGTTGCTTTTTTAGATCTTTAGTCGTTAATTCAAACTGATAAGTAGAAACCCCATGACGATAATTCACTTTATCATCAAAATGAAATTCATCTTTAACTGAATCATATTTTTGTCCGATTTTTAATGGGTCAGTCCCCAAGTCTTCACCAGCTGCAAAAATAGTCACTATTTTATCGTCTTTTATGCCAAACTGAATATATTGGTCATTTGAATCTTTATAGACCCACCATGTATAGCCATAAGCACTTAAATCTTGACTTTTAGGCTCTCCCATCTTATTTAACAAGGCTTCAGATGTCTTACCTATCCAATCAAACAAGTCGCCCTGAAACGTCTTGCTAAGCTTTCTTTCTTCAGGAATGTCTTTACTTTTTAATTTGCTTTCTTTTGGCATGGTATAATTCCACTTCTTTATGGTTGTCTCTTGAAATAAGTCACTTTTCTGGATTGTCAAATAGGTTATTGCAGATATTATTAAAATTATGAAAATAAATTTAATAAGTCTCATAATTGCCTCCTTAACTCACTAGTTTGCTCTATCATATGATAATCCACTAGTTTACATTACTAAAATTTTAAAAAACCATAGAATCTCTAATATGTATAGCATAACCAATCTTATTAATTAACTTTTCAGTGTGAAGTGTATATGTCTCACTGTTATTTAAACGTTTTATGCCCGCTCAAACATTCTTTTCCATTGCAAGTTGCTGTATTTTCTACTATCATAGGTTTAGTAAGGATAAATTTGCGAGGTGAAAAAGATGAAATTGGAAAACTTGGGAATTGACGATTTAGTTCTTGACCTGAAACCATTAGATCACATAATGGGAAAGCATGCATTTATTCGTGCAGCTCAATGGGACTATGAACGAGTCACATATGATTACAAAATTGGATCCAAAGAAAAAAACATTACATATTACATTCGAATTCAAGGGTATGCTATCGAAGGGGATGTAGATCGAGGCAACGCAGTTATAAAGCTAATGACCCCTCTCTTGGGTAAACATTATTACCCACATGGGGTAGAATATGGTGAAGAAGAAAACTTCCCTGAGAATCTTGTTGAGCGTGCCAAAAATCTCATAAGTAACGTTAAAGAAGAAATAACATTATATAAAAAGTAAAAGTCTAGAACCGACTACATGAAATGATTAAAGTAGTCGGTTTTTTAATAGGTTAGAAAACTATAAAAGAAAGCTTCTGTGAATAACTTCATACTAAAAGTGGCCACGCCGAGTGCAAGCACTCAGCCCGCCTAAGGTCTTAAGCGGTAAATCTACGTGGCAAAAACCGCCACTACGTTTTCCTTCTTAAGCTATAACTGAGGCTTAACGAGCACTTGCACTTTTTTTCTTAGTAATTGATCCTCACCCTAACTTAATTCGTTTTTAAGATTATCATATAGAAATATCCGTTCATTATAAAGAGTGACTAGTGTTTAAACTGTTCAAGTAGTGGATTAAATGATATATTTTATATACCAATTTAGCAAACGATCTATTGTTGAAAGGAGGCGTTTAAGGACGTTGTTTCGTAATATTACCAAACGCCAATGGACACTGTTCTTCTTATTTATATCCATCATTTTAATTTTTTACTTTATTTTCCCCATATCATTACCTTTAGTAATTGCCTTAATCACAGCATTAATGCTTAACCCTCTTGTAAGAATAGTTCAACATCGATTAAGAATAAACAGAAAAGCATCCGTGATTATAGTTTTTCTACTTTTTTTGATATTCGTTGGGGTAGCTGGAACTCTAATTGTTACTAAGGCAATTGGCCAACTTGTAAACTTTGTGGAAGATATACCAATGTACATTAATCAAATTAACAGTCTTTATAATGAATGGGAAGAAAATTTTCAACATTATGCTAGCAATTTACCACCTGAATTTGTAAAACAAGTATCAGACAGCTTCCAGGATAATTTAATAGCATTAAATACAACCATAAAAGAAAAGATTACAATTGATAATATCGCACAAGTTTTTGCAAAAGTACCCCAATACCTCATAAGTTTTATTGTTTATCTAATTGCACTTTTTCTTTTCATGTTGGAACTTCCTTTTTTAAAAGCAAAGTCATACCATCTTTTGACAGAGGAAACCGCCAAAAAAGTCTCCTTCATGAATGAAAGATTATCTAGTGTTATGCTTGGATTTTTAAAAGCACAATTTTTAATGAGTTTAATTATTTTTATTGTCTCTTTAATAGGTCTGCTTATAATCGCGCCTCATGTCGCTTTGGTGATGTCGCTTATCATATGGGTAATTGACCTCATACCGATTATAGGTTCAATCATTGTGCTAGGACCCTGGGCAATTTTTATGTTTTTATCCGGAGATACCATTATGGGTGTAAAACTTGCTGTACTGGCAATTATTTTATTGGCTATCAGAAGAATCGTCGAACCTAAAGTCATGGGACAACATATTGGCTTGTCACCGTTAGCAACGTTAATAGCAATGTTTTTAGGATTGAAATTGATGGGTGTTTTCGGGTTTATTTTAGGTCCTCTCCTCGTTATTGCCTTTAACTCTGCCAAAGAAGCAGATATCATAAAATGGAAAGTCAAGATATAAAAAAGTGTGGAAGTAATTGCTTCCACACTTTTTAGTAATTGGTTTTAACTATTCCTGAATTTCTGTCGTTGGTAACGGATCGACAGTTAAACTCTCTCTTGTAAACCAAGAGAAGAATATACGAGCCAACATAACAATATAAACAATTTCTTGCATGATTTTCATAATAATACCGCCCAATTGCTGATCTTCAAGAACACTTAAAGGTGAGAACATTTCTGGGCCTGAGATGGAAACAGCAAGGCCATCTAAGACATCATTCGGAACACATAAACTCATCGCCTGAATCCATGACCCTTCAGAACTATAAGCGTTAAATACTGGGGTTGAAGCAAAAATTATCAAAGCACATGCCACTGTAATGATGGCCGCACTCGCTACAAGGTATCCCATTTTAAGTAACGGTGCCAAAGTATCAAACTCTTCCAGTGGAGTAATTATCGGCCACCACATTATAAATGCGAAGAAAAGCAATATCAGAATCGTTGATGTATGTGCAAACTGTGATGATTTGGAATAATCAAAGATAACTGGCATGTGGTATAGGGAAAACAAAACATTAAATGATACTAAAGCAACGATAGGTTTTGTTAATACCCTAATAATAGATTTAAACACCGGCGCATAAACAATTTTCCTCCACATCCATTTTGGCAATCCTTTGATAATAAAAATAGGAAATATTAGAAATAAAATAACCATTTGAATCATATGTGCAGTTAGCATAATATGTGATAATAAATCAATTGGTGATCCTTTGGCTATATATAACAGTAATAGACCTATATAAAAAAGAACTCTCTGCTTACCGCTTGGAGCAGGCTCAGATTTTCCACCAAATTTATGACGAAAAGGACCGGTCATTAAGTAATATGCTATACCTAAAACAATCACGAAACTTAAAAAGTATGGACTCCATAAAGCGCGAAACCCAAATATTTGTATTTCTAACCACATTTAAATCACTCCATAGAAATTGGATTCTACACTCTATTATAACTTATTCAACTTGTTAAAACACGAATAAACTATGACAATTTAGTCACACATTTTTTAAATTCAATACCAGACCAGATCACTTCTGATTTACAAAAGATTATAACGTGTCACTATATTCAGTAGATAATTATGACGAAATAAAAATACATAAACACGTAATAGCCTCAAAATAAAAAGACGGGGAATGATTCCCCGACTTTTTAAGGCTTACCACCATGAAATTAAAGCTAAACCTGCAAGTGTTAATAATGCAGCCCAGACACCACCGTAAATTAATACTGTCGGCATCTCGTGACCTTTATCTTTCATGTGCATAAAGTAATAAAATTGAAATGCTACTTGTATAACTGCTAGAAATGCAAGAAGTGGTATTACAAACATACTTTCGATAGCGCCAGTTGCCACTACTGCAAATGCAATCAATGTTAGTACAATCATTAAACCAAATGAAATGAGTTGACGTTTCATTTCTTCTTTATTTTTACGTTTTTGAAAAGCATCTAAATTTTTATTTGTTTTGGTATTGGTGTTTTCAGTCATAATTTAGCCCACCTTTCCCATCAAGTATACAACTGTAAATACAAAAACCCAGATAACATCAATATAGTGCCAATATAGACTATATGTATTAAATTTAGGCGCATTGTATAAGTTTAAGCCTCTTCTTGCATTTCTAATCATCAAGGCTATAATCCAGCATATACCAAATGTTACGTGCCCACCATGAAAGCCAACTAAAGCATAGAAGGCGGAACCAAATGCTGACGAACGAAATGTAAAACCATACTCAGTTATATAATGAGAAAACTCGTATATTTCAAGTCCCAAAAATCCTATACCAAGTAATGCAGTAATGCCTAACCATAATTGCATTTTTTTAAAGTCATTATTTCTCATATGGTACATTGCATAAACACTTGTCAAAGAGCTAGTAAGTAACAAAACTGTCATTATAAAAACGAGCTCTAAGCCAAACAGTTCTTCTGAAGATGGTCCTCCAGCTGTAGAATCCTTTAGAGCTAGGTAAGTTCCAAACAAGGAGGCGAAGAGAACTGTCTCGCCTCCAAGGAAGAACCAAAGACCTAGAAACTTATTTTTACCTTCAAGGGTGGCTTTTTCGGGATTTTGCGGCATTGTTTCAGGATATAGAGAATGATCGTGACTCATTACTATTCAGCCTCCCTTTCAAATTCTTCTTTTTTAATATAATAACCGTGATCATCTTTAACAGAACGGATAATCATCATAAGCAGTGCAAACGCCATACCGCCATATAAGGCTATATACCATAGTTTTTCATCTGTCTGATAGATAAACCCAAGGCCTGCCACGAAGAATCCTAAAGACATAAGGAACGGTAAGAATGAACCATTCGGCATATGAACGTCTCCTAAAGGTTCTGCCGGCGTCATATGTCCTTTACCTTCTGTCTTTTCAATCCATAATGGGTCAAGACCACGTGTTAATGGTAATTGCTTAAAGTTATAATACGGAGGTGGCGATGATTCAGTTGCCCATTCTAATGTACGACCATCCCACGGATCCGCTGGAGCTTTTTCTCCTTTTACTGCTGTGTGTACAATATTAATCAAGAATACGATAACTGCAAATGACATAAAGAAGGCACCTATCGTACTAATCAGGTTCCCCAAATCCAGTCCTTGATTTTCAAGGAATACCCAATAACGGCGTGGCATCCCCATTAGTCCAAGGAAGTGTTGGATAAAAAACGTTAAGTGGAAGCCAATGAAGAACGTCCAGAACGTTAATTTACCCATAGTTTCGTTTAGAATTTTTCCAAACAATAGCGGCCACCAGTAATGCAGGCCACAGAAAATACCAAAGACTGTACCACCTACAATGACATAGTGGAAGTGTGCCACAACAAAGTACGTGTCATGATACTGGAAGTCTGCTACGGCTGAACCAAGCATAACTCCGGTCATCCCACCGATTGTGAAGGACGGAATGAATCCCAATGCCCATAGCATAGCAGCATTAATCTTAACACTTCCTCCCCACATTGTTGCAAGCCAGTTAAAGATTTTAATACCAGTTGGCACTGCAATGGCCATGGTCGCTACCGCAAAGATTGAGTTAGCAACTGGACCTAAACCTACTGTAAACATGTGGTGTGCCCAAACCATAAATCCTAAGAAGGCAATTAACATTGTAGCAAAAACCATTGCTGTGTATCCAAACAATCTTTTTCTAGAGAAAGTTGAGAATACATCACTGAATAAACCAAACAATGGCAAAATCAAAATATAAACTTCAGGGTGTCCGAATATCCAGAATAAGTGCTGCCAGATAATCGTGTTACCTCCGAGTGAAACATCAAAGAATGCTGTACCAAACATACGATCAAACATTAAAAGGAATAAGTTAATCGTTAATGCTGGGAATGCAAATAGAATTAAAACACTTGTAATAAACGTTGCCCATGTAAATAGAGGCATACGCATGTATGTCATTCCCGGAGCTCTCATCGTAACTACTGTAACGAGGAAATTAATTCCCCCCATAAGGGTACCTGCCCCAGCAATTTGCAGTCCTGCAACATAGAAATCGACACCGTGTCCTGGTGAATCCATAGCCAATGCAGCATAGGACGTCCAACCAGCATCTGGCGCTCCATCTAAAAACCAACTTAAGTTCAGTAATATACCACCGAACATAAACAACCAAAAACCTAATGAGTTTAGAAACGGAAATGCGACGTCACGAGCACCAATTTGAAGTGGCATCGCAGCGTTCATTAAACCAAGTAGTATCGGCATCGCTGCCAAAAATATCATTGTTGTTCCATGCATAGTAATCATTTCGTTATATAAACCAGCGCTAATAAAATCGTTTTCAGGTTTAATCAACTGTATACGAATGATTACTGCTTCAATTCCTCCTAGTAAGAAGAAGAAACCTCCACCTGCTAAATATAAGTGGGCTATCTTTTTATGGTCTACCGTCGTTAGGTAATCCCATAAAAAAGCACCAAAGCCCTTTTTCTGAGTAGCTGCTAAACTCACAACTTATACCTCCCTTTATATTTTACCTACCCTAAATCCTCTTCTTGTCTATTAATTACCAGCACTTTCAGGCGTTACATCTGTTTCTTTTAATTGCAATAGATACTCAGCAATTTTATCTGCTTCATCATCTGAAAGATCTGGATATTTACCAGTCATTAAGTTACCTGGTTTAATTGATTCAGGATCCATAATCCAATCAACCAGATTTTCTTTTGTTGGATCAAGAATTCCCGCAATCGTCGTACGGTTACCAAAGTTTGTTAAGTTAGGACCTACTTGACCTGGAGAATCTCCAATCGCGTGACAGCCCATACAACTTTTCTCTTCAAATAATTCTTTACCTTCTGCGGCAACAGCATCTCCCGGAACTTCATCTGGATTGACATTACCCATATCTGCCAACCATTGCTCATACTCTTCAGGACTTACAACAATAACTTTAAAGTCCATCAGTGAGTGTGAAGGTCCACAGAATTCAGCACATTTACCCCAATATACTCCCTCTTCATACGCTTCAATATACAAAGTATTGACGTTTTCTGGGTTCACATCTAATTTTCCAGAGATGGTTGGTACCCAAAATGAGTGCGTGACATCTGCTGCAATCATGTTTAAATATACTCTTTCTCCAGCTGGTATATACAAGTCTTGACTTGTTTGCACCCCGTCATCTTCGTAATCGAAATGCCACCAGTACTGATTACCTGTTACATTGATATTAATATGCTCACTTGCCTCACTTGTATCAGCCAAATCAAAAGTTGCAATAACTGTTGGAACCGCCATAATAATAACTAAAATAATTGGAATGACTGTCCACACAGTTTCAAGTGTTTGGTTACCTTCAACTTGTTTAGGAATAAAATCCTCTTGTCCCTTCTTTTCACGGAAACGAAGTAAGACGATTACAAGCGGAATAATAACAGCTAAAAACACAAATGACATAACCACTGTAGTAAGAATGATTAAGTTCATCGAGGCCTCTGAGCCATACCCCTTTGGTACTAGAGCGGTTAAATTCTCTTTACCGCAGCCTGATAAAATTAACGCTAATGAGCCAAGCAAAAATAACGCTCTAAATTTTCCCATCCTACCTATCATGTAGTTTTACCTCTCTTTCTGTTTGTTGCATCATTAAATTTATTTTATTTAATACAATTACTCACATTACTCAGGGCACAATCTAGATTTTACTATCATAACAAAATTGGAATATAGTTAATGAATATCTTTTATAAGTTTTTGTCTTTATAACTATTTTATTCTATAAGTTCCACTTACATGGAAAGGAATTTCATATAAACACTGACTCTCTTTATGGCGTTACATGTTAATTATTTCTGTTTAAATAACCAATTACTGATACAACAGTATAAATCGCCATATATGTATATTCTTTATTAAAAAGAGTGAAGAGATTTGTTTACATGCTAAACTTTGAATCTAAGCAAGACAAATTCAGTTCATGATCTAACTGCTGTCTTCTTAAGATTCTATTTAAAGTTTTTTCCGATGATAATGCATTGCAAGAATTATGTGATTTCCTATAAAAAGTGATAATTTAATGCATCAGAGGGAGTAATCAGCACAATTGCTTTCATATGTTGACTTATCCCACTACTGACATTACGAACATCCCTCCTCCAAACATTACAATGCTTTGTTAATTACAACAGCATTCATATACATTTTCATTTTTACTTTTCATTATATTCATTACTTTCCACCCTACAAAAATCATTGTAGCATGTTATAGCATAACAATCTATCCTTCATAAGGCAAAGTCACTTTTAACTTTTCTGTCTAATTTTTCCTTATTTGTGACGTCTTTGTGACATTTATTCTTAAACAAATAAAAGGCATAATTGCCCCTTTCGTTTTTCTCACATATGCGTAGTAACAAGGTTTCACCTGCATAAAAGTTATGACTATCAAAGCACCCCTCATATTATTTCTAGCAAAATAAAAGTAACAATGCAAGTATTTTCAACTTAATCATAGTGAAAACATATTTATTACGTGTTATTATATCATAGGCGAAACATTCTTTTATTTATTGTTTCAATTAATTGCTTTGTTTACATACTACCTATTATTATAGAATGTAATGTGTTTTATAAATGTTACAATTTGTAAAATAAGATACATCAAGTTAAAGTGAGGCATCGTTATGATTAAATATTTAAAATGGTTATCAGTAATTGCTACTTTAGGCATGGTTTTTGTTTTGCTTGGTGGTGCTCTTGTTACTAAAACAGATTCAGGTGCAGGATGTGGAGCAAGTTGGCCTTTATGTCATGGTGAATTGATTCCATCAGAAATCACGCCAGAATTAGTTATAGAACTTAGTCACCGACTGGTCTCAGGTATCGTAGGTATTGCTGTATTGGCCTTATCTTTTCTCTCGTGGAAGCATATTGGACATATACGGGAAGTGAAATTCTTATCTTTTATGTCACTCTTCTTCCTAGTGTTACAAGGATTAATTGGAGCAGCTGCAGTTGTGTGGGGGCAATCCGACTTTGTCTTGGCACTTCATTTCGGAATATCCCTTATTTCATTCGCAGCTATTTTCCTACTTGCCTTATTAATATTTGAGATTGATAAAAAGTTTGACGCAGAATCCTTATTCATACAAAAGAAACATCGAGTTGAAATTTATTTGTTAACAATCTATACATTCATCGTCGTATATACTGGTGCGTTAGTACGCCACACTAATTCAGAACTTGCTTGTGAAAGTTGGCCATTTTGCACTAACGCAAAGCCTTTTTCCTTTATGTCAACAAACCACATGGAAGTATGGGTCCAAATGGGACATCGTTTAGCTGCAGGAATCCTTTTCATTTGGACAATCCTTTTTGTATTTAAACTGATTAAACAATATCAATCTAGTCGTGTAATGTATTGGGGCTTAATTTCGTTAGCTACATTTATTACCCTTCAAGTCGCTTTTGGTGCACTAATTATTTTCACATTACTGAATCTCGGAATTGCATTACTTCACGCCCTGTTTATCTCATGCTATTTTGGGGTTTTAAGCTATTTCATTCTCCTTTCTTCACGAAGTGCTGCTAAAGAAAGAACCGCAATTAAGGACGATAAGGTGGACGGGAACGTCAGTTATATTAAATAGGGAAAGATGTTGGGACATAAGTATTTTAGTTAATGTAAAAGCGAACGTATTAAAGTATATTTCTTTTAATATACACTTTTAAAATCAATTACTAATACTTAGTTTTGTCCCATCCTCTTTCCTACGATTAGTCAAGTCTAAACCTTATAAATTCAATAAGGATTTATTGATTGAAAAAATTTGGCATATCAAATAAACCCCATGTATTTAATTTTTTAAACTGTGGGAAGATATGT
>NZ_JAHLPW010000014.1 GCF_018918075.1 Virgibacillus sp. MSJ-26
TTTTTAATGTTTCATCTTCTAAACCTAGTCGATCATACTGTTTTTTCTGATCCCATAATTCCAAGTTAATGATCATTGATATTTTCTTAAAGTTTCGGACCGCTCCAGCACCAAATAACGTCATCACATTAATGATGCCTAATCCACGTATTTCCAATAAATGCTCAATCAAAGGAGGTGAATTACCTATAAGTGTATCATAATCTTCTTGGCGAATTTCTACACTATCATCAGCCACAAGTCTATGTCCTCTTTTGACTAACTCCAAGGCCGTTTCACTTTTACCAACACCACTTTGGCCAGTAATCAATACACCTACACCATAAATATCTACAAGAACACCATGTATGGCAGTGAAAGGCGCAAATTTAATTTCCAAATAATTTGTCAACCGACTAATGACTCTCGTCGTTTTTCTAGGTGATTGTAAAATTGGAACGCCCGCATAATTAGCGGCTTCAATCATTTTTTCTGGGACTTCCATACCTCTGGTAACAACAATTCCAGGAGTCACGTCTGTGCATAATTGATGAGCCCTGTTATGCTGTTCTTCATCATTTAAATCCAGAAAGTAAGCCATTTCAGTCCGACCTATAAGTTGGAGACGTTCTTTAGGATAAAATTTAAAATACCCCGTCATTTCTATACCCGGACGGGAAATATCGCTCGTCAGTATTTCTCTATGTAAACCATCTTCTCCTGCTATTAGTGTCAAGGTGAAGTTTTCTAGTAGATCTTGCGTTCTTACGATTGTAGACATTCTCTTACCTCCAATTTGCAAACTAACTGTTATTTATTGTAGCATATTTTCACAATATGAAGTAAACCAAAGTTTAAGTCATTGGAGATTCAGATGCTAAAAAAATAAGAACGTAAGTCAACTACTTACGTTCTTAATGTTTCTCTGACTAATTGATTTAATAATAAATTTAGAACTGAAATAACAATCGCTGCAACAATAGCAACGCCAAATCCATCGATAACAAATGTTGGCCCCATGACACTTTGTGTAATCATTAACGTGACAGCGTTAATCACAAATAAGAAAAGTCCAAGTGAGATGACCGTGATAGGTAATGTGAAGAGGACCAATATTGGTTTAAGAAAAGTATTGAGAATGGATAAGATAAAGCTTGCGAGTAAGGCAGTTCCAAAGCTCTCTATATGGAAAGATTCAAAAATCTGTGCTACGGCTATGAGTGCAACAGCATTTAGCACAATCGATAAAAACCAGCGAAGTAACATTAATGCACCTCACCTTCACTTGGTATTATAAAGGTCGCTACTAGATACACGATACTTACTGTAAAGAAACTAATAAACAATAAGATTACAAATAGCAACCTGACAACAGTTGGGTCTATATTAAAGTATTCCCCAATTCCAGCTAAAACCCCAGCAACCATCCGGTCTTTAGTCGAACGATATAAGCGTTTCAAAACAGTCGCCTCCTTTTCCTCAATCATCTTACCAAGAATTAAATCCTGTCTACCCTCATTCTATTCCCCAATACCCATTGTATTATTCAAATAAATAACTGGTTCTTAGCAGATCATCCTTATTCTATAAAAAACTTAGTCGAACAACCAGGTCAGTAGCGTAATATCCATAAACTGCGCAGTAACTAATGGGCTGTGTTCAAAGCAAGCGTAATCACGACCGTCTGGGATCGCTCCGGGCGGATGCTTTCCGCGGTGCCAGGAAGAATTGAAGTTCATTCTTCCCACCTCAGCCTCCTCAGAAGCAAAGAACGCTTCTTGCGGGGTCTTCGGACTCGTGGGACTGCACTATCGTTCGTCCCATCGAAAACCATTTGCTTTTCCCGCAGGACAAGAAAAACTTCGGCAGCTTTGCATCGCACGAAGAAAATGGTTTCAAATTTTCGAGGAGTCACCGCCCTGCGCTCACCCATACTATTAAAGTTGTTTGATGCTATTATTAAATGTTTTTACACAATGATGGTGCACTGAAATCAGCGGAGGAAATACACGGAGACTCCTAGGGGAGCTATGGTTTTCGGTGGTGCGAGCATTCACGCGCAGTTCCAGAGGCACGGTGAGACCCCGAGATGCGTTAGCATTCGGAGGCTCACCAGCCGCCCTTGGAAAGCGATGTGTATTTCCGTAGCGAGGGACTAACACTTACCAATTGTTTCAAAGTGCCGGCAGAGTTACTCCACATTATATATCTATTCTGACATTATTTATAATCTACTATCATAATTACCAAGTTTATTAATCATTATATTCCCAGATATAAAATTGTTCTTTACTCATTCGCTTTTGAAATGCTTTTTTCTCTTCAATCGCGTCGGGAGTTTCGCCGCTGAATGTGTTTATCATTCCGCCGGCTTGAGACTTATGTTCAAATATCGCTTCTAACTTTTTGTCAAAGACCTCTGTCACGTCATAAGTAATATCGGGTGAACCCAACTCATCCACGAATCCTTTTGAAATAGCTTGAGCCCATACTTCTGGACGTGATTCTTTATCCATTAATTTTACAGCTTCGATTGTTGCTGCACCAATAGCATTATGATCAGGATGAACCGCGTAGTCAGGATAATGTGTAATAATAAGAGTAGGTTTAATATCTTCTAAAATACCTTTAATATGACCAGCCATTTCTTGAACATCTTCATACTCCATCGTTTTGTCCCGATAACCTAATAATCTATAATCTATATCTAAAACCTTACATGCGTTTGCTAATTCCTTTTCACGGATAAGAGGTAGTGTTTCTCGATTAGCAAAAGGAGGGGTTCCCATGTTTCTTCCCATTTCACCTAGAGTACCACATAAATAAGTAACGGGGATCCCTTCATTTCTAAGTTTAGTAATTGTTCCTGCCGCTCCAAAAGATTCATCATCTGGATGTGGGTATACTACAACAACATTCTTTTCCATTTATAAATCACCAATCCTTAATTATCTCTAATAATCAAATGGTGTTTCACTAATTTGTAAAGCCACCATGAGTCGTCCCTGATTATCGTGTCCAGCTAAAAGCAACTTAGACTTATCGTATATCTCCCAGTCCGTCAGACCTTCAGCATAAACCCAACCTTTTTCAAGTTTTAATCCAACGCGGTAGGCCTTGCTATTGTCGCTTACGATTTTTGCTTGGGTAAATTTTGTAGTTATATTGCGTGCATAAACGCCCACATTATATGCTTTATCATTTACATGACTTGCATAAGCACCATTGGTCGTTTCTATATGCATATAAACATCTTTATTAACATATTTGTCTAATTCTTCTTGAACATTTTTTATGTCAATTGGTTCCATTTAATTTAATCCCCCTATTTCTCTTTATTTTAACATTACCTAAATGATTCAAAACCGTCAAAAGTTTCATCTTATACTCTCAATCTTTCTCGGAAATCTTAGATTATGAATACGGGATAAAATACATAGCACCAGTTTACTTTTTGACGCACTGCTCCAGAGAAAACTGGATTATCAAGCCTTCAACAAAATTTATTACTACGTATTTGATATAAAGTGACACCTCCATATTGGGCTATTCTCTTTCATTTCGACCTATGCTTCTTCGTTTCGAACTATGAGTCTTTATCTCCACCTATGCGTCTTTATCTCGATTTATGTGTCTTGGTCTATGCATCTTCATCACGAACTATGCACCTTCGTTTCGAACTATGCGTTTTTCAAGGTAGTTTATACCTTTTATGTATCAACTGCTGTCTTCAAACATTTATATGCAATGTTTGAAGATTCAATAAGAATTGGTTGTAGTAGACGGGGTAATATAATGTTTGTTAAGATTAAAACGACATAAGGTAGGTGAGATAATGAGAGAAAATACTCGGGCGGTAATGATTGCTACATGGGTTGGAATTATTGTAAATACCCTACTTGCTATTATGAAAGGTATAGGTGGCTTTATTTCTGGCAGCCGAGCTTTATTGGCAGATGCCCTCCATTCAACTTCAGATATTGTTGGCTCAATTGTTATTTTATTCGGAGTCAAGATTGCCGCGAAACCCCCCGATAAAGAGCACCCATATGGCCATGGCAAAGCTGAAAATATTGCTTCTATTATCGTTGCACTGCTGCTTGTCGTTGTGGGGATTGAAATAAGTCTGTCATCGGCCAAAGTTTTTTTCGGAGAGACGCCTATAGCTCCTGGCAAACTTGCATTAATTATTCTGGTTATTTCACTTTTAGTTAAAGAAATACTCTTTCATTATAAATATTATCTAGGTAAGAAGTACAATAGTGCCGCCTTGATTGCTGAAGCCTGGCATCATCGTTCAGATTCACTTTCATCTCTTGCAGCCTTAATTGGAATTATCGCTGCCATGGTAGGTGAAAGATACGAATTAACATATCTCATCTATGGAGATGCCGTAGCTGGAATATTAGTATCATTTATCGTTATTAAAGTAGGATATGACTTGGCCAAAGATTCTTCACTTATTATGATGGAAAAAGTCTTAGACAAAAATGAAATCTCGGATTATAAACAGACCGTATCAGAAATTAATGGTATCTTAAGGATCGATGAAATCCTTGCCCGAACACATGGTAGTTATGTCGTTATGGATATAAAAGTAAGTGTAGATCCAGATTTAACAGTTAAGCAGGGACATGATATTGCAAAAAATGTGAAACAATATTTAATGAAAAACTATAAAGAGATTGCTGATGTCTTTGTCCATGTTAACCCTTTTCTTGAAAATGATGATGATTAAAAAATCCCCCAATCTTTGTAAGATGGGGGATTGCTTGTATCTCATATACCACAATTATTTTGCCGACATTTCTTCTTTAGTTTGTAGTAATTTTTTCATTCTTTCCTGGTCGCGTTCCAAAACGGGTTTCAAATAATGTCCCGTGTACGAGATGTCAGTAATAGCTATTTCTTCAGGTGAGCCTGTAGCGATGATTTGACCGCCACGATCACCACCTTCTGGACCTAAATCAATAATGTGATCGGCTGTTTTAATCACATCAAGATTATGCTCAATAATTAAAACGGAGTCACCATTATCCACCAATCTTTGCAATACATTTAGCAACCGTTGAATATCATCCATATGAAGTCCTGTAGTAGGCTCATCCAAAATATAAAATGACTTACCATTTGATCTTCGGTGAAGTTCACTAGCTAATTTTACCCGCTGCGCTTCCCCGCCAGATAAGGTTGTTGCGGGTTGGCCCAACTTAATATACCCTAGCCCTACATCAAAGATTGTTTGTAATTTCCGCTTGATTTTTGGGATATTTGTGAAAAAGTCAAGAGCCTCTTCAATAGTCATATCCAACACGTCGGCAATGTTCTTCCCTTTATATAGAACTTCCAAAGTCTCTCGATTATATCGCTTACCATGACATACTTCACAAGGGACATAAACATCCGGCAAGAAATGCATTTCAATTTTAATTATTCCATCTCCACGACAAGCTTCACAACGGCCACCCTTTACATTAAAACTAAAGCGTCCTTTTTTATAACCGCGAACTTTCGCTTCATTTGTTTGAGCAAACACATCACGGATATCATCAAAGACTCCTGTATATGTTGCTGGATTCGAACGTGGTGTCCTACCTATCGGTGACTGATCAATTTCAATCACTTTTTCAATATGCTCGATGCCTTTAACTTCTTTATACTTCCCTGGTTGATGTTTACCACGATAAAGCTCTTTGGCGAGAGATTTATACAATATTTCATTTACCAATGTACTTTTTCCTGATCCAGAGACGCCTGTCACAACAGTAAACAGACCAATCGGAAACTTGGCGGAAATGTTTTTTAAGTTATTTTCTTCAGCTCCAATAACCTCTATATATCTATCGTCACTCTTACGACGGATTTTTGGTAAAGGAATAAACTTCTGACCCGATAAATACTGTCCAGTTAAAGATTTTTTCGTCTTCATTATTTTTGCTGGGGTGCCGCTAGCGATGATTTCACCACCATGCTCTCCAGCTCCAGGTCCGATATCGATTAACCAATCTGCCGCAAGCATCGTATCTTCGTCGTGCTCAACAACGATAAGTGTATTATCTAAGTCTCGCATTCCTTTTAAAGTTTCTATCAAACGATCATTATCGCGTTGATGGAGACCGATGGACGGCTCATCAAGTACATATAAAACACCAGTAAGTGCAGAGCCAATTTGAGTTGCCAGCCTAATCCGCTGAGCTTCTCCACCAGAGAGGGTACCAGAAGACCGGGACAGCGTTAAATAATCGAGTCCTACATTATTTAAGAAGTCAAGACGATCACAAATCTCTTTAAGAATTAACCTAGCTATCTGCTCTTCTTTTTCGGTCAATGTGAGATGACTAAAAAAGTCTTTCGCCTCATTGATTGAATAATCGGTTACTTGGCTAATGTGTAGACCATTAATCAACACAGCCAGTGCTTCTTCGTTTAATCGATAGCCATCACATGTAGGGCAATTTTTTACAGCCATGAATTTTTCTAAAGTTTCTCGGATAAAGTCTGATGTCGTTTCGCGATAACGACGGCCAATATTATTCATAACACCTTCAAAATGAATCATACTATCGCGTGATTTGCCAAAATCATTTACAAAATAGAAACGTATCTTATCTTTCCCACTGCCATATAGAATTTTATTCATTTGCTTTTTGGGAAGATCTTTAACTGGTATATCCATATCAATGCCATAATGGTCACATACACTCTTTAGTAATTGAGGGTAGTATTGTGAACTAATAGGCTTCCAAGCATCGATTGCATGTTGATTTAAGGTCAACTCCCAATCCGGGATAACGAGATTAAGGTCAACTTCTAGGTTGGTGCCTAATCCATCACACGTTGAACATGCGCCAAAAGGACTGTTGAATGAAAATAGACGTGGTTCGAGTTCACTAATTGAAAAACCGCAAATTGGACAAGCATGATTTTCACTGAACAGTAATTCCTCTTGATCTATAACGTCGACAGCGACCGTTCCTTCACCTAATCTCAAAGCGGTCTCCAATGAATCACTAAGACGGCTGGATACACCTTCTTTGACAATGACTCGATCTACAACTACATCAATGGAGTGCTTTTTATTCTTTTCCAACTTTATATCTTCCGTTACTTCACGCATTTCTCCGTCAACACGTAATCTTACGTAACCTTCTTGCTTTAAATCTTCAAGGACTTTAACATGTTCTCCTTTACGTCCTGAAATTACTGGTGCAAGAATCTGTAATCGCGTTCGTACGGGATATTCTAAAATACGGTCAACCATTTGTTCTACAGTTTGTGAACTAATTTCGATGCCGTGGTTAGGACATGTCGGTCGGCCAATACGCGCAAACAATAATCTTAAATAATCATAAATTTCCGTAACTGTTCCTACAGTAGAACGTGGATTTTTACTAGTTGTTTTTTGGTCGATTGATATGGCTGGCGATAGCCCTTCAATAGTGTCAACATCTGGTTTATCCATCTGTCCTAGAAACTGCCGGGCATACGCCGATAAAGATTCCACATATCTTCGCTGTCCTTCCGCATAAATCGTGTCAAAAGCGAGAGACGATTTTCCTGATCCTGATAAACCAGTGACGACAACGAACTTATTTTTTGGTATTTTCACATCTATATTCTTTAAGTTATGTGCTCTAGCTCCTTGAATTTTTATTGATTTACTTGGCATTAATATGTCATCCTTCCGCTTTAAGTGTGAATATGATGTCACGGAGTTCAGCTGCTTTTTCAAAATCAAGCGATTTCGCTGCTTCTCTCATTTCTTTTTCCATATTCTCCAGTGTCTTTTCCTTTTCCTCTTTTGACAGTTTGGTTAAACTCTTTGCCTTACCGTCGTAAACTTCATCATCTTCAGCTGCTACAGTTGCACGAATGACGTCACGCACATCTTTTTTAATTGTCTTAGGTGTGATACCATGTTCTTGGTTATATTCCGTTTGAATAGTTCGACGTCTATTTGTTTCATCAATTGCGACGCGCATTGAGTCCGTTATCTTATCAGCATACATGATGGCTTCTCCTTTTTCGTTACGGGCTGCGCGCCCCATGGTCTGGATAAGTGAGCGTTCAGACCTTAAGAAGCCTTCCTTATCAGCGTCTAAAATAGCAACCAAGGACACCTCAGGGATATCAAGCCCCTCACGTAAAAGGTTAATACCTACGAGTACATCATATTTTCCAACTCTTAAATCACGGATAACCTCAATACGTTCCAGGGTTTTTATTTCAGAATGCAAATAAGCGACCTTCATACCAAGTTCCTTTAAATAATCCGTTAAATCCTCCGACATTTTCTTAGTTAACGTCGTGATTAATACGCGCTCATTTCTTTCAGTTCTCTTATTAATTTCACCAATGAGATCATCAATCTGCCCTTCAATAGGGCGAACCTCTATTTTAGGATCAAGAAGTCCTGTCGGTCGAATAATCTGTTCTGTCACGTCAGGAGCATGTTCCATTTCATATGGACCAGGAGTTGCTGAAATATATATTAGTTGGCTCGTTTTTTCTTCAAATTCTCCAAACTTCAGAGGCCGGTTATCTAGAGCAGACGGCAGGCGGAATCCGTGATCAACCAGTACCTGTTTCCTCGCTTGGTCTCCATTATACATGCCGCGGATTTGCGGTAGTGTCGCATGTGATTCATCCACAACACATAAAAAGTCGTCTGGAAAATAATCAAATAACGTATAAGGCGTTGCACCCGCTTCTCTCAACGTTAAATGCCGGGAATAGTTTTCAATGCCTGAACAAAAGCCCATTTCTTGCATCATTTCAATATCATAATTTGTCCGTTGCTCAATACGCTGTGCCTCGAGCAACTTACCGTCTTCACGTAATACTTTCAAGCGTTCTTCAAGTTCTTTTTTTATATTTTCAATCGCAAGTTTTAATTTATCTGCACGAGTAACGTAGTGTGAAGCTGGGAAAATAGCAATATGTTCACGGTCTCCTACTATTTCTCCAGTCAATGCATCTACTTCTCGAATACGATCAATCTCATCACCGAAGAATTCAATTCTCACACAATGTTCTTCCCGAGATGCTGGAATAATCTCAACGGAATCCCCACGAACCCTAAATGTTCCGCGTTGAAAGTTCAAATCATTACGCGCATATTGAATATCGACAAGATCACGTAATAACTCGTCTCTATCTTTCTCTAAACCGGTTCTAAGAGATAAAACATGGCTCCTGTATTCTTCAGGAGAACCTAGACCATAGATACATGACACACTAGCAACGATTAAAACATCGTTCCGCTCAAACAGCGCTGATGTTGCGGAGTGACGTAGTTTATCAATTTCATCGTTAATACTAGCATCTTTCTCAATAAACGTGTCTGTCGAAGGCACGTAAGCTTCTGGTTGATAATAATCATAAAAACTAACAAAATATTCTACAGCATTGTTTGGAAATAGTTCCTTAAATTCACTATACAACTGTCCAGCCAACGTTTTATTATGAGCGATTACAAGGGTAGGGCGGTTAATTTCTTTTACGACATTGGAAACAGTAAAAGTTTTACCCGTTCCTGTTGCTCCTAATAAGGTTTGATGTCGTTGATTTGCCCGTACCTTTTCAACCAACTCTTTAATGGCTTTAGGTTGGTCACCACTCGGTTGATATGGCGAGACTAGTTCAAACTGGTTTTCCATCGTATGACCTCCGTTCAAGTAGTCCTTTATCTATAAAAAGAGATTTGTTCTCTATTGGTATACTTCAGTCTTTAAGTTAACGAGATAATTCTATTTTAACATAACAACGAACAGATATTCGATTATTTTGCACATTACTTATATTATACCCGTTTCTGCTCACTAGAAGTCAATTGTCTCAAGTTACTCATAATAAAAGACCCTCTTACACTTTGAAGAGAGTCCTCGTTATTTAATAGATTAGCTTCTTATTCGTTACTTTAATATTTCCTACAGCTCTTTTAGTGGCATGATTGAACTAAAGGGTCACAAAAGAGTAATCCCCTGGATCTTTTACAGTAAATTCTACAACCGCTCCAACACTGGCTGGTAACATCACCGTCTGCATGCCTTCCATATGGTTAGCTGGATTACCATCCATGTATACGTCTTTCATAATTGAACCGATAACATGAAATGAACTGACTACAATTAATGACCTGGTACTGCCCCATTAAACGTCCAAGCTTTGTAAGTATTTCCTGGTTCAATTTCAATATCAGTTATTTGAGATATCAATTTCACATAAACGTCAGTTCCATCCCGTTCCATTTCCAGAGGGACAGGAGGTTGGTTCAAATCCTGATGTGGTTCGATGAGATTTGCGTCAGTCTTTTCAGCATTAGTAGTTTCGTTTGTTAACATATCACATAAAGGGAAAATAATAGTGAGCTTTTGGCTCACTAGCTAAGGAAAATTAAAATTTAAAAGTTTTATTTTTCTCTATAAGGCTTATTTGTAAAAATAAGACCTAATTTATAATGTTCGCCTTCGTAAAACGCACTTTGAATAAAACGAACTTCCCCATTAACGTCTAAGATTTCAATTTTGAAAAAGGATCCACTATTTTGCAACGCTTCATAGAATTCATTACTGTTAAGAATTAGTGTATCATTTACTTTTATAATCTTTTCCCCTACTTGGATACCCAGTCGATCTGCTGGAGTATTAGGAATAACACTAAGCACTTTCAATCCATTGTCTTCTTGATAAAAGTAAGGGTGATTGTTTTTATCTTTCATCCGTTCACGATAATTAATAATTTCATGACCGACAATAGCGGCCAACACTGCAGCTAAGGATAACCAAGACACATAGTAACTAAAACCTGCCAATAAAATAACAAAAATGGCTAATAATAATACTCCTCTACCGATTCTCTTAGAAACGACTCTAGGTAATTCTGTTCTTAATTTAATATCATATCCAATTAAAAATGGAAATAAAATGATACTAAATGTTTCGTCGCCAATTGGTAGAATTGGCCAGTATGGTTCAACCGGTGTAATTAGTCCACTAGGTATTAAAGCAAAAAATGGAATGAGACTTAGCCTCTTTATCTGTTGTTGTCCTATCCATCCCCCCCGTTTCCCCTGAATAAGTGAAGGGAAATTATCATTAGGTCTGCTGTTAATAATCATAAGAGCTTCCACAATTAGAAATAGGCCTATTAAAATAGCTAAACCTGTAAAATTTATATTAGAAAATAAGTTTTTATTAAAGTAGGATTGCTGATCCCAAAACGCAGGTATAAATAACAGTACTAAATATGTAATACCTATCGTATAACTCGGTGATAACATAGTGAATCGAAGCGATAAACTTAATAAAATAATTATAATACATAAAACTATTAACGTTTCATAGGAAAATACAATCCCTATACCAACTAATAAAATTGATATGATAAGACCAGATATGAGCGAAATTCCCCACGTATTTTTCCATTCTGAAAAAACATCAAACACGCGGGAACCGAAATCAACGCGTTCCTGGTGTATTCTACGGTAACCTGCCAGCAAAGTTAATAATAAAAACCAGTAAAATAAGGGATTAATAAAAAACCGACCAATTCCTATAAAAAATTCAATTAACCACGACTCCATCACTGAATTCCCCACCTCAATATCAAAAAGCTATGATTATACGTCACATAATAGATTATCATTCTACTAGTATACTTGATATAGCCTGAAAATGCTCGATTTATTTAACTAAATAAATTATCGTCATTGTAACATAATGCTTAATCGTTACCTCGCCTAGTTTGTGTTTTCAGTCGAGGCTATGCGCCTTTTTCTGGTCTATGCCTCTTCATCCCGGGCTATGCGCATACATATCAATCTATGCGCCACTTTTGGAAAGAGGAGCGTATTTACTGCATTTTTAAAAAACTTGTCCATAGATTCTCTTTATAACATGGTGAATTTAATTTATACCAGTATTGGTGAAGTTCAAAAATAAACCCCATGTTCACTAAACATAGGGTTTATTTAATATTTAATATAATGTGTCGAGTGCTTTCTCTAATTGTTCATCGTCTTTACCCTCGCGAATATTTTCAATAAGTTTTGCTTCGATGACGCCAGCTGTCTCTTCATCAATTTCACCAGTTTTCTTTAAATCATTATCCTGTTGAAACTTTTCCACAGCTGTTTGTGTTTCTTTATTAAAATAGCCATCTGTTCGTCCAGGATCATACCCTAATCCTTTTAGCATAACTTGAATATTTTCTAAATTATCACTTGCTGTATCTAGTTTTAATGTTTCTTCCAATTGCACAGGATTAGCATAATAATAGTCTGGTTGATCTATTTCGACTGTCGGCTCTACACCGTCTTCATTAATCCAATTACCTTCAGGAGAAAGCCACTTATAAAATGTTAATTTCACCGTACTTCCATCACCAAGTGGAACAGCTTGTTGAACTGTGCCTTTACCAAAGCTAGTAGTTCCTACAATATCATAGCCTATTTCTTTCATTGCTACTGCAAGAATTTCAGAAGCGGATGCACTACCTTCATTAACTAGTACATTGATTGGATAGTCTTTCTTTTTATCTAATTCAGTATAATACTTCTCTTTATTGCCTTCTTTGTCTTCAATTTGAATATAAGGAATATCTTTAGGTACAAAGAGTTCCAAAATATCCTCAACTGAATTTAATAACCCACCCGGGTTTCCTCGAACGTCTATGACAAGTCCATCAATTTTTTTACTTTCAAGTTCTTCCAATTGTTCATTAAATTCTTCAGCAGTATGTTCTGAGAAATTGGTGACTTCAAGGATACCAGTTTTCTTACCGTTACTCTCATCAAGTTCTGAATACACTGTCTCGATTGGAATTTTGTCGCGAACAAGTGTAACTTCAAATGGTTTACTTGCCCCAGAACGTTGAATCGTCAACACAACTTCTGAACCTTTTTCACCTCGTATTTTATTAACTGCTTCGTTTAAATCATATCCTTCTAAAGCTTCTTCATCTACCTTTAAAACCTCATCATTTGGTCTAAGACCTGCTTTTTCCGCTGGTGAATCTTTAATGGGTGCGACGATAGTAACATTGCCATTTACCATACTAACTTCAGCACCAATTCCTTCAAAAGAAGACTCAATTTGTTCATTAAACTCTTCCATTTCCTCTACATCCATATATGTACTATACGGATCATCAAGCGAAGTTAACATGCCTTGTATAGCACCTTCAATGAGGTCTTGATCACCGATGTCCTCGATGAAATGCTCCTTTATTAAACTATAGGCTTGTGAAACCTTTTCCATGTCCTCTGGTGAGTCACTATTTTTCTCATTTGAAAATGGTATTTCTTTACCAGGTTGTCCTCCTGGATTTGCTGACTGATTACTCTGTGCTAAATTAACACCTAAATAAGCCCCTATAAAGCCTAATAATAGGGCTGATATCAAAACAATTCCTATTTGCTTTTTGTTTAGCTTCATTCTTTCACCCCAAACGTATGTTAGACACAATTATTACTAATACTGAAAAGCATATCATGTTATCGGCCTAATGACTATGGATATATTCTAAATCAGGATATATCTTTCAAAAAAAGACATCTCACTTTTTTGTGTGATGTCTTTTTTATTTTATGCTTAAAATTTTAGGACATGTGTAATTAATTAATAAAACCCATAGGATTGGATGGATTTCTCCAGCCACCTGGATGAATTTCAAAGTGTAAATGTGGTCCTGTTGAACGGCCTGTGTTTCCAGTGTGACCTATTATCTGTCCTTGTTTTACAGATTGTCCAGACGAGACAGATGTAGAGCTTAAGTGTCCATATAATGTTGTATACACTTTACCATCTATATAATGGTCGACCATGATTGTTGTCCCATAACCGCTCATCGTTCCTGCAGTTCTGACGTTTCCTGATGCCGCTACCTTTACAGGAGTTCCAATTGGCGCACCAAAGTCTACCCCCGCATGAAGTCTTCCCCATCTATGTCCGAATCCGGAAGTTATACCATTGCCGACTGGTCTAATAAAATCCCCACCTCCACTTGGAGTTTCAGCAGGAGTTGCTTTTCCTTCAGATCCAGAGTTATTGGAAGTGTTATTTGACTTAGCTTGTGATTGTTTTCTTGCTTTTTCTGCTGCTTCTTTTTCAGCTTTTTCTTTTGCTAACTGCTCCAACTCTTTCTTTTCACTTTCTGCAAGTTCTTTTGCCTTTTGAATTGAATCTGATTGAGCATCAACAAGTTTTTGTTCTTCTTCCAAGGTCAAGTTATACTCTTCCAACTCATCATATTCTTCTTCAAGTTGAGCCATCAATGTTTCTTTTTTATCTAGTTGACCATCTAAATCTTCTTTTAAGGCAACCAATTCTTTTTTCTGATCCTCTAAAGCTACCTTTTTATCTTCTACTTCTGATTTTTTTGTTTCAACGGATACTTGCTTTTCTTCTAAATCCACCTTATCCGCTTCATGTTCTTCCATAATCGTTTTATCTTGATCCATGATTGTGTTGACCGCGGAAGATCTATTTATAAAGTCGCTGAAGCTTTTAGAGCCTAAAATAACCTCTATGTATTTCATGCTTCCACCATTTTTTTGAATAGCTCTCAATCTATTTTTCAATAAATCATCTCGCTTGGCAATCCGTTCCTTTAATGTTGATATTTCTTTTTTGAGTTTATCAATTTCATCACCAAGTTCGGTGATTTTCTTATCTGTAGTATCAATTTCCTTTTCTTTTGAATCAATATTTTTTCTTGTTTTTGTTAATTTATCGTCAATCTCATCTATTTCACTTAAGACGTTATCTTGTTCATCTTTATTATCGTCCATTTTACCTTTTGTACTTTCTTTGTCTTTCTCTAGGTCACCTTTTTTATTTTGTAATTCACCATGTTCTTTCTCTAGTTCATTAATCTTTTCATCTAAATCTTTTTGCGAAGCTGCCTTGGTAATATTGCTACCCCCGAAGACAGATAATGTTAAAACAGCGACAAGAATAAATAAATATCGTCTTTTCAATTACTAGTTCCCCTTCCCTCTGTAACATATTATCTTCTTTTTTTATACTCTTAAGAACTTGCGGACACTCATCACGCTTCCCCAAATCCCAATAAATGCTCCGATTGAGATGATTAAGAGAGAGAGCTGCCATGCAAATGGATTGAATGGTAATAATTCTACAAAACTAAACGTTATCTGATGGCTTAAATTCGTATCAATATAATAATAGCCGCCTATGATGACAGCTATAGGTAACAGTGAGCCGAAAACACCCAGTAACATACCTTCTATAAAAAATGGCCATCTAATAAACCCGTTTGCTGCTCCTACAAGTTTCATAATCCCTATTTCTCTACTACGTGCCATAATTGTCAGTTTAATAGTATTGGAGATTAAAAAGATAGCAGTAAATACAAGACCAATGATTAGAACAACACCAATCGTTCTAGCATATTTATTAAATTCAAAAAGTCTTTTTACAACGTCTTTTCCGTAGATGACCTCATCAACACTATCAAATGTTTCTATTTTTGAAGCGACCGTTTCTGTTTCATTAGGATGTTTAGCTCGGACAATAAAAGCGTGGCTAAGAGGGTTATCTTGTTCAAATAACTCCCAAGACTTTCCTTCTTCTCCCATACTCTTTATCAGATTTTTAAGCTCGTCCTCTTTAGATGAGAAAACGACAGTATCTACTTGATCTATTTGTTCAATTTGCTTACCAAGGACTTTAATTTGTGCATCATCTGCCGTTCGGTCAATATGCACACTAATTTCTACATCTTCTTCAATATTTTCAGCCATTTGATTTAAATTCAGCATTAATGCCAAAAAGGCACCGACCAAAATTAAGGTCACTGTAACTGCAGCTATAGAAGCTACTGACATCCAACCGTTTCGAAATACATTTTTAAATCCTTCTCGTAAATGTCTCTTTATGTTTCTAAATTTCATAGCCGTATTCACCTCGGTCTTGGTCCCTTACTATTCGACCGCCCTCGATAGCAATTACTCGTTTTTTTATAGTGTTTACAATTTCTTGGCTGTGCGTTGCCATAATAATCGTTGTTCCTCGCGAATTGATTTCTTCAAATGTACGCATAATCCCCCATGACGTTTCAGGATCAAGATTCCCTGTTGGTTCATCCGCAATGACAATCTTCGGTTGATTGACTATTGCCCGGGCAATAGAAACCCTCTGTTGCTCACCACCGGATAATTCATCAGGGATAAAACGTGCTTTATTTTTCAGACCGACAAGTTCCAATACGTCCATAACTTTAGTGCGGATGACTTTCGGATACTCACCGATGACTTCTAGAGCATAGGCGACATTTTCGTATACAGTTAACTTGGGGAGTAATTTGAAATCCTGAAAAATGACACCCACATTTCTTCTTAAGTATGGTACATCTTTTTCTTTTAACTCGCTTAGATTAGTGTTGTTTATTATTATGGTGCCTGATGTGGCTTTCTCCTCGCGATAGATCAATTTAACAAAGGTTGACTTACCTGCACCACTCGGGCCAACAATATAAACAAATTCTCCTTGATCAATTTGAACATTAACACCTTGGAGAGCAGTAACCCCATTCTCATATTTTTTATGTATGTCTTTCATCAAAATCATTTAATTATCACCTTTAATTATATTTGCTGATTTTTTAAGCATTATTAGTAACTATCTTTCTAAGTTTCTATAAGTAACTATTAACTAGTATAACATCTTTCGACTACTTTTTTAGACATAAAATTATTACATTTTCATTTCAACTCAATGGATTTTAGTCGGATTTTGTTACACGCGGAAACATATGGGGATTTTTGGTAATTATTTGCTGAAAGAAGGTAATCTATGTGGAAATATAATTCAAGATAAAAAAGACTTGTCCTTTTATGTGGACAAGTCTTTTACTTGCTGCATATCAAGTTATTTTTTCTCTGCTAGCCAATCTGATAGTGTCTCTGTATCTTCGTCAGAAACCTGTGATTGAGCTGGCATTCCGCCTGTACCTTCTTGGATGATATCGGCGATTTCGTCAGCATCATATTTAGATCCTACATCGGTTAAATCTGGACCATTATTTCCTTCGAGATCTGCGCCGTGACATGCTGAACAGTTATTTTCATAAATTTCTTCAGCTGCTGATGCTGTCTCTCCACCTGTATCATCGCCGCCTTCATCTGTTGCATTGTCGTCTCCACCGCCACCACATGCACCAAGTACAAGGACTGCACCGAAGAGAACTGCCATTAACCATTTCTTCATTAAGAAATCCCCCTAACAAATGTTGTTATAATTAAGCTGTCACTCACTATTATAACCCAACAACAAATATTTTAAACAAATATGAGGGGGAATTTCTTCCTGATTCTCTGATGAAAATCAACACAACTATTGACACATCAAAGCTAAAGACACTTTTTGTCTTTTTCATGAATTTGCCAGTTTTACCAAGTGATAAGCAATTTAACGGGTATTATAAAACTTCCCGCATTTAAAAAGGATGCTTTATGATTGCATTGTTGATCTAAGGTATGCATCAATAAATGGATCAAGCTCTCCATCTACAACACCTTGAGCATTACCGGCCTCTACATTTGTCCGATGATCTTTTACCATTGTATATGGGTGGAAAACATAAGAACGAATTTGACTGCCCCAGCCAATTTCTTTTTGCTCTCCTCGTATTGCTGCTAATTCTTCTTGTTGCTTTTCTATTTCTAATTGATATAACTTAGATTTAAGCATTTTCATAGCGGCTTCTCGGTTTTTAATTTGTGAACGTTCATTTTGACACGTCACTACTACATGTGTCGGAATATGAGTTATTCTGACAGCTGAATCCGTTGTATTAACATGCTGTCCACCAGCACCACTTGCACGGTAAGTGTCAATTTTAATGTCTTCATTTTTAACTTCTATATCAACATCATCTGACATCTCTGGTGTCACGTCGCAAGAAACAAAGGATGTGTGACGTCGTCCAGATGAATCAAACGGTGAAATGCGTACAAGGCGATGAACACCTTTTTCGGATTTTAAATAACCATACGCGTTGTATCCTTTTACAAGGAGGGTGACACTTTTTACGCCCGCTTCATCCCCTGGTAAGTAATCTAACGTTTCTACCTTATAGTTTTTATGTTCGCACCATCTCTGGTACATACGGAGTAAGATACTAGCCCAGTCCTGTGATTCCGTCCCACCGGCACCAGGGTGCAGCTCAACAATCGCATTATTAGCATCATAAGGCTCATTTAGGAGCATTTCTAGTTCATACTCACTTATCTCTTCCTGATAATCGCTCAATTCACGATTAAGCTCATCTAAAAGTTCTTGGTCTTCTTCTTCTTTAACTAGTTCATAGGTCGCTTCTAAATCTTCATACTTGCTATTGATTTCTTCAAAGCGATTAACCGTATGTTTCAAGTTATTGTTTTCATCTATGACAGTTTGTGCGTTCTTTTGGTCATCCCAGAAGGATGGTTCTGTCATTTCTAGTTCAAGTTCATGAATCCGTTTATTTTTTGCATCGAGGTCAAAGAGACCCCCTGAATTTTTCGATTTGCATTGCGATTTGATTTAGTTCGGTTTTAATTTGTCCTAATTCCATTAAAATTCACCTCTGTATAGCCTTTACAATAGATTTAAATTTGATTCAAAAAGCTCCCGGTAAACGGGAGGCTTTTTTAGTTTTTCCCATGACAGTTTTTATATTTTTTGCCGCTGCCACATGGACATGGATCGTTACGACCTACAGTGTCTTTTTTGACATATGGTCGTCTTTTCTTAGGTTTTTCCGATTGGTCACCTGATACAGCTTGGGTATCTTTTGCAACCTCTTCTCTTTGAAGGTTATCTCGAATTTGAGCTTTCATAATGTATCTTGCTACTTCATCTTCAATGTTTGCGATCATTTCCTCAAACATTGAGAATCCTTCCATTTGATATTCGCGTAATGGATCGTTTTGCCCATAGGCTCGTAAATGTATTCCTTGGCGTAATTGTTCCATTTGGTCGATGTGATCCATCCACTTTGTATCAACCGTACGTAGTAAGATAACTTTTTCAAACTCATTCATTTGTTCCTTAGATAGTTCTTCTTCTTTTTCATCATATCGATATTTTACTTTTTCCATGATGAGCTCTATCATTTCTTCTGGATCTTTGCCTTTAATGTCATCAACAGAAAGATCTTCTTGCTCAAGCAAATTCCCGTGAACATATTCAACAATCGTTTGTAAATCCCAGTTATCATCGTCATCATCTTGTGTATGCGTATGAACGACACGTTCAAGGGATGATACAATCATATTTTCGACGATTTCACGCAAGTCATCTTCTGCATTAATGACATCGAAACGTTGTTTATAAATAATTTCGCGCTGTTCACGTAACACATCATCATAAGAAAGAACAGTTTTACGAGCATCAAAGTTGTTTCCTTCAACTCGTTTTTGAGCTGATTCTACAGCACGCGAAACCATCTTACTTTCAATTGGCTGTGAGTCGTCCATTCCAAGACGTTCCATCATAGCTCCCAAGTTTTCAGAGCCAAATCGACGCATCAACTCATCTTCCATTGATAAATAGAATTGCGACATGCCCGGATCGCCTTGACGACCAGAACGTCCACGCAACTGATTATCAATACGACGCGATTCGTGACGTTCTGTACCGATAACAGCCAAACCACCTAGGTCTATGACACCGTCTCCTAGCTTTATGTCTGTTCCACGTCCAGCCATGTTCGTTGCTATTGTTATGGCACCTTTTTGCCCAGCATTTTCAATAATTTCAGCTTCCCGATAGTGGTTCTTCGCGTTTAAAACATCATGCTTAATACGAGCTTTTTTCAATAAATTAGAAATTAACTCCGACGTTTCAACGGCGACAGTTCCAACTAACACAGGTTGTCCTTTTTCGTGTTTCTCTCTGATACTGTCAACAACAGCATGAAATTTACCTTCCATCGACTTATAAATCATATCTGGTTTATCATCTCGAATAATTGGCTTATTCGTCGGGATGGCAATAACATCCATATTGTAAATATTTCTAAACTCTTCTTCTTCCGTTTTTGCTGTACCTGTCATACCCGCTAACTTGTTATACATCCGGAAAAAGTTCTGAAAAGTAATTGAAGCAAGTGTCATGCTTTCATTTTGAATCTGCATACCTTCTTTTGCTTCGATTGCTTGGTGTAGTCCGTCACTATAACGACGGCCTTTCATCAAACGCCCAGTAAATTGATCCACAATAACGATATCACCTTCTTCAATCACATAATCGTCATCTAGGTGCATTGATACATTCGCCTTTAAAGCCTGATTTATATGATGTGTAAGTGATACGTTATCTAAATCAAATAAGTTTTCAATGTTAAAATAACGTTCTGCTTTGTTTATTCCTTCCTCAGTTAACTGAACACCTTTTGTTTTCTCATCATACGTGTAGTCAGTTTCATTATTTAATGTTTTCACAAAGGAATCGGCCCGTTGATAAAGGGAGGCAGACTTTTGAGCAGACCCTGAAATAATTAACGGTGTTCTTGCCTCATCAATTAAAATAGAGTCCACCTCATCAATAATCGCGAAGTTTAATGGACGCTGAACCATTTGTTCCTTATAAAGCACCATGTTGTCACGTAAATAGTCGAAACCAAATTCATTATTCGTTCCGTACGTAATATCAGCTTCATAAGATTCTCTTTTTTCTTCTTTTGATAAGCCGTTTCCATTTAAACCAACTGTGAGTCCTAGAAAATTATATAATTCACCCATTTCAGTAGCGTCACGCTCTGCCAAATAATCATTGACTGTAATAATATGGACGCCTTTACCACCAATAGCATTTAAATAAGCAGGCATGGTTGAAGCTAAAGTTTTACCTTCACCTGTTTTCATTTCCGCAATATTTCCTTCGTGTAGAGCAATGGCTCCAACAAGCTGCACTGGGAATGGACGCATATTAAGTATCCGCTTAGATGCTTCCCGTACGACAGCATACGCTTCGACTAACAGGTCGTCTAAGGTTTCACCATTTGCAAAACGCTCTTTAAATTCTTCTGTTTTTTGTTGAATCTCTTCATCTGACAATTTTTCATAGTCAGGTTCTAATGCTTCAATTTGATCGACTCTTTTTTGAATACGATTTAATTGTCTTTGATTTCCGTCTCCGAAAATTCGTTTTAACAGTCCTACCATTCGTAACGCTCCTCTATATTTAAAAGAATGCAATCTTAGATTGTACATAAAAATTGAAAGGAATCCAATATTTATGATAACACTTATATGCTAGTCATGACAACTTTCATACGTTAATAAACTAGAGTTACATCAACTTTTCTTATTCTCAATAAAAAACAAAAAAGCAGCCTGAGGCTAGACTACTTTTTTGTTCTAAGTATGTTTTGATATGTTTAAAACGAGGATTAGTGAAGATTCTAATGCGGGGAAATAGTATGATTCTGAGGTGCTTCTTTCGATGATGCTGATTGTAATTTTGCAAGATCTGTAAGTCGTCGATTAGTTAAAGCGATAATTTCAACCAATTGAGTGATTGTTTGTTCATGCTGATTTAACTTTTTTATTAATTGATTTATTGTTTTTGCTTGGTCATTCATTTTTTCACTCCTTATTTTCTAGTACCTATTTTATAACATATTTTAGGACTAAATGACTAATGACCATTTTTGAATTATAGCTTGTAATTCGACATGATTCTTCGCTTTTTTAATCGGATTCAGTGTGAAACACCTCTTAAAATTATAAAATCAGCATCCATTTTTTAATTTCAGACATCTAGTCGTCAAAATTCGACATGCCTTTATTGATAGGGCCTTAAGTCCTTCTCGCAAGGATTTGTCAGTATTATTAAAAAAAAACATTAAAAGACGGCCTCAATCGTGAGACCGTCTCTTATTGTTAGTTAATTTTAAATAGACTTAGCTATTTGGTTCGATTAAACCGTACTTACCATCTTTTCGGCGATAAACGACGTTGGTATTACCTGATACTGCGTTCGTGAATACAAAGAACGCATGTCCCAACATATCCATTTGAAGAACTGCTTCTTCAGAATCCATTGGTTTTAAATTAAATCTTTTTGTTCTTACGATTTCAATTTCATCAGAATCTGCTTCTCTTTCAGCTTCAACAGCTTCTTTTTCAAGTTCTGCAAAAATATGTTTCGGTGCGCCTTTTTGGCGGAATTTACGATTCACTTTTGTTTTGTGTTTGCGAATTTGTCTTTCCAACTTGTCTACAACTAAATCAATCGCTGCATATAAATCATTATGTTGCTCTTCAGCACGCAACAATAAGTTTGTCATTGGAATCGTAACTTCAATTTGTTGCTCATCATTATAGACACTTAAATTCACATGTACCTCTGAGGTAGGTGGTGTATCGAAATATCTTTCCAATTTATTAATCTTCTTTTCGACGTAATCCCGGATAGCTCCTGTTACCTCAATATTTTCACCACGAATATTATATTTCATAAAAGTGTCCTCCTTTAAGCTTTGTATCTATAGTATACTATGTTATCCCAAAAAAGCATACCCAAAGTCATTATCTTTACCTATTATATATTAGAAAATACACTCTCTTGCTTATGGGACGCCGTTTCATTAGTTTATTATTCTTTTAAATCCATAAACATACCGTCTATTGCTTCCATTTTTTTATAGGGATTAGAGTACGATTGATTTGATTTCTTTTGTTTTTTAACTTGTTTCATCTCATCTTTTAAATCCTCAAATAGAACATTTAGTTTTTCTTGAATATGGTGATTTAAAACTAGTAGCTTTTCCCCCATCGCTTTTTCAGATTCCGAATATGGTGGCACTAAGTCCTCCATATATTTTCCTCTTTTTTCAACAAGTGTATTAATTTTTTCAATAACTTGTTCGCGATTATTCACGTTAACATCTTTACTTAAAAGAGTTTCAAGTTGCTGTGTTGCTTCATACAATTCTTCTAATCTATTCATTATACTTGAGCGCCTTGAGTTGCAGATTGTTTTCTTGTCTTAAGTAAAACTTCTTTCCAAGTATCTCTGAAGTCAATAGCTAGACTTAATGCATCTTCAAGATTTTTAGTTTCGTTATTAACGTTGGCTTCAGTTAATTGGAAGTACATAAAATCATATAACGGAAGCATTTCTTTCGATATAGCTATGTCTTGGTCTAATGTTAACATTAATTCTTGAATAATACGCTGTGCTTTTTGTATATGTGTGTTTTTCTTTTCAAAATCTTTGGCCTCAACATCTTTGATAGCTTGTCTGATAAACTTAATACAACTGTTATAAAGCATTAAAGTCAATTCTCCACCAGACGCCGTATTCACCGCATTATTTTGGTATGCTTGATACTGTTTTAATGACATTGTTTATACTCTCCTTTGAAACTTACATTTGGCCAAATTGGGACATCAAGTATTCTGATTGCTGATTCATACGTTGAATAGCCTTTTCCATCGCTGTAAATTGACTCCAATAACGATCTTCTACTTTAACTAACCGATCTTCAAAGTCTGAAATGCGTTTATTTAGATCTTTCATTTGTTTACCAAGTGTATAATTATCTAATGAGGCGCTTGTACTATTACCTGCCCGACTTTTAATACTATCCATCGTTGTCGTGAGTGAATCTTCAAGACGATTGACCAAGCCTCTTGATTCATCTTTAGCGCTATTTGAAAATAGGTTTTGAACACCTTCAGGATCATCATTTAAAGCTGCTCGCAACTTATCTTCATCAACAATTAACTTTCCACCATCCATATAGGACTCAGAAGTTTTTATACCAATTTGTGTTAAAGATTGGATGTCACCATCTGTTTTAACATTAGAATACCAACTATTACGCATTGAATATAAACCATTGGTGATCGTTGATTCTCCACGCAGAAGACCACTTTTGGCTTTTTCTTCCCAGAGTTCAATTTCCTTTTCGGACATTTCTTTTTTCTGTTCTTCCGTTAAGGGCTTGTAGTCACGATGTTTCTCTTCTCTTTGTGAGCCATTCATTGCCTCAACAACCTCATTGTACTTGTCGACAAATTCCATGATTTTATCGAAAGTAGCTTCAGTGTCATTTCGAACACTTAGGGTTGCTGATTCATTGTTAGTTGTTGCATTGAAGTTAAATGTTATATCGTTTAAGGTGTAGCTGTTGTCTTTTGAATGTATTGTAAGACCATTATATTCGAATTCTGCGTTGGTTGCTTCTTTTTCTCGATTCATTCCAAATAGAGTTGCAAGGGAATTGTCTTCCTCACCAAAAACGATTTCACTAGTCCCTTCTTCATTATAAATACCTGTTCTATTTGTCTCCATAATAATCTGATTGGATTGTTCGTCATAAAATGCGCGGACATTATTATCTTGATCATTAATTTTTTTGAGTACATCTTTAATAGTATCATCTTCATCAATTTTTATTTCGTGAGTTTTCATCTCTTTTTCTTTTTCATCATACGTTGCAAGTGTAACTGCTTTAGAAAAATCAAATGTACTATCAATTTCAGAAATTTTTTGATTGATGCCTTCAAATCCCTGGTCTTTTTTGCTTTGCCATATTTCTGAAGTAGCCAGTTCATTAACTTTTATTTGATAAGTCCCTTCAGGTGCTCCTGTTCTAGCCGTTGCGGTAACGGCATTTTCCATTGAAGATGTAACTGTTTTGGATTGATATGTTTTACTTAATTTCATATCAAGCATCATGTTTTTTAATTCTAAAAGCGTCTTGTTTATATCTCGGAATCCATCACGTTTCCATTCGAGTGTCGTTCGGTCTTGTTCCATACGATCTAACGGCATCCGTTCAGCCGTCATCATTTTTTCAACGATTTCATCGATATCCATACCTGTTGCTAAACCACCTATACGCAATTTGCAACCTCCTTATCAAGCCTTTTTGTCTATAATTAATCCCATTAACTCAGCCATTTCCGCATACATATCCAGCATTTCTTTTGGTGGGATTTCTTTGATAACTTCTTTAGTTTGCGAATTAACGACTTCTACATAATATTCGTTAAGTTTTTCATGTAATTGAAATTTCAAGTTTGTTCTTAAGGGTTCAATAAAATCATTCAACTTATCAACCATGTTCTCTACATGCTTATTATTCTCCGTATTATCGGGAGTCTTTTTTCGAACTTCTGTTGTTGATTTTTCTATTTCATTTTTTATATGTGTCGTTTGATTGCTGGGCGCTAAATTAATAGAATCATTGTTTATATTCTCTAGTCGCATGCTCTAGCAACTCCTCTTCCTTTTTTATTTATATCGACATAAAAATAAAAAAGTTAAGGATCCTACCCCTTATTTTGTTGATTTAATAGAGAAAGTAAATCAGAAGTCGCGCCAAGCGCTTCGTTATTTTGGTTTTGAATTTCCAAATAAATTTCTTTGCGATGAACATCTACGGATTTAGGAGCGTCGATGCCAAGTTTGACTTGATCCCCTTCAATACCTAATATTTTCACTTCAATCTCTTCGCCGATCTGGATAGCTTCATGTTTTTTTCGAGTTAATACTAGCATCGTTATTCTCCTTTCAATTCGGTTTTCTCTTCTGTTAAGATTGAAGCTTTAGAAGGATATTCATCGATATTCAATATATACTGTTTCCCATATTTACTGTTGGGGTTAATAATAATCGGCGCTTTTAAGTTCATAGTACTGTTGGCGAAAGGCTGTTGCAGGGTTACAATACTCATAACTAATACATCATTTTCACTCTTGATAGCTAGTGATTCTAGGGTGTTATCATCTAATTCAAATGAATAATTTTTATAAAAATGATACGGATCCGTTAGTATAAAAGCTATATCACGAGTTTGAATGGATTGTAAAATATGGAATAAAGGATTTCCAGGTAATTCAAGCAAGACAAATTCTGTTTCATTCAAAAAGCCTGGAATCCCCTTTGAGAACTTAATAATTGTCGACTCGTCAATAGTGATTTCACCCACATATTTTGTTTGTATTTTCATTTTCTTCATCCTTTCAACTCAAGTTTCATTATGTATATAAGTTGATAAAATCAATTTGTAAATCAGCATCCTGCTTCATTTCAACATTGACCGTTCCTGGTTGATAATCGTGTTCAGGTTTATGTGGGTTTGCTTGAATAATAGGTTTATTTTGTCTTACAGAAATATTTACTTCACTCGGCCGATAATCTGTTTTAACAGAGAAAGGTGATGGAATAAATTTCACATTAATATCTTTCTTGTCTTTACTACTATTTTCAACAGCTTGACTTATTAAAGGATCGCCCTGTTGCTCGATTCGCATCAGTTCTCTGCCTTGTCTAGCCCGTCTTGCCATTCCCTTAAACAAAGCTTGACTACCTTCTTTGGCAAACTTGGTGTTTCTCTTTAGGATCGACATGAGATCTAAATCTTCCCAAGCCTGAGTTTGGTCAATTGTCAGTTTTGATGGTGTTGTGTGAATTGATAGTTCAGCGGAGGGCTGTTCTATTGACATATCCGCTTTTCGTTGAGTGATTTGCTGACTTGCTGGTGTTTGAGTAATATTTATTTTTGCCATTTGTGATTGAAGTCGAATCTGTGGCAGACGCATGAGAGCTCTCCTTTCATCTGTAAAATTTAAAACCCTGAACCCTTATAATGGGTCAGGGTTTTAACAATTAGATTCATCGACTCTAATTTAAATTATCGTAAAAAATCTATAAGTGATGGTTGTATCATTCGAGAACCTGCGGAAAGTGCTGCCCGATGGACACTTTCTTGAGTAATTAAATCTGTGATGACTTTTTCGAAGTCAACATCCTCGTTATCGGACATAATCTTGGTGGCGACAATTTCTTGGTCTTCAAGTCTATCTTCAATTAAATCTAATCGATTCATACGTGCCCCCAGATCTGCCCGGGCGTTAATGACATCGTCAATACGATCATCAAGACTTGATATATTTGCACTTATATCAGCGTCTTTTTCGCCCAGATCATCAATTAAAGCTTGAATATCTGCTAAAACACCAAACACCTTATTATCTTCATCAGTGCCTCCAGCGTCTTTAAGTGCCCCAAAGACATTTTCAGGATTAACGTTAGCTTGTATTTTTGTTCCCGCAGCGACTTCAATAACAACTGAGCCTTTATTAATTGTATCTCCTTGAAAATTACCGTCTTCATCAATCGGGGGATTGCTTGTATTTGTTCCATTAAAAATATAGTCACCATTAACTTTTGTATTTATAATATCAACAAAATGTTCTTTAAGTTGCTCAGCTTCCTTTTGAACATTCTTGCGTTCTTTATCGCTATATGAGTCATTACTTGCCTGTACAGCCAACTCTCTTAACTTTTGTAAAGTCTGTGTTGCTTTATCAAGTGCCGAATCGGTATTATCCATCCAGTTATGGACTTCTCCTGTATTACGTTTATACTGATTAATTCGACTAACTTCACTTCGGTAGTTCATACCTTTCATTACAGTAACTGGATCATCAGAAGGTTTGTTCACTTTCTTTCCTGTGCTCAATTGATCCATATAGGTATTCAATTTGGAGTAACTATTTGAAATGTGGCGTAAATTATTATCTGAAATCATACCTTGAGTGACTCTCATTTGTTAACCTACCTTCCCACTAAACCCATACTATTAATAATTCGATCAAGCATTTCATCAATGCTTGTCATACTCCGTGCTGCTGCATTATAAGCATGTTGAAATTTAATCATGTTTGACATTTCTTCATCCAATGAAACGGAGCTTACAGATTGTCTTTGATTATCCACTTGTGATAGAAGTATATTCGTGTTATCAGCCATCTTATTAGATTCTTGGATGTTAACTCCCATCTCTCCAACAAGTGATTGATAAAACTTATTGACTGATGTGTTTTTATCACCTATTTTAATAGGTTTATCAAAAAAGTCTGCTAATTGGTTTGCAATTTTTCCATCTTCTTCGCCATCTTCTGAGTTAACTACTACCTTTTCAGGATCTTTAATAATTTCCCCGTCAACTTTAATTGTGGCTGCAGTTGAATTCTCTTCATCAAAGAAATTCTGCCCATTCACTTGTTTATGAATATTATTAAACTCTTTGACAAAGGATTTTGCCATATCATCCAAATCGTCAAGCATTTGGGGAAATTCCCCCTGTACTTTACCGTCTTCAGTTGTGAATCCATATGAATGGATTAGAGCACTTAACGAACCACTTTTTGAAGTTAAAGTGATGTTTTCGGATGAATTTTCAATAGTAATTTTTGATACAGCATTATATCCTTTCGTTTCATCACCTTCATAACCAACGTTTAGTTTATTGTACTGACCTTCCTCTACGAGGTTTATTCCCAATCCTTTACCATCTTCACCAGCGAGTTCGATAATTGCAATGCCGTCCTGAATACCAGATGAATTCTCACTCGTTTTTTCATATTCAACATTAATATTAACAATATCAGATAGCTCGTCTATTAAACGATCGCGATCATCGTACAAATCATTTGGTACATAACCATGCGGTTCGATCTGCTTAATCTGTTCATTGATATTATGTATTTGTTTAAGTAGCGAATTAGTATGATCCACCTTATTATCAATTTCAGCTTTCAAGTCAGAACGAACATTTTCCAACGATTTCGAGATATGATTAAACGTATCAGCTAAGGCAACACCACGTTCCACAACAACTGATCTAGCACCAGAATTGGTTGGATTTGTAGCAAGGTCTTGTAAAGAGTCCCAAAATAGACTCATCGATTTTGATAGACCTCTATCTGTCGTTTCATTCATTATATTTTCCATTCGTGCAAGGGCTTTGGATTTTGTTTCCCAATAACCTTTTTTACTGTTTTCGCCTCTAAATTGGACATCAAGAAACTCATCGCGGACGCGTTCAATGGAACCGACTTTAACCCCAGTTCCCATTTGCCCTGGAATTTCCGGACGGTTTCTAGAGGCTGTCGGATAAGGTGACTGAGTTTCAAAATTGACCCGCTGACGAGAATAGCCTTTAGTATTGGCATTTGAAATATTATTTCCAGTTGTATATAAAGCTGATTGTTGAGCGAATAAAGCCTGTTTCGCCATTTCTAATCCATGAAAAGTACTCATCTGCTTACTCCTTTTAGTTAAAGTAATGGTCTCTTATGCTTTTGAATCAAATACTGAACGTTCTACTTGTTTTGTTGCTTTTTTAGCACTATAGTTCATGTTTCCGATTGACGGATTTAATAACTCAAGTGAGAGTTGGATAAATTGCATGGACTGTTGGATAAGCACTTGATTCAATTCTTCCTGCTGTTTTATTTTAACTATTCCTTCGGTTAATTCCGTTGCCGAAGCTTCAAGATTATTCTTTTCTTCCTCATTTGATAGAAATTCAAGCATTCCCGTTAGTGTTGCTTGTTCTTCCGGTATGGAATTTTCCGCACACCATTGATTCACTTCTTGAATTCGCTTTTTTTCAACTTGTTCTATCGCTTGAACGGCTTTTCGTTCTTTGACTAATGTAGATTGAAAATGATCTATTTGACCTTCTTTAACATCTACTGTTTTTTGCTTAGATATTTCTAAGAGACTTTGTTGTAATCCAACAAGTTTTTCAAGTGTCTTAAGAATGTGTTTTATGGACAAAGTTCAGTCCTCCCATCATGTCCCGTATACGCGAGACTCTAACATTTATTTACCCGACCAAAAATCAATCATCTTTTTAGCCGTTTTTTCGTAATTAATTTTATAGTCACCTGATTGTACAGCTTGTTTTATTTTATCAACTTGCTTTTCTCTCTCTATAGTTGCTTTATTTTTTTGCTGTAAATGTTTCGCCTGATTTGATATTTCTATACGGTCTTCACGCTCAACTTCATTTTTTATTTTATCTAATTTATGTGCTTGGTGTTTGTATGGATTAAAATTAGTTTGATTCGGACCGTGTATTTTCAATTTACTTCACCCCTTTTGCTGTCAGGATTTATATTTTCATAGATTATATCGTTATTCTCTAATATTCTTATCGGTTTATCCAATGAAAAAGTTTAGACTATTTCTTACCTTTATTGAAGGTGTAATAAACATTTGATTTTTTATTTTGTTGTTCTGACATTTTTTTATTTTCCTCAGAATATTTAAGGTCTGCAAGTAATTTGTCAGAGCACGGAGCACAAATTTTTCCCGATACAATTGGAGTCCCGCATTTTTCGCATGGGTAAGCTAACTTTGGAAATTGCGACGTTCGTAATCGGTTAGTTTTTATGAATTTAATAATTATTTCTTCATCAACTTCTGTCGCCTTAACAATTTCCTGTAACGTTGCTTCTCTATTTTTTCGTTGCTTTAAAAAATTATAGACTGTTTCAAAATCTTTTTCTTCTTGTCTATAACATGACTCGCAAATATCACGAATGGTTTTCACAAAGACCGCTTCACAACGAACGCAATTAGCTAATTCAGCCATTATAATACCCCTTATCTGTTTTGTTAATTATATCATAAGTCAAAACCCAAAAGCATTAAGTGTTAGCTATGATTTGTTTATCCTCGAATAAGTGTGTAACCAAATACTTCCGGACAACCTGATTGTTTAAGTTTTGCAGCCGCAAATCTTAAAGTGGCTCCTGTAGTATATATATCATCGACAAGAATGACCGGTTTGTTTAGGGATTCTATTAATTCAAATGGATTATTTGCAGTCATTCGCTCTTTACGTGTCTTTTTCGACTGTTTCTCCCCATGAATTCGTGTTAATAAACGTTTTGGATGTGGGGTAATAAACTTCGCTAGCATATCGGATTGATTAAACCCTCGTTCTTTTAATCGTTCCTCACTTAAAGGAATTGGAACTACGGCATAATTTTTCATTTGCTTAAACTGTTGCTTAAACGATGTTATGATAACTTGTTGGAATGCTTTACCTAATATATAATCGCCACGGTATTTCCACCTAGCGATCATTTCTTGCATTCTATCGTTATAAGCATAGACAGAATAATTGTAGGTAAGCGGATCATTACTTTTATTCAACCAATCCTTACAGTCAGCACAAACCTTTTCGTTAGTCACTCTACTACATCGCACGCAACGCTTTCCGGATAGTGTTTCTAATTCCCCTTTGCAATCCGCACAGAGATGATGTTTTTCTGAAGGGATAAATAAATTACTCCAAGTCGTTTCGATTACTATTTCTTTATCGCACCATAGACAAATCATCCTCCGACTCCTCCCCTGAGATTCATTTTCTTAATAGCTGATATTGCTTGAATCATTGCTTCAGTTTTTCCATCGTGGAAAAAGACAACTTCTCCCGTTGGATCATCAGCACTTCTTCCAGCTCGCCCTGCAATTTGAACAAGTGCTGCTTGATCAAATACATCGTGACCTGCATCAAGAATAACAACATCAACAGAAGGAAAAGTGACGCCTCTTTCTAAAATAGTTGTTGTAATAATGACTTTTAATTCTTTGTTACGGAACTGTTTGACTTTTTCTTCTCGATACTGATCTTCGGCGTGGACAAAATCGATAGCGCTGTTTTTTTCTATTATTTTTTCTTCTAATAAAATTCGCCTAATACTTTTTGTGATTTGCTCTGCTAATGAAATACTAGGGACGAAAATAAGTAATTGTCTGTGTGAATTTTGTCGTTTGTTTACCCAGGTGATGAAAGGCGTTGGCGGTTGATTGTTTTGGAAATCTTTTTTAAGAGAAAGCGACATTTTCATTTGAGGTACAGGTAGTGGGTGGCCGTGATAACGAATGGGAAAGAAAATATGTGGGAGCTTCTTTCTGGTTATTAATGATTGCTGCTTTTTTCGTGGGGTGGCTGTTAAGTAGATTGTTGTGCAAACGGGATTTTTAGCACGACTTGTTGCAAATGGTAAAGATGGGTCTGCATGATAGGGAAAAGCGTCAATTTCATCAATAATCATGACGTCAAAGGCCTCTTTAAAACGCAATAATTGATGCGTAGTAGCTAAAATGAGCTGTGCTGTCGCATCTTTATCTTGACTCCCACCATATAACGCCTGAACTGATACATTTGCGAATGCTTGTTGGAAGCGTGGTTTGAGCTCTCGTACAACATCAGCTCGTGGGGTGGCAAGACATATTCGTTTGCCTTGTTTAAGTGCTGTAGTGATGCCTTGAAAGAGCATCTCAGTTTTCCCAGCTCCACAGACCGCCCATACCAAAAGTTCTTCTCCTTCTTTATTAATAGATTCGACAATGCGACTGGACGCTTGTTGTTGAGGTTTTGTCAGCTCGCCTTCCCACGTGCATGGATTGTCATGCACTTTCCAAGATGGAGCTTTACCTATCCATCTATAAAGACGTTCACATTCCATCACTCGTCCCATTTCTATACATTTTCGGCAATAAAGATGTGTTCTTTGACAGTTTAAACAAGGAATTTCTCCTAAAAGAGAGTGTTTCGTATTGCCACAACGTAGACACTGCTTTATTATAATTTTATTTTTAAATGAGGGGGTGCTTTCGAATATCTTTTCTTTAATGAGGTAATTTAATGTCTTATCATTAAGTGGTATTTCATGTCTAAGAAGGAGTTTTCCTGTATATCGATAGGCTTGATTCTTAATCCAAGTGGACATTTTAATTGAAGTAGATTTCGGAGTCATTCCATTCGTTCACTCATTTCTATATTTTTATAAATATTATATTGAGGTAAGGAGGTGAATACAATAAATAAGTATGTAGAAGCTCACCAAATGCATTTAAGCAGCACTGGATGAGCTCTTTAGCTGAATAAAGTAAGGTTACTTTTCATACCAGCACATACCGATAGCGCCTTCTCCTAAATGAGTACCAATCACTGGACCAAAGTAGCTGATTGATAAATCAAGATCTGGATGTTTTCCAACTAAGTTATCTTTAAACTTAATAGCAGAATCCCTAGCGTTCGCATGGATGATGACTATTTTTAGATCTTTATCTTGTTCTAAATCCTCTTCAAGTAGACTGACAAGACGGTTTAAAGCTTTTTTGCGAGTTCTGATTTTTTCGAATGGCACAATGAGCTTATCAACAAAATGCAATATAGGTTTTACTTGAAGTAAGCTTCCCACCAGAGCTTGTGCTCCGCTTAGTCGACCTCCACGTTGAAGGTTCGTCAAATCGTCCACCATAAAGTAAGCTCTTAAGCCTTTCTTCATTTCATCAAATCTTGCAATGATTTCTTCAGGTGTCTTCTTTTCTTTAGCCATCTCTATACCTTCATAAACGTAAAATGCTTGGGCACTGCAGCTGATTTCTGAATCATAAGGGTACACTTTAATCCCTTCAACCATCCTTCCAGCACTCATTACAGCCTGATATGTTCCACTAATCCCACTAGATAAGTGAATGGAGATGACAGCATCATAATCTTTAGCCAGTTCTTCTAATTTTTCAGTTATATAACCAATGGATGGTTGGGATGTTTTTGGTAGTTCAGGAGATGCCTTGACTTTTTCGTAAAATTCTTCTGTTGTTATGTCTATTTCCTCCCGGTAAGATGCATCTTCAAACACAACACTTAACGGTACCATATGTATATTAAGTCTATCACGTATTTCTTTCGGGATGTAAGCCGTGCTGTCCGTCATTACAGCGATCTTCATCAAATTCTCCCTCTCTTTCACCGATTTCCTTTATGTGAATTTTTTATTTATTACAGTGTAGTTTATTATATTTTACAATAACAAATATAAAATTGCATTAATTACCTTCATTTGTTTCTAAACATCTGGATAAAAAAAGAATACTCTGGCCTTTTATAGTCAGAGTATTCACAGGAACGTCAACCTTTTGTTAGTCATCTTATGTAGTGATTATATGACGTCTACCCAGCCTTTTTTAATTGCGGAAACAACTGCTTGGGTACGATCATTCGCCCCCATTTTTTGTAATATGTTACTTACATGGTTCTTAACTGTTTTTTCACTAATATATAATGTTTCAGCTACAGCGCGATTACTCTTTCCTTCTGACATAAGCTGCAGAACTTCACATTCTCTCTTGGTTAGGAGGTGTAATGGCTTTCTATGTTCTATAATGCCATTGACGACATTTGGAATATTCTCTTTGGCAAGTCGGCGATACTCGCGGACAAGGTTATGGGTAATTTTAGGATGTAAATATGAGCCTCCCTCATACACTACCTTGATAGCTTCTATTAAGGAGTCTGCATCCATTTCTTTTAATAAATACCCTTGAGCACCTGTTTTAAGTGCATGGGTCACATAGCTTTCATCGTCATGTATAGACAATATAATAATTTTAGTTCTCGGATAATTACGAACGAGATTGGCTGTTGCTTGAACGCCATTCATATGTGGCATATTGATATCCATTAAAACAACGTCGGGTTTATATTCTTTAACAATTTCTATGCCGGCTTCACCATCATCACCTTCTGCCACGATGTTAAAATCCGCTTCGTAATCAAGTATACGCTTTACTCCCTCTCTAAAAAGGATGTGGTCATCGATTAAAGCTATGTTGATAGGCTTACTCATATTCATCATCTTTTCCTCCCGAATCTATTTGAAAAGTATTACCCCTATTATATATATCTGTTAATCTATTTTATTTCTCTCTATAGTTATTTAACTTGATCGTTTGGTGTGTATGGAACGTTGATGTATATGCGTGTTCCCTTTCCCTTGGTAGAGTCGATTTTCAGTTCTCCATTAAACATCTCGACTCTCTCTTTCATTCCTATTATACCAAATGATGACTCACTTCTCTCTTTTGGATCAAATCCATCACCATTATCTTTAACAGACATTGCTAAATTTTTATTGGTAATCTCGAGTTTCACCTGAATAAGTGTTGCATTAGCATGTTTAATCGCATTTTGTAGTGATTCTTGAAGAAGTCTAAAAAAAGCAATCTCATACTGACTTTTTAATCGTTCATCTTTTCCAATCGAATCAAATTCTATGTTAATATCATTATAATCCGAAATAGTCGAAATGTATCGTTTAATGGTCGGCAGTAAACCTAAATCATCAAGTGCCATTGGGCGTAAGTCATAAATGATACGCCTAACTTCGTAGAGTGAGGTGCGAATCATTTTACGGACACTTTTTATTTCTTGTAATGCCATATCAGTCCCCTGGTCACGTAAAGCACGGTCTACAAGTTCTGAACGAAGAAGAATATTAGCCAGCATTTGAGCAGGACCGTCGTGAATTTCACGGGATATTTTTTTACGTTCTTCTTCTTGTGCTTCAATAATTTTAAGACCGAACTCTTGTTTCTCTTTTGCTTCCTCTATCATATTATTAACGTATTTAAAATCATCGTTAAGATAGTTGAGAACAACAGCCACTTTACTAGCTAGTCCTTGAGCTCGCTTAATCATGTGATCCAAGGATATGATTCGCCGTTCTATGTCGTCCCGTCTTTCCCTTAATACTTTCTCGTCTTGTCTTAGGACAGCTAATCTAGTCTGTAGATCATGCGTTTTCTCATAAACTTCGCGAATGTCACTTTCAGCATATTTATGAAACTCTTTACTAACTTGAGAGAGTCGTCTACGAGAGAATCTCACCCGCTCTTCCAGTTCGTCTCCATCCTGTATATGTTGGATGACTTGCTCTTTCGTATTCTTCAATTCTTGTATTAACTGTTCGTGTTCTTCGCGAGCTTCTTCGCTAATATGAAATATTTCATCTTTACTATTTTCCACAACACCAATCATGTCATTGATGATGTAATCCAATGATTTTTCTTTAAATTTTAATGTAGTCATCGTTATACACCAACCTATGTTATAATTATACGCAGAAATCCCTAATTTTTATAGGGTCTTTTAGCATAGTTTTTTAAATAACTGCGATTTTTTAGGAAATAAGACTTTAGAACTACTGTTTTTCACACGCTTGGCATTAGAAAAGGTTTCTTCAACACTATATACATGTTATTAAGTAGATATATTACAGGTTTGTTTGTCCATTATATACTATAATCTATCATTAAAGGAGCTATTATTCATGTTATCTAGCTATTTAACTGTAAAAACTGAAGGTTCGACGGAAATAATAATACAAAAGTCTCGCTTTATTGGTTATATAAGAAGAGTTGAAACTGAAGAAGCAGCACAATCTTTTATACAGGATATCAAGAAAAAACACCACGATGCAACCCATAATTGTTCAGCTTATCTGATTGGCGAACATGATCAAATCCAAAAAGCCAATGACGATGGTGAACCAAGTGGTACAGCGGGAGTCCCTATACTTGAAGTATTGAAAAAACAGCGATTAAAAGATACAGCTGTTGTAGTCACTCGTTATTTTGGTGGTATTAAACTCGGAGCTGGTGGTTTAATTCGTGCTTATGGCAATACAACTTCAGAAGCTATCCGTGCGACTGGAGTGGTTAAAAGACAATTGATGCAAGGTTTCTCAGTCATTGTCGACTATACACTTCTAGGTAAACTAGAAAATATGTTAAGAAATTCTGATTACATCTTAAAAACAATTAATTACTTAGATACAGTGGAATTTGTCGTTTATGTAAAAGATGGCGAGGAAAAATCTTTCTGCGAATGGATTGTTGACGTGAGCAGTGACCAAGCGAAAATTAAAGATTTAGATCAGGCGTATATTGAAATTGATGTGGAAGCTAATTAACAAATAAAAGGTTGGGACATAAGTATTTTAGTTAATATAAAAGTGGCCGTTTTAAAATATATTTCTATAAATACACACTTTTAAAAGTAGCGTAGTTTTTTCGAAGCGAATAGCACTCATTTAAAATTGCCACTTAGTTTTGTCCCAACCTCTTATTCTTAAAATGTAAAAAGAATTATTTCACTTTTCTTAAAGCAGCTTCATCTGCAATAATTGTAACATTTTTATGTTTTTGAAGTACAGTCGCGGGATTATCTTCTGTTATTTCCCCATTGATTATTTGAGCTAGAGCCTCTGATTTATTTTCTCCTGAAACAAGCATGACAATTTCATCACTTTCCAAAATACTACCAATGCCCATTGTCACTGCTTCTGTTGGAACATCGTCTTTGTTTTCAAAGAATCTTGAGTTAGCTTCAATGGTTGACTCTGTTAAATTAACCACCTGTGTTCTGCTTTCAAAGGACGTACCTGGTTCGTTAAAAGCGATGTGTCCGTTCGTACCAAGACCTAGAAGTTGTATATCAACTCCGCCTGCCGCTTTAATCAATTGCTCGTACCTCTCGCATTCTTCCTTTAAATTTTCAGCATCCCCCTTTGGTAAATGTGCATTTTCTTCTTTGAGATCTATATGCTTGAATAAACGATTGTACATGTAATAATGATAGCTCTGTGGATCGTCTTTCGCTAAACCAACATATTCATCAAGATTAAAGGTTGTTATATTTTCAAATGTTATGTTTCCTTGCTCATAGGCTTCAATAAGTCGATCATAAAAGCCTTCAGGAGTTGAGCCTGTAGCTAAACCTAGTACTGGTTTTTCATTCCCCTTTAGCTTACTAATGATCAACTCGCATGCTTTTTCACTCATCTCATCATAATTTTTCACTTTAACAACATTCATTATTCTTCCCCCTCAAAAGCAATTTCGCCACGACAAATTGTGTACTGAATATTTAATTCGTCATCAACTAACAATAAATCAGCATCTTTTCCCCGTGCGATGCTACCTTTCCTATCAATAACATTTAATTGTTTTGCTGGATTTACAGAGGCCATTTCGACAATATCGCGAATAGAGACCTGTTTTAACTTCAGCATTTGTTTTGCTCCATTAATTAACTTAAGAATACTTCCTGCTAGTGATCCATTCTCAAGTTCTGCACGATCCTCAGTAACTACAACAGGTTGGCCACCTAATTCATAGTCTCCTGGCGGTAGGCATTTAGCCCGCATGGCATCCGTTATCAAAATCAATCGCTCACTACCCATGTTACGATGGATAAGCTGCATCATTTCAGGGACCACATGAATCCCATCAGCGATAAGTTCTGCTCTTAATTCTTTAATTTCAAAAGCACCACCAACAGCTCCAATTTCCCGGTGATGAATCCCATTCATGGCATTGCACAGATGTGTCAATTGACGAACACCGTGAGATACAGCCTTTTTGAGTCCTTCAAAGTCAAGATCAGTATGTCCTGCGGAGACATTGACTCCTGATTCTGCAAGAGCTTCAATGAATGATCCGTCTTTATCATGCTCTGGCGCCATCGTTATAGTTTTAATTTTGTTTCCGGATAAGGTTTGCCATTTATTAAAAATTTCAAAGTTAGGTTCTAAAATATACTGTTCCGGCTGTGCACCTTTCTTACTTTTTTCTATAAATGGACCTTCAAGGTGAATGCCAAGCACCTCAGCATGTCCCTCTTTTCCTTCATAATTAGCAACATTTTTTAATGCTTTTTCTATATTTTCAGGTGACTGAGTAATCGTTGTTGCTAGAAAGCTTGTCGTTCCTTCCTCAGGCAGCACTCCTGCCATCGTATCCAATGCTTCTTCAGTTGCATCCATGACGTCTGCTCCAGCTGCCCCATGAATATGTCCGTCTATAAACCCAGGAATAAGATTCATCTGATTCCCTTCAATTATTTTAAAGCGAGCAGGATAGCTTTCCGGTTGCTCGACTTCTTTATAAACTTCTTTTATTATCCCATCTTCAATAAGTACATGACCATTTTTAACGACATTATCTTCCATAAAAACATTCACATGTTTAATGTATAAAGTATTAGCTTTATTCAATTTCACACAATCCTTTCAACCTATAATTTTATAAAATATCTTACAGGACTTCTTAGTATTTTACGTTCAAAAAGTCTTTTTTTGCTCAATCTGTAACATAGTTTTCTATTTTTAACTAGCCTCATTATTATTATACGCTTAAGTATATAAAAGTGAAATAAATCACTATATAAAGGCAAGTAAAAGTTAAAGCAAAAGAATGTTTAAAAGGGCAAATTTTATATCTTGACAGGTTATTGAGCAAAGGATTGCGATGGTGCTTTTCCAACTTGTTTGCTATTATTTTTTAGTTCATAAACTAAAGTTTGAATTAATTCTTCGGATGTATTAATTTTATTATTTTCAGTAGCTTCAATGACTTTTTTCAACAAAGTCTTGTATTGTTCTTGTTCTTTCATTTCTATCTTCTCCTTATAATAGAAATCACACACTAACAATTAAATCATAATCTATCAAACTATTTTTTACCAACATTTTACGGAAAACACCTAAAACAGCGATCTATTTTTCACTTACTTATTGAATAAGAAAAGGGGGGGGTGCCACTAGCGTTTAGGTTAATACCTTTCATTCATCATATGTAAACATCATGAAAGTGGGATTACCGCTTATAATATCAAAAAAATAAACCGTAAGCTGAGCTTAACGGCTTAAATGGATATCTTTTCTTTTTGTTTATTTCTCCATTTATTAAATTCCAAATACTCTTTAAACTGTTGTTTTGAAATTCCCGAGTTCATTGCTTCTCTCACAATTTGAATCCAGTCTTGATCTAACTCTGATTTTTCATCGTTTATTAATTCGTTCACGCTTATTTCTAACACATGTCCTATTTTTTTAAGAAATTGTAGCGATGGGTTAACTTGAAGGTTTCTCTCGATTGAGCTTAAGTATGACTTAGCAACCTTGGCCTTGTCTGCTAGTTCTGATAATGACATCCCTTTGTCGAGCCGTAATCGTTTAATCTTATCTCCAATCAAGCTTTTCACCTACTTTCATCATGCATTATAGCATAAACTAGGTGGAAAGTTCTATTAGAGGCGTGACTTTAAGACTAATATTTTTAATAATTTGTTAAAAATAAAAAATGACCTAACTCATAGTCACTTTAGTTCCATGCAAGTGGGAAGGATGAAGCATTCTCCATGGAAAGCCAGTATTTTTCCGTAGCGCTGGAACGAGCACAAACCCCACCTTTGCTGAATCTATGTTCCTATCACACTATATGGAAGAAGTTTTGGCCAAAGCCAACCGATATTCACGTCCCACCTACTCGTTGAGCTATCGTCCTTCACATTCCTTGAGTATGGGAGAATTCTTTTGGGAAGCCGTTAAAATAATAAACATAAGAAAAAGGCTGTGACATGACTAATTTCTCGTTTCGAAATAGCAAGAAATTAGAGTTTATAGTTAATCATGTCGCAACCTCAATTTGGAATTTTAGATTAGAATGGATAAAGTTTAAATAAGTATCTACCTTTAATATCAGCTTTAGCTATTGTTCCTACAGACTCATTTCTACTATCTAGACTTTCACCTGGGGATCGGTTATCCCCAAGAACAAAATAACTATTCTCATCCACTACTACTTTAGACATATCTTGTGATACACCTGTTTTATATTCTTCCTGTAACGGTTTCCCATTCACTTTAGTTACGCCGTCCTTGATTTCTACATGATCATTTTCTGTTGCAATAACTCTCTTAATCACGTCAAAACCGTTTTCGTCGCGATACAAAATGATATCACCTTTCTCTGGTGAGTAAAATAAATTGGTCGTCATTATAACATTATTATTGCTGAAAGTTGGCGACATGGATTGACCATTTATAACGGTGATACCAATCACAAACCGAAAAATAAGAAATATTCCAACTAAAATAAGTATGAATTTTATCCAGCTGATTATTGAATTTCTTTGTTCTTTCTGAGTAGATTTCTCATCTTCTATCCCAATCACTTCCCAACTATTTCGAAACCAATAGAAATTTACTTTTCTTAGCCTTCTTTTTCATCTACAGGCGGCTGTTCCTCTTCTTTATCGTTATTCTTTTCAGGTGCTTCTTCGTTATTATTTCCTTCATTATTTCTCAAGTTATCGTCATCTTTATTGGACTCTTCGATATCCTTTTCATCTTCTTTAGGTTCTTCTTTTATCTGAGTTTCGTTGGATGCTTCTTCATAGAGTTCAATATCAATCGCATTCATTTTTTCTTTAGCTTCTGTTAATATTTTATTTAAAGATGCTTCGATGTCTTCTCTTTTTTCTGCGTCATTAATATTGGATGAATTAATTAAATTGTCTACATGCTTCTTTAATTCGGATGAAACTTTGTCTTTCTGATGTTCGGTAAATTGTGCCAATTCCTCTTCTGCCTTTTCTACTTCTGATTGTAACTCTTCCTTTAATCGTTTTGTTTGCACGTCCTTTTCTTTTTTTACTGACTTTTCTAGTTCATCTACGGCCTCTACTTGGTTTTCATGAAACCAATTTGATAATAACGATTCAATATCTTGATCGGCAAACACAACCGATACACTGCTGCCAATTAACGCGATTAAAAGAACAGTTCCAATGAGTATTTTTTTAAAGGGCAGTTTTTTTCTCTTATGAGTCTCTCTTCTGCTTTTCACGGTATTCCCTCCAACTTATCATGATTAGGGTCTCCGTGATGGAGACCCTAATTATTTACTCGTTAATACCCGAAACGACATCATCCAGACTATTTTTTGCATCCTCTTCAAGTTCTTGTGCTTTAGCAGTAATAATTGTTTGCTGCTCTTCAACAAGCTCTACTTTAAGATTTGTGACAGTTTCTCTTACTGCGTCAACAGCAAAATCAATTTCCTTAGTTAAGTTATTTGTTAGTTTATCCGAATGGAAATCAAGACCTTCAGCTAGCTCTTTCTTAGCTTTTTCAATTTCATCTTCAAGTGCTTGTACGGCACCATCTTTTGCTGATGTTAATTCAGTAGTTACATGCTGAAGTGACTCTTCACCTTTTTCACCTGTTAGACTCTCAAGTTCTGAACCTGCATTGGCAGCAGCTTCACTAGCCATGTCTTGCATTTCAAGCCAATTATCCATATAAACATCGAAGAACTGTTGTTCCATGTATCCTAAAATTTCACCGTGTTCTGCAGTAAGCGCCTCTAAATGTGCTTGTTTCGCTTTCTCAATTTCACTTAATGAACTATCCGTCTCAGCATCCCTTGTGTCAAAAATGGAAGTAGTTGCATCATCTTTCAGCCCCTCCAATTCATCATTTAAACCGGGTATTAAACCTTCAACATACTCGTCCACTTCTCCTTCAGAATCTGCAACCGCTTGATTAAACATGCCGTCATACCAATCTTTTAATGCTTCTCCAGCGTCCGTGTTTGCAAATGCAAATCCAGTTCCTGATATTAATCCAACAGCAACGGTTCCTGCAATAATTTTATTCTTCAACGATTTCTTTTTCATTAATATATTCTCCCCTTCAATTTAATTATTTTTAGATTATTCAGTCAATATACCCTCTAAAAATTCTGCTGCGTCTTCCTCAATTTCCTTTTGAATTTTTTCTGTTTCTCTTTTTTCATCCACATTAAATTTAAATGATTCTATTAATGATTCTTTTGTAGATTCTAAAATTTTTTGGTAGTGTTTTTGGTGGTTTATAATATGTTGTTCTGTTTGCTTATTAGTTAAAAGAGCAAAGTCTCTTAAAACTAAGTCCACAAAATTTAAATTAAGATTATAATCAATCGATGAAGGGTTTTCTAAGATGGAGAATCGTTCTGATAGGTTAAAGGATTTATCCTTAATTTGGGTATTAAAATATATGTATAAGTTCGGATGTTCACCCTTAGTTATTCCTGAGATAGGAATAGATGAAATCGCTAATACTATGCAACCTATAAGTAAGGCAGTTAGTATTTTTTTCATTTGAGATAACATCATCAACCCACCTTCAGCTTTAAATGTTTTGAAATAAAAGTAGGATTTTAATTGAATCTTTCGTTCGTTTTAACAAACTCTTATTAATCATAAATTCGCCCCCTAACCTGTAAACTGAACTTATTGACTATGTTTTTAGTACTATATAACGAACACACTAATAGAATTATAAGCAATTTAATATATTTTGAAAAACAGTGAAAACCGTCATTTGTTCTATATAAAGAACGATTCCCTCCAAATATCTGACGAAAACTCTTTCTATCTTAATTTTTTAACTATTTTTAATTTCTTTAATATATGACCTTTTCTATTTAATTTAAACTGACTCTCATTTTAATTCACAAATGATTAAAATTCTACGCTTATAAGAGTAATTTGATTAAATAAGATTAGACTATAATATAAGACTTTTTACAGCCCGTTTTATCTCGTAATAACCATGAAGGAGAAATTAACATGACAACCAGAACAGAACAAAGACACAAGCATAAAAAAAGAAAGGGATTCAAGTGGGTCTTAAGCACTGTTATTGTTCTTGTAATCATTGGAGGCGCATCTCTCTTTTTTATGTGGAACAAAATTAGCGGTACATTTGACGCGATGCATAGTCCTTTAGATAGGGATCAAAGCCTTAATCGTCAAAAAGCATTGGCTTCCCTTTTCAACAATAATCAATCCATTAACATTCTGTTACTTGGAGTAGATGAACGGTCAGGTGATAAGGGCAGATCTGATACAATGATTTTAATGTCGCTTAATCCTAAAACAAATTCAGCTATGATGCTAAGCATTCCACGAGATACGTATGTAAACATTCCGGAGCATGGCATGGATAAAATTAATCATGCATACGCTTATGGAGGTGTACCTCTTTCAGTGCAGACGGTGGAAGACGTGTTTGATCTACATATGCACTTTTATACCCGGATTAACATGGAAGGATTTAAAGATGGCATTGATACACTAGGTGGGATCACGGTTCATAATAGGCAAGCTTTTTCTCAAGATGGCCATCAATTTAATGAAGGAAATTTACACCTGAATGGAGCTGAGGCATTAGAGTATATTCGCATGCGAAAACAAGATCCCCGCGGCGATATTGGGCGAAACGAACGCCAACGTGATGTAATCAAAGCAGCAATGGATGAAGCTGCCAGCTTTTCAAATGTGATAAAAGTTGGGGAATTATTAACTATTCTTGGTGGAAATGTACAAACAAACATAAGCCCGCAAAATGTACGGCAGCTTTTCTCGTCATATCGAGGCACTAGACAAAATATCAAAACTTTAGAATTAAATGGTTCTGGTAAAAGAATTGGCGGTATTTGGTACTATATTGTATCAGATGAAGAATTTAATCGAATCACTACAGAATTCAACAAACATATGAATGCAAAATAACCACTATTTTTTATAATTATAATTGGTATGCAGATTTATGCTAATGTATAATGTTATAATAGATTAAAAGATAGTTTGATGGTGGGGGTTACGTATGAAAAAAAGTTTATTATTAATACCGCTCTTATTTTTTGCATTCATGACTGCTTGCTCATCTAACGATGTAACACCAAATGAGCAATTCAGCGTATTCACGCAAGAATGGAATGAAGAAAACTTCGGCAAAATGTACGAGATGGTTTCTTCAGATTCACAACAGGACTTCCCAAAGGAAAAATTTGTCGATCGCTATGAAAAAATATATGAAGATCTGGCAATTTCTGAATTAAATATTACCTTTGATGAACTTTCAGATGATGACATAAAAAAGGCTAATAAAAATGGAACGGCTCAAATAAAATTCAAAGCTGAAATGACAAGTGTAGCTGGGCCTATCTCTTTTACAAAAGAAGCAGAATTAGTTAAAGAAGAGAAGAATGACGATGAAGAAACCTGGTTTGTCGATTGGAATCCTGGGTTTATCTTCCCTGAATTGGCTGACGGTGGAGATATTGGATTAGAAACAACACCTTCTGCTCGTGGTGAGATCTTAGATCGCAATAAAATGCCATTAGCTTTAAATGATACTGTACGAGAAATCGGCATTGTTCCAGAAAAAATGGGAGATAATGCGGAAGATGGTAAAAAAGAACTTGCTAGTCTGCTTAACATGTCGGTTGAAGATATCGATGCCAAGTTAAATGCAAACTGGGTAGAACCAGATCTTTTTGTACCGTTAGCAACAGTGCTCCCTTCTAATACGAGCCTCCTTGAGCAACTTGGAGCTATTGAGGGTGTTCAGGGTAATGAATCAACAGGAAGAGTATATCCCTTAGGTAAAGCGGCAGCTCATCTTGTTGGATACGTCGGGCAGATTAATGCAGAAGAACTTGAAGAAAGTGAACCTGGCATTTATACAGCAAATGATTCCATAGGTAAGCGAGGCCTCGAGCAATTGTTTGAGAAACAACTACGAGGGGAAGCTGGAGTAAAAATTATTATTAAAAAAGAAGATAAGGACGATATTGTCTTAGCCGAAAAAGAAGTGAAAAATGGGAAAAACATTCAATTAACAATTGATGTTAATATCCAAGAAAAAATATATGACACTTATGATGGTGATGCTGGCACAGCAGCTGCTATCGACCCTAAGACAGGTGAAACACTGGCGCTTGTAAGCAGTCCGTCCTTTGACCCTAATGAATTACTATATAGTACTAATGAAAATATGTGGGCAAATCTTGAAGAGGATCCCAAAACACCTCTAATTAACCGTTTTAATGCAACTTATGCTCCAGGTTCGGTCATGAAACCAATTTCGGCCATGATTGGACTCAAAGATGGAGCCATCAAACCTGACGAAGGTGTGGAGATTAACGGTTTAACATGGAGTAACGGAAAGGGTTGGGGAGACTATAAAGTTCGCCGTGTTTCTGAAAGTAGTGGACCAGTTGATTTAAAAGATGCATTAATCCGTTCAGATAATATTTATTTTGCAATGAAAGCTGTTGAAATGGGAGCAAAATCCTATACGAAAGGCTTGAAAGAGTTTGGGATAGGCGAAGATTTACCATTTGAATATCCAATCTCAAAATCAACCATTTCGTCTGAAGACAAAATTGACAACGAAGTATTACTTGCAAACACAAGTTATGGACAAGGTGAAATTCAACTGAGCTCTTTACACTTAGCTTTAGCCTATACACCTATCTTGAATGATGGCAAACTACTTAAACCGACTTTGTTGCTTGATGAAGATGATGGCCAAATTTGGAAAAAAGAGATTATCTCTTCAGAAGAAGCAGAGCTTATGCAAGATATATTAAGAGAGGTCGTCACAAAAGGAACGGCTAAAAAAGCACAGAAAGCTGAATTCCCTATTTCAGGCAAAACAGGTACAGCTGAACTGAAATTAAGTTCTGATAGTAAAGGTGAAGAAAACGGATGGTTTGTCGGCTATCCGACTGATGATCAGGATATCCTCATTGCCATGATGATTGAAAAAACAGAGGATAGAGGCGGAAGCAGTTATACAGCTGAGAAGGTAACAGATGCTTTAATTGAAATTAAATAACTGCTAGAGGGCTTACTGTTAAATTCAACTATCTACACAAAATTAATCCCAACAAGTTTCGATTCGCTATCAATTCGACTTCTTGTTCGGATTAATTTTTTTGTTATATGATGTCAATAATCAAAGTGTCTCCAATAATTTATAAAATAATTCCTCATCACGCTCATCTAGAGCCTTATCAATGAGTCGTTTTTTATTTTCATGCTCTAATTCATCAATAATCAAGTCCACCTCGCTTTTATCAATCAAAGTATCTTGGAAGTCTTTATAATAATACGGTTTAGCAATCCGATACACTTGATTAAGAAAATCGGGATGGTATATTAATTTTGCCATTGAAATATAGACAACATCTTCTCCTTTTTGAAATGCAAATTTAGCATCGACATTATCAATTTTCTTCGTTTCCCTGTCCACTCTAATTTCCTTAGCTTCGATCGGTATAAATTGATATTCTTCTCCATTAAGATAAATAGTGAAAAATTGATCTTCCAACCTTAAATGTACATATTTTTCATTTACTTTTATATGATAAGGTCTTAATATTTTTAGAGTTACCAATCCAGTTACCTCCCGATATATCATTTATCCGTCCGATAATTTATAATATCTTGTGATATAAGTTTTAATACCCTTAATATTTTACTTTTAAACCTTTAAAACTTATTTATGTAAAAAGAAGCATACCAAAGATATGCTTCTGCACTAAGAATTATAATGTTTAGGTAAAAGTGGATATAGTTCATGTAACGTTTTATAGTCACGGTGATCCAGAGCTTTATCAATTAATCGTTTTAAATTTAACATTTCCAACTCGTTAATCAGTGCCTCCTGTTCCTCATTTAAAGAATCGGCATCATCTTTGAAATAAGGCTCAGCAATAGAATGGAGTTGGTCTATAAAATCGGGAAGTGAAATGAGTTCAGTCATAGACATATAAACAATCTTCTTACCTTTTTGAAACGCAAAACGGGCGTTGATGTTTTCGATTTTTTTATTGGTTCGATTAAGTCGTATCTCCTTGGCTTCAACCGGTATGAATTGGTAAACGTCTTGATTGATCACGACAGAGAAATACTGGTAAGCTAATACAACGCGAACATGCTGAGCGTTAGCTTTAATATAGTAAGGTTTAAGCATCTTGACAGTTATCATTTATTCCACCTCCTTTAATATATCTAAATTTTCAGTTAAATAATGATACAATAAAAATCGAAAAATGACAAGTGTATCAACTACTGTTACTTGGGAAAAATTTTAGTTGAAGTGAGTGTTAAGGAGTCGCCATCGTTTTGAGGCGACTACCTAAGATATCTGTCTTAACACTTCATTCACTATTTTGCCTTCCATCTCTTTTGTCAATTCATATTTACCCTCAATTTTTTCGAGAGATTGGTCTGCTTCTTTTAATAGGGCAATCCCTTTTTTCATGTATGACTTATAGTGGGACGTCACAGATGCAATTTTATCTGCATATTTCTCATCTGTTCCAGGAGTGACTGTTTCTTCATACATGTCAATCACCTTATGTCCCTCTTTTTCTGGGAAAAACTCATGGGGATCGGTACTGTCGAAAATACAAAAACTCAGTTCTCGGACAAGAACCATATCAATACTTTTAGGATCAAAACTACAATGGTAAACTTCGATATCAAAACCTAAATCCTTACAAACTGCGAGAACTTTTTTCATAAAAGTTGATTTACCTGTTCCGGCCCGACCTTTGATAAAGTAAGCATGATTAATCGTTGAGAGAAGTTCTGGAACAATATTTACTGCCCCTTCAGGTGTATTCGTTCCAAATAATCGTTTATAAATTGTAGATGTATTTTCTTTCTTGTTTATATCAGTAAATAAATCGTATATAAATTCATTTGCTATCTCATCTGCACGCTCAAAATTCATTTCATTAACGTAAATTGATTCCAGCTCGTCATGTATTTTCAATCCTTGTGCAAATTGATCATAGGATTCTTCAGTGAGAGATTTGAAAGTCTTTTTAGCTTTTTTTACATCTTGATTGGAAGACTCGTGTAAATAGTTAGTTAAGTCAAGCTCAATGGAATTTAGATCAGGAAACGATATTCTATCAGAAATGATTGCAAGGGATTTTTCTCTGACTATGATTCCGTCTAAATAATCATCTCCCAAAGAACTTAACAATGCTTCTATGGTTATGTTTTCATCAAAATGATTCATTAAATTCCTAATAACTTTTGTTTTGATTTTATTTGATTGATGTTTTAAAACGACAATCTTTTCAATACCTTGAAGGTTCTCATTTAAATAGTTAATAAATCCTTCTGCTGTATTGCCTGTGACATAATAATTCAACTGGGACACATAGACACATCCTTTTTACATAGTAAAATTAGATACAATTCGGTTTCTAATAGATTATGGTGACCACAACTTAATTGTGACTTCTTTTCTTATATATAGTATACCAATAGTTGTTATATTCATGAAACAAACCATTACTTTTGATTTACAGTAGAAGTTATTAAAAAGTGAAGAAACTGGAGCAACAAAACGTACTACGTTGTTTACTGCTAATATAAAGTGATAAAAAACAACCCGAACAATGACTTTTATTATAGGCTGCTCATTGTTCGGATTGTTAACGTATGTCCCAATCTCATTATTTTATGATGGTGTGTTAGCTAGTTGATTCTTTTCGTCTTCAGTAAAAACTCGGGAACGCGTTAAAAACCGTTTTCCTTCAGGCCCTTCCAAAGAGAACATCCCTCCTCGCCCCTCAATCACATCAATAATAAGTTGGGTATGTTTCCAATAGTCATATTGATCTCTTGCCATATAGAACGGAGTGTCCCCTATTTCACCAAGTTTTACGTCTGAATCACCTACCCTGAATTCACCACGTTCAAAACACATGGGTGAACTGCCATCACAACATCCACCTGATTGATGAAACATTAAATCGCCGTGTAGTTCCTGCAAATGCTCAATCAATTCAAGTGCTTCTTTAGTTGCAGTTACACGCTTTACCATATTTACACCCTTTCTATACAGATATAAAATCAACCCATTACATGAGTGGACTTAACCGACCAAGACTAGAATAAACCAGCATTCTCTTCGCTATAACTAATTAACAGGTTTTTGGTTTGCTGATAATGATCCAACATCATTTTATGATTCTCTCTTCCAATGCCTGATTTTTTATATCCTCCAAATGCTGCGTGTGCTGGGTACTGATGGTAACAATTAGTCCACACACGTCCCGCTTGGATTCCCCGTCCAAAACGGTATGCCGTATTAATATTACGCGTCCAAACACCAGCCCCTAATCCATATAAGGTATCGTTTGCTACATCCATCGCTTCCTCTTCGTCTTTAAAGGTAGTTAACGATAATACTGGACCAAAAATCTCTTCCTGGAAAATCCGCATGTCGTTACTCCCTTTAAATATTGTCGGTTCGATATAATAGCCGTTCTCAAGCTCGCCTGTCAACTCGTTGACATTTCCACCTGTTAAGACTTCCGCTCCTTCTTGTTTACCGATATCCAAGTAGGAAATTATTTTTTCCATTTGCTCTTTGGAAGCTTGAGCACCCATCATTGTTTCCGAATCAAGCGGGTGACCAATCTTAATTTTCTTCACACGTTCAACAGCTTTTTCCATGAATTTATCATAAATCGATTCATGAACAACAGCACGTGAAGGACAAGTACAAACCTCACCTTGATTAAGAGCAAACATGACAAGCCCTTCAACAGCCTTATCCAAAAAGCCATCATCTTTATCCATCACATCTTCAAAGAATATATTAGGAGATTTTCCTCCGAGTTCTAAGGTCACTGGAATGATATTTTCAGAAGCATACTGCATAATTAAGCGTCCTGTCGTTGTTTCTCCTGTAAAGGCAACCTTTGATATTCCATTATGTGAAGCTAGCGGTTTACCCGCTTCTACACCAAAGCCGTTTACTATATTCAGGACTCCCCCCGGTATTAAATCTTTAATTAAATCAAGCAATACATGTATGGAAGCTGGCGTTTGCTCAGCTGGTTTTAAAACAATACAATTCCCCGCTGCCAGTGCTGGTGCTATCTTCCAAGTGGCCATAAGTATAGGGAAGTTCCAAGGGATAATTTGACCAACTACGCCTAATGGTTCATGAAAATGATAAGCTACAGTATCATTATCAATCTGACTTACGCCACCCTCTTGAGCTCGTATAACACCTGCAAAATAACGAAAATGATCAACAGCTAATGGTAGATCGGCAGCAAGTGGCTCCCGAACAGCTTTCCCATTATCCCACGTTTCAGCTACAGCTAACATTTCTAGATTATCTTCTATCCGATCAGCTATCTTATTTAAAATATTCGCTCTCTCGGTAACGGATGTTTTTCCCCATTCTTTGAATGCTTCCTCAGCTGCTTCAACAGCGGCATTCACATCATCTTTTGTAGATCGTGCTATTTCACAAAAAACTTCACCGGTGACTGGGCTGACATTTTCAAAGTACTTTCCCTTTACCGGCGGCTTGTAGTCTCCTCCAATAAAATTATCATATTTGTCCTTAAAATTGACGAGTGCTCCTTCAGTATTTGGATTTGCGTACCTCATTTAACCTTCCTCCTCATTATTTTGTAATCGCTTACAATCTATTGATGAAGATTCTAGGTGTCATTAGTATTTTGGATTTCTAAGAAAGCCCTATAACTAATGTATTTATTATACTAACTATTATGATTAATTCAAAATATTCCGCTTATGATTGTTGAAATACTGTTTCTATACTAAATAAAAAAAGCCAGAGAAGTAATCCCCAGCTTTTGAATATTAACCAGTCTGCTCATCAGCAAACTGGCTATTGTATAGATCAGCGTAAAATCCTTTTTGTTCAAGCAATTCTTCGTGTGTACCTTGTTCGATGACATCACCTTGGTTCATGACTAAAATATTATCTGCATCCTGAATTGTGGAGAGTCTATGAGCAATGACGAAACTTGTTCGCCCCTCCATAATCGAATTCATTGCTTCCTGAATAAAGACTTCGGTGCGCGTGTCAACACTTGATGTAGCTTCATCAAGAATCATAATAGGCGGATCCGCGAGTATCGCCCTGGCAATTGTAAGGAGCTGTCTTTGTCCTTGAGAAATATTTGAAGCATCCTCATTCAAGACCGTGTCATACCCATCAGGTAGTGTGCGAATGAATTGATCAGCTCGAGCTGCTTTAGCCGCTTTAATCACTTCGGTTTCTGAAGCATTGGTTTTTCCATAAGCAATATTGTCTCTTATAGTACCTTTAAACAACCAAGTATCCTGCAACACCATGCCAAAATGACTTCGAAGTTCATGGCGTGACATAGCTAATATATCAGTACCATCTAGTTTAATAGAACCACCCTTAACTTCATAAAAACGCAGTAGCAGATTAATTAATGTCGTTTTTCCAGCTCCAGTCGGCCCAACAATAGCAACCGTTTGGCCGGGTTTTACATTAATATTCAAGTCTTTCATTAACAATTCTTCATCATAACCGAATTCAACATGTTCGAAAGTCACTGCTCCCTCAACAGCCTTCACTTTTCCAGTAGGAGTTTCAGGAATTTCTTCCTCCTCATCAAGTAAAGAAAACACTCGTCGAGCTGCTGCGATAGTTGATTGAATAATATTAGCAATGTTAGCCATCTGATTAATCGGCTGATTGAATTGTCTTGTATACGTAATGAATGCCTGAATGTCACCAATAGCAATCACTCGTTGAGTTACTAATATACCACCGACAATACTAATTAGTACGTAAGTTAAATTCCCTATAAACATCATAATTGGCATGATAATCCCTGATATAAATTGCGCACGTCGACCAGCTTCATATAACTCATCATTTACATTATTGAAAGTCTTAAGTCCTTTAGCCTCCTGACCAAATGCTTTTACAACATCATGACCGGTATACATTTCTTCCACATGTCCGTTAAGCTCACCAAGAGTGTCTTGTTGTTGACTGAAAAATTTCTGTGATTTTTTCAAAAATGGTTTAATCACAAAAAATGATATTGGCAAACTAACAAGGGCAATTATTGTCAGTAATGAATTGATCGTAAACATCATAATCAGAATCCCAGCAAGTAAAACAACTGAGCGGATAAACTGGGTTATACTTTGTTGCAATGTATTACCAATTGTGTCTAAATCATTGATCACTCGGCTAAGAGTATCTCCGTGAGAATGACTATCATAATAATTAAGTGGTAGTTTCTTTAACTTATTAAAAATATCTGTTCTTAAGTCATAAACTGTATTTTGCGCTACACTGGCCATGAGATATTGCTGCAGAAACGTAAACAAACTGCTAAAAATGTACAAACCACCTAATAATAATAGCAATTGGCCAACTTTTCCAAAGTCAATACCTGCACCCGTTCCGGTGAGTGCTGCATAGGCTCCTTCAAAAACAACCGTAATTGTGTCTCCCATGACCTTTGGCCCTAAAATGGTGAATAAAGTGCTTAATATGGTCGCCATAAGGACAACTATGAGCCGCTTACTGCGAGGAGCTAAATAACCGAGAAGACGCATCAGTGTTCCCCTGTTATTTTTATCTTGGTCTATATTTTGCTTACTCATGCAGTTCCCTCCTCACCGTGTTGTGATTTAACAATTTCCTGATAAATATTACTGGATTCCAATAACTCTTCATGTGTCCCTATGCCTCTTATATGGCCTTGATCAAGGACAATAATTCGGTCTGCATCCATGACAGAACTCACTCTTTGAGCGACGATTACAATGGATGCATCAGTAACTTCTTGTTTTAATGCTTGACGGAGTTTGGCATCCGTTTTAAAATCAAGTGCTGAAAAACTATCGTCGAACAGATATAAATCAGGTCGTCTAACAAGTGCTCTCGCTATAGCTAGGCGTTGTTTCTGCCCGCCTGAAAGATTAGAACCACCTTGATCAAGTTTTGTGTCATAGCCATCTTCCATACTGGAAATAAAGTCATCCGCTTGTGCAATTTTGGCTGCCTTTCTAATTTCATCCATAGTGGCATCTTCTTTTCCATACCGAATATTTTCTGAGACTGTTCCTGAAAATAAAAAGGCCTTTTGTGGGACTAAACCAATAGCTGAGCGGACTCTAGCTTGTGATACTTTACGTATATCTAAACCATTAATACGAATAGTTCCGTCGGTTACATCATAGAAGCGTGGAATCAAATTGATTAAGGTAGACTTTCCAGATCCTGTACCACCAATGATTGCCGTCACTTCACCTGGACGGGATTTAAATTCAATATCAGTCAGTGCTGACTCCTCAGCACCTGGGTAATAAAATGTGACATGATCAAATTCTAATGTACCTTTTTCATCCGTAACAGGGGTAGTTTTGTCTTCTGTCTTTGGATTATTTATGGACGGCTCTGTTTCGAGAACCTCTTGAATACGATTCGCTGATACCGCTGCACGCGGTAAAATAACAAACATCATGGATGCCATAACGAGGGCAAACATAATCTGCATTACGTACTGGATAAATGCCATTAAATCGCCAATTTGCATATTACCACTATCTATTCTGACCCCACCGAACCAAATGATAGCGACGACAGTCAAATTCATAAGCAACATCATCAGTGGCATAAGAAAAGCCATAAGCTTGTTAACTTTTATTAATGTATTGGTCAAATTAGTGTTCGCATCTTTTAACCTATTTGATTCAATGTCTTCCTTGTTGAAAGCTCGAATGACACGAACCCCAGTTAAGTTTTCGCGCATTACAAGATTCAATTTATCTAAACGTTTCTGGACTGCTTTAAATAATGGCATGGCTTTTTTCAAAATAAACAAAACCGCCCCTACCAAAATGGGCATCACACCGAGGACGACAAGTGATAATTTTGCATCCTTTGAAACGGCCATAATGATTCCCCCGATCATCATGAGGGGTGCCGTTAGTACCATACGTAAAAGCATCATCATTACTTGCTGTATTTGTGTAATATCGTTTGTTGTCCTCGTGATGAGGGAAGCTGTTCCAAGCTGATCAAATTCTCTAAAAGCAAACTTTTGGACATGACTAAACACTTCCTTACGTATATCCCTTCCATGTCCCATGGCAATCTTAGAAGAAAAATAACTGGCCATAACTGCAACAATTACAGTCAACGCCGCAACGCCTAGCATGACGCCACCAATTTTCCAAACATACGGAATATCTCCTTCTACTACACCATTATCCACGATAAAGCCCATTAATGTTGGTAACAATAGATTGGATAGAGCTTGGATAAAAACAAGGAGAAAAACAAGTGCAAGCAACCATTTATAAGGTGATAACTTTTTAAGAATACTAATCATTTCATCTTCCCACCTTCAAAAAATGCTGCTATCTGTTGATGTAAATTTAAAAGGTCGTTAAATTGCTCTTCCGAAAATGAATTAACGGCATTTTTGAATCTCAGATGGACACCATTTTCTTCGTTTTTCATTTTCTTTAGTAGAGCTTTCCCTTGTTCACTCAATATAAGGTCGACCTCACGTCGATTTCCTTCAGCATGTTGACGATTTAAAAGATCGTCCTGCACAAGCCCTTCTATCGCATAGCTTAATGTACTTTTAGGATAGTGCGTTCTTGCCTGAAGTTGTTTCTGAGCTATTTTTTTATTATGTTGCATCATAACAATGATAGCAAATTGAGGAACCGATAATTCGTGTTCCAACGCCGTTTGTTTAACTTGACCCATAATTGACTTTTGTAAATGCCAAAACGATTGCATAAGCATTGTTGGACGATTTGTTCCATATGTCTCTTTTACCATAACTACACACCCACTTCTATAAAAAATCATTCTTTTTTAGTCTTCTCTATTCGCTAATGTCTAAGAGTAAACAGTTCAAAATTGAACACCTATAAAATATTATACCTGTTAAACTTCAATGTCAAGAAAAGAAAATGTAAATAAACAAAAGCGCTGGGCACTGAAGCTAGACGTGAACAATTTAAGTATAAAGTTATCCATAAAAGTTTTAATGTTATAGTTTCTAAGCAAAAACAAAAACCTTAGTGGTTTACTCACTAAGGTTTTTGTTTTATTATACTTATGAAGTTCATAGGATGTTTTAATTCATTAATTTAAAGTTAATGTAATAAATAAAAAATGTCCTGAGAGACATTTTCAACAATTATTATAAGATTAACTTTTTCACTTCCTGAGTTTGATTTTATTTCAATTCAGGTAAAACTCGCATTTCTTGTTTCATTGAAGACTTACAAAATGGACATTTAGGATCTTCTTCAAAACTGTACGACTCACGCATCCAGCCATTACAGTCATCATTGGTACAAACCCAAACATTTGTCTCGACTTCTTTAACGGGCTCTTTAGGGCCACGAGAAAAACCCATATCAGCATCCCCTTTCATAATACTATCCTTATTATACTCCTTTTTAAGGTACAATGAAAGGGGCATCCGCTTTGATATGGGTTTAAGGTAGTTATTATATTACACTTGCTTTGAATACATCCCATTAATTAGTGCGCAGATTTATATCAATTTTACGATAATAAAGATTTTGTGGGCTTGATAATCCAGTTTTCTTGGGTCACTTAGGTCAGTTCATCAAAAAGTTAACTCGTGCAATGTATCTTATCCTACCGCTATGATCCCAAGGGTTATATTTCATTCCGCGAAAGTTGAATGATTTAAAAAAGGACAAATTTTTCAATTGCTTTGGCTACACCGTGATTATCATTTGTTTCCGTCACGTAATCAGCGACTTTTTTAATCGCTTCCTGAGCATTGCCAACTGCCACTCCTACACCAGCTTCTTGAATCATTTTAATATCATTTAAACTATCACCGCAAGCAAGGACTTGATCCATGGTAATCCCAATATCTTGACAAACTTTTCTTAAAGCACTTGCCTTGTTAACTCCTTTAGGATTCACTTCAATGTTTGTTGGGAGTGAGTTTGTGAGTTCGAGACCACCGATATGCGAAAGTTCCTCTATAATTTTATCGAGTTTATCTTTGTCCTCTGTTTCACATCCGAATTTAAGCCATTTATGATCATAGAAATTATCTGGTCTTTGATTATAATAAATATCTTCAGTGGACACTAGCCAAGTAAACACATCATATTTTTCAGCTAAGTGCCACATATTTTCAATTTTTTCTTGTGTTAATAAATGTTCTTCCAAAAGATTCTTATCAATTGTCCAAATCTGACCACCATTACATGTTACAAGAAAAGATTTCAACTTCAATTCTTCCGCAAATGGATAACAAGAATTCAACCATCGTCCTGTGCTAAGAACGACATGAACATCATTTTCCAAAGCTTTAGCAATAACACCTTTTGTGTAATCTGATACTTTTTCCTGTGATGTAAGTAGAGTACCATCCATATCTAATGCAATTAATTTAATTTTACTCATGTCAATCTCCTTCATTTAATATTAATCCAGTGCTAGTTAGTCTCTTTTACCCTTGTTCCTTTATCAAAAAGACTCGTCGTTATAAAAGGTATGATAAACAAGGCCAGTAAAATATAAAACAGCAACTGAATATTGTATAAATCCACAATCAATCCACCTACTACAGGCCCCAACATTCGACCAGCTGCAGCCACACTATTTACGAATCCTTGGTAAAATCCTGCTCGGCCTGGAGGAGCTAATTCATTGGCTAGGGAAGGGACTGCTGGCCACATAAGCATTTCCCCCATCGTCAAAATAACCATACCTACTGCGAACATAGTGAATTCACCAGCCACCATTGCGATGATGTAGGAAAACACCATGATACCCGCTCCGATAAATATATGAGTTTTTTGTGATGTCACTCTTTCCGTAACCCATTTCACCAATGGTTGACCTAGCACGATAAGAAAACCGTTGATCGCCCATAACATACTATATTGCTCAAGAGGGATTCCTATATCTTGTGTGTGAGATGCAATGGTGGACTGCCACTGACTATAGGCAAACCAAGCTATTAAAAAGCCTGTCGATAAAATAAGTAACGCTTTGAAAGAGGATTTATTTTTAATTTCCCCGCTTTGCTCAATAACTGACGTATGCATTTGTTGGTCTCGTTTTTCATCCATGTCACGATAGAAAAAGAAAGCCATAATAAAAAACAAAGTAAATAACGTCGCATTGGCCATAAATATATAATTAAATGAAATACTGGCAACATATCCGCCAAGTGTGGCACCAAGCGCTACTCCTAAATTTTGAGCAACATAAATCGCATTAAAAGCTCTTCTTCCACCATCGGGCCAGACAGATCCAGCCATAGCAAACATCACCGGCCAAGTGATACCTGTTCCAAAACCAATTAAGACAAGTAAAACAGAATAAGTCCCGATATTATGGAAAAATGAAAGAGTAATAGCTGACAGCATCGCTAACCCTGTCCCATATAAAATTGTTTTATAGGCGCTATATTTATCGAACAAGATTCCACCAATCAAGTTACCAGTAATCGTTGCAGCCTGATTAAACATTAAAATCATCCCGGCAAAGGCGAGACTTTTTCCTAATTCATTATGCATATAAATTGTATTTAAGGGCCACAAAAATGAACCACCGGTGACACTTATTGTTGTTCCAATAACTAATAACCAGATATATCTTGGCATTTTTCATCATCTCACATTCATCAATCCATTAGATTATTTTAATACAATTTATATCTCAGGACAATCTCAATGTTTATGTGTGTTTATTTTTGAAACACCGTCTCCAGTTAAAGACACTAATATTTAAATTCAAAGTTGGTCTTCATCAGTGGCATGAACGACAACTTTTAGCAATTTCACTCGGTAGTTGGTCTTCATCAACGCCATGAACGACAACTTGCAGCAATTTCACTCCGAAGTTGGTCTTCATCTACGGGGATGAACATCAGCTTTTAGTCTAGCACATAGCGATCTCGCCCTGCACCAAGTCCAAACAAAATCACAAATACAGATATTACCATCAACACGATCAATGGAACTGTCCATGTCTCAGTCAAATCATATAGATATCCAATCAGCATCGGACCGACAGCGGCAAGCACATATCCAAATGATTGAGCCATACCCGAAAGTTCTGCCGCTTGCTTAGCTGTACGAGCTCTCAAACTAAGAAGAGTCAAAGCTAGCGGAAATGTTCCACCTAAAGCTTGGCCGTAGATGATTAAGCTAATCATCATAACAGAAAAAGAACTTCCTAATAGCAATCCTGTAAAACCACTTATAGCACAAATACCTAAAACAGCAACTAAGACTTGCTGAGATCTAAACTTATCAGCTAAAACAGGAACAATAAAACCTGCTGGTAAACCAATCATTTGAGTGAAGAACAATAGCCATCCTGCCGTTGCCATATCAACTCCGTAGGCATGCAATATTTCTGGTAGCCATGTTATTGAGACATAAAAGAGAAAGGATTGGAACCCCATAAAAAGAGCCACCTGCCATGCGAGCGACGATTTCCACATTCTATTATCTTCAGATTTAATAATTTCTACGTTCACGTCGCTTTCCGACTTGCTTTTCTTTACAAGATATATCCAAACAATAATTCCTATGAGAGCTGGTATTCCCCAAGCAAGTAAAGCTTTATTCCATCCAAGATTAAGCCCCTTAGCAAGTGGGATACTAACCCCTGATGCTGTTGCAGCAAAAATCCCCATAATCGTAGAATAAACACTGGTCATTAGACCAACTTTAAATGGAAATTTCTCTTTTATTACACCTGGTAAAAGCACATTACATACTGCAATCCCCACTCCAATAATGAACGTTCCTAAAAAGAGAAGGAAGATATTTGAGATAGAGCGCAAACCTATGCCAAATAAAAGTACAAATAATCCAGATAAAAGTGCTTTTTCATTTGTATATCTGTAACCAAATTTAGGAATAATCGGTGACATAATAGCAAATGCGATTAGTGGAAGACTTGTAAGTAAGGCGACATTCCAGTTTGATAATCCGATATCATCCCGGATAATTCCCATTAAAGGGCCGACAGAAGTAATCGCTGGACGCAGGTTGAATGCCACAGTTACAATGCCAGCGACTAACATAACTTTATATAATTGATTTGTTTTTTGTTCCAGATTTGTATCTTCCATAAAACGCGCTCCTTTTTTCATTACTATCACACTAATATAACATATAGAAAGACTTTTATTCAGTGAAGGAGCAAACATGACTACAATTTCCTACAATTTAACCGATATAACTATCAGATGGCTTGTTCAACTTGATCTAATCGAAAATACAGGGGGATACAAATGAAAAGAAAGAAAAAGGAAAACCAATCAAAAAAAACAAAAAAAGCAACAACCCCAACTCTAATAAAAAAACTAACAAACCGGCGTAAATCAATGCAACATCAAATCTTACTCCCTTTTTTAATATTAATTATCCTTACAGGAAGCATTATTGCTTTTATGAACTATCGATTGAGTACAAATGCGATGGTGGATCAACTCGCCGATAATGTCGTCAATGAGGTTGGAAATTTAAATGATACTTTTGATTTGTTTCTAATTAATACTGAAGACGTTTTAGATAGATTTTCAGAAAGTGAAGTATTTACATCCTTTACATTAAAAAAACAAGAAGAGACGCTCGCCTATTTAGAAGAAAGCATATCATCCCATTATCAGATTGAAAATGCTTATGTCGGTTTTGAGGAAACTGCTCAAACCCTCATCCCTAACCATATGGATGAAAGTTACGATCCGCGTTCTAGCAGTTGGTTTCAAATTGCTAAAGAATCAAATGAGGAGATAATCTGGTCAGCTCCTCATATTGATACAATATCAAAAGAAATGATAGTCACAGCTTCAAAAGCCATCTATAAGAAAGACCAATTTATTGGTGTTGTCGCTGTTGACATTCTGGCAGATACTATAATTGATATGGCCAATAATATTGAAGTTGGGGACTCTGGATATGTTGTCGTCATTGATCAAAATGGGAGCTTTATTGCCCATCCGGACGAACAGTTAATTGGCACTGGCGCAGATGATCAGGCTTATTTTAACGCTTTATCAAAAAGTGGCGACAAAGGACTCATCGATTACACTGAGGCCGGGGAAAATAGGGTACTAGGTTATGTGACAAATAATAAAACGGATTGGTTAATTGGTGAAACATCTTCTGCTGAAACATTTAAACACAAAGCAAATAAAATACTCGTTCCTATAGCGGTCACTCTACTTATTGTTATCATATTTGCGGTTATTATTTCATATATAACTACAAAAAGATTGATAAGACCAATTACATATTTACAATCGCTTATGAAAAAAGTTGAAGAAGGAAACCTTTCAATCAAAACTGATATTAAAGCAACAAACGAAATTAATGATCTAGCGCAAAGTTTTGACTTAATGTTACAACAGATGAGAGCAATGATTCAAAAGGTCAAACATGTTAGTCATGAAATTCTAGATGTCTCGCAGACTTTTGTCATAAGTACGGATGAAAATACCACTGCAGCCAATGAGATTTCTTCAACAATGGAACAAATCGCAGGGGGAGCTAGCGAACAGTCTCAGTTAATGGAGCAGAATGCCATTGCTACAGAGAAATTGTCAAATCTAATACATGATATAGAAAATCATAACAGTCAGGTGTTTTCTATATCAAAAGCAATGAATGATGTTGCTGGACAAGGCACTCGAACCCTCAATTTACTAAGAGAACAAACAAGTGAAACAGGGGTCATGACTGAAGACGTGTCTCAGGCAATTCAATCGCTTGAACATAAATCTAAAAACATTAGTGATATCGTCACAACGATTTCAGACATAGCAGGACAAACTAACTTGCTTGCTCTTAATGCCGCTATCGAAGCCGCACGTGCTGGTGAACATGGGAAAGGTTTTGCTGTGGTCGCTGATGAGGTTCGGAAACTAGCTGTTCAGACAGACCAAGCGTTAGGCGATATTGTCAATATAATAAATGAAATACAACATGAAACAAATCACACTGTCTCACTTATTAGCAAAACAAAAGAAGTATTTGAGACCCAAACTTCCTTTGTTAATGAAACAGATGATGCTTTTTCTAAAATTAATCAGGCCATTCAAACGAACACAAACCATATTGAAAAAGTAATGAATGTGATGAGTTCTATTTTACAACAAGAACAAACAATTTCTGAAAACACACAACATATCGCATCAATCAGCGAAGAAACGGCAGCAGGAACAGAAGAAATTTCTGCATCCATTGAGGAACAATCCACCTCCATGGACCAATTAAACCAGATGGCAGGTAACCTGGGGACAATTTCCAAAGAAATGGAACAGGAAGTAGATCGATTTAAAATAGAAAATTAAATACTAAAGAGGTTGGGACATAAGTATTTTAGTTAATTTAAAAGCGAACGTATTAAAGTATATTTATATAAATATACACCTTTTCAAGTCAGCGTAGAAAAAATACGTAGACTCTGGGACTGCAGCAAGCTTCGTCCCACCGAAAACCTTTGTGGGAGATGAGGCCAGACGTGCCCCCACCGTGCGTCATGAATGATGGAAGGATAAATTCGCGACGTCCTGTGAGGGCGCCTTCATGACCAACATCCTGTTGGCCCGAGGCTCATCAGCCGCCCACGGAAAGCGAAGTATTTTTCCGAAGCGACTAACGCTTACTTAAAAATGTTCGTCGTTTAATAACCAATACTTATTTTTGTCCCAACCTCTTATTAAGAAATTTGATTTACAAAGTTGTTAGACTAATTATAGTGAATATGAGCTTTTAACGCTTGCTGCAAATTAGCCATTGGTTGTGTGTCTCCTTCAAATTGAATGCCTGCTTCAATCAAGATATGAACAATTTTAGGCCTAATTCCAGTTGTGACTGTTTTTGCTCCCATCATACTTATCCCGTCAATCAGTTTCAGAAATTGTCCGACTGCATTTTGTTCTATTTTAGCAACACCGGATAAATCAATAATCAATGTTTCAATCCGCTGATCGCCAATACCAACCAAAATCTTTTCTTCAATAATAGAGGCACGATACATATCAATCGTTCCTGTGAGAGGGACAATGCTAACGGAAGAGTTTATCGGAATAATCGGTACACTTAACTTGTCCACCAAAGTTTTTGTCTCTTCAATCAGTTTATCTTTATACTCTGAATAACTTAAAAAGAAACTATTTAAAAATTGATCAATCATATCGTTGTTCGATTTTTCCATATTATAAAACTCTGTGCTCGTTCTTTCTATATCATTCATGCCATCGTATTGCTCTAAAAAGTTCCATAAGGTACGACGGATTGCTTGAATCCACTCCAACTTAAATGAGAGAGTTAAAGATTGTTTCGCCCAAGCAATTCCCTCCTGATGTGCAAAGGTTTTTACACTATCTTCATCTTCTTCCATAACATAGTGAATTAATTTGACGGCGTTCTCAATAAGATTAATATTACCTATCATATGTATTTCTTCTATTTTATCTCTAACATTCACTGCTTTTTTAAGAAGTGCTTCCTTAAACTGCTTTTTATTAGCAGTAAAAAAGTCGTGCATATTGTCTGCTTGCTTAAATCTGTTTTTCAATGTTACCACCCTTTAAATACAATGTTCTTAGCTTTTTTATTAATAGTAATTTAGATGAATACATTATAATAACTTATAATAAATGACATCAAAATTTAATCTCCATAAAAAGCGATAGCCTGCAATGTAATTAATGGGATTTGGCTATCGGTTATTATTGGGTCTTCAAGTTAATTGTTTTCATGACCAATATAAAAGGTTAAGCTAAGGTATTATAATAGTTTACCCTATAGCTTAACCTATGAAACCTCTCTACTAAACTTGCATCTGGGGAGTGGGTCGTTGTCCTATATCTCCTCCGTCATCCTTCCGTTGTTTTTGTACTAACCATACTAACATAATTATTCCTAAACCAATAAGGTTTGTATATAAACCTGGAGTGATCATTAATAAGCCACCTACTAACAGCGCTCCCCGTTCCCAAAGTTTCGAGTTTCGGATAAAGTATCCAATCATCGAACTGCTCACTGCTGCCATACCAAGAAGAGCAGTAGCAATAACTATGATGAGATTCACTACAGTAATATCTACACCTACTAAAATAGGACTATAGATAAATATATACGGTATAATAAATGCTGCAATTGCTAATTTTACAGCATTGACGCCTGTTTTGAACGGATTTGCACGAGCTATTCCAGCTCCGGCATATGCTGCCAAGCATACCGGTGGAGTAATATCCGCTACAATTCCAAAATAGAAAACAAACATATGAACTGCAATTGGCTCTAGACCAAACTCATTAATTAAAGCCGGCGCAGCGACTGTAGCAGTGACAACATAGTTTGCCGTTGTAGGGAGTCCCATACCAAGCACAATACAAGCAATCATTGTGAAGAATAGTGCTAACGGAAGAATTCCCGATGATAGAGCAATAATACCTGTAGCAAATTTTGCGCCTAGACCAGTTATACTTACAACACCTGCAATAATTCCTGCAGTTGCAACAGCTGCGATGACTGGAAGTGCTACCCTCGCTCCTTGCTCTAATACATTAATTGTTTCACGTAGGGACATGCGAGTTTCTTTTCTAACTAAACTTACTAGAAAAGCAGCAGCAATACCCATTAATGCAGCACGCTGTGGTGTGAATCCGATAACAATTGTTCCAACAATAATTACTAATGGCAGTAACATAAATCCATTTTTAATCATTAACTTTTTAAAACTAGGTAGTTGGGCTTTAGGTAAACCTAAAATCCCTAATTTTTTTGCTTCAAAATGTGTACCGATAAAAATTCCAGTGAAATACAGTATGGCTGGGACTAATGCAGCCAGCATAATCGTTGAATATGGAACACCAAGATATTCCATCATAATAAAAGCAGCAGCACCCATTAATGGTGGCATAATCTGTCCACCTGTAGAAGCAGATGCTTCTGTAGCTGCAGCAAATTCTGGTTTAAACCCTGCTTTTTTCATCATTGGAATGGTAAATGATCCGGACGCTACTGTGTTACCAACTGAGCTCCCTGACACCATTCCTTGGAGTGCACTTGCGGATACAGCTGCTTTTGCGGTACCACCTGTATAACGACCTGTAAGAGCAAAAGCTAAGTCATTAAAAAATTGTCCGATTTTCGTATGCACAAGGACGACACCAAAAAATAGAAAGAGGAATATGAACTTAGCGGAAATTTGGATGGGCGTACCAAATACCCCACTTTCTTGGAACCAAAGATTTGGTGCAAGCCGCTTTACAGAAAAGCCTGGATGCGACAGAATTTGTGTCGGAATATACTTACCAAATAAAGCATATAGAAGTGTAATACTCGCTACAATAACAATAGGAAGGCCGACTGTACGCCTTGTTGCTTCAAGTACAAGCAAAATTCCTAAAACAGAAATGATCACCTCAACTGTGTCATACCCAGAAATTCTGCTTCGAATGATTTCTTCATAAAAGAATACTTTATGGTACGTAACATACATGGCTATGAAGGCCAATACAACATCATACCAAGGAACTGATTTTTGCTTTCGATGCAATCCTTTTTTTGCCGGGAAAAGTAAGAACATCATACCTATTGCTGTCCCAAGATGGATTGCTCCCTGTTTTTGGGATGGTAATGTACCAAAAAACCCTGTATATAAGTGGAAGAGTGTTAGGTAAATACCAAGGAAAGCTACAATCCAACCCCATTTACCTATATTTACACGAAATTGATTTTCTCTATCGTACTTTTCTAGAATTTCTTGTGCCTCGTCTTGCTGTTTATGATGATCTTTTTTCATCTGACCACCATCCTCTCATTAATGAATATAGAAGAGGCTGAGACATTAGTATTTTTACAGGAAAATTCGAACTATATTTTGCTTATCAATCGCTTCAGAAATATATTCACTAAAGTTGCAAAAAAGTTCGTATTTAAAATTATGTCCCAACCTCTTCTTATTAACTATAACTGCTTATCTATTTTTACTTAATATCATCTAAACTATCAATATCTGCCTTTTCCCGTGTAATAAGTTGGACAACCTCTGGGTAAATATGTCCAATAAAGGCAACGTTAGTTACTTCTCCATCTTCAAAGTCACCTTCTCCATTGATAGCTTCGAGTGTTGGTACATGAACAGCCATACCTAGATCCATATCGCCATCACGGATTGTTGCTAAGTTCTCAACAGAAGCTCCAGTTTCAGTGTTGGTTACGCTAACATTGTCTAAGTGATTATTCCAAACGTTAGCCATTTCTCCGCCAAGAGGGTAGTACGTACCACCTTGACTTCCAGTTCCTAAAACCAATTCAGATTTGTCTTCTGATACATCTACTTCAGCAATTGGATTATCAAAATCTAAACCTTGTTCTTCATAATATTTAGCTGCACCTGGGTGGATTGGAATTCCTTCTGCTCCGTTAAGCGCGTTTTCCAGTGTCATATGCTCAGCTTGAGCATGTGTGTTTTCATCTGCATTTTCAACCATAAGTTTAGCAAGTTCATATCCTAGTTCCTCGCTAATTGTATCTGTGTTCCCAACAAGAACTGCATAGGCTGCTACTGTTTCTACATCTTCATCTAAAAACTCATATGTGTCTGCTGGAATAGTATAACGCTCATAACCTGCATGTTCCTCGATGTAATCAATCGCATCATCGGAAAACTCCATCATTTTTACGTCACCTACTGATGCCTGTAAGCTTTCAATGCTTCCAGCTGGTAGACCTAAAATACCAAGAGACATGTCGATGTTTCCATCTTGAATACCGTCCGCAGCGTCACCGAAGCCTTCTTGATATTCTTTATAATCGTCGTCACCAATATCATAAGCTTCAAAGATATACTTAGATAAAGTGTTTGTTCCACTTGCTGGTGGTCCGATTGCTATGCCTACTTTATCGCCGCCACACGCTGAAAGTAAAAGTAACATACTCAGCAGAATTGATGAAAAAACTATCAATCTTTTTTTAACCATGTTATTTCCCCCTATATAATTTTTATCTCTTTGCTAGCGCTTCCATCTAAAGAATGGGTGCAGTTAATATAATTATACTTTATTTTGAAGATTTAGCAACAGTCCATCTTATGTTTTCAGATAATTTTTAATTTACTGCTAGGTAGGAAGCTATTTTAAAACTTATGACTTTATGAAATATAACATTATATTTCTTTTTTGTCATATTTATGTCGAAATACATCAATATCCTGTTGCTGATTAACACTCTTATTGTTGTTTTCTATAGAATATAATATTCTTACATAATAAAAAATCCGAACACAACTCGAATAACGTTCAGTTTCGAATTGGTTCGGATATTATTACATAAGCGAAAGCGCTTTATCCTCAGGCACAGGACAACTTAAGAAGGAAAACGTAGTGGCGGGTTTTGTCACGTAAATTTACTGTTTAAGACCTCGAGTGGCTGAGCGCTTACGCTGGACGAACAAAAGTGCAAACGCCCGATTAGCAACGTACAAGTTGGAGAAGGCCTGACGAGATAAAGGAGACTTGAAGAGCGAAGCGATTCAAAGTCGACTTATCGTAGGAAGGCATTCGAAACTTGATAGTTGCTGGACGATTGCGCTGGACGAACAAAAGTGCAAACGCCCGATAGCAACGTACAAGTTGGAGAAGGCCTGACGAGATAAAGGAGACTTAATGTTATTGTTTCCTTAACTATAAAAACATTTTTAAGCTCATTTAGATTAGTCTATTAATCTTTATCTTTCTTACCTTTTTTCTTCTTTTTATCCCATTCAGATGTATGCATAACTGGATCATCTACCTTGTAGCGTTCCATTTTATCTTCATCCATGGAACCTGCATAGCCTAAATTTGCAACTACCCATTCTTCCAACTGTGGATCAAAAACCATTTCATATCTAATTTCTTCCTCTGTTTCTTGCAAGTTTTCTTTATCTCCAGCTAAAAACATATCTTCTTCAGTATAAGTTATTGTGTCAACGTTAATTTCCCAAAATTCATCATATGACATTTTTAGGTCGAAAGAATCTTGATAGAAATCAATCCCGTGGAAAGCACCTTTAAACACGATATCTTGCTCTTTATTAAATTCTGCTTCTTCTAAGATGACCTCCTGCAAAGGTATTGTGGTTGTGGTAAACACATCTTCGGAGCCAGTTGTGTATGTTTCTAAAAATTCTTCATTAAATGTAATGATAATATCCATTATTTCTTGTCTAAAATCTTCATTATCTCCAAAATTAAAGTCAATATAGGAATCTTCAATTGGAACATCATCAGTTTTCATAGTTCCCCAAGGAAACTCAGCCTCGAAGGAAGCATTCATCGTTCCATCTATAAGCAACGGTCCTACCCGACTATCTTCCGTTAAATCATAATCGGTTTCTTTTCCATTTATATATAATTTGATCGAACTCAATTGATCGTAATTATTTGTAAGTAGATCAAAAGACACATTATCTCCTTCGAGATGAAGATCAACTAAACTCGCCACCCCTGGATCAGAAGCTTCCACTTCCGCTTCTTTGTCTAAATGAAAGAAACCAGTGTCGTAAACAGCCTTTACTGTGTGTATCCCAGGTGTGAGGGGACCAACTTCATCACTAAAATACTCCTCATCAGCAGTAGCCAATTTGTCTCCATTTACAAAAATCTCTGTGTTTTCGTAAGTCGTAGAAACGTTAATATAAACGGGAAGCAAATTGAGTTTATAATCATCAATAAATAAGAGTTTCTTACCATCTTTAATTAATTCGATTGGATAAATGCTATATCCTGTTCCATGACCTTCTGCTTGACTCTCCAACTGAGCTACCATATTTCTCAAATCACTTTTATTAGAGCCATATAACTTTATAAAAGAATTCATCGTTTCTTCATTAATATCTAATTTTTCTTCATCAGTAGATAGTATTGAGATTAGCTTTTCGCTATCTTCGTCGTTAATGGCCTGTTCAAATTCCTTAACTAAATGAGAGGGTGAATTCATTTTATTTAATATTACAAAACCAATAATAAGTAGTACAATAATACCAAGCCCCGAAAAAATAAGTACATTCTTTTGCAGCACACCTTTTGATTGCACTGGTTGTTTATTTCCTGTTTGCGCCTCATCTAGCGAGTCAGCTCCCGACGTTGCTGAAATCTCTGATTTTGAAGTGACTTCATCTTTAGACACGCTAACCTCTTCTTCATTTTCTGTCTTTTCCTGATTTAGATCCTTATTTAATTGTGTATCTGTGGGATTAGGATTTGACTTATCATCAGTTTTTGATTCTCTTAGTTGTTTTCCGCAATGATTGCAAAATTTAATGCCTTCTTTTACCTCTTCCCCACAGTATTTACAAAATTCCATTAAACTCCCCCTTTTACTTTATCAGCTACTTTTCACTCCCCTATGAATATGTAACTCAAATAAGTTTTCATATTACTTATCTATTAGATTCTTAAGATGAATATGCGCCATGGCAGAGAAATAGCTTGTGCTAATATATCGACATTAAAATACATCATACAACAAATATTACAGGTATTTTACAAATGTTAAGTAGTATTACGAAAATGATTAATAAGACCTACCCTCACAACGTCAATCGATAGTCAATAAGACATATACGTAAACGAAACGAAAATTCCATTATAAAAAAAGCCCTCTACTGAGAGCCTCTCTTACTATATCCATTCAATTTTAAATCTTTTATTCCCTTTAATCCTATTAAGAAGTGGACGATCTGCATCAATAACTCTACCAAGTACATTAACCTTTTCATCAGCTGGCAAGTCGTTAACGGTTATTTGGATTTCACCTTGGTATCTTAAATACTTGGTATTATCAATGGTAATGCTGCCAACTAAACGTTCGACACAATTCTCTGGTTGTAATCCATCTTCTCCAATAGCTGCATAATGTCTTGATTCAACTGAACGAATACAATCTCTTGCAAAGTCTGCACGATTGGTGTGAATCCCGGCTACTTTATCAACAGATTGGCTAATATGTCGACTAGGAATAGCCCTTAAAGTTATGACTCCCTGCTTATAATCTTTAAACTGAGCAAGCGACTCAGAACGAATGCTGTGATCTCCGATTAAAATCTTATCTACAAATGCATCATGTCTCATTTCCAAAAAGGCAGCAAATGGTGATTCGTGACGATGTTTTTCCAATGTTGGTAACTTCATGAAAAGTGGCCCACGTAATGATTCATCCCCTGGGATAAATGCCATTACCGTTATCCCTTCCGCTTTTAGCTTTTTGTTTTGCTCAATAAAATGTGTCAACCCCAATCCAGTCTCAGGTCGTGGATAAAAATTATGCCACGCTTCCACTGATTCAACAACGAGACCATTTTTTTTCATTCGCTTTAGAGAGTCAAAAGGAATTGTGCTGGCATTTATGGCTATTTTCATCTTTTTAGATAAATCTATGATAGTTTGTTCATCGACACCATAATCAATCCGAAGTCCTGTCAAGCCTATATCTCGTAAGCCTTCTGCGTTTTTCCAATTATAGCCTAATGTCTTTAATGAATCTGGAGAAATATCAGCCATCAATTCCATATCCAGTTCTTTTGCAAGATTAGCTAGCTTTTTGAGTTGATCGCCATAGTTTGAATGATCATCTTCCGGAATATGGAGGGAGGTGAAAATAGATGTAAAACCATGCTCACGCATCATTTTAATATAGGCTTTTTGTTGTTCAATCGTTTGTGATAGATAAATAGAGATACCTAACAATTCAATCACCTGCTTAACATTTATATATTTTCTAGAATTTATTTTTTCTATAAAAAAAAGAAGCTGGAACATAAGTATTTTAGTTAAAGTAAAAGCGGACGTATATTTTTCCGAAGCGAATAACGCTCACTTAAAATTGTTCGCGTTTAATAACCAACACTTAGTTATGTCCCAACCTCTTATCCATTACATTTAAAAGACTTAAATACCATCCGCCATTTCTTCTTTGAACCCGAATAAATAAGTGAATAAGAATCCGAATCCATAAGATATAACCAAACCTATGAAATAGCTGAAGTACTTACCATCAGTGATTAACGGAATGAGTGATAAACCGGAAACACCAATTCCTGCTGCAGCTGTCGCCATCACAGCTTGGAACGCTCCACCTACAGCTGCACCAAGACACGCCGTTATAAATGGACGTCCTAGCGGAAGTGTAACCCCGTATAAAAGTGGTTCACCGATTCCAAGAAAACCAACAGGTAAACTACCTTTTATAATATTTTTAAGACGACTATTCTTTGTTTTAACATAAATGGCAATTGCTGCCCCCACTTGACCAGCGCCAGCCATAGCCAGAATTGTTAATAAAGCAGTTCCGCCGTATACGTCAATTAACTCTAAGTGAATTGGCGTTAAACCATGATGCAATCCTACCATAACCAGTGGTAAGAAGAATCCCGCTAAGACAGCTCCTGCCACAACACCACCAACTTCAATGAGTGAAGTTAATCCTGTTGTAATGCCGTCTGCTAATAATCCAGCAACAGGCATAACGGCGTATAAGGAAACAATACCTACAACTAATACTGTAATTAATGGAGTAAAAATAATATCAACAGCTGCTGGTATCACTTTTCTTATGTGCTTTTCAACGAAGGCCATTAACCATGCTGCAAAAATAACACCAAATAATCCACCACGACCAACAACGAGTTCCTCACCATAAAGAGTAATATCTGCAAGTGCTGGGTTAAATAATATCATACCGGCAATGGCACCAAGGACAGGAGTGCCTCCAAATTCTTTTGCCGTATTCCAACCAACAAGAATAGCTAAAAACGTGAAGATACTTCCACCTAAAACTAGAAGAATAGCCATCCATGTTGTTCCTTCACCAATTTCAGCGTTTTTTAGAAAATTCGCTGCCCCATTAATAATTCCTGAAGCCACAAGACCTGGAATTAACGGGATGAAAATATTACCGATTTTACGTAAAAAGTTTTTAAAAGGAGTCCGATTCTTTTGCTTAATATTTTCTCGTTTAATTGCCGCTTTTTCTTCAAATGTTAAATCATCTGTTTCTGGCTCAGAGTCTTCACCAACACCAAGCCCTGTCATTTGACTCATTTCTTCAGCTACGCGATTCACCGTTCCCGGCCCAATCACAATTTGGATTGTTTCATCAGGAACAACACCCATCACACCTTCAACTTGCTTTAATTGATCAAAGTCAGCCTTTGTGTCATCCTTTAATAAAACTCTTAGCCGTGTCATACAATGACCAATTCTTTTTAGATTACCTTCCCCACCTAATGCGGCTAGAATTTCTTCAGCCATTTTTTGTTGCTTGCTCATTTTAATAAACCCCCTTTAGTTTGATAAAGCTGAGCGTACAAAGCCATTTGCCTTGTCTATTCTTTTCAAAGCTTCTTCTTTTGAACAATCTAATAAAATCATAATTATAGCTACTTTAACTTTATGGCCAGACATGTTATAAAATCGACTAGCCGTGTCAAATTCAACGTCTGTTGCTTCCATAATAATTCGCTTTGAACGCTCTTCTAACTTTTGATTCGTTGGTTTTAAATCTACCATCAAGTTTTCATATACTTTTCCAATCCCAATCATCGCAGTAGTAGAAATCATATTTAAAACCATTTTTTGTGCTGATCCCGCTTTTAATCTTGTTGAACCGGTCAAAACTTCAGGTCCTGTCTCCAGCTCAATAGCAACCTCTGCATGCTGACTCATTTTCGCCCCCTTATTACATGATATACTGACAGTTCTCGAGTTTACTTTTTTGGCATAATCAAGCGCACCGATCACGTATGGCGTTCGTCCACTTGCAGCAATACCAATAACTGTATCTTTTTCATTAGCTCCAATATCTTCCAGATCTCGTCTACCGTCATCTATATTATCTTCTGCCCCTTCAACAGCCTCAGTAAACGCTTTCAATCCACCAGCAATAATACCTTGAACCATGTCTTTCGGCGAACCAAAAGTCGGAACACATTCTACTGCATCTAATATTCCCAATCTTCCACTCGTGCCAGCTCCTATATATATAAGTCTCCCACCTTGATTAAAAGATTCTATAGCAAAATTAACAGCTTTATCTATTTCGAGTAGTTGATTTTCAATAACTTTTGAAACGCTTACATCTTCCTCGTTCATTTTATTGAGAATCTCCATCGTGGACAACTCATCCAAATGCATTGTTGTTGAATTACGTGCTTCTGTTGTCAATTTTTCTAGCATCATATCATCTCCAATCTCTGAATCTACCTCTAGTTTAAATCATGATGAAATAAAAAGTCAATATATCTTTATATTATTTAATTATTAATTTTAGTTTATTTAGAAAGGTTTACACTACATATTTTATGCACAAATAAAATAAATAAGACCAAGCATATGTCGCTTGGTCCCTGAGTATATGACTATTTATATTTTTTCTAAAATCGATGCAGACTGTAACTTATCACAAAGCTCTTTAGCAAAAGCCCTACAGCGCTCTATATCTTCTTTGTCAGGTTCTAAATCTGCTTTTAAGCGTTCCGGAAGCACGTTAGCATCTAAGTCTTCTAAACGATCGGCAACTAAGTCAATTGCTCCGCCGAATATATCATAAAAAGAGTCACCAGAACCGAATACACCAAACAGGCGGCCTGATATATCCACCTCTTCTACCTCTTCATAAAAGTCTTCCACTTCATAAGGCATCGCTCCATCATCCCATGTATGAGTTCCGATTAACACGGCATCATACTCTAATAATTCTTCCGGCTCAACCCAATCGAAATCAAATGTCTTAATAATAACATCACAGGACTCTGCTTTAAGGTAATCTACCATTGCTTCAGCCATTAGTTCTGTGTTCCCTGTTTGACTTGCATACACCACTAAAACTCTGCTCATTCAAATCGCCTCCACTCACGATTCTTTATTGCTGTCTTTAGTATAATTGATAATGATTCTCATTTTCAAGTGTTAAGTTTAGAGTATTACATGCTCAGCCGGTTGGTTAGTATTTACTAAATCAAAAATCGAACAATGAGTTAACGTTAACTATCATTGTTCGATTACTTTGAGCGTATGTGGAGACTCCAGCAGGAAAATGAGCATAGGTGAGACCCCATATGCACAAAGGGGCTACAGCTAAGAAGAATCAACTACAATTCTTCTCCCCTGCGAAAAGCGAAATGTTTTTTCCTAGCGAATGAGAAAAGATATATTCATTTTTAATAGTTCACAATCTGTCTTCTTTCTAGATTTTTTCCATCTAATCATTATCAAACATATATTGCCTTGTATTAACATGAACATTGAGAACCAGACCTATCGCTATCATATTCGTTAAGAGTGAACTACCCCCATAACTGATAAACGGTAAAGTAATACCTGTGATTGGCATAAGACCAATCGTCATACCAATATTTTGGAATATCTGAAACGTAAGCAAGCCAATGACACCTGTAACTAAGACAGTACCAAAAATATCACGACAATTTATAGCAATAATAATCATACGATAGATCAACATGAAGAATAAGATTAGTACTGTGGCAGCCCCAATAAAGCCAAATTCTTCTCCGATTACTGTGAAAATAAAGTCAGTATGAATTTCAGGGACCCTTCCACTTTGTGACATGGCGCCATCCATAAAGCCACTACCAAACAAGCGGCCCGACCCTATTCCCATTCGTGCTCCACTTAATTGATATCCAAACGAACCCGAATACATATCAGGTTGAAGCCAACCATAAATTCTGTCTAATTGGTGGGACTTAAAAAGTAGATTAAAGATGTCTATTTGATAGACAAATAAATAACCGAGCAACAATACAAATAATAATACAACTGAAAAGATGATAATAATGTACCAAACTGAAATCCCTGAAATAAAAAGAACGGTCCCCATGGTTGCTGCAACAGCTAAGGATGTCCCTAGATCAGGCTGTGAGTAAATCAAATAAAGCGGAATTAAACCTAATAAGCTTATGCTTAATAAAATTTTAATATTTTTTCCCCGATTTGTTTTTGCTTTCTCAGTAATCCTATAAATCGCTGTTGCCAACATAATAATCAATATTATTTTTACAAATTCTGATGGTTGTAGTTTTATCCCCGCAATATTAATCCATCTCTGAGACCCTTTTTCCATGACTCCAAAAAAATGAACATAGAGCAAAGACAAAACACCAAGTACATATAAAGGTATAGCTAGTGAACGATAATGCTCATATTCGAGTGCAAGGATGAAGACAATGGCAACTAATCCGACAACAAACCAAACAGCTTGGCGGGTCAAGTAATGGGTGGGGTCTTCGTTGTATTGACCAGCTGCACTATAAATCGAAAATAAACCAATAATAAACAACAAAATAACTATAGAGATTAACACATAGTCCAATTTATCTAATGTTTTTTGAATACTATTTTTCATATTCTTGATACCTCTGTCATCAAGCAAATCACTTGATATAATATAAAATCTAAAACAAACCTATTCCATTGATTTACAATAACTTCTATTAACTTATTTTTTCAAGTGATAATTATTTGCATGCATAGATATATTGTTAAGTATCCCCATGGATATAAACATCACTAGAATGGAAGTTCCACCATAACTAATAAATGGTAAAGGAATTCCTGTGATAGGCATCAGACCTGATACGGAAGCCAGGTTTAAAACAGCTTGGAACGAAATAAGGATAATCAAACCAAAAGTTAAGAGTTTTGCAAAATAATCGGGTGTTTTTTTAAATATCGAAAATCCTTTCAACAAAAGCAACACATAGAAACCAATAACTGCAATCACACCAAAAACACCAAGTTCTTCAACTATAATAGCCATAATAAAATCAGTGTGGGCCTCTGGCAGATAACCTAACTTTTGCACACTATTGCCAAGTCCTAAACCAGTAAATCCACCACTTGAGATAGCAATATATGAATTAATCAACTGAAAGCCTTCTCCTGCTGGATCAGCAAATGGGTTCGTAAACGAGATAATCCGATCCATACGATAATCAACGGTTAAAGCTAGAATCAGAACACCTGACACTGCTATTGTGAGTAGCCCTGTTAAATGATACCATCTTGCCCCGGAGATTAATAATATAGCGCCACATGCTACGATTAAGGAAAGAGCCGTTCCAAGATCCGGCTGCTGAGTAATCAAAATAAACACAATCCCCAACATAATGAGTGGCGGCATTAATCCATGACGAAAGTCGTGGATTTTATCTCGTTTATTTGTATACACCTTGGCAAAATAAACAATCATGACAAGTTTGGCGATTTCAGAAGGCTGGAACAATAATGGGCCCAGCTTCAACCATCTTGTTGCAAAGTTCCTCTCTACCCCAACTCCTGGAATTAAGACCAGTAGCAATAATATAATTGAGATGAAAACCATATATGCTACATACTTACCATATAATTTATAAGGAAAGAAACTTGCTATCATGAATAAGACGAAGCCTACTATTATCCATGTTAATTGTTTTTTAAAAAAGTGAGTTGCATTCCCGTATTCTAATATAGAAAATGTAAAACTTGAGCTATATACCATCATTAAGCCAAAAAGGCTAATAAGCACTAAAAGAATAATTAAATCAAAATCCCATATACTGCGAAGTTTCTTCATATCAACACCATCTTTTTCTCTTGTTTGAATATAATCTTTTAAGCCTGCCAAAGATAGACTATTCCTCAATGGTTGATATTCGCTTAATATATAAACTTTACCATGTTTTAAAACATTTTTCTATGATTAATAATAGAAATTCAACTGTCCGATTAAATTAAATTTTCATCTTAAATATGTAATGCTCAGTGTTAGCTTATAATAACAAAAAGCTAACGATAGAAAGTATCGTTAGCGTTCAACTCTTGTAAAGCAGTCAAATTCATTTAATATATTAACGGCTTTCTCGTAGTCTTCATCAACTACATCCACCTGCAGCATATGAGTTACCTTTTCGTTGTAAGGATTTTCTGTTTCGTCTAACTGATTTCGTTCCGATGAAGCCTCAGCTACATATGCAGGATTAATCATGCCCGGCGTACCGCTTGAACTTGAATTAACTGTCGCAAATGGAACATAATACCTTTCTTCTTTCTCACTTGGCATTTCATCAATGAAGTTATTGCTCACTCTGAGCGTCTTCAATTTTAAACTTGCTGATTCTGCATCATTTTCATTTTTGAAATATACTTCAAGTCGCTTCGTCATTAAGACATCTCCTTTTTAAAGAGTGTTGTTCATACTGTTCCCAAAATCTATGGGACATAAACACCTTTGACTCTTCTAATACGTTGTCAAACCACTTACCTTTTGAACCCAATAAGTAGTTCTCAACAAAGGAGTGAGTGAATCCTCATTTGTTTTATAGCTTGAGGTAAATAGACCATCTTCATTATTCCAAAGACGTTCAAAATATTGATCTACATCTTTCATAACTTGCGACTCTATTGATGAAGTGATTTTAATATTGTTTTCTAAGTTCAAATCATCTAGGTTTCGTGTTGTATGATTGGCAGAACCACCAATAAGAACACCTTCATTTTCTTTTTTGATATAAAGTAATTTAGTATGATATTGGTCTTTGTCAGTTTCGTACCAACGAATTGATAAGTCTTCATTGTTCGCCATTCCCGCAGCCACAGGTATGTTGGGCAGACCTGCTTTTTGATTTCCAAAAGCAACTTTGTTGGGATCTAATATCATCTGGACTTTAGCCCCACGGTCCGATGCATCGTGTAGCGCTTCAATAACGTCTCGATCAGCTATATAAAACATGCCGAGCCAAATCATGTCCCCGGCATCTGCCTGCTTTATTTCTTGCAAGATATGTTTTAAAATCTTTCCTTCTGTTAAATATTGCACGGCTATATTGCCCTCTGTTTGTTGAACTTTTTCAGCGTGGTCTATAATCGTCTTTCCTTCTGAGTAATTAATGACAGCTTGTTCAGCGTCAACGATATCATGAATGATATCTCCTGAGACTTTAAAAGCAATATTGGATGCGAATCCGCTCTCATTATGAGGGTTTGCAGACGATATGATGGCATTTTTTTCAGTTGCGACTGCTTTTCTATGGTTCGCTTTGACGTTAAATAATTCAAGATAAGATCGAGCTGTCATCTTGGGCGCTTCCTCTGCTAGTGCGTTTGGCAGCCATCCTTTTCCTTTTTGGCCAAAAGCTTGAAATAACAGGCGCCATCCAGCCGAATAAAATGTATTTGAATCTCGTAATTCACTAAGATTTGACATCACAACTTCAATATCATTATTTTTCAGTTTTTCAATATGCTTTTCTGTATATGAATGATATCCCGTATTAATAGGATCGGTAATGAAAACGACTTGCAGATTAGGGTGTTTTTTCTTTTGTTCGATTAACGCCTGTGTCAACCTCCCACTTAAATCAGGAAAGTTTCTATCTTGATCTGTGTAATCATTAAATAAAAACATATCGACAACTACAAATTCTTTCGCTTCTAAAATCACATTAAATATCTCTTTAAAGATTTCCTGTTCCGCAGTCATTTCTCCATCAGGTTTTTGGTATGTCAGATCCGACAAAAATTCTACCTCATCTATATAATGAACATCTCCTTCAAAAGATGTCCCGTCCGGAAGTTGTTTCGTTTTATTAAATATAATAATGCCAGTAAGAATTAAAATAAGAACTGTTAAAATCCAAATTGATTTTCTTCTAAATATATGACGTAACATGTTTGGTCTCCTGCTTTTTTAAGAACTCATTCCCTACGTCCTAAAAGTGAAACAATAACAGTAGATAAAAAATCCGACCAATGATTATGTATATCATTGGTCGGATCTTAATTTAAATGTTTTCAGTTCAATGTTCTAATTTGCTAAGTTCTTTTTTCACCTCTCGAGGTAAATCTAGGAAAGGCTGAATATCTTGCACGTATTCCAAAATGCCCAAATACTCGCCATCCTCATCAAATACACCTTTATAAGTAATATGGACGTATTTATCTTTTTTCTTAAACCACATCGTTTCAGAAGCACGTCTCCTCGATTTAAGATCATGAATTAAACTCATCACTTTCTTAAAACTTTTAGGTGGATGACAATTGGCGACATTACGCCCTATCGAACTCGGTGTACGTACAAACATCATCTCGGAGGATTTTACCCTATCATTAAAGTATTTAAAGAAACCATTTTTATCAACAAATGTTATTTCAAGTGGCAAGTTATTAAAAATGTTGTCCGCTTCTTTTACTGTTAAAAAGCCTCCTTTGAATGCCAAGTGGTTCTGTGATGCAGCGGCCTTTTTTTCATTATTCAAATCTGTTTTTTCTTCTAATGAGGCTAGGTTCTGCATCCATTTACCTTCTGGTTCCACAGCAAAACCAAAGGCGTCACTTTCCTTTGCAATCGCTAGCCAATCGTCTTCATTAAAAAGTGACACAACAATCGGTAATAGGAAGGACTCCTCTTCAAACAGCACCTCTCTAAACTTACTTTCAAATAAATCATAAGACTTTTTAACATATTTGAAATCTATATTAGGAACTTTCTCCATCATTTGCTTTGTCCCTTTATATAAAGTACGGATTCGATCGTCATCACCCCACATGATTCTAGAAGGGGTGTAATGTCCGTAACGCTCAAAAATTGGAAAAAAGAGTTTCTCCTTCCGATTATAATGATTATAAAACTGACCTAATAACACCATCTGCTCCTTTAACTGTTCCAGCATTTCTTCCGAAAATTGCTTATCCTCTTCAAATGACTTTACAAGATTATTTATCTGGTCTAAGATCTTTCGAAACACCTTATTTTCTTCTAAAAAGATTTGCACAGGGTGCCCTGGCTCATTGATTTCATTAATATACCAATCATTAATCGAACGGCCATATATTTGAGTGAAAACATTGAAAAACGTCACAACATCCTGAGATGAAATACCATGATCACCGCTCTTTAACTCCTGAATAATTAATAATATTTCTACATCACTTATATGCTTAAAGTTTTGGTCAAAGTCTTTTTGAATTGTTTCTGGTGAATCATCATGACGTAAACGAAGTAGTATATCCTTTAAAATATTGACTAGTTTGGTGTTGAATTGTGCGTTTGCCATTTTCCCACCCCATATCGATAGTTGATAGCGTTAACTATAGAAAGATTTTTTACTGTTGATAATATACACTCTAATAATTAGTATAATAGAATTCCTTTAAAGTATAAGGATATTATAGAAAGATTCATAAATTAGTTGAATTTATTGGGATGATATATCTGCTAGACGTGTTGATGTAAGTTGATTTAATAAATAATCACTAAATAAGAAAAGTAATTGGTACAATGATTAATCACTGAGAAATTACCATATTTACTCAGATAAACCTTTTAACACGTGAGTTGGCTTTCTTACTTAACAAGATTCTGTTCTAGCAATCGGGGAGTTGTACATTTATGGGGATGTAAGAAAAGGATGTTAAAAAGATATTCTGAAAAAGCAAGTTATTCCTTTACCATTTCTATTTGTAAATATCACCTCGGCTATTCAAATCAAACACAAAAATCACAACCTCTTTATCATATACTTTAAATAAGACTCTGCATTTACCTACTCTTAATCTATAGGATTTTTCATATCCAGCTAATCTCTTTATATCTAAATTTTGTGTCCTATTAGGATCCTCCGCAATTTCCAGTAAAGACTTTTTAATTCTGTCTTTTGTTTTTCTATCCAATTCTTTTAAATACTTGCCTGCACCTTTGGAGGAACGGATGTCAAACATAATCTTCATCGTCCTCGAATACCTCATCAAAAGTTAAATATTCTCCTTTTGAATATTCATCCATTGACTTTTCCATGTTGTTTTTTGACTCTTTGTCTAAAACTACCTCTTCATTTTGTTGTTTGTTTAATTTATCTAAGTAATCTTTGATTTTTTGATACTTTTCAACTGGCATATTATCTATTTGCTTGAATAAATCCCATTTTGTTATTCCCATGTTTGCCCCTCCTAGATTGAATATTTCCAAAAATTATATCAAATTGAACCTAAATATTCAGCAAAAGCAAAAGGATACATGCTATTTTTCGGTACAAATTGAATTACTCGTGTCTTTCACAGATCTTAGGGTAAACTATATTAGAAATATAAATATGAGGTGATGGCCTTATGAATTACAAACGAAAACCCAATAGATTAATCACTGAGAAATCCCCATACTTACTTCAACACGCTTATAATCCTGTGAATTGGTTTTCGTGGAATGAGGAAGCATTTGAAAAAGCGAGCCAAGAAAATAAACCAATTTTTCTTTCTATCGGCTATTCAACTTGCCATTGGTGTCATGTCATGGCTCGGGAATCGTTTGAAGATGAAGAAGTTGCTGCCTTTTTAAATGAACATTATGTCTCTATTAAAGTTGATCGTGAAGAACGACCAGATGTTGATTCAGTTTATATGAAAGTATGTCAAATGATGACGGGACAGGGCGGTTGGCCGCTCACTGTCATTATGACACCTGATCAAATTCCTTTTTATGCAGGCACTTATTTTCCGAAAGAAAGTAAATATGGTATGCCTGGATTGATGGAAGTCATCACTCAACTTTATCGAAAATATACAACAGATCCAGATCATATAAGTGAAGTGACGGAAAGCGTGACAAACGCACTTGAAAAAACAGTTCAAGAAAAAAGTGCGCACCGCTTAACCAAACAGACGACCGATGATGCGTTTAAGCAACTGACTCGAAATTTCGATTCAAATCATGGCGGATTCGGACTTGCACCGAAATTTCCCCAACCACAGAATATTATGTATTTGCTTAAATACTATTATTTTACCGGTGAGCAAACAGCACTCGATATAGTTGAGAAATCGTTACATGCTATGGCAAATGGCGGTATTTTTGACCAAATTGGCTTCGGATTTGCACGCTACTCGACAGATGAGAAATGGCTTGTTCCTCATTTTGAAAAGATGCTTTATGATAATGCGTTACTTTTAATCGCCTATACTGAATGTTATCAAGTGACGAACAATCCTTTTTATAAGCAAATTAGTGAACAAATCATCGAATTTATATCACGGGAAATGACCAATTCGGAAGGAGCCTTTTACTCCGCTATTGATGCAGATTCTGAAGGGATTGAAGGAAAATATTATGTGTGGGATTTTGGTGAAATTTTTGCCACTTTAGGTGATGAGTTAGGGGAAATGTTTACCACTGTTTACGGGATGACTCCTGATGGAAATTTTGAAGGGAAAAATATTCCGAATCGAATTCACAATCCACCTTCCGACATTGAAATGGAGAATCCTGATAATGAAAGACGGAGATTGTTGGAGAAAGCACAAAAACAACTTCTCGCAGCAAGAGAAAAGAGGGTTTATCCTCATGTTGATGATAAAACATTAACATCGTGGAATGCCATGATGATTGCTGGATTAGCGAAAGCTGGTGCCGTATTTAAAGAAGAACTGTATATAAATATGGCTGAAAAAGCCGTCCGTTTCATAGAGGAAAGTCTTTTTGATAAAGGTCGTTTAATGGCCAGATTTCGTGACGGAGAAACAAAGCACAAAGGCTATCTTGATGACTATGCCTTTCTCATCTGGGCTTATTTGGAGATGTATCAGGCAACATTTTCTCTAGGGTTTTTAAATAAGGGGAAAACATTAATGAACGATATGCTAGACCTGTTTTGGGACGAAGAACATGGTGGATTTTATTTAAGCGGATCAGACAGTGAACAACTGATTGCTCAAGATAAAGAAGTTTATGACGGAGCACTTCCTTCAGGTAACAGTGTCGCAAGTGTCATGCTCACGCGTTTAGCTTATCTTACTGGTGAAACAGATTACTTGGACAAGGTGGAAACAATGTACTTTAGTTTTTATGAAGATATTAATCGCCAAGCTTCAGCTGCTGCCTTTTTTATGCAGAGTTTACTTTTAACAGAGAATAAAACGAGAGAAATTGTGATTATCGGCGCAAAAGATGACCCAGATCATACGAAATTACTTGATAGCTTGCAGAGTGAATTTTTACCCGGCACAGTCATCCTTGTTGGGGAATCTGCAATGGATTTTAAAAATATTGCTCCCTTTGCAACTGAATATGAGCAATTGGAACAAAAGACAACTGTTTATATATGTGAGAATTTCGCGTGTCAGCAACCGACGACTGATATTGAAGAAGTGATGAGACGTATAAAAGGACAGACACCCAGTGATTGATGCACGGGTCGTCTGCCCTTCTAATTTACACCATTAATTAATTAACACTCTTCCTTCTGCATCCTTTATGACTTCGTTTCCTGATGTATCCATCGCCTTTACTTGAATACTAGCTTTTGAACTTGTTTTAGTCGGCGGTGCGGTCCAGTAACCAACATAATGCCCATCACTCATCTCCATCATTGGTAACTCCGTTGGAAGGCTTACTTGTCGTATACCATCCAGTAATGGCATATTGATCATGAATGTCGCTCTTAGACCAGGTTCACTGTCAAATGTGATTTTGACACTTTCGCCTGTTTCGATAAATACATCCTCGTGCGGAGTGACATTTTCAATCTCAAAAGCATCTTCGGACTGTTCGACAAAGACGACGATTGCCTCTTCTGTTACGTTTCCAGCCAAATCACGAGCGACAACTTCAATTGTTTGCTCTCCTGTTGCAAGGGTTATTTCTTTTGAATAACGATCGTTTTCATCAACACTTGCTTCTTGTCCATTCACTTCAACACGATCTAAATGCTCATCCTGAACAGTTCCCTCAACCATCACCACTTCACTGTCAATTGTTTCTCCATCTTGTGGACTTTCAATAGAAAGGGTTGGTGACTCGGTATCTCGTGTAACAGAAACTGTATCAGATTCAGCCGCCGGTCTACCGTCTATAATAGATGTAGCCACAAGTTTATTTTCTCCTTCTGCCAAAGTGATTGGTATCGTAAATTCGCCCTCTTTACCTACTTTAACGCTGTCTACTTCTTCATCATTATTTTTTAATTGAAGAGTCGTTTCAGGAGTCGCAGTTCCTTCAATATCCATTTCCTCGTTATTGGTCAGCATTCCAGATTCCGGTGATGTTATAACTGGTGCAGTTACATCTGGTTCATCTCCGTAATCGACTTCGGCCCTAATCATATAATTACCTGTACTTTCTTCCGCTTGAAACCATTGACCACCTATATAATCCCAGCTTCTCTCAGCAAAGTTAATTGAATCACCATCTGTCACAAATCCTGGAACATATGGATAATCATCAGCTTGCAGGTAAGCAATATAGAAATCATCCTCAACAAGAATGCCTAAGTGGGATAAATCGACCTCTGTCCAATTATTTAAATCTCGTTTTGCCTTTGCTTCAATAGGACCAGCTAACCTATTACCAGGTGCACCATTTTCACCTGTTGCATCATAAACTGAAATTAGAATATCGTCTCCACCTGGAACAGGAACATGATCAGCCCAAAATTGCAATTTTGCCCCTGTTAACATAGCGGATGTTTCATCTTCGTCGAGAGACATCCTGACCGCAAAACCATTTCCTTGTTTTCCAAAGGCTAAATTTTTACCATAATCACCACTATCATACTTAATCTCTGATGAGTCTGAGTTGTAAAAAGGCTCTAGTTTTAAATCTAAATTAATATCTTCGCCGGGCTGTACAGTAATAGACTCTGTTTTTCCATAATAACCATCAGCATAGACTTTTAATGTGTACGCTCCTTCATACGCCTTTAAATTATAAGTTCCATCTTCGGTTGATTGAGCATGCTCTGCATGTTCATCTTCAAGTAAAAATAGCTTTGCATCTTCAATTGCTTCTCCGGTTGTGCTGGTAACTTGTCCAGAAATTATTTGTTCTGGCAAAGGCGTTAATTGGACCTCTCGTGATACCAATCCTTTTTCATCCAATGTAACCGTTGTTGTTTCTGTTTCAAATCCATAGGCTTCAATAAGTAATGTATATTCACCAGGACTATGGTGAATACTAAATTGCCCATTTTTAGGATTAGTTTCGGTTTTCCAGCCAGTTTCTTCCACAGTGATTGTTGCCTCGGCTGGTAAGTCGCCTGCTTTAGCTGTCTTCTCTGTCTTATCTCGTTGTATAGATTGGCCCATCATTCTATCATCTTGTATAGGTAAAGTTAACGATGCCTTTTCATCGTATAATTGATTAGTGATGTCAGTTTTTGAGTTATCATTTACTAACTGAACGTCATCAATGTACCAACCAGCATTTTCGTTATCCGCTGTCTTTAAATTAAAAGCAATATGAATTTTTTCACCCATATAGTCTGATAAATCAAGACCGATTTCATGCCAACGTTTGTTTTCTTGTCTTGCTTGATAAAGTGGTTCCCATGATTCTCCATCAATTGAAGCAAAAACGGTCCCCATTTCTTCTCCTATTTGACCCAATTCATACCAATTTTTAAAACGTAATATGGTATTTTCTTCAACAGAAACGGGTGGCATCATTAATGTCATATCTGAGTTCATTTCATACTTTCCAAGTAAATCGGTGCCCATAACTTTTTCACCTGAAGCAGCGGATTCTGGGCCAAACTCTGGCACACCCCACTCCCACGAGTTATTCGTCCCATAAGAATACCAACCGTCCGGATAAGCCTCAAAATCCTCAAAATAACCTGAAGTCACTGCTTCTTCAATTTTCACTGTGTATTCGTCGGTTGTTGTTGTATTGCCACTAAAGTCTTCTATAGTCCACCAATAGATTAGTTCATCTCCTACTAAATCTTCCGCAGGTATATTAGTTTCATAGTTTCCATTTAAATGATCTCCATCAACTAGATTGGGGGTGTATGTTTTTTCTGATTCATTATCGAATAAAACAGTGAGAGTTACTTTATTCACGCTGACGTTATCCATTGCTTGAATTGAAAACGCTTCATCCCTATCCGTAAATACAACTTCACGAGGAATGTGTTCATATGTTGGTGGTTCTTCGTCTTGACCTGGCATTGTAATTTGCCCTTCGATTGTACCGATACCTTGTTGAACCGCTTCGACAGCAGCGAAAGCATCAAGAGTTCCATATCCATAACCATTATTCGGTGATTCTGGGTAATCGTCATCTATTTTTGTGTTCGATGTAAGTTTTAGGGTCGTTTCGATTTCCTCAATTGTTAAATCAGGATCTACATCTTTCATAAGTGAAATTGCACCAACAACATGAGGAGCAGCCATCGAAGTTCCACTGGATAGCCCATATTCAAATTCATCAAAGCTTTCTCCGGGCATTGAAGATCGAATAGAAGTCCCCGGCGCCGTTAAATCAGGTTTAATCACTCCTTCTTCAGATGGACCACGTAGTGAAAAGTCAGCTAAATTATCTTCTTCATCCGTTGCTCCAACGGCAATAACCTCCTTATAATTCCCAGGAGCTGAAGCTGTGCCTGGATCAGCATCTTGGAACAACCCTGCATTTCCAACTGAAAAAACGGGAACAATGCCAACAGAACGCCATGCTTCTACCATTGGTAAAAACCAATCATTATTGATTGGGTTACCCCCCCAAGAATTATTAACAACATCCGGTGCTTTCTCTGGATGTGGTGTACCACTCTCATCAGTCGGTGCTAGCACCCATTCTGCTGCGCCTAAAATATATGAATCATGAGTTTCATCGCCAAAAAACGCTCTAGCAGAAATCCATTTGGCACCGGGAGCTACACCAATTTGATTATTATCTTCTTCACCAACCACTGTCCCCATTGTATGAGTTCCATGACCATCAGAATCCATTGGACTCTGTCGGTCTGAAACGGCGTCATACCAATTAAATTCATGTGAGGGATTATCAGGGTCATCCGGGTTAAAGCCACGATATTTCTCTTTTAAAGCAGGATGGTTACCTTCTACACCACTATCTATGTTGGCAACGACTGTTCCTTCTCCTGTCACCTCATTTTCCCAAACCTCTGGTGCTCCAACACGATCAATATTCCACTCAATATCATCAAGTGTTTTTTCTGTATCCTCAAGTTTAGGTAATTTTTGTTTTCCATCTAAAATAACTGATTTTACTTCCGGCAAGTTAGCAATTTTTTTTGCTGATTCTTCCGTCCCCGTGACTGCCAATCCATTCATTATATAAAAGCTTTGATAATCTTGAATGTTATTTTTATCTTTTTTTAGGTAAGATAAGATATTTTTTTGTGTTGCTTCGGCATTAGCCTGTAGTTCGGATACAACGGCTTGTTGTACTGTTTGTTTAACTTCAGTATTTGACAATGATTGCTTATTTGCATTAGATTTCGCCTTATTAGCAACAGTTTTAGTATCCGTTTGATCCTTTAAAATAACGAGATATCTTTCATATTCTTTTTCTTGATAGGCTTCTAATAATTTGGCATCTACTTTATTGGCTATTTTTCCGTTTTGTTCGTCTTTGGATGCTCCATCTGCCATTATATTAGTCGGTATGATTAAAGATAAAATCATCGTAATGATAATTAACGTTGATAATTTTTTAACTAGTCTATATTTACCTAATCCTTTCAAATAACTCACCCCTTATTGGTTTTAGTTACAAACATGTACGGCTACTTTTAAAATGTCCCCCCTTCACAATTTATAATTTTTATCTACAAATTCAATCAAAAATTCATTATTACTGACAATAGCAGATGTGTAGTGCAAGATGTGTCATATTTTGTCGATTTTTTAGTAGTTTTCAGAATTGATAGATAAGTACTAGTGAGCTACTTTTTTATACTAGGTGACAAGAACTATTAATGTGCCTATTAATCCTTTGATTGCTAAAAAATGGAGGTGATCTTTTGGTATAATGGTTAATGATTAATTATGATAGTTTTACTCACTGCTGAATACTTACAGTTCATGGTATAATTATTTTTATTAGATTTAAAAAGGAGCGAATCAGAATGGTTAAAGTTAAGATGAATGTTCAAACGGCATATCATGGGGATTTGTTACGCGCAGGGAAAGTTTATGAAGTGGATGAAGAAACAGCTGAACGATGGATTGCGAGTAAGCTAGCAGATGAGGTCGACGATGAGTAGAATAACATTCGTGAACAAAAGCTCGGGGCACGGATAGCAACGTACGAACTAGAATCAGTAAAGCGAGGTGGATCAATGTTGATGCTCAGGAGCATCGGTTAAGGAGTTCACGTTATCCCTAGTAAGGTTTTGGAACTCTTGGGGGGAGGATTAATTGGCCATACTCAGCTAAAAACCCCCCTTTTGAGTCAACGTGCTTGTCTCATTAAAGGGGGTTTCAATATATTAAGTACCCAGATTATTTGTTTTCAAAGAATTCTTCTGCTTTATCTAGGAAAACTTCTTGTTCTGGAGTTAAATCGTACTCCTCAACAATTGCATCGACCGGGCATACGGCAACACATGCAGCGCAATCAATACAAATATCAGGATCTATATAAAATTGGTCTGGCCCTTCTTCAATACAATCAACGGGGCAAACACTAACACACTCTCCGGATTTTTCACCTTGACATGGTTCTAATATTACAAATGCCATTCTTTATAACCTCCCTTTTTCCTCTAAAACTAAAGTATCATCTACAATTTAATGATACATCATCATAGTAATGTAAGTAAACTGCTTGCAATTATAATTCACGAAAAGTTAACGATTCCGGTATTATTCATATAATAGTACCTATTTTAAAGATGATGGACGGATTAGGTTTAAGAGTATCCTTTGATGAAGATCATACTTTTGAATTTTATCCAGATTTTGTCCTTCATAGCCTCTATGAAAGCCAAGTATGAGTGTTTTATTCTTAATTTGATAATCTTAGCTATTTATAAGATGAAGAATCAGATACTCTCCTTCGCCTTCTGTATTTAAGATTTATACCTCAAAATAAAGATGAGCATGTAAGGAACACCCCGGATTGAAGGCCGCAGCACAGTGAGGACATTGGTTGCTTCCATTTAAATATTCATTAATGGTGATTTCCTGACCACATGTTCCACACATCACTGCTTTTTTATCAAAATGATCTTTTGGCCATACGTCACTCGCACCACATCCATATTCTATATGACATTGGAAACATGGAAAATAAGACTCGCAACAATAGAATTTGAGCGCTACTCGATCTAATTCGCTATGATAATGTTTGCAGCGAGTTTCGTTATCAATGGCTCCCTGTATGATGTGGCCCTGTATCTCCATAGTTCCTCCGTCCTCCAGTAGCTATTTTTTCTACCCTAAAATACTCTTTTATTTTTTCAATTTAGCAAGTGCATCCGCTAAAGCATTATTTTTAAAACCATCATCTTGCTTTTTCAAATATTTATTAACATCTTTTTTAGAGACTTTATGTTTCTTTTCTCTTTGCTTTCTTTCGTTAAATGTAGATAGTTTTTCTCGATGGCCACATTTACAAGTGAACATTTGCCCTTCACCTTCACCACGTAATTCCATACGTTTATGACAATTTGGGCACCGGGCATTCGTGCGTTTGGCGATATTTTTCCGGTGGCCACATGAACGGTCTTGGCAAACGAGCATTCTTCCATTGCGATTATTAATTTCAAGCATCAACTTTCCGCAATCCGGGCATTTTGTGCCTGTCATATTATCGTGTTTAAATGTCGCGTCACTCGTCTTTATTTCTGTCACAACATCTTTCGCATAGTCTTTCATTTCTTTGATAAACGTGTTTTTGTTAAGCTTTCCTTTTTCGATAAGGGTTAGCTTTTGTTCCCATTCCGCCGTTAATGCAGGAGATCTTAAATCTTCTGGGACAAGGTCAAGCAATTGTTTACCTTTTGACGTAATAAAAATATGTTTACCTTTCATCTCCATATATTGTGTATTAAATAACTTTTCAATAATATCTGCACGAGTGGCTACAGTTCCTAATCCACCAGTTTTACTAATCGTGCCGGCTAGATGTTTTTCTTCATCTTGCATAAAACGGACTGGATTTTCCATAGCATGGAGCAAAGCACCTTCTGTAAAACGTTCAGGTGGTTTTGTTTCACCACTTGTTAGTGAAAGTTTAATATTGTTGAACTGGTCACCTTTCTTTACAACGGGTAACTGCTGGTCGTCTGAATCCGTATCATCGTCGTAACGGTTGTTATAAATTTCTTTCCATCCTTGTTTTTTAACTACTTTCCCTTTAGCGACAAATGTTTCATTATCGATTTGGGTAAAGATGGTTGTTTGTTCATATTCATAAGGATCTGCCATGACAGCTAAAAACCTCTTCACAACCAAATCATAAATTTTTCGTTCACGGTCATCTAGCTCTTCTAAAATAACGGATTCCTCGGTTGGAATAATAGCATGGTGATCAGAAACTTTAGAGTTATCGACAACAGACTTCGGTAATCGTTTATCTCCAGCACGCAACAACTTATTAGCAAAACGTGCATACTGATCAACACCACAAGCTTTAATGCGGTCTTTTAAAGTTGGCACGATATCGCTTGAAATCACACGTGAGTCCGTTCGTGGATACGTCAACACTTTATGTCGTTCATAGAGATTCTGCATGATTGATAACGTCTGCTTACCCGAATAGTTAAAAATTCGGTTCGCATCACGCTGAAGTTCGGTTAAATCGTAAAGTTGAGGTGCATGTTTCTTTTTATAAGAACGCTCGACGTTGGTGACAGTCGCTTTCTTATCCGTTAATTGGTTTCGTAGTTTTTCCGCACGTTCTTTTGAGGATATGCGTTGATTATTTTTCTTGTCTTGCCATTTTAAAGTAAGACTTCTTGTCTTAACTTCTAGTCCGTAAAATTTCGTGGGCTTGAAGTTTTGAATTTCTTTTTCTCGTTCGGCAATCATGGCAAGTGTTGGTGTTTGCACACGGCCACTTGAAAGTTGTGCATTGAATTTCGTTGTTAAGGCACGCGTAGCATTTAAACCGACATACCAATCAGCTTCAGAACGAGCAACAGCTGCGTCATATAGATTTTCGTATTTTGCTCCTGGCTTTAATTGATTGAATCCATCACGAATGGCTTTATCTGTTACAGATGAAATCCAAAGACGTTTAATCGGTTTATTGATTCGGGCTTTTTGAATGATCCAACGGGCGACGAGCTCACCTTCACGTCCAGCGTCTGTCGCAATTACGATTTCCTTCACGTCTTTACGGGTTAGCTGAGATTTCACCGTACTGAATTGCTTTCCTGTTTTTTTAATGACGGTTGTTTTCAAATGCTTAGGCAACATCGGTAAATCATCAAGTCGCCATGTTTTATATTTTTCATCGTAAACCTCTGGATCTACGAGAGTCACTAAATGGCCAAGTGCCCATGTGACAATATATTTTGATCCTTCCATATAGCCGTTTCTTTTTTGGTTGCATTTTAAAACTTTGGCAATATCACGACCAACAGAAGGTTTTTCTGCAAGTACTACTGTTTTACTCATTAAAAAATCCTCTCTATACTATCATAAGTGCAATTTACATTTCACATACTTGTTTTTACATTTTAATAAATGACATCTTGTATTAGTTTAACATATATTATTGAAATTGCTTAGGGTGGGTGCTTTAGGAGATTCATAGTTAACTTTAATTAAAACAGTACAAACGCCCACTCACCATAAGCCTCTAACCCATACAATAACCTAGAAATGAAGCAAAGGATATGGTGCTATGCTGTTTTATATGGGTTTACTATTATTAGTGATTGCCGTCAGTTTAGACGGATTTGGTGTTGGTGTAACGTATGGCATGAAAAAGACAAAAGTACCAATTAGCGCATTACTCATTATCATGCTTTGTTCAGGTGTCGTTGTATTACTATCCATGACCATTGGTGATTTTTTAAATTCGTTTATCTCACCTCATCGGGCAGAAATGATCGGTGGGTTAATTTTAATCTTTTTAGGTTTGTTTTCTCTATTTAACGTGATTCGTTCAAAAGTTGATATTGATATGTCTAAATTGAAAAGTAATGAGCGGTTCCATCGTTTTAAGACGGTTTTATCTACTCCAGAACAAGCAGACCTTGATCAATCTGGCATTATTACAACAGGGGAGGCATTTCTACTTGGCACAGCGCTTGCGTTAGATGCCTTTGGAGCGGGACTCGGAGCAGCCATCATTGGTTACTCTCCATTGTTAACTGCTGTAAGTGTCGCATTTATGAGTGGTGCTTTTCTATTCTGTGGAATTCAAATGGGTATACTACTTTTAAGAAATAAGCATATGCAAAAACTATCCTTCCTCCCTCCCATTTTATTAATAAGCCTTGGAGTCTTTAATATGCTGTAAAGCAAAGTTAAAACCCGAGGATGAAAAAAGAACTCCTCGGGTGCTACTTGCTCTTAGCAAAAAGATACTAACGATCTTCATTCATTATTGCTCGGTAATCATTTTATTTAAATACTCATCTTGAAACATACTCATAATCACTGAATTATGATATGATCCATTGACAAAAAATTCATTTTTTAAGACGGCTTCTTTTGTAAATCCTACTTTTTCATAAACATGGATTGCCTTTATATTCGTTTCATCAACTATCAAATAAAGCTTGTTTAGATTCAATGTATTAAAAGCATAAGCCATCGCAAGTTTTGTTGCCTTGCTTGAATAGCCAAATCCCTGATGGATTGGATCAATCATGATAGCGAACTCTGCTTTCCTGTGAATGTAATCTATAGAGAAAAGAGCAACCAATCCAAGTTGTTCATTGCTTTTCTCTAATATAAACAAACGCACATGTTTATTATCTTTGTTTTTCATATAATTATCTTCTAATTCAACCTTTGTTTGATAAGGTTCTTCAAACCAAAAAGACATGATATCTGGATTATTATTCAAACGGTGTATAAAATCCAGGTCTTCCTTTTCTAATGCTCTTAATCCTAGTTTGTCAGTCATTGTTAGTTCCTCCGATAGTAAAATATACTTCATGACACTATTATAAAAGAAATTAATTTACCTGTCACTTATAGTTAATCATCTAAAATTCATTTATCCTTGTTCTTTCCGGTTATTATATATTTCAGTGAAATCATAAAATATATCGCACAATTATAAACTAACCTATTTTTCAAAGGGGAAAGGCACTTAATTTGACAAATGTCTAATTTTGTGAGATTATAAAGAATGCTTCTTAGTGAAGTAACCATTATCGAATAAGCTGGCATTCTAAGGAATGTTTTTCGTGATCTTATTCAAACTGGCGCGACTAAAGGGTCGCAAGGACGTAGAAGCAGGTTGGGTCTACGTTGCTTAAGGGAGAAAACACCCACTAGAACACGTACCGCGGTCTAAGTGAAATTCAATATATTTAACTTAAAACTATAAAAACTCGTTAATCAACACGTTGCTCGAGTTTAAAAATAACGATAATTAACTAAAGAATTTCCCACCCGATTTGATAAAACGGGGATATTAAAAACATCATGTGTTACTTTACTAATAAAAGGGGTACTCTTAAGAGAGTATCCCTTTTCCAATAATAATTTAAAGTACATAAAGAAAGTAGGATAAATAATGAATGAAGAAATCCTTGGAACCATTCAGTCAATGCAGGTCATTGAAAAGATTGAGACTGGATATGTCCTTCAGTTGGACGATATCAATGCTGTTTTAAATGCAGATGAAGCCATGGAAAAACTTGAAATAGGGGATAACGTAGATGTCTTCCTTTATAACAATAAACAGAAGAAATATAATGCGACCATGATAATTCCAAAAATTACCCAAGATGATTATGGCTGGGCTGAAGTGAAAGAAGTCATTCCTAATCTCGGTGTATTTGTTGATATCGGTACAACTAAGGAAATTCTCGTTTCTAAAGATGATTTGCCCCTATATGAAAAAGTTTGGCCTATTGAAGGAGACAAGCTGTTCGTTAGACTAGGAAAAGATCGACGCAAGAGGTTGTTAGCTATTCCTGCAACAGAAGGAATTGTTGAGGTAGAACGTGAATGGTCACCAGAAGATTACATGAATAAACAAGTGAAAGGACATGTTTATTTTACAAGTCGTGAAGGTTCCGCTATCCTCACTGAAGACCATTATCGTGGATTTATCCATTATACAGAGCGGAAAGAAGAACCCCGTCTTGGTCAAGCTGTTGAGGGACGAACTATTGATGTGAAAGAGGACGGTACTATTAATGTCTCTTTGAAACCATTAAAACAAGATAGAATGTCTGTGGATGCTGAATTGATTTTAAATCACATTAAAGAGCAAGGCGGAGCCATTCCTTTTAGTGATAAAAGTGATCCAGAAGATATTCGCGGAACTTTTGAGATGAGTAAAGCGGCCTTCAAACGAGCGATGGGGCGACTAATGAAACAAGGAATCGTTGAACAACGTGAAGGACAGACCTTTTTAAAAGAAAAGTAATTAAATGTAAAAAAGGTATAAAAAAAGAGCGTTAAACGCTCTTTTTTAGTTTGCAACTGGACTTGTATACGTGTCAATAATAGCCGTAATAATGAATCCAATGGCTGAAGAAAATAGTAATGCAATTCCCCATCCACCGAGACCTGCTCCGAAGAATTCAATTTTTCCAGCAATGGTTGCAATAACAATAAGTAAGATTCCTGTTGGGAAAACAACCATACCAGGTATGTATGCAAGATACGGGTTTTTGCCTGATGCTTTTAATAGTATAAAACCTAAAAGTATCATAATTATGGTCATTACTGCCCCAATCATAACTACAGATTGAACCACAAGATCACCTCATAAGTCAGATAATTTTTCTCACTTTCTATATTTTACATATGAACGACAGTAAAGTCAATTAAACAATATCACTGTGGGAATGTTTTTAATTTAGCAAGAAATACGAGAGCCAACCTATCTATTACCTTGCATCATAAGGTGAAATAATATTCAGGGAGATTTCACAAACACAAATGTGACGATTAACATTTCAAACTACAAATGACAAAGACAACAACCCTATGCTATGGTATTAAGGATTGGAGTAAATAAAATTTTAAAAAGGAGTAAGCCAGACATGACATATAAAGCACTTTTCTTAGATATTGATGGAACAATCCTGATGCCCGATCATACATATACAGATTTAACGAAGGAAGCAATTACAAAAGCTAAGCAACAAGGGATTGAAGTATTTCTTGCTACCGGCCGAGCTACTCATGAAATTGAGGATTTAGCTCTGGATTTAGGTGTAGATTCTTTAATCGGTTATAACGGTGCCTATGCAATCTATCAAGGTGAAGTTGTGGTAAACGAACCAATGGAGCCTCAAATGGTCAACGAATTTGTAAAACTTTCTCAAGAACACGGAAATGAAATTGCTTTATTTACAAACGGAAAAAACTTATATTCCTCTTTAAATCATCCTAATATTAAATATTTCATCAGCTTTTTCCAACTTCAACATAATGAACAATTTGATAAGAAATATAATGAAGACATTCTCAGTATGACTTTGCTCAATATGGATTCAGTGAACCCACAGCACTTTCAAATTAACCCAAACATTCATTTAGCACCCGTACATTTGAAAGGCCTTGAACATAGCTATGATGTCATTCGGAAAAATGTGAATAAAGGCATGGCGATCAGTACGATTTTGGATAAATTACAAATTTCAAAGGATGAAGCGATTGCGTTTGGAGATGGTATGAATGATAAAGAGATGCTTCAAGCCGTCGGTCACGGATTTGCAATGGGAAATGCCCACGCCAATCTTTTCGATTATGCAGCTTACCGCACCACCACTGTCGACAAATCCGGCGTTCATGAAGGTCTGAAAAAATTAGGCATTATTTAATTCACATTCTGATTTAAAACGGGAAGGTCTTGACTTTAAGACCTTCCCTTTTCCCCTTCAATCCCATAACGATCCCAGTCAAATAGATTTTCCATTAAAAGAGCTAAAAATATACCTACAAGTAAACCGTTACTTACTAGCGGACGTATGAGTGTTGGTAATGTCTCAAATGAAGTTGCCGGCATCGTCATAATGATAATTCCTACAAAAAGAGGAAGCGCTGCTCGGTACACATTAACCGTATTAAATTTAACTTCTTTGAAAAAGTCCCATGATGAATTAAACATTTGTAAGTAAGCTACAAATAATACAGCACTTCCTACACTAAGTGGAAGCATGGAAAAGAAGTGTCCAACAACCGGGATTAATCCCATCAATAAAAATAAAAAACCGCCAATCATAAGTGGTAATCGTCGTAAATCTTCCGTTTGTCTTAAAAAACCAATTGACGACACATACGGTGCATAAGGCACCAGACCAAGCACCCCTGCAATCATTGTAAATATACCTGTTATGGTAAATGAATTCCTATATTCAGCGTTTGTTGCCTCTGTTTTGTATAATACGTCAGTTCCTTTAAGAGCGCCAAAAGTATTCGCCGTGTTAAGTAGACCTGTCAGCACCACTGTGAGAATAATACTCGTATTCCAGACAGGCTTTCCTAATGGGTACCATTCCACTTTAAATGAACTTGAGCCACTTGTCGCAGACTCCCCCACTCCAAAAGTGACTGTATAAAGGATCCAGCCAACAAAAATACCGATAAGTAAACTATAACGACGAATTCCAGGTGGGGATTTTACACTTATAATAATCACAATGATAGCAATGATAATCGAAATAAGTGATACTGCTGCATCAATATGTCCTGCCTCACTCGCGTTTCCAAAAGGAATGCCCAACATCCCTTTTAAAAAAATCCCGATTAATTGGCAACCGAATAAAAACATAAATACTCCCATGACACTTGGATTAAATAATTTCGACAGCCATGGACCGGCACCTGTTACACCAATCAATATGGTCAGTAAACCTGATATAATCACACCTATAGCTAAACTTCCGCCTAATTCAGTTAACGGCATCCCTTGAGCTGATGCTGTCGTCACTAAGGTTAATATAACGCCCCACCACAAGCCAGACTGCCCCTCCATAACTCCCCTGCCATGACCAAATCGAGCTTGCAAGATACAAGCTATTCCAGTCACAATAAATGAAAGTTGAAGCAAGGAGACAATCTTCTCAGGGGGTAAATCAAAGGCTGCTCCGACTGTAATAGGTATGACGATAATATTTGTAAAAATAAAAAAGAGCCACTGTAAGCCCGCTATCCAGTTGTAAGTCTTTAGTAGTTCTCTCATAAAATAATCACCTATTTTTTCATGAGATATTCGGAATCATCGCTCATGGAATAGACTCGCTTTCCACGGACTAGGAAGAATTAAAGTATATTCTTCTTCAGTGAGCCTTCGTGTGCTACATGCGCCACTACGGGGGCTCGCCTAGCTCTTACTTTCCGTAGGAGTCTCGCCACATTCCATTCAATAAAATGTGGATTTTTGTAATCCCAAACACCCGAATACTCATCTTATGTCTGCTATTTTAAAAGTTTTAAAAGATTTAATTCTTTTCGCAATATAGACTCAGTACCTGCCAAGGCATGTAATTTAAAACGCCGCTCTGTATCAAGGCGGCGTTTTAATATAGTTTTTAAATCGCATTTTAAATATTATTTAAAAGTTCGAGTTGCCTCAATAGCTTTTTGCCAACCAGCATATAGTTCATTTGCTTTATCTTCGTCTAGTTCACGTTCAAATGTTTTTTCGTTTTTCCATTGCTTGGCAATCTCTTTTTTATCTTTCCAGTACCCTACCGCAAGACCTGCCAAATAAGCGGCTCCTAAAGCCGTCGTCTCTTGAACAACAGGACGTTCAACTGGAACTCCGATCATGTCACTTTGAAATTGCATTAAAAAATCGTTTTTTACAGCGCCGCCGTCCACCCGTAAAGTTTTTAACTCAATATTTGAATCGGCAATCATCGCGTCGATTACATCTTTTGTTTGATAAGCGAGTGATTCAAGTGTTGCGCGAATGATATGTTCCTTTTCCGTTCCGCGGGTAATCCCGACAATTGAACCGCGCGCATCGCTATCCCAATATGGTGTCCCTAATCCGACAAATGCAGGGACCATATAGACTCCGTCGGTTGAAGATACTTTATTAGCAAAGTACTCGCTTTGTGGGGAGTCGTGAATGATTTGCAATCCGTCACGCAACCATTGAATTGCTGAACCCGCTACGAAAATACTTCCTTCCAGGGCATATTCAACTTTGCCGTCTACTCCCCAGGCAAGCGTTGTCAATAAACCATGATCAGATTTGACTCCTTCAGAGCCCGTATTCATTAGCATGAATCCACCTGTACCATAGGTGTTTTTTGCCATGCCTTCCTCAAAGCAAGCTTGCCCGAATAAAGCTGCTTGTTGGTCTCCTGCGATTCCAGCGATAGGAACTTCTTGGCCGAAAAAGTGGTAGTCAACCGTGTGAGCGTAAACTTCAGACGATTCATGAACAGTCGGTAACATCGACTTCGGTACAGATAAAATGTCAAGGAGTTCATCATCCCACTTAAGGTCATAAATATTGAACATTAATGTTCTTGAGGCGTTAGAATAGTCTGTCACATGAACTTTTCCACCCGACAATTTATAAACGAGCCATGTATCAATCGTTCCGAATAAAAGATCGCCGTTCTCTGCACGTTCCCTAGTTCCATCTACATTATCTAATATCCACTTTACCTTCGTTCCGGAGAAATAAGGATCAATTAGTAATCCTGTTTTATCTTTAAATGTATCCGTGTAGCCTTGTTCTGTTAATTCTTCACAAATAGCATCTGTTTGACGCGATTGCCAAACAATAGCTTTATAAACAGGCTTTCCAGTGTGTTTATCCCAAACAACTGTTGTTTCTCGTTGATTCGTTATGCCGATTCCAGCGACCTGATCAGCGGAAACATCGGCAAGCCTAAGCACATTGACCATGCATGCTAATACAGACGTCCAAATTTCATTAGCGTCATGTTCGACCCAACCTGGTTTCTGAAAAAACTGTTCAAATTCATGTTGGGCTGTTTCAACAATATCTCCCTCTTTATTGAACAGAATTGCTCGGCTACTTGTCGTCCCTTGGTCGATCGCCATAATATATTTCTCAAGCATATAATCGTTTCCTCCTTTTGCTCTTTTAAAATTTTCCATCGTATATCTTTCTATATACTTAAGTATAACTTTTCAAACTTTTTGTAGCAAAATTAAGGCTGCGATTATATTTGGACGAGACTATATACTCTACCGGTTATCAACTTTTTCCGGATTCATATCATGTTGTTCCATGCGATCTTGTGCCATTTTTTCATATCGAGAGTTTGGACGACCATAATTACAATACGGATCAATAGAAATTCCGCCTCTTGGTAAGAATTTTCCCAAAACCTCAATATAACGAGGATTTATTAGTTTGATAATATCATCCATCATCATATTAACGCTTGCCTCATGGAAACCACCATAATTTCGATAACTGAATAAATACAGTTTCAATGCTTTACTTTCGATAATTTTTTCATCCGGTATATAGCTGATATACAAAGTTGCAAAATCAGGTTGGCCAGTCATCGGGCAAAGTGTTGTGAATTCAGGGCAGTTGAATTTTATAAAATAATCGCGGTCGGCGTAATCATTATCCACCGCTTCCAATATATCTGGGTTATATTTAAACTCATATGAAACATCTTGATTTCCAAGCAATGTTAAATCAGTCAAACTTTCATTATCTTTCTTCATCAGTTGTTCCCCCCCCTATTTTTGGAGCATTTAATTAAATTAAAAAACCACGCACCTAAGGGTACATGGCTAATTATTATTGCATGCTTCCTTAGTTTTTAGAGGGTGCGCTAAGAACCTCGTGGCAGTCCATCCAATTATACGTTTAAGAAAAATAAGTGTCAATATTGCTTTTTTCTAAAAATATAGCATAGTTGTAGTAAACTAAAAGTTATAGTTTTTAAAATCTTCTATAATCACATATTAAATTAAGGGGGAATGTTTATGTTAGCGATTAAAAATGCTACAATCTTCACGGGAAATGGCGATATTTTAGACGATCAAGTTATTTTAGTAAAGGAAGGAAAATTTTCTTTGATTAAGAACAAAGATAAAATCCCTATCGACTATACGATTATCGATGCAAAAGGTAAGGTTGTTACTCCAGGATTAATTGATGTACATACGCATCTGGGTGTTTTCGAAGAAGGGATTGGTGAAGAGGGACATGATTTTAATGAAACTAGCAGTCCCACTACACCTGAAGTTCGAGCGATTGATGGACTCAACCCAAATGACAAAGGGTTTGCTGATGCGAGAAAAGCTGGTGTTACCACTGTTCAAGTGATGCCTGGCAGTGCGAACGTGATTGGTGGTGAGATGTCAGTTTTAAAGACTACTGGAAATATTGTTGATGAAATGGTGATTATTCCAACCTCAGGCATGAAAGCTGCAACAGGAGAAAATCCTAAAAGAGTTTACGGCAAAAATGGAAAAAAGCCTGTTACCCGCATGGGGATTGCGTCTTTACTTAGGGAAAAGCTAATGGAGACACAAGATTATATTAAAAACAAAGAAAAGAAGCGAGATCTTGGTCTTGAACAGTTAACTAAAGTGTTGAAAAAAGAAATCCCACTCAGGGTTCATGCCCATCGAGCAGAAGATATCTTAACGGTGCTTCGAATTAAGCGTGAATTTGATATTGACGTTACTATTGAACATTGTACAGAAGGTCACCAGATTGCTGACTTTATCGCTCGTCACAATGTCCGCGTTTCCGTCGGGCCAACCATGTCAACACGCTCAAAAATTGAATTAAATGATAAAGGCTTTGAGACCATTAAAGTTTTGCTCGATGCCGGGATCCCTTGCTCAATCACAACAGATCATCCTGTCATCGGGATTGAGGGTCTTGTGACCAGTGCAATTCATGCGGTTAAAGCAGGAATTACTGAACAACAAGCATTACAAGCGATTACGCTCGATGCCGCGAAGCATATCGGTGTAGGCGATAAAGTAGGTTCCATCGAGGCTGGTAAGGATGCTGATTTTGTTATTTGGAGTGGGAACCCGTTTGATTTACGAAATAAAGTAGAGCAGGTTTATATTGATGGAGAGAAAATTAAATAGTTTTAATGAACACCAAGTTTTGGGTGAATTGCATTTTTATGGTCTTCATAGCCGAGATGAACGACAATTTTTAAAGCATTTACGCTTTTGTGGTCTTCATAGTCGAGATGAACGACAACTTTTTAAAGGATTTATACTTTTATGGTCTTCATAACCGAGATGAACGACAACTTTTTAAAGGATTTGCACTTTTGTGGTCTTCATCAAATAAAAAGCCAGAGTTCTTTGAAAAGAACTCTGGCTTTTGTGCGCTAGGGATTATCATTCCCTCCTTGCGCAAGTACGGCTATTTCCGTCGGTTAGCCATACTTTCTTCGGCAATCTGGATCATTTGTTTGACCATTTCGCCCCCCACTTTTCCGTTATCACGTGCAGTTGTGTCAGCTCCAAGCTGGACATCAAATTCATTCGCGATTTCTGTTTTCATTTGGTCCACCGCGTTATCTGCACCAGGCACTAACAATTCATTTCGGTTATTGTTATTAGCCATCTCTGATCACTTCTCCTTAGTGGGTTTGAACAGTCTTTAACTGTTCATTTATATCATGTGTTAAAACTATAGGATTAAACATGACAAGAGTTGGAAAAGTGTTAGCTTCCCTGGAATGTGGTGCGCACATGATTCAAGAGAGAGTACTCATATTTACCTACCTGGAATATGAGCCGCACATGATTCTGGGTAGTATAAGCGTGTTAGCCTACCTGGAATATGGGCCGCGCATGATTCTGGGGAGTGTAAGCATGTTACCCTACCTAGAATACGGGCCACACATGATTCCAGGGAGGATACTTGTATTTGCCTACCTGGAATGCATTCCTTACACGGTTTCGGGGAGTATATGCCTCCTCCCCCTCCCTACGCTCTAATCTTTATTTCTTCCGTGACGTTTGTTTTTCTTCCCATCTAAATTCAAAAACTCGGTATCCTCTGCTATTTCCATTTCACGCATTTTTTCCTGGTTATTAAACTTATTTCTGTTGTTCTGTCTGCCTTTATCTTTATTTCGATTTTTATTTTCTTCGGACACCTCTTATCCCTCCATAAGCATTTTTTCTTTCGTGTTTAGCCTTCTCTCTTAGTATGTTTTTATCCTTGAAAAATGCTGAGGTACAAAGTTTCGTTCAAAAAAGGTTAACTGTTTATTTCGGTCGATGGTTAAGGAAGTTTTGATAGGCAAATCCTTTGACCTCGTCCTCTGAATAATGTTTTAAAAGTTCATTAATTAAATTTGGATAATGACTAGCATCCTCCAAATTTGTTACAAACGAAGATATCCCGTCAAAATCTGAACCGAAGCCAATTTGCCCCACGCCGCCAAGTGAGCATAAATGATCAATATGTTTGATAACGTCTGAAATGTCTGCATCCTCACTGTCCTTATTAATAAATGGCGGATTGAAAACAACGTGAATTAAACCACCCTTTTCAAACATCGCTTTAGCTTGATCGTCATATAAGTTTCGTCTGTGATCACAAATCGTTCTGGCATTGGAATGACTCGCAAAAGGATAGTCGGCTAATTCAACGATATCCCAAAATCCTTTCACCGTTGCATGTGAGACATCAGTCAAGACATGATGCTCATTGTTGAGCTGAACCACTTCTTTTCCTAAAAGGGTTAATCCACCTCCACGCGGTTCGCCTGCTCCGTCCGCACATAGATTGGCGTTATTCCATGTCATCCCTAGGGATAAAACACCTAAGCGATATAACTGTCTGAGTTTCATTAAATCATTGCCGAATGCGTCGGCTCCCTCAAGCGTCAGCACTGCCCCGATTTCATCATCTTGCAATCGGTCCATTTCATCCCAAGCTTTGATGTGTTTCATGTTTGGATTTTTACCCAAGACTTCTGTGTAAAAAAGATTAACTTGCTCTAAGGCGTGTTGCCACTTTTCATCTGAAGGCACATCTGGATGGATGAATATTGCAAAAAACTGAACAGCGACTCCACCTTTTTCTAAACGTTCGTAACTGCAATCAAGGTCCGTAGCATTTGTGAAATTGAGTAGTTTGGAATGATCATAATTCCGTTGGCTTAGTTGTAACTTTAACAAAGCATCACAATGTGTATCGATGATTCTCAATGTAATCCCCCCTAATCTTTCTTACAAGCTTTAATAAAACCGTTATAAATATTTTTAGCTTCTTCTATATTTTTTGAAGCTAAGTTTTCCGGATGCCATTGTACTCCTAAGTAAAATGTATTGTCTTTACTTTCGATTGCTTCGATAATGCCATCGCTTGCTTTACCACTCACTTTGAAATCATCTGGAACAGTACGATTTGCTTGATGATGTCTACTATTCACTGATATTTTAGATTTTCCAACAAGTTGAAACAATAAGCTGCCTTCTTCTACATAGACATAATGTGAACGGTGCGCTTTCGGTGCTTTTTGACTATGCTGTAGTAATTGTTCATTATTCTGACTGTAAATATCTTGATACATATCTCCACCTATGGCGATATTCATAATTTGACAACCACGACAAACACCAAGTATCGGTTTATTTAATTCACGCATTTTATGAACCATCGCCATTTCAAAGCTATCGCGAATGGGTATGATCGTCCCTAAATCTGGGTGTGGTTCCTCTCCAAATTTTGTTGGATCGATATCATATCCCCCCGTTAAATAAAGCCCGTCGAGACGCTCGGCCAGTTCATCAAGTTCTTTTTCTTCTGATAAAATAGGCATGATGACTGGCATGCCTCCTGCTTCAGTAATCGCTTTTACATTTTCGGTCGCCGTCATGTAATAGGTTTGATCAACTTCCATTGAAGCACTAATCCCAATAAGTGGCCTCATGTTAATTACCCTCCTTAAATTTTAAAGGCTATTTACTACTGTTAACTCGAAGTTTGGTTCAATGACACCAATTTTTTCATCTCTTGCATTAAGTACAGGTGCGTTTGAGTAATCTGATAGTTCCGCGTAGATGGCCTGATTCCCAATTTTAAGTGCTTTTAAAACATGCATTGCTGCTACATTTGTCGCGCGTGCATTTCCATCGTCCACTTTAAGCGCCACACCAATCCCTGTTTTTTTATCGCCAAAACAATGAACCCCTTCTGCTCCGCCTTTTGCAACTATTCTGCCCTGATAGGCTTTCATTAAATCGGTATCAAAGCGTCTTGTTCCAGCAACCATGTCAGGATAATCAGTCATGGCATCACTAACACGATTCAGTGCTTTTTGTCTTGCATCCCCTCCCTGCTTCCAATCAGACGGTTTAGCTAATCGTCCAAAGGCTAATGCCAAATGATAGAGTGGAATTCGATGTACTGGCACACCACAGCCGTCAACAGATGTAGCAATCCTTTCACGTGAATATCCACTAATTTCAGCGATATAATCGATAATTTGCTGCTGGTAAGGATGGTTCAATTCACGATATGTGCGGGTTGCATAGTTTTGAGCGACACATCCTGCTAACATGCCAGCATGTTTTCCAGAACAGTTACTGTAAGAGGGAGTGAGCTCGCCTCCCGATTTAATAAGCTCATGATAACTTTCACGATCTCGTGGTACATGGGTTCCGCATTGTAAGTCTTCTACTGATAAGTTAATTTTTTCAAGTACCTCAGCGACAGTTTGTCTGTGAAACGGTTCTCCGCTATGGCTCGCACAAAACAAAGATAATTCTCTTTCTGTAAGACCAAACATCTCCATAGCACCTGATTCCACAACAGGAAGAGCTTGGAACGGTTTCATTGATGACCTAGCAAACGTAAGGCGATTCGCATCTCCAAAGTAAGCTAATAAATTTCCTTTTGCTGATACAACTGCAATATGTACGTCATGCGTGCTTTCAATATAATCTCCTCGAAAAACTTTAACTGGTTTAGTTGTGTGATCCACTTGATTATCCCCCTGGCTGTTTAACTTTTACTTTAATTCTGACTAATTAATCATATCATAAAGTTAAATATTGTTCACAATGTTGAAGTAATTTTTTATTTCACATAATTTATTTTCGGATAAGAATTTAATTGTCTAAAAATGTTCAACATTTCACAACACATGTTATTAATCTTATGTTATTCTATAATTAGAAAGATTGTTCAACACTTCACATACTATTGAGTTTTATAAGGAGGGAATAATCATGTCACATCAAGCATGGTTAGGGTTTAGAAAAGGAAAATGGGTGTCCGAAATTGATGTACGGGATTTTATTATGCAAAATTTTTCTCCATATGTTGGAGATGAAAGCTTTTTATCTGAACCAACAGAAGCAACAAATGAGCTTTGGGAACAAGTGATGGATCTTACAAAACAAGAAAGAGACAATGGCGGTGTCCTAGATATGGATACAGAAATTGTTTCAACGATTACATCCCATGGTCCTGGCTATTTAAACAAAAATAAAGAAAAAATCGTCGGTTTTCAAACGGATAAACCATTTAAACGTTCCCTGCAACCGTTTGGTGGTATTCGTATGGCTGTTGGCTCTGCTGAATCTTATGGTTTTAAAGTGGATGAACAAATAGAACATATTTTTACTGAATATCGTAAAACACATAATCAAGGTGTTTTTGATGCTTATACGCCTGAAATGAGAGCGGCCCGTCGAGCTGGAATCATAACAGGACTTCCTGACGCTTATGGAAGAGGACGCATTATCGGTGATTATCGACGTGTTGCTTTATATGGTGTCGATCACCTTATTGAAGAGAAAAAAGAAGACCTTTCCATTATTGGTGGGAATGGCGTGATGTCTGATGATGTCATCCGTGACCGTGAAGAAACAACTGAACAAATACGTGCCTTAAACGAATTAAAAGAATTAGCAAATAGCTATGGATATGATATTTCAGGTCCAGCTAACAACGCTCATGAAGCCTTTCAATGGCTCTATTTTGGTTATTTAGCCGCTATCAAGGAACAAAATGGTGCAGCTATGAGTCTTGGACGTGTCTCAACTTTTCTAGATATATATATTGAACGTGATTTGCAAAATGGAATTTTAACTGAAGAAGAAGCCCAAGAGCTTGTTGATCATTTTGTAATGAAACTACGCCTTGTTAAATTTGCCCGGACACCTGATTATAATGAGCTATTTAGTGGTGATCCAACTTGGGTAACTGAATCAATCGGAGGGATTGCAACAGACGGAACACCACTTGTCACCAAAAACTCATTCCGATTTTTACACACATTAGATAATCTTGGACCTGCTCCTGAACCAAATCTAACCGTTCTATGGTCCGAAAAGTTACCCGATAAATTCAAACGATATTGTGCAAAAGTGTCCATTCAAACAAGTTCAATTCAATATGAAAACGATGATATTATGCGTGACATTTATGGAGATGACTACGGCATTGCTTGCTGTGTATCAGCGATGACCATCGGAAAACAGATGCAATTTTTCGGAGCTCGGGCAAACTTAGCAAAAGCATTGCTTTATGCCATTAACGGTGGAATAGATGAGATGTCATTTGCTCAAGTAGGACCAGCCTATGCCCCAATTACATCTGACTACTTGAATTATGATGAAGTCATGGAAAAATATGATCATATGTTGGATTGGTTAGCAGGACTATATGTAAATACTTTAAATATCATTCACTACATGCATGACAAATATAGTTATGAACGAATTGAAATGGCTTTACATGATCGCAACATACTCAGAACAATGGCTTGTGGTATTGCTGGGTTATCAGTCGTCACCGATTCATTAAGCGCGATTAAACACGCCAAGGTAAAAACAATCCGTAATGAGGATGGGTATGTCGTTGATTTTGAAATTGAAGGTGACTTTCCTAAATATGGAAATAACGACAATCAAGTTGATGACATTGCTGTCGACCTCGTTAAAACATTTATGAATAAAATAAAACAACATAAGACCTATCGCGATTCTGAACCAACACAGTCAGTACTTACCATTACATCAAATGTTGTGTATGGTAAAAAAACAGGAAATACACCAGACGGAAGAAAAGCTGGTGAACCATTTGCACCAGGAGCCAATCCTTTACATGGTCGCGACAAGAAAGGTGCGCTTGCTTCACTCAGTTCCGTAGCAAAATTACCTTATGATTACTCACTTGATGGAATTAGTAACACTTTCTCCATTGTACCGAAAGCTTTAGGAAAAGATGAAGACACCCAAAAAAGTAATTTAGCCGGTATGCTTGACGGATATGCTATGAAAGGTGGACATCACCTAAACATTAACGTGTTTGACAGAGAAACACTTCTGGACGCTATGGAGCACCCAGAAGAATATCCACAATTAACGATTCGAGTGTCTGGCTATGCGGTCAACTTTATCAAATTAACTCGTGAGCAACAAATTGATGTCATCAACCGTACTTTCCATGAAAGTCGGTAAAGTAAATCAATATGACTATGTTTGATGTCCAATTGAAACAACACGATTGGACATCAAACAAAAGAGCTTGTATTTATTATCGGGGAGGTTTTCGTTATGAAAGGACGCATTCATTCTATTGAAACATGTGGAACGGTCGATGGACCAGGACTTCGCTATATTATATTTATGCAGGGATGTTTAATGCGCTGCCAATTTTGCCATAACCCTGACACTTGGAAAATGAGCGATGGTAAAGAAGTGACCGTACAAGAACTAGTTGATGATATTGAGTCCTACCTCCCCTTCTTCCAAGCAAGCGGTGGTGGTGTTACGGTAAGTGGTGGTGAACCTTTAATTCAAACAAAGTTTATTACTGAACTATTTAAAGAACTCAAGAAACTTGGAGTCCACACTGCAATTGATACGTCAGGCGGATGTTATTCAAAATCTCCTTCTTTTAGAAAATCCTTGGATGAACTTTTATCGTTGACCGATTTAGTATTAATGGATTTAAAACAAATTAATCCTGAACGACATAAAACATTAACAGGTTTAAAAAATGACCATATACTTGATTTTGCTAAGTATCTCAGTGAAAAACAAATTCCTATTTGGGTTAGGCATGTTCTCGTTCCCGGCATCACTGATTTTGATGAGGATTTATATAAGTTAGCTGACTTTATACAGACTCTTTCCAATGTAGAACGTATCGAAGTTCTACCCTATCATAAACTTGGCGTCTATAAATGGGAAGAACTCGGATATGATTACCCTCTTCAGGGGATAGAACCACCAACTGAAGATCGTGTGAACAATGCGATTGCAATCTTAAATAGGCACCATAGATCAACTGCTAGTGAATCAATGATTTAACAATAAAAGGAGCGATTTAAATGAAAGCAGCACGTTGGCATAATAAAAAAGATATAAGAGTAGAACAAGTGGATGAACCTATCATTGAATCAAGGAAGGTGAAAATTAAAATTGCTTGGACAGGTATTTGTGGAAGTGATTTACATGAATATATGGCTGGCCCTATCTTAATTCCAAATGATGAACCCCATCCACTCACAAATGAAAAGGCTCCGCTTATCATGGGACATGAATTTTCCGGTGAAGTGGTCGAAATTGGTCATGATGTTACGAACGTGGCAATTGGTGATCGAGTCACTGTCGAACCAATTTGGCGCTGCGGTGAGTGTGCCGCTTGCCGATCAGGTCGTTATAATTTATGTGATGATTTAGGCTTCCACGGACTTGCAGGAGGTGGGGGCGGCTTTGCTGAATATACGACTGTCCCTGAAATTATGGTTCATAAAATTCCAGATGAAATGAGCTATGAGCTGGCAGCGCTTGTAGAGCCAGCAGCGGTTGCTCTTCATGCTGTTCGTCAAAGTCATTTAAAAGCCGGTGATTCGGCAGCAATCTTTGGTGCTGGCCCTATAGGATTATTAACTATTCAAGCATGCTTTTTAGCAGGCGCTGAGAAAGTTTATGTCATCGAACTATCTGAAGAACGTAAAAAGCTAGCAGCAAAACTAGGTGCAACAGTCATAGATCCAAATAAAGTCAATACGGTTGAAGAAATTGTTAATTTAACAAATGGTGGTGTGGATGTTAGTTTTGAGGTGACGGGAGTCCCCGTTGTATTACAACAAGCTATTGATAGCACAAAACTTGCAGGTGAAACAGTCATTGTCAGTATTTGGGAATCAAATCCTACGATTGATGCGAATAATATCGTTTTAAAAGAAAAAAACATCATTGGCACGATTGCTTACAGAGATATTTTCCCAGCTGTTATTAATCTGATTGCTGAAGGGAAATTTGATGCAGGCCAAATTATTACAAAAAAAATTGATCTTGATGATATTGTAAATGAAGGATTTGAAGCGTTGATCAAAGAAAAATCGCAAATTAAAATCCTAGTACGACCTTAAAAAAACTTCAATCAATACTAGTTGTATACTCCCTCTAAGGTAAACAGATAAACCATCTAGTTACCTTAGGGGGCTTTTTACAACCTTTTACAATAAAGATCTCTAGGCTCCTATCATTTTTCCAAGTGGACCATTTTCATCTATTATACTCTCAAGCTCATACACTGAAATTGGAAACATTGGCGAACCTATATAATGTGGTGTGATTTCTAAAGGTTGAAAATAAAGAACAAGTGACTTATCCGCAATGTAAAATTCTTGATTCGGTGAAATACCAGTAAAATCATTTAAGGTCGGAATCTCTCGTTCTTTGATTTGTTTTTTCACAATGTCCGAGAGCACGTTGACATAGTCGCTTCCTTGTTTAAATAAATCTTTCAGCTGATAAACTCTCCCAGTTTCCACGTCAACTGTCAATGAATTGATTATCGTCAACCCATTGGCATGTTTAGGTGCGATAGCATAATTACTTAAGGTTAAACTGAGAATTCCCCGTTGATTTGTCTTGACCTCATAAGTCCCAATCATTTCCGCAAAACGATCGACATCCTGTTGTTTAAATTGCTGATTAATAAGATGTTGGGCATGTTGCACTATCATCCGATTAATTTTGTGCTGCACATGTAAATTTTGTAAACCGATAATTTCCGGATAATAAATTGTTATTCCGTTTTGTTTAAAAACCCTCGTTTGGACCAAGACATTTAAAGTTTGATTAGGCATTAGCATACTCCTTTTAAATAGTATTTAATGATATCCTATTCAAACTGTGGGATAATGTCCCTATCAGAGGAATACAACTCTAGCTAATTAAATTTGAAAATACACAACGATAATAGATTAGGCTATTCGGATTTTTTATGTAGAATTTGCAAAGAGATCTTTTACTAGCGAATGGAATATGTGAGACTCCAGTGGGAGATGAAGCCATACGCGCCCCCGAAATGCGCAGCATTCGGAGGCTCATCAGCAAAGAAGAATGAACCCCAATTCTTCCTAGCCCACGGAAAGCGAGTATATTCCGTGAGCGGTGATTTTTTAATATTAAATTTTTCTACACTATTTTCCGAATACCCATAGATTATTATGAAATACAGTCAGGAGAGATATAAATGAAACTTATCGCTACAGATCTTGATGGAACACTTTTAAATGAACTAGGAAAAGTTAGCACAGAAAATGCACAAGCCATTAAAAATGCTCTCGACCAAGGCATCAAAGTCGTTGTCGCTACAGGAAGAGCCTACGAAGCAGCAAATCAACCCCTTCAGGAAGTTGGTCTCACACTACCAATCATCTGTTTAAACGGCGCTATGACCTATACAGAAAATAAAGAATTACTTAAACATATACCAATGGATAGAGATGCCTTGCAAAGAATTCAACAACGATGCAGTGAAGAAAATCTCTACTTCGAAATTTTTTCTCAAGACCTCGCTCATTCTGTTAGCAAGGAAGATTTTAAACGTGTCCTCAAAGACATCGCCGAAACTGCCAACCCACTCGTTCCTGCCGAAGAACTTAGTGAACGTGCTGAACGGAGATTTCAAGAAGAAAACGTACAGATCACAAATGACTTCGAGAAATTACTAAAAAATAAAGATTTGAATTTTTACAAAGTCCTTGCCTTTTCACTAAATAAAGATGTTTTAGCAAAACTCGCTAGCGAATTCCAAGAGGAACCATCTGTTGCTGTGACAGCTTCAGGTGATATAAACATAGAGTTTAATCATATTGACGCACAAAAAGGTTATGCCGTCGAACAATTTTCCAAGAGACTGGGAATAAACATGAAAGACGTGATGACGCTTGGTGACCACTTCAATGATGAAAGTATGATTCGCATGGCAGGTCGCGGAGTAGCAATGGGGAACGCAGATGAAGCTATCAAGGAAATAGCTACTCATACAACAAAATCCAATCTTGAAGATGGTTTTGCTTATGCGGTCGAAAAGATGTTGGAGGACATCTCATAATCATTTTCACCTAATTAGAAGTCATTATTATATATAAGAAAAGAGAACAAAATCCGAACTTTAAGATTAATATCCAACCCAAGTTCGGATTTTGTATTCAATTTGATAGATCTGTCTAATTCCTTTACTTAAAAAATCACTCAGATTAAAAACAAAAGCTATAAATATTACTTAGATACTGCCTCTGCATAATCCGCTAAAAGTCTTGCCCCAAAGCCTGTAGCAGAACTCACGTAGTAGCCAGCTTCCTTACTGCTCATCACGCCTGCCATATCCACATGAAGCCATTTACAAGATTCAGGAACAAAGCGACGCAAAAACAATCCAGCAGTAATGGAACCGGCTTCTCCTTTATTACTAATATTGTTGAAGTCAGCATAATCACTATCAAGATAATTTTCATACGCATCAACAAGCGGCATTGGCCAGTTATGATCGCCATTCTCATCACCTAACTGCTTCATTCTATAAGCCAGCTCTTCATTACCAAATACACCAGCGAGTTTAGAACCGAGTGCATTTGCAATCGCGCCTGTTAAGGTGGCAATATTGACCACATAGTCAGCACCAAGCTCACCAGCGCGAATTAAACCATCAGCAAGAATTAGACGCCCTTCCGCATCTGTATTCCCAATTTGTACCGTTTTCCCATTTTTGTAACGGATGACATCACCTGGAAGAATGGCTTTACTATCAGGCATGTTTTCAACGATGAGAAAGAGTGCGACAACATTAACTTTCGCCTCGCTCTCTGCAAGTAACTTTATGGCACCCGCAACGGCTGCTGCGCCGCCCATATCCATGCGCATATCACTTAAATGTCTACCTTGCTTTAAGTTAATTCCGCCTGTGTCATAAGTCACACCTTTACCAACAAGTGCGACAAGTGGCTTAGACGCATCACCTTGATAACTTATTTCAACCAAAGCAGGTTCATGTTCACTACCTTGACCGACCGTAAGTAAACCATTCAATTCCATTTCTTCTAATTGTGCTTTATCGAATACTTTTACATCAGCGGCTGTTCCCGCCAATTCATCCTGAAGTCGCTTCGGGAACGTTGTAGGATTAAGATCTTTTGGTGTATCGTTCATTAAGTCACGTGAAAACGACATGGCGGCAGCTCTTCTTTTTCCTTGCTCAACCTCAGTCTCTACCTTATCACCATCAATATGCAGCTCTGTTTTATAGCGAGCCTCTTTCGATTGATGTTTAACATAATCATAATTCCCTAAATGCCAGCCTTCCACAAAAGCCGTGACAACCTTGTTTGTATCCACATCAGAAAAAACCCTATCTAGTATTTCTGTACTGACGTTCGCTTGATCAATTTTTAGCTTACCTAATTGTCGTGCTATTTCTCCAGCAAGCATTCTCACACCTTCTGTTAAATGCTCTCCTTTTTGCACATCTTTGATAACAACTAGTAGCTCTCCTTCAACCATATGTAATACTGATTTAGATGTATGACGCTCAATATAATCTTTTAAATCCCTATTTTCACTTATTCTATCGTCACTTACATCGATAATGACTGCTCGTTTCCCCATTTTATTTCCTCCCTATCATTTCGGTATATTATTTCGTATATCGAAACGAAATAATACTATCATAGTAACCTTTATTCAAATTCTTGTCGAATATTCTAAACCTTTCACATTTTATTGCTCCCAAATAATATCTCCCATGTCGTCAACTGTGTAGCCTAGGGTTTTAAGTTTATCCTGGAAACTTTGATCCTTTAAAATATTGGTCACTTGATCAATCAATGATTGGTTATTTTGAGTGTTCAAGATAACAAGATCATAATTTTCCTTCATTTTAGGAATGAAATCCACTCCAACCATTTTAGCTGCATTTTCAATACCAATTCCAACATCGGCTTGTCCATTGGTAATAGCAGAAGCGACAGATAGATGGCTTGTCTGCTCAATGTTATAACCATTAACATTGTTTCTATTTATGTTATGAAGCCTTAATTGTTCATCAAGAAGAACACGAGCACCGGCCCCTTTTTCACGATTAACAATTGATACATCTCCTCGCTTTAAATCTTCCCATGTTTTTATATTTTTAGGGTTATTTTTTGTCACATAAAAACCTGCTTGTCGTTCAATAAACTTAAATACTATAAATGGGTTACTTACTAATATTTTTCTTATATACGGGATGTTATAATCACCTGTATCACCATCAAATAAATGTGTACTGACAATATCAGCACGCCCTTCATACATAGCAATCAAACTATCCAAACTTCCACGATGAGAACGTAGAGGTTGAATGACATTACTTTCTTCAAGAGCGCGCGATAAAATATCAAGACTACTATCTTGTCCACTTATAACAACGGATCGCACGAAGGTTTCAGTCTTTTCAGTATGTCTTTTGGAGGCGAGGGATGTTTTCACTTCCTGTTCACGTATTTTATAATCCTCGAGTTCACTCGCATCAACTCTAATTTGTCTTCCAACCCTGTATGAAATAAGTTCACCTCTTTTAATCAAATCATATACTGTTAACTTCGAAACTTTTAACAATCTTGCAATATCGTCTGTGGTATAAGATTCACCTTTAACCATATCAACACCTCTTATTGTCAAATAGTTGTTAAAATAATAACATTTACTTTTAAATTATAACTAATTATAATTAGATATAATTAGTCATACTTAATATATCAGGCATTCGGAAAATAGTGTGGAAAATTTAATATTAAAAAATCGACGCTCACGAAATATACTCTCTTTCCGTAGCAAAGAAGAATTGTAGTTCATTTTTCGTCGCTGATGAGGCTCCGAATGCTACCACATTTCGGGGGCGCGTTTGGCCTCATCTCCCACAAAGGTTTTCGGTGGTACAAAGCTTACTGCAGTCCTAGAAGTCTCGCATATTCCATTCGCTAGTAAAAGATACCTTTGCAAATTCTATATAAAATCCGAATACCTATTATATCTAATAGGAGGAGTATCATGAAGAAAATCAAACTCATTATACTATTACTTATTTTAGCATTAATTATGGTAGGATGTTCAGATAACTCCAAAGATGAAAATTCAACAAAAGATACAGCTAATTCTGAGCCTATTGAGCTAACTATTTCAGCCGCTGTTAGTTTAACAGACGCATTACATGAAATAAAAAATACATATGAAAAAGAGCACAATGTCGAATTGACATTTAACTTCGGTGGCTCTGGAACTCTCGCCCAACAAATTCAGCAAGGTGCCCCTGCGGATGTTTTTATCTCAGCTAACCAGGATTGGATGGATACATTAGAAAAAGAAGACCAAATAATCGATGATACGAGGAAGAATGTTACTGGAAATAGTATTGTTCTTATCACTCAACAGGATTCAAAACTGGATTATGGATCGTTTGAAGATATTTCAGCCAGTGACATTGATCAGATAGCGATAGGGAATCCTGAAAGTGTTCCTGCTGGAAATTACACAGAACAAACATTAAAACATATTAACATCTGGAATGAGCTTGAAAATGAATTTATATTCGCTAAAGATGTCAGGCAAGTATTGACATATGTCGAATCTGGTAATGCAGACACCGGCTTTGTTTATGAAAGCGACGCCCTCACGTCAGATCAGATTAAAATTTTAGCAACTGCAGAGCCTGATTGGCATGATCCTATTACCTATCCAGGAGCTCTTATCGCTGATACTAAACATGAACAAGAAGCGGCATCTTTTTTGGATTATATGATTTCTGATGAAGCTCAAGAAATTTTAAAAAAATATGGGTTTAAGCAACAATGACAGATATTAACTTATCACCACTTTGGCTCTCAATTAAAACAGCGACCATCGCCACCATTATTGTATTTATTGTCGGAGTACTTCTAGCTAGATTTATTGCTAGACGTTCATTCAGGGGAAAAACTGTCATTGAATCAATTTTCATGCTTCCTTTAGTTCTTCCGCCAACAGTCGTAGGTTTTATTCTACTTTATATCTTTGGTAAAAATGGATTTATCGGACGTTTATTAATCGAATGGTTTGATTTTCAAGTGGTATTTTCCTGGTATGCCGTTATTATCGCCGCGATTGTTGTTTCATTTCCATTAATGTATCAAAGTGCCCAAGCTGCTTTTCAACAATATGATCCAAATGTTGAACATGCCGCTTACACGATGGGGGCTTCTCGATTTAAAGTATTTTGGACGATTTCTTTTCCAATTGCTTGGCCAGGATTATTGGCAGGACTTGTTTTGACATTTGCCAGAGCTCTTGGAGAATTTGGTGCCACTCTGATGCTTGCCGGTTATATCCCAAATGTCACCGATACCATACCGTTAGCCATTTATTTTGCAGTTGAATCAGGGAATATGGAGATGGCAAAGTTTTGGGTTATTTTAATTGTCACATTAGGGTTTGCTGCCATGCTGTGGCTTAATTGGTGGAGTAAAAGAAACATGACAGCACATTCAAACCATAAGTAGCCTATATCCTATAGACTTTTAGGGGGCGTTATTAACAGGTTAGGGGGAAGTGGCATGTTACACGTAGCAATAAAAAAGCAATTATCTCACTTTGAATTAAATGTGGAATTTACATTAAATAATGAAATTGCCGTTTTATTCGGTCCATCCGGATCAGGTAAAACGACTGTTTTAAATAGTATCGCCGGCCTAATTAAGCCTGATCAAGGAATAATTCAATTAAACGGTCAATCTATTTATGAGGCACCTAAAGTCTTTGTACCGATTCAAAAACGGCATATTGGCTACTTATTTCAAGATTATGCCTTATTTCCACATATGACTGTATGGAATAATATTAAATACGGAATGTCTAATATAGAATTTGCCGAGCAGCTGATGGATGAATTAAAAATAAATCATTTATCAGAGCATTATCCACACCAAATCTCAGGCGGTGAAAAACAACGTGTCGCTTTAGCAAGAGCTTTAGCAACTGAACCTAACCTTCTTCTTCTTGATGAACCTTTTTCAGCGCTAGATGATGCTACGCGTGAAGTTAGTCATAAACAATTATTAAGACTTCATCATTTATGGAAAATCCCTATCATTATGGTAACTCATAGCCATAGTGAAGCTGAAAAGATTGGTGATCACATTTTATACTTAGATAAAGGTCACCTTACTGAACTAAAAAATATATAGCTATAAGCGGCCTAAGAATATAAGACTTTTCGGACTAAAAATAAAGTGAGAATTCAATCAGTGGGAGTTTTCATACTTCCCCCACTGCTTGTTAGTTGAACGAATCGGGCTTTTACTGGCTGTTGATCCCCGACTTATAATTCTTGATCCCCCTCAAATCCTTCTCGTTAAGGATCTTACAGCCAGTTAACTTGCGATAAAATTGGATCTCTACAGGATATGTCATCTGTATAGCCCTTTATGTTGATAAGTGATTAAACAAAAGAATATACTCAAGATCCACTTTACAATCCATTACTTTAAACTATATTTCTTTAAAACTCTTATGAAATAATCACCAACTTCTGAGGTTGTTGCTTCACCTCCCATATCTAGAGTTAGTTTTCCAGGTTCTTTGACAACCTCTCGAATGGTTGAAAGAACAGCTCGCCCGCATTCTTGTTCACCCAAAAAGTCTAACATTTGGCTAATCGACCAGAAAGCTGCGAGCGGGTTGGCCAGGCCTTGACCAGCGATATCTGGAGCTGAACCGTGCACTGGTTCAAACATTGACGGATATTTTTTTTCCGGATTAATGTTTGCGCCGGTGGCGAGACCCATACCACCAGTAATACCCGCCCCGATATCCGTTATAATATCACCAAATAAGTTTGAAGTAACGACGACCTCAAATCGCTCAGGATCAGTTACAAAATAAAGGCTTGCTGCATCGACTAAGTAGGAAGAAGTTTCGACATCTGGATACTCCTGTGCTACTTCTGCAAATATTTCATCCCAAAACACCATGGAGTAATTAAGTGCGTTCCCCTTACTTATACTCGTTAAAGTTCGTTTGGAGCGTCTCGCTTCTTCAAAAGCGTAGCGAATAATCCGCTCTGTTCCTTTTCGTGAAAAAACTCCTGTTTGCAAAGCGACTTCTTCTGGCGTACCGTGAAATAAGCGATCACCCGCTCCTGCATATTCACCTTCACTATTCTCCCTGATAATCAGCATATCTATATCTTTTTCCTGTTTTTCTTTTAATGGTGTTAACGATTTATCGAGAAGTTGAACTGGCCGAAGATTAACATACTGATCGAACGCCTTTCGTATCCTTAACAGTAAATCCCAGAGTGAAATATGATCTGGAACCCCTGGATAACCGACAGCCCCTAAATAAATGGCATCCATCTTAGATAAGCGCTCGACTCCATCGTCATCCATCATTTTTCCGTTCTTTAAATAATACTCACACCCCCAAGGAAATTCAGTGAATGTAAAGCTGAGTGACGAATCTACTTTTTCAATAGATTTTAAAACTTTAAGACCCTCTGCAACGACTTCAGGTCCGATACCGTCTCCTGGTATAACTCCAATTTGATAGTTTCTCACTTCTATTCCCCCTATAATTCAACCAAAACTATGCATACACGCGCGGAATACGATCCGTAAAGCATGCTAAGACCTCATCGACAATACTGCCCATCCAACCAGCAATCTCTTCCGCGGTGATTTCTTCTTCTCCCATTTTACCGATGATCACAACAATATCACCAACATTTACATTAGGTATATGAGTGACGTCAATAATCGTCTGATCTAAAGAAATATTTCCTACGATATTTGCTTTTTGTCCACCAACAAGGACGTAACCTTTATTAGACAACGCACGGCTAAACCCATCTCCTAAGCCAATTGGCAAAACGGCAAGTTTTTCATCTTTTTTCGTTACATAATTGCCACCATATCCAACGGACGTACCAGCTGGGACTTCTTTCAGCGATAATATATTGGTAGCTAATTGCATAACTGGTGTCAGTGTAAGCAATGATTTTTGAGATGGCGACGGATGGTAACCAAATAATGCAATACCTGGTCTCACCATATTAAGATGCATATCTGAGCGCTCAATCGCAATCGTCGAGCCACCTACATGTTTGATAGGAAATTCATAGCCATAATGGGCGAGTTCTGCAACTATCGTTTTAAACAAAGTAAATTGCCGTTCAGTTTTTTCCCAATTACCCTCGTCAGCATCGGAGAAATGTGAGAAAACACCCTCCCAATGGATACCTTCCAGGTCATAACATTCTTCACAAAACGTCAAGCCCTCATACGAGGATAAGCCAAAACGGTGGAGTCCCGTATCTATTTTTAAATGAGCACGCACGAGACGATGTTGCTTGATGGCTTCTTTACTTAACTTCTTTGCCAGTAAGGCAGAAGATACGGAAACGGTCAGATCATAAGCGACAATATCAGGCACTTGACTTGTAAAGCTATCACTTAATAACAACATAGGCACTTCAATTCCATTTTCCCTAAGTTTGATACCTTCTTCCAGCGTCGTAATTCCAAGCCAATCCGCTCCCGCTTCAATTGCGGCACGTGCAATTGGAACAATACCATGCCCATAAGCATTCGTTTTAACAACAGCTAAAAAATAATCACTTCGGGTATGTTCTTTTAGTCTTCTTAAATTTCTTTTAAAAGCATTTAAGTCAATTGTAGCCATTGTCGGTCGTGTAGCTGATTGCGCTAACTTATACATCATTCCAACATCACCCCCGGCTAAAAACTAAGAACCTGTCATTTTTCATGAATGAACATTCTTTTCAATTTGGGATATAAACATACGAAAATGTTTTAAAATTTGGTGAGTGATTTTTCCTGGGGTACCATCTGCAATCGTATGATCATCAACTTTCAAGATTGGAATGATATCCGATTTCGTAGCAGATACGAAAACCTCATCTGCCTCAAGAAGTTGCTTAACAGTAAACGTCTCTTCAACAACCGGAATAGTATGTTCACCGCATAATTCAAGGATTTTCTGGCGGGTAATTCCATTTAAAATGTAGTTATTGGCGGGATGCGTATACACTTTATCATTTTTTACCATAAACACATTTGAGGCGCTTGCTTCAGTGACCGTGTCGCCGCGATGTAATATAGCCTCCACCGCGTTATTTTCGACGGCTTTTTGCTTTGCCATTACGTTAGGGAGCAAGTTTAAAGACTTAATGTCACAACGTAGCCAGCGCATATCTTCAGTCAAGACAGCTGTTCCTCCGTTGTCTTCTATATCTGTCATCCTTTCTTCCTCTCGCGTATAGGCAACAGTAACTGCAGGTATATTTCCTTCCGGGAACTCATGCCATCTGGGACTGGCTCCTCTAGAGACTTGCAAATAAATAATACCTTCTTCAAGTTGATTTTGCGCAGCTAATTGAGTGAGTTGCCGTTTTAGTTCAGGCATGGTGTAAGGGAGGTTTAATTGGATTTCTTTTGCACTACGCTCCAACCTTTGCAAATGTTCATCCATAAGCATTGGCTCACCACTATACACACCAACCACTTCATAAACACCATCACCAAATTGATAACCACGATCCTCAATATCCACACACTTCGAACGCTCAACAATCTCATTATTAAAAAGCATATAACTCATCCCCATCATCCTTTCCTATTAAAATATCAATATATGAATTAGCCCACATATGTCATTAGCAAATTTACTCTTCCACAGTAGATATATGATGTGCAGTAATTCCTTCTAAGGTTTATCACAAATTTCTGGAGCTTAGAAAGGTGCTAGGTTGTTTTCCGCTCCAGCCCATTGCTTTCCGCGGTGCCAGGAAGAATTGGGGTTCATTCATCCCACCACAGCCTCCTCGAGAAAACCGCTCTGCGGGGTCTTGAGACTCGTGCTGTTCCCGCAATGGTTTTCGGTGGGACGAGCATTTAGCGCAGTCCCAGGAGTCAATGGCCTTACGCTCCAAACAACCACCATAATAGTAGTAATAACATTAAATCAAAGAGAAATTATAATTATAGCGGAGGAAATACGCGGAGACTCCTGTGGGAGCTGAGGCCTAGATGAGACCCCGCAGGGCTCTGCCCGAGGAGGCTCATCAGCCGCCCACGGAAAGTGAACCGACCCCTGTCAAGTAGACAGTATAAATAAAAAGATAAACAATTAGGCGGATAGCTCTGTATATTCCAGTGGGGCTAGTCCGTCTAAGTTCTGTTGAAAAC
>NZ_JAHLPW010000015.1 GCF_018918075.1 Virgibacillus sp. MSJ-26
AGATTCTTTAAGAAACAAAACAAAGCCCCACGTTTCAAATCTAAAAACAACAATGTGCAGTCTTATAAAACGAAATACACGAACGGCAATATTGCGATTATCGGCAACAAGATTAAATTGCCTAAACTTGGATTGGTCAAATTCTCCAAAAGTCGTGATGTAGAAGGTCGCATTCTTCATATTACTGTTAGAAGAAATCCTAGCGGTAAATATTTCATATCCATTCTTGTTGAAACAGAAGTGCAACCGTTAGATAAAACTGAAACATCTATTGGTATAGACTTAGGCATCACTGATTTTGCCATTTTTTCTGATGGTCGCAAGATTGACAATAATAAATTTACAATAAAAGCGGAGAAGAAATTAAAAAAAGAACAACGAAAACTTTCAAGACGAGCGTTACGTGCTAAAAACAATGGTATTAACCTTCTGGATGCAAAAAACTATCAAAAGCAGAAGATAAAAGTTGCTAGATTACATGAAAAAGTAATGAACCAGCGTGAGGATTTCCTTAATAAGCTAAGTACAGAGATAATCAAAAACCACGATGTCGTCTGTATTGAAAACTTGAATACAAAAGGAATGTTACGGAATCGTAAGTTAGCAAAATCAATTTCTGATGTATCATGGTCTGCTCTTGTAATGAAATTAGAGTACAAGGCAAAATGGTACGGTAAAACAATCGTAAAAATAAGCAGATGGTATCCTTCTAGTCAGATATGTTCTGAATGTGGGCATCAAGATGGCAAGAAACCCCTTGAAATAAGGGATTGGACGTGTTCTGTTTGCCACGAACATCACGATAGAGATATAAATGCCAGCAAAAACATATTAGCTGAAGGATTGCGCTTACAAGCGCGAGCTTAAGAAAGATCCATCAAGAACCGCAGGGACTGCGGGGGTAGCTTGGTCAATAAGAGAAACCTCTGACTATGGTGTATGCCACCATAGTCAAGTACGCTCTGTTCCCAAGAATCCCCCACTTCAATCAGACCGCAAGGTCGATAAGTGGCGGGTAGTTCAATTAATCGGAAATATAGCCGCCTATACCGTTTACTCTTTATTCGCTGATTACACAAAAGGCACTGGAGCGTCACCTGGAATTTACGCACTCATTGCTTGCATAATTATTTTACATTTATAGAATAAAGAATTTCTTAATTTACAATTTGGCAATTGGTCTGTGAATTACACATTCGCCTATTTAATATTAGGTAACCTTTATGGGATGGGCGCATTTATTGTACATATACTTGGTTTTAGCTTTGGTACAATTATCACTTTAATATTTTTGTTTTTAAATTTATTAATATAACTGCGTTAACTATTATTAGAATAATTTGATATTGGCCTTCCGTAATTAGGAGACAACTGCATAAGTATATAGCATGTGGAGGGATAAATATGGATAAATGTATATTTTGTAAAGTTGTTAAAGGTGAAATTCCTTCATATATACTATATCAAGACGATATGGCAACAGCGTTTTTAGATATTAATCCAGTGACTTCGGGACATATATTAGTGATCCCTAATAAACATTTTAGGCGGATCGACTCAATCAAAGATGAAAATGTTATGAAGGGGTTAATGAATGCCATTATAGAAATGGCAAATTTATTGGTTAAATCCGGTATTTGTAGGGATTATACCGTACTTCAAGATAATGGAATAAATGCACAACAAGATATTATGCATACCCATTTTCATATCATACCAAGACACCATAATGAAAAAGTACAATTTCACCTTCCAACGAATGAAAAAGAATCCAGTGAGAATAGCTTAAATCACACATATAACCGACTTAAATCTACTAAAAGCAATTATTAAAGACACATCTCAATTGAGCGTGTTTTTGGAATAAGGATTTTCGCTTTGTCGTAATGAAACAGATCAGATTGTTTAGTAAGATTTGTAAAGGTAATTTGAGGGAGGAATAAAAACAATGGAATGGGCGATATGGGGTGCTCTCGGTTTGGCTGGCGCTGCTTTTGCACTTGCTTCTCAGCAATTAGATAAAACTAAAAAGTTAGAGGAAAGAATTAAAGAATTAGAAGATAAATTCGTTGATTAGTATTTAATTATCGAGAGCGTTATATAATGAATACATCTTCCGAATCTGACTAGATTGCGAGAGATAGACAGTACGATGGTATATCTTTAAAAGCGGGTGATTATATGGGAAACAGAACACGACTAATCGATAAAGCCTTTGAACGAATTACAAATAAGAAACAAATATACGAGGGTATTCTACTGGTAGAAAATTCAAAGGGGGATTTTTCATATAGTAGAGAATACGGGGATAAAGGATTAGATACACCAATTCTTATGGCAAGTATAACGAAGCTATTAACGACGACATGTATTTTCATTTTGCAAGAGCAGGGTCAATTGTCGTTGGATGATAAAGTAGCAACCTACGTTCAAGGGGATATCGTGAGTAATCTTCATCTTTATAAAGGGTGGAATTATTCCGAGGATCTGACACTCTCTCATTTATTATTCCAAACCAGTGGATTACCGGATATATCTGAAGAAGGTGTAGCAGTACTAAGAAAACATGTCATTTATAAAGATATGCACATTGATTTTGATAAAATTATCCGGATGACGAAACAACAGACACCACATTTTGCACCTGGCTTTAAAAATAGAGCACATTATGCTGATGTTAATTTTGATTTGCTTGGAAACGTAATTGAAATCATAACTCAATCAACATTAAATGAGGCGTATAAGCAATTTATTTTCGAACCCCTAGGACTCATTCATACATATCTTCCAGAAAATGAACATGATTTTATTCCTGAAGTTTATTATCACGATAATTCTTTATATCGACCTGATTTCGTTAGAAGTTGCCGCGCCAGTGGGGGTGTCATTTCCACAGCCCGTGAATTAATGATGTTTATCAAGGCTTTCTTCGGTGGAAAGTTATTTAATAAAGCTATTTTCAATGAACAAAATGAAACCAATAAGTTGCAGTTTTCTATGTTTCCCATTCGCTATAGCGCTGGTTATATGTTCATTCCACTAACTGGGCTTGCCAACCTTTTTATGGGTAAAGGTGAGTTAATTGGGCATTCTGGCTCAACAGGTTCATTGGCATTTTACTATCCAAGACAGGATCTGTTTTTTGTTGGAGATGTGAATCAAATGTCTAACCCTGCTCTGCCAGTGCGGTTGGCCATGAAAATTGCTATTAGCATGAAGTCATAAGTAAATGATATGTGGATTTTGGCCAACCGATGAGAGACTGTATTGAAAATGTGCCTTTGGACTATCGGGACATTTTATGGAATAAATTTAAGTTCCATTGTCGAAGAAGTTAAACTATTAATAGTTTTATACAATCTGAGGAACCTGATAATTTATTGAATCAGCTAAAATTGTTTTTATTAATTATTTGGTGGCTCGTTTAGAAAAAATAATAGGCTGAATAGATAAATTTAATCAATTTAATGGAGGGATAGTTATATGCAAATGCCAGTACATATTGTTGCTACACTAGGGTTTGTTGAGAATACTAAAGGTGAAATATTGTTAGTGAAAACTCGTCGTGACGGTCATTGGGTGTTTCCCGGTGGGCAAGTGGAAGTCGGAGAAAATTTAATAGATGGGATAATCAGAGAAGTTAAAGAGGAAAGTGGAATTGATGTTAAAGTATCCCATTTGGTAGGAGTTTTTTCTAATACAGCGACATATGAAGGACATAGTGGTGTAAAGGTAGTGCCGACAAAGGTTATGTTTGACTTTGTATGTGAACCCATAGGTGGGAAATTAACGACATCGGATGAAACTTCGGACAGCCGCTGGGTTAATAAAGAAGAAGTTTTGGATATGGTATTGGCTCCTTCACAACGTACACGCTATCAAGCTTATTTAAATTATAACGGAAATGTCCAATATATGGACTACATAACTAGACCAGAGTTTGAATTAAAATCGGAGAAAAAAATTTAGAAGAGTGGTTGAACATTGTAAAGATAGAATAATCCGGAATAGAAGGAGAATGGACAATTGACATACACACAAAAAGAATATCCTAATCGAATTAGATAATGGATTATTCGGTTAGGATATTTTTCATCTGAGAAGCAATAATAACCAAGCACAGATCCGGAACACAGTTGAATCAATTGGGAGTTCACGACATAATCGTTATTACTTTTTCAACTTATTATGCGACATGTCCCATTCCACTCTCTAGAACAATACATTCAGTATGTCCCATTGATAAATAAGTCCATAATAGGAAACAGTTGTTGAATAAGCACGTATGTCACTCAGATTTTATCACCTTCGCATAGGCCATCCAATAGAGACTGCCAACAAAAAACGCTCCACCGACTGCGTTTCCTAAGAAAACAGCAAGGAAATTTTCAAGATACATAAACCAATTGAATGAACCTGCAAAGATAGCGGCAGGAATTATAAACATATTCGCAACCACATGTTGAAATCCAATAGCAACAAAGGCCATGATCGGAAACCAAATACCTATAATCTTACCTATCGTATCTTTTGCAGCATAGCCTAGCCAAACGGCGAGACAAACAAGCCAATTGGCACCAATTCCGGAGATGAAGGCCATAGGAAATGATTCATCTATTTTACTTTTAGCAACGGCAATGGTTTGAGTTAGATAAGGTTCCGTTTCCGTTAAGCCGAGTTTATGACCAAACAGGTAAACAAAGAATATTGCCCCTACAAAGTTGCTTAAGGCAATGATTGTCCAATTTTTCGCAATCTGTCTGTTCGTTATTTTTCCGGAAAGTCTTGCAGGTATTAAGGTCATGAGATTCCCTGTAAGAAGTTCACCACCGGCAATTAGAACTAAAATAAGTCCTAGTGGAAAGAGGGTCGATCCAATCATATCAGGAATAGACCCCCATATTTCTCCTGGGAGGTTCGCTGTTATTCTGATATATAATAAGAATCCAAATGAAATATACGCACCTGCTAGAAATCCTAAAATAACAGCGCTAGAAAGTGGTAGATTAACCTTCTTTGCGCCAATTTCTTTTGTCATTTCAACAATTTTTTCTGGAGAATTGAAAGCCATGTTCTCATGTCACCTCGGTTAATATGAAATCAGATGGACGTGCTCTGATATAACCATTGTATGATTGAGTTTGGAATTGTATTATGAAATTAAGATTTAAAGAGGGTCGAGTACCAATCGTCCAAATCGATTAGGATTGTAGCTCACTCACGCAAGATAACTCCTTTCAAACAAAATAAAAGCTCGCCCATTAGCTAAACTTTAGATAGGGCGAGCAATTTTATTTCATATTTAGTTCACCTACTCTGCAGGTTCAAAATCTTCAAGGGAATCTGCTTCCATATAAGACGGTACAGCTAATCCAAGCTTACCACCTTCAATATTTTTTCCTATATCTTCAAATTCACCTTCATACTCTTCATATAAAGCACCATGTGTGGTAGGTAACCATGGAGAAAGTGTGGCATCTGCATCACCTGATGCGATAGATTCAAATAAAATAGCTGGATCAACCGGTGTAAGCGTCACATCAAATCCTTGTTGTTCTAATACAATTTTAGCAACGTTTGCTGTAAATAGTGCGTCGTCCCAAGTAGTTGCAGCTAATTCCATTGATGTTCCATCTACTGTCTCTATTCCTTCTGTCCATTCAGAAACTGTATCTTCGTTTTCATCAATCCATTGCGCGGCTATTACGTCCATTTCTAATTGCTCTTCTTCCGCTTTTAAAAGAGCTGAATCCACCTCTGATATATCCCAATTAAATCGTTCCATGAGTGTATAAGCAGTCGGCATGTCATCTCGCAGACCCTCTCTCACAAGTGTTGCGGCGTATATTTCCTCTCCAAAAACACCTTTAGGATCTTCTAAATATTTGATATCCCATTTCGCAAACATATAGTGAGGTGACCATGCCGTAATCATAATTGGTTCTTCATTTTCAATAGCCTTGTCTAGAGCTGATAACATCGCTCCTGTTGATGACGTTTCTTGTTCCCAACCAGCAAGACTTTCATATTCATCTATAGCTTGGTCGTTCAATTCCGTTTGACCAGCTCCAGGTTCAAGCCCAGTAATAGTATAATCCATTTCTTCACTTTCATTTGTTGTGCTTTCTTTTGCATTATTACTGGTATCATTTGCGTCTGCTTGGCCACAACCAGCGGCAACAAGAGATAAAGATAATCCAGCAATTACCCCTAACTTTTTCCATTGAAAACTTAACATGTTGTACAAATCTCCTTTAAATCCTATTGTAATAATCTCTCAAGTTTTGTAAAGATTAACTTATAACTCCATAAAGATTATATCCCCTCACTCAACTCATAACAAACAGTATATTCTGTTATTATTGTTCGTATAGCTTACACTGTTTGCAATAACAACGTAATTAAGGAGAAGGACGTTTATTTATTTCGATTTGCTCCGTATTGGTGCATTACTTGCGCGGAAATTAGAAAAAACGCTAAATGAGTAATGATAATTTATGTAAGTATTTGACTAACCCAATTTTTTCTATTTAAATGCTCCAAGCATTGATACGGTATAATTAAAAGCTTTAATTTTTTATCGTCAATTTACGTTCAATGTGCAGTACAGCTTCAGGTCAGGCATCAACCACCCCAACTCGTGCAGACCCACGCGTCATATTTTTTATAAGTATCCATAATCCACAATTTTCAGTGGTGCCTCTCCAACATTCATGCTAAAATATCAAATAACTTTATATAATATAAAAGAGAGAAATTCAAATGAAAAAACGTGACATTTTAAATACTGATATGGAATTTGAAACGAGAAATAGTTAAATCAAAACAATAAAATTAGTAGAGATACATCAATATTGAAGAAGACTTTCTAGACTTATCTAAATGATTAAGGTAATTAATTTTAGGCGGGTGAAGTGAATTGGTTAAGGGAAATATAGTTATTCGAACAGCAAAAGCTGAAGACGCTGCGAGGATCTTACAAATTCAAAAAGAAGTAGTGGCAGAGAAAATTTATTTAGCAACTGCGTCTGAGGAATTTGATAAGACAGTAGAACAGCAACAAGAATGGATGGAAAAAATATTAACTAATGATCGAGAAACAATGCTAGTGGCTGAGACCCCTGATCAGATAGTGGGTTGGATTGTTTTTCGTTCGCCAAATAGGGTGAGACTCTCTCACACTGGGTCAATAGGAATGATGATAGACAAAGAATCTAGAAATATGGGAATAGGAAAGTTATTAATAAAAGGAATCTTAGATTGGGCGACCCTAAACCCGCTTATTGAAAAAGTTTGCTTAGGTGTGTTTTCAACAAATGAACGGGCGGTGGCTTTGTATAAAAAGATGGGATTTATTGAGGAAGGACGAAAATTTAAAGAATTTAAGTTAGATAATGGTGACTATGTCGATGATATTTTAATGTATCAATTTGTTTAAAAAATTTTAAAACTAGTTGATTAGATTTAGTGGTTCATAACTGTACGATATTCAAATAACAAGGAAAAAATGTGTACAATAATTCACCTCGTGATATAATAAACATAGAAGCATTAAAAATGCATAAGATATTAAAAACCGCCCATGCTGATTACATGGACGGTCACAATAGGCTAACCTCCAACAAGAGGGGCTAGGCGCTTTTAGAGAAAGTAATCCCTTGATGGCCTGTCAGCACAAGAGGGGTTACTTTTTATTTTTATCGGACATTACAAACTCTTGTTAATGCCGAACGAAATCATCAGCATTAGAACGCTTATTATATCCATAGGCGTCACCTCCCTTCTTAACTTTCATAGAAGGTTATTGGTGCGCCACCCCTCATGTGAAGCCAATCTATTAAATTTTATTATATTATTTTAAATAACAGATTAATTAAATTTTTCAATAAATCTACATCCCCCAAGATTTATCGGTTAAAAAAGGAGCTAATCTCGTGAACAGTCCAATTTAAAACCCCTAATTTCAATTTAAAATTACTTTATTTGGGGGATAGACAATTGAATAGAAACTTCACGTTGCTACTAACAGGGCAGTCGCTTGCAAGCATTGGTGACGTTTTATACATGGTAGGCATTATTAGCACTATTTTTGCCTTAACAGGATCCGCAACGGCCGCGTCCTTTGTGCCTTTTACCATTACGACGTCCATGTTTATATCAAGCGTTTTAACGCCTCTATTAATTGATAAAGTGAATTTGAAGTGGTTATTGACTGGTTCGCAAATGGGAAAAACAGGTTTGATTATTGTGTTAGGCCTGTTCTTAAGCAGAATATCTGACTCAAACTATTATTTGGTGTTTATAATTATTTCTGGCATCGCATTTCTTGATGGGTGTGCTAATCCAATCAAACTTACTATGATACCCCAGTACGTGGCACCGGAAAAGTTGGTCAGAGCAAACGGAATAGCTGAATCGTTATCACAGTTCAATCAAACGATCATGTGGTTCGTGGGGAGCTTGTTTTTAGTTTGGATAAATGTGCGTCAACTCGTCTGGGTCGTTGCTTGCTTGTTTGCAATCTCAAGTATTTCGATGTATCTATTGGAAAATGTTTCCGAGCAGAAAGTAGAGCGGGAAAGTAAAGTTGAACAGATTAAAGCAGGCTGGCAAACGTTATTTAAAATTCCTGTATTACGAAAAATAGCACTCATGGAAATTATCGAAACGATTGCTGATACCGTATGGATTGCCGCTATCTTATACGTGTTTGTGAGTGAAGCATTACATGTAGACGAAAAATGGTGGGGCTTTATCAATGGATCTTTCTTTTTAGGCCTTATTATAGGAAGTATTTACTGTATAAAATATTCGAATGTAGTAGAAAAAAAGTTAGGTAAAGTGATTTTAATTGGTTCTATGTTTAGTTTTTTAATAACTTTATTATTCAGTATGACAAGTCATCCAATCATTGCACTATTGCTTTCGTTAGGAATTGGCTTCTTTGGGCAACTCAAAAGCATTCCACAGCAAACTATCATTCAATCCAGTGTAGCAAAGGAAAAATTATCGGTCGTCTACACATCATTAGGTGCTGTGTCCACAGGTGTGTTTGGCGTAGCGTCACTCGCTATGGGAATAGTGGCAGATTTATTTGGAGTTAGAAGCGTCTTTCTCATTTCAGGATTGCTGCTTATTATAGTGACCTCAATCATATACAGAAATAACCATTTATTTGTGCGAAATATAGTCGAGTAAAATTTGAATTGGGACAGGGGGACAGGTGGGACAGGGGGACAGGCACGGTGTCCCAATGTATGAACTAACTAACTGTTCTAGTGAACTGACCATCAATATAACTTAAGTCGAATTAAGAGAGAGAAGATTACAACAACAATCATAGTTTGTTAAATGTAAGAAGTGTAGCTAAGTATTCAAGGTGGTGGCTAATCCCTCGAAAAGGGGGTGATGCCTATGTCTGTATTTGAAACAACGATTATAGAAATCAACGCTTGTTTGTTGTTAGCATTGTTGTCTTATATAGGAAAAGAAAAATAACCACCTCGAATACTTTGACAGGTAGAAGGTAGGTTATTTTTCTCGCTTTCTTTCTAGTCGCCACTTTGAATGGCAGCTACATTATAACTGGGCAGTTTCACTGTCCAGTTTTTTTATCTTATTTCATTTCTGCTTCTATTATACCTGATTTTAATAAAAATTAAACCATTTAAGATACTTTGATCTGAATTAGCGGGTCTGTCTTTAAATTAGTGAAACCTTCAGGGGAATAATCCGTATATAAACAAAAAGCTACTAAAGAAGGGATCGCCATGCAATTATATAAAGAATTAAACATCATCGAGGATAAAAAGTTATACAATACAATCAATTTATTTAGTTTAGTCGTTCTAATAGTTGCGGCTGGAATTGTTGTAATGGCTCAATTGATTATGTTTGGTGAATTTCATCTATCCTTTACTATTTCGAATTACCTTTGGATTATAGGTATATTCTTGGTTTCTTTGCCAATCCATGAACTATTTCACGGAATATTCTTTAGGTATTTTTCTAAGTCGGGGAAAAAAGTTAAATATGGTTTTTCAAAAGGAATGCTTTATGCTTCAAATCCTGGGGAAGTCTATACAAAAAGGCAGTTTGTTATCATTATTTTAGCTCCGTTTATTCTGAACAGCACATTATTTCTTCTGCTGTCTATGTCCGGACTTGAAAGTACTGTCTTGTGGAGTGTGTTTGTTTTGCATACAGCAGGTTGTGCTGGGGATTTCTGGTACATCTATGAAATTATAAAGAATCCAGCCATTACGCATTGTGAAGATACGCCAGTCGGTGTGAAATTTTTTGTTGAGAATTAGGAGACAGGGGGACAAGTGAAGACGGAGGGGTGCGGAGAGCATCTCTTTTTTTATGGTTAAATAAAGATGCTTGGAGTTTTTAAATGAAACGGAAGTGATGTTCGGTGGGCAGTGAGAAATATCCTATCATAAAAAGTAAACTATCACATAGTTTGTATTAGTAGAGTTAAATGAGTCTATTGGATAGAGTTCTAATAATAAAATTTAGTACTGGAACATTTGTTCGTACTAGTGTATAATGTAAATAAATTAGAAAAACAGACTTTGAAACTAAAAAGTTGCGCCTGGACGGTGGGCGTCCGAGCACAACAATATATAATGGAAAGGATATCCACTTATGAGTAAAATTATATCACGTATTAATCATTATTTCATTGCAGATGAGAATGAACATATTCCAGCGAGTGATTTTATTATTTTTTATGGTGTGATGCTTGGTTTGCCAAGTTACGCATTGGCGATTTTGTTAATGGCTTGATAGGAAAAGAACTGGAATTCGGGTTGAGATTATTTGCAGTATAGTGAATAATAAGGTACTAAGAATAATAGAAAAGATGGGATGCCTTATTGATAAAACACGCTATGTTTTTCGAAAAAGTATCGAGAAAAGCATTTTAACCAATCTGGGAATTTTGCTTATCTTTTTAGCACTTTATTTATATGCTGAATACTCTTCAGGTGAGGGATATTTTTTTGCGTATTTATTAATTCTCCCATGTTTTTATCTTATTGGGGACATTCGTACGAGGATTATCATCGATAAGGGTCAGCTTCGTTACGTACGCTTAATTGGCAGTAAAAAAGCACCTTTAGAAGATGTGGCATTAATTCAAGCCACATATGAACCATCGGGAAGTGGATCAAATACATACATTGAAATAAAAGATAAAGAAGGAAGTATCCATTTTAAAATCCCACCTCAAGTATTACCAAAAAGTAAATTTAAAAAGTTTGAAGAAGTTGTGAAAGCACATAATCCTGAAACAGTCGTTGACTTAGGTTTACTGACCACTCGATTAAGAGACCTTTTGTAAGTTGATAAAACTTATAAAAGGTTTTTTTGTGTTGTTATGTGGTTTACAATAGCGCGAGTTTGGATTACTCACGCGCTTTTGAATTAATCCATCATCGTTTTACAAATCCGCTAAACGTGTATTCAGGAAAAGTATCCAATGACGATGTTTGAACTTGATGAATCCAAACCGAAAACAAAATGAGGCCGCTATCGCATTTATAAATACGTGTATCAAGATGAACAGCAAGAAGATATTCAGGGAATAATCCAGGCTATATTAAGAAGTTTTTCCCGGAAGCGAGCATAGATTATTTACCTAATTACAAATGTATGTATTTTCTAGGGGCGTCAATACTATTCTTAAAAGGTTTAAGGAGCGATACATACAATGATACATTTGGACACAGATATGGAAGGCAAGCAGATGACGTTTGGTCATGCCAATGATAATTTAAAAGAGTTTGGTTTTCATATGGGTGGCAATTGGGAATACCACGAGGGAATGTTTGACGGCATCATGCGTCGTGAAGGCGGGGAAACGTATTATGTCCGCTTGCCATTTAAAGTATTAGAAGGAGAACTTGATCGAAGAGATGCGTGGATTGAGTTTGAAAAACCATTTGTCATCAAACATGTGGTAAATCTCGGACTTGATAAAGACTCAAACTCATTGTTGACCGCTACGGGGTTCAGCCAATTCCAAGAACCACTCGATACAGACGGACATATCCGTGATAAAAGCAAATGGCAGGAATTCGGTGAAGAAGCGATTGGGGATATACTTAATAAAATATAAATCTTAAAGCAAGTTTCTACTTGTAGGAGCTTGCTTTTTGGTGTGTCAGTATAAGCTGTGTATGGTCACATTCAAATTTCAGATGATACTCTGAGATTTCTCTCTCAATCAATCCTCCGATTAACAGTCCATGCAGTATACCGCTGTTATCCTCCCTGAAAATTTTTCCACGCCGAATTCTAGATAGGGTACAACCCTAATCCTCTCTGGAAAGACTTTCGTCCAGAATTCCAGGTAGGTTATCACTCGTACCCTCCCCAGAAATACCAACATTTTACATTCTAGGTAGTGTATCGACCAATCTCTCTCTAAAAAGATAATTAATAGTGATTTTAAGACATACTAAGATAATAAACTATAAAAAGATGATTTGTTTAACGAGAATTTGCTTTTTTATGACTGAAACATTGAGTATTATAAAATAATTTAATATTGAGTTTAGACAACCGTATGGTAAGCTATCAATATTAAATATGATAGGTGGAAGTTTATGAAGAACAATATTAACTTTAGCTATAATCAAGAAAGTATATTCAAACAGCCTGTCCCTTCAAAGACTCATTCTGTACTTCACGCGCTCAAGCTGCGCAAAATGCTTTCTGCCAAGGATGACAGAAGGCTGAAGAATCTTGAAACAGGCTTTAATGGTGAGATGCAATTTCATGCACTTCTTCAAGAAAAATTAACCGTTCCGCATATTCCAATCTATAATCTCCAACTCGAGTCAAACATGAATGAATTTCAGCTTGATTGTTTATTAATTTTCCGTAATTTAATCCATTTAGTTGAAGTGAAAAATCTTTATGGTGATTATATTGCGAGGGATGATCATTGGATTCATGCTAAAACTAAGGACCCCGTTAAAAGTCCCCTCCATCAAGTTTCCCGTTCAGATATGTTTTTGAATTCTTGGCTTAAAATGAATCGCATTTCATTACCAGTTATATCCCATGTTATTTTCATGAATTCAAGTTTCTTTTTATACGAAGCTACTCAGTCCATGCAAATTATTCTTCCGAGTCAGCATCATTCTTACCTAAAACAACTTCAGAAAAATTATCAATCTCTGAGTAACCAACATGAACAACTGGCCTCTATGCTTAAAACTTCTCATATTACTCAGTCTCGCCACGAATATATTCCAGAATATTCATACTCAGAGTTACAAAAAGGGGTCTTTTGTAATAGTTGTTTGATAGCTTTACCGATGCCTCGGCACAATTATTTCCAGTGCAAGCGATGTGGTAATAGAGAGCTGATAGGCGAAGCACTATTTAGAACTATAAAAGAATTACAATTAATGTTCCCTGAATTTCCACTAACAGTAAATAGTATTATAGAGTGGACGGGAGGAGTATTATCAAAAAATACGATTCGCCGCTGCTTAATAAAGAACTTTGAGCAGCTGGGTAACGGACGCGGAACTTATTATCTCTAAGATAATAGAAAGTGATTGTCTTAATTGAGAGTCTGGCTAAGTTCTAGAACAGCCCCCGCTCCGAAATCCAGGTAGTATACCGCATTAATCCTCCCTGGAACAGCCCCCGCTCCGAAATCCAGGTAGTATACCGCCCTAATCCTCCCTGGAACAGCCCCCGCTCCGAAATCTAGGTAGTATACCGCATTAATCCTCCCTGGAACAGCCCCCGCTCCGAAATCCAGGTAGTATACCGCATTAATCCTCTCTGGAACAGCCCCCGCTCCGAAATCCAGGTAGTATACCGCATTAATCCTCCCTGGAACAGCCCCCGCTCCGAAATCCAGGTAGTATACCGCATTAATCCTCCCTGGAACAGCCCCCGCTCCGAAATCTAGGTAGTATACCGCATTAATCATCCCTGGAAAGACTCCAACTCCACATTCCAGGTAGCCTATGCACCTATTATAGTCACCGCATTCCAACTAACAGCCCCTTACTCCTCTGTATACACAGTCAATTTCTTATTATGCCTTAACAATTCAATGAAAACTTGCAGAGCTTTCGTTTGAAATGGGGAAGAGGTCACAATTGAAAAACGTCTTGTTAATGGTAATTCTTTGACGTCGATTACTGCTAAATCACCATTTTTTAATTCTTTTTGAAGCGCCCATTTTGATATTAAACTGATTCCTAATCCTTCTTCAATCGCTACCTTTATGGATTGGGTGCTACTAAAATTCAAAATATCGGCTGGGGTTATGTCATAACGTTGAAATACCTTTTCAGCGGCTTCTCTCGTACCAGAGCCGAGCTCCCGCAAAATCCAGGTTTGTCGCTCTAAATCTTTCACGGTAATCTCTTTCGTTTCCTTCGCTAATGGATGGCCTGGGCTTGCCACGATCACCATATAATCTTCCGCGAATTCCTCAATCTTCAATTGTTTTTCATTTTTAAAATGCCCTTCGACAATACCGACATCAAGTTGATGATGCATGATTAAATCGGCTATTTTTGCTGTATTGCCAATCGTGATTGAAGGTTTGATTTCCGGATAATTCTCTTTCATTTTGGCAATAATACGGGGGATGACATATTCCCCAAATGTGTAACTGGCTCCAATTGTCAGTGGGCCGCTTGCTTTGTTTGTTAAATCATCGACAAGACGTTCCATTTTAGTGTACAGGCCAATAATTTCTTTTGCATGATGATAAACGATGTCACCGGCTTGATTTAATCGTACATATTTGTTCGTCCGCTCCAGCAATCTAACACCTAAATTATCTTCAAATGTGCGTATATACTGACTGACAGCAGGCTGGGTCATATGAAGTTCTTCAGCTGTTCTGGAAAAATTTTGTTTCTCCGCTACGGTGACAAAGACTTGTAACTGCTGATCCACAAAACCACCTCAAAGTTATTTTCTCCACTATAACATATTACTTATCATTATGATTATAAATAATTATTTTCCTTATGAAAGGAAAGCCTTTATCCTTAATAAAGGAGGTGTTTGTATTTTGACTGAGGACTCTAATGTAAATATGAAAAAACAATATTCCCCACGAACCGCGTGGCTTGGTGGGGTGGCCTTTACTTTTCTCATTGCTTTACTCGGATTTTTACTCGCGCTCGTGCCTGGATTTAACCAGATTGGGCAACTAGCTTGTGCAATTATTATTGCTGTTTTTTATCGACAAATTTTCGGATACCCGGAAACGATTCGGTCAGGAATTGCTTTTTCCGCGAAACGGTTACTCAGAGCAGCCATCATATTATACGGACTCAAGCTTAATATTAGTACGGTACTAAGTGATGGACTTGGCTTATTAGCTATCGATGCTGGGGTGATTACTTTTGCGATTTTTGCAACGATTGGTCTCGCAAAGTTATTTAAGGCGGATAAAAATATATCACTCTTGCTTGGCGTTGGGACTGGAGTATGCGGGGCAGCGGCCATTGCTGCAGTGGCCCCGATTGTAAAAGCCAAAGATGAAGATACGGCGATTGGTGTTGGCATTATCGCTCTAATGGGAACCGTTTTTGCGATTGCCTATACAATTTTGCGCCCTGTACTTCCGCTTGATTCGATTCAGTACGGCATTTGGTCAGGTGCCAGTTTACATGAAGTGGCGCATGTTGCCTTGGCCGGAGCACCGGCTGGTGAAGAAGGATTAGCGATGGCGTTACTCGGAAAACTAGGGCGTGTTTTCTTGCTCGTTCCGCTTTGCTTTATTTTTATTGCAATCATGAAACGTAAAAATAAAGCTAACGACACAGACAATGCGAAAATAGAATTTCCATGGTTCCTTGTCGGGTTTATTATTTTTAGTATTTTAGGAAGTTATGTATTCGGTCATTCGATTCCATTATCTGATGGTGTGATGGATGGTGTCTCCACCTTAACAACATGGTTGTTGACGGCTGCGATGGTTGGACTCGGGTTAAATGTAAGTTTAAAAGATCTACGCGACCGCGCCTTGCGTCCACTTGCAGCGATGACTGTTACGTCGATTGCACTTTCGGTTATTGTGTATTTCATTGTTTAAAGGAGGATACCAATCATGAAAACTATTTTATTCGCGACGGATGGCTCTGAATCCTCAAAACATGCAGGAGAAATGGTTAAAGAATACCTTAAAGCATGGCCTGAAGCAGAGTTATTTGTACTATATGTTACTGTAAAAGAAAATTACGCTTATGATCTTGTATCAGATGCTGTTGATCATCATGAAAATAAAATTAAAAAAGAAATAAAACAGACCATTGAAAAACAACTGTATAGCGAGTGGGAAAATCGTGTTCATTTTATCCATGAAGTCGGTCATGCTAGTACGACAATTTGTAATGTGGCAAAAGAAAAGAATGCTGACCTAATCGTTGTTGGAAGTCATGGGCGCGGATTTATTGACCGTGCGCTACTTGGTAGCGTTGCTCATGCTGTGCTAAATCGTGCAGAACTTCCAGTACTGGTCGTCCGCTAATATAAAGAAAAGCTCCCATGTTCATATATTTCTATAAATATGGGAGCTTGCTTTTTATTCTTTTTGAGTAGGGATGTCACAGCCATCATCCCCACAAGTTGCATCATGTTCGGTGTTTACTGCTAGACTTTCGAGTGTAGGTATTGATTTTTCTTCTTCCGATACTTTTTCCAACACTTGAAGAAATGTTTCTTTCGGTTGTGCCCCTGAAAGTGAATATTTCCTGTTGAAAATAAAGAAAGGAACACCTGTAATGCCAAACTGTTTGGCTTCGTCTATATCTGCACGAACCTCATCGGCATAAGCATTGTCATCTTGCAGAGCAGCAAGCGCTTCGTCTTTATCTAGGCCAGTATCAGCTGCAATGTTTGCTAAGATGTCAATATTGCCAACATCTTTAGATTCTGTAAAATTAGCGTACAGTAACTTCTCAGCTACCTCTGCACCTTTACCATGTGTTGCTGCAAATTTTTCAAGGCGATGAGCGTTAAATGTATTTGTTGGCTTCATGGTATCAAAGTGAAAATTGAGTCCGACCATTTTCGCCTGGTCTGCTACGTTAACCATCATTTGTTTCGCTTGCTCAGCACTACCGAATTTTTTGCTCATGCTTTCATAAAAGTCCTGACCGGAATATGGCGGTGAATTCGGGTCGAGTTGATAGCTTTTGAACTGAATCTCAACATCGTTTTTCTGTGGGAATTCAGCCAATGCGGCTTCTAATTTCCTTTTACCTATATAACAAAATGGACAAACAAAGTCCGACCACACTTCAATTTTCACTTTAAAAACCCCTTTTTTATAAAGATTATAATTAAATATATCACTAATTGTCGGTACTACAAATTTTTCAGCTTGAAAGTTAGAGCTTATAAAAAACCTTCTTAAATAGTCTCGGTCGGCGAAGTGGTTAACATTACTAAGCTAATTGCTAGATATAACATAACCAATCATACATCTACTTGGCAGAAACCTAAACAGATGTCAGATGAGCGAGGTTTAGATAAAATCAAATTAAAGAACAATCTTTTAAATACAATGGACAGACGCTTTCCGCGGGGATGAAGAATTGAACTTCATTCTTCTTTGCTGGTAAGCCTCTCCAGGTTTGTCTTACGGTTCGTACTAAGCCTTTCCCCAGTATTTTACAGACTGTCACTGAATGAAAATTCATTTTATATTTTCTACACCTTTTAAATAATCGACAATTATTATATAATAGTAGATATATTAATCTGTAAAACTTTTAATGAGAAGATAATATAAAGGGGCAGAAATAAGTATGTGAGCGTGCTCATGAGTTTTAGCTTATTTATTTCTGCAAATTCAGGGGAAAAGGTTGATGTAAATGAGCAACAAAGTTACTGAGACAGAAGTTATTTTAATTGGGGCAGGGATTATGAGTGCGACTTTGGGAACGCTTTTAAAAGAACTTGTTCCTGAATGGGATATTACAGTATTTGAAAAACTCGATAAAGCTGGAGAGGAAAGTTCTAATGTGTGGAATAACGCAGGAACAGGCCACTCAGCGCTATGTGAATTGAATTATACAACTGAAAAACCAGATGGCACAATGGATATAAGTAAAGCAATTAAAGTGAATGAGCAATTTCAAGTGTCCAAACAATTTTGGTCATATCTCGTTAAAAAAGGACTTATCAAAAATCCGGAAGAATTCATCAGACCGTTGCCACATATGAGCTTGGTGCATGGTGAAGATAATGTGGACTTCTTAAAAAAACGTTTTGAAGCGTTATCAAACAATCCACTTTTCCAAGGCATGGAGTTTTCGGAAGACCCGGAGAAACTGCTCGAATGGATTCCAGTCATTATGGAAAATCGTGAAGTAACTGAGCCGATTGCAGCAACGAAAATTGACTCAGGTACAGATGTGAATTTCGGTGCCTTAACACAGATGCTATTTAAACATTTGGAAGATGAAGATGTCGAAGTGAATTATAATCACAGCGTGGAAGATATCAAACGGAATGAAGATGGGCTATGGGAAGTCGAAGTTCACAATCATAAGGAAGGAAGAATTGAACACCATACCGCAAAATTTGTCTTTATCGGTGGTGGAGGTGGAAGCCTGCACTTACTTCAAAAATCTAGTATTCCTGAAAGTAAGCATGTCGGCGGATTCCCAGTGAGCGGATTATTTATGGTTTGTAATAATCCGGACATTATCGATCAACATCATGCCAAAGTATACGGAAAAGCTAAAGTTGGTGCACCGCCAATGTCAGTGCCGCATCTTGATACAAGATACATCGATAATAAAAAATCTTTACTATTTGGTCCGTATGCCGGATTTTCACCTAAATTCTTAAAGACAGGTTCTATGATGGACTTGATGACGTCTGTAAAACCGAATAACGTCTTCACCATGCTCGCAGCTGGCGCAAAACAAATGCCGCTAACGAAATATTTAGTTCAACAAGTTATATCCACTAAAGAACAACGGATGAATGACTTACGTGAATTCATCCCAGACGCTAAAGCGGAAGATTGGGATCTCGTCGTCGCCGGTCAGCGTGTGCAAGTCATCAAAGACACCGATGAAGGCGGAAAAGGAACGCTCCAATTCGGTACAGAAGTCATTACAGCTGATGATGGTTCCATCGCAGCACTGCTCGGTGCTTCTCCCGGGGCCTCTACGGCAGTTCACGTCATGCTCGACGTTATTGAGAGATGTTTCCCGGAGCAAGTGAATGAGTGGGAAGCGAAAATCAAAGAGATGGTTCCTTCGTATGGTAAGCATCTGATGGAAAATCCAGAACTCCTTGAAGAAGTTAAAGCATCATCATCTGAAGCTCTCGGTCTGGATGAGAAACCGGCCGCCGTTCATAGTTAATTTTACAGAAAACGAGGTTTGCCCATGGGTAAACCTCGTTTTTTTAATGATAGGGAGGAGGGAAAAGTTAATCTTTGTCTTCCTTATGTTTTAGATAATCTTGTTTATCCCGCTCTGGTACATCCAGTTCTTCAGAAAACTCCGTTTGCAACTGTCCGAACGCTTCGTAATCTCTTTCTCCTTTAAAATTGTCGAATTCGTTTAAAATATAACCATGTAAGAAAGGTTCAACACATGCAGTGAAAAAAGCTGCCGCAAGAGACGTCACCATAATCGCTTCACTGTGCCCGATAAAAAAGCTTGCCAACACCCAATAACTGAAGAACGCCAAAATGAAATCAGAAACCGAAGCAGCCACATTACCGAATTTCCTCAAGATAAGCATATCACCAACTACATAGGAAATAAGCGTCGTCATTAAACCTATCAACAGCAAATTTCCAAAATAAGCATGGTTAAAAATCCCAAATAAAGACAGCACCGTCACCGTAATAACGATAAATTTAATCCCTAAAATTTTTAAATGTTTCATAGTAAGCAAATCGTCCTTTCTGTTTGATTTGCCTTTTAGTATGAACATAATTGGAAATAATATGCTAAAACCTTTTGGAAGGATTATAGAATTAGTGGAAGGGCTATAGAATCACGGGGAGGGGCTATAGAATCGAATGAAAGGCTATAGAACTGCCACGAAGGTCTATAGAATCAAATGACGGGCTATAGGACTGCACGAAAGGCTATAGAATCAAATCAAGAGACATTGAACCATCACGACGGGCTATAAAATTAACTAAAGCAAAAAGAATCCGAGCGATGTACCGAATTTTTAAAGAGAAAATTCAATACATTGCTCGGACCTTATTCCTGTTACTCTTCTTCTAGCTTTTCAGTTTCTTCCAAGCCTATTTTAATCAATGTTCTGATCGCTTCACTCGTGGTTTTAATGCGGTTGTTAAATTTGTAGGCTTCAATCTCTTCGACCATATCAACAGGAAACATCACCATTAAATGGGTGGTTCTATTCTTGATAGCCATTTAGTCACCTCAATTTTAAGTATGAGCTATAACACGAGTGATAGCAAGATTTTCGAACTATCTGACAGTAAACTGGATTTTCATATAAGGTTCTTAAAAAATTCTTCATAGTTTCAATGAACACCGCAAATTAAGGAAATCCCCAAAAAGTTGTAGTTCATCCCCTCGACGAAGACCACAAACCCACGAAATCCTAGAAAAGTTGTAGTTCATCCCCTCGATGAAGACAGCAAACTCGTGAAATCCTCGAAAAATTGTAGTTCATCCCACCGATGAAGAACACAAACCCACGAAATCCCCGAAAAGTTGTTGCTTATTCCTCAAATGCACGCTGAACTTTTCAAAATCTCTTCTAAAAGCTATCTCATGGCTAGTAAACAAATTCTCTCAATAACTAGCATCACAAAAATCAAAAAAATATGAATATTACCTTGCTTTTTATTCCAATATGCAATATATTGGATATATGAAAACGCATACATCAATTCAGGCGATTAATCGCAGAACATTAAGTGATCAAGTTTACTATTCATTGAGAACGGCCATCATTAGTTTAGAGTTGGAGCCTGGTCAAAAGATTCGTGATATGGATTTGGCAGAGCAATTTAATGTGAGCCGAACTCCGATTCGGGAAGCTTTAAAGCGACTTGAAAATGAGGGGTTAATCATTACGAAACCAGGATCGGTTACTCAAGTTTCAGCAATTAATATCGAGGAGGTGAAACAAGCGTTTGTTGTTGTTGCGTCGTTACATGGTTTAGCTGCTCGACTGGCAGCCTCACATCTAACAACAAATGAATTTGATTTACTAGAAACTTATAATGATGAACTCATCGCAAGTATTGATAGAAAAAATGTATTTGAGGCGCTTCAAGCGGACGATTATTTTCATGGTGTGTTTATAAAAGCATCGAAAAACATGGAAATCGCTAAAGTCTTAGAAAGCTTAATGCCTAAACTACGTCGATTGGAATTTAAAAAATTTGATTCGAAACAAGCTACGAATTCTGTCTCAGAACATAAAAAAATCATCACAGCATGCAAAGAGAAGGATATTCAACTCGTCTCAAGGTTAGTGGAGGAGAATTGGCTTAGTTTAAGTGACCAACTGATTTAAACTTTTATAAGGGAGGATTTTTGATTGGTTAAAGTAAACGAAAAAGTCGAAGTGCATGATGTCGAAGTATTAAAATGGGCGCGTGAACTTATTGAATCTAGCCCATCTTATCACGTCGCTGGAAATGAAGTGGTTCATTCTGTTGATAAAAATGAAATATGGCGTGGTGAAGAGTGCTTAAATCTTTTAGCACCTGAAGCCCCTACAAGTTCAATTGTGCGAAAACTTTTATCCTCAGAGGTTGGAATTCGAGCAGCTGAAGGTCATATTGGTCCGAAGCAACGTTGGTTTGCAGGGACAAAATATATTGATGAAATTGAAGCTCTATGTATGGAATTATTAAAAAAGGCGTTCAGAGTCAATTATGCAGACCACCGTCTAATCGCTAGTATGATCGGAAATATGGCTGTATATGCCACTATGACCGAACCTGGTGATCCGATTATGTCGATGAATCAGCCATTTGGTGGGCATTCGAGTAACCGTTTAGATGGGCCGGCTGGGATTCGAGGATTGGACATCCATAATATACCTATGGATCCTTTCGAACTAGGCGTTGATTTAACTGAATTTGAAAAAGTGGCACGCGAGGTCAAACCGAAACTAGTAACCCTCGGTGCTTCTATGACCCTATTTCCATTTCCTGTGAAAGAAATGCACGACATCATTTCCGAATGGGATGGAAAAATATTCTTCGATGGTGCTCACCAACTTGGCCTCATCGGAGCCGGAATGTTCCAAGATCCATTAAAAGAAGGAGCGAGCGTGCTTACTGGATCAGCTGGTAAAACATTTAGCGGACCGCAAAGTGGCATTATCTTGTGGGATGAGGCAGAAATTACAGAACCACTGACAGATACCATTTTTCCGGCACTAGCTGCTACACATCAGGTCAATCGTGTCGCAGCATTAGCTGTTTCAGCAGCTGAATTCCTGGCATATGGAAAAGAATACATGGGGCAAATTGTTTCGAATGCAAAAGCGCTAGGCAAAGCACTAAATGATCGAGGTGTTACTGTATTAGGTGCACATAAAGATTACACCGAAACCCATCAGGTAATCGTTGATGTGAGTGAGTATGGTGGCGGTTACGACGTGGCACAAAGATTAGCCGAAGCCAATATTATTACAAATAAAAACCTTATTCCAAAAGATCGCCCTGAAGATTGGGATGAACCGAGCGGGTTAAGAATTGGCACAACTGAAATGACGAGATATGGCATGAAGGAACAAGAAATGGAGTATACGGCGGACTTAATTGTCTCACTCCTTGAGAAAAAGGAAAATGCAGAACAGGTGAAGGAAAAAGTCGTGGCATTCCGTCGTTCATTTAATAAAATACATTATTGTTTTGAAGATTGATTTTAAAAATCCATAAAAAGAGTGATGTCAAGAATATGATGGCATCACTCTTTTCTTGCGGGAAATCTTTGAACTAGTCATTAACCGATTTATTCTTTGCCTCGCCAGCTTTGTCTTTAAGGCTTCCTTTGGCCTGATCATATTTACCTTCCATCTTTTTAGAAAAGTCATCAGTTGCCTCTCCGTACTTTTCTTTTGCTTTTCCTTTTGCTTTATCGACTGCACCTTCGAATTTATCTTTATAACCATCATTCATTATATTTCTACCTCCTTTTAGAAAACATTCCCTCTCTCGAAAACGATTAAACTTGTGAGATAATCATGAGAATTTAGTTCTTAATCGAAAAATAAAACATATATATATATGTGGGATTTAAAATTCAACAAAGGAGCGGTGACAAGATGGATGATGAGAAAAAAGATAAAAGGCACGGTTGGCAGAATGAAAAAGATGAACAGCTGGAAAAAGATCGTGCCAAAAATACTGGGCCGGGAAAGAAGCTAACGGATGACGCGGGTTTTAAAATTTCAAATGATCGGTGGAGTTTACGAGCAGGTAAGCGTGGTCCTACGTTATTTCAAGATTTTCATTTTTACCGAAAACAATCTCATTTTAGTCGCGAGCGAATACCTGAAAAAGTTGTGCATGCGCGTGGGGATGGGGCTTATGGGGAATTTGAATTATATAAATCGATGAGTCATGTGACAAGAGCACATTTTCTTCAAAAACCAGGAACTAAGACCCCGGTGTTTGTTCGCTTTTCCAATTTTATTGGAAGTAAGGGGTCGAAAGATACAGCTATTGATATCCGCGGTTTTGCAACAAAGTTTTACACACAAGAGGGCAACTATGATATGCTAGCACTCTCCTTTGCCGTATTTGCTGTGATGGATGCTATGAAATTTGCAGATTTTGTTCACGCCGTTAAACCAAACCCTCGAACCGGAGTCCCTCAAGCCACTGTCGCTCACGATAATGCCTGGGATTATGTCGCTAATAATCAGGAAATTGCGCATTTTATCATGTGGTTGATGTCCGATCGTGGCCGTCCTAGAAGTTGGCGAATGATGGAAGGTTGGCCGGTCAATACATTCCGATTTATCAATGAACAAGGAAAATCAACTTATGTCAGGTTTGTTTGGAAGCCTCTACTTGGTGTTCATTCATTGCTATTAGATGAAGCAAATATCATCGGTGGAGTTGACCCTGATTACCACCGAAGAGATTTACACGAAGCGATAAAAAGCGGTGCTTATCCTGAATATGAACTGGGCGTACAGCTTATTGCTGAAGGTGATGAGCATAAATATGATTTTGATATTTTGGATGATACAAAGTTATGGCCAGAAGAAGAAGTCCCCGTTGAAACTATCGGTAAAATGACTCTAAATCGTCTCGTCGATAATCATTTCGCGGAAGAAGAACAGTCCTCATTTGACCCAGCAACCGTTGTCCCGGGAATTGACTTCACCAATGACCCTGTCTTGCAAGGTAGGTCATTTGCTTACCGAGACACAGATTATCATCGTCTTGGTACCGGAAATATTAATCATATTCCAGTCAATCAGCCTATCTCAGAAACAAATTTAAATCAGAGGGACGGTTACGTCAGGCACCGAATTGATGTTGATTCTGTAGACTATCATGAAAATTCATTAGCCGGAAATACCCCAGCAGAAACCCCTCCTGAAGAAGGTGGGTATGCCCATTATCCAGAAAAAGTGGAAGGACGAAAAACGAGGGAACGTCCGGGTGAATCTTTCTATGATTTCTTTTCACAAGCGAGAATGTTTTGGAATAGTATGTCGCCTGTTGAGAAACAACACATCGTGGAAACCTTCACCTTTCACCTAGGATATGTCAAAAGTAAATCAGTAAGACAGCAAGTTGTTGACATGTTTGTCAATGTTGACAAAGGAATGGCCTGCGCTATAGCAGAAAATATTGGTGTCAACCCACCAACAGGATCGAATGTACCAGTTGAAAAAAGTTCTCCAACCCTCAGTTTAGCGAATACCGTTTATTACGCCTATACACAAAAGCTTGCTGTGTTAATTGGTAATGGTTTTAATGGAAATGAAGTCCGAAATGTTCTTGATTACTTACATGAATGTGGCGTTTTTATCGACATTGTCAGTGAAAAACTCGGCACCGTTACAGGAGATGACGGCACGAAGATTAATGTAGATGACATATTTACTTCTTCAAATCCTGTCTTGTATGACTCAATTTATGTTGTTGGAGGTCGTTCTGATAATGAGGCGAAATTTGAGCAGGATATTACTCATTATATCAGAGAAACATATCGACACTTTAAACCGATTGGCGTAGCAACTAGCGCGGAATCCTTTTTCAACCCGTCAGATATGAATGCCTTACCTGGCGTTGTATTTGCAACAAACAACTCAAATTTCAATGAAGAGTTTGTCACTGCCATTGCCAAGCAGCGATTTTGGGATAGGAAATAGGCTGGCGTCCACTCACCGGAATTGTTGCTGGATTCAATCTCAGTGAGATGAACTCCATCACTACGAAAACTATGCTCTATTAAAAATGATTCATTCTACTATTTTGTTTGTCCAATCAATTACCTCTTACCTTCAATACATTATTAGTGAGGTTGTGTTGACCTCAAATTATCAGGGGAGGTAAGATTATATGTCTCATGACCATGTTCGTGGTGAGCAGGACAATAAGAATTTGAAAATGGTGTGTAAATGTTATGAAGTTGATGTAGCAGCAGAAGAAGACGAACGTGATGATCATTGTGGTTGTAAAAAATGCAAACCGAAAAGAAAACACCATCACCACCATAGAAATCGGCGTCGAGGATATAGGCGTAGAAACAATCATAGAAGATAGTTAAACTTTAAAAACGGCAAGCCTCTTTAATGAGGCTATGCCGTTTAATTATGACATATAAGAGTCGAATCCATTATTAAAAATGCATTGAATCTCTTTGTGAAGATTGGTTCATACTAACACTGTAATATGGAGGTGTTAGTATGCAATTGCCAAAAGTGTCGAACGTGTTTTGGTATGCTGTTGTTATTTGCGCAGCCATTGTGTTATGGGGAGTTATTTTTCCCGAGCAATTAAATGATACAACTACAGCTATAACAACTTTTATTTATGATAAATTTGGTTGGTACTACATGTTTGTGATCATGGGGATGATTATTTTATGCTTGTTCCTTATGTTTTCCCGTTTGGGCAAGCTAAAGCTGGGGCAGAAAGACGATCAACCGGAATTTAGCTATCCTGCATGGTTTGCTATGTTATTTAGTGCGGGAATGGGAATTGGTTTAATGTTCTTTACTACGGCTGAGACGATTTCCCATGCGTTTATTAGTACGCCAAACGCTGAACCTGGGACAAAACAAGCAATTATTGAATCCCTTCAATATACATCTTTTCATTGGGGTTTTCATGGCTGGGGTCTTTATGCAATTGTCGGACTCATTCTTGCTTATTTTAATTTTCGTGTGGGTATGCCTGGGTTAATCAGCGCCACACTAGAACCTCTTTTTGGTAAAAAAATTATGCGTGGGCCAGTAGGTGTGATTGTTGATACTCTCGCCATTTTTGCGACGGTGGTCGGTGTGTCTTCTACGCTTGGACTTGGGTCCGCACAAATTAATAGTGGCCTAAACTTTCTCTTTAACGCACCGAAAACATTTTGGTTTCAGCTGCTCATCTTAGGCATTGCCACGGTACTATTTATCGCTTCCGCCTGGTCTGGACTTGGACGGGGCATTAAATATTTGAGTACCATCAATTTATGGATTGCGACAGCTCTTGTTGTTACTCTATTTCTTGTCGGACCATCAATGTACATTTTAAACATGTTCACAACAACAATAGGAAAATATGCGGGGAATTTCATTGAAATGAGTTTTGAGTTAAAACCAGTTGACGCCGACAAAAGGCAATGGATTAATGATTGGACGATTTTTTATTGGGCTTGGTGGATTTCCTGGGCTCCTTTTGTTGGAATGTTCATAGCGCGGGTTTCTAAAGGTCGAACAATTCGGGAATTTGTTGCCGGTGTGTTGCTTGCTCCAACGATTGTGACCATGCTTTTTTTCAGTGTCTTTGGAACGTCGGCGTTAAATCTGGAGCAAAACGGTATTGCCAAAATATCAGAATTGGCTACAGATACAGCGACGTTTGGGATGTTTGAACATTATCCACTCGGTTCAATATTATCTTTCGTGACCGTCATCGTGATTGCTATCTTTTTTATCACGTCCGCCGACTCAGCGACATTTGTGCTTGGAATGTTTAGTACATCCGGAAGTCTTTTACCTGAGAACTCGGTCAAAATTGTGTGGGGACTGCTTCTATCGTCAATGGCTGCCATACTTATGTACTCAGGTGGTCTCGATGGTATTCAAAATATGCTCATCATCGCGGCACTCCCGTTCTCCGTTATTATCATTATGATGGCTATTTCATTTTTAAAAACGGCAAAGAAAGAAACAGAAGTTAAAAGAAGTAATCGCCCTTAAAAGTGAGCGATTACTTCTTCTGAATTTTTATGGATTCGTTGTCCATAAACCAGCTGTTTTTACAAATACACGCTTATTTAATTTCAGTTGAGCGACCATGAGTTCAGCCATATCTTCTGGTTGAAGAACGTTTTTTTCATCTCCTGTAACAAGTCCTTGCTGAATGGCGAGGTCTGTCACAACAGTACTTGGCGTTAGGGCAGTCACGCGGATATCGTGTTTGCGAGCTTCCATGGCAAGTGATTCCGTTAAGCCGAGTACGCCAGCTTTTGAAGCACTATAAGCACTTGTGACCGGCCCACCTTTTTCTCCGGCAGTTGAGGAAATGTTAATTATATCACCTGATTTTTGCTCCATCATTTTAGGTAGAACAGCACGTGTCACATAATACATACCGAGTAAATTAACTTGGATGATTTTTTCCCATTCTTCCACGTCTAATTCCAAGAAGCCGCCGAATTTTGCAATCCCAGCATTATTAATTAAAATATCGACCGATCCGAGTTCATTTATTAACTCATCAACAGCGGAAGTGACTTGGTCATTAGAGCTGACATCTGCGGTTGCAATGGCAACTTGCACACCACTATCGTTTACCTCATCTGCTACTTTTTTCAGATCTTCTTCAGTTCGTGCGAGAAGGCCAAGTGAAACGCCTTCTTTTGCAAGAGCAAGTGCCGTTGCACGTCCGATTCCTTTTCCAGCGCCGGTAATGATCGCCTTTTTTCCTGTTAAAGAAATTGACATATGTCAAACATCCCTTCTATATGTTGTCTTCTATTTTTAACATATTCCACCTTAGCATATACGTCTTGCTAAGTTAATCCTTTTCCATTAATCTGTTATCATAAAAGAAAATAGAGCTTAATATAATGGGGAGATTTAAAATGAATAAAATCATGATTATAGAAGATGACCCAAAAATCGCGACTTATTTAGAGTCTTATATTGAAAAATACAATTATGATGTGCTTGTAATAGACGAATTTGACAAAATTATGGATTCATTTCAAACATATAAACCAGACCTTGTTTTGCTAGACATTAATTTACCTTATTATGATGGGTTTTACTGGTGTCGTCAAATTCGCAATGAATCTATTTGTCCTGTTATTTTTATTTCCGCTCGAACAGGAGATATGGATCAAGTGATGGCGATTGAAAATGGTGGAGATGACTATATTACGAAACCATTTTCACCTGATATCGTTATCGCCAAAATCCGAAGCCAATTACGGCGTGCCTACGGGGAATATGCTGGAAGCCAGCAAGAAAGGGTACTTGAATTACATCATTTAAAACTATTTCCTGAACGTCACGAATTACATTTTGGCGAAACGCTTGTGTTACTGACCAAAAATGAAACGAATATTTTAGAACTTCTGCTTGAGCGGCATCCTCGAGTCGCTGGACGCGAAGATTTACTGGAAAAATTATGGGATGATCAATCATTTGTAGATGAAAATACACTTAACGTCAACATGACGAGAGTGCGAAAAAAACTTCAAGATTTAGGCATTACAAATGCTGTTGAAACTGTACGTGGTTCAGGCTACCGCCTTAATGTGACGTGGAAAGAAACACAGTCATGAAATTATTTTTAAAAGAGCATACTCTCCTTATTATCATACAAGTTATACAGTTATCTTTAATAAGTCTTATTCTTTTTTTAAGTGGTTTTCGTGATTATTCTAATTTAATGTATGCCGTCCTTATTAGCTTTTTCTTATTGTTTTGTTACCTCGCTTTTCATTATTACCAGAGACGGCATGTTTACCAAAAACTGTCCAAACGGGCGACGGATTTAGAACAGTTGCTAGAAAAAACGGACGACGTGCCAATTGGTCAAGCGTTTGATTACATTATGAAAACACAATATCAATTACTTATGGAGCAATTAAAAACGGCAGAAGATGACCAAACCAATCACCTAAAATTCATTGATCGTTGGGTCCATCAAATGAAAACACCCCTTTCGGTCATTGAGCTAACAGCGCAAGAATTGGACGAGCCCGAATCGTCGAATATTAGGGAAGAGACCGAGCGGATAAAAAATGGTTTAAATACGGTCTTGTACATGGCAAGAATGCGCACGATTCAAGATGACTTTCAGATTAAACCAGTTGAACTGGAAAAAATTATACATGACGTCAATCAGGATAATAAACGGTTTTACATCCGCAATGACGTCTATCCTCATATCACGATTAAAGCAAAAAATGTGAAAGTAGAAACAGATGAAAAATGGCTCTTTTTTATATTGGATCAACTTTTGCATAATGCAGTCAAATACACGGCTGGTCGGAGCAAACGAATCAATCTTGTTGTTTATAAAAGGGCTGGCGCCGCCGTTTTAGAAATAACTGATTACGGTGTGGGTATTCCAAAACATGATAAAAAGCGAATTTTCCAAGCCTTTTACACAGGAGACAATGGACGGAAATTCCGCGAGTCGACAGGCATGGGTCTTTACCTTGCCAAAGAAGTAACCGATTATCTTGGGCATCGTATTGAGGTGGAGTCTACAGTTGACGTTGGGACAACCTTTAGAATTTGTTTCACTAAGACACAGACGATTGGGTGAAAGTCTCGGATTAGTTGTGAGGTTTAATTTCATGCTGCTGATCTCCCAGTGTTTTCCACTACAAGCGCGTACCGACCTAAGGGAACGGCGGTTTTCTTCAATCTAACAATGTACATCGGTGGGACGAGTAGTTACACACAGTATCAAGCCCCGGTTGACTAATTCATTGTCTCTCACAGCTCGTCACGATATGAAATTCATAAAAACCGCGGTTATACATCGTGAGACACCTCGTTACGGTGCAAAAACGGAGAAATCTGGATTTATACATCATGAGGTGCTTTGTCACGATGCGAAAACGAAGAAATCTGGATTTATACATTATGAGGCGCTTTGTCACGATGTGAAAACGAAGAAATCTGGATTTATACATCATGAGGCGCTTTGTCACGATGCGAAAACGAAGAAATCTGGATTTATACATCATGAGGCGCTTTGTCACGATGCGAAAACGAAGAAATCTGGATTTATATATCATGAGGCGCTTTGTCACGATGCGAAAACGAGGAAATCTGCATTTATACATCATGAGGCGCTTTCTCACGATGCGAAAAGGAAGAAATCTGGATTTATACATCATGAGGCGCTTTCTCACGATGCGAAAACGAAGAAATCTGGATTTATACATCATGAGGCGCTTTGTCACGATGCGAAAACGAGGAAATCTGCATTTATACATCATGAGGCGCTTTCTCACGATGCGAAAAGGAAGAAATCTGGATTTATACATCATGAGGCGCTTTGTCACGATGCAAAAACGGAGAAATCTGCATTTATACATCATGAGGCACCTTGCCCCGATGCGAAAACGAGGAAATATAACAGACATAGACGCTTTTCCGCTAGGGTTTTGTTTAAAAATCCAATAAATCTCCCCCACCTTACAAAGATGTAATCTTATTGAAAGGATTATCGATTCTCGAATAGGTTAAAACTGTTTAATATAGAAGTATAAGATTTCATTTGAAGGGAGAATGTTTATGCTACAAGTAAAAAATGTGAGTAAAATATATGAAGGAAAAGTAGCTTATCGAGCATTAACAGATATTAATTTAGAAGTTGAAAAAGGTGAGTTTGTCGGTGTTATGGGCCCATCAGGTAGCGGTAAAACAACATTGTTGAACTTGATCGCAACCATTGATGAACCAACAACAGGAACCGTATCAATCGAAGGGAACAATCCATATCAACTAAGCCGTAATGACTTGGCAAAATTTCGTCGTCGTTCTCTTGGCTTTGTTTTCCAAGACTTTAATCTGCTTAATACATTAACTGTGAAGGAAAATATCGTCCTACCGTTGACCCTAGACGGGAAACGCGTTAAGGAAATGGAGGAAAAGGCTGAAGCAATTGCTGAAACACTAGGCATTTCGTCAATTATGAATAAGCGCACCTACGAAATATCAGGTGGTCAAGCTCAGCGTGCAGCGATTGCTCGGGCGATGATTCATAAGCCTAAATTATTACTGGCTGACGAACCAACCGGTAATCTTGATTCCAAAGCATCTAAAGACGTCATGGAAATGCTTGTTACTTTAAACCAACAAGAAAAAGCAACGATGCTACTTGTCACCCATGATCCACAAGCGGCAAGTTACTGTGATCGAATCATTTTCATTCGTGACGGGAAATTTTATTCCGAAATTCATCAAGGAGACAATCGTAAAGCCTTTTTCCAGAAAATCATTGATACACTCTCCTTTTTAGGGGGGGATGACCATGACTTTTCGTCAGTTCGTGATTAAAAACGTCATTCGTAATAAACGGTTATATGTAGCTTATTTCTTAAGCAGTATGTTTACGGTTATGGTATTTTTTACATTTGCGATGTTCGCCTTCCATCCTGCTTTTGGTGATGGTGACATAAATTCAAAAGCTTTATTCGGTATGAGTGTTGCAGGTGGAATCATTTATGTGTTTTCTTTCTTCTTTGTCTTATATTCCATGGGATCCTTCTTGCAATCACGTAAAAAAGAATTCGGCTTACTCATGATGCAAGGCATGTCAATGCGACAGATTCGTTTCATGGTATTTTTAGAAAACATGTTTATTGGTGTATTTGCGACTGTTATCGGGATTGGGATTGGAACATTGTTTGCTAAATTCATTCTTATGATTGCTGAGAATGTTCTTGTTATAGATGAAACTTTATACTTTTATTTCCCACTCTGGGCTATAGTTGTGACTTTTGTATCCTTTATATTATTGTTCTTGGTCATTTCATTTTTTGTGACGTTTATTCTTCGTTCCAAAAAGTTAGTGTCGTTGATAAAAGCGGATCAACAACCTAAGACCGAACCAAAAGCTTCAATTATTTTAACAATTATTGCAGCGCTCCTCTTAGCAGCGGGATATATTACTGCGATACTCGTCAAAGGAGCTATGGTTGTCGTCGTGATGGTTCCCGTCATTATTGTTGTTACTATCGGAACGTACTTCTTATTTACCCAACTAAGTGTGTATATGATTAATTTCTTGAAGAAACGCAAACGATTGTTTTGGAAAAAAACAAATATGATTTTACTATCCGATTTATCTTTCCGAATGAAAGATAATGCACGAACCTTTTTCATGGTAGCAATTATTTCCACCGTCGCCTTCAGTGCGATAGGAACACTATTTGGTTTCCAAACTTATTTGACAGGCGGAATGAAAGAGGCTAATCCATATACGTTTACCTATTCTGAATATAGTGACCAAACTAATGATGATCAGATGAAGCAAGATATTGAAACGGTAAATCAATTACTTGAACAAAGAAAGATTAAAACGAAGCAAGCAACCATTGAAATGCAATATTTTACGACAGGAAAAGATGAACAAACGTTTATTGCTAGCGAATCAATGTATAATGATTTTGCAAACCTGTTGGGGAAAAAGACTATTCATCTTGAAAGGAACGAAATGATCGGTGTCGAGCATAGCTCAGCCATTATGGGAGGCTATGCAGATGATGAATTCATTGATCAACCTGTTCAGCTTGAAAATGGTGAGGAACTTAAACTAAAAGAAGTTATTGACGGTGTTGTTTTACCTGAATTGTTTGCTCATTATGTTGTTTCTGATGAGGCGTATGAACAACTTCCTGACCCTGTACGATCAGAAAGTTATACAGCTTGGAAAGCGGCACAAGGTCAAGATGATGCCATTATCGAGGTTAGTGAAATGTTAATGGATGAATTAAATGAATCACCACCATTCAATTTTCAAGCGAACGATTATACGGTTTATACAATTAACAAAGTATATGGCCCAATATTGTTTATCGGTCTATTTATCGGAATTGTTTTCTTTGTCTCAGCCGGAAGCTTCTTGTACTTTAGACTATTTACAGATCTTGATGAAGACAAAGCTAAATTCACAGCCATTGCCAAAATGGGACTCACAGATAAAGAGCTTAAAAAAGTCATTACACGTCAAACGGCAATTTTATTTTTCGCCCCAATTGTTGTGGCATTAGTTCACGGTGCAGTTGCATTGACGGCACTATCCCATTTCTTTGATTATAATTTAGTTAAAGAATCGAGTATGGTACTTGGAGGTTTCTTTGTTATTCAAGTCGTTTACTTCCTGATTGTGCGGTTTGTTTATATTAAACAAGTTAAAAATGCTATCTAAATAAAAAAGGTGACCAAATGCCATTGGTCACCTTTTTTAGACTTTTTAATTATGTGTTTTCAACGACTAGAAGTTCTTTAAGTTATTTTTAGCAGAGCTCTCATGATGTGAAAATTTTTTACGTATATCTTGAAACCGCGACCTCCTTCACGACTTAAAACTGTAAATTAAAATTTTACATATCATAGTCTTATGTTATGATGCTATCATTGAATATTTTTTGAAAAACGACATGATATATGCTAGTTTAGTTGTTCAATAAGTAGGGAATAATAGGATAGGAAATTTAGATGAAAAATGAAAGGGGATTATAAATGGAAGTCTTAGGGATAGAGATAGATTTAGCTGTGATTATGCAAATCATTATAAAACTTGCTCTATTAACGATTGTTTTTTTAATTATAACACCTATTGGTAAAAAACTTATCCAAAAAACAATTCAAAAAACGGTACAAGGTAAAAAAACATCACCTGGTCGAATGAAAACTCTTGAAAAACTGTTAGCAAACGTTTTTTCATATGTGATGATTTTTATATATATCGTTATGTTTTTTGCGACGTTAGGGATCGAGATTGGTCCAATCATTGCTGGAGCAGGTGTTGTTGGATTAGCTGTCGCCTTTGGTGCGCAAGGTCTTGTTAGTGATGTGGTGACGGGCTTTTTCATGATTTTAGAACAACAACTAGAAATTGATGATTACGTCACGACGGCAGGATACGAGGGAATCGTGGAAGAAATCGGCTTACGGACAACTAAAATTCGTAGTTTTGATGGAACTTTAAACTATGTGCCCAATCGGTATATTGAAGCCGTGTCGAATCACACGCGGGGCAATATGCAAGCTCTAGTCGATATCCCGATCAGTTACGAAGATAATATGGATGAAGCAATCAATGTATTGGAAAAAGTGTGTGCTGAGTTCCAACAAGATGAGCGTTTTGTAGTCGGTCCAAATGCTGTCGGCGTGCAAAGTATCGATTCTGCTGAAGTTGTCTTACGAGTGGTCGGTCAAACGGAAAATGGCCTTCAATGGGTGTGCGAGCGAGATATGAGAAAAAGGATTAAACAAGCGTTTGATCAAGCGGAAATTAAGAAATCTTAGCCGCCTTCATTGATGGTGAAAAAGATAGCAGATGAAAAGGTCTTTCTTAAGTTGTGTTACTTAAGGAAGACCTTTTTTAATTGAGAGACGATGCCTCACGGTTAGTTTTCTAAATTTCAATTGATATTTGTCCGATAGAGGCGTTCTCACGACTAGTATTTCGCAATTCACTTGATAGACGCTCTCTCTCGATTAATTTTCAGCATTTCCGTTGAATTTTGAACGAGAGACACTCTCTCTCGATTAGAATTCAGCATTTCAATTGAATTTTGACCGAGAGGCATTCACTTCAAAAATAATAGAGAACAAATTTAAAATGGCTGCCACCTTGGTAGTCTTTTTTTCGATTATAGAAGTGAAGGGGGAGTAAGCCGTTACTGGGGGGACGAGCGCATCATATTCTATCATATGAGGAGGTGTCTTTAATGCTTGCAGCATATGACGTTGCCTTGATTCCTTTAATCATTGCGTTAATAGAGTTATTAAAAGGTGCAGGTCTACCAAAAAGGTGGCTCCCTATTGCTTCTATTATTTTAGGAATTGCTGGGGGTATCATTTATATTTGCCCTCACGATATTAAAGGAGGCATTATCATTGGTCTAATGCTTGGACTGTCTGCAAGTGGCTTGTATTCAGGAAGTAAGCACATGATTGAAAATAATAATGAAAAAGGTGATTAAATGGTTAAAATTTATTTAGATCCAGGTCATGGTGGAAACGATCCAGGAGCAGTAGGAAATGGTTTACAGGAGAAAAACGTCACATTAGCTATTGCAACGCGGGTTAGAGATATCCTTGTTAATGAATATTCCAATGCAACAGTTAAAATGAGTCGCACAGGAGATCAAACTGTTGAGCTTATTGAACGAACAAATGATGCTAACGCGTGGGGAGCTGATTATTTCCTCTCGATTCATATTAATTCTGGTGGGGGAACGGGATATGAGGATTATATTCACAGTGGTCTTTCAGATAATTCCCATACAGCAAATCTGCGCAGCACGATTCACGCAGAGGTTGTTAAGTTAATTAATATGAGAAATCGCGGGAAAAAGAAAGCTAACTTCCACGTGCTGCGAGAAAGCGTGATGCCTGCTATGTTAACTGAAAATGGCTTTATCGACACAAAAGCAGATGCAGATAAAATGAAACAAAATTCATGGCTCGACAATGTCGCTCGTGGACATGTGAATGGACTTGCAAAAGCACTTGGTTTGAATAAAGACGGAGGCGGTGGAGGATCACAAAAATATGTTGAAGTTCTAGTTGACTCCCTCTGGACTTATAATTCAGCCGACTGGAATGATAGAGCAGTGACTGTAGGTAAAGGTGAAGTATTTACTGTTAAAAGAGATCGTTTTCCGGTAGATGGTGGTCATATGTATCAATTAAAAAGTGGTCTGTATATTACTGCTAGTCCCACCTATGTAAGAGCGTACACTAAGTAAAAAATAAACAGCCTCGTGGATCAGCTCAGATCCACGAGGTTTTTTAAATGAACATAAAAAAAGAGGCTGTGGAAAGCAGCCTCTATGTAGGTCTGGGAGTTGGAGAACAAGACCTAATAGTAGTTTAACCATTATTATTAAAACTTATACATTTTATTTTAAAAAATTATCTGCTAATGCATTGCAAATAATTACCACTTGTATTTAGAACACCAGTTCTGTATACTAAGAACAAGGAGGGAACAAATGTGCGTATGATATTAGAGAAAGCCATTAAATATAATCAATTAATCAATATGGTTTATATGTCTAAGGAAGGCCAAATTACGAAAAGGAAAATTAAGGTATTGAATCTTGAAAAAGATCAATTAAATGCTTTTTGTTTTTTGAGGCAGGCAAAACGGACATTTAACATAAATAATATTCTCGCACTCCAACCCATCTACACGAAAAGGAATATGGTGATTTAGTTATGAGTGATGAAATCAGAGACAGAGGAACAAAAAAGTGGACGTCAATCATGCTACCAGAACATGTTGAAGCATTAAAACAAATGTTTGCAGAAGAAGAACGTAAAGACAAACCCATTTTAGATGATCAAAAGAAAATGGAAATTGATTTTTTATTAAAAGCAGCATTAAATAATGATGCGACCGTGGAAATTCAGTATTATGTGAATTACGATTACTGTACAATAAAAGGAAAAGTGCTCATGATCGACGTTTTGAACGGATATTTAAAGATTGAAAATGACGAATTAGAAGACATTTATTTACAAGATATTTTAGATGTATCTATTTTATAGCTTGTTGGTACAATTTTAAAAGTTGACTCTGACGCTAAAATAAGGGAGCATCATAAGAAGCAGGAAATAATATTGGAGGGAAATATAATGAGTCATGCAGATTTATTAATTACTTTGACAGCTCATGAAAATGATGAAGGTAACGTCACCATTGCTTTCACGATGGGAATGAAAGCAATCGAAAAAGGACATAAAGTAGAAATGATGCTTCTTTCTAACGGAATCCACATCGCAGAAAAAGGCTATGCAGACAAAATTGATATTGGAGCACCTTTCAAACCGATTAAGGACCTTTTAGCTTCATTTTTAGAACAAGGCGGAAAACTGAAAGTCTGCTCAGCATGCATGGAACATAATGGTGTCACTAAAGAAGACATTATTGAAGGCGCTGAAGTGATTACAGCCGACGACGTCATTGACGGCATTATGAATACTGAGAAGACGTTGCAGTTGAACTAAGAAACGTGAAATTGATTATAAGAGACTGAAAAACGCTCGGATTTTTATCTGAGCGTTTTTCAATTTTTAAGCAACAGTAAAAAACTTCCCCATCGAATGGATAGAGAAGTTTTTGATATATCTTACTGCTTAACAGCAATCAATAAAGACTTAATCACACCTAAATGGATTCCTTCATGCCAAGTGCAAAATTGAATTGCGGCATCCGGTGTATCCAAATTAATAGTACGGATGACATGATCTTCAGAAGCGGGTTCATGCATTTTATTTTTAAAATGAGTTTCAAATCTTGTTTCTTGTTCTTTTAGAGCGTCTAGGATTTCTTCCATTGAGGGCACTTCATCTTCAGGCCATTCAGACGGACGCGTACCATCGATAAAGTAGTCAAACCATTTCGGATGAGTAATTTCATAGCTGTGATCAGCTTTATTTAAGTATTCTTCAGCTGTTACATAAACATGTCCAGCATTCCAGCGAATCGTATTCGGATACCCTTCAGGCTGGACATCCAAGTGTTCTTTATCCACCTTAGACAAGGCAATTAAAGAAGCCGTACGTGAATATTTAAATAAATCGAGTGAATCCAATCAAATCAACTCCCATTTCAATAGTTGTTTTCTATTATACTAGAGATAAAATGTTCATTCATTATATCTGATTGAACCCTCAATATTTGAACCGGAAATTTTCACGAAAGGCTATAGAATTTTTTAAAGGGCTATAGATCCGCCCGAAAGGCTATAGAATTTTTTAAAGGGCTATAGATTCGCTCGAAAGTCTATAGACCTTTTTATTGAAACATCAATCCAAACGATATGAAATTAATTATCATCAACCCACCATAAATGCGATCCATGATACAACGTGTGTGGCAGTGGCTCCACGCCATGCAGTCGCTTGTTATACGTCCATAAACTATTTTCGGTAAATAGAATCAACCCTGGTAAATCTTCTGAAAAAAGCTCTTGCCAATCTGCATAAATATCCGTCCGTTTTTCTTGATCAAGCGCTTCTGAATCCTCTAACGCCTTATATAAAAGTTCATCAGATTTAGGGTTATTCCAGCGTGAGAAATTATACATATTATCGATTCCCCATAATCCTAATGGATCTGGATCTTTCAAATCAAGGTTCCAACCAATCAAATATAAATCCCAGTCGGTATCGTCGTCTGCCAGTTCCGCTACATAAGTAGACATTTCTTTAGGCTCACGTAAATTAATTTTAATGCCAACATCTTCAAGAAATTCTTTTATAAGGGGAGCGGCTTGTTCACGTAATTTATTTCCAGCCGGATAATCCATATTAAGTGTCCATTCATCACCGTCTGGATCGGTGCGAAAACCATCTTCGCCAAGTTCATAACCAGCTTCATCAAGTATCTCAGCTGCTTTTTTAGGATCATACGGGTAATCGTCTGTTATCTTGTCATTATACGCCCAAGACTGAGGTGCAATCGGTGCATTAATCAGTTGGCCTTTGCCATGTAAAAGTCCTTCGTCATGGTTTTCGCCGATGAGTTCTGCTCGATTAATAGCAAAACCAATCGCTTGCCGGACCTCTTTAGGAAGTTTTTCATTTGGTTCCCAATTATCTGGATTAATGGTACCTTTTTCTACATCTTCAGTCGGCCGATGATTGTGTTTAAAGCCTAAAAGTTGATAGTTGAAATCTGCTTGTTCAATCATTTTAATATTGTCCAACTTACTTACTTGCTGATGTTTTTCTTTTGGAAGACCACTTGGGTTCTCTATAAAATCAATTTCTTCATCTTTTAGTACGTGTATGACATTAGGTTGTTCAATCATTTTCCAAGTGATTTCATCTAAATAAGGTTCACCTTGCCAGTAATCTTTATTTTTTTCAAGAACATATTGTTCCCGTTCGACTATATCGGCAAGCTGAAATGGCCCTGTTCCGACTACGGTCTCTATCTCCAGAGATTCTTTTGGCATATCAATAACGGGGATCTCTTTAAATATGTGTTTCGGAATGATGCGAAGGCTTGCGATATATTCTGGAGTCACGGTTGGTTCGCTAAATTTGAAAATAACTGTATGGTCGTCCTCAGCGACAACGCCTTCAAATTCGTCAGTTTCCCCTTCAGTGTATTCTCCATAACCTAGCAGAGGTGTAACATAATTCGAACGGATACCACCTGCTTTCATATAATCCGGATCAGCTACCACCTGATAAGTAAAAACAACATCGTCTGCCGTAAAAGCTTCACCATCATGCCAAGTAACGTCTTCTTCCAGATGGATTGTCAATTCAGTGTGGTCATCATTAAGTTCCCAATTATCCATAGCGAGTAGGGCTTCATATTCTAAATTTTCATTTTGGGTGAATAGTGCTTCATGGGTAAACGCAAGAATAGTGTCATCGTAAATATCTTCGTAAAATAAAGGATTGAACATTCCGGAAGGAGCAGAGTACATAGCTCCAGTGACACGTCCGCCTTGCTGGGGACTTTGGTTTTCTTTTTCTGCTTCTACTTTAACATCATCCTCATTAGCGTCTTCTTTAGCAGATGTATCGTCACGGCATGCTGCCAAGACCATTAAAGAAAATAGCATAAGCACTAGCAACAGCATTTTTGATATAAATAAATGTTGAATTTTCAATTTGACATAACTCTCCCCTTTTAGTGTTAACGAGTGTACGAGTTGAAAAAGTTACTGTCTTAATTTATATGACAAGCTGTTTAGAGATATGAGTGAATTATATGGATAGATTTTTATAAAAACAAACTGCCATAGTAACGGTACCGAGACTATCTTTGTCTGGTGGGGCTCACGCTGTATCTTGGTTGGATTACCTAATTTCGTATCGTGACAAGGGGGCTCACGCTGTATCTTGGTTGGATTACCTAATTTCGTACCGTGACAAGAGGTCTCACGTTGTATCTTGGTTGGATTACTTAATTTCGTATCGTGATAAACTACCAAAAATTCTAAAAATTTGGGAGCCCCCCAATTTAATGATAGAATAAAAGCAAATAAGACTAGGGGTGGAAGACATGGATTTGAATACATATTTAACATTAGATGCGACAGACATGGCGCGCTTAATAAAAGAGAAAGAGGTTAGTCCAAGAGAATTAGTGAATTTAAGTTTTCAACAATTGGACAAGGTGAATCCTTCATTAAATGCCATTACGCATACGAGAAAAGAGAAAGCATTGGCAGAAGCGGATAAAATCGATATAGACTCTCATCCGTTTGCGGGGGTGCCGATTCTTCTAAAAGATATTTCTCAATCCCTAGAAGGGGAGCCATTAACGTCAGGTTCTAAATTAATGAAAGATGTCATTTCTGACCATGATTCTAATTTAGTGAAAAAAATTCGTGGGGCTGGCTTTCTCGCCACTGGTCATACGACGACACCAGAATTTGCTTTGAAAAATATTACCGAAGCGGAACTTCACGGACCAACTCGGAATCCTTGGAATCCAGACTATTCTCCAGGTGGATCAAGCGGAGGATCTGCAGCTGCGATTGCTTCAGGAATTGTTCCTATAGCAGGTGCAAGTGATGGTGGCGGTTCAATTCGTATCCCAGCATCTTTTTCAGGACTGTTTGGACTCAAGCCTACACGTGGTAAAACGCCAGTAGGTCCAGGAGTAGGAAGACAATGGCAAGGTGCTTCCATAGATTTTGTCCTCAGTCGAAGTGTCAGAGATAGTGCTGCAATGCTAGATTTACTACAAGTTGTTCAGCCAGCAGCCGCTTTCCAAACACCTTTATTTGATGGGAAATATACTGAAGAAATGAAGCGAGATTTTAACAAACCACTGCGTATCGCTTATACAACGACATCGCCAGTAGGAACACCAGTTTCTGAAGATGCAAAAGCAGCGGTTGAAAAAACGGTGAAGTGGCTTGAGGAACAAGGACATCATGTGGAAGAACAGGATAATGGTGTGGACGGCATTCAATTAATGAAAAATTACTTTCTAATGAACAGCGGGGAGGTATCCACGGTTGTTTCACAAATGGAACAAGCGATGGGAAGGGTCATTACTGCTGATGATTTGGAAATTGAAACATGGTTGTTGAATGTTGCGGGTAGGTCGGTTTCGGCAACTGAATTTTCTCAGAGTCTAGGATCATGGGATACCGCTGCAGAACAAATGGCAATTTTTCATGAAACTTATGACTTCTACATCACGCCCGCTTCAGCATTCACAGCTCCGAAAATTGGTGAGCTGACCCATACGACATCAGAGCAAGCAGCATTAAGAGAACAAATCCAGTCCATTGATAAGGCAAAACAACAGGAATTAATTTACGATATGTTCTTACCGAGCTTGACTTATACGCCGTTTACACAGTTAGCGAACTTAACAGGACAGCCTGGAGTTTCCTTACCAGTCCATTTATCAAAAGAGGGATTGCCGCTTGGTGTACAAGTTATGGCGACAAAAGGATTAGAACATCAATTGTTAAAACTTGCTCACCAAATAGAGGAGTCCAAATTATGGGTAAGCATGAGTGAAAATCCGTACTTTAAAAATACTAATCTCGTAAAATAACTATAAAGTGAAAGAAAATCTTCGAGAGCTTTTGGAGGTTTTCTTTTATTTTGATTAAAAACTCAAGTATTTAAAAGCGTAGAACTGTCTATTCGACAACTTTCACACTAAATAGACACTTTAATTCAGAATAATAATAGTATTTTTACTTAGTGGTTATCTATTTAATTTATCCGCTAACCCTTATATAATAGGAATCACGCATTAGTTTAATATATGTAATATTTCAGAATATTATTATCAATGGAAGGGGATACATATTTATGGAGAAAGAAAGGAAGGGTTTATTTCAGCGTTTTCTAGATATGATTGAAAACGTAGGGAATAAACTGCCACATCCTGTCACATTGTTTGCTATTTTAGCATTACTTGTGGTTGTTATATCGGGTGTGATTTCACTCTTCGACTTAAGTGTCGAACATCCCGGTGAGCCGGGGGAAATGGTTGAAGTGAAAAGCCTGTTTAGTGGGGAAGGAATTAACTATATTCTAACCAACATGACCGATAACTTTATTGGATTTGCCCCACTAGGCGTGGTACTAGTTACCATGCTCGGAATAGGGTTGGCTGAACGATCAGGATTAATTAGTGCCGTTTTACGCGGATTTGTTTTATCTGTGCCAAAACGATTAATCACTCTTGGCCTTGTATTTGCAGGGGTTATGTCCAGTGTAGCTTCTGATGCTGGGTATGTTGTTTTGCCTCCGCTTGGAGCGGTCATTTTTGCCGCACTAGGACGCCACCCATTAGCTGGTTTGGCTGCAGCGTTTGCTGGGGTCTCTGCAGGATTTAGTGCGAACTTATTTCTATCAGGTACCGATGCATTACTCGGTGAATTAACAATCGATGCAGCAGCGATTATTGATCCAGCCTATGCTGAAACTATGAATATTGCGATGAACTGGTGGTTTATTGCCGCTTCTGTATTCTTGTTAACTTTTGTCGGTGCATGGGTGACGGAAAAAATTGTTGAACCACGTCTAGGAGAGTATAAAGGAGATTACCGCGAAAGTTTAGAAGGTCTAAAGCCTGTTGAGAAAAAAGGAATGCTTTGGGCAGTGATTGCGATGGCTGTTACGGCTATCTTAGCAGTATTCTTAGTATTCCCTGAAGGCGCGCCAATGCGTGGAGACGAGATGGATCAACCGATTATTAAATCACCATTTATGGATTCATTAGTGCCGATTATCACAATATTATTCTTAGTTCCTGGGTATGTTTACGGGAAAGTAACAAAATCTATTAAAAATGATAAAGATGTTGCTGGTCAAATGGGTGAGACGATGGCATCAATGGGGATGTTTATTGTGCTTGCGTTTACAGCTGGACAGTTTGTTGCCTTTTTCAACGAGTCGAATATGGGACTAGTCTTAGGTGTTTATGGTGCTAAATTCCTTGAAAGTATTAACGTAACAGGGATTCCATTAATTATCATCTTTATTATAATTGCTGCATTCATTAACTTATTTATCGGAAGTGCGTCAGCCAAGTGGGCGATGATGGCTCCCGTCTTTGTTCCGATTATGATGCAGCTCGGTTACTCACCAGAACTCACTCAAATGGCCTATCGTGTCGCTGACTCAGCAACGAATATTATCACGCCTTTGATGACTTATTTTGCGATTATTATTGCATTCGCCCAGAAATACGATAAGAAAATGGGAATTGGTACGATGATTTCGGTTATGTTGCCATACTCACTCATTTTCTTAGTGACATGGACGCTCATGTTGATTATTTGGATGTTATTTGGTATTGAACTCGGCCCAGGCGGACCAATTCTATATCAATAAAATTAATGATAGTTTGAGAGCATCATCTCTAGTGGGGTGGTGCTTTTTTAGTATAAGTTTGGGTGATTATGGAGGATGAAGACCACAAATCCGTAGAAAAGCCTCAAAGTTGTCGTTCATCCGCGCTATGAAGACCGCAAATCCGAGGAAGCTCTTAAAAGTTGTCGTTCATCGCCGCTATGAAGACCGCAAATCCGAGGAAACTCTTAAAAGTTGTCGTTCATCCCAGCTATGAAAACCACCAACCAACCGGCTTCACAAATTAGATTGCTCATTTCTACTACCTCCCACCAAAACCTACCAATCTAAAATCAGAAGTATAATAAACCACCTATATGAAAAGAATAGTTAAAGATTACCGTCATTATCCACTTTAACTCGCATAGCGTTTCTAGTATAGTTAAGATATAAATGATAGAAAATGAATAGGGGACGATGAGTCATGAAAAGTGTCGTACTGTATCATGAAAAAGTAAAAAAAGTCATTGATAATATAAATGAAGTTATGATTGGTAAAGAAGAAGTAGCTGTTCTCAGCCTGGCCGCTCTTTTAGCAAGGGGGCATATATTGCTGGAAGATGTGCCTGGTGTTGGTAAAACAATGCTCGTTCGAACACTGGCCAAGTCGCTAGATTGTGATTTTAAAAGAATTCAATTTACACCTGATTTACTTCCGTCTGATGTGACAGGTGTATCGATTTATAATCCGAAAACATTAGAATTTGAATTTCGTGGCGGACCTATTTTAGGAAATATTGTGCTTGCGGATGAAATCAACCGGACGTCACCAAAAACGCAATCCTCGCTACTAGAAGGAATGGAAGAAAAAAGTGTAACCGTCGATGGAAACACGATTCAATTAAGTCAACCTTTCTTTGTGATGGCAACACAAAATCCAATTGAATATGAAGGAACGTATCCACTGCCTGAAGCTCAACTTGACCGATTTATCCTAAAATTAAATATGGGTTATCCATCAATGGCAGATGAACTTGAGATGCTAGAGAGAATGTCACGAAATCATCCAATTGAAACCATTTCTCCGGTCATGACGAAAGAAGAATTGGTATCTATTCAAGAAGAAGTGAAAGATGTTTATGTCGATCAAAATGTTCAACAATATATTGTCAATCTCGTTAAAGCAACCCGTGAAAATGAAAATATTTTCCTTGGTGTAAGTCCGCGGGGATCGATAGCTCTGATGAGTGTTGCAAAGGCTTTAGCTTTTATTTATGGCCGGGATTATGTCATTCCTGACGATGTGAAATTTATGAGTCCTTATGTATTAAGCCACCGAATTATTTTAAATTCTCGTGCTCAATACGAGGGGAAAACAAGTGAAGATATCGTCCGTTCTATTGTGGAACAGACATTTGTGCCAATTCGAAAGGAATTTAGCTAATGTCATTTCGGTTGATCCTAAACTTTGTTTTTATCATGCTTCTTTTCCTCATTCTTTTTTCGTTTGCGATGTTTCAAGGAGGTTTTCTTTCGTGGTTCTTGTTTTATAGTTTCCTACCTATTTTCCTTTACCATATTGGACTACTCATTTATCCAATGAAAAAATGGCATGTCACGAGAACAGTCAGTCCCATGGTTGTTGAAGCAGGAAGTGATGTGACGGTTACTATAAAACTTCATAGAAAGATAGCTTTCCCATTGTATTACTGTGTTGTTGAAGAACGTTTACCAGACTCTTTAAATAAGGTTGATTATCGCTTGGATAAATATAAATATATGGAAAATCCTCATTCTATGAAAATAAAACGACGCAAGAAGCAAATTATTTTTCCAGGATTTAAACGAAACTTTACGGTAAACTATCAACTTAAACAGATCCCGCGCGGTGAACATCAGCTAAGTAATATTCGAATCCGGACAGGAGATGTTTTTGGATTAATTCAAAAAGAGCATGTTTTTCAAACGTCTGATTACATGATGGTTTACCCAAGTCGACGCTCGATTCATATGGACGAGCAAAGTCAAAGTCTAGATCACGGCACGATGTCAGCCCATTCATTAAATATAAGCAACACGAACGTCGTTTCAGGAATTCGTGACTATTTACCAGGGGATCGTTTTTCCTGGATTGATTGGAAACAAACGGCCCGTAAAAATACGATGATGACAAAAGAATTTGAACAAGAAAAAAGTGCTGATACGTTGGTTGTGCTTAACTGTACGTCAAATGATCGTTTCAATGAGTTGGCGTTTGAAGCAACCGTGGAAATGAGTTACTCATTCATCGATATGTTCAAGAAAAATGCAATTCCATCAGGCCTGCTAACAATTGGTGAAAAAGCTGATTATTTTCCAGTCCAACCATATCAAGGTCAAAACGATTTGACCAAACGTCATTTAACGACGATTCAGCCAACTGGCAAGCAGATGTTTTCTATGAAATTAAAAGAAGAGTTAATCCGTCTGCAAACTCAGTATCTTATCGTTATTTTAACGACTTATATCGATGACCAATTAAAAGAGACTGTGAAAGAATTAAAAATGCAAAAGAGACGTGTGATGTTAATTTTTGTTCAAGCAGAAAAAGCTTTAACGCAAACAGATTTAGCTATCCTACATCACCTTACACAACAAGGCGTTTGTGTAAGTCATATATCAGAGACTCAATTAATAAACGATCGCATTGAGGTGAATCAATTGTGAATGCATTAAAAGTAAGTAAAATACCTTCAGTCTTCACCTCGTTATTATATATTTGTGGATTTTTCATATTTCTAGAATGGTTATACCCTATTAAGCAAATAACTGAGACGAATGAAATGGGATTGTTTATTGTCTTCGCTGGATTTTGTTTTTTAATTTCATTACTCGAAGTGCGCTGGTGGCTCTCATTCATTTTAAAAGGTGCGGGAATACTATTTATCATCCACGTTTTATTTTATGAACAGAGTTTGTTGGATATTGCATGGGTTCATGACTTTGTAATTGATATACTCTACAACTGGCAAGCGTTGACGAACCAAGAGTGGTATGAGCTTACCGCGATATTCCGTAGCTTACTCTTTCTCATATTAATCTGGTTGATGAGCTATCTCATTCATTATTGGTTCGTCACTGTCAAACGGATATTTCTATTTATTCTATTAACGTTCGTTTATTTATCCGTTTTAGATACCTTTACTGTTTATGACGCGACAAGGTCGATTATCCGCGTGTTCATATTATCTTTTCTATCGCTTGGTTTAACGAACTTTTTTAATGAAGTAGAAAGGGAGGTTGTGCCTTTTAAATGGACAAAACGAATGTCCAGATGGCTCATCCCGATTTTGTCGATTGTTCTATTATCTTCAGTTGTAGGATACGCTGCTCCGAAGTTCAGTCCTCAATGGCCAGACCCAGTACCGTTTATCCAACATGCTACAGGAACAGGTGGAAGTGGCAAAACAATACAAAAAGTTGGTTATGGGGAGGATGATTCCCATTTAGGCGGGTCATTTGTTCAAGATAATGCACGTGTTTTTACAGCCATAGCCCCGTCGGAAAATTACTGGCGTATTGAAACAAAGGACGTTTATACAGGAAAGGGTTGGGAAGCTGAACCAGACGAAACTAAAGAGACATACATGCTCGACTCACTGAACAACATCCCTATTAATACTTTCTCCGACGATGTTGAGACACAAAAATTACAGGCGAGAATAGAGATGGATGCAGCCACGTATTTGCCAAAACTCGTCTACCCTTATGGAATTCGTGAGGTGCTAGCAGAACGGGGGTTTGATATAGAATTAAATATGCATAGTGATGAATTACGCACAATGTATTCAGGAAAGGACACAAGCTTAGCAGATTATAACATTATTTATGATGACCCATCATTTGATATTGATGAACTTAAAAATGACGGCGATGATCCAGTAGAAATTTCGTCAAGATATACTCAAGTTCCAGATGATTTACCGGAGCGTGTTGATCAATTAGCAGAAGATATTACAGAACCATACGATAATCGTTATGATAAAGCAAAAGCGATTGAACAGCATTTTGGTCAAAGTGGAGAATTCACCTATGAGACAGAAGACATTCCCGTACCAAAAGGCGATGAAGACTATGTCGATCAATTTTTATTCGATTCTAAAAAAGGATACTGTGATAATTACTCTACCTCTATGGTCATCATGCTAAGAACCCAGGGCATTCCAGCGAGATGGGCAAAAGGGTTCACAAGTGGAAACAGAGTGGTTAATGAAGATAATGATAGAATTTCCCCTGACGGCAGTGATGTCTACGAAGTCACCAATGCCAATGCGCATTCATGGGTAGAAGTCTATTTTCCTGATACCGGTTGGGTGCCGTTTGAACCGACGCAAGGCTTCTCAAACTTGGCCGATTTCCATACCGAAGTGGCTGGCAGTGACGAAGATGATGCCCTTGACGCAAATGAAGCTGAAGGACCTGAGACTGAAACCGAGGACGACCCAGAAGTTGAAGAGGATGATCCTGAAATAGGTGGCCCCGAATATGAAGAAGACGATGAGGATAAAGATGACGTCGCTTCAGGGTTTACTTTGAAAAAATGGCATATCGGTGTTGGTGGAGGTTTATTCGGTTTATTATTGGTGTTTGCCTTTGTAAGGAGATACCGTATCCAAGCGTATCTTTTAGCGAAAAAAATGGAACGTGAAGGGGACGCGGCATCTTTGCAGTCCGCTTATCATTTCCTTTTGAAAATTCTTACTAAAAAAGGAAACGGAAAAGACCCTCAACAAACATTAAGAGAGTACGCGAAAGAAATAGATGTCCTCTATTCAGGAAGTTCAATGAGCCTCTTAACAGCAGGATACGAGCAAATTTTGTATAACAACAATAAAGAAGTGCTTAACAACACCGAGTTACCGGAGTTATGGAAAGATTTAGTTAATCAAGTTATAGGTTGACCTTGAAAAAAATGATGGGTAAAATAGTCCATATTAAGTAGAGCTTTCATGGGAATCCTTTTTAACGAGGACTCTCTATAGTTAGGAGCGGAAATCGTGGATAAAACAAATGAAATGATTTTAATTTTGGATTTTGGTAGTCAGTACAATCAGCTTATTACGAGAAGTGTCAGAGCACTTGGCGTTTATAGCGAATTACACTCTCATAAACTAAGTGTTGAAGAAATTAAACAAATGAATCCTAAAGGAATTATCCTTTCTGGTGGCCCGCATAGCGTTTATGATGAAAATCAATTCCGCTGTGATCCAGAAATATTTTCACTCGGCATTCCTGTTTTAGGTATTTGCTACGGCATGCAGCTTATGGCCATTCATTTTGATGGAAAAGTTGAAAGAACAGCCGAACGCACGTATGAAGAAGTCCAAATTGGATTAGAAAATGAAACTAGCCTTTTCAAAGATACAGAGAAAAACCAGACAGTATGGATGAGCTACGGTGATCAAGTGACGGAAGTTCCTGCATCTTTCCAAGTTGACGCGACAAGCGAATCAATTCCAGTCGCTGCGATGAGTGACGCTGATAAAAATCTATACGCATTGCAATTTCATCCTGAGGTAGACGGGACGCAGTATGGCGCTCAAATATTACGACACTTTGTCTATGATGTTTGTGATTGCGCTGGCACCTGGACAATCGAAAACTATATTGAATCTGAAGTGAAGAAAATCAAGGAGCAAGTCGGCGATAAAAAAGTCCTATGTGCACTCAGTGGAGGGGTTGATTCCTCAGTTGTTGCCGCTTTGATTCATAAAGCCATCGGTGATCAATTAACATGTATTTTTGTTGATCATGGCCTTTTACGTAAAAATGAAGCCGATGATGTCATGGACGTGTTCGCTGAAGATTTCCATATGAACATTATCAAAGTGGATGCAGCAGAACGCTTCTTAAGCAAACTTAAAGGTGAGAGCGATCCTGAACAAAAAAGGAAAATTATCGGTAATGAATTTATCGCTGTTTTCGATGACGAAGCCGGTAAATTAACCGATATTGATTTTCTAGCTCAAGGAACGATTTATGCCGATGTGATTGAAAGCGGCACAGACACAGCGCAAACGATCAAATCACATCATAATGTAGGCGGACTGCCAGAAGATATGGAGTTTGAACTCGTCGAACCCCTTCGTTCACTATTCAAAGATGAAGTGCGCGAACTTGGTACGCAGTTAGGCTTGCCAGACTACATCGTTTGGCGTCAGCCGTTCCCAGGTCCAGGCCTCGGGGTCCGTGTGCTAGGTGAAATTACTGAAGAAAAATTACACCTCGTCCGCGAAACAGATGCAATCTTACGAGAAGAAATTGCCGAAGCAGGCCTTGACCGTGATATATGGCAATATTTCACCGTTCTACCAGGCATGCGCAGTGTCGGTGTTGTGGATGGTGAACGCTCATACGATTACACCATCGGCATTCGTGCCGTCCATTCCGTCGACGCCATGACAGCCGATTTTGCGAAGATTCCGTGGGATATTCTTCAGAAAATTTCTGAACGGATGACCGCAGAAGTTGATCATGTGAACCGTGTTGTTTATGATATTACGAGTAAGCCGCCTGCTAGTATTGAGTGGGAGTAAAAAAACAAGAGTCCTTAAAGTCTTTTCAACACAGACTTTAAGGGCTTTTTTGTCGTGACACGGTTATATAATTTTGTCTACATAAATTGGTTACTGCTGAATGTTTGATTTGCATAATTTCCATGTGTATGAAACGTGAATTATGATATAATAAAAATGAGGTGACTATTGTGATTGAAGACACATTAAAACATGCTTTTGAAGAGAATAACGGTATCTTGACTCCTGAAATTGCAACAGATTATGGTATTCATGATTCGACCCTTAGAAAAGCTGTTGAACGAAAAGATATTCAAAAATATTGCAGAGGTATTTATTTATTAGACGATTTTTATTTTGATGATTTATATATTATTCAGTTGCAGTATCCTGGCGCTGTATATTCGCACGAAACAGCAGTTATGTTGCATACATTATCTAGTTACTCACCATTTTTTTATCACGTTTCATTTGGAAGAGGTTATCATTTATCCAATGCTAAAGAACAACATATAAAACCACACTATATTTCTAAAAATGAACTTGATGACGAATATATCGAAAAAATCGATAGTTGGGATTCTAACCCAATTAAAGTTACAAATTTAGAGAAAACAATAGTGGATATGTTGCGTCATAAAAATCCAATGCCAGGAATTGTTGATGAAATGATTCATGATTATGTTACAAGAGAAGATAAAAACATTGATAAGTTAGTGGATTACGCTTGTCGATTTGATGTATTAACTAGTGTTAAAGAGAGGGTCTTTCCATTTGCTGAATCAACAAATGATGAAGAATTTAATAATCAAAAAATCTAAAGAATCAAAATTACCCGCCCAACAATTATATGGACTGTTTGCAATGGATCGCTTGATATTAAAATTAAGTAAGACTCCATATGCTAATAATTTGATTGTTAAAGGCGGATTTCTTTTAACAATCGATTTAGGTGTTTCTATGAGAGCAACTAGAGATTTAGACCTTACTGTTAGGGATTTGTATTTATCTACAGATGTAATTAATGAATTATTTGATGTAATTAAGATTAAAGATAAAGATAGTAATGAATATTTTGAGCTTAATAATATAAAAGAAACAAGAGAAGAATTTGATTATAATGGATACAATTTAAAACTTATTTATCATAATGGAAACACTAAGATACCAATAAATGTAGATATTACAAGTGGGGAAAACTTATCGGTGTAAATGATAGAAGGCATTTCAAGTCAATATTTACTAATGAAGAGTACATGTTAAGTAGCTATTCAATTGAACAAATAATAACTGATAAATTTCATACGTTACTAGCCTATGGTGAACTTGATGATACAAACACCCGAATGAAAGATTACTATGATTTGTATTTATTGACAACAACTATTGATGATATTGATTTGAATAAAGTTGTTTTGGGTCTTGAAAAGAGAATGAACCAACGGAATACCTTTATTCATACCAATGATTATGATGTAATTATTGACTTTTTAACTCAGTCAAATAACCAACAAGAATTATGGTCAGCTTTTGTAAGCGGTAATCCTTATGCTAAAAACATAAGCTTTCAAGAAATAATGAATCAAATTAAATTCTTTTCAAACAAACTTATTAATCAATAACTTCAAAAAAGGCACTGAAATAAGTAGGGCAGAAAGACACCATAGAAATAAGCATAAAAAGAAATTTAAGCGAAAATGAGCACTTATCGTAAATAAAGAAAAAAGGGGGATATAATTGGATAGTTGGTTATTAAGAAATAGAAACTTAATGATAGTCTTATTGCTTACGTTTATTATTTTAACAGCGTGTAACAAAGATGAAGTCAAAGACAGCCCTTTATACGAAGGGGAGGAATTGACAATTGGTGTAGTTGGAGAGGAACCAAAAGTGAGAGAAAAAAATATTGAATTTAAAAATGTCACATTAAAAGATTTAAAAGAAGAAAAATTTCCCTCAGAATTGGATGCTATATTTATTATGAAAGAGAATTTTACTGAAGCATCGAAGGCTTCTTTTGCTAAAGTGTACAAAGAATCAGGTATGCTCTTTTTCTTTATTGAATCAGAAAAATCTTATATACCTTTCGTTGATGAGGAAACAGACTATGAAAGTTCTTCTGTTAACAAACCTGGAAACTATGCTTCTGGTTATTACCGAACTGGAGATGAAGGAACGTATTGGGATTATGGGCTTTACAATGATGCAGTCAATGAAACTAATATTTTGGATGTTTATTCAAGGATTTTTAAAACTATTGACGAGAATTAAAGTTCTACGATTTCGCTCACTTTTAATATAGAATTGTTCTTCGATCGGATGCAATTGTTTGGAGAGACGACAGGTTCGGTTATGAACATACATTGCTGGTTCATATAAGGCGGATCCGCGAAAAAATTGAAAACTCTCCCTCTCACCCCGTCCATATCATTACTGTTAGGGGGGGATATAAACTTCTATTGAAGGAAAATGACTAGGTGGAAGATGGTATTAGCATAATATGGTGTTTGGTCACTGCTACTTTTATTTATCTCAATATTTAATAAGAAACAGCCATTGACAATTATGAATAAATCGTTGTATGTTTAAAGTAACATTTATCAAAAAAGGGTGACCCAACTACATGAAGTACTAATCCTATTTTACGAAAATAAACAATAAAGGTTTTTAATGTTGAGCAGATAGTGCTTGCTTTTTGTGATGCCTTTTATTGTCGTTTTTCAGAATAGGATTGGTATTATATAGTTGGACTAAAGAGAGTAATATTCTTTGGTGTATACCTATATTTATTTATGCCTCCTATTCTGTATGAAGATGGGAGGATTTTTGTCTTCCCTAAATCTGATACAGGGAGATGTAATTATGCTTTTATTCGAAGCGAATCGCGTGAAACATTATATTCAGGATCGTTTATTGTTGAATATCAATCAATTAAAAATAGGGAAAAGAGACCGTATTGGATTAGTTGGTCGAAATGGAAGTGGTAAAACATCTTTATTAGAAATAATTGCTGGCAAGCTTGTTCCTGAAGAGGGGGATATTAGTCAGCATGCTCATGTTGAACTTTTACCACAGCTCAAACGGACGAATACAACAAAAAGTGGTGGTGAGATCACACAAGAATATATTCAACAAGCGCTAAATAGTAATGCTGCACTTTTGCTTGTAGATGAACCGACTACAAACCTTGATACAAATCATATTGAATGGGTTGAAAAGAGGCTGCAAGAATGGCAAGGCGCTCTTGTTATTGTTTCGCATGATCGTGCCTTTTTAGATGCTCTTTGTTCCACGATTTGGGAGATTAATGAGGGGCAATTAACAGAATACAAGGGAAATTATAGCGATTATGTAGAAGAAAAAGAAGTTGAACATAAACAAGCACAGCTAGCTTTTGAAAAATATGAAAAAGAGAAAAAGCAGTTGGAAGAAGCGATCAGGAAAAAAGAAGAACAAGCACAGCGAGCAACAAAGAAACCTAAAAACTTGAGTTCTTCAGAAGCGAGACTTAAAGGAGCGAAGCCTTATTTTGCTAATAAACAAAAGAAACTTCGCAAAACGGTATCAGCTTTTGAAACGAGATTGGAAAGCTTAGAAAAAGTAAACAAACCTAGGGAAGAGGTCCCTATTCAAATGGATTTACCAAATGTTGAATCATCCAAAAATCAAGTGATTCTGCGTGTTGAAGGGGTATCCGGAATGGTTGAGGACCGTGTTCTTTGGAATACAACTAATTTTTATATGCGGGGTGGAGATAAACTAGCAGTGATTGGTGCAAATGGTAGCGGGAAAACAACGTTAATAAAAAAAATACTTAATAGAGAATCTGATATTACTATTTCCCCGTCGATAAAAATTGGTTATTTTGCTCAAAATTTGAATATATTGAACAACGAAAAGACTATCTTGGAAAATGTGGGGTCCTCCTCAAATCAGTCTGAAACACTCATTCGAACAGTACTAGCAAGAATGCACTTCTTTGATGAGGATGTCCATAAGCCAGTAAATGTCCTTAGTGGTGGAGAACGCGTAAAAGTTGCTCTATCAAAAGTGTTTTTAAGTGATGTCAACATGCTCGTGTTAGATGAGCCGACAAACTACCTGGATGTGGAATCTTTGGAAGCCTTAGAAACGCTTTTGAAAACATATGAAGGGAGTATTCTTTTCGTTTCTCACGATCGACAATTTGTAGAAAATATTGCAACGCGAATCCTGGAAATCCAAGATAAAAAAATCTCATTATTTGAAGGGAATTATAAACAGTATAAAAGTCATCAATCTGAAAACAGAGATCCAGCACAAGATGAATCTTTATTATTGGAAACGAAAATATCAGAAGTACTTAGTCGGTTGAGTGTTGAACCATCGAAAGAGTTAGAAGAGGAATTTCAGAGATTGCTAAAAGAAAAGCGGAAGATAGAAGAACAGTAATATTCGTAGACTTCTTGATGATAAAGAGTAACTCGAGGATGGGGCGAATTTATTCATCATACGCTTATCCATAAAGTTTATCTTCATCCAGTGCAGTAGATGGCAAAACAAAATTAAAATGTGTATATTCATATTGATTGTGGTATAATAAAGATGGAAGGTTCATAAAATAGTAAAGACCGCCCATGCTGATACATGGAACGGTCTCCATAGACCGAACCCCATCAAGAGGGGCTAGGCAGCTAAAGAAAAAATAATCCCTCACAGCTACCTAAACAAGCGCATATGAGGGGTTATTTTTTATGGTTTTTGTCAGACATAATGAATGCCACTAACATCCCAAAGGATATCATCAGCGTTAACGAACTAACAATGTCCATAGGTAAGCACCTCCCTCCCCGGGAAGTCTCCCAATGAAGACTAACGGCAGATCAACAGTGCCACCCAACCCCTCATGCGAAGCCAGTCTATTGTATGTATTGTATCACAAATTTTTAATATTTACAGATAACTTATAATAAATGACTAATTTAGTAAAAGGCTACTGTACTTTTGGAAACTATTACACTGTAGAGCACTGTCACTCGAGTGAAATTATATGATTTAGCCAAGAAATGAACGAGAGGAGCACTCTCTCGATTAAAACAGCATGATTTCTGTAAATAATGAACGAGAAGGACGTTCTCTTGATTATATATGCGTAACTTATAATTGCGTCGTGTCTAGCCCGTGTAACATTTAAAAATCTTTCACCTCTCAATTATTCTTCAAATTAGAATTAAATGATTATTCCACAAGCATTGACTCAAGCTTTTTAAACTAGTAATATATGAATATGCTTTTGAGAGAACTAAATAATTTAAGCGTATAATTCAGGGAATATGGCCCAAAGTTTCTACCAGACTACCGTAAATGGTCTGACTACGCTAGAAATAGTAATAAGATAAATCATCCTTGGCTCGATTAAATCTGTAGTCAAAGTGTATTTATTTTTGATTGCTTTTTCTTGCTTAGTTAACGGTAGCACTCCTGGGATTTCCTCTGGGAGTGCTTTTGTCTTGCCACATATAAGGAGGAAGCAACTATGAAAAAATACTTTCAGTTTGATGAGCTAGGAACCAATTATCGTACAGAGTTTATGGCCGGGTTGACAACATTTTTAGCCATGGCCTATATATTATTTGTTAACCCAGCGACATTATCGCTTGTTGGCGTTGAGGATTTGCCTGAAGGTGTTACTCGGATGGATCAGGGAGCTGTCTTTACCGCAACTGCTATTTCAGCGGCGATTGGTTCACTGTTAATGGGATTAATTGCAAAATATCCGATCGGGCTTGCTCCAGGTATTGGACTCACTGCCTTTTTTGCTTATACCGTTGTGCTTGGCTATGGCATACCATGGGAAACAGCCTTAGCAGGTGTGCTGGTTTCTGGACTTATTTTCGTAGCGCTAACATTAACAGGACTTCGGGAAAAAATTATCAATGCGATTCCAGCAGATTTGAAAATGGCTGTCGGCGCAGGGATTGGCTTATTTATCGCATTTTTAGGTTTTCAAAATGCCGGGATTATCGTCGGTGATGAAGAAACATTAGTATCTCTCGGAAATTTAACGTCGCCAACCGTGTTACTCGCTATTTTTGGGGTGGCTGTGTCAGTTATTTTAATGAGCCTTAATATAAAAGGCGGGATTTTTTACGGAATGATTTTAACGTCAATTGCCGGAATGGTAACTGGGTTAATCCATCCACCGACTGGAATGAGTGATGTTGTTGGAAGTGTGCCGAGTGTCGCGCCAACTTTCGGACAAGCTTTTCTACACTTCGGCGATATTTTTACTATGGACATGCTCGTTGTTATTTTGACCTTTTTATTCGTTGATTTCTTTGATACCGCCGGAACGTTGGTGGCCGTTGCTTCTCAAGCAGGATTGATGAAAGATAATAAATTGCCACGAGCTGGAAGAGCATTATTTGCGGATTCATCTGCAACGGTGGTTGGCGCTGTCGTTGGTACGTCAACCACAACAGCCTATGTTGAATCGACAGCAGGAGTTGCAGCTGGTGGACGGACTGGTTTTACATCTGTGGTCACGGCAGGATTTTTTCTTTTAGCTTTATTTTTCTCACCGTTATTAAGTGTTATTACGGCTGAAGTCACTGCACCAGCTTTAATAATTGTCGGTATTTTGATGTCTTCTTCACTTAAGCAAGTGAACTGGGATCAATTTGAAATTGCTGTGCCAGCTTTCTTAACGATTATTATGATGCCTTTGTCATACAGTATTGCAACAGGAATTGCCATCGGATTTATCTTCTATCCAATTACGATGATCCTTAAAGGACGCGCCAAAGAAATTCATCCTATTATGTATGTGTTATTCGTTATATTTATATTATATTTTATCTTTTTGACTTAAAGTTAAATTGACTAAGATGGAACAGTGACCAGAACGTTAAGTCATTTAAAATTAAGAATACAAACGATGAACGGGTATGGCTGGGAAAATGATAAATAACATATCAATCAGGGGTGCAAATCGCATCCCTGATTTTTTATAGTTAAACTATAACATTAAAACTCCTGTGATAAATTTATACTGAAATTGGCCATGTCCAGCGCAAGCGCTCAGCCCGTCTGAGGTCTTACGCAGTAAATCTACGTGTCAAAAATCGCCACTACGTTTTCCTTCTTAAGCTGTGCCTGAGGTTAATCGAGCGCTTGCACTTTTGTTCTTATATTCGTTTCATTATGTCACTAACAAACTTATATTAAAAATGTTAAGAAAACTACTATTTATGTTAAAATCATTGTATGAAATGTTGAGCTGCCCGTGTTCAATAACTGGGCCAGATTATTTAATGAAGGATATGTTATTTGACTAAAAAGTTTGGATTACTCCTTCCAAAATTCTTTATTCGGTAATATTTAAAGGAGAAAGAAAAAGAAGGGATGAGTTGTTATGAAAGCTGTTATTTTTGATTTTGATGGAACTTTAGCGAACACCTTACCAATTTGTTATTATGCTTTTCAGAATGTTTTCAAGGAATTTGATAATAAAGACCTTTCATCGAAGGAAATTAAAGCAATGTTTGGACCTTCAGAAACAGGAATTATTAAAGAAAACCTTACAAACTCAAACAAAGAGAAAGCCATTGAATTGTATTATGAGAAGTATTTAGAGAACCACTCTAACTTAGTCAAACGTAATGCGGAAATTGAGAAAATGATAAAACATTTACGAGATAATGGTATTAAACTAGGAATAGTTACTGGAAAAGCCAGAAGGAGTTTAGATATTTCATTAAAGGCCCTTCAAATGGATAATTGCTTTGATGTCATAATAACAGGCGACGATGTTATTAACCCTAAACCTCATCCTGAAGGTGTAAACAAAGCATTATCATTATTAGGTGTGGAAAATAAAGACGCTATATTTATTGGAGATAGTGATGCAGATATTCAAGCAGGTAAAAAAGCAAAAGTACATACAGTAGGGGTTCAGTGGCTGCCAGATTACCAAACTGTAGAATTTGAAATAGAACCTGATTCTTTTTTCAATAGCGTTAATCAGTTTGTTGATTATATAAATACGGTATTTTGCTGAAAAGGATTTTTATAGAATTTGTTTGTATTTTAATAGACTGAACCCCGATAAGAGGGGGAGGCAGCGAAGAAAAGTAATCCCATTAAAATAAACAGAAGATAGTCCGTTCTTTAAACCATACCGATTACAATAATAAAAACTGATGGAGGAAGATTAGACGGAAGATGGATAGCTTTTGGGATTAAACAAGATTAAGAGAATTGCAATTGATGAAATATGTTTATTCATCAATCGGATTGATTAAGCACCTTCAGGAGGGGTAAGAAGATGACTGTCAAATTAGAAAAAATGAACACAATTGAATTCCAGCAATACTTAAGTTATGCCATTAAAAACTTTGCAGAAGAGCAAATTAAGTCGGGTAATTGGGAGCAACAAGATGCAATTAGTAAGGCAACAGAGGAACATAAAAAGTTATTACCTGATGGGGAAGAGACTGAAAATAACTATTTATTTACAATTCGTGATGGGGAGCAAGAGATTGGTATGATTTGGCTTGCACATAGAACAAATGAAAAAGGGTTTATTTATGATATAAACATTTGGGAGGGCAACCAAGGTATGGGATATGGAAAACAAGCGATGAAGGAAGTTGAACGCGTAGCTAAAAAGATAGGATTAAAAAAGGTAGGGCTTCACGTCTTTGGTCACAATAAAGTGGCAAGAGGACTATATGAAAAATTAGGGTATATGGAAACAAATATAAAAATGGAAAAAACGTTATAAGTTATAATTCTTATTTCAGAAAATGGGGATTTAGCAGAATGAAGTTGATATAAAAGGGAGCAAACATCTCATACGTTGTTCCCGAATTTATAAGGTTTGTAAATCTTAATATATCCTAAAGCGTGCTTTTTAATAGTTATGCGCATTTACTGAACGATTAAAGGGCCAATTAAAGGAGGAGTAGGGTTGTTTAAATATGTAATTTTTGATGTCGATGGAACTATTTTAGATACTGAAAAATCTATCTTAAAGTCTCTCCAAAAAGTTTTGGAAGATGAAGGAGAAACTTATTCTCCTAATGAATTAAGATTTGCTCTTGGAATACCTGGTAAAGACGCATTAAAGAAATTAAATATTGATAATCTTGATCGTGTACAATCGAAATGGTCACAAACCGTATTGGAATTTTCTAGTGAAGTACAAGTGTTTCACGGGATAAAAGAAATTATTGAGACGTTATCCCAACAGCCGATCAAATTAGGTATTGTAACATCTAAAACAAAACAAGAAATAATTGATGAGTTTGATCCATTTGGATTAAGTCATTTTTTTGATTGTATTATATCTGCAAGTGATACTGAAAATCACAAACCACATCCTGACCCATTATTATTTTGTTTAAAAGAATTGGGAGCAGATAAAAACGATACAGTATATATAGGTGATTCCATATACGATATGCAATCTGCAAAAAGCGCAGGAATAAAATTTGCGCTTGCTTTATGGGGTTCTAAAACAATTAAAGGTTTTGAAACAGCAGATTATATATTAAATAAGCCCAGAGATATTTTAACTCTAAATTAATGTGGTATCCCATTAACGGACCCGGTTGTCTAGCAATTTCATTCGATCATCGGACCATTTATGAGAAAAGGGGGAGAGATTAAATGATTGAAGGAATATATGATTTTATAAGTGAAACACAGTTAAAAAAGTATGCAGAACTTGCTGTACGAGTTGGTGTAAATCTGCAAAAGAATCAATTATTGATTATTCATAGTGATATACAAAATGCTACGTTTGCACGTCTAATTCAAACGGCAGCCTACGAGGTAGGAGCTTCAAATGTATTTATAGATTGGACAGATGAACAGTCTACCAAAGAATTTTATTTAAATGCAGCAGATGATGCCATCGATCATTTTCCCGACTGGCAGGATGCGCGCTTTAAGGAATGGGACGATGCAGGTGCTGCTTATATCTATATTATATCTGAAAACTTAAATGCCTTTAAAAATGTTTCCACAGAACGGATGAGTCGTTTTCAAAAGGCATCTCGCACCAAGCTGAAGGCTCATCATGCAAAAATTAGATCTCATGAGATACACTGGTGTCTTATAACGGTGCCGTCCGTTGAATGGGCATCCAAAGTGTTCCCCACCCTAAGTAAAGAAGAAGCTATGCAATTATTATGGAAATTAATCTTAAAAGGAGCCCGGGCAGATGGGGAAAATCCTATAAAAGATTGGAAAAGTCACAATAGAGCTTTTGAGTCTCAAAAAAGAATCCTAAATGAGATCCAATTTAAAGCTCTGCATTTTACAAATAGCCGTGGAACTGATTTATTAGTTGGTCTACCTGAGAACCATCTCTATATCGGTGGAGGTGTGATAGATAAAAATGGTATACCTTTTTTTCCGAACATTCCTACAGAAGAAATATTTACCGCTCCACATAAACATAAGGTGAATGGCAAAATGGTAGGTACTAAACCTCTTATTTATGGGGGAAGTGTTATCGATGAATTTTATCTAATTTTTAAAGATGGAAGGATTACCGACTATTATGCCGCAAAGGGACAAGAAGTGTTACAAAATCTCATCGAAACAGACGAAGGTTCACATTATCTAGGTGAAATCGCCTTAGTCTCTAATAAATCTCCTCTTGGTCAGGCAAATACTCTTTTTTACAATACTTTATTTGATGAAAATACGGCCTGTCATATTGGAATCGGAAATGCATCTCCTTCCAATATTCAAAATGGCATTGACCAATCTGATGAAGAATTGAAGAAAGCGGGTCTGAATACGTCACTTTTGTTAGTCAATGTGACCTTTGGTACCGAAGATATGAAAGTAGTGGGCATTAAAGACGGTGGAACTGAAGTCATGCTAATGAAGGGTGGGGAATTCCAATTCTAAATCGTCTACTATTTAAAAACAGAGAAAACTGATTTCTGGTGGATTGTTATAGTGAAAACAAATCGGGCAGCATTCGTAAAACAAAGGAATTGAATGAGTTTGGAGATAATGATCTTGTTTGGCTTATTAAGTACAAGCTGAATAATGTCATTGTTCACCAATTCTGCACGGCTGCAACATAGTAGTGTTCAAAAATCGGGCTAGTTTTTGTTTGAGTCATGCTTTAAAAAAGATTGTATTCTAACCTAGAATATTATAACATGGAATTCAAAGGAAGGAGGTCTGTTGACAATGAAGAAGTGTGTATTAAGCATTATGTTACTGATGTTGATTTCTTTCTCACTATTCATAGGCCCATCAGAAGAAACGGCACAGTATTCATTTAATCCTACAGATGAACCAACTATCACTACAGTTGATACAATTGCTAGTTCTGATGTAATCACTGAATCAGTCCAAACGCTAATCCCAAAGTGGCAGACTGAATTTCTATTCCCTTCGAATGACGATACACATATATTGTAGTAAACTTACCCCTATTAAGTTTATGAACCATCTGTTTTTCTCTGGAAAAATTGCTGGTTTTATTTGTGTTGTGCAACACCAATCGAATTACCTCTCCTAAAATAATAAAAATCCCAATTATCAGTTTATATTATTTGGAAAATTTTATATCCGTAATGTAATTTTTCTTATTTAGAAAATAAGAAGTGTTTTTCTGATGTCTTTTTTAAGCATTGGGTTACAAACACACTATTTTAAAAAATAGTCCATCATGTGAAATTGGAAAATAAAAGACTAAATTCAAATTACCTAAACTCCGCTGAATGTGGTGTCGTTTTTTGTGACTACGAGTTCAATTATTACAACATCCGAATTTATTGTAAATGGATTCCAAGGCTGATGGACGAATTAATAGATTAAATGAAAATAAAATTATAACTCAAGGAATGATGATATATGTTAGGTAATATTGGTTTACCTAGTTTCATTTTAATTTTTGTAACTGCCTTAATTGTATTCGGGCCATCCAAGTTACCCGAAATAGGAAAATCAGCAGGCGAAGCTTTAAAAGAATTTAAAAAAGCTACAAAAGATATTGTGAATAATGATAAGGATAGAAATAATTAGAAAAGGAAAGATTATATGACTAAAAACAAAAATGAATTTGACAAAAACAATGATGAATTTAATAAAAAGGATTTTATTATAGCAAACACGTTTGTAATTGTGTTGGCAATAGCGTTAGCAGTTGCTTGTATAGTAATGTTGAAAATGACATAACTAGTCAGTTTATTTAGGTTTTATATATTTTTAAGTACCTTTGTTTACTCAAGAGTGCTTTTTTTATGTCATTAAGTCAATAAAGTAGTTTGATGTAGTAGTAGGACTATTGATTTTTCAATGGGTGTTTTTCTTGACTGGCGGTTACACTTTACTACCAGTGAACGTTGCGGATGAATTGTTTGTACTTATATGGTTGGTACTGTGTGTAGGGGGTGCAATCACTGCTATCGTTGAATTCAAAAACAACAAGTTTTTTTCTATTCCCGTTGGGGGCTTAACAATAATTAGCTTTTTATTCAGTGTTCTTGCCTATGGCATAGGAGAAATGTGACTATCATTTATTTCGTATAAATAACAATTGGACTTAGTCATTGAAGAAGCCCCTGCGCCTGAATCAGGCAAAATTACTCAAGATAGGGGAGAAGTTATGAGGATAGTAAATATAGGTTTAATATTACAGCTTCTCTACGTATCATTTTATCTATTTCAAATTAGAACAATTGTCTTGCAAAGGTTTGGTATATATGCGGTTGCATACATTGAGCTGGCCTTAACTATTGGTAGTTTACTTTTAGGTATAACAGCTTTAATACTTAGGATTTGGTCAAAACGGACAATATCAGCGAAGACCTTGTAGGAAAAAAATCGCATGGTATTTTTAATGCAAATCTGGTTTTAAGCAAACGGGTGTTACTTTGAGAACGATATCTAGAACAAAATCTTCCCGTTTCGAAAGTATGTGTACATTCTAAGCATTCGTGGTCTAATATAAGTAGAAAGTTCATAAAATAATCCCTCAGCGCCAGTCAAACGCATTCGAGGGATTATTTTTTATGGTTATCAGAAACAATGAACGCCAAGCGCTAACAACGTCCATAGGAAAACACCTCCCTCCCAGGAAGTCTCATAAAAGACTAATGGCAGATTGACAGTGCTACCTAACCCCTCATGCGAAGCCAATCTATTGTAGTTATTGTATCATAAACTAGCAGGGTGGGGTGAATACATGCAAACGGATACATCCCTGCAGGACACAGTTGTTGAAGAGGCATTGTGCCCATTTCGTATACAAATCGCCTTATTTTTTCATGCCTATCCTGATAACATTCGATTGTTGGATAAAGTGGTTTCGGAGTGTTTTTATTAAAATCGAACTACTGAATTCCCATGGTATGGAGCGTGAAAATTTGTTGTTATCAGAAACATGGGTGGAATATTAATCTGACAAAAGTAAGGGAGACAGTCATTTGTTATTATAAAGAAATTATTCAAATCGATGAAGTAAGATCGTTGCTTTCATTTCACAATAGTGTTTATGTTGCTGTGAAATGAGTGAATAAAGGAATGCAATACTTTTTATATATATAATCAAACTTCTTTCAAATTATCCTTTAAGGCCTCTGAATAAACTACCTAGTAAAATGAATACTTAATTGCCGAGCTCAACAATAACTTTTTAAGGAAGTATTAGAATGACGTTATATTTAATGGCAATTAATTAAAAAAAGTGCAGAATGTGCCCCCCTGAAGTTAGACTAAATCTAACTTCAGGGGGCTTTTATTATTCCACCTGTCGCACTCTCTCATCCTTCCCATATGGAAGTACATGATACGCGGTTAGTAAAATGGTACCGATGAGCGCAGAGCATCCTAGCCAGAAGTAGAGTGTGCTTCCGCCATAGGAATCAATCAGTGCACCACCAACAAGGGATCCGATGATTCCTGATACGCCAAAGAATGTGGCGAAAAAGACGAGATGTCCAGTCGATTGCAATATTCTAGGAATAATCCGAGATACATAATCAAACGCGGCTGTATAAAAGATACCAAAAGATAAACCGTGAAATACTTGTAAAATGATAACCTGATAGGACTGATCGGCTGCAGCATAAAGGAACCACCTTATGGCATAGATGGCACCAGCTAGAATGACAAAAACAAGTGGACGGTACTTTCTGAACCACCAACCCGCTGTGGCGAAAATTACCGCTTCACTCATGACGCCAACAAACCAACCCACTCCTACTAAACTCTCAGTACCTCCGAGTTGGGCAATGTACAAGCCTATAAAACTATCACTTGCCCGATGAGTGACCGTTATAAATAACATTAGAATTAAAAATATAAAATATGGTTTTGTCGTCAATAACTCCTTAATGTCTGAAAACTGCAGAGGCTCTGAATCTACTTTCACGTCGGGTACTTTAAACGTGACAATAAAGGCAATGAGACCAAATAATAAGTAAGGCCAGATCATATATTGAATCCCAACTCTAGTAAGTATAGCTCCAATAATCAGAGAAGAAAATGCGAATCCAATAGACCCCCATGTTCTAATGCTACCAAATGGGACGCCTTTAACTTCAGCACTTCGTTGTGCCAAGCTGTCTCCAAGTGCTCCAATGGGTGAAGTGAAAAAGTAAAAAACAGCTCCCATCAACAAGATAGCAATCAACGTATTCATTTGGAAAAATAAAACACTTGTAACAAGCAGACCAACGACACAAATTTGAATCATGAGTTTGACGGTTTTATGTTTATCACTTAAATAACCCCAAAATGGTTGGGAAAAGATAGATGCCAAGGGCCCAACAGCCAGCACCCAGCCAATTTCGGTACCATTTAATCCTTTGTATCTTAAATACAGTGGTAAATAGCTGAGAATAATTGTATTTGTAGCATGGAAGCTAAATAAAAGCATTTTCAAAGGTGTTAATGATTGGTCTTTTGACACATGGTTCCGCTCCTAACATTAATAAAATCTATTAAACAATAGAAAAACTCCCGCTAGATGCCGGAAGTTTTTGACTTATTTCCAAGTGCTTTTGATAAATTCATCTCTGCCAGATTTTTCTCGATCCGTTTTATAATGTTCTTCGTTCTTTTTATAATAATCTTGATGATATTCTTCAGCAGGGTAAAACGTTTCAGCAGGCAATATTTCAGTGACAATTGGCTTGCTGAAAATCTCACTTTTTTGCAGATCAGTTTTTGTTTTTTCGGCTAGTTCTTTCTGTGTTTCATTATGATAAAAAATCGCTGTTCGGTAAGAATCACCACGGTCATGGAATTGGCCACCGTCATCAGTCGGATCGATTTGCTTCCAGTAAATATCCAAGATGTCTTGGTAAGAAATGATATCAGGATTAAAGGTAATTTCAACTGCTTCGTAGTGGCCTGTGGAACCTTTTTTCACGTCTTCATAAGTAGGATTCTCTAGATTCCCGCCAGTATAACCTGAGATTACAGAATGAACTCCATCCCACTGATCAAATGGTTTAACCATGCACCAGAAACAACCGCCAGCAAACGTTGCTTTGTTTAATTTTGTCGTCATATGTACGCCTCCTGGGTCTACACGCGTCTATTATTAATAACATTTAAATGTTTTCTTTAGTAGTACTTTCAAGTAAAATGATAATTAATTGTACGGTAAGTATATCATAATAGGAAGTAGGTGACATCATGGAGGAACCTTTTGTTCATAAAGTATTTACGGGTAAAGTCAAAACAATGGGCGACCCTAATGCAAAAGATCCAATGGATAGGGAATGGGAAAGTGGCATTTTTAAAAAAGAGAAGTCAGAGCAGTTATGGCTTACGAAAACTGGTCTTGAGGGAGACGAAATTGCCGACAAAAAAGTTCACGGCGGTCCTGAAAAGGCACTCTTCGCCTATCCGATTAAACACTATACCTATTGGAAAAAGGACTTAGAGAATGAAGACATTGATATGGGAGCTTTTGGGGAGAATTTGGCAGTACTTGAAATGGATGAGTTTTCCGTTTGTATAGGAGATACATACAAATTCGGTGATACGCTGATTCAAGTGTCCCAACCACGTCGCCCGTGCTGGAAGCCTGCTCGTCGTTTTCGAGTGAAGGATTTTGCGCTGCGGATTCAGAATAGCGGACGAACTGGCTGGTATTTCAGAGTACTTGAAGAAGGGCATATTATCTCAGGGATTGACATAGAATTGATAGACAGACCACATCCTGAGTGGACAATCGCTGCCTGTAATGAAGTGATGTATATCAATAAAGAAGATTTAAGGATGGCAGAGCAATTAGCGTCTGTGGAATTACTCGCCCCAAATTGGAAAAGATCATTGAACAAACGTTTAAAGGGTCGTTCTTCAAGCGATACTAAAAGAGTATTCGGACCTAATATTGATTCTTAATTTACAATGAATAAGCCGAGATTGCTCGATGCCTTTTGAGTTTAAAGGAGGAACTATGTTTGCTTAGCAATGCGTATGTAATGGTAGCTATTATTCTTGTCATTAATGTTGTTTATGTTTCTTTCTCTACGATTAGAATGATATTAACATTAAAAGGACGGCGCTATATCGCTGCCTTAGTCAGCATGTTTGAAGTGGTAATGTATGTTATAGGTTTAGGCTTGGTGTTAGATAACCTAAACGAGGTTCAAAATATTATTGCATACGCGGTCGGCTTCGGAATTGGTGTTGTCGTCGGTTCAATGATCGAGCAAAAATTAGCACTAGGCTATATCACGGTTAATGTTATCTCATCAAATCCGGATATTGAATTTACAAGAAAACTTCGAGATAAAGGTTACGGGGTAACGAGTTGGTTTGCATATGGTATGGAAGGTGATCGCCTATCCATGCAAATTCTGACACCTAGAAAATATGAACTGCTACTTTATGAAACCATTAAAAAGTTAGATCCGAAAGCTTTTATCATTTCTTATGAACCAACCCATATTCATGGAGGTTTCTGGGTGAAACAAGTACGGAAAGGTCGACTATTAAATCCCCAGCGCAAAGAAGAGGAAGCAAAAAAGGCCATGGAAAACGTTGTAAAAGAGAGTGCTGAAGATGTGGCAACAGAGAATATAGAAGACAATATGACACAAGAAAATATGACAAGAAAAGAAGAATAAAATAATACCTTCCTAATCAAAATGTTAAAGTGTAACGCGGTGGAACAGTCCATCGCGTTTTGTTGTTGTTCATTAAAATGTCTGTGGATAATTTAATATTAAGGTTGACCACACCCAGCTTCAGCTTTTGTTGTGTGCACTTTTGCCTATTTTAAAGAATATATTAGATTAGTCTTTGAATGAGGAGGAAGGAAAAATGCAATACTCTTATGAAAAAGAACGCCAATTGCCTCAAGTCCCCAAAAACATTCCACCGCAACATCAGGACCAACAACCAGGGATTGAATCTTTGATGATTCCTAGACCTGTCATTGAAAATCCATACTATAAAGGTTCGGATAAGTTAAGGGATAAAGTGGCAATCATCACTGGAGGTGACAGTGGTATAGGCGCTGCGACCGCAATAGCTTTTGCAAAAGAAGGAGCCGATGTTGTCATTCCTTATTATTATTCTTATGAAGATGACGATGCCTATCGAACCAAACGAAGAATTGAGCAACTCGGTCAAAAATGTTTATTGATTGTTGGCGATTTACGTGACCCAGCTCATTGTCGAAAAGTTGTTAAAGAAACACTTCAGCATTTTGGGACTTTAAATATTCTTGTGAATCATCATGGTGTCCAGTTCCCGCAAGATAGTTTACTCGATATATCTGATGAGCAGTTGCTAGCGACTTTTCAGACAAACATATTTGCCTTCTTTTATTTAACAAAAGCTGCGCTACCTCATTTAGATAAGGGCGACGTGATCATTAACACAACGTCAGTTACGGCTTATGAAGGAAATGAAAAATTGATAGATTATAGTGCGACAAATGGAGCTATTGTGAGTTTCACGCGTTCTTTATCCAAAAACTTAGCCGATAAAAACATTCGCGTAAACGCGGTCGCTCCTGGGCCAATATGGACGCCACTTATCCCTGCAAGTTTTTCTGCTGAATATATTGGTGAAGAGTGGGGTAAAGACGTACCCATGAAACGACCAGGCCAACCATTTGAACTTGCTCCTGCTTACGTTTACCTTGCCTCACCAGATGCTTCATATGTTACAGGGCAAGTCATTCATGTGAATGGAGGAGAAATGGTAACTTCTTAATGAAATTATAGGGTGGAAGGATGGTTATAGAGTAAAACACGAACATTAAATTAATCAGGTAAAAAAATGTACGTATTTTATTGACAGTATCAAAATTAATTTGTTATGATAAAAGCAACAATTCAATACGGTACCTCATATAATTTTGAAAATAAGGTTCAAAAGTCTCTACCCAGCACCGTAAACGCTGGACTATGAGGGAAGATGAGTCATTTAACCAAAGGGAAAATCATTAGATTGTTGCTTTTAACGATACAATTAGATTGTCTTGAAAAAAAGTAAAGCAACACGCTAGACTGATATGGCTTTCAATTATTCTATGTCTATTCATCTTCTCTCATAATAGAGGGAGACGAATAGACTTTTTTGATTATATATAATAATTACTTAGAGTTAAATAATTCAACAAATTGTAAACATCAAATAATAAAATACTTTTGGTGTTCCTATTGGTCGAATTGCTGAGTGCTTTATCATCGCTCCGGCAGAATACTTCGCTTTCCATGGGCACGGCTTCAGCCTCCTCAGAAGCAAAGAACGCTTCTTCCGGGGTCTTCAGACTCGTGCTTGTCCCATAGGAGTCTTCGTATTCTGCCTACGCTAGCACAGACTTTCTGATTGAATTTAGAAAAATCCCAAAAAGTTAGTAATGGTGAAGCCCTTTTCATTCAAAGAGCAAGGTATTCAAAGCGAAGGAAAAACACGGAGACTCCTGTGGGAGCTGAGACCTAGATGAGACCCCGCAGTGCGTAGCACGAGGAGGCTCATCAGCCGCCCACGGAAAGCGGAGTGTTTTTCCGCAGCGATAGGATAGACACTTACATTAAGCAGAATGAAAGGAATTCCAACTAGGGGTTACGTTGTAGTTTTCTTGTAGACGATAAGAATCAGACTTTACCAAATTTCTATATAATCTTTACATAAATAATAAGAACTGAAAGGAATGATGTTGGATGGCGCAAGTTGGTGTGATTATGGGAAGTATTTCTGATTGGGAAACGATGGAGCATACGTGTGATACGTTAGACGAATTGAATATACCTTATGAAAAAGAAGTGATATCGGCGCACCGGACACCTGATGATATGTTCAACTATGCCAAATCAGCCCGTGATCGTGGCTTAAAAGTAATTATTGCCGGAGCAGGAGGCGCTGCTCATTTACCAGGAATGGTAGCTTCTCAAACAACCTTACCCGTCATCGGCGTGCCTGTTCAAAGTAAAGCATTAAACGGTTTAGACTCACTCCTGTCAATTGTGCAAATGCCAGGTGGTGTACCGACAGCAACCGTCGCCATCGGGAAAGCCGGCGCAAAAAATGCTGCCATCTTAGCCACACAAATTCTTGGCGCATTTGATGAGTCAATCATGAAAGAACTCATAAACTACCGAGAGAAAATGCAAGAAAATGTTGCAGAAATGAGGGAAGATCTTGCGAAAAAATAACCACCCGATTTTACCACCAAAGACAATCGGCATTATTGGCGGAGGACAGCTCGGACGGATGATGGCCATTGCTGCACGTTATATGGGCTACCAGATTGCCGTACTTGATCCGACACCAAATTGTCCAACAGCCCAAGTCGCAGATAAACAAATTGTTGCTGCTTATGACGACATGGACGCGGTGAAAGAGTTGACTGAATTAAGCGATGTGGTCACGTACGAATTTGAAAATGTTGATCTCACAGCAGCAACCTATATTGAAAAAGAGGGCAAGTTACCTCAAGGTGCCTATGCTCTTGAAGTGACGCAAAATAGAGAAAAAGAAAAGGAATTAATGAAATCAGTCGGCTTGCCAGTTCCTGAATTTAAAATCGTACAAACTGAATCAGATATTAAAGAAGCATTTGAAACTATTGCCTTTCCAGCTGTCATTAAAACATGCCGTGGGGGATATGACGGAAAAGGGCAGCTTAAAATCGATGCTGATTCTGAGATTGAACAAGCCGTTAAATTTTTAAATGAAAATAAGCACTGCATTATTGAGAGTTGGCTATCCTTTGATAAGGAAATCTCTGTCGTGTTTACAAGATCTTTATCAGGCGAGATTACTTTTTTCCCAATCCCGGAAAATGAACATAAAGATCATATTTTATATAAATCAACTGTCCCAGCACAAATTAGCGATCGTGTGAAGGAAGCAGCGGTAGTAGCTGCCAAACGATTAGCGGATGAAATGAATGTGGTGGGGACGTTTGCGATAGAGATGTTTGTTGATGGAGAAGATATTTATATCAATGAAATGGCGCCTCGCCCACATAATTCAGGCCACTATACAATTGAAGCATGTACAATTTCACAGTTTGCGCAACATATCCGCGCGATTTGTGGCCTGCCTTTAAGAGAAATTAATCTAAGTCACTATTCAGTCATGGTCAATATTTTAGGTGAAGATTTGGATGGTGTTCACCAGGCGATGTCTTCTCAATCAAACGGATTCATTCATTTATATGGAAAAGATGCAGCCAAACCAAAACGGAAGATGGGGCATGTGACTTTTATAGGAGAATCATTACAGCAAGTCGAACAACAGATAAATGAGTTTCAGGAGGCAAAACAATGATCGAACGTTATACTCGCGAAGAGATGGGCGCAATTTGGACAGAAAAGAATAAATATAACGCATGGCTGGAAGTTGAAATTTTGGCCTGTGAAGCGTGGAGTGAACTCGGTGTCATACCACGGGAAGATGTGAAAAAAATTCGTAAAAATGCGCGAGTGAACGTGGACCGCATCTATGAAATCGAACAGGAAACGCGTCATGATGTCGTCGCATTTACAAGGGCGCTATCAGAAACGTTAAGTGATGAGAAAAAGTGGGTTCATTACGGTTTAACGTCTACCGATGTGGTGGATACGTCACTTTCATATTTAATTAAACAAGCGAATGAGATTATTAGAAAAGATTTACATCAATTTATCAAGGTACTTAAAGAAAAGGCCATCGAACATAAACATACTGTTATGATGGGGCGAACTCACGGGGTACACGCTGAACCAACGACATTCGGACTTAAGCTCGCCTTATGGTATGAAGAGATGAAACGCCATCTTGAACGTTTTGAGGCAGCGGCTGAGCGAATCGAATTCGGAAAACTGTCTGGCGCGGTCGGAACGTACGCCAATATCGATCCATTCGTTGAAAAATATGTGTGCGAGCATCTGGGACTCTCACCAGCACCAGTTTCAACGCAAACACTCCAACGTGATCGGCATGCGGACTATATTTCAACGTTATCTTTAATCGCAACGTCAATTGAAAAATTCGCTACTGAAATCCGTGGTTTACAAAAAACAGAAACACGAGAAGTAGAGGAATTTTTTGCGAAAGGTCAAAAGGGATCATCTGCCATGCCGCATAAACGGAATCCAATCGGCTCGGAAAATATGACGGGGATGGCGCGTTTGATGCGCGGGTTTATGGTAACGGCTTATGAAAATGTATCGTTATGGCATGAACGCGATATTTCACATTCTTCAGCAGAACGCATTATTTTACCAGATGCTACGATTGCACTGAATTACATGTTGAATCGCTTTTCTAACATCGTGAAAAACTTAACTGTATTTCCTGAAAATATGAAACGAAATATTGATAAGACACATGGAGTTATTTTTTCCCAACGTGTGTTGTTGACACTTATTGATAAAGGTATGTCCCGGGAAGAAGCATATGATTTAGTACAACCAAAAGCAATGGAAGCATGGGAAACAGAAGTTCATTTCAAAAAGCTTGTTGAAGCAGATGATCAGATCACAAATGTTTTATCACAAGAAGAAATCAATGCTTGTTTTGACACAACGTACCATTTGAAAAATGTCGACTTTATTTTTGAACGGATTGGATTAAAATAATTCACTTTATAAATGGAGGGGCAAACATGGGAGCACAGATCGAAGTCAGTCCAGAGACAATTGAATCAGAGAAGCTTTATCAAGAGATGGGTTTAAGTGATGAAGAGTATCAAATGGTTAAGGAGAAATTAGGTAGACGACCTAATTATACGGAAACGGGTCTCTTTTCAGTAATGTGGTCGGAGCATTGTAGCTATAAATCTTCAAAACCTATTTTGAAAAAATTTCCTACTAAAGGACCTCAAGTTATTCAAGGCCCAGGTGAGGGAGCGGGCGTCGTTAATATTGGCGACGACCAGGCTGTTGTATTTAAAATGGAAAGTCATAATAGTCCGTCTGCGGTTGAACCTTTTGAAGGATCTGCTACTGGTGTAGGCGGTATTGTTCGTGACGTGTTCTCTATGGGAGCTAAGCCAATTGCATTAATGAACTCTCTTCGTTTTGGTGAACTGACCAACAATCATACAAAATACTTAGTGTCTGAAGTTGCTCGTGGTATGGCCCATTATGGCAATACATTAGAGGTGCCTACAGTCGGTGGTGAAGTCTATTTTGATAACTGTTACGAAGAAAATCCGCTCGTTAACGCAATGTGTGTCGGACTTATTAATCAAAAAGACTTGCAAAAAGGTGTGGCCTCTGGTGTCGGAAACAGCGTGATTTATGCAGGGCGCGATACAGGTAGAGATGGCATTCATGGTGCGACTTTCTCTTCTGACGTTCTCGAAGGGGATTCTGAAGATCAATCTTCAGCCATCGCCATTGGAAATCCAGAAATTGAAAAACGATTGATTAGTGCGTGTCTTGAAGTTATCAAGTCTGATGCTGTTATCGGCATGCAAGATATGGGAGCAGCTGGTTTGACGTCTTCCGCTAGTGAAATGGCAAGCAGTTCAGGAACAGGGATTGAAATGAATCTTGATTTGGTGCCACAGCGTGAACAAGATATGACGGCTTATGAACTGATGCTGTCTGAATCTCAAGAACGAATGCTGCTCGTTGTTAAAGAAGGGCACGAACAGGACGTCATTGAAGTTTTTAAAAAACATCAAGTTGAGGCCGTCACTATTGGAAAAGTGATTGAAGAACAATCATTCAGAGTTATTCAAAACGGTGAAGTTTTCGCTGACGTACCTGTTGATGCGCTTGTTGAAGAAGCACCTGTTTATGATTTACCTGCTGAGGAAGCCACTTATTTTAAAGAATTTCAACAAAAAGAAAACGCAATTCCACAAGTGGAAAATCATAGTGACATGCTAAAGACATTGCTCGGTCGCCCGACAATAGCTAGTAAAAAAGCTATTTATAATCAATTTAAAACAAATGCACAAGACAGTACGCTTATAGGTCCCGGTGCAAGTGCAGCGGTTGTGGGCATTAAGGGAACTGAAAAAGCGATTGCTATGTCAACAGATTGTAACGCTCGCTATATTTATTTAGATCCGGAAACAGGCGGAAAGATAGCTGTTGCTGAGAGTGCTAGAAATATCGTTTGTTCTGGCGCCAAACCTCTTGCTTTAACGGATGGATTGAATTTTGGAAATCCGACAGACCCGGAAGTATTTTGGCAAATGGGAAAGAGTATTGATGGCATTAGTACGGCGAGTCGCGAACTAGATACGCCTGTTATAAGTGGAAATGTTTCTTTATATAATCAATCAAAAGGAGAAGCCATTTTCCCAACGCCAATTATTGGTATGGTAGGACTTCTTGAATCTGTTGACCACTTGACACCAAGCCATTTTCAGCAGGCTGGCGATTTAATTTACTTAATTGGTGAGACAGAAGTAGAGTTCGGTGGGAGTGAATTGCAAAAAGTGCTCAATAACTCTTATTCAGGTAAAGCACCTAAGATTGATTTAAAAGAGGAAGCAAAACGTCAAAAGCAAATTTTGAAGGCAATTCAAGCAGGTCTCATCGTTTCAGCAACAGATATATCTGAAGGTGGGCTAGCCGTTGCTTTAGCTGAAACTACATTTACAGAGCAAGGATTAGGATTAACTGTTGCACTTGAAGGAAACGAGACAGTTCAACTATTTAGTGAAACTCAATCACGATTCATTATCTCTGTGCGACCTGAACTTCAAGAGAAATTTGAGTCTTCCATCGATTCAGCAAAACAAATAGGTTACGTGACAGAGACAAATGAATTCATAGTAAAGGTAAACGACAAACAAGTTATCCAGGAGCCAGTTGACCAACTCCAAAAGGTATGGGAGCAAGCCCTTTCCAACCAATTGGAAAACAAAGGGATAAGTGAGGCGTAAATATGTTTGGCATTTGGGGACATAAACAAGCAGCAGAAATAACATATTATGGACTTCATGCGACACAACATCGCGGGCAAGAAGGTGCTGGCATCGTTTCGAATGACGGAGCCGAACTGCTGATCCATAAAGATGTCGGTTTGCTTAATGATGTATTTGGTCGGCCGGACTTAGGACAACTAAACGGCGAGGCAGCGATTGGACATGTGCATTATGTTACCAATCAGGATACGGGGTACGAAAACGTGCAGCCACATCTATTCCACTCTCAGTCAGGGAGTGTGGCTCTCGCCCATAGTGGAAACATCATGAACGCCCATGATCTTCGCGGTGAACTTGAAAATGAAGGAAGTATTTTTCATACGAAGGCAGATACGGAATTACTTGCCCATTTGATTCGCCGCAATGGGAAGGAAATTACTGAACCAGGAATTATATCAGCGTTCAAGAAACTAGTCGGTGCTTATACTTTTCTCATCCTAACTGAAGATAAACTTTATGCAGCGGTTGATCCTTTTGGGATTCGTCCCTTATCGATCGGTCGGATTGGTGAGAGTTATGTAGTTGCTTCAGAGACGTGTGCCTTTGACCTCGTCGGTGCTAAGTTTGATCGGGAAATTTTACCTGGTGAACTAGTTACGATAAGTAGAGCTGGCATTGAGTCGGCTCGCTTTGCGGTAAGAGAGCAACGTCATCTATGCGCCATGGAATATGTCTATTTTTCAAGACCTGATAGTGATTTGAATTATGTCAATGTTCATGCATCAAGAAAACGAATGGGCATTGAACTGGCCAAAGAAGCCCCTGTTGAAGCAGATGTCGTGACCGGTGTGCCGGATTCAAGTATTTCCGCAGCTATCGGTTATGCGGAACAAACAGGTTTACCGTATGAAATGGGCTTAATAAAAAATCGCTATGTCGGCCGAACGTTTATAAAACCGTCACAGGAAATGCGCGAACAAGGCGTGAAAATGAAACTTTCACCGGTACGTGGCATTGTTGAAGGAAAACGGGTCGTTATGATTGACGATTCCATTGTTCGTGGTACGACAAGTATCAGGATTGTTAAAATGCTTAAGGAAGCTGGCGCGAAAGAAGTGCATGTTCGGATTGCTTCACCACCGATTAAAAATCCATGTTATTACGGCATTGATATGTCAACAAGAGAAGAACTGATTGCAGCCAATAAAGAAATAGAAGATATTCGTGAGGTGCTAGGAGCAGATAGTGTCGCTTATTTATCTCCAGATGGATTGGAAAAAGCGATTGTTAAAGATAAAACAATTAACCAAGGCATATGCAACGCCTGTATGACAGGACAGTATCCTGTTGGAACTGAAGAAAACAAACAGTCATTTCTCACAAACTAAAAATTCGCCGGAGGGTTTACAATCATGTCAAATCGATATAAAGAGGCTGGGGTCGACGTAGAAAAAGGTTATGAAGCAGTTGAGCGTATGAAAAAGCATATTAATAAAACGACACGTCCTGAAGTGCTTGGTGGTGTGGGAGCTTTTGCGGGATTATTTGAGCTCACGTCATTCAAATTTAAAGAACCAGTCCTAGTTTCAGGTACAGATGGCGTCGGTACGAAATTAAAGCTCGCCTTTCAATTAAATAAACATAATACAATCGGGATTGATTTAGTGGCCATGTGTGTGAACGATATTGTGGCACAAGGGGCTCAGCCGTTGTTTTTCCTAGATTATATCGGCTGCAGTGAAAACGACCCTGACGTGATGGAAGACATTGTCGCTGGGATTTCTGAAGGATGTGTTGCAGCTGGTGCTGCCCTTATCGGTGGCGAAACGGCCGAGATGCCGGGCATGTATGCGACGGATGAATACGATTTGGCTGGTTTTTCAGTCGGTATTGCTGAAAAGTCCGAACTTATTACTGGAGAGTCGATTGAAGAAGGCGACGTGGTGATTGGACTGGCGTCAAGTGGGATTCATTCTAATGGTTATTCGTTAGTACGCCAGCTTGTTGAAGATTTGGATTTAACTGAAAAATATGGCGAGATGGATGCTGCGTTAGGTGAGGTCTTGCTGACACCTACTAGAATCTATGCTAAATCGGTTGTGAATGTAATGGCTGAATACAACATCAAAGGCATTACCCATGTAACCGGGGGAGGTTTTTATGAAAACTTTCCGAGAATGCTTCCTGAGGGATTAGGGGTTGAACTTGATTCAACTCGCTGGGATGTTCCAACTGTATTCACCTTTTTACAAGAAAAGGGCGATATCTCACTTGAAGAGATGTACGGTATTTTCAATATGGGTATTGGCATGGCAGTTGTTGTCTGTAAAGAAGATGCAGAGCAAGTGACGAAAATCTTCAATCAGCAAGGGGAACAAGCATCAATGATTGGTAAAGTGACGAGCCGTGAAGGGGTGCACTTTTTATAATGAAAAATGTAAGAGCAGCTGTTTTCGCTTCGGGTTCCGGGACGAATTTTCAAGCCATCATTGAACGGACAGATTTGCCATGTGAGATTTCACTGTTAATTTGTGACAAACCTGGGGCACCTGTCATTGAGAAAGCTAAGCACGCTGGGGTTTCTGTACTTTCTTTTAATCCTAAACACTATCGATCTAAAAGTGAGTATGAGGAGCGGTTAGTGGATCAGCTTCAAGCGTATGAAATAGATTGGATTTTCTTAGCCGGGTATATGCGGCTAATAGGGTCAACACTACTACACACGTACGAGGGAAGAATTATCAATATTCATCCGTCATTATTGCCTAAGTTTCCAGGACTCGATGCAATTGGTCAGGCGCTTGAAAATAAAGCCAGTGTGACAGGCGTGACGATTCATTATGTGGATGAAGGCATGGACACAGGTCCTGTAATCGCGCAAGAATCTATATCAATTTATCCTAATGAATCACGAGATAGTTTAACGGAACGAATTCAAAACATAGAACACGAGTTATATCCTGAAGTTATCAAACAACTTATTAAAGAATCAAAGAGAGAGGTAAGGGGTTAGCCATGACGAAAAGAGCATTGATCAGTGTATCCGATAAGACGAATATCGTACCATTTGCCGAGGGTCTTGTTAATTTGGATTATGACATTATTTCAACAGGTGGCACATTAAAGGTATTAAAAGAAGCCGGACTAGACGTCAAAGCTGTTGAAGATGTGACAGATTTTCCGGAAATCTTAGACGGTCGAGTCAAAACATTACATCCATTTATTCACGGTGGGTTACTGGCAAATTATAATAAGCCCGAACATAAAGCAGAGCTTGAAAGTCATCAGATTAAGCCAATTGATATGGTTGTTGTCAACCTTTATCCGTTCAAACAAACGCTTGATCAACCGAACGTCACAGATGGGGAAATTATTGAAAACATTGATATCGGTGGCCCGACGATGCTGCGTGCAGCTGCTAAAAACTTTGAGCACGTAACAGTTGTAGTGGATCCGGTAGATTATGAAGATGTTCTTTCTGCTTTAACGGAAAAAGAATTGACTCTTGCTAAAAGACAGGAATTAGCTGCGAAAGTATTCCGACACACAGCCCATTATGATGCATTGATTGCCGGCTTTTTCACTAGCAAAACGGACGACAAATATCCCGAAACTTATACCGTTACCTATGAAAAAGTTCAATCACTACGTTACGGTGAAAACCCACATCAAGAAGCAGCTTTTTATAAAGATGCACAAGAAATGTCAGGAAGCTTAGCTAGTGGAAAGCAGCTCCACGGAAAAGAATTATCTTATAACAATATCCAAGATGCAAATAGTGCACTTGAAATACTGAGCGAATATGAGCAACATGCAGCTGTAGCAGTGAAGCATATGAACCCATGCGGTATTGGGGTAGGTGAGACGATTGAAGCAGCATTTCAAAAAGCATTTGACGCTGATCCCATTTCTATTTTTGGCGGAATCGTTGCAGTCAACCGAGAAGTGACCAAAGACTTGGCTAAAAAATTGAGCGAAATATTTTTAGAAATTGTCATCGCTCCTGGATTTTCTGATGAAGCGTTTAATATTTTAACGAAGAAGAAAAATATTCGTTTAGTAGAGCTAAATGTAGCAGGAGAGCGTTCATCTTATCAACGCTTAACAACGGTTAAAGGCGGAATGCTTATACAAGAGGCTGACCAAGCAGAAGTTAAAACAGATGAACTGAGTTATCCAACAAAACGTCAACCAACAGAACAAGAATGGAAAGATTTGATGTTTGCTTGGAAAGCAGTCAAACATGTGAAATCTAATGCGATTGTATTAGCAAAAAATGAACAAACAGTTGGCGTGGGTGCAGGTCAAATGAACCGTGTCGGAGCGGCGAAAATCGCAATTGAACAAGCGGGTGACAAAGCAGAAAAAGCGGTCATGGCGTCAGATGCCTTTTTCCCAATGCCAGATACGGTCGAAGCAGCAGCTAAAGCAGGAGTCACAGCCATCATTCAACCCGGAGGATCAAAACGCGATCAAGATTCTATTGATACATGTGATGAAGCCGGCATTGCGATGGTCTTTACAGGAATGAGACATTTTAAGCATTAAAGTTGTTGATGGATAATGGTCATTTAGTGCATGACGTTCAATTGAGACGTGAAATCCCGTCGGAAAGATCGTCATAGGGTGAATGACGTTCTTTTGGCAGTTGAAATCTCGTCGAAAAGATCGTCATAAGGCACCTGACATTGATTTGAGGTGTGAAGCCTCATTGAAAAGATCTTCATAAGACGCATGACGTTGATTTGATAGTTACATAAATATGAGGAGGAGTATACCAATGAACGTATTAGTTGTTGGGCGTGGTGGCCGTGAGCATAGTCTTGTTATGAAACTAGTTGAAAGCGAACGGGTGAATAAGATTTACGTTGCTCCTGGCAATGGTGGAATAGACGGCCAAGCAGTTTGCGTGAATATTGCCGAAACGAATACCAAAGCTCTTGTTCAGTTTGCTAAAGAAAACAAAATAGATTTCACAATCGTCGGACCTGAGATGCCACTTGCTAAAGGGATTACGAACTACTTTCAAGAAGAAGGCTTAGCTATTTTTGCACCGACAAAAGAAGCTGCTTTGCTGGAAGAGAGTAAAAGTTTTGCCAAATCATTTATGAAAAGACATAACGTCCCAACGGCAGATTACGAAACCTTCACCAATGTTGAAGAAGCTAGGTTGTATATTGAAGAAAAAGGGGCTCCAATTGTTGTTAAAGCAGACGGGCTTGCTGCTGGAAAAGGTGTCGTTGTTGCTCAAACAAAACAGGAAGCCCTCCAAGCGCTTGACGATATGCTCGTTTCTAAAATTTTCTCAGAAGCTGGATCAACGGTTGTTGTGGAAGAATTTTTAGACGGAGAAGAGTTTTCTTTGATGGCTTTTGTCCATGAAAATCAAGTTTATCCGATGGTGACAGCAAGAGATTATAAACGTGCCTTTGATAACGATGAAGGTCCGAACACCGGTGGAATGGGAGCATACGCCCCTGTCCCGGAAATTACAGAGGAAATTTTAACTTATACAATGAAGGAAGTACTTCAGAAAACAGCGGATGGCATGCAGAGTGAAGGACGGTCATTTACAGGTATTTTATATGCTGGCATGATTATGACGCCAAACGGTCCTAAGGTGATTGAATTTAATACGCGCTTTGGTGATCCTGAAACCCAAGTTGTGTTACCTTTATTAAAAAATGATCTCCTCCAAGTCATGTTAGATGTTAAAGCGGGGATAGATCCTCGACTTGAGTGGCATGATGAATCATGTGTTGGTGTGGTCTTAGCATCCAAAGGTTATCCTGCTCAATCTTGTGAAAAGAATATTCGGATTCCCGACTTCGCATCGGGTAGTCAATCATTCACGGTCTATGCGGGCACGAAAAAGACTGACCAAGGCTTAGTATCCGATGGTGGGCGTGTGCTTCTAGTTGGTGCGAAAGACTCTTCACTAAAGCAAGCAACAGAGAAGGCTTATCATTCATTCACCAGTTTCCCAAGTCATGCAGATTTCTTTTATAGAAAAGATATCGGACTAAACTAGTTAAAGAGATAAAGTTGGCATAATATCGGGATTAGCTCATAACACCCGATTGAATATTCTTTTAAAATTCATTCGGGTGCTATGTTTTAAACTAGTTGTAATCTCCTACAACGAAGCTAATCGTCCCCGGAATCAAAGCTGCTCATAAATCCAGGTAGGCAATCGAGTTAAACCTCCCCGGAATCACTGCTGCTCGCAAATCCAGGTAGGCAACCGAGCTAAACCTCCCTAGAATCACTACCGCTCATAAATCCAGGGAGCCTAAACTAATCCACCACCTCGGATCACTTTAAAAAAAGAATAAATCGTCACAATCATTCATACAAACTAAAAAGGGACAAGGGAATCTTATCTTTTTTACAGCTAAAGAAAAGTGTCACAAAAATTTCACTTTAATTAAACAAAACTTTACTGTATTAAAGTGAAAGATGTGATAGAATAAATAAAATAGATTAATTGGAGAGTTGTTTATGATGGAAAGAGGTTACTGGAGAAATAGAGAAATAAGGCATCATATCGCAGTGGCCGATGGTATCGAAGAGCCAACACTTTTACTTAAAAATGCGACTTACTTAAATGTATTTACAAAACGTTGGATGGAAGCCAACATTTGGATTCATGAGGATCGGATTATTTACGTCGGGGAAGATTTACCACAAAAATTAAACAAAACGGAAATTGTGGATTGTGAAAATAAATTTCTTGTACCGGGATATGTTGAACCCCATGCCCATCCATTTCAATTATATAACCCTGAGCAACTTGCTCTACACGCTGGAAAATTCGGGACGACCACACTGATTAATGATAACTTAATGTGGCATTTTTTATTACCGAAAAAGAAAGCGTTTACTTTACTGGATGATTTTAATGAATTACCGATATCAATGTATTGGTGGGGAAGATTTGACTCACAAACGGCGTTGATGGATGAAGACAAAGTTTTTAATACAAAAGACGTACTTAAATGGTTGAATTATCCTGGGGTTGTTCAAGGTGGGGAACTCACCTCTTGGCCAGGCTTACTTGCTGGTGATGACCGCCTGCTTTACTGGATTCAAGAAACAAAACGACTAGGAAAACCAGTGGAAGGTCACTTTCCAGGAGCTTCAGATCTAACCTTAACCAAAATGAAGTTATTCGGTATCAATGCTGATCATGAAGCGATGACAGGGGAAGAAGCGATTAAACGGCTTGAATTAGGTTATCAGGTGGGCTTAAGATATTCTTCAATTAGACCAGATTTGCCTCGTCTTCTAGAAGAAATATTAGACCAGGGACTTACTACATTTGATAATTTAATGATGACAACAGATGGAGCAACACCTTCTTTCTATGAAAATGGTGTTATGAATCTATGTATAGACATAGCTATTGAAAAAGGTGTCCCTATTGAAGAGGCGTACCGGATGGCCTCTTATAACCCAGCTAAACATTTGCTTCTTGATGAAATGATCGGCAGTATAGCACCTGGTAGAATAGCGCATATCAATATTTTATCGGCAAAAGACAATCCCCACCCAGAGTCAGTTTTGGCTAAAGGAAAGTGGCTAGTTAAAAATAATGAAGAGCAGCAAGTAAAATCTATTATTAATTGGGAAGAATATAATATAAAACCACTTGATTTAGAATGGGATCTTGATATGGAAGATTTACAGTTTTCCGTACCAATCGGCCTTGATATGATCAATGACGTTATAATTAAACCGTATGCCGTTGAAACAGACGTCACGTTGGATGTTCTGCCAAAGGATAAAGATGATGCTTTTTTATTGTTAATTGATCGCTACGGGAAATGGCGTGTCAACACGGCTATTCGGGGATTCACGAAACGTCTCGGTGCCATTGCCAGTTCCTATTCGACAACAGGTGATTTTGTCTTTATCGGTAAAAATAAACACGACATCATCCTCGCATGGAAGAAATTGAAAGAATTAGGAGGAGGTATTGTCGTCGTTCATGAAGGAGAGATCCTTCTAGAAATTCCACTTAAACTTGGTGGATTAATGGATCAAGGCGATATGCCAAAATTAATTAGTAAGGAACAAGAACTTAAAAAATTACTTGAGGAATTCGGCTATCCGTTTGAAGATCCTATATATTCAATTTTATTTTTGTCATCAACACACTTACCTTATATCCGCATTACACAACAAGGTGTTTTAGATATAATGAAAAAAGAGGTTTTATTTCCGAGCACCATGCGTTAATCTAAAGTATATAGGTTAAACTAGCTAAAAACATACGTTAGGTGTGAGGAAATGAGAAAGATAAGGAAGAAATGGTTTATTTTAATTGTCCTTGCTTTCCTGCTTGTGGCTTGTTCACAAGAAAAAGCAGAAGACAATGACGAAAAATCTACTAATTTAGACTCAAAAACAAAACCAAAAACAGGGCAAGAGGAAAACTCTTATCCATTTACCGGGCTTGACACGGATAAGGCGATAGATCAACGACCAGTGGCAGTGATGGTTAATAATCATCCTAAAGCAAGACCCCAATCAGGTTTATCTCAAGCAGATGTTGTGTTTGAAATTCTAGCAGAAGGTAGTATCACTCGTTTTCTAGCGATTTATCAAAGCGAAGAGCCTGAAATTGTTGGTCCAGTCCGTAGTGCTCGGGAATATTATTTTGAATTAGCGGAAGGCTATGACGCTATCTATGTTTATCATGGCGCGGCCAATTTTGTTGAAGATATGATTCAAGAGAGGGGCATCGAAAATATTAATGGTGCCAGCTACGATAATGACGGGCAAATATTCAAACGTGAATCATTCCGAAAAGCGCCACATAATTCTTACTTGTTATTTGATGCAGTGAACGACATTGCAGAGCAAAAAGGTTATGAGACAAAGACGGATGTTGCTCCTTTACCATTTTTAGAAGATGATGCAGATGACATCGAAGGGGAGCCGAGTGAACAAGTAACGATTGCATATGATTCGAATTGGCAAGTACAATACGATTATGATGAAGAAGATGAGCGGTACTTGCGCTCAAGTGACGGGGAACCGACAATAGAGTTAAATACTGAAGAACAGATATACGCCGACAACGTATTTATTGTTGAAGCACAACATGAAGTGATCGACGATGAAGGTAGACGAGCGATTGATTTTGAATCTGGAGGCAATGCCTATTTAATGCAAAAGGGCAAAATGCAAGAGATTGAATGGGAAAATGTTGATGGAAAAATGACACCTGTTAAAGAAGGTGAACCAATCGGATTTGTGCCTGGAAAAACATGGATCAATGTGGTGCCATCTTCTCCTGGAATAGATCACTCTGTCAGCATATCAAGTCATTAAGAGCAGGAGGTGTTCTTTTTGCAAATTGATCGATTACGCGGAAAACAGTTGAATCAGTTTTTCGAAGCAATTTTATCTTTAGAATCAGTTGATGAATGTTATCGATTTTTTGACGATATCGCTACCATGAGTGAAATCCAGTCCATTTCTCAACGGCTTCAAGTGGCTAAGATGCTAACAGAAGGTCATACATATACAGCCATTGAACAAGAAACAAGAGCATCAACAGCGACCATTTCAAGAGTCAGACGCTGCATAGATTATGGAAGCGACGGATATAAGCTTGTCCTTGATCGGATGGTAGAAAAAGAGAATAGAAAAGAATAAAGGAAAATGAGGTTCGGACAAAACTAAGTATTTGTTATTAAATGACGGACAATTTCAAGTGAGTGCTATTCGCTTCGGAAAAATACTTCGCTTTCCGTGGGCGGCTGATGAGCCTCCTCGTGCTAACGCACTGTGGGGTCTCATCTAGGCCTCAGCTCCCACAGGAGTCTACGTATTTTTCCTACGCTGACTTGAAGAAAAGTGTATTTGTCAAAATATACTTTAACACGTTCGTTTTTACTTTAACTAATATACTTATGTCCTAACCTCATTTTTTTGTTATAATAACTTGAAGAAGTTGAGTAATCTCAATCGTATACTTAAACAAACAGGACTAGTCAGACATTAGCCTGCATAGATGAAGTTATACTTTTAAAAGACCAATGGAGGATATAAAGTTGCACACAAATATGAATGAATGGAAGCATATATTTAAGCTTGATCCAGCAAAAGAGATCTCGGACGACGACTTAGAACTTGTCTGTGAATCAGGAACAGATGCGATTATCGTTGGCGGTACTGATAATGTGACATTAGACAATGTGCTTGATCTGCTATCCAGCATCAGACGGTATAGCGTTCCTTGTATACTCGAAGTCTCAAATATGGAAGCTATCACGCCGGGTTTCGATTATTATTTTATCCCGATGGTGATGAATAGCACAGATAAAAAGTGGATGATGGATATCCAGCATGAAGCAATTAAACAGTACAAAGATATTATGGACTGGGACGAGATATTCGTTGAAGGATATTGTATTTTAAATGAAAACTCTAAAGCCTACGAGCGTACAAACTGCAGTATGCCTGACGAAGAAGATGTCCTTGCATATGCGTATATGGCTGAGCATGTTTTTCATTTGCCGATTTTTTACGTGGAATATAGCGGTACTTATGGTGAGCCGGCACTAGTTCAAAAAGTAAAAAATGAACTGGATAACACGCTACTTTTTTATGGCGGTGGCATTGAAAATCCAATCCAAGCGCGGGAAATGAAAGAACATGCCGATGTTGTCATTGTCGGAAATAGTATATATACAAATTTAAAACAAGCATTACAAACGGTAAAAGCCGTAAAAGGCAATTGAGGTGAAATAATTTATGCTTAAAGAAGATTTACTAAAAGGATTAAATAAAGAGCAAAAAGAAGCTGTCCAACATACAGAAGGCCCACTGTTAATTATGGCTGGGGCAGGAAGTGGAAAGACCCGTGTCTTAACACATCGAATCGCCTATTTAATAAAAGAAAAAAGTGTCGCCCCACGCAATATTTTAGCCATTACGTTTACCAACAAGGCAGCTCGTGAAATGAAATCACGTGTCAGCAAATTAGTCGGCCCTGAAGGTGACTATATGTGGGTGTCAACCTTCCACTCGATGTGTGTTCGAATTCTTCGCCGTGATATTGACCGGATTGGATATAACTCAAACTTTACAATTTTAGATAGTAGTGACCAACTATCGGTCGTTAAACAAGTGCTCAGAAATTTAAATATCGATACGAAACAATTCGAACCTAGAGCCATGCTGAACCGAATTAGCGGAGCGAAAAATGAGTTAATTAATCCAGAAGAATTCAGTGAGCATGTGGGGAATTTTTATGATCGACAAGTAGCGAAAGTTTATGATGCCTATCAGAAAATGTTGCGCAAAAACCAGTCTCTTGATTTTGACGATTTGATTATGGAGACGATTCACTTATTTAAGCGCGTTCCTGAAGTGTTAGAGTATTATCAACGTCGTTTTCAATATATTCATGTTGACGAGTATCAGGATACGAACCATGCGCAATACTATTTAGTAAAACAACTAGCAACCCGTTTCCAAAATATTTGTGTCGTAGGTGACTCTGACCAGTCTATTTATCGCTGGCGAGGTGCGAATATAGAAAATATCTTAACCTTTGAAAAAGACTATCCAAATACCCGAACGATTTTGCTTGAGCAAAATTATCGTTCAACAAAATCTATACTTGATGCTGCCAATCACGTGATTGAACATAACGCTGGCCGTAAACCGAAAAAGTTATGGACTGATAATCCTGATGGAAATAAAATTAATTATTACCAAGGTGCAACAGAACAAGAAGAAGCCTTGTTTATTACTGATAAAATTCAAGAGCTTATTCGTGAAGAAGGGTATACACCTGGTGATATGGCTATTCTTTATCGTACGAACGCCCAATCACGTGCCATTGAGGATACTTTGATGAAGTCGGGTGTGTCTTATCAAATGGTCGGCGGCACAAAGTTCTACGACCGCAAAGAAATTAAAGATCTCATTGCTTACTTACGATTGATCATGAATCCTAATGATGATTTAAGCTTTGAACGTGTTGTTAATGAACCGAAGCGAGGGATTGGTAAAACATCTGTGGAACGACTAAGAGCTTACGCGGCGGCAAATGATATCTCATTTTATCAAGCTGTTAAAGAAGTAGATTTTACGGGGGTTTCTAAACGTGCAGCGAATGCGTTAGCTGATTTTGGTGAGCTGATTAAAACCTTGTCACAACAACAAGAATTTTTAACAGCAACAGATATGGTTGAAGCGGTTCTTAAGCGTTCAGGGTATGAAGAGGCACTTGAAAACGAACGGACAATCGAAGCACAAAGTCGCCTTGAAAACCTAGAAGAATTTATGACCGTCACAAAGGATTTCGAAGAGAAAAACGAAGACGATAAAACGTTGATAGCCTTTTTAACCGATTTAGCTTTAGTCGCTGACATTGACCAAGTTGATGAAGAAGACCCTGATCAAGAAGAAAAAATCACCTTAATGACTTTACATGCTGCGAAAGGGCTAGAGTTCCCTGTAATTTTTCTAATAGGCATGGAGGAAAATGTCTTCCCTCACAGCCGCTCTATGTTTGAAGAGGAAGAGATGGAAGAAGAGCGACGTCTTGCTTATGTGGGAATTACTCGAGCGGAAAAACAGTTGTACGTGACCCATGCCAAAATGCGGACATTATTTGGACGGACGAACATGAATCCAATTAGCCGTTTTATAAACGAAATACCTGAAGATCTTATTGACGGCGTGGAAGAGACGAAAACAGAGATGTTTGGCAGACAGCCTATTTTCACCGAAGAAGCCATCAAGAAACCTCAGCCTAAACGAAGAGCCAGACGTACAACAAATAACACAGGTGCAGAAACGAAGGGCTGGGCTCCAGGCGATAAGGCTATTCATAAAAAATGGGGCAAGGGAACCGTTGTAAAAGTAGAAGGTGAAGGCGAAGGAATGGAGCTTGATATTGCATTCCCTGCTCCAACAGGAATCAAGCGAGTTCTTGCAAGGTTTGCACCAATCACGAAAGAATAGGGTGTTTACTGAATGAATAAAACGGAAGCAAAAGAAAAAATAGATGCGTTAAAAGAATTATTAAACAAATATGGTTATGAATATTATGTGCTTGATCAGCCAAGTGTACCTGATTCAGAATATGATAAAAGGTTACAGGAATTATTAAAATTAGAAGAAGAGCATCCCGAACTTGTGACTGCGGACTCCCCGACTCAGCGTGTTGGTGGACAACCTCTTGAAGGTTTTGAAAAAGTCGAACATAGACTTCGCATGTTAAGTTTAGGAAACGCATTTAATGAAGCGGATCTTCGTGATTTTGACCGGCGTGTTCAGGAAAACTTAAATCAACAGGTGTCTTACGTCTGCGAGCTTAAAATAGATGGATTAGCTGTGTCGCTAACATATGAAAATGGTCAATTTACTCAAGGCTCAACCCGAGGCGATGGAACTGTCGGAGAAGATATTACAACAAACTTAAGAACCATACGGAGTGTTCCACTGTCGGTTTCAGAACAAGGAACGATTGAAGTGCGCGGCGAAGCGTTCATGCCAAAAAAATCTTTTCTGGCTTTAAACGAAATAAAAGCAGAAAAAGCAGAAGAACCATTTGCCAATCCTCGAAATGCAGCAGCGGGTTCATTAAGACAACTCGATCCGAAAATTGCTGCATCACGTAACTTAGATATCTTTTTATACGGTGTTGGTGAATGGGAAGTGGAAGGCATCACGTCACATAGTGAGCGCCTCACCTACTTATCTGAACTAGGTTTAAAAGTGAATCCTGAATGGAAGAAAGTCAACTCAATCGAAGAAGTCCTTGAATTCGTTGATTACTGGACGAATGAACGCCCCCATTTAAATTATGAGATTGATGGCATTGTTATTAAAGTAGATGATATCGACCAACAAGAAGAACTAGGCTATACAGCGAGAAGTCCACGCTGGGCTATTGCTTATAAGTTCCCAGCGGAAGAAGTGATTACCACACTTAAAGAGATTGAATTGAGTGTTGGAAGAACAGGCGTTATTACACCAACAGCAGTGCTCGAACCTGTCCAAGTTGCAGGTTCAACCGTTGGGCGCGCTTCACTTCATAACGAAGATTTAATTCGGGAAAAAGACATCCGTGTTGGTGACCATGTGATCATTAAAAAAGCAGGCGATATTATTCCTGAAGTCGTCAAAGTTCTTGAAGAACAAAGAACAGGTCAAGAAAAGAAATTCTTTATGCCTAAACATTGCCCAGCCTGTGACAGTGATCTTGTGCGTTTGGATGAGGAAGTAGCTTTACGCTGTCTTAACCCGAATTGTCCCGCACAATTACAAGAAGGACTGCTTCACTTTGTTTCGCGCAACGCAATGAACATTGAAGGGTTAGGAGAAAAAGTCATCGCTCAGCTATTCCGTGAAAAATTGATTCATACGATAGCTGATGTTTATCGCCTCGACCGTGAAGAACTCCTTAAACTTGAGCGCATGGGTGAGAAGTCTGTGGATAATCTTTTAAACGCCATTGAAGCATCAAAAGCTAATTCACTTGAAAAATTGTTATTCGGACTCGGAATTCGTTTTATTGGAGAGAAAGCGGCTCGTATTTTAGCCGAACATTATGGCACAATGGAAAAAATCCAACAAGCAAACTATGACGATCTTATCTTGATTGATGAAATTGGTGAAAAAATGGCCGAGTCGATTGTCCAATTTTTCTCAGAAGAAGAGGCTAATGATCTTTTACAAGAATTAAGGAATCTCGGACTAAATATGGAATATAAAGGGCTAAGAACTTCAGAACAAAGTAGCGACACCATTTTTTCTGGTAAAACAATCGTCTTAACAGGAAAAATGGAGAGCTTCACACGTAAAGAAGCAAAAGAAAATATTGAAACGCTCGGCGGATCTGTCACTGGAACGGTGAGTAACAAAACAGATATCGTCATTGCCGGTGAAGCTGCCGGATCAAAGTACGAACGAGCAGAAAAACTTGGCATAACAATATGGGATGAGCAACAATTTAAAGAAGCTCTCGATGGAACCAATTAAAGTAAACAATTCCTTTGATAACAAGGAGTGAAAAAGTTAATTATGAAGAGATTAAGCATACTACTATTAGGCATACTCCTTTTTGTAACAAGCTGTGCACCAGATGTGCAGGAAGATGAAGAAGTAGTCAAAGATAATGAACAACAAGAAGAGACATCTATCGTACCAAGCAACCAGCTCTCCAAAGATAATTATAGAGTGGTGCTTCCCTACCGAGTCAGTGCAGCAAGAGGGGTCATAACAAACCAACTTGCGAACCGTCTTGATATTGATGAAATGGAAGAGGGCTTAAGACGCTTAGCTAAAGACTATTACAGTCCGGATGACTATTATTTTGAAGAAGGACAGTATTTATCCGAAAGCACAGTTTATGGTTGGCTTGGACGAACATTAACAAAAAAAGAATTGGAAAAAGAAGTTAAAAAGGAAGTAGACAAACGTAAAAAGAACGAAATGAACTACGATGAAGAACAAATCAAAAAAAACTTACAGCAAGGACTTAACCCATCCATTTCTGATGATGAAGATAAAAAAGCCCATAAAGAAAATCCAAAATATTTATCCCACATATTAGAACATAATTTTCTAGTTAAAAACGATGATGATACCGTATCATTAAATGGTATTTCCATTGGTTTAGCGATGAAATCTGTTTATCGTTACCAGACTGAAGAAGGCGGACCATACTACTATGAAGACATTTCAAAAAAGCAGATGCTTAAAAAAGGTTACGAATTAGCTGATACGATTGTTGAACGCATGCGTGGAATGGAAGGTTTAGAAGATATCCCGATTATGGTGGCTATCTATCGTGAGGCCGAACAGAGTTCACCGATTCCTGGAAACTTTGTTGCTCGGGGATTTGTTGATAGTGACAGTGATTCAGTCAAGAAATGGGAAGATATCAATGAAGAGTTTGTCCTATTTCCTTCAGATGATGCAAAGGAAGATCATTTCGATGATTATCAAACTGTCAATAATTTTGGTGAGGAAATAGCTAAATACTTCCCAAATTATGTCGGTGTTGTTGGTGAAGGTTTTTATTATGACGGTGATCTCAAACAATTAACGCTTGAAATCCCGATTGAGTTCTTCGGTAAAGGTGAAGTGATAGGTTTCACCCAGTACGCCTACGGACTTGTCCAAGATATGTTTAGTGATTATTATGATTTGGAGATAAAAATAACATCCAGCCAACAAGTCGAGAGCTTCATTTCCAAGGAAGCCGGTGAAAAAGAACCGACCGTGCATATTTTTCACTAATTTAAAAATATAAAAATATTTGTTGATTGAGAAGTTAATTTAAATACGTTAAAATAAGGAGTGGACATATTCCACTCCGTTTTTTTATGAAATTGATTAGCATGTTAGCAAATCAATTTAGAAAAAGAGATACTTTGAAAGCGGAAACAATGGAATGAAACGCATATTACAGGGAGGGGTTTATTAATGGTAGTACCATACACACACGAGCCATTTACAGATTTTTCAGTAGAAGAGAATAAACAAACATTGCTTGATGCTTTAAAGAAAGTTGAAGCAGATTTAGGCAAAGAATATCCACTTATCATTAATGGTGAGCGCATAACAACTGAAGATAAAATCATTTCAGTCAACCCTGCAAATAAAGAAGAAGTCATTGGTTACGTTTCAAAAGCGGACCAAGAACTTGCAGAAAAGGCTATGAAGGTAGCTGACGAGACATTCCAAAATTATTGGAGAAAATCAGATCCGACATTCCGTGCTGATATTTTATTTAGAGCAGCAGCCATTGTTCGCCGCCGCAAAGCTGAATTTACAGCACTATTAATTAAAGAAGGTGGAAAGCCATGGAAAGAAGCCGATGCTGACGTAGCTGAAGGAATTGACTTCCTCGAATACTACGGACGTCAAATGCTAGAAATAAAAGATGGCATGAAAGTTAACAGCCGTCCAATTGAATACAACCAATTCCATTACATCCCACTTGGTGTAGGGGTTGTTATTTCTCCTTGGAACTTTTTATTTGCAATCATGGCTGGTACAACTGTTGCTGCTATGGTTACAGGTAACACAGTTTTATTAAAACCAGCAAGTACCACACCAGTGATTGCTTATAAACTTATGGAAGTACTTGAAGAAGCTGGACTTCCGGATGGTGTTATCAACTATATTCCTGGTCCTGGAAGTGAAGTTGGAGATTATCTCGTAGATCATCCACGCACTCGTTTCGTAAGCTTTACAGGATCACGTGAGGTTGGTACACGTATCTTTGAACGTGCCGGGGTCGTCCATGAAAAACAAAAATGGTTGAAGCGCACGATTATTGAAATGGGTGGTAAAGATACGATTGTTGTTGACAATGAAGCAGATCTTGAACTGGCCGCTGAGTCCATCGTCCAATCAGCTTTCGGTTTCTCAGGTCAAAAATGTTCAGCTTGCTCACGCGCAGTGATTCATGAAGATGTGTATGATCAAGTGAAAGACCGTGTAGTTGAGTTAACGAAGGAATTAACAATTGGTAATCCAGCTGAAGCATCAAATAACTATATGGGACCTGTTATTGATCAAGCAGCATATGACAAAATCACAGGCTACATTGATATTGGTAAAAATGAGGGAGAATTGCTCATCGGTGGTGATGGCGACGATTCCACAGGCTGGTTTGTGAATCCAACTGTGTTTGGTGATGTTGATCCGAAAGCTCGTATTATGCAGGAAGAAATTTTTGGCCCTGTTGTTGCTTTAACGAAAGCGAAAGACTTTGACGAAGCCATTGATATTGCAAATAATACAGATTATGGCTTAACAGGTGCTGTCATCACAAATAATCGCGAACATATCGAACAAGCGAGAGAAGATTTCCATGTTGGAAACCTTTACTTCAACCGAGGCTGTACAGCAGCTATCGTAGGTTATCAGCCATTTGGTGGCTTCAACATGTCAGGTACCGATTCAAAAGCAGGTGGACCTGATTACCTATTACATCATATGCAAGGAAAAACAACATCAGAAATGTTCTAAGTAAAAAGTCATAGAAATAGACTCGACCTCTTTTGGCACGATTTTTAGTCAAAAGAGGTTCTTTTTTACTTTTTTTAATAAATTTATTGATTTTTTGATGAAAGTCAGGAAAGTAGGAAAGTTTTTACCGTTTTAAACACTACTTTCTCCCCTCAACTTTCCCAATATGAATTTCTTTAATGTTATGCTATTATAGTATTAACAAACAAATTAATTAATTGAAATAATTCAAAAAAAGTCGGGTGGGTAAAATGATGGAAGTCGGATCCTATATCAAATTGCAAAGAGTCCAGCAAGGGATGACCCAAGATGAATTAGCTAGTGGAATTGTCTCGATGTCTTATTTATCTAAGATTGAAAATCAACGAGCAGAGGCAAGTCCAGAAGTAATTAGTTTGTTATGCACTCGACTAGGGATTGAAATTGATAACGAAAAAGATATTGATATTAAAGACAAATGTGAAGAATGGTATGGCATGCTGTTTGAAGTGAATGACAAGGAAGAGATTAAAAAACGTTATGAAGAACTTAATAAACTAATGGAAACTGTAAACTCAAATAATTATCTTATGTTTGAGATTTACAAAGTGAGATACTTTTTAGTTATTGGTGAGCATGAGAGTGCTCTTGAACAGATTAATAGCTTAAATGAAGTTTCCAATACATTTGATAATCTCCATTTATATTATTGGTATAAGTTTAAAGGAAATTATAACTCTCTAACCGGAGATAACAATCAAGCTCTTAAGTTATATGAACTTGCTGAAGAAAAATTAAAGCAAATCGACCTAAAAAATGATGAAGCTGCTGATCTTTATTATACGATTGCGGTAGCTCACAGTAAAATTCGAAATACCTTAGAATCCATTGATTACGCAGAAAGAGCAATTGAAGTCTTTCAGATAGAATATAATTTTATCCGCTGCGCTCAATGTCATATTGTACTTGGTATTTCTTATCGTCGGATAAAAATGTATGATAAAGCAATCAAAAATTATAACTTAGCGAAACACTTAGGTGGATTGGAAAGAAGTAATCAAATCATTCAACTGGCAAATGTGAATTTAGGGTATCTTTATTCATCAAAAGGAGATTCTCATAGTGCTGTTCATTATTATGGCGAAGTTGTAGAAGATTCAGAAGTAGATTTACAAACTAAGTTGCCAACTGCTACCTCATTGACTAGAGAATATTTTAAAATAGGGGAATATGATAGAAGTAAAATTATGTTAGATAAAGGCTTGAAGTTATTTAAAAGGTTAAATTATGATGAAGCTTTTAAAGCGCACTACTATGCATTAACTGCTTATAAATATGCCATGGAAAAAGATGAAGCCAAATTTGAAAGTATTTTAATAAATGAATTTTTACCTTACTTAACCAAACATAAAGAATATGTTTATTTAGTTGACTTTGCCAATATGTTGGGTGAACATTTTGAAAAACAAGCAAAGTACAAAGAAGCACTTAAATATTACAAACTCGCAAATTTAACATATGGTAAATTAATTATTTTGTAATTAAAGGGGGGATACAAAATGAAAAAACTTTTTGTAGGAACTGTATTAGGAGTGATGTTAATGGGAGGGTTTATGTCAGTTCAAGACAGTAATCAAGAAGATTTGGCTTATGAATTAGAGCCAAGCATTCTATCAGTACAAAAACCTGTTTCTTTCATGTAATTGATGGAAGTAAGATGGAATTATGTTTTTTACCCTATTATATATATTATAGCCTGAAATAGCGTGGAACCTATTTCAGGCATTTTTTTGTCTAGAAGTGAATGAGTCATCATATGAATTTATTAAATAAATATCAGTTGTATTTAATGTTAGCATTTAACATACGTTAATATGGGGAGGGAGGGTGCTGAATGGAGTACTCAATTCCATTGGTGACGTGGTTTTGGTTATTTGTCCCAATGCCATTATTAATCTTGTTATCTATCTTTACCTTGATTAGAGAAAGGAGGAAATAATCGGTGGATACAGCTACGTTTGTTGCATTTTTTGTGTATTTATTATTATTACTTATTATCGGTGTCATTATGTATCGTATGACCAATGATTTATCCGATTATGTTTTAGGTGGTCGTAAGCTTGGTCCGACGGTAGCTGCGTTAAGTGCCGGTGCTTCTGATATGAGTGGATGGCTTTTACTCGGTCTTCCAGGTGCTATTTATCTATCAGGATTAGCTGAGGCTTGGATGGCAATTGGGTTAGCTGTTGGAGCTTATTTAAATTGGCAGTTCGTTGCAAAGCGCTTACGTATTTATACGGAGGTTTCGAATGATTCGATTACTATTCCAGATTTCCTAGAAAATCGCTTTAAAGATACATCCCATGTTCTTCGTGTCATATCCGCTTTTGTTATTCTTTTATTTTTCACCTTTTATACATCTTCCGGAATGGTCGCAGGCGCCAAGTTATTTGAAGCTTCCTTTGGATTATCCTATCAATCGGCGCTTTGGATTGGCACGATTGTTGTTGTTTCTTATACCTTATTAGGTGGGTTTTTAGCAGTAGCATGGACAGATTTCATTCAAGGAAGCTTAATGTTTTTAGCATTGATTGTCGTTCCAATTGTCGCTTTAAATCAAATGGGAGGTTTGAATGAAGCTGTGCAGGCAGTTGGTCAAATTGATGCGACTCATCTTAATATGATAAAAGGTGTCAGTATCATGGCCATAATTTCTTCCATTGCATGGGGTCTTGGTTACTTTGGTCAACCACATATTATTGTTCGTTTTATGGCCTTAAGATCACCAAAAGACGTTCCAATTGCACGATTTATCGGAACCACTTGGATGATTTTGGGATTATATGGTTCTATTTTTATTGGGCTCGTTGGACTCGCTTTCATTAGTACGCAAGACGTTAGTATCTTATCAAAGTTTGGAATTGATGTGATCACTGAAAATGGTATTCAATATTTAGATGATCCTGAGAAGATTTTCATTGCTTTCTCACAGATTCTATTCCATCCACTCGTATCTGGTATTTTACTTGCAGCTATACTCTCAGCGATTATGAGTACGATAGATTCACAGCTCCTTGTATCCTCATCAGCTGTCGCTGAAGACTTTTATAAAGCAATATTTCGTCGTTCGGCGTCTGATAAAGAGCTTGTCTGGGTTGGTAGGATCGCTACATTAGTTATTGCGTTAATTGCCGCGATTATTGCCATGAACCCTGAAAGTTCGGTTCTTGAACTTGTCAGCTATGCATGGGCAGGTTTTGGAGCAGCGTTCGGGCCGATTATTCTTCTGTCTCTTTTCTGGAGAAGAATTACTCGAAACGGAGCTTTAGCGGGCATTATTATTGGAGCGGTAACAGTGATTGTTTGGGGAGATTTTCTATCAGGTGGCATCTTTGATCTTTACGAAATTTTACCCGGATTCTTATTAAATCTTATTGTCACTGTTATCGTAAGTTTGTTTGGTGAACCTCATGAAAGCGTTGAAGCTGAGTTTGATGAGACGGTTGCTAGAGTTAAAGAATAGGAGTTCTTTGGTTTATAAAAGATGGGAAGTAATTTAGAATTCTAAAGTGTTACATCAAATCAGATAATTTTTCATCGCTATGGAAAACACTTCTCTATATTATAATTATAGCTAAAATCCAAACTAATTTGATTCTCAGTTTAAGAGATTTGAATTATTGTTTGGATTTTTTATTTGTATATTCATTAAATGTCATCGGTTTAGTACAAGAAAAAAGTTATTTTTCTTAACGTCGTCGCTCTGTATAAAGTGTCGCATAAGTTGCGAAAGGCTGGTCAATTCTGCTATTATCAATAGTGTTATGAGAGTTTATAGGATAAGAAAAAGCTTTAAAGAAAATATATGATTTAATGACAAAATTTAAAAGATGGAGGTGCACATATGTCAAATATTGCGATGGATGAAGTTAAGCGTATTGCTGATTTAGCACGCTTGGCGGTTACAGAAGAGGATACGAAAATGTTTAAAGAACATCTTGATGCGATAACAATTTATGCTGAACAGCTTAATGAAGTTGATACAGAGGGTGTTGAACCAACGACACATGCTTTAAAATTGGAGAATGTGATGCGTAAAGACGAACCTAAACAATGGACAACTCAGGAGGAAGTACTCAAGAATGCGCCTGATCATAAAGATGGGCATTTTCGAGTCCCGTCAATTTTAGAGTAAGGAGGGAAATTAATGTCATTATTGAATCATTCAATTAAAGAGCTAGAAGAAAAGCTACATAATAAAGAAATAACGGCCAAAGAACTTGTTGAGGCATCGATAGAACGAATCAAAGAAGTGGACGATCAAGTTCAAGCATTTATCACGGTCGATGAAGAAAATGCAATAAAAGCAGCAGAAGAATTAGATACTGGTGAAGATGGAAAATTATTTGGTATTCCTGCCGGTATCAAAGATAATATTGTTACGAAAGCATTAAAAACAACGGTAGGAAGTCAACTATTAAAAAACTTTGAGCATCCTTTATATGATGCCACAGTGATTAATAAATTAAATCAAGAAAAAGCAATGACACTTGGTAAACTGAATATGGACGAGTTTGCCATGGGGTCTTCAACTGAAAACTCTAGTTTTTCTAAAACACGTAATCCGTGGAACACAGACTATGTACCTGGGGGATCAAGTGGAGGAGCAGCGGCTGCCGTTGCAGCAGGTGAGGTGTTATTTGCCCTAGGTTCTGATACTGGCGGCTCCATTCGTCAGCCGGCTGCCTATTGTGGCGTCGTTGGGATAAAACCAACCTATGGACGTGTGTCTCGTTTTGGACTTGTGGCATTTGCCTCGTCACTCGATCAAGTCGGTCCGATCACACGCACAGTAGAAGACAATGCTCGTGTTCTTGAAGTAATTGCAGGACATGACGAAAGAGATGCCACAAGTGCGAATTTGGAAGTTCCAACTTATACAGATGCATTAACAGGTGACGTTAAAAACTTGAAAATCGGTGTTCCGAAAGAATACCTATCAGAAAAAGTAAATCCTGAAGTGAAAGAAGCCGTTCAAAAAGCATTAAGCATTTATGAAAAGTTAGGAGCAACATGGGAAGAAGTTTCCCTTCCCCATTCAAAATACGCTGAAGCGGCTTACTATCTTATTTCTTCCTCAGAAGCATCTGCAAATCTTGCACGTTATGACGGTGTGAGATATGGTGAACGTTCTGAAAACGCAAAAAATATGTTTGAGATGTACAAACTATCCCGTAGCGAAGGATTTGGTGACGAAGTAAAACGCCGTATTATGTTAGGGACATTTGCGCTAAGTTCTGGTAATTACGAAGAATACTTTGAAAAAGCACAAAAGGTACGGACATTAATTAAGCAAGACTTCGAGAATGCTTTTGAAAAATACGATGTGATTATTGGTCCGACAACACCAACTACTGCCTTTAAGTTTGGGGAAAAAACAGACGACCCGTTAGCTATGTATGCGAACGATGTTTTAACGGTGCCAGTTAATTTAGCTGGCGTGCCTGCTATGTCAGTACCTTGTGGTTTTTCAAGCGAGGGATTGCCAATAGGTTTGCAAATCATCGGCAAACACTTTGATGAAGAAACAGTATATCGCGCAGCACATGCTTACGAGCAAGCAACAGATCATCATACAAAAAGACCTCAATTAGGAGGTGGGAAATAATGAATTTTGAAACAATCATAGGTTTAGAAGTGCATGTTGAATTGAAAACAAATTCAAAAGTATTCAGTCCTAGTAAAAATGCTTTTGGTTCTGAACCAAACGAAAATGTTAACCCGATTGATTTAGCTTATCCAGGTGTTATGCCAAGCTTAAATGAAGAAGCTGTCAACTTTGCTATGAAAGCGGCAATGGCTTTAAACTGTGACATTGCGACTCATTCTGTTTTTAATCGGAAACACTATTTTTATCCGGATAATCCAAAAGCTTATCAAATCTCCCAAGATGAAAATCCGATTGGGGAAAATGGTTGGATAGATATTGAAGTGGATGGAAAGAAAAAGCGAATCGGCATCGAACGTCTTCATTTAGAAGAAGATGCGGGTAAATTAACCCATGGGGATGATGGTTATTCATTAGTTGATTTCAATCGTCAAGGATCACCACTTATCGAAATTGTATCAGAAGCTGACATCCGCACGCCTGATGAAGCTTATGCTTATCTTGAAAAGCTAAAAAATATTATCCAATATACAGGCGTTTCTGACGTAAGAATGGAAGAAGGCTCACTTCGTTGTGATGCCAATATTTCATTACGTCCATATGGTCAAGATGAGTTTGGAACTAAAACAGAACTTAAAAACTTAAATTCGTTTGCGTTTGTTAAAGCAGGTCTTGAATTTGAAGAAAAACGTCAAGAGCAAGTCCTATTGTCTGGTGGAGAAATTTTACAAGAAACGCGCCGCTATGATGAAAAAACGAAAGAAACAATTTTGATGCGTGTTAAAGGTAGTGCAGACGATTACCGTTTTATTCCAGATCCTGATATCGTTCCACTTTATATCGATGATGCTTGGAAAGAACGGATTCGCCAAAGCATTCCTGAACTTCCTGATGCCCGTAGGAAACGTTATGTTGAAGAATTAAAACTGCCTGCATATGATGCTGAAGTTCTGACAAGCTCTAAAGAGATGGCGGATTTCTTTGAAAAGGCTCTTGAAGAAGGCGCAGATATGAAGCAAGTGTCGAACTGGCTGATGGGTGACGTTTCTGCCTATATGAATAAGCATTTGAAAGAACTCCATGACTTACCAATGACACCTGAAGCATTAGCTAAGATGATTAAACTAATCAAAGATGGCACGATTTCTTCCAAAATGGCGAAGAAAGTGTTTGCTGAGTTAGTTGAAAAAGGCGGCGACCCGGAGAAAATTGTTAAAGAAAAAGGACTTGTTCAAATTTCAGATGAGGGTCAGCTAACTGAAATTATTACCAAAGTTCTAGATGACAACGAACAATCCGTTTTAGACTTTAAAGACGGTAAAGACCGCGCATTAGGCTTTATAGTTGGTCAAGTCATGAAAGCAACAAAAGGGCAGGCCAACCCGCCAATGGTTAATAAAATTTTAAAACAAGAAATTGAAAAAAGATAACACAAAGGAGGCTCCTGCATTTTTGCAGAGAGTCTTTTTTATATACGGGGTGAGTTTCATCCAGGCCAGTATTAGTAGTTTGCGAGGCGGTTCAATCGGACATTGCTTGTGTAAAATTTGTACTTCATGTCCAATAGCGAGGCCTAATCGGACATTAATCAAGCCAAATCCTCATCCCATGTCCAATAGCAAGGCCCAATCGGACATCACTCAGGCAAAATTCTCATTCCATGTCCAATAGCGATGCCCAATCGGACATCACTCAGGCAAAATTCTTACTTCGTGTCCGATAGCAAGCCCCAATTGGACATCACTCAGGCAAAATCCTCATTCCATGTCCAATAGCGAGGCCCAATCGGACATCACTCAGGCAAAATTCTCATTCCATGTCCAATAGCGATGCCCAATCGGACATCAATCAAGCAAAACACTTCTTCCATGTCCAATTGAATTTTCTTCTTCTTTTTCCCTCAGGCATCTTAGCACGGTATTGTCTTTTTAAATACAAATCACTTTTAAAAAAATTCAATAAGGGCTATGATAAAGGTTGTGTTATATTAATGAATGGAAAGTAATTTTAATAAACAATGGCCTTGCGTCACGGAAATAGGGGAGGGTCATCTTTGAAAAAAGCACGGATTATATATAACCCGACATCTGGCCGGGAAGCTTTCAAAAAAGAATTGCCAACCGTACTGGAACGATTTGAACAGGCGGGCTATGAAACGTCAGCCCATGCCACCACTCCAGAAGAGGGAGATACGATGAAAGCGGCGAAATATGCCGTTGATCGCGGATATGATGTTATTGTTGCAGCTGGCGGAGATGGAACGATTAATGAAGTGATCAATGGGATGGCAGGTGAAGAAAAACGTCCTAAACTCGGGATTATACCGACCGGAACGACGAATGACTTTGCCAGAGCCTTATTTATCCCTCGTAATATTGAAAAGGCAGTCGATATCATTTTAGCAGATCAGTCGATGTTCCTCGATATCGGCAAAGTGAATGAACATTACTTCATGAATATTGCTGGGGGCGGCAGACTGACGGAACTTACTTATGAAGTGCCAACAGGTCTAAAGACGATGATCGGTCAATTGGCATACTACATTAAGGGTATTGAGATGCTGCCATCACTAAGACCCATTCGAGCAAAAATTGAATATGATGGAAATGTCATTGATGAAGATGTGATGTTATTTTTAGTCGCGAATACAAATTCCGTTGGCGGCTTTGAAAAGTTAGCTCCAGACGCTAGTTTGAATGATGGCTATTTTGACTTATTAATTTTAAGAAAAACGAATCTAGCCGAATTTATCCGTATCGCCACTATGGCTCTGCGCGGAAATCATTTAGACGATGATAACATAATCTACACCAAAGCAAAAAATATTAAAGTGACACCAGAACAAAAAATGCAACTAAACATCGATGGAGAATATGGTGGGCTTTTGCCAGGGGAGTTTGTAAATCTCCAGCGGCATATTGAATTCTTCGTACCTCAATTATTTATGGAAGATTACTGATAAAATGGTCAGTAATCTTTTTTTCATTTTTAAAAAGTAAATGACATAATAGAATCAATTATTAGTAAATTTGGATATAAGAAGATATATTTATTATTAAAGAGAGACATTTAATTTCCTATTAAGTTTTTTGAAATATTGGGAGGAGGATAAAGAATGGAAAAGTTATTTTTCACAGCTGGGCAGTTTATATACGAAGCGACTCAAGAGAACGGAGGTTGGGTCTTACAGGAAAAGGAGACACCTCACAGCTTTAGATGTTTAGCAGCTGATCCAACGCGAAAAGGAAGATTTTACGGTGGGTCTTTCGATAATGGCCTATGGATTACGGATGATTTTGGTGCCTCGTGGCGACCAGCAGGAGAAGGAATAACTCATAATCGTGTGCTCAGCGTTGCCGTGAGTAAGAGTGAACTAGTAGATGGCCATGCTGTTGTTTGGGCAGGAACGGAACCTAGCGCCTTGTTTCGCTCGACAGATGGTGGAGAAACTTGGCAAGACTGTCCTGCATTACAAAACCTTCCATCTAAATCAACATGGAGTTTTCCACCACGTCCTCATACACATCATGTGAGATGGATTCAACCAGATATCCATGATGAAAGCCGAATTTACGCGGGCATCGAATTGGGTGGTGTGATGAAAAGTGAGGACAAGGGTGAAACATGGGAAGACAGAAAACCTGGATCACAATATGACTGTCATACCTTAACGATGAATCCTTTGGCAAAAGGACGTATATATGAAGCAGCCGGAGGAGGTTTTGCGGAAAGTCATGACGGAGGAAAAACATGGGAGACGATTAACAACGGGCTAGACCCTTATACGTATTTAGTGGAACTTACTGTAGACTCAGGTGATCCAGACACCATTGTTGCTTCTGCTTCGAAAAGTGCCCGGACGGCTTATATGCCTGAGCGAGCTCACACCGTCCTTGTACGTAAAGAAAAGGGGCAAGAGTGGCAAGTGATTGAGTCTGGATTGCCGAAACCTGATGGCTCCTCTGTATTTTCGCTCATTTCAAGTGGTAAACAGGGTGAGTTTTTTGGAGTAAATAATCTGGGGATGTACAGTTCAAAAGACTCTGGAAAGACGTGGCGGAAAATTCCTCTTGAATGGCCGGATCGTTTATCAAATGAAAGAGTATGGGCATTCGCTGGGGTTTGATTAGCAAATATGAATTTTGAAAAAGGCGCTTTAGCACATAACAGCTTGCAGTTTAAAGGATAATCTTACGTTTAAGCAGCAAGCTGTTTTTCATGTATTAAATACAAACACTAAACCTTATCTACTATCTATGATAAGATAAAACCTACATAATAATGAATAAACATAAAGGACGATTGAATCATGGCAAAAGGAAAAGCTCCAGTAAGAAAGAATGAAACAATAACACTTCAATTTGAAGATTTAACCCATGAAGGTAATGGCGTCGGAAAAATCAACGGTTATCCCTTGTTCGTTCCGTATGGTTTACCCGGTGAAGAAGCAACGGTCAAAGTTGTTAAAGTGAATAAGAATTTTGGTTTTGGGAAATTAATTGAAATCACCAAATCAAGCCCACATCGAGTGGAACCCCCGTGTGATGTTTTTTATAAATGCGGTGGGTGTCAAATCCAGCATATGAGTTATGATATGCAACTTGAAATGAAACAAAATCAAGTGAAAAATGTATTGCGAAAAATTGCCCATTTAGATGATGTGCCTGTGCACAACCCACTTGGTATGGAAGATCCATGGCGTTACCGTAATAAAGTGAGCATTCCAGTCGGTGAACACAAGGGTGAACTCATTACCGGATTTTACCGTATGAGAAGCCATGATATTATCAAAGATATGGATACATGCGTGGTGCAAGACGAAGTTAACGATCGGATGGTCGAAGCGGTTAGACGAATTGCTGATCGACTTGGCATTGAAGCCTATGATGAGAAGAATGACAAGGGCACCTTACGTCATATCATGGTGCGCACCGGTAGGGAAACGAAGGATACAATGATTGTCATCATTACTCGAACGGCAAAACTTCCGCATCAAGACGAACTTGTAAAGGAATTGACCGAAACCTATCCACATATAAAATCAATTATGCACAATATCAATAATCGCAGAACGAACGTTATTTTAGGAAAAGAAACGAAACTATTATACGGCGAGAAATACATTTACGATACGATAGGCGACATCCGTTTCGCAATTTCAGCAAAATCATTTTATCAAGTAAATCCTCCCCAAACGAAAAAACTTTATGACAAAGCATTAGAATATGCAGATATTGGGAGCAACGATATCGTTGTAGATGCTTATTGCGGAATTGGAACAATTTCATTATTTTTAGCTCAAAAAGCGAAAAAAGTATACGGCATCGAAGTCGTACCTGAAGCCATTGATGACGCCAAAAAGAATGCGAAATTGAACGGCATCACCAACACAGAATTTGTGGTTGACCAAGCAGAAAAGGTCATGCCTTGGTGGAAAGCTCAGGGATTGAGACCAGACGTCATCGTCGTGGATCCACCAAGAAAAGGCTGTGAAGTCGACTTTATTCAAGCAATGATTGATATGGAGCCTAAGCGAATTGTCTATGTGTCCTGTAACCCGTCAACTTTAGCACGTGACTTAAAGATATTGGACGAGGGCGGTTATGAAACGAAAGAAGTGCAGCCAGTAGATATGTTTCCACAGAGTATGCATATTGAGTCGGTGACTAGGTTGGAACAGAGGTTGTGTAATTAAAAAGTAAATCTCTTAATTAAAATAAACATTACCGACTCCGACATCAATTCCGTTAAAATAAACATTTCCGATTTCGGGGTCTGAACCAATATTATCCCGGTTTTTCCTCAATAGGAACCCGGGATTTTTTATGCTTTTTTCAATACAAATCAATATCTTTCCAATAGTTTTTTCATAAAAATAATATCGCCTAAATTATTGGTACTAAAGGGTTTATTCAATATTAATCCCAATTGTAGTACAATAAGTAAAACAATAGTCATCCAATATTTATCTTTACTCATCATTTCTTTTCTCCCGTATTCTTTGCTCCATTATATTTCGGGAATCTTTATTTTAACTCTGAAAAAAAGGTGAAAAAACAGGCGAAAAAGGCCCGAAAAACGGCCATTTTTGAACCGAAAAAGTGTGAAAATGGTGGTTCCGTAGCAAAACTTTATTTTAACTCGAACGGTGGAATGCGGGTTGGAGGGGGGAGATTTCGGTGATGTTAATTGTTACGGCACATAGTTGTGAAAATAAATTTAGTTTAGTTTATAATATTCCAATGTAAAGTGAAGGTTAGGAAAGAAGAAAGAAATAGTACGGAAACTATCGAAAGGATTTACGGGTAAAAGCATATATGATTTAGAACGTTGTCATTTCTATAAGCTCTTTGAGAGTGTTAAATGGTCCAGACTACTTGCAAATATAGAATGAGAATGAATTCACTTTCGGGTCAACATTAACAACGTAAACAAAAATCACTCAGCACATAATATGTTGAGTGATTTTTATTTTTCATTTTTAATCAATAGGTAAGAATATAGTCTTACATTGCTTGATGTCTATTAATAATTTTATGGAACTATGACTATTCTTTTCCCCTGAAAGTCCGTTCGCTTCCATGTGCTTTCGATATCTTTCAGTGGAACCTTTTCAATGTCCATTTTTAACTTATTTTCCCTGAGCCATTCCCAAACTTGGTTTGTACTCTCATTTATCGCCTCAGGAGTCATACCAGCGGATGCTCCAATAATCTCCAGACCAGAATTTCTAAGTGAACTAGCAGGTAGAGAAATCGTTTCCCCTACTGCTTCTCCAATTTGTACAAGACGTATCCTGTTACCTACATATCCAATTTCATCAGGAATTAGTGTATTGATAAGCGTTTCTGTAGGATGCCCCCATAGGAAATCGAGAATGACATCATAGCCATCTTTTGCTTCCTTTTTGAATGAATCGGAAAGCTGACCTTTGGGTTGCTTGAGATTAATAACTGCATCTGCCCCAAGATCCATGATTTGTTTTAATGAATCAGGATTGCGGCCAGTACCAATGATTCGACCTGCACCAAGTAGTTTTGCTATTTGCACAGCAAGTTTTCCCGCCACTCCTGTAGCTCCGTTTATTAGGACTGTTTCCCCCTTCTGAAGTTTTGCACCCCATTTAAGTGGAAATAAAGATGTTAAAGCAGATGCAGGAAGTACCGCTGCTGTTGCGGCATCAATGCCTTCAGGGATTGGAACAGTATGAGTTTTTGGAACAACTGTCTTTTCTGCCATCGCTCCATACGGGGCTTTTGTACCTCCAAATCCGACAAGTTTCCCATCGGTTAGTTCACCTATTCCATCGAAACCTACAATTGCAGGAAGCTCAGTAAGAAATTGATTACTTGCAAAATGTTTCCCCTCTGCCATCATTTTATCAACATTTTCAAACCCAACTGCTTTAACCTTGATGAGAACCTCTTCCTGAGTAGGACTAGGATCAGGAAAATCCTCATAACGAGGCACTTCTCCGAATTTGTATAATACGGCAGCTTTCATGTTTTTTCTCCTCCCTGGCTATAATATTTTTTATTGAACAGTGTTCAATTGAACTGTGTTCAGTATAAAAGAATTTATGATATAATGTCAAGTAGATAAATTTATTTGTTTTATAATATTTTCAATGAATTCTTCTATTTCTTCATAAAAGTGGTGTTAAGAATTAAGTATTGGGGGGAGAAGTTAGATGTCTTTGAGAAAGGAACAAATTATTGAAGAAGCTCTACAACTGCTTAATGAAAGTGGTCTTGAAGGTGTAACACTAAGAAAACTGGCAAAAAGATTAGAAGTTTATGCTTCGGCTTTATATTGGCATTTTAAAAATAAAGAGGCACTGGTAAACGGAATGGCTGAAACTATATTACAGATGGAGTTTTCAGAAATACAGCCACGAAGGGATGATGAGCCATGGCAAGATTGGCTTATGTTAATTTTTAATAGGTTACGTAAAGCGTTGCTCTCATATAAAGATGGGGGAAGGGTCGTCGCTGGGACTCATTTATCATTAACAATGGCAAAAATATCAGAAGAAGCTATAAAAACACTTTTAAATACTGGTATGAGTCTACACCAATCTCGCTTGCTTGTTCTGACAGCAACCCGCTACACGTTCGGTCATGTTATCGAGGAGCAAAACTCCCCATCTACCGAGCTCATGGAAGGCTTTGATACAGAACAATTTAAAAAGAACCATCCCTTAATGATCGAAGCCATAGAAGAGTACTTTGCTGCAGATCGAACAGTTGATGATCTTTTTAATGATGGTTTGAAAACTATAATTAGGTAGTAAGTTTGGGTTTCTATGTACAAACAATTCCACTTAGTTTGTGGCACTCCGGGATAACTGGACGGAGGGCTATAGTTCTGAAAAGGATTTAAAAAAGGTAATATACTAGGAAGCAACAATAAATGGGAGGTAGAGTAAATGCAATACGGTCCAAACCCGAAGGATCTATATCCTAATGAGGCAATTAAAAGTATCTGTTTTATAAAGAATACAGTTACCAGGCCTAGTATAAGTGTGGGAGATTACAGCTACTATGATGATGTTAATGGAGCTGAAAATTTTGAAGAACATGTCACACATCATTATGATTTTCTTGGTGATAAGCTAATTATCGGTAAGTTCTGTGCGATTGCTAAAGGGATAGAATTTATTATGAATGGTGCAAATCATCGGATGAACTCTGTAACGACCTATCCCTTTAATATTATTGGTAATGGCTGGGAAAAAGCAACACCGTCACTTGAAAATCTACCATTTAAAGGAGACACAGTGGTTGGCAATGATGTATGGATTGGGCAAAATGTAACAGTAATGCCAGGCGTTCATATAGGAGATGGAGCCATCATTGCAGCCAATTCTGTAGTAGTAAAGGATGTACCAGCTTATCATATTGTAGGTGGGAATCCAATCAGGATTATTAAGAAGAGGTTTGATGATGAATTGATTGACTATTTACTTAAACTAAAATGGTGGGACTGGCCACCTGAGAAGATCTTTTCTAATCTTGAAATACTTTGTAGTTCTGATTTAAACAGAATTAAAACTATTAATTAACTATCAGATTGTTTGAGTAGCGTTTGAGGGTGATAATTAATTACTCTAATTCCCAAACGATGTTTATGAATTAGGAAAAATAAGCATTTACGATTGCCTGTGAAAAAGAGGTTTACTATACAATTTGAAAAAGAAAATCAAACTTAATTTAAAACCAATGTAAATTCGGCTGGATCAATAGTGATTCGGTCTTTTTCTCTATCCCCAATATCTCTTTAACTCTATATTTAATCCTTTATTCCACCCTATTGACAAGAATTAAGAAAGTATTATAATGGGATTAATTGAACGGCCAATCAAAAAAATGATTATATAACCAAGTTTGGGAGGTGTGAATATTCATGGAAGATAAACAATCCTTTATAGCAGAGGCTAGAAGAGAAGGGGTCCTACCAACAAAACGCGGAAAACATACGCTAAGCAAAATTCGACATAAAGAAAGCCGATTTTCCTACGTTAAGGAATCCTCGGCTTTTATTTTATTGGTTAAGAGGGCGCAGGG
>NZ_JAHLPW010000016.1 GCF_018918075.1 Virgibacillus sp. MSJ-26
CCCATCATTTTAAATGAGTAAGATCCCTCAGAGACGATGAGGTTGATAGGTCCGAGGTAGAAGCGTGGTGACACGTGAAGCTGACGGATACTAATTGATCGAGGACTTAACTAACTTTTATCTATGTGATGTCATTGACCTCTACTCTTATCTAGTTTTCAAGGTATAAATTAATAAGAAATAACTTTTTTCAAAAAAGACTTGCATTTTTAACTTGAAATAACTATAATAGTTCTTGGCTTTAATAAAAAGGTCAACAAGTTACAAGTTCTGTCAGTAATTTACTCAATTCAACAAGGAGTAACACAGAACAACTAAGTTATAGGTCTGGTAGCAATAGCGAAGAGGTCACACCTGTTCCCATATCGAACACAGAAGTTAAGCTCTTCAGCGCTGATGGTAGTTGAGACTTTGTCTCTGCGAGAGTAGGACGCCGCCAGGCAGATGAAAACATCTAATACATTATTATTAGATGTTTTTTTGTGCATAAAATTAACATATTCATTTATCTAGATTTAGTTTTAAAGGATAATGGAATAACGTTAACAAATCAGGTTTTAAATGTTTAGCTTTTGTCTATAGTATTTGATAGTAGTAACTTCATTTATATGAAAACTATTTAATAAGTTTAGTCAAAGAACTAATCGGGTAATAATTATTAGAGTAGAAAGTATTATTATGGCGGAGTAGAAACAACCTTAAGATATCCTGTAATCAATATTGAAAGTTCCTATAAAAACAGGATTCATTTACTGATCTTCAACATATACTATACTACGTAAATGAGAGACCTCAATAGTCAACCAACTCCCTTTTAAAATTAAGACCATTAACTTCATTGAGCAACACGATATTTATTTGCAATGATACGAAATTACGGTATAATAAAATTATAGTCAAAGATAGTCAAAGTCAAGGTATAAACCATCATAATATGGAAACAACTTGTATTACGCTCACCAATGAAGAGGGGGGTGATGGTTATGCGCAATATCTCTGACATTATTGAGGAATATTTAAAAAAGAAGTTAAGTGATAAAGGAAAAAATGTGATTGAAATCAAGAGAAGCGAGATTGCTAATCAATTTCAATGTGTTCCTTCTCAAATTAATTATGTTATCAACACACGGTTTACGATTGAAAAAGGGTATCTTGTGGAGAGTAAGCGTGGCGGAGGAGGATATATAAGAATTATAAGAGTTGAGCATCAGAGTGAAGCTGACATGATTGATGATATTATTGGAATGATAAACCCAACCGTCACACAACAGATGGCAGTCGATATTCTAAATCGTCTCTTAGAGGAAGAAATTATTACTGTGCGTGAGGCAAGGATGATGGCAAGCATTATTGACCGTGAAACTTTGGCAGTACAATTGCCAGCGAGGGATGAAATACGTGCCCGCTTGCTAACAGCAATGTTAACAACATTAAAATATATACATTAATTGAACATATTATATAACCCTAGCTGCAGAGGAGGAGAATTATGGAATGTCAAGAATGCCATAAACGTCCAGCAACACTTCACTTTACACAAGTGATTAACGGTAATAAAACAGAAGTTCATGTTTGTGAAGTATGTGCTAAGGAAAAAGGCTATATGTCTTTTCCGGATGAGGCTTACACTTTACACAACCTCATTACCGGCCTTTTCGATTTCGATTCGTCCATCAATCCACAAAAGAAAGCTCATCTTAAGCAATCAAAGGAATTACAATGTCCTAAATGTGAAATGACTTTTTCTGATTTTAAACGACTTGGAAAATTTGGTTGTGCTGAGTGTTATAATACATTTTCATCAAAATTAGATCCCGTGTTTCGTCGGGTTCATAGTGGTAACACGCTTCATCATGGTAAGATTCCTAAGCGAAAAGGTGGGCATCTCCATCTAAAAAAAGAACTTGACTCTTTAAGAATAGAGCTTCAGTCTCTTATTAAAAATGAAGAATTTGAAAAAGCTGCTACGATTAGAGACCAAATAAAGGATTTAGAACAAACAATCAAGAATAAAGAGGAGGGGGAAGCAGAGTGACACTGAGCCATTTTATAGATGAAGCTATTAGTCCATGGATGCGTGATCAAGGGCCTGACAGTGATATCGTTTTGAGTAGTCGAATACGCTTGGCAAGGAATTTTTCAGAAGCTACTTTCCCCCTAATTGCTGATAAGGAAGAATTAGAGCATATTAAAACGTTTATGAAAGATGAATTCGCAGATGGCACTTTCCAAGACAATGTTAATTTTGAGTTTATTCCAATGCAAGATATCAGTTCAGTGGAGCAAAGAGTATTGATTGAAAAGCATTTGATAAGCCCCTTGTTAGCCAAAAAAAGTGCACAAGGTGCTGCTGCTATGATTTCTCAAAGTGAAAAGATTTCAGTTATGATTAACGAAGAAGATCATGTAAGGATACAGCTTTATTTTCCGGGATTGCAATTGTCAAAAGCTCTTGAGAAAGCTTTTGAATTTGATGATTGGTTGGAAGAAAAGATAAATTATGCTTTTGACGAAAGTAGGGGTTATCTAACGAGCTGTCCAACAAATGTAGGTACAGGTATGAGAGCGTCTGTTATGATGCATCTTCCTGCTCTAACGATGACTAAGCAACTCACTCGAATGGTTCCGGCTATTAATCAACTTGGTTTAGTTGTTAGAGGTATTTATGGTGAAGGCAGTGAAACAATAGGGAACTTATTTCAAATATCTAATCAGATTACACTAGGAAGAACTGAAGAAGATATCATTGAAGATTTACAAAGTGTTGTTCATCAATTAATTGAACACGAAAGACAGGCGAGAAAACGTTTAATGGAACGGTCTGGTACAAAATTAGAAGATCGTATTTATCGTTCTCTAGGAACATTAGAATACAGTCGAATCATCGAATCCAAAGAAGCAGCGAGATGTTTATCAAATGTCCGTCTCGGGATCGATTTAGGAATCATTAAACATATTTCACGTAATATACTTAATGAATTAATGGTTTTAACTCAACCAGGATTTTTGCAGCATTATGCTAAGAAAACATTAAAAGCGAATGAGCGTGATATTTTACGAGCTTCTCTTATTCGTGAGCGTCTACAATTAGAGAAAAAGTAGGAGGAAGATTATATGATGTTTGGTAGATTTACAGAAAGAGCGCAAAAAGTTTTGGCACTTTCCCAGGAAGAAGCTGTACGACTTGGTCACAACAATATTGGAACAGAGCATATATTATTAGGGCTTGTCCGTGAGGGAGAAGGAATTGCAGCAAAGGCGCTAGAGTCACTAGGCTTAAAAGTATCCAAAATACAAGAAGAAGTTGAAAGCTTAATTGGTGTAGGTAAGCAACCAATGCAAACCATTCATTATACACCTCGAGCAAAGAAAGTTGTTGAACTTTCCCAAGACGAAGCTCGGAAGTTGGGCCACTCTTATGTTGGAACAGAGCATATCTTATTAGGGTTAATTCGAGAAGGAGAGGGAGTTGCAGCACGAGTCTTAAATAACTTAGGTGTCAGTCTTAATAAGGCTAGACAGCAAGTGCTTCAATTACTAGGAACCAATGAATCACAAGCCGGAAAACAAGGGAGATCGAAAGCTTCAAGTGCCAATACACCGACACTCGATTCTCTAGCCCGTGATTTGACAGAAATCGCTCGCGAAGGAAATGTTGATCCAGTTATTGGTAGGAGTAAAGAAATTGAACGTGTTATTCAAATTTTAAGTCGTCGTACTAAAAACAACCCTGTCTTAATCGGAGAACCTGGTGTTGGAAAAACATCTGTGGCAGAAGGATTAGCACAGGAGATTGTTGACAATGAAGTTCCTGAAACGTTACGTGATAAACGTGTCATGACGCTTGATATGGGTACAGTCGTTGCTGGAACAAAATATCGAGGCGAATTTGAAGATCGTCTTAAAAAAGTTATGGAAGAAATACGTCAAGCAGGAAATGTTATTCTTTTCATTGATGAATTACATACATTGATCGGAGCAGGTGGTGCAGAAGGAGCAATTGACGCTTCCAATATTTTAAAACCATCACTTTCTCGTGGAGAACTACAATGTATAGGTGCAACAACGCTAGATGAATACCGTAAATACATTGAAAAAGATGCTGCCTTAGAAAGGCGATTCCAGCCCATTCAAGTTGATGAACCTACATTAGATGAAACAGTAAAAATCTTAAAAGGTTTGCGTGATCGCTATGAAGCCCATCATCGTGTTACCATCACAGATGAGGCGATTGAGGCAGCTGCAAATCTATCAGATCGATATATTAGTGAGCGCTTCTTACCAGATAAGGCAATTGATTTAATTGATGAAGCGGGTTCGAAAGTACGTTTACGTTCTTATACAATTCCACCTAATTTAAAAGAATTGGAACAAAAACTTGAAGAAGTGCGGAAGGAGAAGGACGCCGCAGTCCAAAGCCAGGAATTTGAAAAAGCAGCATCCTTACGGGATTCAGAGCAACGTCTTAGAGAAGAACTCGATACAACCAAAGAAGAGTGGAAGGAAAAGCAAGGTAAAAAGGACTCTAAAGTGACAGTTGAGGATATTGCTAGCGTCGTCTCGATCTGGACGGGTGTACCAGTGTCTAGGTTGACTAAAGATGAAAGTGATCGTTTGCTGAACATGGAAGATACACTCCATAACCGGGTGATTGGGCAAGAGGAAGCAGTAGATGCAGTATCTAAAGCTATTCGCAGAGCAAGAGCAGGCTTAAAAGATCCCAAGCGTCCTATAGGGTCATTTATTTTTCTAGGTCCAACGGGGGTTGGAAAAACAGAACTTGCTCGGGCACTCGCTGAAGCAATGTTTGGCGAAGAGGATGCGATGATTCGGATTGATATGTCCGAATACATGGAAAAACACACAACCTCACGTTTAGTTGGCTCTCCTCCAGGATATGTCGGTTATGAGGAAGGTGGACAATTGACGGAAAAGGTTCGACAAAAGCCTTATTCTGTTGTCTTACTTGATGAGATAGAGAAAGCCCATCCAGAAGTATTTAATATATTACTTCAGGTATTAGAAGATGGAAGATTGACAGACTCAACTGGCCGGGTGGTTGATTTTAGAAATACCGTGTTAATTATGACATCCAATGTCGGGGCTGAACAATTAAATCGCGATAAATATGTTGGCTTTACTCTTGATGATGCAAGTCAAGACTATAAAAATATGAAAGAAAAAGTAACTGAAGAGATGAAAAAAGCATTCCGTCCAGAATTTCTAAACCGTATTGATGAAACAATTGTCTTCCATTCACTTGAAAAAGAACATATGAAAGAAATAGTTCAATTAATGATTGAGCAGCTCAAGGAGCGCTTATTGGAACAGGAAATCGACTTATCATTAACTGATAAAGCGGTGGAAAAAATAGCCGAGGAAGGCTATGAACCTGAATACGGCGCACGCCCTTTACGTCGATCCATTCAGAAAAATATTGAGGATTTGTTATCTGAAGAACTCCTGAAAGAAAACATTAAAAAAGGCGAAAAAGTGAAGGTAGGCTTAAACAACAAGGGACATTTTATAGTACTAACTTAAAACTGTGATATGTGTCATTTTTAATTCAAATTAAATAACATGTTATGTTTAAAAACTAGAAGATTTTAATCTTCTAGTTTTTATGTTCTTACTGACTAACCAGTTGTTTGTTGGATTAAATATAACTTGCACTGTTTAAAACTGTTATAATTAATCTATAAAAAAAGACTGAAGTCTATGACCAGTTAATATCGTGATAAACATAACGATAGAGCAGGAGTTACGGCAAATATATGGAAAAATATTTCCAAACTGATAGAATGCTGTAACCTCTATGTTACTTTAATCGTATATAATAGAAAATGGAGGATTGACATAGTGGCAAAAAGAAAAACTAAATTTGTGTGCCAAGATTGTGGCTATGAATCAGCAAGATGGATGGGGAAATGCCCAGGTTGCCATCAATGGAACACACTAGTAGAAGAAATTGAAAGTTCATCAAAAAACAAACATGTGCCGACAAGTAGTCAGCACATAAGCAAACCAGAAAAGATTACTCAAATTGAATCAACCGATGAGCCACGTATGAAAACTCCCATGAAAGAGTTTAACCGTGTTCTAGGTGGAGGTATTGTTCCTGGGTCACTTGTATTGATAGGTGGAGACCCGGGGATTGGAAAATCGACCCTCTTGCTGCAGATTTCCGCACATCTCGCTGAAAAGCAGCTCCCTGTATTATATATATCAGGTGAAGAGTCGACTCGTCAGACAAAAATTAGAGCGGACCGCTTAGGAGTAGCACAAGATTTATTATTTGTGTTAGCTGAAACGAACTTATTTGATATTGCTAATCAAATTGAAGCCATTAAACCATCATTTGTAGTTATTGATTCCATTCAAACGATTTATCGAGAAGAAATCCAAAGTGCTCCAGGAAGTGTATCCCAAGTCCGCGAATCAACGAGTGAATTGATGAGATTAGCTAAGACATTAGGAATACCTATTTTCATTGTTGGTCACGTGACAAAAGAAGGAGCTATTGCGGGTCCACGTATGCTTGAGCATATGGTTGATGCGGTTCTTTACTTTGAAGGGGAGAGACATCATACCTATCGTATTTTAAGAAGTGTTAAAAATAGGTTTGGTAGCACACATGAAATGGGTATTTTTGAAATGAAAGAAGAAGGCTTGAGGGAAGTTATGAATCCCTCTGAAGTGTTTTTGGAAGAAAGGTCAGAGGGGGCTGCTGGCTCGACAGTTGTGGCTTCCATGGAAGGAACACGACCGGTACTAGTTGAAATTCAAGCGCTTATTGCTCCTTCTAGTTTTGGAAATCCACGTCGAATGGCAACAGGAGTAGATAATAGTCGAGTGCCACTTCTTATGGCAGTATTGGAAAAACGAGTAGGTCTGCTTCTTCAAAATCATGATGCTTATATTAAAGTCGCTGGGGGAGTTAAACTCGATGAGCCTGCGATTGATTTAGCCATCGCCGTTAGTATTGCATCGAGCTTTAGAGATCATCCAACAAAACCAGATGATATTTTTATCGGAGAAGTTGGTTTGACAGGAGAAATTAGACGGGTATCCAGAATCGAACAGCGGGTTCAAGAAGCAGCGAAATTAGGATTTAATCGGGTGATTTGCCCACAAAATAACTTGGATGGGTGGAAGATTCCTGACAACATCCAAGTAGTAGGAGTCAGTACAGTACAAGAAGCGCTAGATATCAGCTTAGAGCGCTAGTGTATGGTAGCTTTTACCAAAAAATGTATGTTGAATCTTCAAATAAAAATCTTTGACTTTGGGTAATTAGTATGATAAAATTTTACGTTTACTAGTTTGAATGTTTTTATTTCCTATGCTATGATTTAATACATAACATAGATAATTTTTAATCATATTGGTTATTTTTACAATAAATAGGCAATAATATTGGTGAGGAGGTGACTTGATGCTGAAAAATATCGTTCATTTGTTTTTCATTATTACGGGTGGAACCTTAGGTTATTTGTACATGCCATCACTAATTACATGGCTAGACTTTACAAGTGCCGGTTGGGTCTCGTCACCCTATACAGGTACAGTATTAGGAGCAATTATATTATTTTTCGTTTCGTATTTAATAGCGGATTATATTGTTGGTTTTTTGAAATGGGTAGAAGAAGCACTTATTAAAGTACCTGTTGGAGATTTGTTTTTTGGAAGTGTAGGATTGATTATTGGTCTAGTCATCGCATATCTAATCAATATTACCCTACAAGATATTAATATTAAAGTGGTTTCACAAATTTTACCGCTATTTATTACCATTTTATTAGGTTACTTTGGTTTTCAGGTTGGTTTTAGAAGGCGAGAGGAATTTGTAAACTTACTTAATGTTAATAAGAAAGAGCGAGATAAGAAACGTTCAGTGGTTGAGGAAGAAGTTGTGAGCTCTAATAATCATTCAAGGGCAAAGATTTTGGATACAAGTGTGATTATTGATGGAAGAATTGCCGATATTTGCCAGACGAATTTTTTAGAAGGCACCCTTGTAATCCCTCAATTTGTTCTTGGGGAGCTGCAACATATTGCGGATTCTTCGGATGTCTTGAAACGTAATAGAGGGCGACGAGGTCTTGATGTTCTTAACCGAATTCAAAAAGAGCTACCCGTTGAGGTAGAGATTTATGAAGGAGACTTTGAAGAGATTCAAGAAGTTGATAGTAAACTAATTAAACTTGCCAAAGTGATTGATGGAATTGTCGTTACTAATGACTTTAATTTGAATAAAGTATGTGATTTACAAGGTGTACGGGTTCTAAATATCAATGATTTAGCCAATGCTGTTAAACCAGTTGTACTTCCGGGAGAAGAATTAATGGTGCAAGTTATTAAAGATGGTAAAGAGCAAAATCAGGGTATTGCTTATCTTGATGATGGTACAATGATTGTAGTTGAAGAAGGAAGAAATTACATTGGTAAATCAATTGAAGTATTGATTACGAGTGTTCTACAAACCTCAGCAGGACGAATGATATTTGCCAAACCGAAATTACTTGAAAAAGCTCTATAAAAACGGTATAACTATAATGTACATTAACAAACAGAAAGTGATAACAATCGTGTTATCACTTTCTGTTCTGCTAGAGAAAATAATGAAACATGATAGAATAGTATGGGAACATATTGAAATGTGGAACTCATTTATTTTAGATATTTGTTAATAAAAGATTGGTGAATAAGGAAGGGGTAACAATATCATGGAAAAAGAAGTACGTGTTCGCTATGCTCCTAGTCCAACGGGGCATCTACATATCGGGAATGCGCGAACAGCTTTATTTAACTATTTATATGCCAGACATTTTGACGGAAAGATGATTATTCGTATTGAAGATACTGACGATAAACGAAATGTTGCTGGTGGAGAAGAAAGTCAGCTGAAATTTTTAAAGTGGTTAGGTATTGACTGGGATGAAGGTGCTGATATTGGTGGAGATTATGGGCCATATCGGCAAATGGAACGCTTAGACACTTATCAAAAATACATTGATGAGCTACTTGAAAAAGATCTTGCTTATAAATGCTATATGACGGCTGAAGAATTGGAACAGGAACGTGAAGAACAGCGTGCTAAGGGACAAGTCCCTAAATATTCAGGTGCGCACAGCAACTTAACTCAAGAACAAATTGACGCATTTGAAAAAGAAGGTCGTCAGCCAAGTATTCGTCTTCGTGTACCAGAAAATAAAACATATAGATTTAGTGATATAGTTCGAGGCGATATTACGTTTGAATCGAGCGACTTTGGTGATTGGGTTATCGTAAAGAAAAATGGTATTCCCACATATAACTTTGCAGTCGTGATCGATGACTATCTAATGAATATTACAGATGTCCTTCGCGGGGAAGAGCATATTTCTAATACGCCGCGTCAAATGATGGTTTATGAAGCCTTAGGCTGGGAACCACCGCGTTTTGGACATATGACACTTATTCTTAATGAAGAACGTAAAAAGTTAAGTAAACGCGACCAACACATTATGCAATTTATCGAACAATATTATAATAGTGGTTTCTTGCCTGAGGCGCTCTTTAACTTTATTACTTTATTAGGCTGGTCTCCTACAGGTGAAGAAGAGATCTTTGATAAAGATACATTAATTGATATTTTTGATCCTGATCGTTTATCTACCTCTGCTGCTATTTTTGATCAACAGAAATTGAAGTGGATGAATGGCGAGTACATTAAAAAGGCAGATGTTAAAGATGTCATTGACCTTGCCATGCCATACTTAATTGAGGCAGAGAAGCTACCAAAAAATATGGATGACGAACAGAGGGCATGGGCGGAAAAGGTTATTGCCCTTTATCAAGAGCAGTTGCATTATGGCCAAGAAATTATCGAGTTAACTGATTTATTTTTCAAAGAATCGATTGAATATGATGAAGCGGCGATGAAGGTTCTTGAAGAAGAGCAAGTTGTCGAAGTGTTGCAAGTTTTGGCAGATAAGCTAATTCATCTAGATGATTTCAATAAAGATGAGATTAAAGCCCAAATCAAAGCAACACAAAAAGAAACAGGACATCGAGGAAAAAAACTATTTATGCCAATTCGTGTAGCGACAACAGGTCAAACTCATGGTCCGGAATTGCCACTAGCTATTGAGTTATTAGGTAAAGATACAATTGTTAAGCGTCTTGATGAAGTATTAAAGCGTCTTAATGCATAAGTCAATGTTAATAATGACTTTATAGTAAGTTGAAGTTTTTAATTCACAATCTGTGAATACTGTAATATAGTAAGTATTAACTAAAAGGCATTAAACATGACGTGCTTTACTTAGCTTATTTATAAAATCAATAAAGAGCGTTGAAGAGGGAAAGTAAATATCGCCCCACTTATCCAGAGAAAAGTCACCACCGGCTGAGAGTGATTTTAAGTGACGGTATTGAAGTGCCCCTCGGAGCCCATTATGGAAACGTTAGTACATGATGGCGGATCACTCTACCGTTAACCAGGGCCAAGTTGGGGGATTCTCATAGAGTATCTTCAAACAGAGTGGAACCGCGTCTAGGCGTCTCTGTGTAATGATTACACAGAGGCGCCTTTTTATTTGTTTAGGAAACTATAACATTAAAACTGCGTGGCAAAAACCACCACTACGTTTTTCTGCTTAAGCATTTCGGGGCTAACCGGGCGCCCCACGCTTTTGTTCATTTTTTATTTTATTTTTTAAATGAGGGAGGTCATAGAAGTGAGTTTTTTAAAAAAGATGAAGGAAGATATGGATATTGTGTTTGAAAAAGATCCTGCAGCTCGGACGTATTTTGAAGTGTTTTTAACTTACTCAGGACTTCATGCTGTTTGGAATCATCGGATTGCACACTTTTTTTATAATAGAAAATTATATTTTATTGCCCGGGCAATCTCTCAGTTTAGTCGATTTTTAACTGGGATTGAAATTCATCCTGCTGCACAAATAGGACGTCGGTTTTTTATTGACCACGGTATGGGGGTTGTCATTGGGGAAACATGTAAAATAGGTAATGATGTCACGGTTTTCCAAGGTGTCACTCTTGGGGGAACCGGGCATGAAAAAGGGAAGCGGCATCCTACGATTGAGGATCATGCGTTAATTGCTACTGGAGCTAAAGTTCTTGGATCCTTTACCGTAGGAGAGTATGCAAAAGTGGGTGCTGGATCAGTTGTTTTAAAGGATGTACCACCACACTCTACCGTCGTTGGTATTCCAGGAAAAGTCGTTGTTCAAAATGGTAAGAAGGTGAAATCTGCGGATAGCTTTGATCATCACAAGATGCCTGACCCGGTTGAGGAACGATGTAAGACTTTGCAAAAAGAGATAGATGTCCTAAAACAAGAAATAAAAAACATGAAAGAAGGGAATCAGCATGTCAATTAAAATTTTCAACACATTAACTCGTGAAAAAGAAGGGTTTAAACCATTACAAGATGGCAAAGTGAGCATGTACGTTTGCGGGCCGACAGTTTATAATTACATTCATATAGGTAATGCGCGACCTGCGATTGTATTTGATACGGTTCGTCGTTATTTTGAATATAAAGGCTATGATGTCACTTATGTTTTAAATTTTACAGATATAGATGATAAAATTATTCAAGCAGCACGTGATATGGAAAAAAACACATTAGAGGTAGCTGATAAATTTATTGATGCCTATCTTAAGGATGTAAAAACATTGGGCGTTAAAGAAGCAACTTATCATCCTCGCGTGACGGAAACAATTAATGAGATTATTCAATTTATTCAAGACTTAATTGACAAAGGTTTTGCATATGAAGCAAAAAACGGAGATGTTTACTTTAAACCGAGAGACTTTGATGGGTACGGTAAACTTTCACATCAATCGATTGATGAGTTAAGGTCCGGAGCTCGGATTCAAGTTGGTGAAGCTAAAAATGATCCACTCGACTTCGCGTTATGGAAAAAAGCAAAAGATAGTGAAACGGCGTGGGATTCACCATGGAGTAAAGGACGTCCCGGTTGGCATATTGAATGTTCTGCCATGGCGAAAAAATATTTAGGTGAAACGATTGATATTCACGCTGGGGGGCAAGATTTGACATTTCCGCATCATGAAAATGAGATTGCACAATCTGAAGCCCGTAATGGTGAACCATTTGCTAATTACTGGATGCATAACGGGTATATTAATATTGACAATGAGAAAATGTCGAAGTCTCTTGGGAATTTTGTACTAGCGAGAGAGCTAATCGAAGCTCACGATCCGCAAGTCATACGCTTTTTTATGTTGAGCGTTCATTATCGTCATCCCATTAATTTCTCGCATGAGCTCCTGGAAGCTACTAAAAACAGTTTGGATCGAATTAAAACGGCCTATTTTAATTTAGAACATCGTAAACAGGCAAGTATGAATTTTGAAGTGGATTCTAAAGAATGGCTGGATAAAATTAAAGAATTTAAGGAGCGATTTATTGAGGAAATGGACGATGACTTTAATACAGCCAATGCCATTTCTATTCTATTCGACATTGCCAAAGAAGCAAATGTATATTTAGAATCAAAGCAAACCTCAACAGATGTGCTTGAAGCTTTTCAAAAAAGTATCTCCTTGATTTTAAATGTGCTTGGTATCTCTATCGAGGAAGAGCAAGAACTGCTAGATGAAGATATTGAAGCGCTTATTGAAGAACGAAATGAAGCGAGAAAAAAACGTAACTTCGAGCGAGCAGATGAAATTAGAGATCTTTTAAAAGAAAAAGATATTATTCTCGAAGATACATCTCAAGGGGTTCGCTGGAAAAGAGGCGAATGACTGTGGACGTTAAACAAATGAAAAGTCTGGCACTGGCTTATATGGGAGATGCTGTCTATGAAGTGTATGTACGTGAGCATCTCCTTAAGACAGGTCAGGTTAAGCCGAATCAATTACATCAGCAAGCAATTAAATATGTCTCCGCTAAAGCACAGGCTAAGATTATATTATCTTGGCTTGATGAGGGCTTTTTAACGGATGAGGAAGAACGGGTTGTCTATCGAGGCAGAAATGCAAAATCAGGATCAGTACCAAAGAATACGAGTGTTCAAGCGTATCGTTATAGTACAGCATTTGAAGCGTTAATCGGATATCATTACTTGTTGAATAACGCTATTCGATTAGCGGAACTACAAGAGGCGTCAATTATATTTATTGAAAGGAGGAATAAGTAAGATGGCACAAGACATGATTATAGGTAGAAACCCTGTTATTGAAGCTTTAAAGTCTGGCCGTTCGATTAATAAATTAATGGTGTCAGAACAGATGAATGATAGAGTGTACCGTGAATTACAGCGGCTCAGTAAACAAGCAGGTGCAGTCATTCAAAAGGTCCCTAAGAAAAAAATTGATCAATTGGCACAAGGTAATCATCAAGGTGTGATTGCTTATGTGGCATCATATGAATATGCTTCCTTGGATGATTTATTCGCCAAAGCAGAAATGGAAAATGAGGAGCCTTTTTTCATTATTTTAGACGAGCTAGAGGACCCACATAACTTAGGCTCTATTTTAAGAACAGCCGACGCCGCGGGGGTACATGGCATTATTATCCCAAAGCGTCGATCTGTCGGTCTTACTGCAACAGTTGCTAAAACGTCAGCGGGTGCAATTGAATATATACCAGTTGCTCGCGTGACGAATATTTCAGATACAATTTCTGAACTAAAAGAAAGACATGTTTGGGTTGTGGGAACTGAAATGGAAGCCACTGAAGATTACCGGGAATTGGATGGTCTATTGCCTATTGCTTTAGTCATTGGCAATGAGGGTAAAGGAATGAGTCGACTCGTAAGAAAAAATTGTGATTGGACGGTAAGCCTTCCCATGAAGGGAAACGTCTCGTCATTGAATGCGTCAGTTGCATGTAGTCTATTATTGTATGAAGTCTACCGAAAAAGGTATCCAGTAGGTGAGTAGCCGTGGAGATATTAGTCGTTGATGGATACAACATCATAGGTGCATGGGACGAGCTGGAACGATTAAGAGATATTGATATGAGTCAAGCACGCGATCGCTTAATTGAACTGATGGCTGAGTATCAAGCATATTCAGGTGATCGCGTGATTGTTGTATTTGATGCTCATGAAGTATATGGAATGGAAAGCAAGTTTAAGCAGCATAAGGTTGAAGTCATTTATACGAAAGAAAAGGAAACAGCTGATGAATGCATTGAGAGACTCATAAAAACAATAAAAAACGTTCAAAATCAAGTGTACGTGGCAACCTCTGATTATACTGAGCAACGAACCATTTTTAGCCAAGGTGCCTTAAGAAAATCTGCTCGAGAGCTTTATATTGAAGTTAAGAATATGAATCAAGATATTGCCGAACGTCTTGAAACACGCCAGAAAGTAACACCCAAATCTAAAATAATTTTAGATGATGATATTATGGCAGTATTTGAAAAATGGAGACGAGGCAAATAGAAAAATTGCATTTTAGGATGGTGATTTATTGACTTTAGCCATCAGAGCGGAGTGAATTTTCAAACACCTTTTGTCAAAATCCCTTTAAATCAAGCCTTGTAGCTATTGTTTTATTGCTGACCTTGTTGTATAATGTCTTTTATATTGACTGCACTATGAATCAGGGGGTTATTCTAGGTGAGCGTCAAGCAATTGATATTAGACAATGAACAAATGCTTCTGCTTGATGATGATGGACTTTTAGCCTTAGTTCGTCAAGATAATAATCAGGCACTGGATATACTAATAAACAGATATAAAAATTTTGTCCGTGCTAAGGCGCGAACTTACTTTTTAATCGGTGCCGATCGAGAGGACATTATACAAGAAGGTATGATTGGTCTTTATAAGGCGATACGTGATTATGATGGGGACAAGCTGGCATCTTTTCGAGGCTTTGCTGAATTATGCATTACTAGACAAATTCTAACTGCAATTAAGATGGCAACAAGACAAAAACACATTCCTTTAAACTCTTATGTGTCACTGGACAAGCCGATTTACGATGAAGAGTCAGATCGAACGTTATTGGATGTCATTACAGGAGTTGAAGCAATCGATCCACAGGAACTGCTCATAAATAGGGAGAAGTTTGGTGATTTACAAGTTAAATTATCGGAATTATTAAGCGACTTGGAAAGAAAAGTATTAGATTTATATGTTGAAGGACGTACATACCAAGAGATATCTATTGAATTGAAAAGACATGAAAAGTCAATTGACAATGCAATTCAGCGGGTAAAGCGAAAACTAGAAGAAGTATTAAAAACAGAGGGTATAAATACATAAAGAAGCTAATCCGTAAAAAAAGTAGCTGTGCTGCGCAAATTCAGAGGTGTCTATCGAAATTTGCGTTGACATAATATGATAAAAATGCTACATTTGAACAGTGAAAACCCTTCAATGGGGTGATATATAATGGGTAAAAAAATTACATTAGCGTGTGCAATTTGTTCAAGTAGGAACTATTCAACAAATAAAAATGCTTCAACCAACCCCACACGACTAGAAGTACAAAAGTTTTGTAAAACATGTGGGACACACACGTTGCACCGTGAGACTAAATAAAGATGCATTTTCGGTTAGATTTCGGGGGGTATAAGCATGTTTAAGTTTCTGAAAAACGTATCAAGAGAAATGAAAAAGGTAACCTGGCCAACAGGTAAGGAATTATCTAGTTATACGGTTACTGTCATCGCAACGGTTGCTTTCATAGCAGTTTTCTTTGCGGCCATTGATGCACTTATCTCTTTCTTTTTAAATATGTTATAAATCTTTTTATTGAATAATTTAATTAAGTTTATGCTATAATGTAGATAAATAAAAGAAACGAAAAAACCCGTCTTACGGGTTTTTTATTATTGTGTTTTTTTACTAGTGAATAGACTTAGTGAAATATTGGGAAATTGTTAGGTGCGTATTATCCATAAACTGCGACACAGTGAAGATTAGTTATTTGATTATTTTAATCCTTGAAAATTGAGTGCGTGCACCTCGCTTCGGCAGAATACTTCGCTTTCCATGGGCACGACTTCAGCCTTCTCGAGGAAACCACTCTGCGGGGTCTTCAGATTCGCGCTATTCCCATAGGACAAGGAAAGCTTCGAAGCATTACATCGCACGAAGAAAATTGTTTTGTATTTTCGAGGAGTTTTCGTATTCTGCCTACGCTATTATGGACTCTGCAATTTGCAATAAGGCATTTCTTACTAAGATTGATTATTACAGACATCTTCATATCACGAGAGACAACTACTATAACTGCTATAAGCGGAGGAAAAAATGCGGAGACTCCTGGGGCTGCAGCAAGCATCGCCCCACCGAAAACCTTTGTGGGAGCTAATGTTTTCGGTGGGACGAGCATTTAGCGCAGTCCCAGAGGCCTAGATGAGACCTCGCAAAGCGTAGCTCGAGGAGGCTCAACAGCCGCCCACGGAAAGCGTAGCGTTTTTTCCGTAGCGTTTGGATTACCGCTTACTTTAAAAGGGTGGGAAGAGAGTCTTCGTTGAAATTCCGTCGCAGTTTATATCAACTTCACAAGAAGTGGTAAATTGAGATTTATTAAAATTTTGGAGAACTAGTAATTAAAATATGAGTTATACAACAATCGTTAAGGGAGGGAATGGGCAATTATATTTGTCCTATGATGTATGGAGAAACAATGGTATGTAGTTCATACTTATTCAGGTTATGAAAATAAGGTAATGACGAATTTGCTTAAGCGAGTTGAAACGATGGGAATGGAGGATAAGATTTTCCGTGTGATTGTACCCGAAGAAGAAGAAACAGAAATTAAAGATGGTAAAAAGAAAGTTTCTAAGAAAAAATTCTTTCCAGGCTATGTTTTAGCAGAAATGGTTATGACGGATGATTCTTGGTATGTAGTAAGAAATACACCAGGTGTAACTGGCTTCCTCGGTTCTAGTGGGGGAGGAACAAAACCAACCCCATTATTACCAGACGAAGTAGATTCCATATTAAAGCGAATGGGGATGACCGAATCCACAGTCCATATTGACTTTGAAGTAAAAGAAAACGTTCGTGTCACAGATGGACCATTCTCCAACTTTACAGGAACAATTGAAAATATTGATGTAGATAAACAAAAAGTAAAAGTACATGTCAATATGTTTGGAAGAGATACCCCAGTTGAATTAGACTTTTCGCAAATCGAAAAACTTTAATGGATACGTTTATCAGCTGGAACCCGAAAGAAACACTTGCATTATTCTTATTTTCATGCTAAAATTCTTTTGTTATTCGTCACAAATTAAACATTGTGTCAGAGAAAACATGAGTGGGAGGGGACAAGTCCCCTGTGACCACATCACGAACTAAGGAGGTGTGTTTCGTGGCTAAAAAAGTAATTAATGAAATTAAACTACAAATCCCAGCAGGGAAAGCAAACCCAGCACCGCCAGTTGGACCAGCATTAGGTCAAGCAGGTATTAACATCATGGGTTTCTGTAAAGAGTTTAACGCGCAAACACAAGATCAAGCTGGAATGATTATCCCAGTAGAAATTACGGTGTTTGAAGACCGTTCATTCACATTTATCACTAAAACTCCACCAGCTGCTATTTTGTTGAAAGATGCAGCAGGTATCGACAAAGCGTCCGGTGAGCCGAACAAAACTAAAGTTGCAACGGTAAAACGTGATAAAGTAAAAGAAATTGCTGAATTAAAAATGCAAGATTTAAACGCTGCTGATGTTGAAGCAGCCATGCGTATGGTTGAAGGAACCGCTCGCAGCATGGGAATTACAATCGAAGACTAATGAACCTGAATATAAATAGGTTGCGGTAGTATTTCTTTCGCAGCCTATTGATTTGCCCATGTATGTGAGGTTTACAGAAACAACCGGTTTCTGTAAGTGGGAGGTATAACCGTTATCACCACAATAGAGGAGGATTAAAATGGCTAAAAAAGGTAAAAGATATCAAACGGCTGAAAAGCTAGTTGATCGTTCAAAAGTTTATGATATAAAAGAAGCTATTGAAGTATTAAAAGAAACAGCAAAAGCTAACTTTGATGAAACTGTCGAAGCAGCTTATCGTTTAGGTGTTGACACTAAGAAGGCGGATCAACAAATCCGCGGTGCGATGGTTCTACCACATGGTACTGGTAAAACGCAGCGTGTTCTTGTATTCGCGAAAGGTGAGAAGCTAAAAGAAGCTGAAGCAGCAGGCGCTGACTACGTTGGTGACCAAGAACTTATTAACAAAATTAATCAAGGATGGTTTGATTTTGATGTGATTGTTGCTACACCAGATATGATGGGTGAAGTTGGAAAACTTGGTCGTGTTCTAGGACCTAAAGGTTTAATGCCAAACCCTAAAACTGGCACAGTAACTTTCGAAGTTGAAAAAGCTGTTAAAGATATTAAAGCCGGTAAAGTGGAGTATCGCGTAGATAAATCTGGTAATGTTCATGTACCGATTGGAAAAGCTTCTTTTGATAATGAAAAACTAATTGAAAACTTTGAAGCAATTACAGATACGCTCGCAAAAGCACGCCCACATTCACTTAAAGGTAACTATGTAAAAAACGTTTCTGTTACTTCAACGATGGGCCCTGGTATCAAAGTAGATGCTTCTGAATATTTACGTTCATAGTAGATACTTATCATCTACGTCATAATTAATTCTTGACATTTGCTTAAGGGTTAGTTAAACTTATATTCGTTAAAAATAAATATGTTGTACCGTAGACAGTAGGAGCAGATAATGCTTAATAGCCTACCGAGGTGTTTATGAACAAATATATGCATGTTATTTGTTATATAAGAGCCTTCATGTCTACATGGAGGCTTTTTTAATGGACTTGACTCGTCAGATGTTTATCCTTTGATGTACGGTATAATAATTAAATTCTTAGGAGGTGGATGTATGTCTAACGTTATTGAAAAGAAAAAGCAAGTAGTTGAAGAGATCACTGAAAAATTTAAAGCTAGCCAAACAACAGTGTTGGTTAACTATCGTGGTCTGGATGTAGCTGCTGTTACAGATTTACGTAAACAATTACGTGATGCAGGTGTTGATTTTAAAGTATATAAAAATACTATGTCTCGCCGTGCTGCTGATAAAGCAGAACTAAGTGAATTGAATGAAACATTAGTCGGACCAACAGCAATTGCATTTAGCGAAGACGATGTTATCGCACCGGCTAAAATCCTTAACAATTTCGCGAAAGAACATGACGCCCTTGAAATTAAAGGAGGCATTATCGAAGGTGAAATTGCAACTCTAGATCAGATTAAAGAACTTGCTGAACTTCCAGGATACGAAGGAATGGTATCTATGTTGCTTAGCGTGTTACAAGCACCTATTCGTAATCTTGCTTATGCAACAAAAGCTATTGCAGATGAAAAAGAAGAACAAGGCGAAGATGCTGAGTAATTCTTTACGGTAAAAATAAATTAAAATTAAAAATCAGGAGGAAATAGACATGACTAAAGAACAAATTATTGATGCAATTAAAGAAATGTCAGTTCTTGAATTGAACGACTTAGTTAAAGCAATTGAAGAAGAATTCGGAGTAACTGCAGCAGCACCAGTTGCCGTAGCAGGTGGAGCAGGCGGCGGTGAAGCAGCTGAAGAACAAACAGAATTTGATGTTGTTCTTAACGATGCAGGTGCTTCTAAAATTAAAGTTGTTAAAGCAGTTCGTGAAATTACAGGTCTTGGCCTAAAAGACGCTAAAGATATGGTAGATAACGCCCCTAAAGCGATTAAAGAAGGCGTAAGTAAAGAAGAAGCTGAAGAAGTAAAAGGAAAACTAGAAGAAGCAGGCGCTGGCGTAGAAGTTAAGTAAGCTTGTTTGATAAATTAAAGCTCGTCGATACACTTAACGACGAGCTTTAATTTACTTAAATATCCGCCTTAATCGATTTATTTAAACCTTCACTAAGCCAATACGTCATAAAGTAGGTGTAAAATGACAGAGCATTACTTTTCCCAACAACCCCAATCAAAAAGTTCACCCAAGACGTGGAAATATAAATTACGAAATAAGACTTATTCATTTACAAGTGATGTCGGCGTATTCTCAAAAAATGAAGTGGATTACGGATCTAGACTACTGATCGAGAATTTTGAAGAACCTACAGTTGGAGGAAACTTCCTGGATTTAGGGTGTGGCTATGGACCAATTGGCATTTCAATTGCTGGAAGTTATCCAAATCGTCAAGTTTATATGACCGACGTGAACGAACGTGCATTAAACTTAGCAAATCGTAATTTGGAACAAAATCATATCCAGAATGTATCGCTTATTCAAAGTGATCTTTTTTCTGAGCTTGACGCCCACCAGTTTGCTGCTATTTTGACTAACCCTCCTATCCGAGCGGGAAAGAAAGTTGTCCATGCTATTTTTGATGAGAGTCATCAGGCTTTAGAACCTGGTGGAGAGTTATGGGTTGTCATTCAAAAGAAGCAAGGTGCACCTTCTGCAAAGAAGAAACTGAGTACGCTATTTGAAAAAGTAGACGTAATTGATCGTAGTAAAGGATATTATATTTTAAGAGCAATGCGAAGTAAGTGTTGAATTTTAATGGCGAACTATAAACTAGCAGGAAAAGTTTGACCCTATATTCCAGTTGTGATAGTATAATATAATGCTAACATGGAACATTTCCGTCATGGAGACTTTAACACAAAACAAGTATAAAAAAGCCATGGGTGGAAAGAATGATAAAATGTCTAAAAAATGGAAAGCAATATTTGTGTTGTTTTAAAGATGTCTTTAAGATTTCTGAGATAACATCAATTATTGCCTTTTGTCATTAGAGGGGAGTGTAAACTTCCAAGCGGTTCCTTATAGTATGAGATGGTGAGAGGTTGATAAAAACCTTTTTCTATTTTTAAATGATAACTTATTATCTGTTCGTTGGCAAGTGGGTCCTTTGTCAAATTGATGATAATTCATCTTGCTAGTAATTAGTTTAATCTTGCATACGACTTTGTGAATCCCATGGTCAGAACAGGCTTTTATGTTTAGTCTGTTTTTAAAGGTTTTTACAGTTATAAGAAAATGTAAACTTTAAATTTAATGAAAAAGTTTGCATTTTAAAATAAATACTTAATCTTATGTGAGTTAGATAATCTATTTCACATAATAAAAAAGCATCAGATTTGAGAGGTGAAGCAGTTGGCAGGTCAACTAGTTCAATATGGACGACACCGGCAGCGTAGAAGTTATGCGCGTATCAGTGAAGTATTAGAGTTACCTAATTTAATTGAGATTCAAACAGCTTCTTATCAGTGGTTTCTAGAGGAAGGCTTGCGAGAGATGTTTAAGGACATCTCGCCAATTGAAGACTTTACTGGCAACCTATCTTTAGAATTCGTCGATTATAGTTTAGGAGAACCTAAGTATCCAGTCGAGGAATCTAAAGAAAGGGATGTGACTTATAACGCGCCACTACGTGTTAAAGTTCGCTTAATTAACAATGAAACAGGCGAAGTCAAAGAGCAGGAAGTCTTCATGGGAGATTTTCCACTTATGACTGATACAGGAACGTTTATCATTAATGGAGCTGAACGTGTCATTGTATCGCAACTCGTTCGCTCGCCAAGCGTTTATTATAGTGAGAAATTTGATAAAAACGGCAAAAGAGGCATAACGGCCACCGTTATACCTAACCGTGGTGCTTGGATGGAATTTGAAACTGATGCAAGAGATGTAGCTCATGTACGTATTGATAGAACAAGAAAGCTTCCCATCACAGCCTTACTACGTGCTTTAGGGTTTAGTACAGATCAAGAGATTATTGACTTGATTGGTGAAAATGAATACCTAATTAATACATTAGAAAAGGATAACACCGAGACAACTGAGAAGGCCTTACTTGAGATATACGAACGTTTGCGTCCAGGTGAGCCACCTACAGTTGAGAATGCTAGAAGTTTATTATATTCACGATTTTTTGATCCTAAACGATATGATTTAGCTCCAGTTGGTCGTTACAAGATGAATAAGAAGTTGAATATTGTAAATCGCTTATTTAACCAGGTGCTAGCTGAGCCAATTGTTGATCCTGAAACTGGTGAAGTATTAGCTCAAAAAGGTGATAAATTAGAGCGGAAGCTACTTAACAAGATTATTCCGTACCTAGAACAAGAGGAAGATAAACTAGGTGAAACAATTTATGAACTTGATGAGGCTGTTTTGGAAGAACCGGTTCATGTCCAGATGGTTAAAATATTCGACCCAACGGATCCTGAAGGTGAAAGAGTTCTAAATGTAATCGGTAATGCATCGATTGATTCAGATGTTAAGAATATTACACCGGCAGATATCTTGTCATCCATCAGTTACTTTTTCAACTTACTGCACAGAGTCGGTAATACAGATGATATCGATCACTTAGGTAATCGACGTCTTCGCTCTGTTGGAGAATTACTGCAAAACCAATTCCGGATCGGCCTCTCCCGTATGGAAAGAGTTGTGCGTGAGCGTATGTCTATTCAAGACACATCAAGCATTACACCACAACAGTTAATCAATATTCGTCCGGTTATAGCTTCAATTAAAGAATTCTTTGGTAGTTCGCAGCTATCCCAGTTTATGGATCAAACAAATCCACTTGCGGAACTGACACATAAGCGTCGTCTATCAGCATTAGGGCCTGGAGGTCTGACGCGTGAGAGAGCTGGCTTTGAGGTCCGTGACGTACACTACTCACATTACGGCCGTATGTGTCCGATTGAAACACCAGAGGGACCGAACATCGGATTAATTAACTCTTTATCAAGTTATGCGAAAGTAAATAAATTTGGTTTCATTGAAACACCTTATCGTCGGGTTGATCCTGATACAAATAAAGTGACTGCAACCATTGACTATTTAACGGCTGATGAAGAGGATCAATACGTTGTTGCTCAAGCCAACGCTCATTTAGATGAGGATGGTAGTTTTGTGGCTGAAGAAGTTATTGCTCGTTTTCGTGGTGAAAACACAGCTGTTCCTCGTGATCAAATTGATTACATGGACGTATCACCAAAACAAGTGGTATCAGCGGCAACGGCATGTGTTCCATTTCTAGAGAACGATGACTCTAACCGTGCTCTTATGGGAGCGAATATGCAGCGTCAAGCGGTACCACTGTTAGATCCTGAGTCACCTATCGTAGGAACTGGTATGGAATATGTATCCGGAAAAGATTCGGGTGCTGCAATTATTTGTCGGAATGACGGTGTCGTGGAACACGTAGAAGCGAAAAAAGTAATTGTTAGACGTGTGTCTGAGGTAGATGGCAAGGAAGTTAAAGGTGATGTTGATCATTACCGACTAGAGAAATACATTCGTTCAAACCAGGGTACATGTTATAATCAGCGTCCGATTGTCGCAAAAGGTGACCGCGTCACTAAAGGTGAAATTTTAGCAGATGGTCCATCAATGGAAAAAGGTGAACTCGCTTTAGGACGTAATGTTCTTGTAGGCTTTATGACTTGGGAAGGTTATAACTATGAGGATGCCATCATTATGAGTGAAAGATTTGTTAAAAACGATGCCTATACTTCAATTCATATTGAAGAATATGAATCGGAAGCTCGTGATACGAAACTCGGACCTGAAGAAATCACAAGAGATATTCCAAACGTTGGAGAAGATGCACTTAAAAACTTGAACGAAAGTGGAATTATCCGTGTGGGTGCGGAAGTGACTGATGGTGACATTTTAGTTGGTAAAGTCACCCCTAAAGGAGTGACAGAGTTATCTGCTGAAGAACGTCTATTACATGCCATCTTTGGTGAGAAAGCACGTGAGGTACGGGATACATCACTAAGAGTACCGCATGGTGCAGGTGGAATCGTCCATGATGTTAAAGTATTTAACAGAGAAGATGGCGATGAACTATCACCAGGTGTAAATCAGCTTGTTCGCGTCTATATTGTTCAGAAGCGTAAAATAGCTGAGGGAGATAAGATGGCTGGTCGCCACGGGAACAAGGGTGTTATTTCTAAAATCTTACCTGAAGAAGATATGCCGTTCTTACCAGATGGTACACCAATTGATGTTATGTTAAATCCACTAGGTGTCCCTTCACGTATGAACATCGGACAGGTATTTGAATTACATCTAGGTATTGCAGCTAGGGAATTGGGCATTCATGTTGCAACACCTGTATTTGATGGTGCAACTGAACAAGATGTATGGGAAACCCTGGAAGAGGCAGGCATGTCACGTGATGCTAAAACCGTTCTCTATGATGGAAGAACAGGAGAGCCATTTGATAACCGAGTGTCGGTTGGAATCATGTATATGCTTAAACTTGCCCATATGGTTGATGACAAGTTACATGCACGCTCCACTGGACCATACTCTTTGGTAACTCAACAACCATTAGGTGGTAAAGCCCAGTTTGGTGGTCAGCGTTTTGGAGAAATGGAAGTTTGGGCGCTAGAAGCTTATGGTGCAGCTTATACACTGCAAGAAATACTAACCGTCAAATCAGATGATGTGGTTGGACGTGTGAAAACTTATGAATCAATTGTTAAAGGTGAAAATGTACCCGAAGCTGGAGTGCCAGAATCATTTAAAGTTCTTATTAAGGAACTTCAAAGCTTAGGTATGGATGTCAAAATTCTTTCAAGTGATGAGGAAGAAATTGAGATTCGCGAATTAGAAGATGATGATTCACAAACAGCCAGTAAATTGAACTTAGAAGTAGAACAATAATATAAAGATTTGAGACTGAGGCATAAGTAATGTAAAGCGAATGTATTAAGGGATATTTCTTTTAATATACACTTTTTAAGTCAGCGTATGAAAAATACGTAGACTCCTTGAAAAAGGAAATCACTTTTTCTGCGTGCGATGTTACGCTTTTGAAGAATTACTTAGTTTTGTCTCAATCTCATCTTTATTTATATAAATTTAAATTAATTCAGAATCGCACACATTAAAAGGGAGGTAGACCCTTGTTAGATGTAAATAATTTTGAGTCTATGAAGATCGGTTTAGCTTCACCGGAAAAAATCCGTTCCTGGTCATATGGAGAGGTAAAGAAACCAGAAACCATTAATTATCGTACTCTTAAGCCAGAAAAAGATGGATTGTTCTGTGAACGTATTTTTGGTCCGCAAAAGGATTGGGAATGTCATTGTGGAAAATATAAACGAGTAAGATATAAAGGTGTTGTTTGTGATCGTTGTGGAGTAGAAGTAACTAAAGCAAAAGTACGTCGAGAGAGGATGGCTCACATTGAACTGGCCGCACCAGTCTCTCACATCTGGTATTTTAAAGGGATACCCAGCCGCATGGGACTTATCTTAGATATGTCTCCAAGAGCTTTAGAAGAAGTAATCTATTTCGCAGCCTATATTGTTACAGAACCAGGAAATACACCTCTTGAGAAAAAGCAGCTCCTTTCTGAAAAAGAATACCGAGCATACTATGAAAAGTACGGTAGTTCCTTTAAGGCAGACATGGGTGCCGAAGCAATTCGTAAACTGTTACAAGATATAGATTTAGATAAAGAAGTTGACGCATTAAAAGAAGAGTTGAAAACCGTAACTGGCCAACGTCGTACACGTGCCATCAGAAGATTAGAAGTTATGGAGGCTTTTCGTAATTCTGGTAATGATACGTCTTGGATGGTTCTAGATGTCTTGCCAGTCATCCCACCAGAGATTAGACCAATGGTTCAACTTGATGGTGGTCGTTTTGCAACATCTGATTTGAATGATCTTTATCGTCGGGTTATTAACCGTAATAACCGTCTAAAAAGATTGCTTGATTTAGGCGCACCAGGAATTATTGTGCAAAACGAAAAACGTATGCTCCAAGAATCTGTTGATGCTTTAATAGATAACGGTCGTCGTGGTCGCCCAGTAACAGGGCCTGGGAACCGTCCGTTGAAGTCTTTATCCCATATGTTGAAAGGGAAGCAAGGACGTTTTCGTCAAAACCTACTTGGTAAACGTGTAGACTACTCAGGTCGTTCTGTTATCGTTGTTGGTCCTCACTTAAAGATGTACCAGTGTGGATTGCCGAAGGAAATGGCACTGGAATTGTTTAAGCCGTTCGTAATGAAAGAATTAGTTGAAAAAGGTGTTGCTCATAACATTAAATCAGCTAAGAGAAAAATAGAACGGGTAAATCCAGAAGTATGGGATGTTCTAGAAGAAGTAATTAAAGAGCATCCAGTCTTATTAAACCGTGCACCAACATTGCATAGATTAGGGATTCAAGCTTTTGAACCTACGTTGGTTGAAGGCCGAGCTATTCGTTTACACCCACTTGTATGTACTGCTTATAATGCGGACTTTGACGGGGACCAAATGGCTGTGCACGTGCCATTATCTGCAGAAGCGCAAGCGGAAGCACGTATTTTAATGCTATCTGCTCAAAATATACTAAACCCTAAGGATGGAAAGCCAGTTGTAACCCCTTCTCAGGATATGGTACTTGGTAACTATTATTTAACCCTAGAAAGAGAAGGCGCATTAGGTGAAGGGCGCATTTTCAAAGATGTTAATGAGGCCTTAATGGCTTATCAAAATGGTTATGTACATTTGCATACACGTATAGCGATTAAAGCTGAAGGGTTACACAACGAAACCTTTACTGACGAACAACAGAAGAAATTGTTGATGACGACAGTAGGTAAGTTGATTTTTAATGAAATTTTACCGGATTCATTTCCATTCATTAATGAACCTACACGTTCTAACCTAGAAGAGCGTACACCAGACAGATTTTTCATCGAACATGGTGTTGATGTGAAAGAAGTTATTAAAAATCAAGAGGTAAATACACCATTTAAGAAAGGGTTCTTAGGCGATATAATTGCTGAGATTTTCAAGAAATTCAAAATCAGTGAAACTTCTAAAATGCTTGATCGCATGAAGGATTTAGGATTTAGCTATTCGACAAGAGCCGGTATGACTGTAGGTGTATCTGATATTGTCGTTTTACCAGAAAAGCAAAAAATGCTTGATGAAGGTGAAAAGAAAGTTGATAACGTGTTAAAACAGTTCCGCCGTGGTTTAATTACGGAGGAAGAGCGTTATGATCGAGTTATCTCAATCTGGTCACAGGTTAAAGATGATATTCAAGATAAATTGATGGACTCACTTGACCATTTAAATCCTATATATATGATGAGTGACTCTGGTGCAAGAGGTAACCCGTCCAATTTTACGCAACTTGCAGGAATGCGTGGACTAATGGCTAACCCGGCTGGACGTATTATTGAATTACCTATTAAATCAAGTTTCCGTGAAGGTTTAACAGTTCTAGAGTACTTTATTTCTACACACGGAGCGCGTAAAGGATTGGCGGATACAGCACTTAAGACAGCGGACTCAGGTTATCTAACAAGAAGACTTGTTGATGTTGCTCAGGATGTTATTGTACGTGAAACAGATTGCGGCACAGACCGTGGTTTGAAAGTAACGACATTGACAGAAGGTGCTGAGGTCATTGAACCATTACTTGATCGTTTAGTCGGCCGTACGTTGTTTGAAACAATTAAAGACCCACAAACAGGTGAAGTCATTGTTGAAGCGGATGAAGTGATTTCTGAGGATCAAGCAAAACAAGTTATTGATGCAGGCATCGAAGAAGCAACCATTCGCAGTGCCTTTACTTGTAACACAAAACATGGAGTATGTAAGAAGTGTTACGGTAGAAACCTTGCAACTGGTGACGAGGTTGAAGTCGGCGAAGCAGTTGGAATCATCGCTGCTCAGTCTATTGGAGAACCAGGTACACAGCTTACAATGCGTACTTTCCACACGGGTGGAGTTGCTGGAGACGATATTACTCAAGGTTTACCGCGTATTCAAGAGTTGTTTGAAGCGAGAAACCCTAAAGGTAAAGCTGTCATTACAGAAATCCATGGAAAAGTTCAAGAAATTGAGGAAATTAAAGATAAACATGAAATCGTCATCCAAGGTGATGTGGAAGAGAAAAAGTATACCGTGCCGTATAACGCTCGTCTAAAAGTGACTGTTGGTGATGATGTTGAAGCAGGACAAAGATTAACTGAAGGGTCAATTGATCCTAAAGAACTCTTACGTGTTAAAGGCGTTGAAGGAGTTCAACAATACCTGTTACGTGAAGTTCAACGTGTTTACCGTATGCAAGGTGTTGAAATCGGTGATAAACACGTCGAAGTTATGGTTCGTCAAATGCTACGTAAAATCCGTGTCGTTGATGCTGGTGATACAGATGTTCTTCCTGGTTCATTGCTTGAAGTTCATCAATTTAAAGAAGCCAACCAAAAAACACTTTCTAAAGAGCTGCAACCAGCTGTTGGAAAACCTGTTTTACTCGGAATTACGAAAGCGTCGCTTGAAACGGATTCATTCTTATCAGCTGCTTCATTCCAGGAGACAACACGTGTCCTAACAGATGCAGCTATTAAAGGAAAGCAGGATAAACTTCTTGGATTAAAAGAGAACGTCATTATCGGTAAACTTGTGCCAGCAGGTACGGGAATGCAAAGATATCGTAAAATTGAAGTTCCAAGCGTAGACGTGACAGAAGAGGATACTCAAGAAGCAGTGGAAACAGAAGAAACAGTGAGATAAGAAAAGCGAAAGCGACTTGGTCACCTCCGACAAGCTTAAGCAAGGAATCGTCGTGGCGGTTTTATGCCACAGAGATTAACTGCTTAAGTCCTCGAGGAGGTAGTCGCTGTAGCTAGACAATAAGAAAAGCGAAAGCGACTTTTCAAATAGTGATTCAGGAAAAGAAATCGGATGAATTTCTCTCCGATTTCTTTTCCTAATTCAATTTTTAATTTAATAAATCACGATTTCTATCAATTATAGGTTGACATTAAAAAATAACAGTGATAATATATTCAAGGTACTTCGAAACGTGACTGTTACTTTGGAGGATATAGTATGTCTTATGAAAAAGTGGCTGCAGTCAGATCTAAAATAGTCATCGGGCTTAAAGAAACCCTTAAAGCTATGAAAAATGACGAAATAAGTGAAGTTATTATAGCTGAAGATGCTGATCAGTTTATAACAAGCCAAGTAGAACAACTAGCTGAAGTACTGGACATTCAATGTCTTAAAGTGAACTCTAAGAAAAGACTAGGAGCCGCCTGTGGCATAGATGTTGCTACGTCAACGGTTGCGATAAGGAAATAATGGCCTTGGCAGTAAAAACTTGCGAAAGCCCTGTTTTTTTGATTTTAAATGAACCACCTGGATGTGTGGTCTTACAAAAAACAACTTATTACCTAGTTTTATAATTAATAACCAACTAAGGGAAGGGGGAAATAATATGCCTACAATTAACCAACTTATTCGTAAAGGTCGTGTAAGCAAGTCAAAAGCATCTGACTCACCAGCATTGAGCAGAAACTACAATACTTTTAAGAAGAAAGTTACGACTGTTAATTCGCCACAAAAACGTGGTGTATGTACCCGTGTTGGTACATTGACTCCTAGGAAACCGAACTCAGCACTACGTAAATATGCACGTGTGCGTCTTTCTAACAACATGGAGGTAACAGCTTACATCCCAGGTATTGGACACAATCTACAAGAACACAGTGTAGTATTACTACGTGGAGGTCGTGTTAAAGACTTACCTGGTGTTCGTTATCACGTTGTTCGTGGAGCACTTGATGCTGCTGGTGTTGAAGGACGTATGCAAGGACGTTCTAAATACGGAGCTAAAAAACCTAAGAAATAAGCATATAGCAACTCAAATTGAAAGAAAGGAGGGGGACATATGCCACGTAAAGGACCAGTACCTAAGCGCGATGTCTTACCAGATCCACTTTATAATTCAAAATTAGTGACTCGTTTAATTAACCAAATCATGATAGATGGTAAGCGAGGTAAAGCACAAAAGTTACTTTATAAAGCTTTTGAACTTGTTCAAGAAAGAAGCGGTCAAAATGCAATGGAAGTATTTGAACAAGCAATGAAGAATGTTATGCCTGTACTTGAAGTTAGGGCACGTCGTGTTGGTGGATCAAACTACCAAGTACCGATGGAAGTTCGTCCAGAACGACGTCAAGCTCTAGGCTTACGTTATATTGTTAACTATTCACGTCTTCGCGGTGAAAAATCAATGGAAGAGCGTCTAGCGAATGAAATTCTAGATGCTTCTAATAACACAGGAGCCGCAGTAAGAAAACGTGAAGAATTGCATAAAATGGCAGAAGCTAACAAAGCATTTGCTCACTATCGTTGGTAATTCATTAAATAATTATAAAAATATATATGTTAGAAAGGAGAAGAATACATGGCAAGAGAGTTCTCCTTGGAAAAGACACGCAACATTGGTATTATGGCTCACATTGATGCAGGTAAAACCACTACAACTGAGCGTATTCTTTTCTATACAGGACGCATTCATAAAATTGGAGAAACACATGAAGGTGCTTCACAAATGGACTGGATGGAGCAAGAGCAAGAACGTGGTATAACAATCACTTCTGCTGCGACAACAGCTCAATGGAAGAACCACCGCATTAATATTATCGATACACCAGGTCACGTGGACTTTACAGTTGAAGTTGAGCGTTCACTTCGCGTACTTGATAGTGCGGTAACTGTTCTTGATGCTCAGTCAGGTGTTGAACCACAGACTGAAACAGTATGGCGTCAAGCAACGACTTATGGTGTACCAAGAGTAGTATTTATTAACAAAATGGATAAAATCGGTGCTGACTTTCTTTATGCAACAAGCACTTTAAAAGACCGTCTTGGAGCAAACGCTCATCCTATTCAGATGCCAATTGGTGCTGAAGATGAATTTGACGGAATTATTGACTTGATTGAAATGGAAGCACACTTCTACCTTGATGATTTAGGAACAAGAGATGAAGCACGTGAAATTCCTGACGAATACAAAGAACAAGCAGAAAAACTACGTGGAGATCTAATCGAATCTGTAGCAGATGTAAATGAAGATCTAATGATGAAATACCTAGAAGGTGAAGAAATCACCAATGAAGAGCTTAAACAAGCAATTCGCCAGGCTACATTAGATGTTGAGTTTTATCCTGTATTCTGCGGTTCAGCATTTAAAAACAAAGGTGTTCAACTTCTTCTTGACGGAGTTATCGAATATCTTCCAGCGCCAACTGATGTACCACCAATCGAAGGTATCCTACCAGGTACTGACGAAGAGACAACACGTGAGGCAGACGATAAAGCACCGTTCTCTGCATTAGCTTTTAAAGTAATGACAGACCCATATGTTGGTAAGCTTACATTCTTCCGTGTTTACTCAGGGACATTGGATTCTGGTTCTTATGTTCTTAACTCAGTAAAAGATAAACGTGAACGTGTAGGTAGAATTCTACAAATGCACGCAAACTCACGTGAAGAGATCTCAACAATTCACTGTGGTGATATCGCGGCTGCTGTTGGGCTTAAAGATACAGCAACAGGTGATACACTTTGTGATGAGAAAAGCCCAGTTATCTTAGAGTCAATGGAATTCCCTGAACCAGTTATCGGTGTTGCAATTGAGCCGAAAACTAAAGGTGATCAAGATAAGATGGGGATTGCTTTAGCTAAATTAGCTGAAGAAGATCCGACATTTACAACCGAAACGAATGCTGAGACAGGTCAAACAATTATTTCTGGAATGGGTGAACTTCACCTAGATGTTATTGTTAACCGTCTAAAAGCAGAATTTAAAGTGGAAGCTAACGTTGGAGCACCACAAGTTGCTTACCGTGAAACATTCCGCAGTTCTGCAAAAGCTGAAGGTAAATTCATTCGTCAATCTGGTGGACGTGGACAATATGGTCACGTTTGGGTTGAGTTTGAACCTGGTGAAGAAGGTTCAGGATTTGAATTTGAAAATAAAATCGTTGGTGGGGTTGTACCACGTGAATACATTCCATCTGTTGAAGAGGGTATTAGAGAAGCAACAGAAAATGGTGTATTAGCTGGATACCCATTAATCGACATCAAAGCAACTCTATATGATGGAAGTTATCATGATGTTGACTCTAACGAAATGGCATTTAAAATTGCTGGTTCAATGGCGCTTCGTTCAGCCAAAGACAAATGTAATCCAGTACTTCTAGAACCAATGATGAAAGTTGAAATTGTAATTCCGGAAGAGTACATGGGAGACATTATGGGTGACGTGACTTCTCGTCGCGGACGTGTGGAAGGTATGGAAGCACGTGGACCTGCACAACTTGTAAAAGGATTTGTACCACTTTCTGAGATGTTTGGTTATGCAACAGCATTACGTTCTAACACACAAGGACGTGGAACTTTCACAATGGTATTCGACCACTATGAAGAAGTACCGAAGAGCATTTCTGAAGAAATTATTAAGAAAAATGCTGGTGAATAATTGATTTTTTTACGAATCTGAAGTATAACATTATTTAAGGACTAAGAAACGATATCAGACTTTTTCTTAGTTAAAATATATTAAAAAATGCTTTTACTTATTAAAGGAGGAACTATAATGGCTAGAGAAAAATTCGATCGCTCTAAATCGCACGTAAATATTGGAACAATCGGTCACGTTGACCATGGAAAAACTACATTAACAGCTGCTATTACAACTGTAATGCATAAAGTCCAAGGTACTGAAGGTGCTATGGCATACGATCAAATCGATGGTGCACCAGAAGAAAAAGAACGTGGAATTACAATTGCAACATCCCACGTTGAGTATGAGACAGATACTCGTCACTATGCACACGTTGACTGCCCAGGACACGCTGACTATGTTAAAAACATGATTACTGGTGCTGCACAAATGGACGGTGCTATTCTAGTAGTATCTTCTGCTGATGGCCCAATGCCACAAACTCGTGAGCACATCTTGCTTTCACGTAACGTTGGAGTACCTGCAATCGTTGTATTCCTTAACAAAACAGACATGGTTGACGATGAAGAGCTTCTTGAGCTTGTTGAAATGGAAGTACGTGACCTACTAACTGAGTATGACTTCCCAGGTGATGACGTACCAGTAGTTGCAGGTTCTGCTCTTAAAGCACTTGAAGGCGATGAAGAATACGAGCAAAAGATTGTTGAACTAATGAACGCTGTTGATGAGTATATCCCTACTCCTGAGCGTGACACTGACAAGCCATTCATGATGCCTGTTGAGGACGTATTCACAATCACTGGTCGTGGAACAGTTGCTACAGGTCGTGTTGAGCGTGGTCAAGTTAAAGTTGGTGAAGAAGTTGAAATCATCGGCATGAACGAATCAGCTATGAAGACAACAGTTACTGGTGTTGAAATGTTCCGTAAGCTTCTAGACTATGCTGAAGCTGGAGATAACATTGGTGCACTATTACGTGGTGTAGACCGTGAAGATATCAGCCGTGGTCAAGTTCTTGCTAAGCCAGGATCTATTACTCCACACACTCGTTTCAAATCAGAAGTTTATGTTCTATCAAAAGAAGAAGGTGGACGTCATACTCCATTCTTCCAAAACTACCGCCCACAGTTCTACTTCCGTACAACTGATGTAACTGGAGTTATTGAACTTCCAGAAGGCGTAGAAATGGTAATGCCTGGCGATAACATCGAAATGACTGTAGAGCTTATTTCACCAATCGCTATTGAAGATGGTACACGTTTCTCTATCCGTGAAGGTGGACGTACTGTTGGATCAGGCGTTGTAACTACTATTGAAAAATAAGTAATTCATATAAAAAACGGGCAGTTATTAACTGCCTGTTTTTTCTTTAAAATATTGAAATACCATGACAGTATTTACAATGAATTATCATTCAAGATTTTTTAAGTCTCTTCTCAGCGTGTTTTAATTCCTCAAGCAAAGCTTCAATTTCCATTTGATTAACAGCCTCCCTCCCCATATCTAACAATTTGATACATATTAAAATATGATGAAACCCCAAGGCGATTTAACCATTCCTCTAGCGTTTCATATGGTATTCTGCCTAATTTTACTTTATTTGCTTTCCCCTCAAACTGATAGATTATTTTCCTAACAAAATCGGTAGGTGATTTTTGCATGTTGAACAGGGTTTTAAAGTAAGAAACTTGTTCATCATCAACAATCTTTTCAATAACTTGATTGCTTTGATCGCTAATGTTCGTTCTGTCTAAAATTTCTTTATCCCTTTTAAAAATAGGAAACAGCAGGGTGGGCCAGTTACAAATAGTATTACCATTATAAGAAATAAAGCTACACTAGGAGCTAACTTTTTTAAGAAAGGCTCAATATGTTTCTTTACTAGTTAAAATGTCGGTTGCCGTCCCTCTTTCGTGCACGAACCACAAGAAAATAGCTCCAAATCGGTATGTAGTTATAATGAAATATATTATAGGTTGAATCAAAAGGTAAAGTATAATCGATTCTCCGATGAAATAATATGTTTCAGTTATTAGTGGATGTTTTCTAATCGTGTAATTCCCCTTAAATTAATAAAGGCAGACTTATCAGAATTACCTTCACACTATTTTATTTAGGTGTGAAGTGTACAAGGATTTCACATATTATTGAAAGTGAATTCTGTTAAAGAACATTAATATTTATCTTTTTCGAGATAAACCTAAAAAGATTGACAAAACCCCTTGCAATCACTGCTAATAGTTTGTATAATACATAAATGTGCAATCCTAGTATTTTAATAAAAAAGGTTGCATTGACCACATAATTTTATTATACTATTAATGTTGGTCACAAATAGCGATGAAGTGAAAGGTTGTTGGCACACCCGGCCCCTTTGCCATGGCGGGTGGTCGAGAAATTTTCACGGAGAATGTCTATTATAAAATGGGCGATAAAGGAGGGAAAGTAATGGCAAAAGAAAAGATTAGAATTCGTTTAAAAGCATATGATCACCGTATTTTAGATCAGTCATCAGAGAAAATTGTAGATACTGCTAAACGTTCAGGTGCAGGTGTTTCCGGACCGATTCCACTACCTACTGAAAAGGTTGTTTATACTGTTTTACGTGCGGTTCATAAATACAAGGATTCACGTGAGCAATTTGAAATGCGCACACATAAACGTTTAATTGACATTGTAGATCCAACACCACAGACCGTTGATTCGCTTATGCGACTTGACTTACCATCAGGTGTTGACATTGAAATAAAGTTATAAAATATATGATTTAATTATAGGAGGTGCAGACGGATGACGAAAGGAATCTTAGGCCGTAAAATCGGCATGACTCAGTTGTTTTCAGAGAACGGTGAACTTGTTCCCGTAACAGTTATTCAAGCTGAGCCAAACGTCGTATTGCAAAAGAGAACAATTGAAAATGATGGCTATGAAGCTATTCAAATTGGTTTTGCTGACGAAAAAGAATCACGTACAAACAAAGCGAAAAAAGGTCATGCTGAAAAAGCAAATGTAACACCTAAGCGCTACGTTCGTGAAATCCGTGATGCTGATCTTGGCGGTTATGAAGTAGGCCAAGAGATTAGCGTTGATGTTTTCGAAACAGGCGATAAAGTTGATGTGACAGGAACATCTAAAGGTAAAGGTTTCCAAGGTTCAATCAAGCGTCACAATCAATCAACAGGATTTAAAACACACGGTTCTCGTTTCCACAGAACTGGAGGTTCAATGGGGATGGCAGCTACTCCAGCACGTGTATTCAAAGGTAAAAAACTACCAGGTCAAATGGGTGCTGAAAAAGTTACAATCCAGAACTTAGAAATTGTTAACGTGGATACAGAACGTAATCTATTACTTGTAAAAGGTAATGTTCCAGGTGCTAAAAAATCATACGTTACGATTACTAGCGCCATAAAAAATAAATAATTCACAGGAAGGGAGGATATGTCATGCCTAAAGTAGCATTATTTAAACAAGACGGTTCAGATGCCGGTGAAATGGAATTAAATGAATCGGTTTTCGGCATTGAGCCAAACACACATGTTTTACACGAAACAGTCTTAATGCAACGTTCATCATTAAGACAAGGAACTCACAGTGTTAAAAACCGCTCAGAAGTAAGTGGCGGTGGACGCAAGCCATGGAGACAAAAAGGGACTGGACGTGCACGTCAAGGTTCAATCAGATCACCACAATGGGTTGGCGGTGGCGTTGTTTTTGGTCCAACTCCACGTAGCTATAGCTATAAACTACCTAAAAAGGTACGTCGTTTAGCGCTTAAATCAGCTCTTTCATCTAAAGTGAAAGAAGATAGTATTATCGTTTTAGAAAATCTATCTTTTGATGCGCCAAAAACAAAGGAAGTTGTTAATATGCTTAAAGCTTTGAAAGTAGATGAAACAGCTTTAATTGTTACAGCAGACCGAAATGAAAATGTAAGTCGATCAGCTAATAACCTCCAAAATGTACATGTTATTTCTGCTAGTCAAGTTAATGCATATGACTTGATCAAGCATGACAAATTAATTATTACAAAAGAGGCTGCTGAAAGAGTAGGGGAGGTGCTTTCATAATGAAAGATCCACGCGATATTATTAAGCGCCCCGTGATCACAGAGCATTCTGCTGATTTAATGGCAGATAAAAAGTACACTTTTGAAGTAAGCCCGAAAGCAAACAAATCTGAAATTAAGCATGCAGTTGAAGTTGCTTTTGGTGTTAAAGTTGAAAAAGTAAACACAATGAACTTAAAAGGTAAGTTTAAAAGAATGGGCCAATATGGCGGCTACCGTTCAGATCGTAAAAAAGCCATTGTGCAACTTAGCGAAGACAGTAAAGAACTAGAATTCTTCGAAGCGTAAAAACGACTTAGATAAAGGAGGGAAATAAGATGGCGATTAAAAAGTTCAGACCAACATCTAATGGTCACCGTAATATGTCAGGTTTAGACTTCACTGATATTACAACAGACAAACCTGAGAAATCCTTGTTGGGTTCACTATCTAAACGTGGTGGGCGCAATTATCAAGGAAGAATCACATCTCGTCATCAAGGTGGCGGACATAAGCGTCAATATCGTCTTATTGATTTTAAACGTAACAAAGATGGCATACCAGGACGCGTTGCTACAATCGAGTACGATCCAAACCGCACAGCAAACATTGCATTAATTAACTATGTAGATGGTGAGAAACGCTATATACTAGCACCAAAGGGCTTGAAAGTAGGTCAAATGATTGAGTCAGGTGAGAATGCTGACATCAAGCTAGGTAATGCTCTACCACTTGCAAACATTCCTGTTGGTACAATCATTCACAATGTTGAATTGAAACCAGGACGTGGAGGACAACTTGCTCGTTCAGCTGGTACTGAAGCGCAAATCCTTGGGCGCGAAGGAAAATACACATTGGTAAGACTTGCTTCAGGTGAAGTTCGTCTTATATTGACAACTTGCCGTGCAACTGTAGGCCAAGTTGGAAATATTGAACATGAGCTTATCCGTGTTGGAAAAGCAGGACGTTCTCGTTGGTTAAACAAACGCCCACACGTACGTGGTTCTGCGATGAACCCAATCGATCACCCACATGGTGGTGGTGAAGGTCGTACGCCAATTGGACGTAAATCACCTGTATCTCCATGGGGTCAGCCGACAATTGGTTATAAGACGCGTAAACGCAATAAGCCGACTGGCAAATATATCGTACGTGAGCGTAAAAGATAATTAAGGCGGTGACGGGAATTAATCACCCGTCTTCCAATTGATAAAAAGGAGGTTTTTCCATGGGACGTAGCTTAAAAAAGGGACCTTTTGCAGATGATCATTTACTCAGAAAGATTGACGAGTTAAATGAATCTGATAAGAAAAAAGTAGTGAAAACTTGGTCACGTCGTTCAACAATCTTCCCATCATTCGTAGGGCACACAATCGCTGTTTATGACGGTCGCAAACATGTGCCAGTCTATGTGACGGAAGATATGGTCGGACATAAATTAGGTGAGTTTGCGCCAACTCGTTCGTTTAGAGGGCATTCAGGCGTAGATAAATCAACAACTACAGCATAAAGCTAATGAGAGGAGGCACTCAAAATGCAAGCAAAAGCCGTTGCGAAATCTGTTCGTATTGCTCCTCGTAAAGTCCGATTAGTTATCGATTTGATCCGAGGAAAGAACGTTGAGGAAGCCGTTGCAATCTTGCGCCTAACCCAACGAGGTGCTTCTCCAGTCGTAGAAAAGGTTTTAAACTCTGCAGTTGCTAACGCAGAACACAACTACGAAATGGATACGGATAACCTAGTAGTTTCCGAAGCATATGTTAACGAAGGTGCAACATTGAAACGTTTTCGCCCACGCGCTCAAGGAAGCGCAAGCAGAATAAATAAACGCACAAGCCACATTACAGTCGTGGTATCAGAAAAGAAGGAGGGATAGTCAGTGGGTCAGAAAATCAATCCAACAGGTCTTCGTATTGGAGTTATTAAAGACTGGGAGTCTAGATGGTATGCCGATAAGGACTATGCCGATTTACTTCATGAAGACATTAAGGTTAGAGAATATCTTGAAAATCGTCTAAGTACAGCTGCAGTATCTTCTATTGAAATAGAACGTGCGGCAAACCGTATTAATATTACGATTCATACAGGTAAGCCAGGTATGGTTATTGGTAAGGGTGGTTCGGAAGTTGAATCATTACGTAAAGCACTAAATAGCTTAACAGGCAAACGTGTACACATTAATATTGTTGAAATTAAAAAAGTAGATCTTAACGCAAAGTTAGTAGCTGATAATATCGCCCGTCAACTTGAAAATCGTGTATCATTCCGTCGTGCTCAAAAGCAAGCTATCCAACGTGCAATGCGCGGAGGAGCAAAAGGAATTAGAACACAAGTATCAGGACGTCTTGGCGGAGCCGACATCGCTCGTGCAGAACATTATAGTGAAGGGACAGTACCACTACACACTTTACGTGCCGATATTGACTATGGCAACGTAGAAGCCGATACAACGTACGGTAAACTAGGTGTAAAAGTGTGGATCTATCGTGGAGAAGTCCTTCCAGAAAAACCGAAAAAATAAGGAAGGGGGCTCATTCTTATGTTAATGCCTAAACGTGTTAAATATCGTAGACAACATAGAGGACGTATGAAAGGTCGCGCAAAAGGCGGAACCACCGTAGCATTCGGTGAATACGGCCTACAAGCTGTAGAAGCTTCTTGGATTACAAGTCGTCAAATTGAGGCAGCTCGTATAGCAATGACCCGTTATATGAAGCGTGGCGGTAAAGTTTGGATTAAAATATTCCCTGATAAGCCATATACTGCAAAACCACTTGAAGTGCGCATGGGATCAGGAAAAGGTGCCCCAGAAGGCTGGGTAGCCGTTGTAAAACCAGGAAAAATTATGTTTGAAGTTGGAGGCGTATCGGAAGATGTTGCTCGCGAAGCATTAAGACTTGCTTCACATAAGCTACCGATTCGTACTAAATTTGTAAAACGTGAAGAAATTGGTGGTGAAAGCAATGAAGGCTAATGAAATAAGAGATTTAACCACTGCCGAAATTGAACAAAAGGTAAAAACACTTAAAGAAGAATTATTCAATTTACGTTTCCAACTTGCAACTGGACAATTGGAAAACACTGCAAGAATTCGTGAAGTTAGAAGATCCATTGCTCGTATGAAAACTGTTGTACGTCAACGCGAATTAAGCGTAAATTAAAGAACTGATTATTGAGAGGAGGCAAGCCTCACTATGACAGAACGAAATAGTCGTAAAGCATATACAGGACGTGTTGTATCAGATAAAATGGATAAAACCATTTCTGTAATGGTTGAAACTTATAAAGTTCATAAATTATACGGTAAACGTGTTAAGTATTCTAAAAAGTTCAAAGTTCATGATGAAAATAACCAAGCGAAAACTGGAGATGTTGTTCGCATCATGGAAACTCGACCACTATCTGCAACGAAGCGTTTTAGACTCGTTGAAGTTGTTGAAGAAGCAGTTATTATTTAACCATAGTAATGCTGGGAAGAGGTTCCGAAAGGAGGTCTAAAGCGATATGATTCAACAAGAAAGTCATTTGAAAATTGCCGATAACTCTGGTGCACGTGAGGTGTCAACAATTAAAGTGTTAGGTGGAACTGGACGTAAATCCGCTAACATTGGTGATGTAATTGTTTGTACAGTAAAACATGCAACACCAGGGGGCGTTGTCAAAAAAGGTGAAATAGTGAAGGCTGTTATTGTTCGCTCAAAAACAGGCGTTCGTCGTAAAGATGGATCATACATTCGTTTTGATGAAAATGCTGCCGTAATCGTCCGCGATGACAAAAGTCCAAGAGGTACTCGTATCTTTGGCCCTGTCGCCCGTGAATTACGTGACGCAAAGTTCATGAAAATTGTATCACTAGCACCAGAAGTATTATAAGTAGAATTGTCCTTGGCAGGTAAGAAAATAACAAGTTTTCTAAACTGCATAAGCGCAACTAAGGCATCGCCGTCAAAGACTTGGCGACTGCCAAGTTTCCTAATAAGGAGGTGCGTCAAGCATGCATGTCAAAAAAGGTGATAAAGTCAAAGTCATTACCGGTAAAGATAGCGGTAAAGAAGGAACTGTTTTAGAAGCCTATCCGAAAAAAGAACGTGTATTAGTTGAAGGAGTAAACATGGTAAGAAAGCACTCAAAACCATCTCAAGAGAATCCACAAGGTGGAATTCTCAACCAAGAAGGCTCTGTACACGTTTCTAATGTAATGCCAATTGATCCAAAGACCGGTGAACCAACTCGCGTTGGGTACGAAGTACGTGATGGAAAAAAAGTCCGTATCGCTAAAAAATCCGGTGAACCATTAGATAAATAATTTTTAGGCGAAAGGAGGGCGCTCGTGATGAATCAATTAAAACAAAAATATAACGAAGAAATAGTACCGTCATTAGTTAAAAAGTTTAACTATAAATCTGTTATGGAAGTTCCAGGGATTGAGAAAGTTGTTATCAACATGGGTGTTGGTGACGCTGTACAAAATTCAAAAGCACTTGATAACGCAGTTGAAGAACTTTCATTAATTTCTGGTCAAAAGCCAGTTGTTACTCGTGCGAAGAAATCCATTGCAGGATTCCGTCTACGTGAAGGAATGCCAATCGGAGCTAAAGTAACTTTACGCGGAGAAAGAATGTATGATTTCCTCCAAAAGCTTATTGCCGTTTCACTACCACGTGTTCGTGACTTTAGAGGTGTTTCTAATAAAGCTTTTGATGGTCGTGGAAACTACACATTAGGTGTAAAAGAACAACTTATCTTCCCGGAAATTAACTATGATAAAGTTAGCAAAATCCGTGGTTTAGACATTGTTATCGTAACAACATCTAACACAGATGAAGAAGCACATGAACTTTTAGCTCAGCTAGGCATGCCTTTCCAAAAGTAAGCTTAGAAGCTAATACAAGGAGGTAAAATTGTGGCTAAAAAATCAATGATTGCTAAGCAAAAACGCCCACAAAAGTTTAAAGTACGTGAATATACACGTTGCGAACGTTGTGGTCGCCCGCATTCTGTCATTCGTAAATTTAAACTATGCCGTATTTGTTTCCGAGAACTTGCCTATAAAGGTCAAATTCCTGGCGTCAAAAAAGCAAGCTGGTAAACCCCGATTTGGGAAGGAGGTAATGAGTAATGGTTATGACTGATCCAGTAGCAGATATGCTAACTCGTATTCGTAACGCTAACATGGTGCGCCATGAAAAATTGGAGCTTCCGGCTTCAAAGATGAAACGCGACATCGCTGATATTTTAAAAAGAGAAGGTTTCGTTCGTGATTACGAATTTATTGAAGATGATAAACAAGGTATTCTACGTATATTCCTTAAGTACGGAAATAATGACCAACAAGTTATTACGGGAATTAAACGTATAAGTAAGCCTGGTCTACGTGTGTACGCAAAAGCCGAAGAAGTGCCACGTGTGTTAAATGGTTTGGGAATTGCAATCGTATCGACTTCTAAAGGTGTTCTATCTGATAAGGAAGCACGTTCTCAAGCAGTTGGTGGCGAAGTACTTGCATATGTTTGGTAATTAATACTTTTTGATTGAGGAGGTGCAACCAATGTCTCGTATCGGACTTAAAACAATTGAACTTCCAGAAGGTGTGGAAGTTAAAATGGACGGTAACAAAGTGACTGTGAAAGGTCCTAAAGGTGAATTGTCAAGAACAATCCATAATGACATGGTCGTTAAAATGGAGGATAACACAGTTAATATTGAACGTCCTAACGATTTAAAAGAAACTCGTTCATTACACGGAACAACTCGTAGCCTAATCGCAAACATGGTAGAAGGCGTAAATAAAGGCTTCGAAAAGAAACTTGAAATCATTGGTGTTGGATATCGTGCTCAAAAACAAGGTGATAAAGTAGTAGTGAACGCAGGCTACTCACACCCAGTGGAAATCGAAGCAAGAGAAGGCATCGAAATTGATGTTCCTAAAAACACGGAACTTATTGTTAAAGGAATTGACAAAGAATTAGTTGGAGCAGTTGCTGCAAACATCAGATCAATCAGATTACCTGAGCCTTATAAAGGAAAAGGTATCCGTTATGCTGGTGAATATGTACGTCAAAAAGAAGGTAAAACTGCTAAGTAAGGTAAGTTAGGGAACAGAAAGGAGTGACCTAAATGATCACAAAACCTAGCAAAAATGAAACTCGCAAGAGAAGACATGCACGTGTTCGAAAAAATGTTGCAGGAACTGAGGAGCGCCCTCGTTTGAATATCTATCGTTCTAACAGTCATATCTATGCACAGCTGATTAATGATAACAATGGCAACACTGTAGCAAGTGCATCAACGTTAGATAAAGAATTGTCACTCGAGTCTACTGGCACCGTCGAAGCGGCTGAGAAAGTCGGAGAACTAGTTGCTAAACGTGCAACGGATAAAGGTTATAAATCAATTGTATTTGATCGTGGAGGGTACCTTTATCACGGACGCATTAAAGCTTTGGCTGACGCTGCCCGAGAAGCGGGTCTTGAATTTTAATTGAATGATAAAGGAGGGTTAGATATGAATATTAACATCGATCCAAACAAATTAGAATTAGAAGAACGAGTTGTTGCAGTAAATCGTGTAGCAAAAGTTGTTAAGGGTGGACGTCGTTTTCGCTTTGCTGCATTAGTTGTAGTCGGTGACAAAAATGGTCATGTTGGATTTGGTACAGGTAAAGCATTAGAAGTGCCAGAAGCAATCAAAAAAGCGATTGATAATGCTAAGAAAAACTTGATTGAAGTACCGATTGTAGGAACAACTATTCCACACGAAATTAATGGAGTATTTGGTTCAGGTAACGTTCTTATGAAACCTGCGACAGAAGGTACTGGAGTTATCTCTGGAGGACCGGTTCGTGCGGTATTAGAACTTGCAGGTGTTGGTGATATTTTAACGAAGTCCCTTGGTGCCAATACCCCAATTAATATGATTCGTGCAACACTAGATGGGTTAACGAACTTAAAACGTGCAGAAGACGTAGCAAAACTACGAGGAAAGTCTGTAGAAGAACTGTTAGGATAAGGAGGGAAATACTATGTCTAAAAAGTTAGAAATCACCCTCAAGCGCAGTGTTATTGGCTCAAAAGGAAATCAACGTAAAACAATTGAAACGTTAGGCCTAAAGAAAATCCGTCAATCCGTAGTTTGTGAGGATACTCCAGTTGTTCGAGGAATGATCAATAAAGTATCTCATCTAGTTACGGTAGAAGAAATCTAAGTAAACATAGCGTAAAGAGGAGGTGCTCAAATGAAACTTCATGAATTGAAAGCAGCAGAAGGAACTCGCAAAAGACGTAACCGTGTAGGTCGTGGTATGTCATCTGGAAATGGTAAAACATCAGGCAGAGGGCATAAAGGTCAAAAACAACGTTCAGGCGGGGGAACTCGTCCAGGTTTTGAAGGTGGCCAAATGCCTTTATTCCAACGTTTACCAAAACGTGGATTTACAAATATTAATCGTAAAGAATATGCAATTGTCAATCTTGAAACATTAAATAAGTTTGAAGACGGCACAGAAATTACACCTGAGCTCTTACAAAAAGAAGGTGTCGTGAAGAACCTTAAGACAGGAATTAAAGTTCTTGGAAAAGGATCAATCGAAAACAAATATACCGTAAAAGCTCATAAGTTCTCCGCTTCAGCTAAAGAAGCTATTGAAGCAGCGGGCGGTAAAACAGAGGTGATTTAATGTTCCGTACAATCTCCAATTTTATGCGCGTAGGTGATATAAGACGGAAGATTGTATTTACTTTGCTTATGCTAATTATATTCCGTCTAGGTACGTTTATACCTGTACCTTTCACTGATAAAGAAGCCATTGATTTTATGAATCAACAAAATGTGTTCGGATTTCTTAATACATTCGGTGGTGGGGCTCTCCAAAACTTCTCCATATTTGCTATGGGGATAATGCCTTACATTACAGCTTCCATTATTATGCAACTACTGCAAATGGACGTTGTACCGAAGTTTGCTGAGTGGAAAAAACAAGGTGAAATGGGACGGAAGAAATTAGCCCAAGTCACACGATACGGTACAATTGTTTTAGCATTTATTCAAGGTATTGCTATGTCAATTGGATTTAATGCAATGGCTGGTGGAATGCTAATCGATAACCCGAGCTTTTCTAAATTTCTTGTTATCGCGATTGTGCTAACAAGTGGAACAGCTTTCTTAATGTGGTTGGGTGAGCAAATTACTGCAAATGGTGTTGGCAATGGTATTTCTATTATCATTTTCGCAGGGATTGTTGCAGCTGTACCTAATGGCGTACAGCAACTATACGTCACTTACTTCACTAACCCTGGAGATGAACTATTCATTAATATAGTGATTGTTGCACTTATTGCCTTAGTGATTGTTGCTGTTACAGTAGGGGTTATTTATATCCAACAGGCTCTACGTAAAATTCCAGTACAATATGCCAAAAAGCTGGTTAACCGTTCACCGGTCGGGGGACATTCAACCCACTTACCACTTAAAGTTAATGCTGCTGGAGTAATTCCAGTTATCTTTGCGATAGCATTTATTATTGCTCCACGTACAGTAGCAGGCTTTTTTGAAGGAAGTAATATCGCTTCAAAAATTGAGTTGATTTTTGATTATACACAGCCAATTGGTATGGTTATCTACGTGGCATTAATTATTGCCTTTACGTATTTCTATACGTTTGTTCAAGTTAACCCAGAACAAATGGCTGAAAACTTACAAAAACAAGGTGGATATATCCCAGGCATTCGTCCAGGGAAAAAGACAGAAACTTATTTAACGCGTGTCATGTATCGTTTGACATTTGTAGGTTCTATTTTCCTAGCGGCTGTTTCTGTACTACCTATTTTACTTGGTAGTCTTGCAAATCTACCTCAAGCAGTACAAATCGGCGGCACAAGTTTACTAATTGTTGTTGGAGTAGCGTTACAGACGATGAAACAACTAGAAAGTCAGTTAGTTAAACGTCACTACAAAGGCTTCATTAGATAAGAGCTGCCAATGATGAAAGCGAGGGGAATTGCTTTGAATTTGATTTTAATGGGTCTACCCGGTGCTGGTAAAGGCACACAGGCAGAAAAAATAAATGAAATATATAATATCCCTCATATTTCCACGGGAGATATGTTCCGTCTTGCTATTAAGGAAGGAACTGAACTTGGAAAAAAAGCAAAAGAATATATGGATCAAGGAGCTCTCGTTCCAGATGAAGTGACCATTGGTATTGTCAAAGAGCGTTTGAGTAAAGATGATTGTAAAGAGGGTTTCATGCTTGATGGTTTTCCTAGAACAATTGCTCAGGCAGAAGCATTACAAGACATCTTGCGTGATTTGAATGAAGACATCGATTATGTTATAAATGTTGAAGTCCCAGAAGAAAAGTTAGTTGAACGACTCACAGGTCGTCGCGTTTGTCCAACTTGTGGAACAACTTATCACTTGGTTTACAACCCACCTAAGGAAGCTGGGATATGTGATAAGGACGGTTCTGAGCTAATTCAACGAGACGATGATAAACCTGAAACAGTTAAAAAACGACTTTCCGTTAATATTGAGCAAGCACAACCTTTACTTGATTTTTATAAGGAAAAAGGTTATCTAGTAACGGTTAATGGTGACCAAGACATTAATGACGTATTTCATGACATTCAGTCGAAAATTGAAAAATAAAACGCTCTAAGGCCACATATAATATGGAATAGATGCAAATCCATATGTAAAAAGTTATAATATAAGTCGTAGTGTTTTTTAGTTTTACGAAGTGACACAAAGACAAAATATAATAATAGATCCTAATGCAAGGATTTAAAATAGCCTAAGTGAAGGTGATCGTTGTTGAGCGTAGAAGATTCGGTTCCACGAATAGGTCAAATTGTTCGTATTAAACAGGGACGCGAAGCAGGACAGTTTGCTATAGTCATTGAAGTGATTGATGATAAGTTTGTTATGTTAGCAGATGGGGATAAGCGTAAATATGATCGACAGAAGAAAAAGAATATCAATCATATTGAAGCAATAGATTATATTTCTCCAGAAGTCCGAGACAGCCTTCTAAAAACTGGTCGTGTCACAAATGGTAAATTACGATTTGCTATAGCTAAATTTGTTGGTGAGGTTGTGACTGATTAAAGAAGGGAGATCAACACGATGGCGAAAGAAGATGTTATTGAAGTAGAAGGTATTGTTCAAGAGACATTACCGAACGCGCAATTTAATGTTGAGCTTGAGAATGGCCATACCGTATTGGCGCATGTATCTGGTAAAATTCGTATGCACTTTATTCGTATCTTACCAGGAGATAAAGTAACGGTAGAGCTCTCTCCTTACGATTTAACTAGAGGGCGCATTACCTATCGTTACAAATAAGCGAGTAAGCTCCGATATAAGAGGAGGTAACGAAGATGAAGGTAAGAGCATCTGTAAAACCAATTTGTGAAAAATGTAAAGTTATTCGTCGTAAGGGTAAAGTTATGGTGATTTGTGAAAACCCTAAGCATAAACAAAAACAAGGTTAAGCACTGGAGGTGTAGTATTTATGGCACGTATTGCAGGTATAGATATACCACGTGATAAGCGCGTAGTCATTTCTCTAACATCAATTTATGGAGTTGGAAAATCTACCGCACAGAAAATCCTTAAAGAAGCAGGCGTTTCAGAAGATACACGTGTACGCGACTTGACAGAAGATGAGTTGTCAAACATCCGTAAAGCGGTCGAAAGCTATACGATTGAGGGAGATCTTCGCCGTGAGCGTTCATTAGACATTAAACGCCTAGTGGAAATTGGCTCATACCGTGGAATTCGCCATCGTCGCGGATTACCAGTTCGTGGTCAAAAGACTAAAAACAACTCTCGCACTCGTAAAGGTCCTCGTCATGCTATCGCAGGCAAAAAGAAATAAATGTAAAGGAGGTTATTACTAATGGCTCGTACAAAAGTTAAAAAATCCACACGTAAACGTCGTGTAAAACAGCAAGTCGATAAAGGGGTAGCTCATATTCATTCTACCTTTAATAATACAATTGTTACGGTTACGGATACTGGAGGCAACGTGATTGGCTGGAGTTCAGCTGGAGCACTTGGCTTTAAAGGATCTCGTAAATCTACTCCATTTGCCGCTCAAATGGCAGCAGAAACTGCAGCTAAGTCAGCAGTTGAAAGAGGTATGAAGTCTCTAGAAGTAGCGGTAAAAGGACCAGGTGCAGGTCGTGAAGCAGCTATTCGTTCATTACAAGCAGCTGGTCTTGAAGTAACAGCTATTCGTGATCTAACACCGGTTCCACATAATGGATGCCGTCCGCCGAAACGTCGTCGCGTTTAATTTTAGCGTATAGAATTTGTCACCCTGTCTATAATGGGTTATGATGGCTAAAGTATATGGCGAAGCGTTGTTTATCTATAGAATAAGTAAACAGCCTAACAAACTAGTTATTCTTTTCATTACATGTAATGGAGAAATGCCAAAGTTTAATCTTTGCTGTAACAACATCGTTAAGACAAACAGTACGGAATTACGATAGTGCAGAAACGCCAACTGCCTATTTGGGGAATTTCGGTTAGACAGATGAGTCTAACCGGGGTTTCGACGTTTTTAAGGAGGGTTTTATTGAATGATCGAAATTGAGAAGCCAAAAATTGAAACGATAGAGATCAGTGATGATGCTACGTTTGGGAAGTTTACAATTGAACCGCTTGAACGTGGGTATGGTACAACTCTAGGAAACTCCTTGCGTCGTATCCTTCTATCCTCACTTCCTGGCGCTGCTGTTACATCCGTTCAAATTGATGGAGCATTACATGAATTCTCCACCATTGATGGTGTCGTTGAAGATGTAACGACTATCATTTTGAATTTAAAAGAATTAGCTCTCAAAATTTACTCTGATGATGTTAAAACGTTAGAGATTGATGTTCAGGAAGAAGGAGTCGTGACAGCTGCTGACCTGACATATGACAGTGATGTTGAGGTTTTAAATCCTGATTTGCATATTGCTACTTTAAATAGTAAAGGTAGCCTGAATATGAAGATTTCCGCAGAACGTGGCCGTGGCTATCGTCCGGCTGAGGATAATAAACATGATGATCAACCTATTGGTGTCATTCCAATTGATTCTATTTTCACACCAGTACCACGTGTAACCTATCAAGTAGAAAATACTCGTGTCGGTCAAAGTGCAAACTATGATAAGTTAACATTGGATGTATGGACTGATGGAAGCATTCGCCCAGAAGAATCTGTTTCTCTAGGCGCAAAAGTGTTTTCTGAGCATTTGAATCTATTTATTGGTTTAACAGATGAAGCTAAAGACGTGGAAATCATGGTAGAAAAAGAAGAAGATCAAAAAGAAAAAGTCATGGAAATGACAATCGAGGAATTAGATTTATCTGTTAGATCCTACAACTGCCTAAAACGCGCGGGAATAAATACTGTACAGGAACTTTCGCAAAAGACAGAAGAAGATATGATGAAAGTACGTAACTTAGGTCGTAAATCTCTAGATGAAGTAAAACATAAATTAGATGAATTAGGCTTAGGATTACGCAAAGACGATTAATCAACAAAGACACCTTTAGAGTTTCAAGAAAGGGAGGGATAGTCCATGGCTAGAAAACTAGGTCGTACAACAGATCAACGGATGGCTTTACTTCGTAATCTGGCATCTGACTTAATTATACATGAACGTATTGAAACAACTGAGTCTAAAGCAAAAGAACTTAAATCAGTTGTAGAGAAAATGATTACACTTGGAAAACGCGGTGATCTTCATGCCCGCCGTCAAGCGGCAGCGTTCCTATACAATAAAGAGGTAGAAGAAGAAGACAATACCGTCATTCAAAAGTTATTTGATGATGTTGCAACACGCTATGAGGATCGCCAAGGTGGTTACACACGTGTGCTTAAATTAGGCGAACGTCAAGGCGATGGTGCTAAAATGGCCATCATTGAACTCGTTTAATAAACCATTCGCGTTAAGGGCAGGACTGAATCTCTTTTAAGAGGTACATCCAAGCCCTTTTTTTGTGTATTTATCATTATCGTACAGCAATCAAAACAAGGGTTTAATTTAATGAACATAAGATATTTGATGCGTAGTAACTTACTATTTTAGAGAGAGATAAAACCAGCGCTACGGAAATACGCTTCGCTTTCCGTGGGTGGCTGATGAGCCTCCTCGAGCTTATCGCTCTGCGGGGTCTCATCTAGGCCTCAGCTCCCACAGGAGTCTCAGCGTATTTCCTCCGCTGAAGTTTATCTTTTCTTATTTTTGTTAAACTACTATCCTGTTAGAGTTGATTTTGTACCAGTTACACCAAGATTTGCAGCCAATAATGAAGTAGAAAGTCTTTCAAAGCGTAGGCAGAATGCGAAGACTCCTATGGGAATAGCGCGAGTCTGAAGACCCCGCAGAGTGGTTTCCTCGAGGAGGCTGAAGCCGTGCCCATGGAAAGCGAAGCATTCTGCCGAAGCGAGGTGTACGCACTCAATTTGCTAGAATAAAGAGATACACATTATTAATTGTCACTATGTCGCAGTATTCCTGTAAACGTTAAATTATAATTAAGCATGCTTAGCGGTTGTTTTGTTTGTATCTTGCCCTTTGTTTTGTGTTTTATATATAATAGACATATCATAAAACGGATTGAGAGTTACTTTTAAAATTACCCACGGCTATTTAGCTGAGAAGAGGAGGAGCCAAGTTGAGAGAGAAATTAATAGAGTTTAGAAATGTGTCTTTTCGTTATGATGAGGAAGGGCCTTGGGTACTTAAAAACTGTTCATTCTCCATATATAAGAATGAATGGCTGGCAATCATTGGTCACAATGGATCGGGGAAGTCGACTATTGCTAAGTTAATGAACGGACTTCTCTTTCCACAAGAAGGAGAAATCATCATAAACGGCAAACTTGTTAATGAAGAAACGGTCTGGGATGTCCGAAAAGAAGTCGGTATGGTTTTTCAAAATCCCGATAACCAGTTCGTAGGAACGACAGTGCAAGATGATGTCGCATTTGGAATGGAAAATCGAGGTTTTCCCCGTGAAAAGATGATTGAACGAATTGACTCGTCGCTAAAAGCAGTTCAAATGGAAGATTATCGACTAACTGAGCCTCATAGACTTTCAGGAGGACAAAAACAACGTGTCGCGATTGCTGGAGTTCTAGCAATTTCTCCTGAAGTGATTATCTTGGATGAAGCAACAGCAATGCTTGATCCAAGAGGACGACATCAAATTCTAAAGACGGTAACTGAGGTGAAGGATGAACATCATCTAGGACTCATAACGATTACCCATGATTTACAAGAAGTTGTTCAAGCTGAGCGAGTTATTGTTATGAATGCAGGTGAAGTTTGGAAAGAAGCGTCACCAAGAGAAATTTTTGCTGAAAAAGAACAACTACAACACATCGGTCTGGATTTACCTTTTGTTGCTCTTTTAGCATCTGAATTAAAAGAACTTGATGTTCAATTAACTCATGACCCGATGAATCACGACGAACTTTTGGAGGACCTATGGACATTACATTCAAAGATGTAAGTTATATCTATCAACAAAATACCCCATTTGAACATAGAGCACTGGATCAGGTTTCGTTTCATATACCATCAGGCTCATTCGTTGCAATTATCGGTCATACAGGGTCAGGAAAATCAACGCTCATTCAGCATTTAAATGGATTGGTCTCCCCAAGTAAAGGCGAAGTTACGATTGGAAACTTCCATTTGAAACCCAATGAAAAACCAAAAAACATGAAAGAACTCAGGAGCCAGGTCGGTGTTGTCTTCCAGTATCCGGAACATCAACTATTTGAAGAAACTGTCGCAAAGGATATCGCTTTTGGTCCTGAAAATTTCGGCGTATCAAAAACAGAAATTGATAAACGCATGAATGACATTATTCCAGCTGTTGGGTTACCAAAAGAGTTACTCGAACGCTCGCCATTTGATTTAAGTGGAGGACAAATGCGTCGTGTTGCTATTGCTGGTGTCTTGGCCGTCAATCCCGATATACTGGTACTGGATGAACCAACGGCTGGCTTGGATCCTCGTGGACAAAAAGAAATGATGAATATGTTTTATGACATGCATAAAAAAGAAGCATTAACAACAGTGCTTGTAACACACAGCATGGAAGATGCCATGAAATACGCTGACCATGTGCTTATTTTGAATAAAGGGACGAAGTATATGGAAGGTAAGCCCGAAGACGTATTTACGCGTCAGGACGCTTTAAATGACGTTCAGCTTGATGTTCCAGAAATGGTCCAATTTATGAATGATTATAACAAGCGTTTTAATACGTCAATACCTTTTACTCGTCAGTCAATTCAGGAACTGGCTAAGCAAATTCAGACTTCGTTAAAAGGGGTCGACAACCATGAATAACTCATTAATCATCGGCCAGTATGTCCCTGGTAAATCATTAGTACATCGTTTAGATCCACGTACGAAGATCACTATTATTTTCTTTTTCGTGTTTTTCGTGTTTTTTGCTAATTCATTTTGGAGCTATAGTATTTTAACAGCTTTTGCTTTTATAAGTGTCTTGATTACTCACATTCCAATAAAATTTATATTAAAAGGTTTAACGCCAGTTTGGTTTTTAATCGCATTTACTTTTTTACTACACATTTTCATTACTAAAGAAGGTACTGTTTTAATTGAAGTATTCTCCTTAGAAATTTATACGGGTGGCATTATCCAAGGTTTTGCTATTTCAATGCGTTTCTTTTTACTAATTTTAATGACGTCTCTCTTAACGTTAACAACGACACCGATTGAAATAACGGATGCGATTGAAGATATGCTTCATCCACTGAAACGTTTTAAGTTTCCAGTTCATGAATTAGCACTCATGATGTCCATATCATTAAGATTCATTCCTACATTGATGCAGGAGACAGATAAAATCTCTAAAGCACAAGCATCACGTGGCGTAGATTTTCGAACAGGCCCCATTAAAGAACGTGTTAAAGCTGTGGTTCCATTACTTATACCTTTATTTGTGAGTGCTTTTAAAAGAGCTGAGGAACTTGCCATGGCCATGGAAGCTCGGGGCTATCGAGGAGATGCAGGTCGAACTAAACTACGGGAGCTAAAAATAGGTAAGATTGATATACTTATCTACCTATTGTTTATTCTTGTCGTAGCGGGATTATTTCTAACGCGTCATTATTAGAAAAGTTCCATTGATAAATAACGGAAGGATGTCAAGGATGAAAAGGATCAAGTGTGTGATAAGTTATGATGGCAGTGATTTTGCTGGCTTTCAAATCCAACCTAAGCAACGCACAGTTCAAGGAGAGCTTGAAAAGGGCTTGACGAAGATTCACAAAGGTACTTTTATTCGCATTCATCCTTCTGGAAGAACAGATGCCGGTGTACATGCTATAAGGCAAGTGTTTCACTTTGATACGTTCTTGGATCTCCAAGCGTCAAATTGGCGACAGGCCTTGAATACGGTACTACCTGATGACTTACTTGTTAAAGAAGCGAATATAGTAGACAGCACATTCCACGCAAGGTATAGTGCACTTGAAAAGGAATACCGTTATTATGTGTTGAATCATGCAGAAAAAGACGTGTTTAACCGTTACTATGTTTATCAATTTTCTTATCCCTTGTCACTTGAATCCATGCAGAAGGCTTGTGAGTATTTTACGGGAACGCATGACTTTACTACCTTTTCATCAGCAAAGGCAACCATAAAAGGAAGTAAAATCAGGACACTAACTCATGCATTCTGTCATATGAACAATGGAAAAGTTGAATTTATTTTCCGGGGCGATGGTTTTTTGTATAATATGGTTAGAATTATGGTGGGTGCCTTATTAGATATTGGACAAGGGCGACGGAATCCAGAAGATATATTAGAACTGTTAGAACAAAAAGATCGTCGTTTACTCGGAAAAACGGCTCCCCCACAAGGATTATATTTATGGGATGTTAAGTATGAATAATAATTTGAAAAAGATCATTGGAAAAGGGGATCACCCCTTGACAAATGACCCTGATTTGTTATATTATGACTTATGGTATTTTATTTTCTAAAACCGCAAATTAGCCCCGAAACTAATTGTGTTAGAATATAAGAATAAAAATTGATACGAATGAAATATATTGGAGGGAAATCAACCATGCGTACAACTTATATGGCAAATGAAGCAAATATTGAGCGCAAATGGTTTGTTGTGGATGCTGAAGGTAAGCGTCTAGGACGTTTGGCGAGTGAAATTGCCACAATTCTACGCGGTAAGCATAAACCAACTTACACACCACACGCTGATACAGGTGATAACGTCATTATCATCAATGCAGAAAAAATCGAACTAACAGGCAATAAAATTAATGATAAAATGTACTACCGCCACTCAAACCACCCAGGTGGATTGAAAGAACGTTCTGCAAATGAAATGCGTACAAGATATCCAGAACAAATGCTAGAGCTTGCAATTAAAGGAATGTTACCTAAAGGTGCGTTAGGACGTAAAATGGGTAAAAAATTGCACGTATATAGAGGTTCAGATCATAAACATCAAGCACAAAAACCAGAAGTCTACGAGCTTCGTGGATAATTAAAAGGAGGTTACTCAATTGGCACAAGTACAATATTACGGCACAGGTCGTCGTAAAAAGTCAACTGCACGTGTACGTCTAGTTCCAGGTACAGGTAAAGTGACAATTAACGGCCGTGACTCAAGAGACTATTTTCCATACGAAACACAATCATTAATTATGAATCAGCCATTAGCTGCTACTGAAACTGAAGGAACTTACGACGTTTTAGTAAACGTTCATGGCGGTGGATTTACTGGCCAAGCTGGTGCTATCCGCCACGGTATTGCTCGTGCACTTCTAGAAGCCGATCCAGAATACCGTACAACATTAAAACGTGAAGGACTACTTACACGTGACGCTCGTATGAAAGAACGTTATAAATACGGTCTTAAATCAGCTCGTCGTGCACCACAGTTCTCGAAACGTTAATAGCGCAAATATAGTAAAAAAATCCATTTACCTTCAGGTGAATGGATTTTTTATTATGCTTGTCCGTAGTGATATTCAAAGAAGAAGGTTATAATCGCGCTAATAACTGGCTCAAGTTAGGAATCTTTTCACACTGTTCTCTTTTTATATTTTAGAATGTATAACCAAAGGCTGAAAAGGATATTTAATATAAAAGCTGTCCATAAAATCATCTCACTATCCCAACGAGCTACTAGAGTGCCACAAATAACCCCTACAATAAAAATGAAAAGTCCCAATAAAAGATTACGGAAATCAATGCCCGCTTTTTTCTCCCCATCGAACATCAGCTTATAGAGACTATGCATCATGTTTTTCGTATTTCCCGTCATAATTCCATTGTTGATCGTGGTCACACCTATTTTCCTAAAGACAGAAAGTTCATACCCTGATAAAGTTCCAAGCAGAAAGACCATAATCCAATTGGGAAGAGTTAGTTGGAATAAGGATAAAATCAACAAAAGTACACCTTGTACGAGAAGAAAGATGCGAAATTGTTTCAAGGATTGGCTGTTTATTTTCTCAATGACTGCTTCACCGACGAAAGTTCCGACTGCAAAGCCGGCAAACACAGCTAAATGGACAATGGACTCTAGCCATTGCTCAGAAAAGGCTTTGACACTCATCACAATCACATTCCCGGTTTGCGCACTGACGAAAACTCCATCAAAGACTAAGTATGTGTAGGCATCGATGAATCCCATCAAAAAAGTTGCGAATATCGTTAAAACACTTATGCTCTTTCGGTAGAGGCTTGTTGAATTTGAGATAATATCAACTCCCATACATCTATAAATACAAATAAAAAAATAAAATTGATTGCCGTTATTAATCTACCCATCTTTAGATAAAGTCAATCAGAACAATGAGATTGTATAAATAATTAAATACCTTCATAAAGAAATAATGTTGTTTAAACTGATTGTCTTATTGATGGTAAATAGGTATATACACTGAATATATGATTTAACTAATCTAGGCTTGGGTAAAGAACAATATAATACTTTTTGTACAAGTATTTAATAACCTAAATAAGGAGACGGATCTATAATGAGTAATCAAGATCATAAAAATACAGAACCTCTCCCGCAACCTAAAAAGGGAAGCCTGGGAGGAAACATCTATGGGGCGCATAACGTAGAGGTAGAACGACAAAACCCTGATATGCTTACACCTCCTGATACCGACAGTGGTACCATGCCAAGTTTAAAATGGCCCTATGCACTGAGCCATACACGGAATGAACATGGTGGTTGGTCTCGAGAAGTAACCACTCGTGAACTACCGGAATCCACTACTATAGCGGGAGTGAATATGCATCTCGAACCAGGAGGTGTAAGAGAGCTTCATTGGCATAAAGAGGCAGAGTGGGCTCTTATGATAAAGGGATCAGCCCGCGTGACAGCAATTGACCCAGAGGGAAATATGTTTGTTGACGATGTTGAAGAAGGAGGCGTGTGGAACTTTCCATCAGGTATTCCTCATTCTATCAAGGGCTTAGAGAATGGCGCAGAATTTTTATTGGTCTTTGATGATGGGAGCTTTTCTGAGAATAGTACATTTACGATTACAGATTGGTTTGCCCATACACCTAAAGAAGCGTTAGCCAAAAACTTCGGTGTCTCAGAAGACTACTTTGATAATTTTCCTAAAGGAGAAAAGTATATTTATCAAGGTGACGTCCCTGGGCCACTCATTGAAGATTTACCAAAAGAGCAAAATGAATCTGTGACCCCTCCATATACGAGTCGATTTGATAAAGGTAAAAAGGTTGATGTGAAAGGTGGTTCTGCTCGTATTTTGGACTCTACCAACTTTAAGAAATCATTTACAATCGCTGCAGCCTTGGTTGAAGTAGAGCCTGGAGGGATCAGGGAATTACACTGGCACCCCAATGCGGCGGAATGGCAGTACTACTTAGAGGGACAAGGTAGAATGTCAGTTTTTGCCTCTGCGGGAAAAGCTCGCACTTATGACTATCAAGCAGGTGATGTCGGGTATGTGCCATTTGCGATGGGGCACTATATTGAAAACACAGGTGACACGACTTTGAAGTTTTTAGAAATGTTTCGTAGCGATCACTTTGCGGAAATATCACTTAGTCAATGGATGTCCCAAACGCCACCATATCTCTTAAAAGAACACTTACCAGTTGATGATGAATTTATCAATAATCATTTACACTCTGAAACACGTCCAGTCCTAAATTGGAATAAAAATAAGAAAGCTGATTAAGAAAAACCATTTAACTAAATTAGGTTCATTATGCAAGAAGCTGTATCAAGGTTTGTATCGCCCTTACAAAGTATTCAGAGCAAAAGGATGTACAACCTCATACGGCTATGTTTATATTCACTTTTAGGTTGCTTACTCTAGTTTTCAACAGAAAGGTTATCTGACATTTCTTTTAAAATTCTTCGCAAAAGCATCAATTCCTCTGGTGGGATTCCTTCGAGCATTTTATCTTCATGTTTCTTCCACATATCTTTAATGGGTTGCTCTAATTGTCTTCCCTTATCTGTTAAGTAAACCCTAGAGATCCGGGAGTCTGGATCTTCATGTCTTCGAACTATAATACTGTCTCCTTCTAACTTTTTTAGCATATTGCTTACAGTAGAAGCTTCAGATCCGATCATTTCTTTCAATTCGGATTGGGTTATACCATCTTTTTTAAATAGATAAGACAGGGCAAGTTCTTGTCCGATATATAATCCTAACTTTCGAAGTTCGAATGAGTAACTTTTTCTAGTTTGGATAGAAATGGTTTGTATTAATTTACGAATTTGACTTTCTACCACTATAAAATCCTCCTATGAATTAGTGTGCTAACTATATCAGGGGTTAGTGAGTATGTCAATGAGTTTAGGTAATATGAGCATATTTGACTTTATTTGATAAGTGTGATTAATTAGCCCCATAACTACTTTTTTATATAAGTAAAAAATATGAGGAGATTGATAGAATGAGTCGTATGCTAAAACCAACCATTATTTCAATTGCAATGGCAACCGTGATGGCTGGAGCGGCAATTTCACCAGCACTTGGATTAATCGCAGCCCATTTTGATGACGCTGCACCAGTTCTGATTAAATTAGTTTTAACTATACCGTCACTTCTGATTATTTATTTTAATAAGTGTATGCTTTATCGGGTTTGGTCAAGGAATTATCTTTCCGTTGATAAACGATAAAGTATTGAATGACGTTGATCCGGCATTAAGTGATCGCGTTATATCTATTGTTTCTAGTATGATTTATGTAGGTCAATTTTTATCACCTGTCGTACTCGATTCGATTAGTAACCTGGTGGGCTTACCAGAAATTCGGTTTCAATACAGCTTTCTAGCAGTAGGACTCATCGTTTCGTTTATTGTGATGATTGTTGTTAAATTAATAAGCAAAAAATCAACGATGAAAAAAGAAGTGGAAACAAGCACGTGAATAGATAATGATAAAGGCAAGGCCACTTAGTAGATGGGCCTTGCCTTTATTTTAAAACTGTTATTTTAGTTGTCTTGATTATCATTCATTTGATTCTTCATGGTTATTATCTTTGCTTGCGGCTAGTTCATTTGTGCTTTGATTAGTGTTGTGTGATAAACGATTAAAACCTAGGTCATCATATCGATCATTCTTTTTCCCGGTCATATTTTCAAGCATTTCTTTAACATCAATGCCAGATGAAGCTTTAAGGGACTCTTGAAGTGTTGACATTAGATCTGTCGCATAGCCTGAAACCTTATTGGCACCACCTTGGCTATCCTTACCCCCAGTGTCAACAACAGTAATTTTATCAATGTTGCTAAGTGGTCCGGCAACTTCCTTAGCATATTCAGGAAGCATTTTTGTAATCATATCGAGTATTGCCGCTTGGCCATACTGTTCAAAGGCTTCCGCAATCTTACGCTTAGCTTCAGCTTCCGCGAGACCTTTAAGGCGAATGACTTCTGCTTCAGATTCACCCTGTGCACGCTGGGCATCAGCTTTAGCAAGACCATCAACGCGGACTTGTTCTGCTTCAGCTTTCGCTTGCGTTTCGATACGATACTTAGCAGCATCGGCGTTAGCGTTTTGTTTTGCAAGATCAGCAGCGGCTGATTGTTCAACAGAGTAGCGATCCGCATCGGCCTTTTTCTTAACTTCAGAATCATATTGTCTTTCACGACGAAGAATTTCTTTTTCTTCCAGTTCAATTTGTTTTTCTCTCTCAATAATTTGAACTTGCATTTTTTGTTCAGTTACTTCTTGTTCTGAACGGGCAGTTTCTAGATCGTAGGACTGGTCAGCACGTGCTTTGGCAGCATCAGATTCTCGGCGATAGTCTGCTGTTTTAAGCTGATTTTCCTTTTCTGCCTCGGCAATTTCAGTGGCACGCTCAAGCTCTGATTTTTGTGCCTCTTTGTTTGCCAAAGCCTCTTTAATTCGTGTTTCTTTGACGGCTTCAGCTGTTGCAATGTCAGCGTCTCGCTTAACTTGTGCAATACGAGGACGTCCTAACGAATCTAAATAACCATTCTTATCTTTTACGTCTTTAATTGTAAAGGATACGATAAGTAATCCCATTTTAGCTAAATCCTGTGAAGCTACACGCTGTACTTCTTGTGAGAATTTATCACGGTTTTTATAAATTTCTTCAACTGTCATTGACCCAAGGATTGAGCGAAGATGTCCTTCCAATACTTCTTTGGCTTCATTCTCACGTTCTTCTTTCGTTTTGCCTAAGAACTGCTCAGCAGCGGTTGCAATTTCATTAATAGATCCACCTATTTTGATAATCGCGGTTCCGTCAGCCATGACAGGGACACCTTGTTCGGTGTATACTTCAGGTGTGGTGACTTCTAGTTTACTAGAGAGTAAACTTAGTGGCTCTGCCTGCTGAAATACAGGTAAAACGAACGCACCTCCACCACGAATAATTTTAATTTTATTACCCGATTCGTCAGTATGTACATTTTTCCCACCTAAATAGCTCCCTGTAATAATAAGAGCTTCATCAGGTCCCGCAGTGCGGTATTTTGATACAAATACGCCAATGAGTGCGATGATTAAAAACGCAACAATGGCAATAACAATCCATATCCCATCTAACATCATTCTTATTCCCCCTGTATTTTTTATTTATCTATATTCTGTGAAAAAGAAAATTCACAAAATAAGTGTTTAAGACATGGAATCTAGCTGATTATATTCATATGGTACAACATAAAGAACCCCATTCTTCACTTTCAAAACAAGAACTTTTACACCTTCTTCAATGGCGCCATTTTCCATCTCACGAGCAGGTTTTGAAATGACTCCAAATTTACTTTCTATTACTAATTCACCAAATCCATTTTCAGGGATTGGAATAATCACTTTCCCTACCATTCCTTTTAAAGATTCTTCTGTGTAACTTAAGGATTCCTCTGCAGACGATAATGGTATAAGTACAAATACATTGAGTAAAGTGTCTAAAATAAATGCAAGTATGATAGAAATCGCTATAATAAGTAAACTATGTAATGGTGTGATAAGTTCGAGTATATAGCCCGTAGCGGAAAAAAATGTAATAAAAGATAAGATTAGCACGGGACTTAAGAAAGTCGCTTCACCGACCGCTTCTAAAAAATCTCCGAATAATAAGTAAAGGACAGTCAAGCTTCCTGCGACAATCAATAAAGTTAAATAAATAGAATTTATGTCCATACCAAATAAGGTCAAGTGTATCACTTCCTTACTCTTAAACTTTTCTAATTACTAATATACGCTAAAACGAATAAAATAGCATTAGTTTATTTAAAATATTTTAATTAACGGATATGAATTGTATATTTAAAATATTCAATTAAAAACCATGCCTGGTGTCGTAACTGGAACCAGACATGGTGGCCTATGTGGTTATTTATCATATAGCACAGGTAAGTCATCTTTACTTGCATCTCGTTTCCTCAAAATAAATTGCATTCGTTCATTAAAAAATACTTTATAAGCTAAATGAAGAAAAATAAGTACTGTGATTGACACTGTACCAGCGACACCAAGCATAACAGAGATCTGGTATTTAACAGCGGTGATTGGTTGTTGACCTGCGATAATTTGCCCCGTCATCATTCCAGGAAGAAAAACAATCCCCATACCGACCATGGCATTAATAGTTGGAAGCATTGCTTCATCAAAAGCTTGATTGATAATGGATTTTGACGCCACTTTTGGGGAAGCACCTAGCATAAGTGCTCCTTCGATTTTTTCTTGCTGATCCTTCATCCCAGTTAATAAATTATTAACACCCAAAGAGACACCCGTCATTGTTTTACCGATAATCATGCCTCCAATCGGAATGAAATATTGAGGTTCATACCAAGGGTCCAGTTGAAGAACAACAAACATAAAATAAATAAGGTTAACACTTATACCGACAAACATAGCGAGAGCAATCATTTTTTTTAGTGATATTTTAATAATAGGTTTTGTTCGTTGATACACGTTGAATGTTGCAAAGCTCAGCATGATTAAGATAATTCCTACCGTGATAAAAGGATTTGGGTTATCTAAGACATAAATTAGAATAAACCCAACTAAAATTAATTGAAAGGTCATTCGAAGAGCTGATATTAAAATGAGTTTTTCTCTAGGAATTTTTTTAATTCGTACAATTAAATAAACAACTAATATAAATACATAGGCAAAGCCCACTTGCCAAATGGTGAAATCCATCATTTGATCGTTATCCATCGTGAGTCACCTCGTGTTTTATATGAGTACTATACTCATCCATATTTATTTTTTGCTTGGTATACTTTTCAGCAACTCTTTTATCATGGGTGACCATAATAATTTGGTTCTTTTGTTCTTTTGCTTGGTGTATAAAAGCATCAAGAACATGGTCTGTCGTCTCATCGTCTAAACTTGATGAGGGTTCATCAAGTAAATAGACATCTGCTTCTTTCATTAATAAAACCCGTGCAAGTGCTAATCTTTGTTTTTCTCCACCAGATAGATCAGAAGCACTTGTATCAAGCTCTTTATCTTCTAACCAAAATGTTTTGAGTGTGTCTTCTAAAGACGTATCGCTTATTTCATCTTGTCCAGAAAGTTTTAAGCCAATCAGTAAATTATCACGTAAAGTTCCATCAAAAACAACCGGATCTTGAGGAACCATAACAATTTTTCTTCTAAGCTCCATTGGTTCAATTTCAATTAATGACTTATCGTTATAATAAATGGTTCCCGATTTTGGGGTGTCTAAGTTATTAAGCAAACGTAAAAGGGTAGACTTCCCGCTGCCACTTTGTCCCTCGATACTAACAATAGATGCGTCAAGTTTGAGCTCATTGATTTTGAGCACATTTTCTACGACTAAATGCTCTATTTTAAACACTTTAAAGATACTCCCCCTTTTTATATGCTATCTAATTATTGTATTCCCAATATCGAGGTATTTACTCATATAGACTGATTATCAAATCTGTTGATACGAAAAAATTTATAATCAAACCTATAAAAAGGAAGAAAAAAATTAGTCTATAAAAGCGAATGTGCATTAAACAACTTATATTCGTTCATCTTGAAAGTTTAAAACATGTTCGTTGAATATATTTCTTTGATAGGTAGGTGTGAGAAGGGTGATAAGTAGAGTCAGTCTATCTGTGAAGGCATTAGAATAAATACGTGCTCATACTGTGAAAATGTCAGAAAAGAGAATTATACATCATTAGAAGTCCTGTTACGTTACGAAAATTCTCAAAGTACGAAATATACATCGATAGAGGACTTCTCACGATGTGAAAATGATAGAAAAAAGGATTATCCATCGTTAGAACGTGTGTCACGATATGAAAGTGATAAAAAAGAGAATTATACATCGATAGACAACATATCTAACATCACAAATTTTTTGGGAAACCATTCCCTGGATCACTAAGTTGAACTATTAATAAAAAAGGCCGCTCGAATGTGAGCGACCTGTTATTAGGAAATACGCGTGCCATTTTCAACTGGTTCATCAGTATTCAGTAAAACAACATCATCATCTTCTTGCATGCCACCTAGAACGAGCACTTCGGATTTGTATCCAGCTATACGCATTGGAGGAAAATTGACAACTGCTGCAATCTGTCGTCCGACTAAATCACGAGGTTCATACCGTTTAGTAATTTGTGCGGATGATTGCTTCACACCTAATTCGCCAAAATCTATTCGAAGTTTGATGGCCGGTTTTCGAGCTTCTGGAAAAGGCTCAGCCTCAATAACAGTTCCAATTCGTAAATCCAACTTGGCAAAATCATCAAAAGTAGCCATTACAACATTCTCCTTTGTCTTATTATTAATTGTTCTCATTTTGACAAACTTACATCTTGCCACTATTTTGCTTTGTCTTAAGGATCTTTTTTAAAGTGAAATTGATGTTATTTAAACTAAGTAAGATAAACCCAAGCATTAAGAATGTAACAATTTCACCGGTGAAAATTGAAAGAGCTGCTAACAAAATTGCATAAAACGTATAATACCACTTCATCAATAAACGCCCCCTCTAGAAAGGAATATGTATATGTATATTTTTATCAATATATCATAACGAGCATTCTAGATGAAGTATTTATCTGTCTGGTTGTAATTCCATAACCCTCTTTTATTGTTCTATGTCCCTTTAATTAATTCTATAGCCCTTTCAATGCAAAAAACACTTGTGATTCCACTATTATTAAGGGAATTACAAGTGTTTAAATCGAGATGAATTATTACCTTTACCTAAAAAGATCTAAAAAGCGATCCCACATGCTTTTATGCTCTTCTTCCTCTACATCCTCTGTTTCTGGTTCTTCAACTTCAATTTTTTCTGTTTGGAGGACGAATTGGACAACATCGACTTTTTTATTTTTATCAGAAACGAAAGATTGTGGCTCGAAGTCCGAGTTTTCATAGTCCTCCATGAGTTCATCAATTTTATCTTGCATTTCATCAGGTAAATCATTTGTTTCATTATGAAGTTCATTTGTTCCTTCAGTTAACTCGGCCGCACCGCTATTAAGAGAAGATGTTCCTTCTGATAGTTCCTTAATGCCAGCGTCAATGTCCTGATAGTTGGTTGCCAAAGTACCAACGCCTTCTGTATAGTCGATAAGCCCATTATGAAACGTGTTGTATTCAGAAGCCATCGTGCTAATGCCATCTTGTAACTCAGTAAGGGCGTCAAAGTTTTCTAAGTCTTTCATCCCAGATTCCATACCATCTGCAATAGAGTCTATTTGATTAGCCATCTCTTGGAGTGGTTTGGTAGATTCATTTAATGCTCCTGAGACAACATTAAACCCGTCCTTAACAGCGTCATAAGTTTGTTTGACTTTCTGAGCAGCCTCGTAAGTCTTGACTAACTCATCAACAGTATTTTTATCAGCGCCACTTCCATATAGTTTTTCGATATCTTTTTCACTAATATTGGAATTAGGAATACCATCAATTGCACCACTCAAGGCATCCCACGCTTCATCATAGTTCTCTTTCAATTCATCAAGTCCACCTGCTGCAGCTCTTAAGCCCTCGGCCATATCTCGAAAACCTGCAGGCAAGTCTTTCATCTCGCCCATCTCCGGCATGTCCGGACTACTCTGTAGGGCACCACTCACTTCGTTTAATACATCGCGAATTTGTTTTGAACCTTCCACAAGTTCCCCGGAAGATTGATTGAGTTCGTCCATCCCGTTTCGATATTCGGTGGATCCGTTACTTAATTCTTCAGCACCGGAACTAAGCTCCGTAATGCCATTATTCAATTCTTCCATACCAGAATTAACTTGGTGAATCGCATCTGACAAAGATTCCATATCACCAGTCATATTACCTATATCCGGATCCTCAATAGCGATATTCGCTGGGACAGCTGATATATCAATGGGGTCCATTTTAAAATCATTTACATGTGCTGTTAAAATTAATTCTTCTTCTTGGTCCGGTAATACCATGAATGATATTTGTTTATTTTTACCCTCATTTGCCTCGGTTCCCTCTGGTGCTTGAATGTCATTAAATACTAATGGATCAAGTGTTAGAGAGATCTGGAGCAAGTAATTTTCAAAAAAGGTAGAGTCAACATCCTTATTCTCAGATGTCTTCAGTTGTATTTCAAAATCGCCACTCTGACCAGCTAATTCATCAGGGGTTACTTCTTTACCATCTAATAGGTAGGTAATCGAAATATCCCAAGGTAGCGGTTGGTTTTCAAGTTGTCCTTGAAAGTAAAATTCTTCTTCATCTGATTGAAATTGAATTTCGTTGTCCGTTGTCTGTTCTATATCTGATAAATTGGTTAAATTACGAACATCAGAGTAGTTTCCGTAATCCACGATTTTCCCTGGCTTTGTAACATGAAATGTGTTTACGACGTACATATCTTTTGTTTTTCCATTAGCATCTAAGTTTCCGTAAATTACTTCGTCTTTAGTGGAATACTTTCCTGACTTGGCGCTTGTTTGGCTGTCGTCTTTATCGCTATTATCCGCAGCCACGCTTATAGGAAGCGTAGAAAACACGAGTAGAGCACTCAATATAACGATCAACCAGTTTTTTATTCGCATTTTATCACTCCCCTTTATAAAAGTTTGCTTTCAAAGTTGTTTTTTGAATGAGTCGATCAAGTACAACAAGTAATGCCGGCAGGAAGAGGACAACTAAGGTAAATGCTAGTAATGTTCCTCGACCAAGCAAAATTCCAATGGATGATATAATTGGATCTGAAGACGTTAACCAAAGGATAAATCCGACACTTGAAAGAATGGAAGCAGGGACAGCAATTGAGAAAATCTTTTCGTTAATGGTTTTCTTGATTGCAGCTAATGCGCCCATCTTTTGTCGATTACTTGTATAGTCATCTGAAAATAAAATTGCATAATCAACCGTAGCAGCGAGCTGTACAATACTGATAATAAGATATCCGATATAAACGAGCGGATCATTAGTAAAGTATGGTATAGCCAGGTTAATCCATACAGACGATTGAATCGTTAATAACAGTACGATAGGTAAGGATAACGAACGGAATGTCACTAACAGAACAAGCGCTATTGTGGCCACGGTGAGTATATTGACAAGCGTGTTGTCTTTTTGGACAATTTGCTTCATATCGTAAAGTGTTACACTTTCACCTGTGGCGTAGTAATCTTCTCCGTAATAACTATCTACAATATCCCTTACCTTTTCAACAAGGGAAAAGGCTTTATCTCCTTCATCTTTTGTTGTTGTGTTTAAAATGATGCGACTGTAATTATCCGAGAAAAACTGTTCTTTTGTCTCCTCGTCGAGATACTCTGGTGGGATTGCAACCCCAACTGTATTCGTGTAGGCGACAGTGCTTTTCACCTGTTTAAGATCGCTAAGCTCCCCAACAAGCTCGTCTTCTCTAGCAAGGTCTCCTTTTGGAACTAAAAGTACCATTGGCGTATATTTACCGAAGACATCTTCTATTTTTGCAGTATCTTGGCCAGCTCGCGTGTTGTCGGGAAGTTCACCCATTCCATAAATGAAATTCGTTTGGCTTTGGGCAAGAAAGGCTGGGATGATTAAAATAGCGATCAATGCGAGTACTGGAATACGTAATTTTAATAGATATTTTCCAATATTATACTTCGTTGGAATCCATTGCTTATGATAAGTTTTATCAATTAAATTATAGAACATCAAAGTTAGTGCAGGTAAGAAAACCATCACACTCAGAAAACTTAATAAAATTCCTTTGACAAGGTTAATACCTAAATCAGCACCGATTTCAAAATTCATAAAGGTCAGTGCGAGAAATCCAAAAAAGGTTGTTGAAGCACTTGCTGCAATCGCTGGAAAGGATTTTTTCATCGCCTGCTTCATGGCTTCATACGGACTATCCATTTTATTCCGATAATCATCAAAACTATGAAGCAGGAAAATCGCGTAATCGAGTGACACAGCTAATTGCAAAATCGGAGCGACCGCTTGAGAAATAAAGGATATCTCACCGACAAAAATATTTGTGCCAAGGTTAATCAGGATAGAAATACCAATTGCTGTAAGGAAAAATACAGGCTCAATCCATGACCTTGTCGAAAGCAATAAAATTAAAATGATAATAGGGACGAGAATGGCTGCTGCGTTAAACGTCTCCTCACCGGTTGATTCCTGTGAGATGGCTGTATCGAGTGCTTCACCAGATAAAGCATTGCCATCCCCAATGAGTTCATAGATTTTATCAGTTGCCTCAACTTCTTTTCCTTCATCAACATGAAAAGTAAATAAAGCATGATCACCTTTATAATACGTTTCGACGGTATCTGTATCTGCCATTTCGATGGGAGTTTTAATATCAATTACATCGTCAAGCCATGATACGTCGGAAACCCCATCAATCGCTTCTAATTCACTTTTATATTCTAGCGCCTCTTGAACTGAGACGTCTTGTACCATGACGCGTGTGTTAGCCACATCTTCACCAAATTCTTCTTCCATGACGTCCATCGCTTCTGTAGACGGAGCGTTAGATGGCAGGTAATCAGTCATGTTGTAGTTGACTGGCACGCCAAATTGTACTATCGCCCCAACCAACGCCAGAACAGTGAAGATAATAACAACCCACTTTTTATGTTTAATAATACTTGTTGTTAAATCTATCGGTGCTCACCCTCTCTTTGATAAAAATGAATATGTTAATTATCATCTTATAGTCATCTCAAAATTGTTCATGATAATTATTTTACTTCCCATGAGAGAGTTTATCAAAGAATAAACCGATTGAAAGGGGGTTATTATTTACCTCTTAACTCCGCTATTAAAAACCGGTAAATAAAGTAGAAAAAATAAACTTAGAGCAATAAACTCTAATGACAAAAGATAATACGGATATGGCCCAAGTACATCAAGTAAACTAGCCCCACTAGGCTTTTCTCGAAGGAACATATAATTAGCTGATATCAGTTGATTGATTATAAATACAACGCCTGCCAGCCCGTTTAAAAATAGTAAAGATTTAAAGACTGATCGCCATGTTAATTGATAATGATACAACCAAATCATTAATAGAGGGGCAAGAATCAGTAAAAAGTGATCAAAGAAAAATTGAATGTAACGATATTGCGGAAACCCGAAATATAAATCCGGAGTCACAATTGCCATGACAGCTCCACTGATAGCAATAAAGTAAAGCACTTCAAAAAGGAAGCGGCTTTTTGTCAGCAACATTACTCCAGCAAGGAGAGAAGCAATACTGCATAACTCTAAAGGAAGTGATGATTGAGCCGTCCATTGATCAGTCGTGATATACCAGAGATCAAGACTGAGCCGGCTCAAGATTAACAACACTCCGATTATCAATCGAATGGGACGTCTAAAGGGGGTTAGCCGCTTTCTTAATGTGAAAATAAGAATAAGCAGGACAACAATTATAAAGATAGTTAACAGGTGAGAACTATCCCACATATGAAATTGGATATTGGGATTATAAAACCAGTTTTCCATAGAACCTCCTGTAAAGGTTAACGACTTCCAAATTAATGGACGCCTCTCTCGTTCAAAATCTCAGTGAAGTCTAGAAAAGTGATTGAGAGAACGCCTCTCTCGATTAAAACATCGTCGAAATTGAGAAAAGTGATCGAGAGAATGCTTCTCTCGATTAAAATACCAGTAAAGTCGGGAAAAGTAATCGATAGTGTGCCTCTCAAGGTCAAAATTCCAATAAAATCCACATATTTACCCGATACGCCGATTCTACCCCGATTTCATTAAATAGATAATTCCCTATTCAGTCTTAATCTCATTTATTCTTTGCTGATACCAGTTAGTAAAGTTTTCAGATTCCATCACAGGGATATCTTGTAATTTTTCATGATGCACAGGTTTCACTCTGTTGACGGTATTGATGGTCGCTAATCCTAATTTTTTCTGGACAATTGTTTGTTCTGTGTAGACTTCTATGACTTTCTTTCGATTCGTGACGAAGATATCTGTGGAAATACCGCCTGTTTTAAATTGAATGGTTTTTCCTTCCCACGAAAATCGTGTGTTTCTGTAAGTGAAGTAGCGCGATAAGTATGTGGTAAGAAATAAGATTGGCGATATGAACCACCATTCTTTTTTAAACCATAGGATTAAGCCAGTGGCGACTAACCAAAGCCATGGTATTCTCATCAAACGTATATAAAGAGACTCACGTGGCAATTTATTGACCGCTTCTTGAAGTGGGAATTGTGGCAAAAGCTCATCTAACAGTCCCTTGGCTTTATCACTTGGTAAAAAAGGATATAAGGAGCTAATATCGTCACCATTTTCTTCGCTACCAGCACTGATTAGCTGAACATCAGTAAAGTTGAGCAGCTTTTTTAATGGTGATTGGTTCAGTCGAATCGCCTGGACATTCGTTTTTTGAATTGAAAAGGATCTTTCATTTAAGATACCACGATGAATAAAAATTCGATCATCATCTGAAGAAATTTCATACTTGCCATATTTAAGAAACGTCTGCATGACACCAAATCCTACTGCGGCAGTAATGAGTAGTATAATTGCTATGACAATTAAAACCCAAGAACTCATTATAAATGAAAAAGCACCTTCGACTTGGCTGTCGATATCAATTACTTTTTCAATTTGTGTATAGCCAACAATAATAATCGGAATGAGACCTAAGAAACTAAATGATAGAAAAGATGCTTTTAAAACGTCCCTTTTAGTCGGTATAAAATGAACTGTCCGTTCATGAGATGAGTTGGAGTCATCGTTTATATTTTCTGAGTTAGCTTCTTCCTCTGCTAATTCATCTCTACCTTCAGTAATTTCTGTTTTATATTGCGTTGCAAGTTCTTCAATTTGCTCTGCTAAATCAATTTTGATGGCGTTTAATTGAACGGTGGCTGTATCACTAGTAGTGCTCGTTTCTAATCGTAATGAGGTAATGCCGAACCAACGATAATAAAAAGGAGTACGCCATGTGATATTTTGAATTTCCTGCAAAGGTATGCTGTTTTGCTTTCTCTGAAACACGCCATGTTTGATTTGTATTGTTCCATTTTTGATTTCATACGTTGTTTTCGACCATTCAATGACAATTAATATCAAACGAACAATGATAAAAGTTAAAAAGACAGCACGTCCGACTTTTATAAAAAAAGATACGTCACGAAAATTAAACACAAATAATAATAAGATAAAGACAATGGAATCTTTAAATAGTTTAATAATTGATGAGATAATATTCATAGGATGCATGCGAAAGCTTTCAATCATACATTTTCCACTTCCTTTATTTTTGCATATTCAGCAATTTGTGAACGTAATCTTAATGCCTCTTGCTCTGGAAGGGCAGGGATCGAAAAGGACGAGCTCATTGTGCCAATTTCAACGGTATATAACTTGTACTTTCTAAGAATGGGCCCCTGTTCTGTATTGACGTACTGCACTTTTGTCATAGGTGCGATGATGTGTTTTACTTTGAAAATCCCATGTTTCATCTGGACGTACTCATTATTCACATCATATCGCCAATACTTTTGCAGCAATGTTGGTTCGATGAAAATATCCCAGATCGACATCAATATATCTACAGCAAGTAAAATAATTAACGTTATTTGTATCCAGCGATACCAGTCAAAATATATAGATGAAACTATCAATCCTAGTCCGACTAAAATGATAATGATTTGACTGATCGTGTTGCTTATTCTCCAAACTTTAATAGCGTCTTTAGCAATCGGATGAATAGGCTCGTTTAGTAATGACATATTAGTGTTCCTCCCTAGTTGATGACTATCTATATAATGTAGCATAGTGTAAATACGATTTAATAGTGCGTTAGGTTTCAAGTTTTTCTTGGATAAATAGAGTGTTGATTGACGTTTTCAGTAAAATATGTTATTTAATATATGGGATTAGCACTCGAGACTCGAGAGTGCTAAAATAGACTATAGCAACTTTAAAAAGGGGAGATTAATAATGGCTAAAAAAGAATTTAAAGCGGAATCCAAACGCTTATTGGATATTATGATTAACTCTATCTACTCACAAAAAGAAGTATTTTTACGCGAGCTAATCTCAAATGCAAGCGATGCGATTGATAAAATTTATTATCGCGCACTCACTGATGATTCCATGACATTTAATCAAGAAGATTATTATATAGAAGTCGTTCCTAACGAAGAAGAACGCACTTTAACTATTAAAGATACAGGGATTGGAATGACAGAGGAAGAACTGGAAACAAACCTAGGAATCATCGCAAAAAGTGGCTCGCTAGCGTTTAAAGAGGAAAATGAAGTAGAAGATGGCCACGATATCATTGGTCAATTTGGTGTTGGATTTTACGCTGCATTTATGGTTGCTGATACTGTAACTGTTAAAACACGTTCCCTCGATAGTGAACAAGGCTTCAAGTGGGAATCAGCAGGAGCGGATGGTTATACGATTGAACCAATTGATAAAGAAGCGGTTGGAACAGAAATTACTTTAAAACTAAAAGAAAATAAAGATGATGAAGATTATGATCAATATATAGAAGAACATCGTCTCCAAACAATTGTTAAAAAGTACTCTGACTTCATTCGTTATCCGATTAAAATGACAGTTACAAAGAGTAAACCGCAAGATGATGATAGTGACGAATATGTCGATTACAAAGAAGAAGAAACCATTAATAGCATGGTGCCAATCTGGCGCAAAAACAAGAGCGAATTGACTGATGAAGATTACGTCAATTTCTACCAAGAGAAACATTACGGTTTTGATAAGCCACTAAAACATATCCACACACATGTTGACGGAAATATTCGCTATGACGCTATTTTATACATCCCTGAGTCTGCGCCATTCGATTATTACTCTGCTGAATATGAAAAAGGACTTGAACTCTACTCAAATGGCGTTCTAATCATGGATAAATGTGCAGAATTACTCCCAGATTATTTCAGTTTCGTAAAAGGGATGGTTGATTCCGAAGATTTATCATTAAATATTTCTCGGGAAATGTTACAGCATGATCGTCAGCTTCGTTTAATTGAAAAAAATATCGTCAAGAAAATAAAGCAAGAACTAAAGAAAATGCTTCGTAACGATCGAGAAACCTATGAAAAATTTTATGATGCATTCGGCCGTCAACTTAAATTCGGTGTCTACAATGACTTTGGAGCTAATAAGGAAACATTGAAAGACTTGCTGCTATTCTATTCATCAACAGAAAAGAAGCTTGTTTCACTTGATGAATACGTATCAAGAATGCCTGAAGATCAAAAATATATTTTCTATGCTGCAGGTGAATCGAATGAACGTATTGAAAAATTACCACAAACCGAACTCGTGGCTGATAAAGGCTATGAAATTCTTTACTTCACAGATGAAGTTGATGAATTTGCAATTAAAATGTTGACTGAATACGAAGATAAAGAGTTTCGTTCCGTATCAAGTGGTGACCTGGGCATTGATACAGAAGAAGAAAGCAAAAAGGCGAAAGAAGAAGAGGACGAGCATAAGGATATGTTCGCAGAAATGAAGGAGCTTCTTTCTGGTAAAGTTAGCGATGTGAAAGTATCCAAACGACTTAAATCCCATCCTGTTTGTCTTTCTACGGATGGTGAAATCTCACTAGAAATGGAAAAAGTGTTAAACGCCATGCCGAACAATCAGCAAATTAAAGCAGATAAAGTTCTAGAAATAAATATTGATCATGATGTTTATCATTCGCTTAAAGCAGCTTATGATAAAGATGAAGGGACGTTTAAACTATATACCAATCTCTTATATAATCAGGCATTATTAATCGAAGGCCTACCTGTCAGTGATCCAGTCGAGTTTACGAATGATATTTGCAGAGTAATGGTATAATAAAACACCTCACACTTCGTTTAAAAAAGCGTAGCGTATAGCTATGCTTTTTTTGTTGGAGAATAGGGTATAAGAACATTAGAAATATCTTAGATTAATTGTGCTTTTTTGGATAAAGGGGTGGAGTAATGGAACAACTGGCACTTATTAGTATCGTCATAATTTTAGGACTAGGTATTTTCTCGCAATGGTTTGCATGGCGGATTCAGTGGCCGTCCATTGTCATTATGTCTATTGCAGGTCTATTGATAGGACCTATATTTGGCTTAATCGATCCGAGTGCAGGTTTAGGGGGACTATATAGCCCTTTGATTTCACTATCTGTCGCAATTATACTTTTTGAAGGAAGCTCAAGTCTCGATGTTCGAGAGATAAAAGATATATCGAAATCGGTTTTTAGAATTGTGACTTGGGGCGTTCTACTTGCTTGGATTGGTGGGTCACTCGCTGCTTACTATATTGCAGGTTTAAAAATTGAAGTTGCTTTTATTATTGGTGGACTTTTCGTCGTGACCGGTCCGACCGTCATCATTCCTATGCTTAGGCAGGCTAAATTGAAACCACGAATTGCTGCTGTATTAAAGTGGGAAGGAATTATTGTTGACCCAGCAGGCCCGATGCTCGCTTTGCTTGCTTATCAAGTATCGCGAGTGTTAACAAATGAAGACATATCATTTAATTACTTAACAAACTATTTCATAGGTGCTTTAATTGCTATCGTTTTAGGGATAGTGATTGGTCTTTTAATAGGGTGGATGAGCGATAAAGGATTATTTCCCGAGTACTTAAAATCACCAATCATTCTTTCGTTTGTATTAATAACTTTTACAGTTTCGGAAGTTGTCATGCACGAAACAGGGATGTTAGCCGTTACGGTCTTAGGTTTGACACTTGGTTGGACAAAGAAATACGTCTCCTCCATAGGCAATATTGGACATGTTATCGAAAATATATCAGTGATCCTCACGTCAACAGTGTTCATCCTTCTAACGGCTTCATTGACTCGTGAAACGATTGCGGAAGTGTTCACGTGGCCAATTATTAGTTTTGTCCTTGTTATGCTATTTATTGTCAGGCCGCTTTCCATCTGGCTAGCTACTATCAATACCGAATTAACGATGGCAGAAAAAACACTTGCGAGTTGGATAGCCCCGCGTGGAATTGTTGCTTTAACTGTATCAGGTTACTTTGCCAATATTTTAATGGATGATGGATACGAAGGAGCTGCTCTCCTAACGGCGTTAACCTTTGCGCTTGTATTTATTACCGTTTGTGCACACGGCTTTTCAATTGGCCCTATTGCGAAAAAACTAAAGTTAGCTAGTGACGCCCCGCCTGGGGTACTTATAGTTGGGGCGAGCAGTTTTTCAATAGCCTTGGCTGATGCCTTGAAAAACATGGATATCCCCGTATTAATTAGTGACTCCTCATACGGTCGACTTTTTCCGGCTATTTCTTTAGGTATTGAAACCCATCATGGAGAAATTTTATCAGAACATGCTCAGTTTAATCTCGATTTAACTCCATATGAAACAATACTGGTCATGACAGGCGATGCCGCTTATAACGCACTTGTCAGTCAATCCTATGTTCCTGAGTTTGGCTATAACAACACTTTTTCATTAGTCGTTGATACGAATCGGACAAAGAACCAGAGGGATTTGCCCATGGCTAGAAAGGCACATCTTTTATTTGATGAAGAGGCGTCGTTTAAAGACTTAAACAAGAAAGTCAATACAGGATATAGCATCCAACCAACTGAGATACCTGATGAGAAGTCGATTAATCTCCAAGAACTTGACGTTCAAGGTATTCCTTTATTTATTAAACGGGACGAGACAATTGAATTTGCAACTCTCAAACAGACTGCAAAAATTGAAAAAGATGACCAGTTATTTGTACTGAGCGAGCACTAAGTAAATAAAAAGGAAGGTTCGGTGGAAAACACCGAACCTTCCTTTTTATTTGATTAAGGCTTTTGAAACTCTTTTGTCGGCTAGCTTAATAACTCAACTTTTGCAGATTAAAATTAACAAATACCCCTTGGGATTATGGGGCGGGATAATAATACATAGCATCAGTTGATTTTTAATGAACTGCCCCTAAGAAAACTTAATTACCAAGCACAACTGCGACATAGTTTCAACGAAGACTCTCTTCCCGTCCTGTTAAGGTAAGTGCTAACCCATCGCTGCGGAAAAATCGCTACGCTTTCCGTGGGTGGCTGATGAGTCTCTGGGACTGCGCTAAATGCTCGTCCCACCGAAAACATTAGCTCCCACAAAGGTTTTTGGTGGGGCGAAGCTTGCTGCAGTCCCAGGAGTCTCCGCGTTTTTCCTCCGCTTGTCTCAGCGTAATATTGTTGTACAGAAAAATCTTATAATAGCATCAAATAACTTTAATAGTCTGGGTGAGTGCAGGGTGGTGACTAAAGAAGAATGAATTGCAATTCTTCGCCTCTGCGGGAACAGCAAATGGTTTTCGATGGGGCGAACGATAGTGCAGTTCCACGAGTCTGAAAACCCCGCAGAGTGGTTTTCTCGAGGAGGCTGAAGTGGGAAGAATGAACTCCAATTCTTCCTGGCACCGCGGAAATCATCCGCCCGGAGCGATCCCAGACGGTGGATATTACGCTTGCTTTGAGAGCAGCTTTATTGGGACTGCGCAGTTTATATCTTTTGTATATAAACAGTTATTTTCTGTTCGGTCAACAAGTAACTATAGTTCTGATTTTTTTAGAAACAGACTCAGTTAAACAGATTGTTTAGAAGATGATTAGAAGAACTATAAGCTCAGGCCCTGTTCACTATTTAAACTTATTCTATTGATGCGAAAGTTGAATTAATGATAATAAAAATATTTTTAAACTTATGTAAGCGATTGCCGTTGTTGACGTGATAACAATCCATTATTTTAAAGGTTTGAAATTTCTAAAAAATGCATTTACAAAGCTTTTTAAAGGTGATATATTACTTAGCATTATATTTAAAATTATTTCACTATTCAAAAGAGGAGGGGTAAATATGTTAAGCAATCCATTAATTGCTACTGTACTTATTTTCGCTTTGATTGCTTTTGGGGAATGGTTATCAATTATCACTCGCGCTAGAGTGCCTATGTTACTGACGGTGATGGTAAGTTTTTTAATTTTAACATGGACTGGTATTTTTCCTGAAGACATACTAGAGAAGTCAACACTCCCCATCTTGGGATCGATGTTAATTGGTCCTGCTATTGTGCATATGGGTACAATGATTCCCTTCTCTTTACTAAAAACCCAGTATAAAGCTGTGTTAATAGCTTTAGGAGGAGTTTTAGTATCAGGGGTGGTCATTTTGACTATTGTTCCAATTATTTTTGACTATCCAACAGCTGTTGCTGGCATTGGTCCAGTCACTGGCGGAACGATTGCTCTCATCATCACATCGGAAAAATTAACGGAATTGGGTATGACATCTATTATTGCCATTCCTGTTTTGATTGCAGCACTTCAAGGATTGCTCGGAATGCCGCTCGCGATGTACTTTTTAAGAAAGTATTCCTTTGTTATTCAGAAACAAATGGATAATGGTTCATTTGTACCGATGATGACTGATGATGTCGCGGCAACAAAAGAACTAAATGGTAAGCAGAATCCCCTAAAGAAAAGTATGATGTTGAAATTATTTTACGTCTTTGTCGGTGGAGCAATCGGTGTGATGTTAGGGGAACTGACGCCAATCCACTACAGTCTCTGGTGTTTAGCCATTGGTGTCGCTGGTCTGAAACTTGGCTTGCTTGAGGCGAAAGCTCTCGAGAAGTCTAATTCCTTTACGTTAGTCATGCTTGGAATTTTATTTGTCATTATCGGGACGATGGAAGGTGTTTCTCCTAGCCAAGTGTTAAATAATTTACCAAGCATCATTACGATTTTATTGATTGGGACAGTTGGGATCACTTTAGGCGGTTATATTGTATCTAGACTCGTTAAATGGCACCCGTTTAAAGGTATGCCAGTGGCTTTAACCGCCTTAATAGGCTTTCCAGGAGATTATATTCTCTGTGAAGAAGTGAGTCGAAGCATCGCACGAGATGAAGAGGAAGAAAAGACGATATTTGATGAATTGTTAGCCCCAATGTTGATCGGTGGATTCACAACAGTCACCGCCGTATCCATTGTAATTGCAAGTATTCTTGTTGAAACTTTATAAAAAATAGCGGAGGGATTGTCATGGGTAAAAAAGTAATTAAAAATGGTCTATTAGTTGATGGTAATGGTGGTGAAGCGAAAGAAAATCAAATTGTCGTAGTCAATGAAGATAAGATTGAATACGTAGGAGAGGAATCTAGTTATTCATTAACAGGAAATGAGGAAGTTATTGATGCACAAGGAGGTACAATTCTCCCAGGGTTAATCGATACCCATGTGCATATGATGATGGAATACATGCCAGTTGCTAAAAAACTAGAGATGCCATTCTCCCTGATGTATTACAACGCATCGAAGTACTTGGAGACCACACTCCATGCGGGGATTACGGCTGTCAGGGATGCAGCGGGAACCGACTTAGGTGTGAAGCAAGCGGTCGAAAAAGGATTAATCACAGGTCCGCGTCTACAAATCAGTGTTAACGCCTTAACAATTACTGGAGGGCATGGTGATGGCTATACCGTCTCAACAAATGATATTGAAACTCTCCCTTCTGGCTACCCAGGTATGCCAAGTGGAATTTGTGACGGTGTAGAGGACGTTCGTAAAAAGACTCGTGAAATCCTACGTGCGGGTGCTGATATTATTAAAGTGCATGCCACAGGTGGCGTCTTAAGTGCGACAGATCATCCTGAATTCACGCAGTTTTCTCCTGAAGAGTTAAAAGTGATTGTTGAAGAAGGTGCATTTAGAAAAGGAGTCAAAGTCATGGCCCATGCTCAAGGCGCTGAAGGTATAAAGAATGCAATCCGAGCAGGCATCCATTCCATTGAACATGGGATTTACCTAGATGATGAAGCGATTGAACTCATGCTTGAGAATGGAACCTACTTAGTGCCGACATTACTCGCTCCCGTAGCAGTTCTTGAAATGGCAGAAGAAGGCGGCATGCCTGCAGGAGCGGTAGAGAAATCGCGAGAAGTGATTGAAGCACATAAAGAAAGTTTTACGAGAGCTTATAAAGCAGGTGTTAAAATCGCTATGGGAACAGATGCAGGTGTTATGAAACACGGAACGAATTTACGCGAACTTGGTCTTATGGCAGCCGGAGGCATGACACCAATGGATACGATTGTAGCTTCAACAAAAACAGCTGCCGAATGCATGGGATGGGACGATCAATTAGGTACAGTGGAACAAGGCAAGCTAGCAGATTTAATTGTCGTTAATGGCAACCCACTCGAAGACATCTACTCATTGGCTAACAACGATACTATTCAAGTTGTTTTAAAAGGTGGGAAAGTAGAAAAAGACTTATTAAGTGAATAAAGTGGAAAGTGATTTAACAATTGGACATCGCACAAGCGAAAATCTAACTCTATGTCCGATAGAACGTGCCAATCAGACATCGCACAAGCGAAAACCTGACTCCATGTCCAATTGGGACTTAATTAAACACCCCATTACTCTATAATTTCTTAAAAAAGGACTTCAGGGTCCTTTTTTTATTGCCCTGTTTTGTTTTTTGCCTATTTTCTATTATCATGAGATATATACTGAAAAAGGGGGAGAACAGATGGATAATATTAAAACATTAAGCACCTCTGATTATCCGGAAATTTTTGAGTTATCACAGTTTGCTTTTCAATATAAATTAGATGACGAGGCTATGGAAATAAAGAAACAAGAAGCTGATCGTCATACGATTTGGGGCTATATGGATGATGGAAGTATTGCGGCGAAGCTCCATCTCATTCCACTGACAACAATGATTAACGGGAAACCTTTTAAAATGGGCGGTATAAGTTCCGTTGCCACATGGCCTGAATACCGGAGGCAAGGCATGGCTAAGAAGCTTTTATTTCATGCACTTAATCATATGAAAGCCGCGGGACAAACGATTACATTTCTTCATCCTTTTTCATTCGGATTTTACCGGCAGTATGGTTTTGAACATACGTTTAATCTTAAACATTACACCATTCCAGTAGAAAAGATGGCAGGGCGTTGGCAGGGAAAAGGTTATGTTCGCCGTAGTGAATTGGATATCCCTACTCTAAATGCTATTTATAGTGATTATACGAAGCGTTATACTGGTACTATTATGCGCGATGATAAATGGTGGAAGCAACGCGCTTTTAAACAAGTCGAACAAATTGCGATTGCATATAATGAAAATAACGAAGCGGAAGGATATATTCATTACTACGTAAAAAAAGACGAAATGGTTGTGAAAGAGCTGGCTTACCGAACGATGAATGGTTGGCAATTATTACTTGAGTTTATCGCTAATCATGATTCAATGGCAAAAACCATTAAAATAACTGTTCCGGAAAATGATCAATTAGCTATTTTAGCCCATGAACCAGATTTCTCTCAGCATATCGAACCATATTTTATGGCACGCATTGTTGATGTACAGGCTTTCTTAAAAGACTATCCATTTGAAACAGCCGTCAAGGCAAATGAGTCAGTAACGCTTATGGTGGACGACCCATTTTTTTCTGAAAATGAGGGTTTTTATCGATTGACCCAAAAGGGTGAAAAGGTGGAAGTGGCACATGGAAAATCGAATCGTCATAATCAGGTAGCTATTTTCTGCACGATTCAACAGTTGACGGTGATGTTGTTAGGGTTTAAGCGGCCGCTTGAGTTGTTTGAACTTGGCTTGATTGATGGAGATATAGCTGAAATTCGTAAGTTTGAAGAGTGGATTCCTCAGCAGTCGACGTATTACCCTTTGGCGGATTTCTTTTAGTATATGACTAGTGACAAAGGTCTATTTAAAAAAATGTCGGGAAAATGGTGGGATATTGGGGTATTATAAGGTAAAATGGTGTATACACGTGAAATAAATTAATTAAGAGTATTTCAGTAATATAAGAGAAGTGTTATTTAATAGAAAAGGAATGGGTTTGATGAACTACCAACCGAACTTTTTTAAGTTTTTATTTTCAATTAATGATCATTTGTTTCGGCTGCGGCAGGCTGAGGCGATGAGTCCCATTTGGAGATCGAATAGTTTGCTCATTCTGCTGAGTATGCTTATTTATCTGTGGATGGCGTTTTTAGGGATGGGTTCTAATTTAATTTCAGGGGATGCGCTCGTCTTGGGAGCGTTAAACTATGAAGCTAGCAAGTTTTGGTTTGTTATCGGTCGGCTTCTTTATGGGGCATTTTTTGCTTCGTTTATTTTATTTGTGCCTGCATACTTATTTAAGTTGCTGACAGATATTCCATTTAAAAAGTTAGTTGTGATGCAGCAGGTCGTCCTGTTTATTATGTTAGTTGAGCGCTTGCTGTGGATTCCTTTAATGTTGTTTGCAGGGCTTGATTGGTACGTATCACCTTTATCATTCGGTATTATTGCTTCATACATAACGGATCATAGTTGGGCCATCTACTTCTTCGGAGCCATAAGTATATTCCAATTATGGATCATAGGTTTTCAAGTTCTGTTTTTAAAATCTATGACGACAGGGATAAGGGAGCGTTCATTATGGCTTAGTGTCATTTTCCTCCATATATTATGGTGGGGACTGGCGGCCATCTTTTCGTTTACTGATCAGTCTATTATAAGTGGGTGGTTTGGATGAGATTAACCCGAAAACATAAAATGAGTTTGGTGTTAGCAGTGTTATTTGTATTGACTAATGTTTTGCTTATTTATATTGATAAAGAGCAAAAGGTGGCCAAGACTTCTCATATTAAAGAATGGACGGAAGTGACTGAACAGGATATGTATGAATCGGTCGATACGACAGGGGTGCTTGATTTCTCTGAAGAGTCCTTTATATATTTTGATGATAGTCTTGGCGAATTTCAGTCGTTTATGATCGAAGAAGGGCAACAGGTTCATGCAGGAGAGGACTTATATTCATATGAAGTCCGTAATTATTATGAAACAGCCGCTCAGCTTGAGGGTGAGATGGAAAAATTAGATGGAGAAATCACGGCTATTGAAGCGGCTATTACGAAGATGGAGAGCTATCAAATTCCTTCATCTACTTCGTCAGCGCCGGCTCAAGCTAATTCACTCTCATCAATGGATGACGATACGGACGAAGATGAGAACTCAATGATCAAGAGTTTTCTTGAAGAAATGACCCAAGTACAAGATACAGGACAGGCCGAGTTGATAAAAGAACAATATATTACGGAAAAAGAAAAAGAACTCGCTCAAAAGGAAGCGGAGCAAACTAGTGTGGAAACACAGTTATCAGAATTAACGGCAACAGGTGAAACGGTGACAGTTGAAAGTCCTTATGATGGAGTTGTCACGAATATATCTGAAACGCTAGAAGATCCTTTAATTACCGTTCAATCAGCAGAATTGGTTGTAAAGGGAGAGTTGAAGGAGCAAGATCATTCAAAAGTAGAGCCGGAACAAACCGTTTATATCACCATGGCAGAAAATGATTCTAAAGAAGAAGGTCTTATTGAAGAAGTTGATGAAATTCCAGATGAAATCAGTTTAAAGGGAAAGAGTAAATATCCATTTATTGCTACTCTGTTAGATGAAGAGATACAAGATGAAAATCAGGGTGCTGAACAAGAAGATTTCGAGGAAGAACAGGATGACCAAGACTTAGATCAGAATCAAGATGAAGATCAAGACTCTGGGAAAGGGCTTGAGATCAATGAAAGTGATGATGAGTCGAAAGAGACTGAAACCGTGGACGAGCAAGAAAAGGAAGAAGAGGAAGACAAGCTTTTTCCCGGATATCATGCAGATTTAGAAATCATCACGAAAGAATCATCTCAGGCCTCTGTTGTTGACGAGAAAGACTTAGATGATTCAGGGATTTGGTTAATGACCCCAAAAGGTACAATCATAAAGAACCCTGTTGAAATAGGTATTGAAATGGATTCACTTATAGAAATTACTGAAGGAGCGGAAGTGGGTGAGTGGATTGCGATTGATCCGCAAGATAGGTTCACATCCCCCAGTCCATTCATCACTTCACTTGATGTTAAGACACTTAACGCTAAGCGATTAAAGTCTGATCGATGGTTTAAAGATTTAATGACAGGTTTTATTTCAAGATAAAAACAGAAAAAGAGAGAGTGCTTAATAAAACTAAGCCTCTCTACTTTTTTTCATATCTTTAGCCTCATTTGTGTTTTGTTGATTTTGCTGATAAATAACATTAATCAGTGCACCGACCATTAAAATAATACCTGTTAAAAAGAACCACATCATTAAGATGATTATTCCACCCAGACTGCCATAGGTTGCAGAGTAATTTCCAAAGTTGTCTATATAAAACGAAAAACCGAAAGAAATAAGTAACCATGCAATACTGGCAACTAGAGCGCCAGGTAAAGTGTCTTTAAATGGCAAGTTTTTATTTGGTGCAAAGCGATAGAACATTAATAATATTCCTGTGAGAACAATGATGCTGATGGCCCAGCGTAAGATTTGTATGAGAATTGTTTTTGAACTTCCTAACGATAAAATCATATCCAAGTACTTTACAATGGTATTACCGAATATCGGTAATGTAATGGCGACACCAAGCGCGATGATTAATCCGATGGTAAGCCCAAGTGCCATTGCTCTCACTACAATAAATGAGCGCGTTTCTTCAACACCATAGGCGCTGTTTGCAGATTTGATGAAGGCGTTCACCCCGTTGGAAGCTGACCAGAGAGCGCCAATGATACCGATTGTTAGTAATCCGCCTTTAGGGGTCTCGATCAAGCTTACAATATTATCTTCAAAAATCTCAGCCATTCCGGATGGAAGTGATTTTTCAACCGTATCCATCACTTGATTCACATCGAGATTAAGATAGGGAATGATAGCAAATGCAACAATAAGTAATGGAAAGATTGATAACAGATAATAATAAGCTTGACCTGCAGCAAGTAAAGTGACATTATGTTCACTGAATTTTTCCATCAGCTGTTTGATGTAATTTTTAATTGTTTTCATAAGTTGGTCCTCCATATAGATGTTATGTGTATCTTATATACCCAATCTTAGTGAGAACCAATCTTAAGATAGCTTAACGTTTTATTTATTTGTATGAGTGGTATAATATTGTGAAAGAGGAGGGTTGAACGGATGCAAGGTATCTTATATTTTGCTTTAATGCTTTTGGCGATTGGCTTTGCGATTATAGTGTTTTATATTTGTTATTTACTCATGAGTGTAGCGTCTACATTTAAATCAGTTGGAAAAACCGCTCATGACATGGAAGAAAAGATGAGAGTCATTACTCCCGAGTTACAGAATGCAATGAAGGAATCAAGTAAGTTGGTTGATGATATATACGATAAATTAAAAGCAACTGACAGCGTGGTCGATACAGTTGGAAATATTGGGACATCTGTTCACACCATGAATCAAGTCTATAAAATCAAGAGAGACCGAACATCAGACGAAGAAATTTTCCAAAAAGCTAAACCATTTCTTGAAGGCATCAAATGGAGTGAAGTAGGTACAGAGCTTTATTCCAATTGGAAGAAGGACGAGCCTCAAGAAGAAACACAATTAGCAGTACAAAATGAAGAAACAAACGTAGTACCATTAAAACAAACAGGGAAAGAGGGATAATATGACATTAACAGGTGTTGGTGTAATCATTATCGGATTAGCGTTACTAGTCATTGCTATATTCGTAGCGCATGCGTTAAACAACTTGGCGGGCGTTCTTAAGGGAGTAGAAAAAACGGTTGACAGGCTGCCAGATCAGCTTGACGATATTTTTAAAGAAACAGGTCAACTTATTGGTGAAAGTCACGAGACACTTGCCGATGTCAATACGAAATTAGAGCAGCTTAGCCCACTTTTTTACATTGTCGGTGATGTAGGAAATGTGACACGTCGCTTCTCTTCATCACTAGTTGACGTGACAGACACATTGAAGTCACGAACAGAAGCTGGAAAAGATATGGCTGATAAAAATCAATTAGGGGGTCTCTACGGCGGTTTTGCATTAGGTTATTACTGGTTGAAAAAACGTAAACAGATGAAAAAAGCTGGAGGGACTATGACCCATGAGCAAACAAAATAAACGAAAAACATCAAAGGGTACTACAATTCTTGCTGGCTCTGCAGGCAGCATTGTCCTAGGTTGGCTCTTGAATAAATACGCAAAAGATCCTGCCAAACAACTCGTTTCTACATTGAACCAAAAAGTAAAGTCTACCCAGAATAAGTGGTATACAGACGGAGAAAAAAGAGCAAATGAGTTGGCAAAAATTAAGCAAGAGGTTGAATCCGAGTTATAATATCGACTCTCCTAGTTAAGGAGGGTCGATATTTTTTGGTTTCTAGCGTGAGTTTCGTGGGACTCGGAAAAATGCCTATCGGACATGGATGGCTCAGATCTTCCATAAAATGTCCGATAGAGCATTGCAAATGGACATGGAAGTCTCAAAAATGGCCATTGGTGTCCGGTAAAACGTTCCAACTGGACATGGGAAGCTTGAAAATCATTTTAGATGTCCAATAGCACGCACGCATCAAACAGGTTTGTTCTCTAATAGAGCCAGCTTTAGTGTCCCATGCCTGTCAATTACCAGATTCTATAGTATAAAAAGTCATAAATCTTAAACTCGTCCCATAAAATAATGAGAGTAAACAGGATGAGGGGCGAGTGACATGAATGGAATGTTAAAAAAGGTAGCATGGGTGGCAGGAATCGTCGCGTTAGGCTTTTTAATTCAATATCCTATTAACAAAACCACTACGACATGGGAGTCATGGTCCTTACCATTATCAGGCCAAACCATCGTTATCGATCCGGGGCATGGTGGTCCAGATGGAGGAGCAGTTGGAAAAGATGATACATCAGAAAAAGAAATATCCTTGGCCGTATCTAAAAAATTACAGAGTTATTTGCAGCAAGCAGGTGCTCTAGTCTATTTGACTCGAGAAACAGACACAGATTTGGCGGAAGATGGAACGCAAGGACTCTCTAATCGAAAGTCGGAAGATATTCGTAATCGACTTAATTTTATCCATGAAAAAGATGCGGATTTCTTCGTTACTGTTCACCTTAATGCCATTCCTTCAACACGTTGGCGAGGGGCACAAACCTTTTATTATCCGAAAGAAGATCATAGTCGTCATTTAGCAACGATGATTCAATCAGAAATTATTGATAACCTAGAAAACACAACCCGAACACCACTTGCAATCAATACACTTTATCTCCTGAAGAACGCAGAAGTGCCAGGCGCTTTGGTGGAGATTGGTTTCTTATCAAATGAGCAAGAACGAGAAGAACTTAAACAAGAAAGCTATCAACAACAAATGGCCGCAAGTATTTACGAAGGTATGTTGCGTTACGTGACAGAAGAACCTGAAGAGGAAGAATAAAATACGAAGAAAAAGATAACTTATAGAAGAGTAGTAGACGGGCACACTCGATTTTAAAATTTGGGTGGGCTCTTTTTGTGTTAGATCTTATTTTTTGGTTTTATGAAATGTGAACCTAAGAGCATCTATGATTCAAATCACTTAGAATTTTTTTGAATTATGTTATACTAGTTTTGTAGTAAAAAATAGTCGAAAACATGTTGGAACGACAAATTAGGTATCTTTAGTAACATAATTGAACAGCATGTTAATAATATTTCTAGCAGTTAAGAGAGGTGGTAAAGTATGTTAACAAAAGAAGAAATTATTGAGCTTCTTAATCCGGTTAAAGATCCATTTATACATAGAACTCTTGAAGAGACAGACGGAATTAAAGAAATTAAAATTAAAGAGGATAAAAAGCATGTAAGCGTTAAAGTAGGCATCAGTAAAACAAATACCGGTGAACAAATGCAATTACAGCAGGAAATTGTCGGCATTTTAAAGAAAAATGGTGCTTCAACGGTAGGGCTTCGTTTTGAACAACTTCCAGATGAAATCATTCAAAAATACCAACCAGCTGCCGAAGCTGACAAAGAGAAAACGCTGATGGGTGGCAGTAAACAACCTCACTTTATTGCGGTTTCGAGCGGTAAAGGTGGCGTTGGGAAATCTACTGTCACCGTGAATTTGGCTATGTCACTTATGCGTCTTGGTAAAAAAGTTGGTATTATCGATGCGGATATATATGGTTTTAGTGTACCTGATATGATGGGTGTTGAACAAAGACCGGCAGTCCGAGGTGAAAAAATCATTCCGGTAGATCGTTTTGGCGTAAAAGTTATTTCGATGGGATTCTTTGTAGAGGATAACTCGCCTATTATTTGGCGTGGACCAATGCTTGGAAAGATGCTTTCAAGCTTCTTTAAGGAAGTAGAGTGGGGCGACCTCGACTATTTATTGCTTGACTTGCCTCCAGGTACCGGTGACATTGCGATGGATGTTCATGAACTTTTACCAACATGTAAAGAAGTCATTGTCACAACACCACATCCTACAGCCGCCTTTGTTGCAGCGCGTGCAGGACAAATGGCCATCAAAACAGAACATGAAATATTAGGTGTTGTTGAGAATATGGCTTATTACCAAAGTAAATCCGGTGAAAAGGAATATGTCTTCGGTCGTGGTGGTGGAGATAAGCTGGCAGAGGCTCTAGATACAAAAGTACTTGGCCGTCTACCACTGAAACAACCATATGAAGAGGAAGATGAATTCGCACCTTCTATTTACCAGCAGGATCACCCACTTGGTAAAGAGTATCATTTAATTGCATCAAAAATAGTTGCTCAAGTTGAGGAGTAAATGATATAAAATCTAGAGAGCTAAGTTACAATTAGCTTCTCTAGATTTTTTAAATTGTGCCGTTATAACTGTGAAAGTTATGGTCACATATCTTCTTCACCAGGTTGTTGTTGTTGTTCGCCTTGTTGTTGGTCTTGTCCTCCGCCATCGTCTTCTTGGTCTTTGTTTTTCTGACCTTGATCTTCCGCGGCTTTTAACAGAATTTCTTGGATTTTAGCTTGGAAAATTGGATTTTCGAATGTTTCTTGAATACTTTCTTGTAGATGTTTATTAAAGTCTTGGCTTTTTAATAATTGTAATATGTGCTTTGTTACTTCAGGATCTTTAAATAAATCAATCATCTTTTCCTGATACTCAGGATCACTTATTAAATGTTTCATTAGTTCTTCTTGTTCTTTTTCGATGGATTTAGCGAATTTCTCAGCAAACTTTGGATCCTCAAATAGCTTCTTCCACATATCCTTTCCTTTTTCAGAAGCAACCGATTCATTAACAGCTTCTTTTAATATGTCAGAATCCATAATTAACTCTTTCTTCATTTTTTCGTCAGCTAATATTTCAGCTAATGCTTTTTTGCCATCGTCTGTTTGTAATATATCAATGACCATCTTTTTAGTTGTATCGTATTCGGCTTGCTTTCCTGTATCTTCCCCACCGCAAGCACTTAATAATAAGAAAAAAATAACTGATAATGAGACCATCATGAGACGTTTCATTTGCCGACAGTCCTCCTTCCTCCTATCTTTAATATGGATAAATAAATAAAAAAATATGCACATATAAAGGAAAAAGTGAAGCATTCATGTTAAAATACGAATGGATATAAAAGTGTGGAATTATAACGACTTAATTAACTAAGTTGATAAGCTTTAGGAGGAAAAATAGTGGGAAGTCGAAATGTCGTGCATCTGTTTTTTAAAACTCTTGGTCTAGGTGGACTAATAGGTCTCATTGTTAGCTTTTTTATTAATCCAAGTATTTATTCAGCTAATCTTAGTCCATTTAATTTAATGGAATTGTTGGGGCTTGTCCTGTTTTATATTGGCTTTGGATTTCTCTCCGCAGTTGTCAGTCAAACAGGATTCTTTGCTTATTTATTTATACACCGTTTTGGTTTAAATATATTTCGAACATTTTGGCCGACAGTACAGGTTATATTAATTGCTTTTGTGTTATTTGATTTAATTTATTTTCCATATAACGCATACAACGGGACAGTGTCAATCTTATGGTTTATTTTAATGGCAGCTGCCTTGTTTGGCTACGGATGGATTGTTGCTAAAAAGAAAGCGAAAGAAACAAATCAAACTGCGTTTATTCCAGCTTTGTTTTTAATGATTGTGATTACAACAGTCGAATGGGTGCCGGGTTTGCAGTCTGAAGGAACAGATTACGCGACTTTAATGATTTTTACCTTGCTTGCATGTAACACATACCAATTGTTTGCCCTTCATCGTTTGTCAAAAGACAATAAGAGCAATGGCAAACAGGATGAAAGAAAAACAATTGCAAATAAAACAAATAAAAAATAAATTAAGAGGTTGGGCCAAAACTAAGTATAATTTTAAGTGAGCGCTATTTGTTTCGGAAAAATACTTATGTCCCGACCCCTTTATCTATCCAGTGTAATTTTTATCTTGATTAATCAATAATTTCGGATTCGGCATGTGCTTGATTAAGTAACTCTGATATGGGAACGAACTTATACTTTTTATTTTTCAATCCTGGCAAGATTGTTTCTAAACTGTCTGCAGTATGCTTTGCTGAGTCGGAAGCGTGAAGTAAAATAATATCACCATTCGATGTTTCTTCCATGACGTCATCTATGATTGCTTGTGTACCTGGATTTTCCCAATCATTCGGATTGACATTCCATTGAATGACATTGAAGCCTTGGTTTTCAGCCAGTTCAATAACCTCTTCATTCAAGTGACCACTTGGAGCTCTCAATAAATCAACTTCTTCGTAACCTAGTTTATCGAAAGTTTCTTTAGCTTGAACTAAATCCCTTTGAACTTCTTCAGTTTCTTGTTCTAAGTAGCTTTTATAACGGTATCCTAACATTCCTAGTTCATGTTTCTGTTCAGTGATTTCTTCTAAAATCTCTGGATGCAGCTCTGCCCATTCCCCACTGACAAAAAAGGTAGCTTGGACATCATGCTTTTTTAACTGTGTTAAAATGTCGTGGACTTTTTCTTCCCCCCAGCTAATATTAAACGTTAAACTAATATTTGGTTCATCCTTATTACCTTTTGCTAAGACAACTTCTTGATCAGTGGATGAAAAGGTTGAATAAGTTCCTTGTCCATTCCAAAGGAAAACAGCTGCAAAAAATGCAAACACAACTACAGTTGCCCAGCGCTTCCAATGCTTGGCGCTTAACACATAAAAATGGTGCATATGAAATCTCCCTTCACAAATATTCCATGCTCTAGTTTATGTTGCAAATTTATTATTATGAACAGCAGTTGTTTATGTTAACTTTGTCCTGTTGTAACAAGACGATATATAGTAATTTTAAGTAAATCTATTTTGCAAATGATTAGAACTTTGTTTTTAGGTAATAAATAAAGGAGCGTGGATATTAAATAAATAAACTTATTGTCTAATATTTGACTAACAATGATAAAAAACCGACATGTTTCTACATATATGTCGAATTCCTATATAGGAACAGATATAATTAATTTGGTGCGTTTGATTAACTGTATAGAGGGTATGTAAGAGAAAGTGACTTGTGAGAGAAGTAGTTAGTTATGAGGTGAGGAAATGTTAGGATTATTAATTAATGAAAAAGAACATAAAGAAATGATTTATTTGATTAAGAGAGAACTAGAAGAACTATTATTTGATTTAGAAGATCATAGAATAGATGAAGTGGTTAAACAAGCTATGCGTGCAAGGTATCATACATTATTTCAACTGCTACGCCGTGTGGCTACTGACCAAGAATGTTTAGAATATATGCCGAAGAAAAGTGAATTCAAATAAAAAGTGAAAAACTATAAAAATACTATTGAATTATATTTTTTAATATGGTATATTTATTTCTGTTGTCCGATAAAGGGATTAACAAACAAAAACATTTCAAAAGATATGTTGACAGCATTTCATAAACATGTTAAGATATATCTCGTCGTTAAAAAACGACAGAAATTGATCTTTGAAAACTGAACAGAACAACCAGTATGTCAGGAGAAATTAAGTTTCTTCTATAAAACTCAAAAGGGTAACCTTTTGAACAAGCTAAGATTTAACAACAAACTTTTTGGAGAGTTTGATCTTGGCTCAGGACGAACGCTGGCGGCGTGCCTAATACATGCAAGTCGAGCGCGGGAAGCGGACTCGTCACCCTTCGGGGTGTCTAGTCCGTGGAACGAGCGGCGGATGGGTGAGTATCACGTGGGCAACCTGCCTGTAAGATTGGGATAACTCGCGGAAACGTGAGCTAATACCGAATGAAGTC
>NZ_JAHLPW010000017.1 GCF_018918075.1 Virgibacillus sp. MSJ-26
AAAAACAGAAAACTCTAATGCCGCCAAACTTCTAAAATAATTCATTTTTATAATGGATGACAAAAGCACACGCTCTAAGTTTTGAACGTGTGCTTTCCTTTGCCACCACTCCTCCTTTGGAACAAGCATAGGAGGTAAAAGTGATAAAAGATAGTAGTTTTTTTCAAAGTGTCCTTGACATGGGGTCCACTTTATTGTGATAAGCTGTTTTTTTAAATTACGCTAATTTTATTTCTTTTACTTTATCAGCATCAAGCTTTTTAATCGTTTCTACAATTAATTTTACGGCATTTTCAAAATCATCGCGGTGAAGGATTGCTGCATGAGAATGAATGTAGCGTGTAGCAATCGTAATCGATAATGAAGGCACTCCATTTGCAGTTAAATGAATCGAGCCTGAGTCAGTTCCGCCTCCTGCAATCGAATCAAACTGATATGGAATCTCGTTCTCTTCCGCAGTTTCAACAACTAAATCACGTACTCCTTTATGAGAGATCATTGAAGCATCATAAAGAATGATTTGTGGTCCTTCACCAAGTTTACTATCCGCTTCTTTTTCAGAAATCCCTGGTGTATCACCTGCGATTCCCACATCAACGCCAAATCCGATATCAGGCTCAATTAAATGAGCTGATGTTTTTGCCCCTCTTAAGCCCACTTCTTCTTGAATTGTGCCGACACCGTAAACGATATTAGGATGGTCAGCGTCTTTTAGCTGTTTAAGTACTTCAATAGCTATTGCACAGCCAATACGATTGTCCCAGGCTTTAGCTAAAAGCATCTTTTCATTTTTAAGCTGAGTAAATTCAAAATACGGTACAATTGAATCTCCTGGTTTTACACCGAATTCTTTAGCTTCTTCTCTGCTGGAAGCACCAATGTCAATAAACATATCTTTAATTTCAACCGGCTTTTTACGTGCTTCTGCGGTTAAAATATGTGGTGGTTTTGAACCAATCACTCCAGTGACATCACCTTGTGAAGTCATAATTGTCACTCGCTGTGCAAGCATAACTTGACTCCACCAGCCTCCAATTGTTTGAAAGTATACAAAACCTTTATCATCTATTCTTGTCACCATAAATCCAATTTCATCTAGATGCCCAGCTACCATAATTTTAGGACCGTTCTCATCCCCGGTTTTCCTTGCAACCAGACTGCCAAGATTATCCGTAAATACTTCGTCTGCATGAGGCTCGATATACTTGGTCATCACGTCTCTTGCTTCTTTTTCATGACCTGATATACCTTTTGCATCAGTCAGGTCTTTAAGCATGGCTAGTGTTTCATCCAATTTTGTCATATGTAGCTATTTCCTCCTTCAATAACATGTCTTCTTAATTATAACTTTTTTTTGAAAAAATAGACACTATTTAATCTTTACTCTATTGGATATTAATTGCTTTTTCTACTATTACCCATTAAAGCGAGTTGACCGTATATAATTCCCTTAATTAGTAACCCTTATCTTGTCTAATATAGTTCACTTCATTTTTACTTATGTAGGCTTTCCTAATTTCTTCCTCATCGATATCCATTTGAATACCTAACTGTAAATAGTTATTGAAAAGATTTTCATAACTTTTTTGCGTTGGGTTATTGATAAATACAGTACATGCTTCAAAGACATTTAAAAAGACTTCTGTTAACTGTTGTTCTGATTTAGTTAATGGCTTCGAGTTGAAAGAGAGACCTTGATCAATACCCAATGACATAATAAAATGAACACCGTCAACATATTCCTCTAATACAGTCTCTCTAGCACTACTTGGTTTTGTACTCCAAAATTTAAAGCAACGTGTTTCGTTAGCTAATTCGCCTAACTCAACAAGAAGCGCTAAACTTTTTTCATGAAATAGATCACTAGTCAAATCGTGATTTGATTCTATATAGCGGTCTAACTTGTCCTGCATTTTAAATAAAGATGACCAATCCACTTAATACAACTCCTTTGTCAATTTCATTTATTGTATCATTTTTTCCTACACCTTATAAAACATATTCTATCTCTGTTTTATTGTATACACTGTACCGGCTCTATAAAAGACATGAGTAAACAAAAATGGTATAATTTACTTGTACGAACAAGTAATAAAGTTGTTAATATTTTCTTAGTACCTGATCAAACTATTAATAAAAGTAGGAGTGATTTTAATGGGAAGATTAGAAGGTAAAGTCGCATTAATAACAGGTGGAGCATCAGGAATTGGGTTATCCACAGCAAAGCTCATGGCTAAAGAAGGTGCAAAAGTAGTTATTGGTGATTTTAATGAAGAAGGTGCCAAACAAGCTGCGAATGAAATTATAGCTGATGGCGGCGAGGCATCTGGTATATTCCTTGATGCATCAGTACAAGAATCAATTAAAGATGCCATTGATTATACAGTTAATAAATACAATTCCTTAACCATTCTGTATAATAATGTAGGTTTAACTAACCTTCAAAAAGACTTAGACGTTGTAAACATAGATTTAGATGAATGGGATCGTTTAATGAATGTTAATCTTAAGAGTGTGGTTGTAGGTTCTCGTTATGCTATTCCACATATGAAAGATGCAGGTGGTGGTTCCATTATCAACACAGCTTCCATGGCGGCATTCGCAAGTGATTCGATTCGTTCAGCCTACGGAGCCTCTAAAGCTGCTGTGGTACATTTGACTAAATATATAGCTACGCAGTATGGTAAAGACAATATCCGTTGTAACGGTGTTGCTCCTGGACTTATTTTAACACCTGCAGCTAAGAATAACTTATCTGAGGACTTGCAAGCTGAATTTGAAAAACACAATGCTCTTCCTTATCATGGAGAACCAGATGATATTGGTCACGCAGTTGTGTTCCTTGCTTCAGATGAATCCAAATTCATGACCGGGCAAACTCTACAAATTGAAGGTGGCCATTACTTGGCAAACCCGACAACTCCTTTCTTTAATGAACTCGCTAAAAAGAATAAATAACATTATTCAAGCACGAAAGGTATAAGACATTTTCTTTAAAAAAGAAGATGTCTTTTTAGTAGATAAAACATTAATTAATTTTTTAATGATTAATGAAACCTCTTCCCACCTTTTTCCGTATATATGGTAATATGGTTCAGGGAGTCGATTGATCATGATTGTGATAATGTTCCGCATCCTTTTACTTATGGCTTTAGTAATACTTTTCTACACTATTTTACAATATCTTAAAAATCCACAAAGACGACTAGAAATCGCGAAATCTAGCAATGACTTTTACTTTGTGGACGAAGCTAATAATAGTAAAAAAAATCTTCAATTCGTTTATAAAGGATGTCTTTTTGAAGGTGAAAAGTATTTAGGAACTACGGAAGAATCTTTTGAAGTTGTTGATATTCAGATTACAGCACGTCAACCTATGGATTTAAAGGGGTTTACACGTGATGATCTCTATTTTCTAGAAAAAGAAATCCTCATCCGTTATCCTTACGCCAAAATAGAATGGAAACATCCTATCAATCAGCTCTTGTTGAAAATGGATTGAGTCATACAAATCCCTACTTGTACAGTTTCCATGAAAGCTCATCATGTTGTGATGAGCGTTTTCATGTGCTCACTTGGAAAAATTCTTGCCAAGTGATAGTTATTTCTTTTTTTCGTAAAATAAAAATTAAGAATAATAATGAAGATAACATCGAGAAGATGTGCAATGAGGATAAATTTGATAGTTGTTGACCAATTGAGGTATACACGATAGCTAAGGGGATGTTTGAAATAAAGGATGATTTCATATAATCTTTAAAGTTAGCTGTCATGTCTATCAAACATAAAGATAATAGATGAAAGTGAATAAAAGGAACTAAACGCAGTAGAGCTATTTGCGATGTTGTCATCTCCGTACGTTGCCCTATTAATCTCCCTTTTAGCGCCGTCAACCTTTTCAGCATCCTAGGCATTCGTTTGATTACTCCATAAAAAAGAATACTTGATAATGTAATACCAATTAATGAATATAATGTGCCTGCAAGAGTTCCAAATAAAATTCCGCCTGAAATACAAATGAACATGACTGGCAAAAATAAGATGGGCCTTAATAAATGAAAGCTAATGAACAGTAGAGGGCCAAGCAATCCTCCTGTACCAATATACATCATAATATTGTTACCAATTAGTTCCATAACTAACCTCCTTAAGAAGCTATTTTCCCACCTCATTAATATATATGACAAATACCAATCGTATATGACATACATCAGAATTAGAATAGAATAAACTCATCCCCATCGGACTAACGGATTATCTTCTTACATAATAGATATAAACTGTGAAGTAAGATCCTTTACCTTGGTCTATGCGTCTTCGTTCGGCTCCATGCGTCTTCATCCTCGATCTATGCGTTCTCACCCCGATCTATACGTCTTCTTCACGGTTTCATCCTGTGCATAGAAGTCTAAAACAGTGTCCATGGAAAGCAGCCATCCGGAAGATTCCAAACATTCGCGATGACGTCTGCTTTGAAAACAGCCCGTTAGTTACTGCATAGTTTGTGAATTATATGAGATATAAAAAAGATCAAACCGATGACGGTTTGATCTTTTTTATAACAATTAACTTATTTAAGAGCTGCTTTTGCTTGTTCAGCGAGCTGAGAAAATGCTTTCTCATCATGTATTGCAAGTTCTGATAACATTTTTCTGTTAACTTCTACACCTGCAAGTTTTAGACCGTGCATAAGCTTATTATATGACAAGTCATTCATACGAGCAGCAGCATTAATACGTGTAATCCATAGTTTACGGAAATCACGTTTTTTCTGTCTGCGGTCACGGTATGCATATTGACCTGATTTCATAACTTGCTGTTTTGCTGTTTTAAATAAAGTTCTTTTAGAACCATAATATCCTTTTGCTAATTTTAATACACGTTTACGACGTTTACGGGTAACTGTACCACCTTTAACACGTGCCATTGAAATTCCCTCCTAGTACATTCAAAATCTATGAAATGTAAGTTTATAAATTATTTTTGATTTACGGAAGCATATTTTTAATGCGTTTATAATCTCCACTTGCTACAATAGCTGATTTACGTAGTTTACGTTTTTGTTTTTGTGATTTATTTGCAGCCAAGTGACTTGTATAAGCATGGCCTCGTTTCAATTTTCCTGAAGCCGTTCTTTTAAAACGTTTTTGTGAACCTTTATGAGTTTTCATTTTAGGCATAAATATTTCCTCCTTAAATTTCAGTTAAATTTATTTGTCAGAAGACGGAGCTAACATCATAAACATATTACGGCCTTCCATTTTAGGTTTAGATTGAACAGATGCAACATCTTTTAATTCTTCTGCTAAACGTTCTAGAACTTCGCGCCCTAAGTCTTTATGAGTGATCGCACGTCCACGAAAACGAACAGATGCTTTTACCTTATCTCCGTTTTCAATAAACTTTCTAGCATTTCTTAATTTCGTGTTGAAATCATGATCGCCAATTGCTGGTGTAAATCGTACTTCTTTTACGTTAATTACACGCTGCTTTTTCCGTGCTTCTTTTTCTTTTTTCTGTTGCTCATAACGATACTTCCCATAATCCATAATTCGACCAACTGGTGGTTTTGCATTAGGAGCCACCAATACAAGATCAAGATTTCTCGTCTCGGCAATTTCCAGTGCATCTTTGCGAGATTTCACTCCTAGCTGGTCACCATTTGAATCAATAAGTCGTATTTCTCTCGCACGAATTTTTTCATTGACATTCATTTCTTTGCTAATAGCCAGCCACCTCCAAAAATATTTGTGTTGCTGATCTGACATTGACAAGTAAATTATATTCACTACAAAATCTTACAACGAATTGAATGATTGATTATCTTTCGTTTTCTAAACACATAAAAAAATGCAGGCACACAAGGGCACCCACACGTCTCCAACATTTAATAGAAAAATCTTTGGAACCAGTCGACTACGGAGAACCGCGTCAATCAGGTGAGAAGCGGGTGCTTCTACTTGTCACAGATCATTATTGTATTAAACAACTTTTATAGAATAACATAAAAATAAACTACTGTCAATTAGTTTCTTGCTTACCTGCTATTAATAGTATAGCATAGGTCAACGCCAAAATAAAGCGTTCCTATGCTATACACCGTGCTCTTAGTTATTTTTATTTGTAATATTATTTTTTATTTAACACTTTATTATCAATTTCTTTTTTAATCAACTGTTCAAACTCATCATAACTAACTGTATTGGATTCTTTTTCACCATATCTTCTTACATTGACAGCATTTTCCTCAATTTCTTTATCACCGACGACTAAGGCGAATGGAATTTTTTCAGTTTGAGCTGAACGAATTTTATAACCTATTTTTTCGTCTCGATTGTCAACTTCTACACGAACACCATCAAATTGTAGTTTTTCAGCAATCTTCTCAGCATAATCTAAATGTGCATCTAGAGAAACAGGTATGATTTTAGCCTGTACTGGTGCAAGCCATGTTGGAAATGCACCTTTATATTCTTCAATTAAGAATGCGACAAAGCGTTCCATCGTGCCAACTACACCTCGATGAATAACAACTGGACGATGTTCCTTTCCGTCTTTTCCGATGTAGGAAAGATCAAATTTTTCCGCTGCTTGGTAATCAAGTTGTACTGTGGATAAGGTTTCATCATGTCCGAGAGCGGTTTGAACTTGAACATCTAATTTCGGGCCGTAGAAAGCCGCTTCTCCAATTGCTTCAACATAATCTAGATTCAATTCATCCAAAGTTTCTTTTAATGTTGATTCAGCTTTATCCCACATCTCATCATTATCAATATATTTTTCTTTATCTTCTGGGTCACGATAAGAAAGACGGAAATAATAATCTTCGATACCGAAATCTTTATACACATGTTGGATAAGTTCAACGACACGCACAAACTCATCTTTCAACTGATCTGGACGTGCAAAGATATGGGAGTCATTTAAAGTCATGGCTCGTACTCTTTGTAATCCAGCCAAAGCACCGGACATTTCATAACGATGCTGCATGCCTAGTTCTGCAATTCGAACTGGTAGATCTCGATAACTGTGTAGCGTATTTGAGTACACCATCATATGATGTGGGCAATTCATCGGGCGTAAAATTAATTCTTCATTATCCATTTCCATAAATGGGAACATGTCGTCATGGTAGTGATCAAGGTGCCCACTTGTTTTGTACAACTCTTTACTACCTAAGACTGGTGTGTATACATGATCATAGCCTAAACGCTCTTCTATATCCACAATATATCGTTCGATTTCACGACGGATTGTTGCTCCATGAGGTAGCCACAGAGGCAAACCTTGTCCAACTTTTTGAGAAATAGTAAATAAATTTAATTCTTTCCCCAATCGACGGTGGTCCCTCTCTTTGCGTTCCTGTAACAGTTGTAAATAATCATCGACTTGGCTTTTCTTTTCAAAAGCAGTGCCATAAATACGTTGTAATTGTTTGTTATTACTATCCCCGCGCCAATAAGCACCGGAAATACTCAATAATTTAAAAGCTTTAATCTTATTCGTGGATGGAACATGGATTCCTCTACATAGATCGAAAAATTCGCCTTGTTTATAAATCGTGACTTGTTCATCCTCTGGAATATCATCAATCAGTTCTAACTTGAGATTATCCCCTATTTCTTTAAACATTTCTTTTGCTTCTTCTCTTGAAACTTCGATTCTTTCGATTTCTAAATTAGCATCGATAATCCGTTGCATCTCTTTTTCGATTTTCGGTAGGTCATCTGGAGTTAATTTATGTTCCATATCCATATCATAATAAAATCCTTCGTCAATAACAGGACCTACACCAAATTGAACATTCTTATAAAGTCGCTTAACCGCTTGAGCCATTAAGTGAGCTGTAGAATGACGCATCACTTCAATGCCTTCATTATCCCTCGCAGTAATAATTTCAATTGCTCCACCGTGAGTTAATTCTCTTTTTAGATCAATGAGTTCACCATCTAACTTAATAGCCAATGCTTGTTTCTTCAACCCTGGTGATATAAAAGCCGCTATCTCTTCACCTGTTGTTCCTTCGTTAAATTGTTTACTCGCTCCATCTGGAAAAATGATGTTTATTTCTGCCATGTTAACCACTCCTTTAGCAATTTCACTATTTTATTTTCTTAGAATCTCATGAGCTTAAAGTGAGTATTTATTATCTAAAATTTCAAAAAACGCCCGTACCTCTGCTGATATGCAAAGGGACGAGCGTTGTACACGTGGTTCCACCCTTATTTCCGTACTTAAAAAAATTACGAAAACGGCTTTGGTATCATTAACGCTGACAAGCGCTACTGTTTACTTTAGTTCAACAGTAGAGTTCAAAGGTGGTAGTCACTTATAGGTCAGAGGAAACTCTCAGCCTTGGCTTCCATCTCTTATCAAACCTTGTACTTAAATGACCATATCCTTATCGTTACTTTTGAATTTAATAATTTTATAGTATATTATACCGAATTCTGTCATAAATGCAAGCTGTTTTCTTTATTTTTTTAAAAGTTACGTAAGAAAGGGAATTGCTTATAAGATTTAAATTTAACTTTTTCCTCAAAGATATTAATAACAGTAAGTGTCTTTGGCTCGGAAGGAAGATCGCCATATATATGAATATTGTTAGGAGCCATAGCAATTAATGGAGCTAAATTCCATTCATTTTCATCGAGTCCAACAATATATAAAGGCTCTTGTTTCATGAGTTCTTTCAATTCAACTTTACTGAACTTCTCACCATTAGGTTTATAGAATGAAAAAGATGGACCTTGAACTACATAAATAGTTGGATATGTACTTTGTTTATTGGTAACATATTCACGAACCATATTTATAAAAGTCTGATGTTCTTCCTCTCTCTTAAACTCATCAATTGCCAAGCCAACAAAATGAACAAGATTTTCTCTAAAAACATTCAATCGGAAATTAATGATGGAGTCGTAATGAACGGTAGCGGAATCTTCAATATTTGATTTAAACAAGGTATAGAGCAATCCTTTAGGATCTTTGCCTCGTAACAATATTGTATAATCTTTTCCAGTCACAATCCCAAATGCTATAGATAAAATACGTTCAATTTCTTCATGGTTAGAATAATAATATTTTTTCTCAATCACCTCTCTTATCATTTTATTAAGTCGATATTCAATAAAAACGTCTACCATCGACTTAATAATCGCTTCGTCATTTTCATTCTTGGAAGTACATTTTTTAATGATTAATTGATTTCCCCACTCTTCGTTTGTTTTCCAATGTACTTCTATTCTTTTGTTGTAATGAAATACTTGCTCACAAAAACTTATCACTTCTTTATTCGATTCAAAAAAAACTTCTAGCAAACCTGCATCACCCTCATCCATAAAACAAACTGTTACATTATATGGACAAGGAAGTGAAAAAATGTATATTCTTCTAAAACTCACTAATCAATATTTAACAACCAGATTAGTCTCTTCTGTTTTTTCCTTTGACCGGGACTTCTCTACTTACTTGTTTAATTCGTTCAAGCAATCGTCCTGCTTTTACTTTATCTATTCCGTCTCTTGTAGACGCAATCTGGACTTCAAGTTGTTCTAAAGTATAATTTGAAGTAAAGAAAACAGGAAGTCTTTCCATCATTCTATACTGCAAAATTGAACCAAGGATTTCATCTCTAAACCAAGCTGATTGCATTTCTGCACCTATATCATCAAACATAAGAACATCGGCTTTTTTAAAATAATCTACCTTTTCATTTAAAGTGTCATCTTTTAAAGAAGATCTTATTTCGCGAACAAACTCTGGCATATATATAATCATAGATGAAATTTGAAACCTTTTTAGCTCATTGGCAAGAGCACCTAAAAAGTAAGTTTTCCCCACACCAAATGGCCCCGATAAATAAAGTCCTTTTCGAGGTACCTCCGCTTTAGACATTTCAAGAAACTTTATTAATTCCCGAACGGCAGACCCTCGTTTTGGATCTCGATCAATTTCTTCAATGGAGGCATGCAAGATTTCTTTTGGTACGTATAGACTTTGAATTAGTTTTTGCTGTTTTTCTTGTTTCTCATGCATTATTCTATTTGGACATTTTTCATAGCTAAGATGAATGTCATTATTATCCATTTGAAGAATGGGTGAATACCCTTGCAGCATGTTTTGACAGTTTTCAAATGAAGTACATTGTTGGCATTGTTTTGATTGTGTTGCATACTCATATAACTTAATGAGATTTTTATCTATCACATTTGCAGTAAGCTCTGGGTGCTCAGATAAGAAGGTTTTAACTTCTGGGTTATTCAGTATATCATGTTTAATTTTCGTATAGTTCTCTTTAAAGTTTCCGTTATCTTCCATCCATCTTTTCAGAGAGGTTTGTATTGGTTTCATAGAATTCACCCTTGATATAGATTGTTGTCATTTTTGTATTGCTTTAATAAGAGATCTAACTCCTCTTTTTCTTTTTCTTCGTCTATCCTACTCTGTTCATCAATTACATCACTTTTTGGTTTATTTCTATTCTGGAACCAATCGGGGATAACTTCTTTTTGATTTGCTCTCCTATTACGTTGATAAGAACGCTGTTGATTTGGTTTATTTTGAAATTGATTTAATTCTTTTTTTGCAAATTCCATCGCTTCTTTTGCTGTTTTTAAGTTAGCCCTGGACCAGTGACTCGCAATTTTTTCGATATAAGCTTTAGATAGTTTCATATTTGATTGCAGTAATACATAATGAATTAATACGTTCATTACAGGAGCTGGCAGACCTTGGGAAGTCATAACATCACGTATCACACGCATATCTTGTTCAGAAGCTTGATTTCCACTTGATAAGTCAGCTAGTAGTTGTTTTGGGGAAATCGTTTCTAATTCGCGAATGAGCATTTCTTCTTTGGTCTTAGGAGTCTGAAAATTATCTTTCTCCAAATTCATTGTCTTTTGCTTTTCAGATAACTTAATCTTCCTGTTACTTTGTATTGAATTAAACATATTGTGACAAGCTTCTTTGAATTCATCAATATTCAACATATTCTCTTCGTTGAGTGACCATAATAATATTTTCTCTATATCATAAGAAGTTAAATCATATAACGTCATCATTTGCGAAATGACTCGTTTATTCTCTTTATTTAACACTCTTTTAACTGGGATTAGTCTTTGCTTCAACATTTGTTCTATCCAGGTAAAATCAATAGACTCAACATGAGGACCTGTACCTTTTTGCGATGAAGCAATTAATTCGACATTCACGGGAGCAGGCTCAAATGTTTGAAAAACCTCGTCAAACGATACCGTGATATCATTACTATCTTTTAAGAATGTCGGTGGAGCAAAATGAGTTCTTAAATGTTCATATTTTTCTCCACCAAGATGGTGAAATAATAACTGTGAGAGCATCGCATCTTTAAAAAAGTTTCTTGGAGAAAATGGGCTTAATAATCCATATATATAATGTTGATTTTTCGATTCATTCTCTTGATATGTATTTAATAACCCAATTCCCTCAAGTTTTAACCGTGCTTTATACAAGTCATCCAGTGGCATATTCATATAATTCATCAACGTATGGTGGGTCTGTATACACGATTTCTTCTGGAAACTAACCTCATGGAGCAATGTATAATAAAGCATAACAGCCTGCATACCAATTAAAGGTTGATACAGATGAGTTAGAGAAATCGAATAATCAGTAGGTAGTTCTTCATCTATATATACCGTATAGCCATCAATTGGCAGTAACTTTCCAATAAAATTCATTTGAATATTCCTTTCCTTTTATTTTATCAACCGGACGAGAATACTCGTTACTTTAGTCATAAGAGGTCCAATCCTGTGTACATTACTATATAAAACAAAAAGAGCCTACCACCTTGGCTCATCATTCATCTTTATCTGTTGTATTAATTAAGTCTTTCAATTCATCAAGAAAAACACTTATATCTTTAAATTGACGGTATACAGAGGCAAAACGAACATAGGCCACTTCGTCAACTTCTGAGAGACGATTCATTACCATTTCACCAATTTCTTTACTATCAATTTCGGCTACACCTTTGTTACGTATTTCTTTTTCCACATCAAGAACAAGCGACTCTATCGTTTCTATTGAAACTGGTCTTTTTTCACAAGCTTTAATTAAGCCTCTAATCAGTTTGTCGCGGCTATATTCTTGACGGACTCCATCTTTTTTGACAACAATAAGTGGGACTTCTTCCACTCGTTCAAATGTAGTAAAGCGATAGCCACAGCGCTCGCATTCACGACGTCTACGTATTGAACACCCTTCTTCTATCGGGCGTGAATCCAAGACTTTTGTACTTTTATTGTGGCAGTTAGAACATCTCATTTTGTACGACCCCAATCTTTTAAACTCTATGAATGATTGTCTAATAAAGGTAAATCTTTACTAATGTTTTCATATAACTCATTAATTACTTTTGTGCTATGACCAAAGTCCATTGGTATAATTGACTCTGTCATGACAGTAAAGTCGATGGCTGTTTGAAAAGGTCTTACCATAATGACTGTAGCAATAATAAATGCTTTTTTTCCTTTTACCAGATTAACGCTTATTTCGCCATGTTCTTCAGACATTGAGTTTATTTTGAATTTAGGTGAGTTTTTAAAGTAGTTTTCTAAGATAGCTAAACCTTTATCTTTAGTTGTTTTATAATATCTAGTTTGTAATTTTTCATCCCAGTGATTATCTCTTGTTTCGGCACGATTACTGAAAAACCGTGCTAGCTTTTGGCTAAAAGACATGTCTTCCACTCCATTAAAATGTTTTATCTATTTTTGTACATATCTATTATATCATTTTAACATGGATTCGATAAAAGCTATAGTAATAATTGTTTTAAATAAAATCAGTTTTTTCAAAGCCATTAACCTGCAAGTCGATATAAACTTTTCAGTAACTCTTTCTGGCACTTTGAAACCGAAGTTGGTAAGTGTTAGTCCCTCGCTACGGAAATACACTCCGTTTTCCAGGGGGGCGGTGACTTTTAAAATTTAAAACCATTTTCTTCGTGCGATGTAAAGCTGCCGAAGTCTTTCTTGTCCTGCCGGAACAGCAAATGGGTTTCGATGGGGCGAACGATAGTGCAGTCCCACGAGTCCGAAGACCCCGCAAGAAGCGTTCTTTGCTTCTGAGGGGCTGAGGCCGTGCCCGCGGAAAGCATCCGCCCGGAGCAATCCCAGACGGTGGAAACTACGCTTGCTCTGAAAACAACCTTATTGGTACTGCGCAGTTTATGTAAACTGATCATTCTTATTTATATGTCTTATTGAGAAATCAAATATTTTTTGGGGGGAAATAATCGCTGACGTGTTATCTTTATTTTAAAAAACATAAATAAAAAACGCCTCACCTTTTACCAACATGATGAGACGTTCGATTTATAGTGAATAATTTGTTATGAAATTTTTTCTTTAGAGTATAGGCGGTTTCCAACAAGCTTGGTTAAATCAACTACTCGTGCTGAATAGCCCCATTCATTGTCATACCAAGCAAGTACCTTTATTTTATTATCTTCCATGACGATTGTTGATAAGCCATCAATTATTGCTGAATAATTGGTTGTCGTATAGTCAATTGAAACTAGCGGATCCTCGCTATACTTTATAATCCCTGATAATTCATTCTCCGCCGCTTGTTTAAACACATTATTAACGTCTTCTTCTGTTACTGACTGTTTGATATCAACAACTAAGTCGACTAATGAAACATTTGGCGTAGGTACTCTTAAAGCCATTCCGTGTAATTTTCCATTTAAATGTGGTATAACTTCTGATAAAGCTTTAGCAGCTCCTGTACTTGTCGGGATAATCGATTGAGTACAACCTCTTGCTCGTCTTAAGTCCTTATGAGGGTTATCCAAGTTTTTCTGATCATTTGTAAAAGCATGAACAGTCGTCATTAAGCCATTAACAATCCCAAATTGATCATCCAAAACTTTGACAACTGGCGCTAGGCAATTTGTTGTACATGAAGCGTTGGAAATCACATCGTCAGTTTCTTCATTATATTCATCTTCGTTCACACCGATAACAATCGTATTATCTACTTGTTTACCAGGTGCTGTAATAACTACTTTTTTAGCTCCAGCTTTAAGATGACGTCCAGCTTCTTCTTTTGTTACAAATTGTCCTGTCGCTTCAATAACCACGTCGATATCATATTCTTTCCACGGGAGCTCCTCAGGATTTCGAGAATTAACAAGTGATATTTTGTGACCTTCTACTTCTATACCATCATCTAATGGTGTCACATTTGCATCAAAGGCACCATGAACACTATCATATTTAACCAAATGAGCTAATGTAGCTGATGGATAGCTGGCATTAATCGCTACAACCTCTATTTGACTGTCCTTCATCGCCTGTCTAAATACCATTCTTCCAATTCGTCCAAACCCATTTATTGCAATACGTGGCTTTCTCATTTGTGATCCTCCTGTATATGTCATACTTTTTATCGATAATCTAATAATAGTATAACATATTGAGGTGGAAAATGTTCTTGTTTTTGTAAGTTTTAGATGTTTATATATTCAAAAATATCTTTACATTTTTCGCATTATAGAACATGCCATTTTTTCAACAGGGATTCCAACTGGATGTAAGAGTCATGTTTAGACCCATTATTGTCAATCACTTCATCTGAAAGGGTTGCCTTTTCTTTTACAGGCATCTGTGATTTGATTCGTTTAAGCGCTTCTTCTTCTGAATAATTATTACGTTTCATTAATCGCTCCAGTTGTACTTTTTCATCTGCGTAAACAACAATCGTTTTATCCACTAAATGGGTTAGTTTACTTTCGAATAATAAAGGTATATCAAGGACTACACTTTTAAATTGTTTATTTATCAATTCATCTCGTTGACGTAGCATTTCTTTTCTAATCGCTGGATGGATAATATTGTTTAATTGAATTCGCTTCGCTTCATCAGAAAATATTAAATCCCCTAATGTAGCGCGATTTATTGTTTTTTCATCGGTTAAGACTTCTTCACCGAATTGATTAATAATTTCCTTGTATGCTTCCATTCCTGGTTCAACTACATCTCTAGAAATTTTATCCGCATCAATGACAGGTATGTTGAAGTCATCGAACATTCGTGATATCGTGCTTTTTCCTGTAGCAATACTTCCGGTTAAACCAATTGTTAATGTCATAATAAAACTCCTTCATACAACTCAGCTGTACTGGATAAATAGGTTATCACTTAACACCTAATCCATCATACTCTTGGCATTTTGTGCATATGTGAGTTCCCCGTCCACCAACTTTTATTTTTTCAATAGCTTGGCCACAATGTTTACATGGTTGGTTTTCTTGACCGTATACAAACAGTTCTTGTTGAAACATTCCCATTTCACCTTGTCCATTAACATATGACCTAATCGTTGTGCCACCTTTTGCAACTGCTTCTTTTAATATTGAGATGGCTTGTTTCCGGACAGCTTCGACTTCATATTCGGACAATAAATTAGCCTTTTTCTCCGGATGTACGCCAGCTTTAAATAGCGTTTCATCAACATATATATTCCCTAATCCAGCAACCACCGACTGATCAAGTAAGACTACTTTAATGACTCGGCTAGTTTTATTTAATTTATTATAAAAATAATCAAAAGTAAATTCATCATCAAATGGATCAGGACCAAGTTGTTGCAACGGCTTTTGAGACTTTTCCTGTCCCTTAGTAAAGAGATGCATTGTCCCGAATTTGCGAACATCGTTATATCTAAGTTCTGTTTGGTCAGTAAAACTAAATATCACATGAGTGTGCTTCTTTAACGGGGCATCATTAGAATGGAGACTATATTTCCCTTCCATACGTAAGTGGGATACCAGCATATAATCATCCAATTCAAATAATAAAAATTTACCCCTTCGATGTATATCATTGATTCTTTGACCGATTAACATATGTTTAAATGCCTCAATATCATCTGGTTTCTTAATAATATTTGGCCAATAAACACTAACTTCTTTAATTGTCTTATTTAACACTAATTGATTGAGTGTCTTTTTTATTGTTTCAACCTCTGGTAATTCAGGCATCTTGTTCTCTTCCCCTTACTTTGCGTCAAACCAACTGTTCCCGAAAGAATAATCAACTTTTAAAGGAACGTCTAATTGTACCGTATTTTCCATGACATCAGGAACAATGGTTTTTAATTCATCTATCTCTTCTTGTGGAGCTTCTAAAATAAGTTCGTCATGAACTTGCAAAAGTATATTTGCTTCCATTTTTTCATCTTTTAATCTTTTATCTAAATCAATCATAGCTTTCTTAATAATGTCCGCAGCACTCCCCTGAATTGGCGTATTCATCGCAGTTCGTTCTGCAAAACTACGTAAATTAAAGTTCCTACTTGTTATTTCTGGCAGATATCTTCTTCGCTTCATCAATGTAGAAACATACCCTTGATGCTTAGCCTCTTGAACAATATCATCCATATATTTACTAACACTTGGATAACTCTTAAAATATCTTTCAATGAAATGTTTAGCATCCTTACGAGTTATCCCTAAGTTTTGGGAAAGACCATAGTCACTTATACCATATACAATACCAAAATTGACGGCCTTTGCTTGTCTGCGCATATTTGAATCAATCTCGTCACGATTAAGATGGAATACATCCATTGCCGTTTGAGTATGAATATCTGTATCATCTTTGAATGCATTGATAAGTTTTTCATCTTTGGCAATATGAGCTAAAACACGAAGTTCAATTTGCGAGTAGTCGGCTGAAAAAATAACCCAATCTTTTTTTGAAGGAATGAATGCTTGTCTAATCTTTCTACCTTCCTCTAGACGTATAGGAATGTTTTGCAGGTTAGGTTCCACCGAACTTAAACGTCCTGTCTGAGTTAATGCTTGATTAAATCGTGTATGAATTTTATGAGTATCATTATCAACAACTTTTATTAAACCTTCAATATACGTTGATTGCAGTTTCCCCAACTGTCTGTATAAAAGAATCTTGGAAATGATTTCATGCTTATCTTCAAGTTTTTCAAGCACATCAGCAGCTGTTGAATAGCCTGTTTTCGTTTTTTTAATAACTGGAAGTTTTAGATTTTCAAACAGAACAATTCCTAGCTGTTTCGGTGAATTAATATTAAATTTTTCACCAGCAAGCTCAAAGATTTCTTTCTCAATATCATCTAGTCGTTGCTTTAATTCTATACGCATTTCTTCTAGGCGATCTACGTTAACTTTGACTCCAAGATGTTCCATTTCTCCTAGAATTAACGCAAGAGGCATCTCTAACTCTGTTAGCAATTCATATTGTGCATTATTTTGAAGTTCTATTTCAATATCATTTTTCAACTCAAATAAAAGCTTGGTTTTTCTTACGACATGTTCAGCTAATACAGATTGCTCCGGCAAGCTTAATTTTGCGCCTTTACCATATACTTCCTCATCAAACAATACATTTTTCTTGCCGTATCTGTTCGCTATCGCTGGAATACTATGATGATTTTCAGCAGGATTCACTAAATATGATGCAAGAAGCATGTCAAAATCTATACCTGCAAGATGGATCTCTTTATTTAATAGAGCAACCAATGCTTTTTTCGCATCAAAGACTATTTTCTTTTTATCCGAATCCTCTGCCCAGTCTTTGAATATTGTAGATTTAACAGCAACGTCTGTAGGGACAAAATAAGCCTGTTCGCTATTAACTATTCCAATTCCTTCGACTGGTGCTTGATGGTAATTATCGGTTAACATCTCTACAAAAATAGCTTCATTGCCAGTAAATATCGAGCCTGTCACTTTATCTAGAATTTGATATTCGATTTTTTGTAACTCGGCGCTTACTTCTTCATTTTCTGCATCCTCCCCATTTAATTTATTTAATAGGGAATTAAATTCTAAATCCTTGAATAGGTTGTGTACTTTACTTGATTCGAAACCAGTATAAGCAACATCATCCAGTTTAATTTTTGCAGGTGTACTCAAATCAATAGTTGCAAGTTCCTTACTTAAATAGGCATCATCTTTATAAGTAATAAGATTTTCTTTTAGTTTTTTTCCACTCACTTCATCTAAATGCTCATAAACATTATCTAGCGTTTTATATTCTTTCAACAGTTTCACAGCTGTCTTTTCACCAATTCCTGGAACCCCCGGGATATTATCTGACTTGTCTCCCATTAAGGCTTTCATATCAATGACCTGATTAGGTGATATTCCTACTTTTTCTTCCAAAATCTGAGGTGTATAGGCGTCTACTTCGCTGATTCCTTTTCTCGTTAAATTAACTGTTACTTTATCTGATACAAGTTGAAGTAAGTCTTTATCACCAGAAATGACTGTAACATCCCACTCTTTTTCTTTACCTTTTTGAGCAAGTGTTCCAATGATATCATCTGCTTCATATTGATCTAGTTCATAATGAGAAATATGGAATGCATCAAGCAACTCTCTTACTAAAGGAAATTGTTCTGATAGTTCTGGTGGTGTTTTTTGGCGGCCACCTTTATAATCCTTATATGTTTTATGTCTAAAGGTCGTTTTTCCTGCATCAAAAGCTACGAGCATATGTGATGGCTGTTCTTCTTCCAGGATACGAAACAACATGGTAGAGAAACCGTAAACAGCATTCGTGTATACACCTTTATCATTATTTAATAATGGTAAAGCAAAAAAAGCTCGATAAATTATACTATTACCATCAATTAAAACTAATTTTTTATTTGCCAACTGACTACCTCCCAATTTTTACACCTAATTATTTTTCATCATTCTATCAATGATTCGTTTATATCACTAGTTTTTCTAATTAGTAAAAGTTAGTTCCTTAGGAAAACAAACAGTGAAAGAAGAGCCTTTATTAATTTCACTCTCCACATTTATTTTCCCTCCATGAACTTCTACAATATGTTTGACAATAGCTAAGCCAAGACCTGTTCCACCTGTATTTCGGCTTCTAGCTTTATCTACCCGATAAAAACGTTCAAAGAGACGCGGTAAATCATCCTGATTGATTCCTATACCAGTGTCTTTAACGTTGATACGAATAAATTGATCAATTTCATCAATAGTTAATGTAACTTCACCTTCATCGGGTGTATAGCTAATCGCATTTCCAACCAAATTAATTAAGATTTGTTTTAATTTCTCACCATCTGCTGTTAAAATATACTCTTTTTCCATAAAATAATTAAGTGTAATATTTTTCTTTTCTGCTTGAAGCTTTACCATCGGCCACATATCAGCCACGATTTCTGATAGGTTGGTATTCGATATTTTCAGTTGAAAATCATCTTTTTCGAGCGTGGAAAGTGTTAGCAAATCTTCAACTAAAAATTGAAGCCGACTACTTTCTTCATAAATAATATTTAAGAAATGATTCTCAGTTTCTTTATTAGTTGCTTTATTATCCAATAAAGTTTCTGCAAATCCTTTAATAGAGGTGATTGGTGTTTTTAATTCATGCGAGACGTTTGCTACAAAATCTTTTCGCATCATAGCAACTTGTTTTAATTCGGTAATATCGTAGAGTACAATTACTGCACCTTTTAACATCTGTCTTTCATTGAATATTGGCGCACTTACAACTTCTATATATCTATCACCTGCGTCACTTGGAAGCGTAAAAGATTGTTTTATGTTTTTTTCATATAAAAATGCTTCCTGAACGGTATTCTGAATTTTCTCATCCTCGATGACATCGTAGTAAAGATAACCAATGTAATCATCTTTACTTTTGTTAAAAAGACTAAGGAATTTTCTATTGACTAAATGTAAGTATCCTTTTTCATCAACAAGCGCAAGGCCACTCTCTGTATTATTTAAAACAGTTAACAACTGTTTCGTCTTCATTTCTTCTTGAATGGTTAGTTCACTCAAACTCCTAGCTAGTTGATTGATGTTTTGGTTCAAATCAGCTATCATACCTTGAGCTTGATAGCGAACCCTTGCCCTGTAATTTCCCTGCACTAATTCTTCGATTGTTTCAACTGCTTTACTAATAGGTTTTAAGTATTTATTATAGACATAAAGTAACATCATTGAGAGAATAATAAATTCAATCCCTAGTATCGCAATTAAGATAATATATTCATCAGTTAGTCTGCTTAAAATAGCACCTGAGACAATCAGAAGAGCTAGAACTCCTAATAAGTATAGTGATAATGGTTTTTTGAATAGTGGTTTCATATCTTTTCTGGGTCCTCCATTTTATAGCCGAGTCCGCGTATTGTTATAATGTATGTTGGTTTTTTTGTAGATGGTTCAATTTTTTCTCTCAGTCGCCCTATATGAACATCGACAATTCGAGTATCCCCAACAAAGTCATAATCCCAAACATCTTTTAGTAATTGATTTCTTGATAAAACTTTTCCCTTATGTGTTACTAGATATAATAAAAGTTCAAATTCTTTTCGAGTGAATGTTAATTTCTGATGCTGAATAGTTACTTCGTTGCTGTCTGGATAGATGACTAAATCACCTATTTTTATTTTAGTATGTTCTAACGTTCTACTCAATTCAACCCTACGTAATATAGCATTTATACGTGCTATAACTTCTTTTGGGCTGAATGGTTTTGTTAAATAGTCGTCAGCCCCTACCTCTAATCCTTTAACCTTATCCATTTCATTATCTTTGGCAGTTAACATTAGGATGGGTGTATCTACATCGTGTTCCCTCAAATACCTGCATACTTCCATGCCATTTATTTCAGGAAGCATTAAGTCCAATATAATGAGATGGAAATCATGTGACATGGCTTTATTGATAGCATCCTTTCCATTATAGGAAACTTCAGTCATATAACCAGCTCTCTGAATATTAAAAGTTAATAACGTCACAATGGGTTCTTCATCATCTACGATTAAAATTTTTTGCTTCATCCACATTCCCCACTTTAATAAACAAATTGAACGTACTTAATCATTAAAAAATTAATCTCTTTCTATTATAATGCATTTAATCCATATTCGAAAACATTGTGTAAGATATGACAATTAAGGATAGGGCTTTGTTGTTTAAGTTAAATTTTTCTGGTATAATGGTAAGCGCTTACATTGCTGAGGGGGGTACCAAATTGATTGGTAAGAAACGAAAACTTGGTAAAAAAATTGAGGAACTTCGTATAGGTGATACCTATACAGCAGAACATATTATTTTAGATAAAGAATTATTATTGTATTTAGGTTTAACAGATGATGCAAACCCACTTTATATTCAACATGACTATGCATCACAAACACCTTACAATGAACCGATCGTGCCATCAGTCATGTTATTTGGAATGGTGTCTTCCGTTGTATCCATGCATTTACCAGGACCGGGAAGCCACATTATAAGACATGAAATGGCCTTTCCTAAACCTGTACACCATGAATCAAAAGTAAAATTAAATCTCGAAATCACTGCAATTCATAAAAAAGAACATTTTGTAAATATCAATATCGTTGGTTTTGACTTAAATGGTGATGAGGTAATTAAAGGAAATCTCGATGTCCAACCCGCCTACGAACTAAAATCCATCACCGCCAGCTCCTTAGAAAACTTTCTTTAAATAATTATAGAACAAACTTAAACTATCCAACCTTATAACTATAATAATACACAGTTGATATATTATGTGCAGTAACTAATGGGCTGTTTTCAACGCAAGCGTAATCATGACCGTCTGGGATCGCTCTGGGCGGATGCTTTCCGCGGGCACGGCTTCAGCCTCCTTGCCCCGGCAAGGGGTATGCCGGCGTTGTCCGCAAAGGACGGTTTTAGTCGGCCTTCATTAGCTTTACCCACTCTGCGGGGTCTTCAGACTCGTGGGACTGCACTATCGTTCGCCCCATCGAAAACCATTTGCTGTTCCCGCAGGACAAGAAAAACTTCGGCAGCTTTGCATCGCACGAAGAAAATGGTTTTAAATTTTCGAGGAGTCACCGCCCTGCGCTCACCCAGACTATTAAAGTTATTTAATACTATTATAAGCCAATTTTGTACAATGATATTACGCTGAAATCAGCGTAGGAAAAAATGCGGAGACTCCTGTGGGAGCTGAGGCCTAGATGAGACCCCGGAGAGCGTAGCTCGAGGAGGCTCATCAGCCGCCCACGGAAAGCGTAGCGTTTTTTTCCGTAGCGTTCGGATTATCGCTTACTTTCACAGAAGTGGTAAAGATTCTTAATCCAAACTATGTCGCAGTTTATGTATGATGCGATAGTTAGAAAGGTTCATTTAAAAAAGCATCTGTCATTTTGTATGACAGATGCTTAATAAGTTACTTGAGAATAGCAAGGACGTTTTTGACTGAGTCGGCTGATTTGTCTAAGGCTGATTTTTCTTCGTCAGTTAAATCAAGTTCTATTATTTCTTCAATTCCGCTTCCTCCAAGGACTGTTGGCACTCCTAAATAGATATCTGAATAACCATATTCCCCTTCTAAATAGGCAATTGAAGGTAGAACACGTCTTTGATCTTTCAAAATCGCTTCAGCCATTACAGTAAGTGAAGCGGCAGGGGCATAGTAGGCACTTCCATTGCCTAATAAGTTGACAATCTCCCCGCCACCTTTTCTTGTACGTTCTACAATCTCATCGAGTCGATCCTTTTCTATTAATGTTTCAAGTGGAATACCACCTGCATAAGAATAACGAATAAGTGGTACCATATCGTCTCCGTGACCACCAAGAACAAACCCTGTAATGTCTTTAACTGACAGATTTAATTCCTCAGCAACAAATGTGCGGAAACGAGCTGTATCCAACACGCCAGATTGTCCTATAACGTGCTCTTTCGGAAATCCAGACTCTTTAAAAACTGTGTACGTCATCGCATCCACTGGATTTGTTAAGACAACGATATAACAATCTGGAGAATATCGAACAATTTCCTTCGTTACAGATTTCATAATCTTTGCGTTTGTATTAACAAGATCGTCTCGACTCATTCCTGGTTTACGTGCAATGCCTGCCGTAATGATAACTAAATCTGAATCCTTTGTATCTTCGTAATTAGTGGATCCTAAAACATGAGCATCAAAGCCTTGGACAGGACTAGCTTCTAGCATATCCAATGCTTTACCTTTCGTTGGATTTTCCATATCGGGAATATCAACCAGCACAACATCGCCAAGCTCTTTTTGAGCAAGCATTAACGCGGTCGTCGCACCAGTGAATCCTGACCCCATGACCGAAATTTTTTTACGTCTAATTCCCATTGGTAATCCTCCTACTGGAACTTAGTCCATGTTTTTAATTAGTTCTTTACCAAATTCAGATGTCTTAACTTCTTGTGCACCATCCATCATACGAGCAAAGTCATATGTGACAACTTTTGATGCAATGGTTTTATCCATAGCTTTAGTAATTAAGTCTGCCGCTTCTCTCCAACCGAGATGCTCTAGCATAAGGACACCAGATAAAATGACTGAAGAAGGGTTAACTTTATCTAATCCTGCATACTTTGGTGCAGTTCCATGTGTTGCTTCAAAGATCGCATGACCTGTGTCATAGTTTATGTTCGCTCCCGGAGCAATTCCGATTCCACCTACTTGAGCTGCGAGCGCATCAGAGATATAATCTCCGTTCAAGTTCATAGTAACTACGACTTCATGATCTTTTGGACGAGTTAAAATAAGCTGTAAAAAGATATCTGCAATTGCATCTTTCACAATGATTTTACCCGCTTTTTCAGCTTCTTCTTGAGCTTTATTAGCAGCATCTTTACCGTCTTTTTCAACGATACGGTCGTATTCGGCCCAAGTAAATACTTTATCACCGAATTCTTCTTCTGCTACTTCATAGCCCCAAGTTTTGAAGGCACCTTCAGTGAACTTCATAATATTTCCTTTATGAACAAGTGTAACACTCTTACGCCCTTCATCAATTGCATAATTAATTGCTGAACGAACTAAACGCTTTGTTCCTTCTTCGGAAACTGGTTTAATTCCAATGCCAGAAGTCTCAGGGAAACGAATATTTTTTACATCCATCTCGTTTTGTAAAAAGTCGATAACCTTTTTAACCTCAGGAGTTCCTTCCTGCCACTCAATTCCTGCATAAATATCTTCTGTATTCTCACGGAAAATAGCCATATCAACATCTTCCGGATGCTTTACAGGTGAAGGTACACCGTCAAAATAACGAACTGGGCGTAGACATGTAAAGAGATCCAGCTCTTGACGTAAAGCTACGTTTAATGAACGGAATCCTCCCCCAATTGGTGTTGTTAATGGACCTTTGATGGCAATTTTATAATCATCAATTTGATCTAATGTTTCTTGTGGCAACCATTCGCCTGTTTTATTATACGCTTTCTCTCCAGCATAAACTTCTTTCCACTCAATCTTCTTGTCACCGTTATAAGCTTTTTCAACAGCTGCCTCTAAAACATTCTTAGCTGCTGCCCAAATATCTGGACCAGTTCCATCTCCCTCGATAAAAGGAATAATTGGTTCGTTAGGTACATTTAATTTTCCGTCTTTTTCTACAGTTATTTTTTCCCCATTTGTCATGATTAAATCCTCCTATAATCTTAATCCACATTACATATTATCACATTACACTGTTTCTTGCCTTATTTTCATTCGAATATAGATATAAAAGAACAAAAGCTGAAGCGCTCGGTTAGCCTCAGTCAAAGCTTAAGCAATGAGTCGCCGTGGCATCTTATGCCTGCAGAGATTAATTGCTTAAGACCTCGAGGGGCTGGGCGTTGAAGTTAGACGAACACTTTCAATACTAAGTTGACCAACCAGAATTTTTAATGTTATAGCGTCCTAAAGAGCAAGCAAATAGCCGGCATAACCGGCCATTTGTACTTACTTTCTATTTTCAATTGAAACATATTCTTGGGTATTAGGCCCAATATATTCAGCACGTGGACGGATAAGACGATTATTATCATATTGCTCGAGAATATGAGCAATCCATCCTGACACACGACTTACTGCAAAGATTGGTGTGAATAAATCATGTTCAATACCCATACTGTGATAAACTGATGCAGAATAAAAGTCAACGTTTGCTGGTAATCCCTTATCTTTTTTAATATAATCTTCAATTTTAACGGACATATTGTACCACTTTTCTTGTCCTGTTAGTTTTGTTAATTCTTTAGACATTTTCTTAAGGTGCTTCGCACGTGGGTCACCTTTACGGTACACCCTATGTCCCATTCCCATTATTTTTTCTTTTTTAGCGAGAGCATCTTTGATATAAGGAATCGCATTATCTTCTTCGCCAATCTCCGTTAACATTTTCATTACCCGCTCATTAGCCCCACCGTGTAATGGTCCTTTTAAAGCTCCAATAGCTGCCGTTACTCCGGAATACATATCCGATAAAGTGGCTACACATACTCTGGCAGTAAATGTAGAGGCATTTAACTCGTGATCAGCATGTAATACTAATGCTTTATTCATGGCTTCTATTTCAATATCCTCTGCTTCTTCTCCGTTGAGCATATATAAAAAGTTTGCTGCAAATCCCAAATCCTTTTTTGGTTTTACAGGATCTTTTCCTTGTCGAATTCGAGCAAATGCAGCGACAACTGTCGACATTTTCGCTTGAAGTCGGATAGCTTTTCGCATATTAGCGTCTTTCTCAACAACATCGGCTTCTTCATCATATAACCCTAAGATAGACACGACACTTCGAAGGGCGGCCATTGGATGGACAGATGATAAGTCATATGAACGTAAATGATCAATGACACCTTCTGGTACATCCATATTTTTTACTAAGTCCTCTTTTAATTCATTTAATTGTGATTCAGTAGGTAATTTTAAGTTCCATAATAAGTAAATGACTTCCTCAAAACTTGAATTTTCGGCTAAGTCATCAATTCGGTAGCCAACATATGTCAGCTGATCATCAATAATTGAACTGATTGACGATTGAGTTGCTATAACCCCTTCTAAACCTTTTGTTGCTGTCATAACAAACCCTCTCCTTTTTATATTTTTCTAACACTTATAAATAAAATATTAATATTTTATTGTCATCCCCATCCGTAATTATAGAGTATTCTGTCGCTAATGTGAATTGAAACCGACTATTTTCTTATAAATACTTTAATAATAGCAGTTTATATTCATTTTTCTCTATATAAGTAAGGCAACATTTTACACATTTTTCGTGAAAAATTCATTCTTCTAAATTAAGATTTATCAGCATATGTAATAGGGACAATCATATTTTATATTCTATTTAATGGAGTTGTTTATATATGTCTAACCATTATCTACTGATTATCCTAAGGTGTTTACTCGTTATCGGAGCTGTTTTTGTTTGTTATCTTCTATTCAAATATATTTATATATATATTTATCCATTTTTAATAGCAAGTGTACTTGCTCTTCTGATTATTCCATTAGTTAACCGGTTAGAGAGAACTGTCAAATTACCAAGAACAATTGCTACTCTACTTGTGATGGGTGTGATCTTAACAAGTTTATTAAGCTGTTTGGTATTAATTAGCACAGAAGTCTTTCATGGGACTTTGTATCTCGCGGATAAAATACCAACACATTTTCAGACATTCATTTCAATGTTGGATTCATTTATTAGCACAAAAATCATTCCCTTTTACGAAAAAGTCATGTCTTTATTTTATTCATTAAATCCAAATCATCAAGCAACCCTTACGAATTATATTCACAGTTTGAATAATTATATTGCTGATAAGGGGGCTATGCTTGTCCAAAGTTTTTTCTTGAAAGTCCCTTCTTTATTAACCTTACTTCCTAACTCAATTACAGTGACAATTTTTATAATATTAGCTACTTTTTTTATTACTAACGATTGGAAGTTAATTCAAAATCAAGCACTCAGAATTTTCCCTAGTTTACATCATTTAACTCAGGAATTATTAGGACATTTAAAAACAGTGATTTTAGACTATTTAAAGGCTCAATTAATATTGATTTTCATTACCAGCTGTCTCATTTATTCTGGTTTGCTAATATTAAAAATCGAACATGCTTTAACAATCAGCCTCTTTATTGCTTTTGTAGACTTACTTCCTGTGGTTGGAACAGGTTTCGTACTAATACCTTGGATATTATATTTATTTTTCACGGGGAATTATCCATTAACTATAGGATTAATTGTTGTCTACATGGTCGTTGTTTTAGTTCGTCAACTACTCGAACCTAAGATATTAACTGCAAGTATTGGCATTAATCCCCTTGCCGGTTTAATCATTCTTTTTATAAGCATACAAGTATTCGGAGGGATGGGGTTTTTAATGACGCCATTCATCCTTATTTTCTTTGCTGTGATGAAAAAAAGTGAGTTGCATATTAGATTGCTCCTCTTTATTAAAGGCGAAACTTAAAACTGCACTATCAACGACGATAAATTATTTTGTTCTTGGCAATCATTCGTTTAATCGTGTTCATTATCATGTGTTTAAAAATATTGCGTGTCACTGGTATAACCAACATGAATCCGAAAAAATCCGTGATAAATCCCGGGGTGAACAAAAAAACGCCTCCAACAAAAATACATATACCATTAATAATATATTCAGTAGGCGGTTCGCCGGCATTGATGGCTTGCTGGCCGCGGCGCCAAGTTTCTAAACCTTGTTGTTTAGTAATCATAACACCTAGCATACCTGTGACTAAAATTAAAGCTACAACCCACCAAGGTCCAATTATACCGCCAGCCCATATAAACACACCTATTTCAAGAGCTGGCAAAACTAAAAACAATATCAATAACCATCGCATATACAAGTTCACCCCACAAGTTTTAATTAGATATCTTATCTAAACATCTTAAAATCAGCAAAAGAGAAGGGTCTCCCCTTCTCTTCTTATCATAGCAGAGTAATACAAACAAAATAAAGACAAAAACCATTGCTTATAATACGTTGGCATGTCCCTTGTAGATGTCACCTTTCGTTCCATCTACAGTGATGTCTTGACCATCTTTAATCAGTTCAAATGCATCTTCAACTCCTACAATGACTGGAATCCCTAAGCTTAATCCAACAACCGCTGCATGAGAGGTTAGTCCACCTTCAACGGTTATAATTGCGGAAGCTTTTTCAATTGCTGGCATCATTTCTCTATCAGATCCATATGTGATAATAATATCGCCATTTGCAACGTTATTAATGGCTTCTGTAGCACTTTTAGCATGAACAGCCTTACCATAAGCACTTTTCTTACCTATACCTTGTCCTTTTGCAAGTACATCGCCGATTATATGAACTTTCATCAAGTTCGTTGTACCACTTTCACCAACAGGTACGCCGGCAGTTATAATAACTTTACTGCCTCGTTTAAACAGATTGGAACTTAACCCTTTATCAATCGCTACATCTAACATTTCATCCGTCGAGTTTGCTTGTTTACCTATAATAGGATAGACACCCCATGCTAAAGCTAATTGGCGACTGATTGCCCCTGTAAAAGTAACAGCAACAATTGGAGCTTGTGGTCTATATTTTGAAATCATGCGTGCCGTATGACCACTTTCAGTTGGAGTTATAATCGCACTTACTGATAAATTCATAGCTGTATGTGTAACAGATTGGCTAATTGCTTCAGTAATAGACATTGCAATTGATTTGGAACGTTTCTTTAAAATCAATTTATGATCTAGACCTGTTTCTGTTTTAACAGCTATATCATGCATAGTCTGAACGGACTCAACTGGGTAATTACCTGCAGCTGTTTCACCAGATAGCATAATAGCGTCAGAACCATCAAAAATTGCGTTCGCTACGTCAGATGCTTCAGCTCTTGTTGGTCGTGGATTACGCTGCATTGAATCTAACATTTGAGTTGCAGTAATGACTGGTTTTCCTTCAAGATTACATTCTTTAATGAGCTTCTTTTGTGCAAGAGGAACGTCTTCAGGAGGAATTTCCACACCTAAATCACCACGAGCAACCATTACTCCATCACTAACTTCCAAGATGCTTTTAATATTATCTACACCTTCTTGATTCTCAATTTTTGGAATCAAATGAATGTGTGTACCATTATTTTCTTCTAATAGTTCTCTTATTTCAAGAATATCACTTGCTCTTCGCACAAAAGATGCAGCAATAAAGTCAATGTCTTGTTCAATACCAAACAAAATATCCTTAGCGTCTTTTTCAGTAATTCCAGGTAAATTAACACTTACATTAGGAACATTGACTCCCTTATTATTTTTCAATTCACCTGAATTTAGAGCTTTTGTTTCAATCTCGTTAGCTTCATGGTCGATCTTTACAACTTCAAGCTCAATGAGACCATCATCAAGTAATATTTTTGAACCTTTATGAACATCATTAATAAGACCTTCGTAAGTTACTGAGAAACGCTCTGCAGTACCTTCAATATCTTTCATGGAAACATAAACAGTGTCGTCTTTATTGATATACACTTCACCGTCAACAAATTTTCTTGTTCTAATTTCTGGACCTTTTGTATCAAGTAATATGGCAACTGTTTTCCCAGTATTTTTAGAAGCGGTTCTAATATTTTTAATGCGCGCTTGATGTTCTTCAAAGTTACCATGTGAGAAATTCAAGCGAGCAACATTCATGCCTGCATGAATTAATTTCTCTAACGTCTCAACTGATTCTGATGCTGGACCTATTGTACAAACAATCTTTGTTTTCCTCATAATAATTGCCTCCTAATGAATATACTACCCGGTGTCGATTAATCAATTAAATTGATAGTTCTTGTGATAACTTATACATATCCATATTTACCACATGCTTTTCTGCGAGAATCTCTTCAATAGAAAAGTCGATCAATTCATTATTATATAATCCTACCATCCGGCCTTCTTTACCTTCTAATAATAAATCAACTGCTTTTGCACCCAATCGACTCGCAAGCACACGATCAGCTGCTGTAGGAGAGCCGCCACGTTGAATATGACCTAAAACAGTGACTCGGGTTTCTAAGTTAATGGCTTCTTTAATTTTATCACCATACTCTATACCACTGCCAACCCCTTCAGCAAGCACGATAATACTATGTTTTTTACCACGTTTCATACCTTTTTCAAGTCGCTCTATAACATCATCAAAGTCAGCTTGTTTTTCAGGAATTAAAATACTTTCCGCCCCGTCTGCTAAGCCTGACCATAAAGCAAGATCTCCAGCATCTCTTCCCATAACTTCAATCACGTATGTTCTCTCATGAGATGTTGCTGTATCACGTATTTTATCAATTGCTTCAATAATTGTATTCAAAGCCGTATCAAAACCAATTGTAAAGTTTGTTCCTGCTATATCATTATCAATTGTTGCAGGAACACCTATGCATGGAAAACCTTTTTCCGTTAGTTTTTGTGCACCATGAAAAGATCCATCTCCGCCAATAACGACCAAAGCATCAATACCAAATTTTTCCAATTGTTCAATGCCTTTTTGTTGACCGGCGTCTGTTTTAAATTCTTCACAACGCGCTGAAAAAAGGATGGTACCGCCTCGATGAATTATATCACCTACAGAGCCCAATTCCATTTTCTTAATATTACCCTCAATAAGTCCTTGATAGCCATTATTAATACCATAAACTTCCAGACCGTGATATATACATTTTCTTGTCACTGCCCGTATCGCTGCGTTCATTCCAGGGGCGTCTCCCCCACTTGTTAATATCCCTATTTTATTCATTCTTTCACCTCTAATTTACCTTTCTTCAAGAAAAAAGTTTTTAATAAACGAATCATTTTTACCAATTTAATCATGTGAAATTTATTCATTCATTATTAAGATAAACCGACCAGTATAAAATATCAATCAAAAACAAATGAATTATCCATTCTAACTTAATTTCTTAAAAACTTATGACAGATAACTTCGATAAATACTTTCATCTAATGTTTACCCGTAAACCAGTGTAACTAAAAACATTAAAGAGGTTGACCTTTTGCCAACCTCTTTAAATGAAACATTATGATTCTATATAATCCCCGATTTGTTTATACTTTTCCCATCTTTTTTCTAACAAGTCATCAATCGGAATTTCTCTTAATTTTTTTATTGATTGCTCTAATATAATATCTATGTTTTCCGCTTGCTGTTTCATATTTCGGTGAGCTCCGCCTTTTGGTTCGGGAATGATTTTATCAATGATTTCAAGTTCGTGTAGATCATAAGATGTGATTCTCATGGATTCAGCTGCATTTTTTGCTAATGCTGAATCCTTCCATAATAAAGCTGCAGCGCCTTCTGGGGAGATAACAGAATAAGTTGAGTTTTCAAGCATATGAATATAGTCACCAACTCCAAGGGCTAAAGCTCCCCCACTACCACCTTCTCCTATAACAATACAAATAATAGGAATCTTTAATCCAGCCATTTCTACCAGATTACGCGCGATAGCTTCACTCTGGCCACGTTCTTCCGCTTCCTTACCTGGGTGAGCACCTTTCGTATCGATAAAACATATAATAGGCCTATTAAATTTTTCAGCTTGCTTCATATGACGTAACGCTTTTCTATAACCTTCTGGATGAGGCATCCCAAAGTTTCTGCGTATATTCTCCTTTGTATCCCTACCACGTTGATGTCCAATAACAGTAACAGGATTATCCTTATAGTAGGCCACTCCCGCAACAATCGCTTCATCATCTCCAAAAGCACGGTCCCCATGAAATTCAATAAATTCCGTGAAAATTTCATCAATATAGTCCAGCGTCGTTGGTCTCTCCTGGTGTCTGGCCATCTGAACACGATCCCATGGTTTAAGATTACCATATATTTCATCTTCTAAGTGAGCCAATCTTCTTTCTAAAGTACTCACTTCTTCAGATAAATCAATGTCACTGTGTTTTGTAAACTCTTTAAGTTCAGCAATTTTTTCTTTCAAACTAACAATAGGTTTCTCGAATTCAAGGACTTGTTTCACTTGCCAACACCACCTTTAGCATGCATCTCTAATAATGTTTTGAGCAGGTGTTTCATATCATGTCGATGAACAACTTTATCCAACTGGCCATGTTTCATTAGAAATTCAGCAGTTTGAAAATCATCTGGAAGTTCTTCTCGTATTGTTTGCTCAATAATTCGTCTTCCAGCAAAGCCAATCAAAGCTCCAGGTTCTGCAAAATTATAATCACCTACGGATGCGAAGCTTGCCGAGACACCACCTGTTGTAGGGTGTGTCATGACGGAAATCATTAAACCTCCTGCTTCTGAAAACCGACTTATAGCGACTGAAGCTTTAGTCATTTGCATCAAACTTAGAACACCTTCTTGCATCCGAGCTCCACCAGATGCTGTAAATATTATAAAAGGCAATGATTCATTCTTCGCATTTTCAATCGCCCGGGCTATTTTTTCCCCAATAACTGAGCCCATGCTGCCCATTCTAAAACCTGCATCCATGACTGCAAAGGCTGTAGCTTGTCCGTCAATTAAGCCTTTACCGGTAACAACTCCTTCATTTAAACCGGTTTTTTTACGATCCTTTTCAATTTTCTCTTCGTAATCTGGAAAGGACAATGGATTACTAGAAGTCATCGATTGATCCCATTCCTCAAAGGTGTCTTGATCAAACAAACTATCAATTCTTTCCCATGCGCTAAGCTGATTATGAAGTCCGCAGTTAGGACAGACGTTTAGATTTTTCTTCAATTCTTTACGATAATATATTTTATAACAATTATTACATTTTTTCATAATTCCTTCTGGTACTTCTGATTTAACTTGTTCACTTGGTATGGTTGCATATCTTCTTTTTTTGCTAAATAGATCTTTAAAAATGATTAATCCCCCTTTGCCAAACCATATCTTTTATGTTGTTTGTTCTACTTCCTTCTTCTAGTTTATCTTATTTAGGTTAAAAAATATGTCATTATTTGTCTAGAACCATATAATTATTATTTAAAGTGATTTTCAATGTTTTTTAGAAGTTGTGTTAAATACTTTGTTTTGAATTATGATAGTTTACAAATAATCCTTCAATCGCTTGGAAGTCTCTAGCTTCATAAATATGAACAAGCTTTGAATAAAATGAACGCTCATAAAATGATTCACTTATTTGACGGGAGAATTCTTGCATTAATCCCCATATTTTTATTAGAAATAAGTTGTTTGTTCTGTTAAATACATATTCAAAAAAAGCAATATGACACTTTATTGGATTATCTTCATATGAATGAATAATTGACTTTAAATCTTCCAAATTATTTTGTTCTATATCATTAAAAGCAAGCTTTAAACCTTCTTTTTCTAAAGATTGCTTTACAAATAAGATATCCTTCTTTGTATTGCTCTCAAGGAGGATGAATGAAGCTAGCAACTCTACAGTATGAAAGGGACGATAAGTGCTCAAATATGTTCCTTCCCCGTGCCTCACTTCAATAAGACCTAATAACTCCATCGATCTCAATGCTTCCCTAATCGAAGACCTTGATGCCCCAAGTTTTTCCGATAAATCTCGTTCTGAGGGCAATTTATCTCCAGATTGTAAGTTATGCTTTTCAATAAATTTTCGAATCTCGTTTAAAACGTCTTGGTAAACTTTTTGCTTTGGCGACATGGACACAGCCATGATCCACTCCTTTAAGAAATTCCAATCGAATTATTTATCAATTTGTGATAGTTGTCTTGTTCTTTCTGCCACTTCGTCAGGATCGACTTGAATACGAGCTACCCCTGAATCCATAGCTGCTTTAGCAACACTAGCGGCCACGGCTGAAGCAACACGTGGATCAAATGGTCCTGGAATAACATAATCTTCATTTCTCTCTTCATCACTAATTAAAGTAGCAATCGCTTCGGCGGCTGCAATTTTCATTTTTTCATTAATTCGGGTTGCCCTAACATCTATAGCACCACGGAATATACCTGGAAATGCAAGCACGTTATTAACTTGGTTAGGAAAATCTGAACGGCCAGTGCCGATCACTCTAGCGCCTGCCTCTTTTGCTTCATCTGGCATAATTTCAGGTTCAGGATTGGCCATCGCAAAAAGTATTGCATCAGAATTCATCTTACTGACCATCTCTTTTGTTAAAGCTCCACCAACAGACACGCCAATAAATACATCAGCACCTTCTAACACATCTTCTAACTGGCCTTCTAATTTATCTTTATTAGTAAATTTTGCAATTTCTTCTTTCACTTCATTCATGCCATGATCTCGGCCTTCATAAATTGCTCCTCTTGAATCACATAATATTATGTCGCGAACGCCGAAACTATATAGTAAGCGGATAATAGCAACTCCTGCAGCACCCGCGCCATTAGCCACTATTTTAATATCTGAAAATGATTTATTAACTTCTTTAAGAGCGTTGATTAAGCCGGCCACCGTAACAATAGCTGTTCCGTGTTGATCATCATGAAAAATCGGGATATTTGTTTCTTTCTTTAGTCGTTCTTCAATTATAAAACAGTTAGGCGCAGCAATATCTTCCAAGTTAACTCCACCAAATGTTGGTTCCATTAACTTGACGGTTTGCACAATTTCATCGATATTTTCTGTATCTAGACATATTGGAAAAGCGTCGACCCCTGCAAAACTTTTGAAAAGAACAGATTTCCCTTCCATAACAGGAAGCGAGGCTTCAGGGCCTATATTACCTAATCCAAGTACAGCCGATCCATTACTGACGACAGCAACCATATTACCTTTCATTGTATAATCGTACACCGTCTCTTTACGATCATAAATTTCTTTACAAGGTTCCGCGACACCAGGTGAATAAGCTAGACTTAAATCCTCTTCATTTCTCACTTCCACTTTTGCTTTCGTTGTAAGTTTACCTTGTTTTATTTTATGCATATGTAAAGCTTTATTACGCAAGTTTTTCATTGTTACGTTCTCTCCTTTTAACTAGGTGGTCTGACCACTTTATTATAACAGATGGTGCATGTCTGTAAAGAGTGAGCTTACATCATGACAATCATCATCTTTTAGATTAAAATCATTTCCACGGATATCTTTCAAAATTTTTTTACTACTTCACATTTTTTTGGGTCTTATCCTTAACAATAATATTCTGTCTACCAAAATATTCGTTTAAAGTTTGTAAACAATCATAACCCGGCTGAATATGAAATTTCTCTGATAATTTATATGTCTGATTTGATTTTTCATCATGGACAATAACTGGAGTCTTTCCCGGAAATCGCTTGGCAGTTTCTTTAATTTTTTCCATAGCTTTAAAGCTCTTTTGCTCAGTAACTTTGATGAACATACGTTGGTTCGAACTTGATGTTAGATTTTTCACGTTGAAAGTCTCTAATAAATTAATTATAAACTGGACTTGATCATTCCTTAATTCGACTGTTCCTGTTATAAACACCATTTCATTTTCTTGTAATAATCTATTTATCTTACGAAATAAGTCAGGAAAAACAACAGCTTCCATTTCCTTTGTCTCATCACTTAATGTTAAAAAAGCCATTGGATCTCCACGTTTCGTTCTTATCGTTTTTATATTCTGGACAATCACAGCGCTTTTCAAATTTTTTCTTCCGACTAATTTCTGTGCATGGTTTAATGATACATAACCATTTGCACGCAGTTGTTTCCTATGTTCGGCGAGAGGGTGGTTGGACAAATAAACACCAACTAGTTCTTTTTCGTCCGCTAATTTTTTCATATCACTAAAATCATCGATAGAGACATAGGCAGTTTCTAGTTCTAACTTATCTTCAAACAGACTTGGTACGTCACTAAATTCACGGAATAAAGCCCCCTGCTCCATTGCTGTGTCAATCGAAGCAAGTAGACTCGCCCGATTATCATAAAGTTCATCAAACGCTCCAGCTAAAATTAACTGTTCTAATGTTGCCCGATTAATAACTGAAGAAGAAATACGTAAACAAAAATCAAATAAATTTTTAAAAGGGCCATCTGTTCGCGTCTTAATTATTTCATTTACAACTTGATGCCCAATTCCTTTTATCGATAGTAACCCCATCCTGACACCCTGTTTTTCAACAGTATACTTCCCGTAACTTTTATTAATCGACGGAGGAATAATATCGATATTAAGCTCTTTCATTTCATTAATATAAAGACGAATTTTCTCATGTTGATTAGCTATAGAGCTAAGCAATTCCGAGTGAAAGTTTCTAGGATAATGAGCCTTTAAAAATGCAAGTTGATAGGAAATCTTACTATATGCTACAGCATGGCTTTTCGGAAATCCATAATTAGAGAATTTTACAATCCAAGCAAATAGTTCCTCGCTGACTTCCTTCGTATAACCTCGCATCATACATCCGTTTACGAAAGTTTCTTTTTGTTCATCCATAAGTTTATGTTGTTTTTTACTGACAGCACGGCGAAGTAGATCTGCTTCACCTAATGAATATCCAGCAATATCATGAGCGATACGCATGATTTGTTCCTGATAAATTAATACCCCGTATGTCTCCTCTAATATATGCTTCAAGTCAGGGTGAGGATATAAGACATCCTGCTCGCTATGTTTTCGTTTGATGTATATTGGGATAAAATCCATTGGTCCTGGCCGATAAAGTGCGTTAACTGCCACTATATCTTCAAATTCTGAAGGCCTTAAACGTTTTAAGACACTCTTCATTCCAGCTGACTCAAGTTGAAATACACCATTTGTTTTACCATCTTTCAATAATCGGAAGGTTTGTGGGTCATTTTCTGGGATTTTTGTTAAATCAAATTGTTTATTTTCGGTATAGCGAATTGATTTTACAATCCGTTCAATCAGCGTTAAGTTTCTTAATCCAAGAAAGTCAATTTTTAAAAGACCGACTGCTTCTAAATCATTCATAGAGAATTGAGTAAGATGAAGATCTTGCGTGCCGCTTATCAGTGGAACATGGTTGACCAAAGGTTGTTCAGATATTACAACTCCTGCTGCATGAGTGGAAATATGCCTAGGCAATCCTTCCAATTTAATGGCTACTGAAAATAATAACTTCATTTGATTAGATTGCTTAATATACTGTTTTAATTCCGAAGAACTATTTATTACTTCCATTAATGTTTTTCCTGATTGAATCGGAATGGATTCTAAAATATAGTAAGCATCCTGCTGATCGATTCCCATTGTTTTGATTAACTCTCTCATTATAGAACGTGCTCCAAAAGTTCCAAATGTAATAATTTGAGCAACATGTTCATCTCCATATTTTTGGCGCACATAATCAATAACATCATCGCGCCGGATATCTGAAAAGTCTATATCAATATCCGGCATTGTAATTCTTTCCGGATTAAGAAAACGTTCAAACAACAAATCGTGCTTCAGTGGATCCACCTCTGTAATCCCCAGGACGAAAGCAACGATAGATCCAGCAGAAGACCCTCTCCCTGGTCCCACTAAAATATCTTTCGACTTCGCGTATGTAATAAAATCCCATACAATTAAAAAGTAATCGCTGAAATCCATCGATCCGATAACTTCAAGTTCATACTTAAGTCGCTCTATAACTTCATCTGTTATCGCTTCGTATTTCAACTTAACATTTTGAAAGCATATCTCTTCTAAGTAGTTATGGGGTGAAATTTTGCTTGGTACAGGGTAAGAAGGCAACATTCGCTTATTAAAATCGATTGTTAACTGACATCTCTTGGCAACACGATTTGTCTCCTCTAAAACATTTGGCCAAAACGCTTCGAATATTTGTTCCATCTCAAACGGAGAACGTAAGTGGTGATGATTAATCTCAGATGTGGACTGCTTTCCATTCCATTTTACACCTTTTTTCATCGCTTGAAGGCAGTCATAAGCTAATATATCTTTTTCTTTCAAATAGTAAACATTGTTAATAGCTACAACAGGAAGTTTGTAATAATCACTAAATGCTTTTAACGGTTGTTGCAAATTTCTTTCTTCCGTTAAACCATGATCTTGGACCCCTAAATATAAATTTTCTTTATTAAACATGCCTTGCCATACATTAATCTCTTTCATTATTACTTCATAGGTGGAATTTCTAATCATGTTTTTTAACTTACTATGGAAAATAGGTAAAATACAAATGAGCCCCTCTGAAAAGTGGAGTAAGTCATCTTTTTCCATAGCTTCTTTTTCTTTTGTATTAAGCTCAGTACTTAAACGGATCAATTGTTGATAACCTGCTGTATTTTTAGCTAATAATATACATTGCTCAATCGTCTCATCTTGTTCTCTAACATTAACAGTCATGCCAATAATTGGTTTAATACCATGTTTCGAACAAGCCTTATAAAAGGGGATCGCTCCGTGAAGAACATGGTGGTCTGTCAAAGCTAGTGATTCAAATTGGAGTTCTTTTGCTCTCTCCACTAATTTTTCTATGGTGATTGCGCTCTCCATTAAGCTGTAGCCGCTTTTAACTTGTAAATGTGTAAACGACATGTAATCCCACCTTCTAGTGTCTACTATTTATTATAACGAATATAGAAACGTTCTGCATCCACACCATCTTTTCTATGTATATCTCGTCCAAATCGCTCATAGAATGTATGAGACTTGATTATCAAGGTGTTTGCATACTCTTCCATGTAGGTTCCTAACACAATACGTCTGAACTGTTAATCATATGTGCGACTATAGCGTCAAGTTGAGGGTTGGTGATAGAGTGGAAGAAAGATTTTTTGCTTCTTTTATACATTGCTATTTTATAGCCTTTGGGGTTGTAATGGGCGGGACGATTATAGGGAGTATCGGCTCCTTTTTAACAGGAGATGCCCCTTTAACAGCGATGAATCGAATTGCTAAAAGTTTAAGAATTTGGGCAATTGTTGCAGCTATCGGAGGTACATTTGATGCGATAGCCAATTTTGAAAAAGGAGTTTTAGACGGATCAACGATTGATCTTTTCAAGCAAGCAATGCTCATACTCTCAGCAATGGGGGGAGTCAAAACAGCTATTTTGTTGATCACTTGGATTGTTCAGGAGGAAGTCGGATAATGCATATCCCACCCTATCATAAAAAGATGAGTTGGCAGCGTTTTTTCATCGGTCTATTTTTTGGTGCACTTATTTCTTATGGAATTGTTATTTATATGTATGGTCAAATGTATGAGGACTTACTTGAAAAAAACTTAGCTTTACAGTCAGAATTAAGTGATGTTAAAAAACAAAATGAATCCTTATTAAAAACCAATGAGGATTTAGATGAACAATCTAAAAAACCGATTACTGTTGAGTCAATAGATATGGTTATTGAGAATAAAGAAGAACTTAAACTAGATACATTTACCGTTCACAAGTTAGAAGACTTGATCAAACAAGAAATAGATCATCTCGTTGGCCAAGATGTATATATCGTTTCAGAGAGTGAGGAACTATTAATCGCGGCTATAGAAAATAATGTTTATGAAGCGGATGATTTTTCTTATGAATTTGAAATCTCCAAGCTAACTATCTCAAATCATATTAAAATAACAGTAGATGCAAAATTATCTTAAAAATCTATAGCACATTTTTTGTATGACAGCATATACTATCTTTATATTCAAAAGGGGGCTGCTATATGGAAAGAATTATGCGAGAACAAAAGGTCAACTTACTTAAGAATGGTTTTTCCGCATATGCTGAATCAGCTGAGTTAATCCGTTTAATTAAACGCGATATTTTTAATTATGCGCTAAATGTTTTTTATGACGAGACTTCGAGCGGTTGTTGGTTTATACCTCTCTCGTCAGAAGATACTTCTGAAAGTGTTTAAACAAACCACATTCGTTCTAATGACAGAAGGACGTTAACGCCCCCACGGTGGGGCGAATCAATTAGTAAGAGCTGATTCCCTTTTGGAGAATCAGCATATTTTTAATTAATGATTTTTATCAACCTGATAGGATCGGCATGCTTTATCTAAGTCATTCATCACCTTATCATAATCTTCCCAATGATAGATCGTTGCGCCTGCCGCGAGTGGGTGTCCACCCCCATTATATTTTTCCGCAATTTTATTAATGGCAGGTCCTTTTGATCTAATTCGTACCCTGATAGAATCTTCTTCATCGACAAAGATTGCCCAGGTACAGATTCCTTCAATATCACCAAAGGTCCCAACAAGTTGACTTGTTTCTAGAGCGGTTACGCCATATTCTTTTAAAATGTCATGAGTTAACTTAATTGAACTTACCCCTGTAGGTGAAAGTTTAAAGTTTTGTAAAATATAGCCTCTTAGCTTTGCAATATTATTTTTTTCGCTATACATTTGTGTATATAAAGTTGGTCGGTCAAAATTATATGTCACCAAATCTGCTGCGAATTGGAACGTTTTTTTCGATGTACTTGGGAATAAGAATCTTCCCGTATCACCGACGATTCCAGCATAAATTAGTCTTGCAGCCTCATCGGTTAAATGGAATCCCTGTGATTTAGCTTGAAGATAAAACTCATAAATCATTTCGCATGTAGAACTGGCTGAGGTGTTCACCCACTGAACATCTCCATATTGATCAACTTCAGGATGATGATCGATTTTAATGAGCTTATCAGCCAAGGTATATCTCGAATCGTCAATTCTTCCCCTATTTGCGGTGTCACAAATAATCGCAAGAGCGCCTTTATAAGTTGCATCATCAATTACTTGCATACGTGTTAAATAGTTTAATGACTGATCCTCTTCACCTACAATATAAACACTTTTCTCAGGGAAAGTTTGCGTAATTATCTCCTTTAACCCAGCTTGAGAACCCAAAGCATCAGGATCCGGACGGACATGCCGATGAATAATAATAGTATCGTACTCAATAATCGAATCGATAATCTTTTGTATACTCATATGTACTTACTCCTTCTTAATTTACTATCCATATTTGTAAACATACTGTACTAAATAACAGCTTACTCTGGAAAACTTGTACAATTAAAGTTATAATAAATGAAGTAAGTCTTTAAATCAAATCAGGAGTCGATAAGATGTCATTTACTATAATTTTCCCTATAATTATTGTTCTATCAGTTGTTTTATATATCTATTATAAAGTAGCTATTTTAAAAACAAAAGATGACTTAAAAAAAGCTTACTTCAATGCGAAATCTCGAATTTGTCTTGGAAGTTTAGTTTTCTTTTACGGCATTAACCAGTACATCTTTTATGAGACTAGACTTTCCCTTTTTATCGGTATAGTCTTTCTAATCTTAGGCGGTATGCAATTAAGATTCGGTTTAAAACTGACCAAGCATTACCGAAGTGAGTGGAGACGTCTTTACCCTCAATAAAAAATAAGAGCTAACCAGCACTGGTTAGCTCTTATTTTTTATGCATAATTATCGATCCATCAGTTGAGCCATGATCATCCCTTTACCAACAAGTTTTCGTCCATAGTGTACACTTACATCAAGTTTTGCATAGCTGCGACCTGCCTCAAGTAGAACTGGTTTAATAATCAGTTTGCTATCAATTGGAACCGGTTTAATAAAATATACAGTTAAATTCTCTACAACTAAATCACCTTTATTATAAACCTTTAATAATCGACTGCTTGCCTCAGTAATTAAGGCTGTAAAAACACCATTAGATAGTGTTCCTAATTGATTTGTCATTTGTGGTATAACTTTAACCTCAAATATTGTCTCATCGTCATCAGTCGCTTCTAGGTGACGCGTAACAATGTCTTGAAGTGTATCACCTACTTGAGGTTGTCTTTGGATCTGTTGTAGAGCTTTTAAAACATCCTGTCTAGAGATAACTCCTTCTAAGGTATGATCATCTGTTACAACAGGGATTATTTCAATCCCTTCCCACACCATCATATGTGCCACAGAAGCCAGTGAAGTTTTTTCTTGGACAACAAGAGGTTTCTTTGTCATTAACCTTCCTATACTTACATCTCCAGCTTCTCCCATGATATCTTTAGGAGTGATCATACCGACAACGCGTTGTTGATCATCTAACACGGGATATCTAGCATGTCGTGATTCTTCATTTAACTCATACCAGCGTTTCACTGGATCAGAAGCATAAACATAGAAGGTTTTATCAACAGGAGTATAGATATCTTCTACAAAAATAATTTCCTTTTTAATAAGTTGATCATAAATAGCACGATTAATCATCTCAGCAACAGTGTATGTATCATAGCTTGTGGAAATAATAGGTAACTTACGCTCGTCAGCCAGTTTTTTTATTGACTCATCAGTATCAAACCCACCAGTAATCAAAACTGCAGCACCTTCATTTAAAGCCATTTCATGTGCTTTCACTCGGTTACCAACAATTAATAATGAATCTGGTTCTGTATACTGTTCCATCGCTTCTAGTTGCATGGCACCAATGAGGAATTTGTTTAGAGTTTTATGGAGCCCCTCTCTCCCTCCTAAAACTTGTCCATCGACAATATTTATAACCTCAGCATATGTGAGTTGTTCAAAGTTATCTTTTTTCTTACGTTCAATTCGTATTGTACCAACCCGTTCAATTGTACTGACTAAACCTTGATTTTCCGCTTCTTTAATCGCACGATACGCTGTACCCTCACTGACATTTAACGACTTTGCGATCTGCCTAACAGAAATTTTCTTCCCTACCTCTAGTCGTATAATATGCTGAATAATTTGTTCATGTTTTGTCGTCATTTTAGTCACCGGCTTTCAACTGTACTAATCCCATATCTGTTATTAATTATACAGTTGATTAGGCCTAAACTCAAAGTCTATGCCGTTCTCGTTGTCTTGTCTCTTTCTGTTCTATTATTGGAGGTGCTACCATTTGTAAAAGTGTTGCAAGATTTGCTCCAACGACAAGAAGAAAAAAAACAAGCCATGCTCCCCAAAAAAGGAGTTCTAATTGAGTGACAGCTTCTGGTATAAATGGCCAAGCAAAGTATAATAAAAAAGCTGCGAATAATAAACGTAAAATTGCGTAATGTTTCATTATATCTCCTCCCGTATCTTATTACTCATCTTATGTATGTCCAGCTCAGTTAAGAACTGAGAGACAGTAAGAGGAACAAAGAAAATGGGATAGTATATAGATAAAATCAAAAAACCGAACAATGAGTTTATATTAATTGTCATTGTTCGGTTAATTTATGTTACCTTTTTACCAAAGCAAAGTAGAAAATGGATAATTCTTAAAAAAATCACGTTGTGTCGCTACCGTAGCATTCCTTGTTCAGCAGAGAAGTGCTTTCGGTGGGGCAAGCATTTAAGCGCAGCCCCATAAGCGGCCCCGTAGATCGTAAAGGTGAGGACCGACTAAAAAAGAAGAATGAACTCCAATTCTCTCCCCCTGCGGAAAGTGGAGTGTTTTACCCTAGCCATGGTGTGGATATATATCGTTCATCTTTAATGTTTCACCTTATCTCCTCAAATTTATAATTTAAGTACCTCGCCAACCTTCATTGCTTTTCCTTCACCCGTTTTTACCTTTGCAGCAAAATCATCTGGATCTTGCTTAATGACTGGAAATGTATTGTAATGTACAGGAACAACAATTTTAGCATTAATCCAATCTGCTGCAATGAGTGCATCTTCAGGTCCCATTGTGAAATTATCTCCAATCGGTACGAAAGCTAAGTCAATATTATTCATTTCGCCGATCATTTTTAAATCAGAAAATAAAGAAGTGTCCCCTACGTGATAGATGGTTTTATCATCAATAGTTAATAAAATTCCACCGGGCATTCCGGTGTATACAAACGTACCATCCTCCTCTTCATATGACGAACCGTGGAATGCATGGGTGTACTTTACGCGACCAAAATCAAAATCATACTTCCCACCTATATTCATTGGATGAGTCTTCAATCCTTTTGAACCTAAGTACACTGCTAGCTCATTTAAAGCTACGACAAGCGCATCATTTCGTTTGGCGATTTCAACCGTATCTCCGACATGATCGTTATGTCCATGTGTCAAAAGAATGACGTCTGCTTCAACGGTGTCTGGATTTAAATCACACAACTCGTTTCCTGTTATAAACGGATCAATTAATATGGTGTGTGTGTCTGTTTTCATTTTCACTACTGAATGTCCATGATAAGAAATTTCCACTCTTAATCTCTCCTCCTAATGTATCGGTTCTTATATATTTCTACAAAAGGTCGAAATACCTTTACATCAAAGTGTAGATGTTAGGTGGCAAAACGTCAAAGCATACAATTTAAATTTTGCGATAAAGAACAAAAGCGCGGGGCGCCCGTCTAGCAACGTACGGACTGGACTGAGCCGTAGGAGATAAAGGAAACATGCCCCTGCAAAAGGGGTATGCCGACGTTAGCCGCAAAGGCTGAACTTAGTCGGCCTTCCTTAAGTGGAGCCGTTTGGGAGGTTCAGTTAAAACCGCGACGTCCTGGGGCTGCAGCAAGCTTCGCCCCATCGAAAGCCCTTTGTCGCAACACTGAACTACCCACCTCCTGTGGGTATTATCGTGTCATGAGGTGAAGAAAGTCTCGCTAGTTGCTGGGCGCCCCCAGCTGAACGTGGCCAATTTCAGTATAAAGTTATCCACAGAAGTTTTAATGTTATAGTACGCTAAACGATAAAAAATGGGAAGTGTTCCCCTTGAGGCCCCTTCTACCTGGATATCAACTATTTTTTCCCATTGATTTCTTTAATTCAGCTAGTTCATCTTCTATATCATTATCCAATTTAGCAAATTCATCATCTAACGTATGACTTTCTCTAGACAGGTCTTCACTTGTTTCAGCTTCAGCTTCATATTGAATCACTCGTTCTTCCATTCTTTCAAAGCCCTGTTTTGAAGCGTCACTGCCAATTGCTGACATGGTATGATTAACTTTAGTTTTTGTTTTAGCTGATTCTGCTCTCGCTTTTAATGAATCTTTCTTTAATTTCATTTGATGATATTCGCTTTTCATCTCATCAAGTTTACTCTTAAGTTGTTCAGTATCTTGTAATGCATGTTCCCAAGAATCTTTTAAAACGTTTACTTGTTCTTCATATTCTTTTTTATTTTGAAGTGCACGACGTGCCAAATCTTCTTTGTCAGCTTCAAGGGCTTGCTCAGCCTGCTCCTGTCGCTTATTAATCATCGCTTTATTATCATCGAGCTTCCTCTTTAGTATTTTTTCATTTGCAATTTGCTTAGCAACAGCTGCTTCAACATCCCGAATATCTTCCCCCATTTCTCTCATGAACTGATCAAGCATTTTCACCGGATCTTCTGCTTTATCTAACATGGAATTCAATTCAGAACTTACTACGGTTTTCATTCTCTTAAATAATTTGAACATAATTAATCCTCCTTTTAAAGAATATATAATTAAGTGTATTCCCTATGTAATACGTGGTTATACCGAAAAAGTTTCATACGAATGAGAAGATTTTACATTTTATTATATTTTATAATTTTATCTGTCTAATAAAGCATATATTATCCAAATAAAGTTGTCCATCTTTTTCAAAAAGATGGACAACTTTACTTTTATTTACTCTGATTGTTATACGTGTAAATGTTTTTATTATTCTCTAGGTGATCTTCTACCACACCATTTTGATAACTCTCTAATAGTTGATTTTGTACAGCTTGGACACCTTTTTTATCTTCAAATATCTTTTCTCGTTTGTTGTTTTTCTTGGACATAAAATCACCTCCACTTATAGTTTGCTCTATTTTAGGAGTTAACTACCTGTTTTCTTTTTCCAAAACAAGCCCTTTATAGTGTATAATAGAAGTAGAGGTTAGATTTGAAATATTTTAATAAAGGGAGAGATGAGCCGTGGAAGCAGTTGAATACAATAATATTGTCGTTGCAGTTGATGGATCAGATGCATCAAAAAAAGCTTTTAAGAAATCACTGAACATTGCAAAACGTAATAATGCTCGTCTAATCATTACAAACGTCGTAGATTCTCGTACTTTCGCTACTGTTGAAGCTTATGATCGAACATTAGCCAACCGAGCAGAAAACCATGCGAAAGAATTGATCGATGATTATGTAAATTTAGCTCATAATGAAGGTGTAACAAATCTTGTGCGTTGTATTGAGTATGGTTCACCTAAAGTGAAAATTTCTAAAGATATTGCTAAAACATTTGATGCCGATTTAATTATCTGTGGTGCTACAGGATTAAATGCGGTGGAGAGGTTTCTAATCGGAAGTGTTTCAGAAAGTATTGCACGTTATGCCACCTGTGATGTGCTTATTGTTCGCTAATATGTTGGATTTGCTCCAATGGGGGGAGCTTCCCCCCTAAATTTAACTACTGTCATTCTTTAATGTCTTTTTTTATTTCTCCTACGACATGATTGAGTTCAGGTAAAATTAATCGATTCATTGCCAGCTTCACTGCTCCTGATGAGCCCGGCGTGGAAAAAATTGCTGTATGTTTATAAACACCTGCAATAGCGCGTGACATAATAGCAGCTGAACCGATATCTTCTTGATAACTTAACATTCTAAATAACTCGCCAAATCCTGATAGTTCTTTTTCTAATAAACTTTGAACTGTTTCATAGGTGACATCCCGGTGAGATATACCCGTTCCTCCATTAATAAGTATCGCATCAATCTTTGGGTTTTCTGCCCCATTTTTTATTAACTCAGAAATCTTCTTTTTATCATCAGTCACTATATCTCTCATTTTTATTTTATGATTATTTTCGTTTAGCAGATCAAACATTAAGTTCCCACTTTTATCTGTTTCAGATGTTCGTGTATCACTCACTGTGATAATCATACAATTAACTGGCTTTTTGTCTTTTTTGTGATTATGTACTGACATATGTACTCTCCTCTTTTTATTTAATTAAAACCTAAAAGGCTCTGGTATCTTTAACATACCAGAGCCTTTATTATTTTGCTAATCTAACTGTATCCCTTGCGATCATAACTTCTTCATCAGTAGGAATCACTATAACTTTAACAGGCGAATGAGCGTAGTTAATAAACGCCTCTTTTCCCCTTGTTTTATTTAATGCTGGATCCCAGTAAACACCCATAAATTCAAGTCCATTCAAAACACTCGCTCTAACTGTATCACTATTTTCTCCTATACCTGCTGTAAAGATAATTGCATCTACACCGGACATCCGTGCGGCATATGATCCAATAAATTTGTGGATACGCTCAGCAAACACATTAAGAGCAAGATCTGCCCGTGGATTTTCACCCGCTTCTTGCTCAATGTCTCTTAAATCACTGGAAAAACCTGATAAAGCAAGCATCCCACTTTCTTTATTCAATACTTCTAGTACTTCTTCTGCTGTTTTACCCGTCTTTTCCATAATGTATGGAATTAATGCTGGATCAATATCTCCAGAACGAGTTCCCATTGTGACACCTGCTAAAGGAGTAAAACCCATAGAGGTATCAAGTGACTTCCCACCCTCGATTGCTGTTATACTTGCTCCATTTCCTAAATGACAGGAAATTAAACGTAATTGTTCTAATGGAACTCCAAGTAAATCTGCTGCACGTTCAGAGACATATTTATGAGACGTTCCATGGAAACCATATTTACGAATACCGTACTTTTTATAATACTTGTAAGGTAAGCTATATAAGTATGATTCCTCTGGCATTGTTTGATGGAATGCCGTATCAAAGACAGCAACCATTGGGACCTCAGGTAATACTTCCTGGAAGGCTCTGATACCTGTTAAATTTGCTGGATTATGCAGTGGGGCCAGTTCAGATATTTCTTCTATTTGATGGATAACATTATCATTAATTTTAACAGAGTCATTAAATCTTTCTGAACCGTGCACAATCCGATGACCAATCGCGTCAATTTCGTTTAATGATTGAATAATCCCTGAGGTTGTCAGGGAATCTAATAGTTTTTTAACAGCAACTTCATGATCAGATATATTTAAAGTCTCTTTCTTCTCAACGTCATTAACTTTTATTTTAAAGACAGAGTCAGATAATCCGATTCTTTCAATTAGCCCTTTGGCTAATACTGTTTCCTCAGGCATTTTAAATAACTGAAATTTCAAAGATGAACTCCCAGCATTAATTGATAGTATTTTAGACAAGATAACCATGCTCCTTCATTAACTGTTTAATTGGTTGTGAGAGAACCAGTTATTCATTTGTCGTAAAATATCTTCCATTGCAACCGTGTTTTTTAATGAAGGTAATTTTACGAGCAAAGGTTGTTTTGGTGCATTAGTGTTTACCCCTTTTTTCTGCAGAATTAAAATACTTTTTGCGTGCTGTTTAGATTTAAAAATCGTTTCAGGTAACTGAAGTAAGCCGACAATATGTGCGTGATTATGGATGAAAGCATGAAGCTTATCAGCTTGGTCACTTTCAAACAAAGTATCAGGGACAATTAGAACTAAATATCCACCGTTCTGGGTATAATTCATGGACTGTTCAATAAGTAAATGATGTGCGTAGGAATGACCCTCGTCAGCTTTTAATTCGAATTCAGTTGCTCTAATATCATCCGGATAATAGCCTACCGGTAAATCAGCAACCACCACATCTACAGGATCTAATAAAAACGGTCGCAAACTATCTTGTTGGAAAAATTCCACGTCAATTTTTTGCAAATTAGCACTTGCTAGTGCCAAATGAAGTAACGACCCGTCAATTTCACTGGCAAAAGCCTCTACTTGCTTTTCTAACGTTCCAACGACAGTTAATAATAAATTACCTGTACCACAAACTGGATCAAACATCCGAAACGTTTCTTTATTAGCTGTTAATTTTTCCACAAGATATTTAACCAATAAAGCCACAGTTTCCGGTGTCATCAGGTGGTGCTGTTGTGTTGAGTCTTTCATTCCTTTTAATATGGCCAATTGAATGGCTTTACGAATTTGTTCTCGATTATAGGTGTCTATATGAATACTTTTTAAGTTTTCCTCGAGTTTATGGGTCAGCAGATCGTCCATTTCTGGTGAAGTCTCACCAAAAAATAACGTTTCTAAAGCCATTGACAAGCTATCCAAGTATGGTTCATTTTCATGTTGTTGTATTGTGTTTGTTGTTTCATCTAACCAATTAAAAATTATTTCTACATTCGATTTATCCATTTTTAAAACCCTCTCTTCTAGACAAAATACAAGCAACTGGTTGCTCTTAGCCTCGTTAAAAAATGTATGATTAGAGCAAATATTTATTGACCTTATTAATCATTCGCTGTATCTACCTTATCAACCAGAAACACTATTTTATCAAATAGTTTATTGCTTGCATAATTTTAGAAGGTTAAAGATGGACCATTTCACAATATTAAGTCTCCCCCTTAGAACAACTAAGAGAGAGACTTGTAACTGCTAGTCATTTTGCCTTTTTAGCTTGAGCTAAAGCCTCGTCATAATTCGGGTGATCGGTCACTTCATCAACATATTCAACATAAGTTATTTTATCCTCTGAATCAACGATAAATATAGCCCTAGCCAGCAAACGTAATTCCTTAATTAGAACACCATATTTTTCTCCAAAATCAGCATTACGATGATCAGAAAACAAATCAACATTTTTTACGTCATTGACTTCACGCCATCTGGCTTGTGCAAAAGGCAAGTCCATACTAATCGTTAAGACATTAACGTTATCCAGTTTTTCAGCTTCGTCATTAAAACGCTTTGTTTGTTTTGAACATACGCCAGTATCTACAGATGGAACGACACTAATGAGTTTTACTTTCCCCTCATAATCCTTCGAACTAACTTCCTTTAAATCATTTGACAAGACTGTAAAGTCAGGTGCTTGATCCCCAACTTTTAATTCATTACCAACTAATGTAACTGCTTCTTGTTGGAATGTAACTTGTACCATTTTTTTCATTCCTCCCCTTGTCTAGATTATACCCTTTAATTATGAATAATAAGCGTCAACTTGTCCAATAAAGTGCAATGTTTCACAACAACTATGAAACATACTAAATCTCAAAATTAGTTGACTCTGACACACCCTTTTTCTTAGGTTTACTTTGATGATTCGTTTCTTTTAAAATTTGCTGTATTTTGTCCACTGCTTTAGGGGCAAAATCAATCATCTTTTCATAAATGTGAATATTTTCATCCAAATGAACCATTTTTACACCTTTAGAATTTACAACAAGAAATGCGATAGGAGTTATTGATACACCACCACCGCTTCCTCCTCCAAAAGGCAACACTTCTTCATTATCTGAAGATGATTGACCTGCCTCAAATTCACTCCCCCCAGCTGCAAAACCGAATCCCAATTTTGACACTGGAATTATGACACTGCCATCAGGTGATTCCACAGGATCACCAATAATTGTATTAACATCAATCATATCTTTTAAGTTTTCCATTGCCGTTGTCATTAATCCTTGTATTGGATGTTCTTCCATGTAATAACCCTCCTCTAAGTTGATTAAATAAAACTTTAATTTAGTCGGTTTGTTTTGTTTTACTAGCGCCAATCATTTTTATTAATATGAATATAGCTTTAACTATTTTAATCGAAAAAATGCACATAAAATCAGATTTAAACACTTTATGTTGAAAATAAGGAACAAGCCCTATTTGCGGCTGACAGTACAAGGTGTTAAGCAAATGTGTTGAACGCTCAACTGCTCCTTTAACTGCCCATAAGCCTCCTGAAATAAGTCCAGTTGAACTAGCATCACCTGTACCTAAATAGGTAATCCAATCGAGCTTATGTATCATAGTATTCCTTATTAATAATTCTCCCACTTGTTTTATCTCTTTTAAAAATTGAACTACGTCACAAAACCCTTTATCTATTTTTTTATTCTTCAAGCCCGTTACGTATTCAACAAGGTGTTCATCAATAATAGATGGCTCTATATCGTCTATACTGTCCCACCTTTTTTCATAAATCTTCAATTTTAGGAGTGATATCCTAATGGAAGCGAACGGTTGTCCATTTATAAAACTTAGATGAACATTGACATATATCGGAAAAAAAATAATAAAAACAATTAGTATCAATAAAATTATTAAACTAATTAATATGATCATCAAAGCCACTCCAAATATTAGTTGCCTATAGTTTGCTACATCCCCGTTATTTTTAATCATTATCTGTTTAATATTAGGAGAATTAAACAGATAATGATAATATGAAATTACAAGTTTTAGAGGAGGCAAGATCCATGACAGACAGGAAGAGTATTTTTTTCTACTATAAACCCGAAGATAGGTTAAACAAAAAATTGGAACCTCTATTTGATTTAGCAGCCAACAATGGATTTAAAATTGTAAATGACGCAAAAGAGGCCAATATTATTATCAGTATTGGCGGAGATGGTGCGTTCTTACAAGCTGTGCGCAAAACGGGCTTTAGGCAGGATTGTCTCTACGCCGGCATCACACGTGAAGATGAATCAGGACTATACTGTGATTTTGAATTAGATAACTTTGACAAAATGATAGAAACTATGCAGTACGCTCCACTAGAAGTTCGTCGTTTTCCAGTTATTGATGTTTGTATTAATAATGAATCTTCTTTTAAGTGCATTAATGAAGTAAGTATCCGATCACAAATCATTAAAACAATTGTCATTGATGTCATGATAGATGATATGTTTTTCGAAACATTTCGAGGTGACGGGCTAATTGTTGCAACGCCTACAGGTAGTACAGGGTATAATAAATCAACAAATGGAGCCGTTATTGATCCATTGATTCCATGTTTTCAAGTGTCGGAATTGGCTTCTTTAAATAATAATCGCTATCGTACCTTAGGTTCATCCTTTATTCTGAGCAAAGGACGTGCCTTAGAATTAGACATCATTCAAGACGGCAATGACTACCCAATCATAGGACTCGACAATGAAGCTTATTCAATTAAAAACATTAAAAATATCACAGTAACCATGGATGACAGCGTCATTAAAACCGTAAAACTAAAAGATAACTCATACTGGAACCGTGTAAGAAAAACTTTTCTGTAGTTCAACAAACTTAAAGGACTATTCTCAGTGAAGAGAATAGTCCTTATCCATCATTTTTAAGTTTTATTGATTTGAGTAACCACTATATTGTTGTTCAGCCATTTGAACAAGACGTTTAGTAATTTCTCCACCTACTGATCCATTAGATCTTGAAGTGGAATCTGCACCAAGCTGTACGCCAAATTCAGAAGCAATCTCTGTTTTCATTTGTTCTAGAGCCTGCTCTGCTCCTGGTACTACTAATTGGTTAGAACTATTGTTAGCCATGTTCTCACCTCCTTGGTACACCTTATATTGTGTACTTAGGAAGGATTTCATTCACTTAAATTTTTGGTAAGTCTTGTAAACGATAAAACGATCTTATAATCAATTTTTTCTTTATAATAAATCTTTGAAAGCATCTTCTTCATTTTTATGATCATTAACTTTAATTAACTTACTCTCTTCCACAGCGGTTCCAAGCAACTGCTTATAATCCATTTTAGCTTCGAACTGATTTACTTTGTCACGTCTTGGTCTTGTTTTAGGTGACTTAGGAACAAATACCGTACAACAATCCTCGTATGGTCTAATTGAAATATCGTAAGTCCCAATATCTTTTGATATGTTTATAATTTCACTTTTGTCCATAGCGACTAATGGACGAAGAATAGGATAATTAGTCACCTCATTAATCGCATTCATACTTTCCATCGTTTGACTTGCTACTTGTCCAAGACTTTCTCCAATCGTGATTGATAAAATCCCTTCTTTTTCACAAATTGCTTCACTAATTCGCATCATCATCCGTCTCATGACTGTCATGGCATAGGCTTCAGGAATTTCTTTAAAAATTGCTTGTTGCAATTCAGTAAATGGAACAATATGAATCTTCACTTGATGACCGAAAGTCATTAATTCTTTAGCTAAATCAATAACCTTTTGTTTGGCTCGTTCACTTGTGTAAGGTGGCGAGTGAAAATGGACTGCCTCGATTTCAACTCCCCGCTTCATTGCAAGATATCCTGCCACTGGGCTATCAATACCACCTGATAGCATTAATAACGTCTTTCCAGCTGTTTTAACTGGTAATCCACCTGCCCCTTCAATCACACTTGAAGTTATATACGTTGCTTCCACTCGAATTTCTACTTTAATTATGACATCTGGGTCATGTACATCGACAGTATAACCAGTTGAATTCTTCAATAAATGTGCACCTAACTTTTGATTCATTTCCTGTGACTGGATGGGAAACTCCTTATTTGCACGCCTAACTTCTACTTTAAAAGTTGTTCCTGATGGATGATCAAGCAGTGTCTTTAATACCGTTTCATTGATTATTTCTAATTCATTGTCTACTTTAACTGCCAAACTCAGACTATGAATTCCGAATATTCGACGGCATTTTTCTATAATTGGTTCCGGGTCTTCTCCATTAAGTAAGATAAACATTCTTCCTTGTGTTTTCTTAACCTGAACCTCTGGGAAATCCATTAATTGGTGTCTAATATTATTTTGAAGTTGGTTTATAAACGTTCTTTGATTTCTGCCTTTTAATGCTAACTCGCCATAGCGAATCAATATATGGTCATATTTCATCATAATCTACTCCATTATTAGTTTTAATTGATTAACTATTTTCTTAAAAATATTTAAAAACGTATTTATATCGTCTTCTGTTGTTTGATAAGACATACTAATTCTTAAAGCTGTTGTAGCTCGTTCAGAACTAAAGCCACAGGCCGTTAAAACACGGCTTTCAACATTATTTTTGGAAGAACACGCTGATTTTGTCGATATAAAAATATGTTCTTCACCGAGTGAATGAATAATGACTTCAGGTTTTAATCCTAAAACAGAGATATTCATTAAATGGGGAGCCCCATTTAATGGTGTATTGATAATAACCCCTTTTATTTCCCCGAGTTCTTGTCGTAAATGATTGTTTAAATCGGTTATTTTATCTATATTCATCTTCATATTTTCCATACTCATTCTCAATGCTTTTACTAAGGATACAGCACCAGCTAAATTTTCAGTACCTGATCGATAGAATTCTTCCTGTCCCCCTCCATGTAAAAGAGGATGTAGTGTGACTCCCTCGCCAACATATAATATTCCTGTCCCCTTTAATCCGTGGATTTTATGGCCAGACATCGTACACAAATCAATACCATATTTTTTGAAGTTTAATGATATTTTACCTAAACCTTGCACATAATCAACGTGAAAAAACAATTTTGGATGCTCTTTGGCAATTTCACCTATCTCTTCGATGGGCTGAATGGTTCCTAACTCATTATTCACATGCATAATACTGATTAAAATTGTATCTTTACGAATAGACTTTTGTAATTCAGTAAGTGAAACAATCCCTTCTTCATTTACAGGCAAATAGGTAACCTTAAAACCTAATTTTTCTAGACTTTGACAAGCCTCATAAACAGATGGATGTTCAGTTTGCGAAGTTATAATATGTTTACCACGATTTTGATGTTCAAGTGCAATACCTTTAATAGCTAAGTTATTACCTTCTGTACCTCCAGAAGTAAATACGATTTCCCTCTTGTTGACCCCTAGTAATTCGGCAGCTTGTTCTCGTGCTCTTGTCAAAAGAGTCTCTGTTCTGCCTCCCAACTGATGGATGGAAGATGGATTAGCAAAAAATTGAGTTGATGCATTTTGAAAGCTTTCCAATACTTCAGGGTACGGTTGCGTTGTTGCACTATTATCTAAATATATCATTTGAAACACTCCAACTAATTAACTTTTTAAATAAGAGAAGGCTGACTTTGAAGAGGTGTACGTCACCTATTCTAAAGCAGCCTTTCGAGCCATTCAAATTATTATTTAATTTAATACAGATAAAGATTGATATTCTTCTATTTTCTTTAAAGCACCAGGCTCCACATCTTCAATCGCCTTTGCCGCTCTTTCTAAAGCTAATTCATAATCATATTGTCTAAAAAGATTTTCTGCTTCAGAAAGCTCAGCAGCTAACGCTGGGACTTTACTTCGATATCTATTGGCATATTGTATGACCTGTTCTGTAAGATAGGCTTGATCAAGCATCATATCTGTTTGTTCAATTAAATAATCTACTGCTGTCTTCGCTTCCTCTAGTGTATGCTGAACTTTGTTCATATCAAGTGGCTGTTTTTCAATAACACTTAAAACCTGTTTACATTTATTACTCGCTTCTTCCATATAACCCCAAATAAACCGAGGTACTCCAGGAATATTACTCTTTTGGATTCGCCGATTGGTTGTATTAATTTTTTCACGTAGAGCTGATAACTTTTCTTGTGCTTCAAGTTCATCTTTTCGCAAGCTTTGAATCGTATCGCGAAATTCCACTAACTCTGTTTCTAGTTCTTTAACTTGGCTAAATCCTTTTTCAAGTTGCTCTCTTAATTCCGTATGTGACGTGCCTGATTCACTAATTTGTTTGTCCATCATTTCTTTTTCATTTATTAATCGGTTAATCGCTTTATCAATGGACAAATACTTTTCTAAGTCACGATCATCAAAATAATAAGATTCCTTTAATTGCTCTACCTCGTGCTTCGCTTCAGTAAAATCATTCGCAATTACTGATAAATCCTGAGCATAAGTTGTATAATGCGTTTCAAGATAATTTCTAGCAACAGCTTCTTTTTCGAGTAACAAATACATTTCTTTTATTCTTTCATCAATATCTTTAACTGTGTTTTTAGGTTCTTCAGTTTTATTTTGTTCAAGGGCTTTAACACAGTCTGATAAGCGTTCGATGTATATGTTGATTTCTTTTTCAAATCCAAGATGTTCTACACGATATCCATCATCTTTCATTTCCCTAATGCCTCTAAGTAATTCATTTAATTGATTTGGTAAATCGTTTTTACAAGCTGTTAACAAGTCTGGAAAGTCATTAATACTTTCTTCAAGCTCTTCTAGTTTTGCATAAAGAGTTTCAACAAGTTGACTAGCCTCAATATAATTTCCTGATTCTACAAGCTCGTTATATGTATCGAGTTGAGTTTCAAACGTATCAATCTCTTCTTCAAAATGGGTAATCGCCTTACCGTACTGATACCTATTTTGTATCAATACTTTTTTTAGTGCTTTAAGATTGGGTTGGATTTCTTCTACCCTATGCCGGCTTTCTTCTTCAGAATTCATCAGCTCATCCAGCTCATTTAAGATTTGCTCTATATCATGTTCAATCGTTTTAAGAGCTTGATCTGTCTTGCTGATAGCTTTTTTAGCACTTGGAAAACGATAATGATCTGCGGCCTCTTCTGCATCAAATAGATGCTCTTCAATATCGGTCAAATCCTTTTCCACAATATGCTCCCAGCGTTCTTTCCACGATTCAAATTTCTCCTGGGTCTCACCAGATAAATTTAAACTCTTAATACGGGATAGTTCTGAGGCAATATTACGATCCATAATATCCATTTTCCAATTTTCTTGCCGATCCACTTCATCGTAAACACGTTTTCGCATAATTAATCCAACAATAATTAGTGTAATAATGACTAAAATGATTCCAATAACGTATGCCATATAAAGCCTCCTAATATATATATTTCTGGATAAAAGGAGAGTCCTTTTTTAAGTTTACAGTTAAAAAAGTCAAATAAACTCTTTTTACAGATTTAAATTACAATTTTCAACATAAAAAACGATTTTTCCTCATTATACATATGATACCATGTTCCCGACCTGTTTGGCTAAAAATATTGTATAAAATATCGATTTTATTTTTCATTATTTATTTTTGTAACAACACATAAAACTACTTGCACACCAAGATAATATTATAGTTACTACGTTTTTACTAATGCACGGTTGATATAAACTACGTAATAAATGTCTTCGTCCCGGTCTATGCGCCTTCGTATGTGAATTTGTTACTTAATATGTACTACACTGTTCGTCATCTGTTTTCTTTCTAGGATAATAAAGTCCAACCATTCTTCTATAATTTTCACATAGCGATTAACAAACATCTCATCCGAGTGGTCGCCGCCTAGTTGATTTCGCCATTCATTTTGCATGACGTAAGGTGTTAATAACATTCCTTTTAACTGCATTAATAAAAGATGGCGATCACCACTTTTATTATTATATTCCTTTAAAGCCTGATAAAACAATCGACTGATATAGTGGTTTTCTTTAGCTAAATAAGTCACCGTCATTTCCCTTACAAAAACTGAATCCAAGGAAAGCTCTCGATGGATAAAACACGTTAATTGATGATTACTTTGTTTATACTGTATAATGGAAAAAATTAATGATTTCAGCTGATTTAAAGTAGAAAGTGATTGCGCTTCTTCCAATGCTTCTTCTATATGTTCAAAATAAGTTTCATAAAATTGAGTAACAGCATATTCAAGCAACCCTTGTTTCCCTTTAAAATAGTAGCTAATCAATGATACATTGACATCTGCTTTATCTGCTATATCTCTGACTGATGTCCCGTCAAATCCTTTTTGAAAAAACAAGGCTGTTGCTGCTTTAACTACATTACTTTTAGTAGGATTAGTTGTTTTCATTGTTCTTCAACTCCTTACATCTGATTTACGACAAAAAAAATAATTATCCTGCATCAACTTATCGACAATATGTTCAGTATGTGTCGAATTATAGAATAAGGAAAGGAAAATGCCAATGTTTGAGGTTCAACAATATTCAGGAAGTCGAGAAAAAGACTACGAGCAATTATTAAAGCAGCTTGGTGCGCTCATTGATGGGGAAACCGATGTAATAGCTAATTTATCTAATGCATCAGCATTATTAAATCAATTTTTAAGTGACATCAACTGGGTTGGGTTCTATTTATGGAAAGAAGATGAACTTGTTCTTGGACCATTCCAAGGTCTTCCGGCATGCATACGTATTCCATACGGTAAAGGTGTCTGCGGGACAGCTATAGAAGAAAGTCAAACTCAACTTGTCGACAATGTCAATGAGTTTCCTGGCCATATTGCGTGTGATAGCGCCAGCAAGTCAGAGATTGTTATTCCGATTATTGTTAACAATGAAATATATGGCGTTCTAGACATCGACAGTCCAAATTATAATCGGTTTGATCAAGTAGATCAACAATACCTAGAGGAATTTGTGGCAATCCTTATAAAACATATGAACTAATCAACAGACAATACAAATCTTTAGTTTTCCATTTATTGGAAACTGTAAAAAAACAGTAGCCTATTAAAAACAAGCTACTGTTTTTAAATTCTTATTTTGTTATAACTTGGTTTTTTCCCTTTCTTTTAGCTTCGTACAAAGCATGATCTGCCCGAATGAATAAAGATTTGACGGAATCTGTTTTTTCATTAGTCCAGGATGACACCCCTGCGGATAAAGTAACGAGTGGATCCGTCTTTCTTTCAACTTGTTGAGCTATCTTTTCTGCAAGCCAGTAACCTTCTTCAATAGTAGAGCCTGGCATATATATCGCCAATTCCTCCCCACCCCATCTCGCTCCGATATCATAAGGCGTTATATGCTGTCTAATTATATCTGCAACTTGTATAATTACCGTATCCCCGATGTAATGCCCGTATAAATCATTGATTCGTTTGAAATCATCGATATCAAAAAGGATTAGTATCCCTTCCGTATCCGTTTTCATGTGAAAGTTTATTTTTTCATCCAAGTAAATTCTAGAATAAAGATTTGTTAAATAATCAGTCCTTACCGTTTCTTCTAATCTCTCTCTTAAAAGTGAGTTTATTAGCGCCAATGTCAAATGTTGAATTAATGATTGCAATAATTTAAACCGGTCAAAGGTAAAGAAGCTTTCTTTCTCATGCAACATTACAACCGCTCCTAAAAATTCTTTCCCATCATTCATCGGTATGATCATTCCGGAATGAAAGTCACTGATTATTCGATTTTTCAAATTGCCGGTTATTATTGATTCTTGATTTTTAATTGACTCTGTTAATAAATATGTACTTAGGGACACACCTTCCTGCGTATAGAAATAGCCAGTACTCCCAGGTAAGATATCTATTTTATCTGTAGAGTTTTCCTTCATTAATATAAAGCCCACTTCTGAAGCATGGCAAGTTAATTTTATTTTCCCTTTAATGATTTGCAATATATCTTCCTGATGCAAATTAGAATTCAATTGATGTGTTGTTTCATTAATCATTTTCAAATCACTAATATGTTGCTTTGAGTTTTGATAGAGTATCGTATTTTCAATTGCTTTTCCAGCTACGTTTGTAAATTGTTTAATAAACTCTATCTCTTCTTTTGGATAAATTACTTTTGTTGGTGCAGTTATTTCTAAAACACCATAGACACCTTGCTTTCCGACCAAAGGCGCAAATACATAGGTGGAATTTTCATTATATTCAATTTGTAGCTCACCACCAATAAATGCAATGTAACTGGCTTGTTTTGTTGTTTCTTGATTATATTCAAGAGTTCTAATCGGTAAAGTCTCTCCCATCTCATGATCATGAGATAATAAAAGATAATAGGAAAAGTCAGGATAGACGTCACTGATCGATATTATTATCTGTTTTAATATATCATTTTTATTTTCACATGTATAAAAACTGGCTGAAAGTCTAAATAAAAAATCTTTTTTTTCATATTTAGCTTTAAGATTTGTATAATGATTCAACACATTGAGCAGTTGCTCTATCTCCTTTTTCATCAAATATAAAACAGCCGTTTTAATATCATTTTTCTCATGATCAAAAACTGTAACAATTAACCCGTTCGGTTTATTCATTGGATGAAATGGTATTAAGATACAACCTTGGGTACCGAATTGTTTATAAACGGCATCTGTTAAAAGTGATTGGTCTAATGCATCTTCAATGAATTTGTTTATACTCCAATTCGCAGTTATGTTGTAATTCAAGTTTAAACATTCACTTTCGGCTTTATATAATCCTTGCCACTCATCAAAAGTAAACATGGTTGTACAAGCATTATTATTAAATGAGTCATTTACAATCGACACCATTTCATGTAGCACTTTAGACCTATTAATTCGTGAGGGGTTAGCCATTAAACGATGCAAAAGTTCTCGCATTTTTTCTTTTATTTTTGCTTGCTCCATGTAATATACACCGCCTTTAATAATTAACTGAACACCTTTTTATGTTTATTATTTAATTAATTCACTGTATGTACAGTATATATGATATAGGTATTTTTTCCTATATTTTTAAAGGAGAATTTTCTGTATTATTAAAAGACAGGCATATTTTTGTTCTTTGATTTGAATTTATTAAGTAAAATATAAGTTTCAGTTGACATTATTGCTAGAAAACTATATACTATCACTTGTGTAAAATAATAAGGTAGCCTATGTGAACCACCGTTTATTGCATTATGTTCCTCATTCATTGAGGTGTATCGTGTAACTCTCTGCTGCTGGAGCGATGGTACATGAAAACATAATGGATAAAGGACAGGAACACGGTCTATTTATTTTATGCAAATAAAATAAAAGGAGGAAATGTCCTATGGCTCGATATACTGGATCAGTATGGAAAAAGTCTCGTCGACTTGGCATTTCACTTACAGGAACAGGTAAAGAATTAGATAAACGTCCTTATGCTCCGGGACAACATGGAGCAAACCAACGAAGAAAAGTATCTGAATATGGTTTACAGTTACAAGAAAAACAAAAGCTTCGTTATATGTATGGCTTAACTGAACGCCAATTCCTTAACTTATTTGTAGAAGCAGGAAAAATGGCTGGGGTACACGGTGAAAACTTTATGGTTTTACTAGAATCCCGCTTAGATAACATTGTTTATCGTTTAGGTTTAGCGCGTACACGCAAACAGGCTCGTCAGCTTGTTAACCATGGTCATGTAACTGTTGATGGAAAGCGTGTTGATATCCCATCATACCGTTTAGCTCCTGGTCAAACAATTAGCCTTCGTGAAAAGGCTCAAAACTTTGATTCAATCAAAGAAGCTCTCGAAGTGAACACTTTTGTTCCAGAGTACTTAACATTTGATGAAGATAAAATGGAAGGTAGCTATACTCGCCTACCTGAACGTTCTGAGTTACCAGCTGAAATCAACGAAGCGCTTATCGTAGAATTCTACTCTCGTAAGTAATTTTCATATAATAGAACATTTAAAAGCTCTGTCATTCCGTACCATGGAAGTCAGAGCTTTTTATCTTAAAAAAGAAGGAAACCCACTAAGAGATTTCCTTCCAAACTTTTAAGTCCTTGCTACATTTCCATCTCTTAAATCTGAACGATTCTTTCCTTTATAATTAATAATTATAATACCAACTGCTACAAGTGCCATCCCTGCAAAAATTGAAAATGTAAGTCGCTCATCTGGAATAAACATCGCTGACAGCAGTGAACCAGCAACGGGGACAATAAACTTATACATACTTATTTCGCCTGCATTGTTATACTTAAGTAGTGAATACCATAAAGCGAATGCGACTGAAGAGAGAATTGCTGAGTAGAAAAACAACCCCCAGCCGAGTGGTGTAAAGACCATTGCTCCTTCACTTAACTGAGGCACCCCGATAAGAAGCAAGATTATAGCTCCCAAAGTCAATTGCCAGCCTGTAATAGCAAAGGGATGGATTCCTGTAGCCAACTCTTTCGCCATAATGGTAGCGACCGCACTGGTCAACCCTGATAAAATCATAAATCCCTCGCCTGTAAATTGAAAGGACAGTGAAAACTCCTGCCCCCAGTTTGATAGAATGATACCACCAAATCCCGCTATTAACCCAACTGTTTTTTGCCAATTTAATCGATCATTTTTATAGTAATAATGAGCCAATAATACAGCAAAGAAAGTCCCGCTTGCATTCAGAATCGCCCCTTGCATTCCAGTAACTTTTGCTAGACCGTTGTAAAAGAAATAATATTGAAGAGCTGTTTGAACGACACCTAATATGATGAGTACCATAAATTGCCGACGTGTCACTAAGATACTTTTTGCGTTCATCAATAATAAAATTGTTAGAACAATTAACCCTGCTAATAAAAACCGTCCTCCGGCAAAGACGATTTTTGCTATGGTGTCCTCAGGCGCCATTTGCAGTTCTTCATAGCTCACCTTCAACACTGGAAATGCGCTTCCCCACAGGATGGAACAAAAGACCGCAATACCAATAACCGACCATTTATTTTGAAACAAGCCTTTCATGCTGTCATCTCCTAAAGTAATTTTCCAAATAAATCTATCTTATTGGATTCCTTAGGATGACGCAAGAAATGTGTTTGCTTGATAGAAGAGGCTGGGACAAAACTAAGTATTAGTAATTAAAAGACGAACAATTTTAAGCGAGCGTTATTCGCTTCGGAAAAATACTTCGCTTTCCGCAGGGGGGAGAAGAATTGCAGTTCATTCTTCTTTGCTGATGAGCCTCGGGCCAACAGGATGTTGGTCATGAAGGCGCCCCCACAGGACGTCGCGAATTTAGCCTTCCATCATTCATGACGCTCTGCGGGGTCTCATCTAAGCTTTTCATCCTGCTAAACAAGGAATACTTCGACAGCGATTCATCGCGATTTTTTCAAGGAGTCTACGTATTTTTCCTACGCTGATTTAGAAAAGTGTATATTAAAAGAAATATACTTTAATACGTTCGCTTTTACATTAACTAAAATACTTATGTCCCATCCTCGATAATTCTATTTATAACTAATTAAAAAATAACGTTTCTTCCCTCTTCGAACGATTGTAAATATATCTTCTATACGATCATCTTTTGTAACACTGTGCTGAATATCTTGATTCCGTTCTCCATTAATGTAGATTGCACCATTTTTTATGTCCTCTCTTGCTTGTCGTTTGGAAGAAGAAATTTTCGCGTTAACTAATAGATCAACCAAACTAATCTCTTCATCTTCCATTTCAATCGTTGGGACATCTTTAAATCCTTGCTTGATATCTTCAGCAGACAACTGTTTAAGATTTCCACTGAACAAGGATTCCGTAATTTTTTGTGCTTGCTCTAAAGCTTCTTGACTGTGAACTAATTTCGTCATTTCTTCAGCCAAACGTTTTTGAGCACGTCGCTTTTCAGGACGTTCTTTTACCTCGTTTTCTAACTCTTTAATATCACCTTCAGATAAAAATGTGAAATAGCTAATAAATTTAATCACATCACGGTCATCTGTATTAATCCAGAACTGGTAAAATTCATATGGCGAGGTCTTTTCAGGATCAAGCCAAACTGCTCCGCCAGCAGTTTTACCAAATTTAGTCCCATCTGCTTTTGTAATTAGCGGCACCGTTAAGCCAAATACATCAATTTCATCCTCCTCTAGATCTCGTGAGCGGCGAATAAGTTCCATTCCAGCCGTAATATTCCCCCATTGATCGCTTCCACCTATTTGCAATGTACAATTTTCTTGTTCATTTAGTTTCAAGTAATCAAGGGACTGTAAAATCATATAAGAAAACTCAGTAAATGTAATGCCTTGTTCAATACGTGTTGATACTGATTCTTTTGCTAACATATAGTTAATACCAAAATGTTTTCCTGGTCCACGTAGAAAATCAATAATTGTTGTAGTTCCTAGCCAATCATGATTATTTCGGGCTACAACAGGATTTTCACCTTTATCAAAGTCAAGTAACTTAGCAATTTGTTCTTTAATTTTCTCACTATAATGATGAACTACTTTTTCTTCATTTAACGACCGTTCGCTTGTACGACCACTAGGATCCCCAATCATTCCCGTACCTCCGCCAATTAGCGCAATAGGTCTATGTCCAGCTTTTTGAAACCTTTTCAGCATGATAATAGGTACTAAATGGCCAATATGAAGACTGTCTGCCGTTGGGTCAAAGCCGCAGTATAAAGTTACTTGATTGTCAGCTAAATGTTTTTCCAATCCTTTCCTATCGGTTACTTGATGGACTAAGCCACGTGTTTCTAAATCTTTTAAAATATTCATTTCGTCACACTCCATTTATTTTTTAAAAAGCAAAAAACTCGCCTCTTCTCTAAAGAAGGGACGAGTTGTATATACGCGGTACCACCCTTGTTGCAATATAAAATTGCCACTTGAATTGTTAACGATGAGTATACACCGTCTTTATTAAAGTTTAAGAAAATTAATAAAGAAGCTCCAGAAACGTAATTCACTTACAAATATGTACTAGCTCCCACCACCGCTAGTTCTCTGAAACAGGGATTTGTATAGCTACTTCATTCTTTCAATGCCTTTTATATAGTCTAAAATATTTAGTTGATAAATATTCATGATAATTATACACGTTTTTATGCCCTAATTGCAATCATATGGTATAATTATGAATGAATTTTAGGAGGTCATGTGCGTGGATTTTAAAAAAACACTCCAAACATATAGTGAAAAGGTTAAAAAAACCTGGAAAACTGGTAAAATTCAAAAAGTTTCCAGGTTGACATACGATATTACTTGGAATATTATTTTATTTTTCATTATTGTTGGTTTCATTGGACTATTCTTTGGCGTAGGGGTTGGTGCTGGCTATTTTGCTGCACTTGTTAAAGATGAACCTATTCGAAGTTATGCAAGCATGGAAAAAGACATTTACAATATTGAAGAAACATCTAAACTTTATTTTGCCGATGATATTTATATTGGCGACGTAAGATCCGATTTACATAGAGAAAAAACACCGTTAGATAAAATATCTCCAACCTTAATCGATGCAGTGATTGCAACAGAAGATGAATACTTTAAAGAGCATAACGGTGTTGTACCAAAAGCTATTGTTCGAGCAATTTTACAAGAAGCAATTAACTCTGATGTAAAAACTGGTGGAAGTACATTAACTCAACAAATTATTAAAAATCAAATATTAACGAATGAAGTTTCTTTTGATAGAAAAGCTAAAGAAATCTTATTGGCTCTAAGACTCGAACGTTTTTTTGACAAAGATGAAATTCTTGAATCATATTTAAATATTATTCCTTATGGTCGCGATGCGGCAGGCGATAATATTGCCGGAATCCAAACCGCTGCACAAGGGATATTTGGGGTCGATGCCAAAGATTTAACTTTACCTCAAGCTGCATACCTTGCCGGGTTACCACAAAGTCCTTCAACCTATACCCCGTTTGTAAATAGTGGTGGGTTAAAAGGTGAAGAGGATTTACAACCAGGTATCAATAGAATGAAAACTGTCTTGAAACGCATGTATGATGCTGAGTATATTAGTAAAGAAGATTTTGATGAAGCTGTGGATTACGATATAACGGAAGATTTCATAAAGAAAAAGACAAAATCACGTGATGCTTTCCCTGCATTAACGGAAGAAATACAGAAACGTGCAAAAGAAATATTAGTCGAAGTGTTAGCTGAAGATGATGGCTATACAATGAAGGATCTTAAAAAAGATGAAAAAGATGAAGATGGTGAAGATCTTTTAGAACAATATAAGCAGTTGGCCGACCGTGCGCTCGAAATGAATGGCTATCATATCCATTCGACGATTGATAAAGAAATCTATGAGGCACAGCAAGAAGTAGCAAAGGACTTCCAACATTATGGGCCTGATCAAGAAGTAACAGTTACAGACGAAGAAACTGGTAAAACTTCATCTTACATGGATCCTGTTCAAGCTGGAGCCATGTTGATTGAAAATAGTTCAGGTAGAATTATCAGCTTTGTCGGAAGCAGAGAGTTTTCGGATGAAGATAATAATAACTATGCAACACAAACAAGACGTCTTGCAGGAAGTACGATTAAACCATTACTGGACTATGCAGCAGCAATGGAAAAAGGTAAGGTACAACCTGGCTCTGTCTTGCCTGCTTTCTCTAAAACTTTTAATGTTCCCGGACAGGATACTTATCCTGTTACTAACTACGGTTTAGGCGAGTATGGACTGGTATCAGCACGAGAAGCCCTAGCAAAGTCTTATAATGTCCCTGCCGTAGAAACATACTCGAAAATCATAAATGATGATCCACCCCCAGCTGAAGAATTTTTAGAAAAAATGGGAATTACCTCTTTGACAGAGACCGATAAAAGTATACTCTCTCTATCTCTCGGAGGAATGGAACGCGGACTTAGTGTTGAAGAAAATACAAATGCATTTGCGACCCTAGCAAACAATGGAAACTTTGTGGACGGTTATATGATTGAGAAAATCACAGACTCAGATGGAGAAACAATTTATGAACATGAGGCTGAAGAGGTGGATGTTTACTCGCCACAAACTGCTTATTTAACCGTCGATATGATGCGCGATGTACTAAGTTATGGAACAGCAGCAACTCTTAAACCACGTTTAAAATATCAAAGTGTGGACTGGGCTGGAAAAACAGGAACAACTGACGATTATAAAGACGCTTGGTTTATTGGTGTCAATCCAAATGTCACTTTTGGAACATGGATTGGCTATGATGCTAACCTTAGCCTAGACTATTGCCCAGGTTGCTCATTGACCTATAGCCAAAGAAACCAAGCTTTATGGGCTGAATTAATTAATGTCGCTTCAGAAATTAAACCAGATTTACTTGTGCCAAAAGATAGGTTCAAGCGGCCTGACGGGATTGTCGAAAGAAGTTACTGCGCTGTATCAGGAATGGTTCCTTCAGAGTTGTGTAAGAAAGCAGGACTGATAAGTTCCGATATATATAACGAAAAATATGTTCCTACAAAAGAAGATGACAGTTTAATATCTGGTGGAAGCTCTGTCACAATAAATGGAAAAACTGTCCCAGCTGGTTCTAAAACACCTGGTGAGTTTGTATCTGGTGAGGGTGGTCTATCATTTAATCCAGAGTGGTTAAAGAGAAATGGCTATGACAACCTAAATGATTTAACGAAATTATACCCACGTACCAACCGAGAAAAGTGGGAAAAGATTGGAGTCCCAAAAGGGAGCGTAGGAAGCTCACTTGACGATGACGGTAAAAGTCCATCAGCACCTGGATCACTTGGCAATTCAGGCAGCAGCCTATCATGGAATAAGTCAGGTAGCTACGACGTCGTTGGGTATCGGATTTTTAAAGCATCCGAATCAGGCGGATCTTTTAGTAAAATTGGTCACACCACAAGCACTAGTTTTTCCGCTGAAGGATCAGGTGTATACCACATCAAAGCCGTTGATTATTTTGGCAGAGAGTCAGGCGCTTCGAACGAAGTAACAGTCGGCAATTCATCAAGTTCAGACGAAAAGAAAGATAAAGACAAAGAAGAAGATAAGAAAGAGAAAGAAGAGAAAAAGAAAGAGAAAGAGAAAAACGATGATAAAGATAAAAATGAGAATAATGAAGATGACAACGAAGACGATGATAAAGATAACGAAGAAAACGAAGACGATACCGATGATTAAGAATTTAGAAGAGGCACTCGCCTCTTCTTTTTTTACTTAAGGTTCGCAGAATGATTTAATAAATAACCCTTGGGGGGCTTGTCAAATAAAGTGTGTAAGTTCTAATTTATTCAAGATATTTTAACACCCTATCTTTTAGATCATCATGGATTAAAAGTTGGTTCATAACCATCGCCCAGTTTGGTATACGACC
>NZ_JAHLPW010000018.1 GCF_018918075.1 Virgibacillus sp. MSJ-26
GACTTCATTCGGTATTAGCTCACGTTTCCGCGAGTTATCCCAATCTTACAGGCAGGTTGCCCACGTGATACTCACCCATCCGCCGCTCGTTCCACGGACTAGACACCCCGAAGGGTGACGAGTCCGCTTCCCGCGCTCGACTTGCATGTATTAGGCACGCCGCCAGCGTTCGTCCTGAGCCAAGATCAAACTCTCCAAAAAAGTTTGTTGTCAAATCTTAGCTTGTTCAAAAGGTTACCCTTTTGAGTTTTATAGAAGAAACTTAATTTCTCCTGACATACTGGTTGTTCTGTTCAGTTTTCAAAGAGCAAATCTTCCGTCGCTTGTTTTGGCGACTTTCTTAATATAACATGTTAACAATTCGTTGTCAACATCTTCTTTTAAACTTTTTCAATATTGCGACTGCCTTTTATCAGCTTATATAATATAGCATGATTTAAATTAAATAACAAGTTGTTTCGAAAAAGTTTTTTGTCATCTGTCGTTAAACATTTAATTTAGCGACGATTAATAATCTACCACGGTTTTAAATATATGTCAATTATCTTTTAAAAAACATCCTTACTGCATTTCATTTTGCTCATTATTAGCATTCATTGCTATTCACCTCCCTTAAATATAGTGGCGTTGTTTCAACAAGAATCTCCTATTCATAATGCGTGACTACATTATTAGGAAATATACCTTCATATTTAAAAAGTAAACCGCCTGTTTAATAGAAAGTATTCTAATTCATTTTGGAGTCTTATTTATGCTATACTTACAATGGATATTTTGAGGAGGAAGAGTATGTCTCAATTAGTTTACAAAAGTAAGATCAATAAAATTCGTACCTTTGCACTCGTCCTTATTTTTGCAGGGATTGGATTTATGTATATAGGTCTGTTAGTCAAAAAAATAGAGTGGCTTATGCTGTTATTTTTCTTAATTGGAGTTCTTTCCGTTCTCCTAAGCACCGTCGTCTACTTATGGATTGGAATGTTATCAACTAAAGCCATTCCTATCGTGTGCCCCAATTGTGAAAAACCGACAAAAATGCTTGGACGAGTTGATGCGTGTATGCATTGCAAGCAACCTTTGACACTTGATAAGGATTTAGAAGGAAAAGAATTCGACGAGAAATATAACCAAAGTCGATATCGAAAAAAAGCTTTAGCTGAAGCTAAAAAGAAAAGCAAATAGAATTTGGGCTCTGTTATAAAATTTAACAGAGCCTTTTTAATACCAATGGTCAAATATATATTTCGATCGTTATTTGGGAGGTTAACATGAAACATCAAACATTGAACCCGTCATTACAGTTTAACTTTGCATTTGAAAATAAAATAAAACCAATGGTGTTCCGGGATCCCGTTAAAATTATTACTACTCATACTTTAGATGAAGTGGATAATTGTTTTACTGAAATACAACAATTATCTAATGAAGGCTATTATGTAGCAGGATTTGTTTCTTATGAAGCGGCACCTGCATTTAACCCTCGTTTAAGAGTGAAGGAGAATTCAAATATGCCTTTACTTTGGTTTGGCGTTTTTGAAGAAGCATTTAGACCAGAATCTATTAAGACTACCAATTATCAAACAGGTCAATGGGAATCTAATATTACCATTGATAGTTACATTAACCAGATTTCTAAAATTCACGAGTACCTAGAAGACGGAAAAACAGAACAAGTTAATTATACGTTAAAAATGAAATCTGCTTTTAAAGGTGATTCACTAGCTTTTGCCGAGAATTTAATCAATGCTCAAGCTGCAGATTATACAGCATATATAGATACTGGACGTTACCAAATCGCGTCCGCTTCTCCAGAATTATTTTTTCAATTACAAGGTCGAGTTTTAACCACAAAACCAATGGCCGGAACTGCCCCTCGAGGGAAAACATATAAAGAAGACCTTGCCCAAGCAAAGTGGCTTAAAAATTCAAAAAAGAACCAACAGGAAAATAATATTATTGCAAAAGCAATGAAAGAAGAGATGGAAACGATAGCAAACAAAGGACAAGTCCACATTACTAATCAGCATTCTATTGAAAAATATCCAACGGTTTACCAAATGACAACAACATTAACTTCTGAACTCGCGTCAAACTTAGGATTGTTCGATATCTTTAAAGCTATTTTTCCATGTAGTTCGATTACCGGTCTGCCTAAGAAAGAGACAATGGATGTCATTTTTGAAATAGAACAAGAAGCGCGTGATGTCTATTGCGGAGCTATCGGTTATATCACGCCAAATCAAGAAGCCATTTTCAACGTGCCCATCCGGACAGCTGTTATAGATTCTGAGAAAAACGAAGCTATTTACGGTGTTGGTGGCGGAATTACGAGGGAATCTACTGCTGAAGATGAGTATAAAGAAGTCCTCACAAAAACAGCTATTATACATACAAATAAGACTGATTACAACTTGTTAGAATCCATTCGGTTAGAGGATGGTCAGTACTTTCTTTTAAAGAATCATTTAGAAAGAGTAAAACAATCAGCTAGCTACTTCGACGTGAGTATCAATATCGAAAAAATAAAACAATCACTATATAATTTTGCAACAGAACACCCTCAAGGTACATACAAAGTTCGCTTATTAATTAATCAAAAGGGCGAGTATACTATAGATGAGAAGAAAATTTCAGTGATGGAAAATTCACAGATTGTAAAAGTTGCCATTCAACCAATTGATAAGGAAAATGTATTTCATTACCATAAAACAACATCCCGGGAGATTTATAATAAACATAAACAGGCTAACATATTTGACGTCTTGTTGTGGAATGATAGAAAGGAAATTACTGAATTTACAAACGGAAATATCGTCGTTGACATAGACGGTAATTTGTACACCCCGCCAATATCTTGCGGACTGCTACCTGGGACGTTTCGAAAACATTTATTAAATGAAAATCTTATTTCAGAAAGGGTTATCCCTTTAGAAAAGTTATCATCCTGCAATGCCATATGGTTTATTAACAGTGTACGGAAATGGGTTCCTGTTTATATAAAAAAATAACAACTTCATATAAGGGTGTTTCTTTTGAGATTAATTCGAGGAAACTCCCTTTTAAAACTATAACTTCTTATAGCCAATTAATACATCAAAATCCACAGAGATCGAACGAATGCCTGATGCCTTAAAGTTATTTGTTTTCTCGTCAGACCAATTCCAAGTGAGCGGGGTCATATGTAAAAGCAAGTCAAGATGTTCTTCATCAAGTAACACGTCGTATTGTAGGTCAATTTTCTCTACGTCTTTAAAGTGTTGATAAAATAATTCAACAGTAGGTTCATTGGAGTAGAGAGTATCATGTTTAGGCCGATCATCATTAAACTCTCTAAGCTGTATTAAATAGTCTTTCTGAGGAACGACTTTAATGGCCAGACCATCTTTTTCTAATACTCGTGTGAATTCATCATAGTTGGCAGGCGATAATATGTTTAAAATAATATTGACTGTCTGTTTTTGAAAAGGAATATTAGCTAGATCCGCTACAAACCAGTTTTGACCTCCATAATATTTAGCCGCCTTAAGAATACCTTCTTTGGCTATGTCAATTCCTGCTGCTGTAATCTTTTCGGGTGTATAATCCAGTAATCCATGATGTATTTTGTATAAATGTGAACCTTCCCCTGAACCCGCATCTAAGATAAATAAGCGGGATGATCCTTGCACTTCTATGATCAGTTCAGTTAACTTTTGATGTAATGGAGCAAAAAAGACACTCTCTGTGATTAGTTTCCTTCGCGAGTCAAACAATTCTTTATTATAATTAGTCTTCACAGCTCGGGTTAGTAAATTCACATAGCCCTGTTTTGCGATATCAAACGAATGACCCTTTTCACAAGTTAATTGAGCGACATCAACACGCATGGATGATTTACAATTTGGACACGATATATTCGATTCAATTTGAGACATGAGCTGGGCGCTACTTTCTCTTTTACTCAACCTTGACATTTTTGTAACTCCTCATGTACTTTAATTCTTTTGAAAAAAAGCCATGCTATTTAAGCATGACCGGTAAATTTATTGAACATTTTTTTCAGGTGTATCAGTTAACTCTTTGCAATCTGGGCATGTGCCATAAAGTTCCATTCGATGATGACTAACTTCAAACCCGGTCACTTGCTCAGCTAAGGATTCAACTTCATCCAAGGTTGGATAATAAAAGTCAACAATCTTGCCACAGTCTTCACAGATAATATGGTAATGTTCTGTCGTGTCGCAATCAAAGCGACTTGAGGAATCTCCATATGTCAATTCGCGCACAAGTCCAATCTCTTTTAAGACGCGGAGATTGTTATAGACTGTTGCCACACTCATATTGGGAAACTTCCCCTCAAGTGCTTTATAAATCTCATCAGCTGTCGGATGCCCCTTAGAGTTTAAGAGAAAATCAAGCACCGCATGACGCTGAGGTGTAATACGTACACCTGATTCCTTCAATGTATCAATTGCTTCTTCTAATTGTTGTTCGGACACCGTCATGCACCTCTCTTTCATTTTAATATGAATTATTAACATTATTATATGATAATCTTTATAATTAGTTTACCGTCTTATATAGGGTCTTGTCAATATAAGTACATTATTATCTAATAATTATTATAACAAGTCACATTTAATTTAGGTAGCTAATTCGTTTTAATATCCGAGTGATGTATCAATTTGATTAACATAATCATCTTCACCTTTGACAAAGACGTCAAGGTTTCTCTCTAATATATCCAATGCACGTGGTAAGTAATTAGGTGAAATACCTGATAAATGCGGGGTAATTGTGACCTTTTCTTCAGCCCATAACGGATGGTCTTCTGGTAATGGCTCCGTTTCAAAAACATCCAGAACGGCATGAGCGATTTCTTTTTCCTTGATTGCTTTGATAATGACGTCACTCTCCACAGCATCTCCACGCCCCATGTTAAGGAATATAGCACTCTCTTTCATTGCTTTGAACAGGTCAAACGTATAGAGATACTGCGTTTCTTTAGTGCTTGGTAAAACAGATATAACGAAATCTGCTTCAGGTAGATACGCTTTCATTTTATCAGTTGTTACATTTTCATCAAAGTGATTGACTGCCCGTCCACTGCGCGATACGCCTATTGTCTTCATACGAAATGCTTTAGCTAATCGAGCAACTTCTTGTCCAATAGCTCCAGTACCAGCGATTAACATCGTTTTCTCAGTAATTTCTAAAGGCTTTTGTTTTTTATCACGCGCCCATACATGCTCTTTTTCTTTTTCCATTAGCGTCTTTTCATCACGATAGACTTGAAGCAGCATTGAAATAGCATATTCTGCCATTGGAACCTTGTGAATTCCCCTAACATTTGTCACTAAAACACCTTTCTTTTCCAAGGCATCAAAAGGTAATTGATCAAGACCCGCTGACAAAACATTCACCCATTTTAATTTTTTAGCATGTTCTACTAAGGTATCAGTTAAATCTGACCCATATGTGACGATCACTTCTGCTTCTTCAATATGTTTTTGGGCTTCATCCATATTGTCGCAAAAAGTAAACTTCAATGTTGGATAATTTGCTTTCAGTTTTTCTTGGTCTTTTTCTGATATTTTTAATGAAAATAATACGGACATTACAATCCCCCTACTGGTTTTTCTTTTGCATATATATTACTATATTAAACGTTTTAATAGTAATAAAACAGTAGAAAGATTTTTACCCCTCTTAATCTAGTCATTTTTATAGCAGACGCTGATACAAAATTTTAAGATCAAAGAATAAAGATTGTTGGCTAATATAATGTAAATCAGCTTTTATGATGTCATCATAATCTGCTGTGTTCGGTAAATTAAGTTGGGCATACCCCGTCAAACCTGGCCTTACTTTAAAGCGATTGGCCTGATGCCGATTAAAATAATCAGCAATTTCTGGATGTTCTGGTTTCGGACCGACGAGACTCATATCACCTTTCAATACATTAAAGAGACACGGTAATCTATGAAGTTTATATTTTTTCAATGTTAAACCTGTCTCTGTATAAAATGATTCATCTCTTAAAAACTTAAAAGAATCAGGAACACCGTATCGCCAATTGTCGGGTGCAGGATAAGGCGGTAAGGCTTGAATCAATTGTCTAGGCGGAGTCTTTATTCTGAATGTGTACATGATAAACAAGCGCTTATCTTTACCTGTCCGTGGCTCTTTAAAAATAATAGGACGACCTTCTTGTTTATATAAACGATAAGCTATTATTAAAAACAGTGGTGATAAAGTGAGTAGTAAGATAGAACTAACAAGAACATCTAATAATCTTTTTACTATAAAGTTAAGATAGATATTCACAAAATAACTTGTTCTTAGTCTCACGCGCTCTATTAACTCCATTTTTATCCTCCATTTAAAATGGTAATTTATTTAACCATATTCCAGAACGGTTGGATATATTACTAAAAGAAGAAAAGCTCAGGGTGTCTGGTCAGCTCCGACAAGCTTAAGCAGAAATCCGCAGTGGGTTCTTTGCTAGGTTTACTGTTTAAGACCTCGAGGAGCTAGGCGCCCTGAGCTGGACGAACAAAAGTGTAAACGCCCGATTAGCAACGTACAAGTTGGAGAAGGCCTGACGAGATAAAGGAGACTTGAAGAGCAAAGCGATTCAATGTCGACTTATCGTAGGAAGGCATTCGAAACTTGATAGTTGATGGACGATTGTACTGGACGTGGCCAATTTTAGTATAAAGTTATACACAGAAGTTTTGATGTTATAGTTTCCTGGTGTATGAAAAAAGCTTGGAGTAAGTCTTCACTCCAAGCTAAAAGTTTTTTTCGTCGTTTATTTTGCTTCTAAATCTTCTATAGAATCAAGGTCCATATATTCTGGTACGACTATACCAATTTTTGCACCTTTTAAGTTTGGTCCTAAATCATCTAAATTGTCTTCATGCTTATCAAAGAATTCTTGGTGAGTTATCGGTAACCATGCTGCAATGGTTGCATCGGCATCCCCGTTTGCTACTGTCTCAAACACAACCGCAACATCTACAGGTGTAACTTCTACCTTAAAGCCTTTTTGTTCCATGGCTTCTTTTAAAACACCAGATGATGCTCTTTCAGAGTCCCATGGCGTGGATACAAGTTCAACTTCAACACCGTCCACGTCATCGACTCCTTCTCCCCACTTGGCTACTTTATCTTCATTGTCTTCTACCCAGCGTTTCGCGACATCTTCAACTTCTTCCCCCGAGTCTTGAGCTTCATACATAATCTCTTCCATGTCTTCTACGTCCCATTCAAACTGGCTAATCATCTTGTATGCCTCAGGTTTTTCCTCTTCAAGTCCAAGTTTTGCTATAGAATTAATATTTTCTTCGCCACCATAAACTTCTTTTGGATCATCCAGATATTTCATATCCGGATACTTCGCAAACATCCAATGTGGATTCCAGCCTGTAATAATAATAGGTTCTTCTTTGTTCATAGCTTGATCAAGTTCTGACATCATTGCTGCGGTTGACGACAGTTCTACATCCCAACCTTGTAAACTATCATATTCCTCAATCGCTTCTTCTGTTGCAACAGAAATTCCTGCACCCGGCTCGATACCGGTAATTGTATAATCAACTTCCTCACTATAGTTAACTGCGTCATCAGTTGTTTCATCATCGTTATCCCCTTCAGCAGAATCATTGTCTGAACAAGCCGCAAGGAATAACATACATGCTAATATTGAAATAAACACGATTGATCTTTTAAACTCTAACTTCTTTAAACTAGCAAACATTAAATAAACTCCTCCTCTAATAATGCATGAAACTATTCACCTAATCGAATCCTCTGATTTATAAGACATTTAACAATATATCTATATTTTTATCTAATCGCAAACACGATAATATAGGAAATAGACTCATTTACTAATAAAAATGAAACTCATGAACAAATCTCTAAAGTTTTCTTAGATTTATTATGTTTTGCAATCAAACCTTAGAATTTAATAAATTTTATAAATTAAAAAAGAACGTAAAAAACCCACCTGGATAGCTCCACATGGGTTTTAATTTTTCACACGTTCTAATCCTACTAATTTAAATACTCTCTCACATATTCTAGCGCTTCTTCTACATGGCCTTTAACCCGTACTTTACGGTATTCTTTTTGAATTTGGCCTTCCTTATCGATAATGAATGTCGAGCGTTCAATCCCGTAATATTCGCGGCCGAAGTTTTTCTTTAACTTCCAAACGCCATAATCTTTAGCTGCTTGTTTATCTTCATCAGCCAGTAGTAAAAACGGTAAATCATGCTTATCTATAAACTTTTCATGGCGCGTTACCGGATCAGGGCTCACACCAATAATCACTGCATCAAGTTCTCCAAAACTTTCATGATGATCACGAAAATCACAAGCCTGCGTTGTACAACCTGGTGTCATATCTTTAGGGTAAAAATACAACACTATATTCTTGCCTTTAAAATCACTTAAGCTTACCTTTTCACCATTTTGATCCGGTAGCGTAAAGTCTGGTGCTTGTTTACCTATTTCCACTGTCATTGAAATACCCCCAATATTCATTCTTTCTTAATCATAACACTAGGACCATTTCATTTCTAATCTTCAACCTTTTCTTTAGTCGTTACGACAAGACGCAGAACAAAAGCTGTCGGTAAAACGTAGCCGATTAAGGCTTGTATCAGCGCAACTAGCCGGCCAATGCCTATTGGCACAATGTCACCATACCCTATCGTTAACATAGTCACGCCACTGAAATAGAAAGAATGAACTAGAGATCCAATAATACCAACTTTCCTTAGTTCGTCCCCTTCCACTAGAATGATCCCCTGGAGCGATAAAATAAAATAGATCAGACCAAAACCAAGGATGACAATTGTGTACGTAACGAGTAGTGTGTAAAAGATTTCCACAGAAAAACGCCCCTCACTCAAACGTTCATCCGTCTCTTTTGAACCACCTTTAATAAAACCAGTTAAGCTTTTTATTAAAATAAATACAATTAACCCTATAAAAATCCAAGATAATACCGCCATATTTTCCCCTTTTTCACTGTATTTGTTCCATTATATGCAACACAATAGAAAAGCTTGTCTAAATATAATAATTCAACTTTCTACAGAAGAGTCCTGTTCCACCGTTTCGGAAAAACATTTCTTTTTCCGCACGGATGAAGAATTGCAGTTCATTCTTCTTTGCTGCTGAGTCTCCGAAAGTTAACGCATTTCAAGGCTTCTCACTTAGACTTTTTCTCCTGCTGGACAAAGAATGCTTCGACGGCGATACATCGCACACAAAAAAACGGATACGGTGTAAATTTAATCCAAAGAAGTTGCTAAAAGTCAATTCTTAGAACTCCAAACGAAAGCTATCTGTAGCGAAGGAAAAAATGCGAGCCCCTTATGGCAATGAAACGAGGTCACTGAAAAAGTCCTCCAAATTGTTCTCGCACCATATTTCTGCTAATACATCTGCTTTATCCTCCCCGGATTTACTCCTGAACCTTATTCCAGGTAGTGTATCTGTAAAATCCAAAAAGTCTGTTGGAGATTATGTCATAACTTTGAAGCACTTTTTTCAGTGGTCGCAAAAGGAACAGTTTGAAGCCCCCCGCAACAAGTGATTTTTGCGAGTGAGGAGGCTGAAGCGTTCCCTATGGAGGGAGAGTTTCTTTTTCGTAGCGATGGAATGAGTACATATCTTTTGAAAGTGGAACAATTTTGCTGACGGTACTGCGTATCATTTATTAAATGTGTAAATGTAAAGATTTTACGGACTTAATAAGCAAAATTTCTTAACCTGACACCGTGGGCCCAAGGTATATTTATTATCACATCCTACGAAAATGAAAAACCAGTGGTTCAAATCTCCACTGGTTTTATATCTGTCTTCTATAATAATGTTTGTGATTCGTCGTTTAGATTTTGAACTTGATATAAATCGTAATAGCTTCCTTTTTTCGACATCAATTCATCGTGAGAACCGATTTCCGAAATTTCCCCGTTTTCAATTACGACAATTCGATCGGCATGAGTGATTGTTGCCAAGCGATGAGCAACAATAAATGTTGTTCGATCAGCCGCGAGCTTCCCAAGTGCTTCCTGAATCGTATGCTCACTCTCTAGGTCAAGGGCAGATGTGGCTTCATCAAAAATCAAGATTGGTGGATTTTTCAAAAACACACGTGCAATGGCAATTCTTTGTTTTTGACCACCAGATAATTTAACCCCGCGTTCACCAACGGTTGTTTCATATGCATAAGGAAGGTCCATTATAAATTCATGAGCATTGGCAGCTTTAGCGGCAGCCACAACCTCATCATCGCTTGCATCAGGGTTTCCCATCCGAATGTTCATTGCTATTGATTCACTGAATAAAATATTATCCTGTAGCACCATTCCGATATTATCTCGTAAAGAGCGAGCCTGTACATCACGTATATCTTGACCATCGACTTTGATAGCACCACTTGTAACATCATAAAAACGTGGTATCAAACTAATTAATGTTGATTTTCCTCCTCCACTCATACCAACAAGAGCGATTGTCTCTCCCTTTTCAACATTGAGTGAGACATTTTTCAATACTTCAGGTTCTGTTTTTTCATAGCGGAATGAAATATTTTCGATATTAATTTTACCATTAACATTTTTTAATGGCTCTGCATCAGATTTATCGACAATATCATATGATTCATTCATAAGTTCAAACACACGATCAATTGATGCTATCGACTGTGTTAGTTGGGTTGACGAATTAATTAATCGTCGCAATGGACTATATACCCTTTCCATGTATCCCACAAAAGCAACCATCGTTCCCATCGTCAAATTACCATTAATCACTTGATATCCTGCAAATGCAATGACTAGGAGTGGTGCTAAATCCGTAATGGTATTTGTGACCGCAAACGTTTTAGCATTCCATCCTGTATGGGTAATCGCTTTTTCTAAAAAATTACTGTTTCTTTTATCAAATTGTTCTTGTTCATAATTCTCAAGTGCAAAGCTCCTCGTCACCGGAATACCTTGTACCCGTTCATGCAAATGACCTTGGACTTCTGCAAGAGCTTGAGATCTTTCGCGAGTTAATCGGCGTAATTTCCCGTAAAAATACTTAACAGAGAAACCGAATATAGGAAATAATATAATTGATACAATCGTTAAAGGTACATCCATTGTTAACATAATAACAATAGCAATTAATATCGTGACTAAGTCTAACCATATATTCATAAGTCCAGTTATGACAAAAATTTTCGTTTGTTCGACATCATGTATTACCCGGGAAATAATTTCGCCAGTTTTCGTCTGCGAATAAAATCTCAAACTTAACCTCTGAAGGTGGTCAAATAGCTTATCTCTGATGTCATAGAGGATTTTACTTCCTACCCACTGCGCTAAATATTGTCGAAGATATTCGATTGGCGGACGTAAAACTAAGAAAACAATGAACGATCCACCCATTACCCAAAAAAGTTTGGAAGTTTTTTCGACGTCTGTTAGTGCACCAGTCGTAATAATATTATCAATAACATATTTTAAAATGAGCGGGATTAATAAAGGTATAGCGAATTTAAATACCCCAATGATGACCGTCCATAAAATTTTCCATTTATATGGTGCAACGAATTTCAAATACTGTTTTATACTCGACATTTGATAATCTTCCTTTTTAAAATATCTAGGTGTTATAAAAATCTATTTCTCTTCCTAATTTATTCATAGTAATAGAAAAGCCTTGCTACTTATTTATTGTAACAAGGGTTTACCATCGAAACGCTAAAAAATGTTCATACCATTGATCAATGAACCCTGGGGAAAATGGACCTTTGCGTTGATGAACCCATTCTTTGAGATGATCAATATTGGCGTATAAAATTTGGTCTAGAACTTTTGGATAATTCATCTCCACTTTATGTTCTTCATACTCATCTTCATCAAGAATGTTGTAGGTCATATCAGGGAACACTTTTAAATCCAAATCATAGTCAATATATTTTAACGCACTATTTTCATATAAAAAAGGAGAACTAATATTGCAGTAATAATATATTCCATCTGCACGAAGCATCCCAATGATATTAAACCAATACTCTGAATGGAAATAGCAAATGGCTGGCTCTCTCGTTACCCATGATCGACCATCACTTTCTGTTACATGAGTTTTATCATTTGCTCCGATGACTATTTTTTCCGTTCCTTTCAAGACGACACTGCTGTCCCATACCCTATGCAAAGTACCGTTATGCTTATAACTTTGAATTTGAATGTCCGCGCCAACTTTCGGAGCAACCATTTTATCTTCCTTTCTCCTTTTATAACCGGTTATTTTCTATTTTTTAGTCAATACCAAGTATAAGGCTAACAATTCAAAAATTAAAGCATTATGCAGAGGTTTACTTCACTCCTCAATCCATTTTAATTTGTATATGACACAAAAAGAGTTTCCTTGAAGAAAGGAAACTCTTTTTTGGAAACGTATTCGAGGATAAATACGTTATTTCTTGTTTTGTTCAGATTTTTGATTCTGCTTTTTTACCTCTTGAGCATTTGTTTCAGATGCAAACTCAGTGCCATATTGACCTTGCTGGCCTTGTGCCGCCTGTTGGTTTTGCTGTTTAACATGTTTAACGTTTGTACCAGCAGCTTTTTTCGGATTGTTCTTAGCCATCAATATCACCTCCGCAATTATAATTTCTCCAATAAATTAATTGTTATCCATCTTTTTAATAAATCGTTAAAAGAAATTAATTATGGAGTGAACTTGAAGGCTATTTCACTATATGTATTGCATCATTTTTTGATGAGAAACTGGAAATGGAAATTTATCGATTTCTTCACGTGAAACCATCCGTAATCGTTGATCTTTTATTTCTTTTACACTTTGATAAGTCATCGCTTCGTACACGTCAATTTCCCAAATAATATGGGAGAAGACATGTCTAACATCCCCGACCTTTTTATCGACAGTAATGTCAAGACCATATTCTTTATTTAACCATTGTTCAGCTTCCTCATTCGTTTTAATTTGTCCTGGAATCATGGGGAATTGCCATAAATTAGCTAAAAGTCCTGTCTCAGGGCGCTTTTCAATAATAACTTCGCCTTTTTCATTTTTAATTATAACTGATTTGTAAGGCTTTTTCTTTTGCTTGGCTTTTTTTGCTTTCACTGGCAATTGTTCTTGAATCCCTTCTTCATAAGCCTCACAATGTTCCATCACAGGGCAAAACATGCACATTGGTGATTTAGGCGTACAGATTAATGCTCCGAGTTCCATTAAAGCTTGATTGAATGAAGATGGATCTTCTTCTGATATAATTGCTCTGACGATTTCTTCAAAACTTTTTCGTGTTCGCCCTACAGAGATATCATCATGGATATTAAAAATTCGAGATAACACACGCATAACATTTCCATCAACAGCCGGCTCAGGTTGATTAAAAGCAATCGATAAAATAGCCCCTCTTGTGTATGGACCAATCCCTTTTAATTCACCTAATTGTTTAGGCTGATCAGGTACTTTACCATTATATTCGCTAACAACTTCCCTAACAGCGTTTTGTAAATTACGTGCTCGGGAATAGTATCCCAGACCTTCCCAAGCTTTTAGAACCTCTTGTTCATCCGCAGAAGCTAAATCATAAACCGTTGGGAACTGTTCCATAAAACGATAAAAATAAGGAATGACCGTATCAACTTGAGTTTGTTGAAGCATAATTTCAGAAACCCATACTTTATAAGGGTTCTGATCTTGACGCCAAGGTAAATCACGTTTATTTTGACCGTACCATTCTAATAAGTCTGTTTGAAACTGAAAAATGTTAAATTTTCGTAACACCCTTGAAAGCATACAATCACTTCCTTTATGGTATAATATGATTAGAATATAGATACATTTTATAATTGATTTTAAAGCTATTGTGCGTTTTTATATAAATTAAATAGAGCCTTTTATATTTGAAATTACTAAGGGAGGACCTCAACTAATGGATACAGGAACCCATATTGCAATGGGCATTGCACTTGGTGGTATCGCAACGCTTGATCCTGCTGTGCAAAGTGATCCAACACTTTTTCACGCTGTCCTTGTGGGTACTATTGCTGGCTCACACGCTCCTGACTTTGACACTGTGTTGAAGTTGAAAAATAATGCAACTTATTTAAGACACCACCGGGGCGTCACCCATTCATTACCCGCTATAGTCATTTGGGGAATATTAATTTCCTCAATTATATATTTGTTTGTACCAGGTGTAAGTTTTTTACATTTGTGGGCTTGGATTTTTCTAGCCGTTGGTCTGCATGTTTTTGTTGATATATTTAATGCTTACGGTACGCAGGCAGGTAGACCATTTACCAATAAGTGGATTGCTTTTGGATTCATTAACACCTTTGATCCATTTATTTTTATATTGCATATCGTAGGGATTATTGCGTGGGTACTCGGCGCAAATCCTGGATACACGTGGCTAATTATCTATACCGTTATCGCCATGTATTATATTAAACGCTATCTCGATAAGCGAGAGATTGTAAAGAAAATTTACGATTATTTCCCTACAACTGAAAAAATAGCCACATCGCCAACAATCAAGCAGAATTATTGGCGTGTTGCCATTACGACATCGGAAAATTTCTATGTCGGTAGTGTAGATAATGGTCATATTTTGATTATAGATGAATTTGATAAGGTACCATTACCTAATTCAGATATAATGAATGTAGCAAAACAGGACAAAAATATTTCTGCATTTTTATCATTTTCACCTGTCTATCGTTGGGAAACCTATGAATATGATAATTATACAGAAGTGCGTCTTATCGATTTGAGATATCGTTCACGCGATTATTATCCTTTCGTCGCTGTCGTTCAAATTGATGATAATTTAAATATCCTCAGTTCATACACCGGTTGGATTTATTCTGAGAAAAAATTAAAAAGAAAACTTCACGTAGGCGAAAATCTTATTTGACTTAGGAAAAGCTCAAGAACAAAAGCGCTGGGCATGGCCAATTTCAGTATAAAGTTATCCACAGAAGTTTTAATGTTATAGTTTCCTAAGCAACAAGATGAAGCAGGAATTGAATTCCTGCTTTTTTTATTCTTTCACTGTATTCCCTAACAATGAAATCGGAATGGCTTCTTCTTTTTCATACACCTCGTCAAGTAGGTTGATTCGATGTCCCCAAGCAAAGACACCATTGATATAATTCACTTTAAATCTATGTCCAGGATCTGAAGGAAGCTCATAAACTTTATCTGCTTGGAACTCATCAGGATTTAACATATATGCCATAGCAACCTGCATCTTACGCTCATTGACAGCCACTTCACTAATATTTCCAAGTTGTTCCGCTTTTTGAGCTTTTTCTTTTAATTTACCAACTTCTGCTCTAAGCTGTTCAACTGTATAATCACTATATCGATAATTATTCATTTTTGAAACTCCTTTCCTTGCTATTTACATTTTACCAATTGTTTAAGACAATGGGAATAAGAAACAATACGAAACATACATTGAAAAATGACACTATGTGAAAATAGGGAGATGAAAATAATGTCTACAATCGCTATCACTGGTGCTGGCAGTGGCCTTGGACGAGCTTTAGCACTGGAGTATGCAAAGCACCATTATAAGGTATTTTTAATGGGACGTACAGATGAAAAGTTACAAATCGTTCGTCAAGAAATTGAAGATATGGACGGACAAGCCGAAGTTATCTTATGTGACGTTAGTGAATTTGCTTCTGTTAGCATCGCCTTTCAACAAATAGGTGAACTTGATGTCTTCATCAATAATGCCGGGATTGGGATCTTTGGTTCTGTTGAAAAGTATACAAACGAAGAGATTGAACATACATTAAATACAAATGTTAAAGGAACTATTACTACAGTCCAATATGCATTACCTTTAATACGAGAGAGCAAGGGAAGGATTTTAACGATTATTTCTACCGCTGGCTTGCGCGGGAAAGTCAATGAGTCGATTTATTGTGCAAGTAAATTTGCGGTTAGAGGGTTCACCGAAAGCTTACAGGAGGAATGGAAAGATGAGGATTTCTCCATTACAGCAGTTTATATGGGTGGTATGAATACACCATTTTGGGATCAGTCCACACACGTTAAAGATGCTTCTCATTTAAAAGGACCTGAAGTTGTAGCCAAGCAAATTTATCAGCAAGATGACGGCAGAAAAGAAATTATGATTGATAAGTAATAAATTCTTGAAAGAGTGGGGTGTAAATTTCTCACTCTTTCACCTGTTCATCGATAAATTTATTAATTTGTTCAAAAGGAAAGCCTTGCCGATAGAGGCCTTCTTTTATTTTTTGTTGTAATTCAAAGCCAGTGAATTTTCTTCCATGTCTTCGAAGTAATTTTCCACCATGATACATTAATGCATCCCATTCTTTGTCTGTATCCTGATTATTTTTAACTTCTTCCATGACATCACTAATCACGTCGTAGGTAAAGCCTTTTTGCATCAAGGTTGCTTGCATCTTTTGATACTGTTTTTGTAGTGAATCCTTCTTTGTAGTTCTCAATCTTTTCTCTGCCCATTTCATAGCCTTTTCATATTGGATCTCATAAGTATATTTTTTTATTGTTTCTTCAGCAATTCGGGTAGATACTCCTTTTTCAATGAGTTCCCTTTTAACGAGTTGTGGACCTTTACTTGACGTGCTTATTCTTGTATTGACAAACAGCTCTGCAAACTGTTCATCATTTAACAAGCTTTCTTCAACCAATTTATCCATAATATCTGGAATATAATTCTCATCTACTTCTTTTTCGAGTAAATAATCATACATTTCTTTTTTTGTCCGCATCCGGTAGCTTAAATAATTTATAGCAAGGGAATATGACTTATAAAAGTTATCATTTTCCTTTAAATTTTCGATTAAATCCTTAGAGAGTTCCATACCTTTATGTAATCTATATTCAATTAAAATAGCTTCATCAACGCTAAAACTGTATTGATCTCCTTTCTCATGAGTTAAAAAAATATTATAACGTTGCTTATTTTTCTTTTGTGTCGTAATTCGAGATATTTTTTCCATCAACTCACATCCTTACGAATATTATAACATGAATAACTTTCACCTTAAGTTCATTTTAGTATAATGAAGTCAATATCTTTTCTAATAAAGGGTGATATCGGGAATGAATTACTTAATTACTGGTGGAACAGGGTTCGTTGGAAAAAAGCTCATTAAGAAGCTTCATGAAGAACAACATCACACATACATTTTGACACGCTCCCCTGAATCATATGAGGATACTGAAAAAGCTACTTATATCGGATATGATGTCAATGCTTCGGAACTGCCTGCTGTAGATGGCGTTGTAAACCTCGCAGGTGAATCATTATTTGGGTATTGGACCAAGCAACGAAAGAAAAACATATTAAACAGCAGGATTGAAACGACTAGAAAGTTGCTTGGTATTATATCACAGTTAAAGAATAAGCCTAATGTTTTGGTGAGTGGCTCTGCGGTCGGTTATTATGGTATGTCTGACGAACTTATTTTCACAGAAAAAACTCATAAATCGAGTGAGGATTTTCTTGGAACAGTAACGAATAAATGGGAAAATACAGCAAAAGAAGCAGAACACATGGGCATTCGCACAGTGTTAACACGTTTTGGGGTTATCCTTGGAAAAGGAGGAGGTGCTCTTCCTTTAATGGGTTTACCAGTCAAACTTTTTGTCGGCGGCGAAATTGGTGACGGTGAACAATGGGTCTCTTGGGTTCATATTGACGACGTCGTGAATCTTATCATCTTTTGCCTAGAAAATGAAGAAGTATCTGGTCCCGTGAACGTGACCGCTCCCGAACCCAAACGAAACAAGGACTTTATGAAAACATTAGCACAAGTGTTGCATCGTCCTTACTGGTTCACAACACCTACATTTTTAATCCAAACTGCTCTAGGGGAAATGAGCCAATTAATCACCAAAGGCCAATACGTCTGGCCCGCCAAAGCAATCAATGCAAATTACCAATTTATTTATCCTAAATTAAGAGAGACGTTGAAAAGCTTAAACTAGATTAAAAGTTGTTTCTAAGCGAATATGATATTAAGAAATTAAATATGATTTCGGATCTCTTTATAATTCCATTTCACGAAGGCGAGTATATGGTGTCTATGCGGCTTCATCTCGTTCTATGCGCTCGGCCCGCGCTATGCACTGCTCCCAGACCCATGCGTCACCCATAAATGTGTCTGGTGCCGATAAAAACTCCTTTATTAAAAAGACAGAAGGATTTTTCAAAAAAATGATTCCCTTTTTAATTAAAACATTGTAGAATATAACTACCAAAGAACAAATAATAGTTTCAGGGAAGGCAAATGGTGCGCCACCAGTTCGACTGGTTCTAGTGGGTTCGATTCCCACCCCGAATTTTGGTTTGTACGTTAACTAAAAATTCGTGGGTGGGTCGAACTCTTTTTTCCTTTATAGCTCTATAGGACCCTCCTACGCAAAAATAAGGAGGGCCTTTTCATGTTAAAAAGACATGATTTAAACGAAACACCAACTTTATTTGAGCTATTATCTCACCCTGAAGTTTATCCCTTTGTTCGTAACAACGCGGATACTTTGGACTCATTTTATTTTATGATGAAGCAAACAATTGAAGCAGAAAATAATGATGAACTTTTTTCAAGAACAATATTGAACGAGTACAGTCAACCGATAGGGATGATTAGTTTATATGACGTTCAAGATAATTATGGTTTTTTGGCAACATGGATTGGCAAGCCTTATTTTGGAATGGGATATAACAGATTGGCTAAAGAGGAGTTTTTTGATGAGCTATTTTACACTCACAATATTGAAACAATCTTTATGAAAGTACGCACAACAAATCACCGTTCTTATAAAGCTGTCAGGAAATTGCCTTATGCAATCTTAGGAAATAGCATTTACCAAGATATTTATAACAAAGTGAATTTTCTTGCACCAACTTATAATATATTTGCTATTACTAAGAAGCTATATAGTTCTTATAAGCAACTAGCGGTTCAGCCGGAAACTAATGAGGAAGTCATCTAATCATTTATTTAATATGCCAATCAGCAGGGGGTTTCTTGTTGATTGGTTTTCTTTATGCACATTTTCATGCTAATATCCACAACACCCTGTTAACAACCTTCAAATATCCCTGTTAATTTTGTGGATATTTTAATTATATGTGACTAAATTAGCACACCACTTGTGTATAACCATGTGTATAACGTTCATTACAGCCTCTAAACTTCATCTCTCTTAATATTACCTGAAACTGTGGTAAACTAAGACTGTGTGCTTCCAATAATGCCTTAATTTTAAGCTGAAGTACTGCATAATTGAGAGGAGATATTAAATGCCGTGGATTTATGTTTTGTTCGCAGCAATCGTTGAAGTATTCTGGGTGATCGGTCTGAGATATTCCAGTACACTTTTAGAATGGCTCGGCACAACTGTTGCCATTGTTTTTAGTTTTTACTTTATTATTAAAGCGTGTGAAAGATTGCCATCTGGGACAGTCTATGCAGTTTTTACAGGCTCTGGAGCGGCAGCAATTGTATTGATAGATTTCTTCGTTTTTAACGCAAATTTTTCGACACCACAATTTTTCTTAATAGGCTTGATTATTATCGGAGTCGTTGGAATTAAATTGACGACGGATGAAGAAGTTCCAGAAAGAGAGGCTGGTTAATTTTGTATTGGCTTTTTTTAATCATTGCAAGCTTCGGTGAAATTTTTGGTGTGATGAGCATCAACTTATATATTCAAAAAAAGACGATAGGTCGCCTGACGTTAGTTGTCGTAACATTTGGTTTCGGCTTTTTATTTCTATCTATGGCTATGCGTGGCATTCCACTAGGAACCGCTTATGCTATTTGGACTGGTTTAGGCGCTGCGGGAGCTGTCTTAATGGGGATCTTCTTTTTCAACGAATCTGCAAGTTGGAAACGAATTGCCTTTTTATTTTGCATTATCGCTGGTGCCGTCGGTTTAAAATTATTAGAATAACATCCAAAGTGAAACCTTTTCCTAAAATCTAACGTATGTAATTTATAGAAAAAGATGAGGTGAACATATGGAAGAAGTTGTAAGCAACATTAACTGGGCAGTCATAGCTCCTCTACTCGTCATTCAGTTTATTTTGCTTGTCGTTGCCCTAATTGATTGGATTCGGATAAGAGAAACAAATGGTCCAAAATGGCTATGGCTAATTATTATTTTATTTGTAGGCACTCTCGGACCTGTGCTCTATTTTATAATAGGAAGGAAAAATGAGTAATGACCATACTTAAAGTCAATGAAGTTTCCAAAATATATGATAAAAAAGCAGCCATTAAAGATGTTAGCTTTTCATTTGAAAGTGGAAAGTGTATTGCTTTAATTGGTCCGAATGGTGCTGGCAAAACGACCATTTTACGAACATTAGCCGGTTTATTAAAACCTACGTCAGGAACTATCACATTTCAAGGGCAAAAAGCAAATGACGACATTCGCAAGGTGATTGGTTATCTTCCGCAACACCCTCACTTTCCCGGTTGGATGACTGGAGAGGAATTTCTCATTTTCAGCGGGCAACTCGCATATCTAACTAAAGAGACGGCGAGCGAACGTGCTATCGAATTATTAAATAAAATGGGACTTTTAGATGTTAAAAATAAAACGATTAAAACATATTCTGGAGGTATGAAGCAACGGCTTGGCATCGCTCAAGCGATTATCCACAATCCAAAACTCCTTATGTTGGATGAACCTGTTTCCTCACTGGATCCACTTGGAAGAAGGGAAGTTCTAACCTTAATGGAAGATCTGAAAGAGCAAATGACCATATTATTTTCAACACATATTTTATCAGACGCGGATGAAATAAGTGATGAGCTCCTTCTCTTAAATGAGGGGGAACTTATTGAGGCAGGCACAATAAGTGAATTGAGACAAAAATATCAGACTACAATTATTGAGCTTCAATTCCAAGATAATTTAAAAAAATATCAAGAAAAGGTGAATGTCCTCGCTTCTGTTGTAAACAGTACGATCAAACGTAATACTTTATATGTGAGCGTCACAAACAGCGCCCAGGCGAGAAGAGACATTCTACATGCCGCTTCTGCTAATCAGTGGACTTTAACGAGCTTTTCTATTAATCAAGCTTCACTTGAAGATATGTTTATGAAGGTGGTTAAAACATGACACAATGGTTGACCCTTTTTAGAAAAGAAATGAGTGAATATTGGCGTAATTTAAAATGGATTTGGGTACCTCTAGTCATTATCTTACTGGCCATTATGGACCCAATCACATCGTATTACTTACCGCAAATTATAGAGTTATCTGGAGATTTACCTGAAGGATCAACCTTTGATTTACCAACTCCTTCACCGCCTGAAGCGATTATGATGAGTCTCTCTCAACTGAGTAGTCTAGGCGCCCTAATTCTTATTCTTATTTCGATGGGGTCTATTTCCGGTGAACAACAAACAGGTATTACTGAAATGATCCTTGTTAAACCTGTGTCATTTGCAAATTATGTATTAGCCAAATGGGCAGCTCTTGTATTGCTTATTTGGGTCTCGTTAATTTTAGGTATACTCGCCAGTTGGTACTATACCAATATCTTGTTCGGCTCTTTATCTTTTATCTCATTCATACAAATTGTTTGTTTCTACGGTCTGTGGCTAACACTAGTTGCCACTATATCTATTTTTTATAACACTTTAGTAAAATCGCCTGGTTTTGTAGCATTTCTAACGATTAGTACATTAATGGTAATGAGTATTATTACACAATTATTCGGTAGTCATCTAAAGTGGAGCCCGAATAACTTATCAAACCATATCAACGAGATGCTGATCTTTAATGAAGTGTCTATATCACTTATTGCTACAGCTCTTGTCACGTTATGCTTAATTGTTATTTTACTAATCGGCTCATTCTCTATATTTAAAACAAAGGAACTAGGCAAATAAATATAAAAAAGCGATTTAACAATCCTTTCGTTGCTAAATCGCTTTTTTATTATAGTTTGTTTATATTGAAAGTCATCCGGAACCCCTCTCACTAGAATCTAGCCTGCTTTTTCGAGAATTCCTTCATTTGGACTTTTTTCTGTTTCAATAAAATAATTTTTACCATTAGTTAAAATGATAATATCTCCAAAGACAGCGGTTGAATATATAAGAGTATCTAATTTATTTAAATTCGTAACTACGCGATCGACAGGATGGCCAAATCGATTTCTTTTTTTATAAGTTAGTAAAGCCACTTTCGGATCCACTTTTTTTAAAAATTTCATTGAACTACTCGTTTTTGATCCATGATGAGCGATTTTGATAATATCAGCTTTTAAATTATATTTTTCAACTAATCGTTTTTCTTGCCCTTTTCCTACGTCACCCATAAATAGAAACGCCATATCCTTATAGGTCATTTTTAAAACAATAGATGATTGGTTACTATTTTTCCCTTTTTTATGAGTGTTTAAAACGTTAATAGTCAATTCAGAATCAAGACGTACCTCATCCTTTTCAGTTGCCAAGTTAAATAAAATATCTTGTTTTCTAATTTCATTTAAATAACGTGCATAGGTTCTAGTGTGATGGAGTTTCCCCGAATCAAGGACTTGCTTTACTTCAACTTCTCTCATCACATCGACAAGTCCACCAATATGATCGTAATCCGGATGTGTAGCAATGACTAAATCCAATTTTTTAACTTTTTGCTCCTCTAAATAACTTAAAACTTTCGTACCGTACTCAGGTCTGCCTCCATCAATTAAAATATACTTTTCATTAGGCGTCTCAATCAATATACTATCTCCTTGGCCGACATCAATAATGTGGACTTTCATTTCTTTCGGTAGTTTATCAGCATTAACGGATGATAGTGGCAAAGAGGTAAAGAATAACATTACAAAAATTAGTGCATATCGTAAATATCCCATCGCATCATTAACTTCCTTTATCAATAATCATATTTTATCTTTTCACAAACAGAAGTTTTATATCCCAAATTTCCCGAAGAAAAATACACCAATCTATGTACGCCTCTTAAGCAGGATATAAAAAAGATCAATCCCGAATTATCAGGATTGATCTTTTAATTTATTTATGCTTTTTGGACGGCAATATCATTATCTTCTACTACAATATTGACCTCATCTACATGATCTTGTTCTAAGATTAAATCTGTAAGTTGATCTTCAATTTTATCTTGGATAACACGACGTAATGGTCTTGCACCAAAACGTGGGTCATAGCCTAAATCGACGAGTTGCTCTTTAGCTTCATCGGTAATGTGGAAGGTAATGTCATTTTCTTCAATAGTATCGTGGAGTTCAGTAAGCATAAGATCCACAATTTCTAATAAATGTTCTTTGTTTAGTTCATTGAAGTTAACGATAGAGTCAAATCTGTTAAGAAATTCTGGTTTAAAGTAATTACTTAACATTTCAAGTGTTGTTACTGAATCGTGTGCATCTGGGTTGAAGCCTACATTAATTTCTTTGACACCTGTACCAGCATTACTTGTCATAATGATAACAGCATCTTTAAAGCTAACGGACCGACCATGTGAATCTGTCAAATGACCATCTTCCATGATTTGTAGGAATGTGTTTTGTACATCTGGATGTGCTTTTTCAATTTCATCAACTAAGATGATTGAATAAGGATTGTGACGAACACGCTCAGTTAATTGACCTGCTTCTTCGTGGCCAATATATCCTGGAGGTGAACCAATGATTTTAGACACAGAGTGTTTTTCCATATACTCACTCATATCAAGGCGAATTAATGAATCGCGAGAACCAAATAGTTCTTCTGCTAACACTTTGGTCAATTCTGTTTTACCAACACCTGTCGGTCCGACGAATAAGAATGAACCAATCGGTCTTTCTTTCGCTTTAAGTCCTGCACGGCTACGGCGAATAGCTTTAGCTACTTTATCAATCGCTTCTTGTTGACCAATAACTTTTTGACTTAAGTTTTGACCAAGATTTCTCATTTGCTCTTGTTCATCAGCTTGAAGTTTTGTAACAGGGATACCTGTTTTTTCTTCAACAAGTAATTGAATATCAGATACATCTACGTTCAACACTTTTTCCGTATCTTCGCTTTTCTCTAATTGTTTTTGAAGTTGGATTTCTTGATAACGTAAATGTGCTGCGCGTTCATAATCTTCTTGTTCTGCTGCCGCTTCTTTTTCTTTGATTACTTCCTGCAAACGATGATCAATGGAATCAACATCTCTGTCTGAGTTTTTCAAATTGAGGCGTGAACCGACTTCATCCATCAAGTCAATGGCTTTATCTGGTAAGAAACGATCTTGTATATAGCGATTTGAAAGATTGACGAAGGCACGAATGGTTTCATCAGAATAGTTAACATCATGGAATTCTTCGTATCGTTCTTTAATACCTTCTAGGATCAAAATCGCTTCTTCCGGTGTTGGTTCTTTAACTATGATTGGCTGTAAGCGTCGTTCGAGTGCAGCGTCTTTTTCAATTTGACGGTATTCTTTTAATGTTGTGGCACCGATTAATTGTAATTCACCGCGTGCTAAGGCAGGTTTTAAAATATTTCCTGCATCCATTTGTGAACTTTCAGCAGTACCTGCACCTACTAACAAGTGAATTTCATCTACAAATAAGATAACGTCTTCTCTTGTTTTTAGTTCTTCGATTAATTGTTTCATGCGTTCTTCAAATTGTCCGCGAATGCCTGTATTGGCTACTAATGAAGCGACATCAAGTAAATAAACTTCTTTGTTCATTAGTTTCGTTGGTACACTACCTTCGACAATTTTTACTGCAAGACCTTCTGCGATAGCTGTTTTACCGACACCTGGTTCACCGATTAAAACTGGATTATTTTTATTTCGACGATTTAATGTTTCAATTACACGTTTAATTTCATTGTCACGGCCAATAACTGAATCAACTAAACCAGATCTAGCATCATCTGTTATATTTTTACCAAGTTGGTCTAATAGACCATTACCTTTATTTGTCTTTTGTTTTGTTCTTGTTCCGGTTTGACCTTGACCACCTGCTTGGAAAAAGCCATTGGAAAATGCGTCATTGGCGTTTTCACCTGAGAAAAAGTTTTCTGGATTTGCCACTTTTCCTTGAAGTTCTTGAAAGCAATCATTACATAAATGCATCTGCATGCGACGATTATTAATTTGCATTGTCATATTCACAGTTGCATCATTCATTTGGCAATACTGACATTTCATTTTCCATTCCTCCTATATAATAATTCTTTTCATATATTAAAATCACTTGCCAGTCTTACTTTGACTTTGACTATCTTTGACCTTATGACTACATTATACTCTGACCTTCTTTGACTTTCAAGTCTTTTTGCTTATTTTTTTTAAAAAGTTTCTTTTGATGAGAGCTTTGCTTATTGAAGCTGTTTGCCACCCTGCCACGATAAACAATATCCCCTTTGAAAGAATTCATTAAACATAACTTTTGAATTAAAATACTCTTTGACCTTTTATAAAAAACAAAAAATCCTATTAAAGAGGATTTAATTCTTTAATAGGATTCTTTACTAAATTTCTTCTTATATATATAGTCAACTTTCGCATTATGTAATCAACGAATAACCCTTGTGATCATAGCGGTAGGATAAGATACATTGCACCAGTTCACTATTGGATGAACCGCCCCATAATAATATATATTACATTAATCAAAGAGAAACCATAATTATAGCGGAGGAAATACGCTGAGACTCCTGTGGGAGCTGAGGCCTAGATGAGACCCCGCAGAGCGTTAAGCTCGAGGAGGCTCATCAGCCACCCACGGAAAGCGAAGCGTATTTCCATAGCGATGGTTCAACGGTTAACTAAAGTTCTATTTTGAGAAACAGCTCCATTTAAACAAATTGTCAAGAAGATGACTAGAAAAACTATTAGTTTAGTCCCATTCACTATTTAAGCTTATTCTATTGATGCGAAAGTGGAATAAATTGTTATTGTTTTAGATTTTCTTTGTTTCTCAGTTCGATTCGTCTAATTTTTCCTGATGTTGTTTTCGGTAATTCATCGAGGAATTCTATAGCTCTTGGATATTTATATGGTGCTGTGTGTTCTTTGACATGATTTTGTAATTCCTTGATCAACTCATCTTGATCAAGGTTCACATTACTTTTTAGAACAATATACGCTTTGACGATATTCCCACGTACTTCATCGGGGCTTGCTACAACTGCACACTCTTGGACGCTAGGATGCTTAACTAAGGCATCTTCCACTTCAAATGGCCCAATCGTATAACCAGAACTAATAATGATATCATCACTTCTGCCTTCAAACCAGAAATACCCGTCTTCATCCATTGAGGCTTGGTCTCCTGTGACATAGAAATCGCCTCGCTCAGTCATCGTAGTTCTTTCAGGGTCTTTATAATATTCACGGAACAGTGCTGGTGAATTTCTTCTTAATGCAATATCACCAATTTCGCCTGATTCTACTGGATCACCATTTTCGTCAATGATCACAACATCATTTCCAGGAGTAGGTTTACCCATTGATCCCGGTTTAACTTCCATGTCTTTTGTTATGCCGAGTAATAATGTGTTTTCCGTTTGACCATATCCATCTCGGACAGTTAAATTAAAATACTTTCTAAATGTGTCAATTACTTCAACATTTAACGGTTCTCCTGCAGAAACGGCACTATGTAATGCAGGTAATTGATACTCTTCTAAATTATCTTCCTTTGCCATTAAACGATACTCTGTTGGCGTACAACATAACACATTGATTTCTTCGTCTTGAAGGAGTTGCAAATAAGTATCCGCTTTAAATTTACCATTATAAACAAACCCTGTAGCGCCAGATCCTAATACTGATAAGAATGGACTCCATATCCACTTTTGCCAGCCTGGCCCTGCTGTCGCCCAGACCTTATCTCTTTCGCTAATACCGAGCCAATTTTCAGGTGCTGTCTTGAGATGGGCGAATCCCCAGCCATGAGTATGGACAACGCCTTTAGGATTACCTGTCGTCCCAGAGGTGTATGGTAAAAATGCAATATCATCACGCGTTGTATCTACCATTCCTAATTCAGCTGAACTTATCTTTTTTTCCTCATCTAAGAAAATCCAGTCCTCGACCGCTTGACCAACAGAAAATTTTATTAAATCATCATACTGCTGAATACCGTCATATTGATCAACAAAGGGATAATAACTTACAATACCGCTAACTTCTGCATGAGTGATTCGATATTGTAAGTCTTTCGTTTTTAACATTTCAGACGTTGGAACAATAATGATTCCTGTTTTTAAAGCGGCTAAGTATACTTCATACGCTTCGATTAATCGCGGAATCATAACAAGAATTTTATCACCACGTTTTAATCCAGAATCAAGGAAAGCGTTACCAATTCGATTTACGTCTTCTATTAAGTTTGTATAGGTAATTTCCTTTCTCTTTCCTTTGTCATCAAGCCATACAATCGCTTTTCTCTCAGGATCTTTTACATACTTTTCTACTTCCATGGCGATATTGTAGTTTTCTGGAGCAATGAGTTCCTCTCTTTTCACAATTCCACACCCCTCGTATTATTTATTATTCAATTATAACAAAAGTTTAGAAAATTTTAAATGATAATATAAAAACGATTTTATGGTTATTTTTTTTCCATAAAATCGTTTTTATTTCAATATTATTTATAAACCAAAAAAGCCGTCAGATATATTTTTTTTCATAACGAGGTCATCTAAACTTTTAAAATTATAACCTTGTTTCTTTAATTCAATAATGACTTTCTCAAGAGCTTCCGCGTTGTCCGAAGAAACTGCGTGCAAAAGAACAATGGCTCCAGGATGAATTTGATCCATTATTTGATCATAAGCATATTCCCAACCTTTTTGATCCCCTGTATTCCAATCCTTAAAAGCTAGCGACCAAAAGATATGTGTATACCCTAATTCATTGGTCCATTTTAATGTATTTTCACTAAAAATACCACGAGGTGGCCGTAAATATTGAAGTTCTTTTTGGTCGGAAACTTCGGCTACCGCCTCTTCCAAATCTTCGAGCTCCTTCTTAATTTCTGCCTTTTTCATAATCGTAAAATCAGGATGATGGTAAGAATGATTCCCGATAATATGCCCATCATCAACCATTCTCTTTACCAAAGCAGGTTCTTCTTTCACATAATGTCCAGTAACAAAAAAAGTAGCCGGAACCTTTTCTTCTTTTAATACATCTAATACGTCTTCTGTATATCCTTCTTCATACCCATTATCAAATGTCAGATAAATATTTTTATCACCGGAATCATCAGCATAGTAAGCATTGTATTTTTCAAGCATCTCATTATACTTTCCTATATCTGGTATGTCATGATTGTCATTTTTTTTATAGCCCCAACCATATCCACTGGCTGCATGAACTGTGCTAAAGCTCGTTAAACAAAACAACATGGCTAAGACTAAAATAAGTCGTTTCCGCATATATTATCACCCTCTTTATATTACTTTTTCCACAGAAATCTTAATTATACGGAGAGACATTTAGTTATTATACAACTGAATTGTCTGTTAAAAGTTAAGCCTTCTGATATAATAGACATGGATTCAACTAATTAAATAGTATGGACTTATTGGTGACCTTAGAAATAAGGTTTAAAAGAGAAGTTGGTGAAAATCCAACGCGGTCCCGCCACTGTATTGCAGAGTTTTCTCATATAAACCACTGTGTGATTGTTGCATGGGAAGGTGAGTATAACAATGAAGCTAAGCCAGGAGACCTGCCAATAAGAAAGCATTTATCCTACGGGAGAATAGGAGGGTGTTATTCAGACATATTTTTAACTGTTTTAATTTTGTCTTAATATACTCTAACAGCCTTCTATATTAATGAAGGCTGTTTTTTTTAGGAGGAAAGCATGGATAAGATTTTAATAAAAGATACAAAAACGACACAGACACGATTAGTTCTTCCACCCGATACCAATCATTTGGATACCATCTTTGGCGGGAAAATACTTGCCTATATAGATGAAATCGCAGCCCTGACAGCTATGAAACATGCTAAAAGTGCTGTAGTGACAGCATCGATTGATTCAGTTGATTTTCTTTCATCAGCTAAAGTGGGTGATTCACTAACGCTTGAAGCCTACGTTACATACACAGGTACAAGCTCAATGGAAGTATATGTTAAAGTTATTGCTCACGATTTAATTAATCATGAAATCACATTAACAACTGAATCATTCTTAACTATGGTAGCCCTAGATCAAGATGGTAAACCAACGCCAGTTCCAAAAGTATACCCAGAATCTAAGCAAGAAAAAGAGTTTTATTCCACAGCTCCAGAGCGAAAAAGGTTAAGAAAAGAACGGGCAGCAAAGAGACCTAAAAGTTCGCCAATTCTATAAGTGACATGACCAAACAAAGGCTGAAACTAGACGTAGCCAGTTTCAGTAAACATTTATCAATAGAAGCTTTAATGTGATAGTTACTAAACATAAAAATACTGAGGAAATACCTTTTAGGATTTCCTCAGCTAGTTAAGTTCATATATTATATATTTTTAACGCCGTCTAATTCCAATTGTTCGACCTGCTTGTTTAGGTGTTGGCATATCTTTTTGTTTTTCGGCAATGGTTTCTATTTGCTTATAAATACTTTCAGGAAATTCACCTGGCCGGCCTTCTTTCATATCCATTCCCATAAGCATTTGTTCACTTGTAGCGACTAAGTCTCCCTCTCTGTTTCTCATTAAAAAGAATACATGCATCCGTTTTGAATCATGATCTAGTAACTGAAGATCAATATCTAATTTTTCACCTTGATCGGCTTCCGCTAAATAGGATAAATGCGTTTCAAGTGTAAAAATAGAATAAGAATGTTCTTTTCTAAATAACTCATCAATCCCTATCTTAATCATCAACTCTTCAACAGCCAGACTGAATATACGTGCGTATTCTGCATCATTAAGATGGCCGTTATAATCAATCCACTCCTCTTTTACGGTACAATTCATTATTTTCTCTACCATAAATATCACCTTTCATAGTACATACATTTTTCAATTGAAAAATAAATAATATAAAATGAAACTTTTTAATTATAAAGAACCGTTTAAATTAGCTGTTGGCCAATATTTTTGAAGTAGTTCGTCCAATTCAATTAAGAAATCGTCACGACGTTGCTCTAAGTCTGCGATATTATGGCCTTTTGTTTGCTGTTCACAGCCTTCAATTACCTTATTTGATAGCTCTTCTGTTAGCTCCGGTGCTACTAATTTTGTCCATGGTAGTTTTAGTGCAGGGCCAAATTGGCGAAGCATATGGCGCATTCCTTCTTCTCCACCCGCTAAATGAAGAGTCATAAATGGTCCCATAAGCGCCCATCTTAAACCTGGTCCGTAGACAATGGAAGCATCAACTTCTTCGGTCGTTGCAATCCCGTCATTAACAATATGGAGGGCTTCACGCCAAATGGCTTCCATTAGACGATCAGCGACATGTCCTTCAATTTCGTTTCTAATCACTAATGGTTTCATTTTTACAGATTCAAATAGTTCTTTAGTACGTTCTATTGTAGTTGGGGCTGTCTTTTCTCCACCGACTAATTCAACAAGTGGAATAAGATAAACAGGATTAAAAGGATGTGCAACTAAGACACGTTCTGGATTTTTACAATCTGCTTGTAAAGTTGTTGGTTTGATGCCAGACGTACTTGATGAAATAATCGCTTCTGGTTTAGCTACAAGATCAATATCACTCAGTATTTTACGCTTTATGTCTTCGCGCTCGGGTACGTTTTCTTGGATAAAATCAGCACTTTCTACAGCTTTATTAAAATCGGACTCAAATTTGAAATTATCCATGGAAGCTGATTCAGCAAGACCATATTTCTCAAGTTTTGGCCACGCGATTTTAAGGCCTTCTTTAATTTTCTCTTCCGCTCCAGGGGCTGGATCAAATGCAGTTACATGGTACCCCTGAGAAAGAAAACGAGCAACCCACCCTTTTCCAATCACTCCTGTACCAATGACAGTTATATTTTTAATAGTATGTGTAGAGTTTCTCTCCATGTTGTTCACCTATCCTTTTTCTGTTTAAATATATGAAAAGGAAAGAGGGTGGGACATAATTACCTCAACGGTGTACCTTTTCATTAGCGCCGGTGAATTATCTCTTTAGTATCGATTCTTTACCGAGTTTGAGGTTTTTGTCCTAGCCACATCTTTGTTTTCATTTAATTTTTTTCTACTCAATTAAAAGTTACGATTTAAATTTCTTCAATCCAAGAATTTGACGTGCTTCTTCAGGAGTCGCCAGTTCTGGACCAAGTTCTTGTACCATAGAAACAGCTTTATCTACTAATTGCTCATTTGAAGCAAGAACGCCTTTTTTCAAGTAGAGATTATCTTCAAGCCCGACACGAACATGTCCACCTAGCAACACGGACTGCGCTGCCATTGGAAACTGCATACGACCAATTCCAAAAGCTGACCAGTTTGAATTTTGAGGTAAACGATCACGCATATAAATCATCGTTTCAGCATCAGCTTCAGCTCCCCATGGAAGGCCTAAACATAGTTGGAATAATGGGTCACCTTCTAGGAGACCTTCACTCATGAGCTGATGAGCCATACGGATATAACCTGTATCGAAACATTCAAGTTCTGGCTTTACGCCACTTTCTTTAATTAACTTGGCATGTTCTCTCATCCATTCAGCTGGATTAATATAAACCATGTCACCGAAATTAATGCTTCCGATATCAAGAGTACAGATCTCAGGAAGTAATTCTCCAATAGGTTGGTGCCTTTCTTCAGGAGTTTGTATCCACGTTCCTTCCCCACCTACTGCCGGGTTCTCAGGGCTCGGAATCCAATCTCCACCCCCACCAGCCGTAATATTTAGTACGACATCGGTATCAGATTCACGAATACGTTCAACCACTTCACGGTATAAAGCAGCATCATGGCTAACTCCACCGGTTTTCGGATCTCTGACATGAATATGAGCAATGGCGGCACCAGCTTTTGCTGAATTAATAGCGGCCTCTGCTATTTCTTTTGGAGTAACGGGGACGTGTGAACTCTTCTGTGTCGTTGCTCCTGCTCCAGTAACAGCACTTGTAATAATCACTTTATTTTGCATAATTATTCCTCCTCTAACTTCTTGGGAACATGGTTAAATATTTCCCCTGATTCAAAGAAATCAATTAGACGACTAATCCAATCGTAATAATCAAGCCATACTTTTGTTTCCCCAAGCAATTCATTAATTTCCTCTTCTAATTCCTTATTTGGTAAATCCTTTTCTTGAAGGGAAATTAACTTTCGGCTTAATTTTTGTTCAAAGACTCGACTTTTGTTTATTGCTCTGCGCCAATTCGATGTAAACAGAGAAATAAATGTTTGATAATAATCATCTTCTACGTTTATCAAATCTTTCCGAACACCTTTTTTAAATACCTTTTCAGCAATATTAAGCTCAATCATTTCACGAACAACTTGACTCATTCGCATCTTAGTCATTCCTGTAGCTTCTGAAAGTTCATCTAAAGTCATCGGTTCACGATTCATATAAATAATGCCTAACACTCTTCCGACCGTTTCAGTGACACCAAAAGTATGCATATTATCTGCAATTTTATCTACAAACTGGACTCTTGCATCCTCGATTTCTTGAGATAAATTATTCATGCGCATATCTCCTTACTAACCGCCTTTTGATTTGCGTAGCCAACTATATCACAAATAATAATAAAACGAAAAATTGCTTTCACCCATTATACAAGAGAAAAACAGCGAAATTGTAAGAAAAACCTTTGCTAAAATACATAAAATATTTATTTTACACATTTTATAATAAATGAGCGTTAATTTGCCGGTTTATATTTTGCTCTAACTCTTTTACAATATTTTCTGTGTCACTTCAAGTAGTTATTCGAAATTAGATGCCTATCAGTCTGGTCATATTCAATTGATTATCTCCGTTTAGGTTTTAAGGATTTTTTACATTCCTTTGATTTATGAATTAGCAAAGAGTACTCTTACGCTTTTTCGGTTTGCTTCTAGACATTATTCAGTCATCGGGCAGAGTGCTCTTTTTTTTATGGGATTAATTGTTAGCTAGAGATGAATATGGAATTGATAATAAAGAGGAGGTGCTTTGTTTTGCTAAAATTTAATCACGTTACAAAAATATATGAAGGCGGAACAAAAGCAGTAAATGATTTAGATTTGCATATTAAAAAAGGGGAATTCGTTGTATTTATCGGTCCGAGCGGATGTGGTAAAACAACAACGATGAAAATGGTTAATCGTCTACATGACGTTACTGAAGGAAAAATTTATGTTGAGGGAGAAGATATCTATGATAAAGATGTCGTAGAGTTACGTCGTTCAATTGGCTACGTTATTCAACAAATTGGATTGTTTCCTCATATGACTATAGCCGAAAACATTGCTCTTGTCCCTAAATTATTAGGCTGGCCGACAGATAAACGATTCGAACGGGCGGAAGAATTATTGCAGTTAGTACAAATGGGACCTGAGTACTTAAATCGATATCCCGATGAACTAAGTGGCGGACAGCAACAGCGTATCGGTGTACTGCGTGCCTTGGCCGCAGATCCACCACTGATTTTAATGGACGAGCCATTTGGTGCCCTCGATCCGATTACAAAAGATAGTTTACAAGACGAGTTTAAGCAACTTCAACAAGATTTAGGTAAGACAATTGTGTTTGTCACGCACGATATGGATGAAGCGATTAAATTAGCCGACCGGATTGTTATCATGCGTGCAGGCGAAATTGTCCAAGTGGATACACCTGATGAAATATTACGTAACCCTGCGAACGAATTTGTTCAAGAATTTATTGGAAAGCATCGTTTAATTACATCAAGACCTACATTACGGACGGTTAGTCAAATTATGAACAAAGAACCTAAAGTCATTACAGAAGATAAAACTTTGTCTGAAGCAATTAAAACAATGAAAGATCATAAAGTCGACTCTTTACTAGTTGTCGATCAGGATCAGGTTTTAAAAGGCATGATTGATATCGAGATTATTGATCAGTATCACAAAAAATCTTTATATATCTATCAGATCATGGATACAGACATTTATAAAGTTGAACAGCATGCTTTATTACGTGATACAATCCGGAGAATCTTGCGTAATGGTACGCGTTATGTGCCCGTTGTTGACGAAGAAAATCACCTCACAGGCATCGTAACTAGAGCAAGTCTAGCTAATATTGTGTACGATTCAATCTGGGGTGAAGAAGAATCTTTAGTATAAAGCGAAACTTATTCAGTGGAGGTTTTCTTATTTTCCCACTGAATATTAGTTGAACGTATCTGTGATACATGGACAGTTTTACGAAAAGGAAGTGAGACAATGGAAACATTTCAAACATTTTTAATGGATTATGGAGATCAGCTCTTGTTTAAAACATGGGAACATCTATATATATCAGTTATTTCTGTAGTCCTTGGCATTATTGTTGCCGTTCCTCTTGGGGTTGTCTTGACACGAGTGCCAAAAGTTGCGGATAAAATAATGGCATTGGTAGGTATTATTCAAACATTCCCTACTTTAGCCATACTCGCCTTTTTTATTCCACTGATTGGAATTGGAAAAATACCAGCTATTGTCGCGTTGTTTTTCTATTCTCTTCTACCTATTTTAAGAAACACTTACACGGGTGTCAGTAGTTTGGATGAAGGGTTAATTGACGCAGGTCGCGGTATGGGAATGACAAATTTTGAACGTGTTAAAATGGTGGAATTACCATTAGCAATGCCTGTAATTATGGCTGGCATCCGCTTATCCACTGTTTACTTAATCGGTTGGGCAACGCTCGCTGCTTATATCGGAGCAGGTGGACTCGGTGATTTTATATTTGACGGTCTAAATTTATTTAAAACAGAATTTATCTTAGCTGGGGCGATACCGACAACTCTACTAGCCATTATCATTGATTATCTACTTGGCAAACTAGAGGAAAAACTAACGCCTAAAGGATTAAAAGATACCACGGAGACAGCGTAGAAAGGAGTAGATAATATGGGGAAATTAAAACCCAATAAATCATTAAGCATTCTATTAATTTCTTTAGTTATGCTTCTGAGTGGTTGTTCGTTGCCGGGGCTCGGTTCTTCCTCCAAAAACACAGTTACCATCGGAGCATTAAATACATCTGAATCGTCAACTATAGCCAATATTATTAAGCAATTGATTGAACATGATACAGACTATTCAGCAGATATTATCGGAAATATGGGGTCTTCAATTGTTCAACACCAAGCCTTAGAACAAGGTGAAGTTGATATCACAGGCACACGCTACACCGGAACAGACTTGCCAGGAACACTCGATATGGATCCTGTCACAGATACAGATAAAGCATTAGATATTGTTCAAGAAGAATTCGAAAAAAGATTTGACCAAAAATGGTTTGATCCGTATGGTTTTGCGAATTCCTATGCTTTTACTGTTACAGAAGAGCTAGCTGAGAAAGAAAATTTAAAGAAAGTCTCTGATATTAAAGAGCTGGCACCTGATTTACGTCTTGGTGTGGATAATGCTTGGTTGAACCGAGAAGGTGATGGTTACCCAGCATTTATTGAAACATATGGGTTTGAATTCGGAAAAGCTTACCCAATGCAAATTGGTTTAGTTTATAAGGCTGTCGGCAGCGGGGAAATGGATGTTGTCTTAGCTTATACCACTGATGGACGTCTGGAAGATTATAATCTCGTTACACTTGAAGACGACAAGCAATTCTTCCCTCCATATGATGCTTCATTGGTAGCCCGTAATGACGTCTTAGAAGACTACCCAGAACTAGAAGACACACTTAATAAACTTGTTGGAAAAATCGATCAGGATATGATGTTGAAAATGAACTTTGAAGCTGATGTCAAAATGAAAGAACCAGCTGTCGTAGCTAAAGAATTCTTAGAAGACAATAATTACTTTGCTAACGAATAATGAATAGAGGTGAAACAAATGGAAACATTAACTGAACTATGGAATTATTATGCACAAAACTATTCGTATGTGTGGGAAGAATTTTACAGACATTTCCTAATGTCGGCTTATGGAGTTTTGTTTGCAGCTATTATCGCGATACCTGTTGGAATTTTCATAGCCCGTCACGCAAAGTTAAGCAAATGGGTGTTTTCCGTAACGAATGTTATTCAAACGATACCTGCTTTAGCTATGTTAGCCGTTTTAATGCTTATTGTCGGATTAGGCCCAAATACGGTTGTCGCAGCTTTGTTTTTATATTCCCTCCTTCCAATTGTTCGGAACACCTATACAGGTATTCGAAATGTTGATCAGGCTTTGATTGATTCTGGCCGTGGTATGGGAATGACAAAATTCCAACTTCTTTATATGGTTGAATTCCCCCTTGCACTATCTGTTATTATGGCGGGAATCAGAACAGCCTTAGTTATTGGAATAAGTATTGCAACTATTGGTGCTTTCATCGGTGGGGGCGGCTTAGGAGATATCATTATTCGTGGGACGAACGTCTCCAACGGTACGGCGATTATTCTTGCTGGTGCGATTCCAACAGCACTCATGGCTGTCATGGCGGATCTTGGCATGGCTTGGATTGAGAGAAGCCTCATGCCTGGAGGGTCTAAAACAGTGAAGCAATCTACTGAAGCTGTCTAATCCAGATTAGGGACATCGTTAGGGTGAATAGTATGACAAATTCAAACATTATTTTAGAAACAAATATATCATGTGAAATGCGCGACGGAACGATTTTATATGCAGATGTTTATCGACCTGACGAACCAGGTCGTTTTCCTGTTTTATTAACAAGACTTCCATATAATAAAAGTGATCCTTTTTATTCTCACCGGTACTTGGATACAAACCGCTTAGTTCAACATGGTTATGTCATTGTGATTCAGGATGTTCGTGGACGCTATGCATCAGAAGGAGAATTTTTCCCCTTTGAAAATGAAGTGGAAGATGGCTATGATACCGTTGAATGGGCTGCCTCTCTTCCCTATTCCTCAGGAAAAGTCGGGATGTTTGGTCTCTCTTATTACGGTTTTACCCAACTTATTGCAGCAGCTGAACAACCACCAAGTTTAACAGCAATCTTTCCAACCATGTCACCAAATGACTTTCAGAATGACATGCTTTTCCACGATGGAGCTCAAAAAATAGCTTCTCTAAAAACATGGACGCTTGAATCAATCGTTCCAGATTTATTAAAAAGAAAATACACGAGTCGTCAGCATTATCAAGATAAACTAGAACATTGGGCTGAGGCTCTAAATAACTTGGAATCCTCATTTCAAGAAGTGGATCCAAACTGGGACTTACTTAGAGATTTAAATGTAGCTGATTTTTACGCAGACTTATTAAATCGTTCTACTAATAACCCCACTTGGAACAAGAGTAAAATCAATCATTTAGATATAAAGGTGCCTGCCTTCCATCTCGCTGGATGGTACGATAATTTTCTCAAACCTACCATTGAGAATTTTATACGGTTGAAAAAAACATCAAATTCCCCTCATAAATTGATGATTGGGCCATGGACTCATGGGAATTTTTCAGATACCATTGGAGATTTAAATTTCGGCATGCAAGCATCAGAAGGCTTTTTAAAAGGTAAAGAAGATTTAACGAGCCTCCACTTACGTTGGTTTGATACCTGGCTTAAAGGTAAACTAACGGGAATAGAAGTTGAGCCACCGATAAGCATTTTTGTGATGGGGATTAATGAGTGGCGTGATGAATATGAATGGCCGCTTAAGCGAACTAAATATACACATTATTATTTTCACAGTAATGGTTATGCCAATTCACGCTACGGAGACGGAACTCTGAGCATGACTGAACCTGAGAGTGAGCCTCCAGATACTTACAAGCATAATCCAAATAATCCGGTACCTACTCAAGGTGGGCAAACCCTTTACCGTGGAATACAAACGTCTGGTCCAAAAAATCAAAGTTTGATTGAGGAAAGGCAAGATATGCTCATTTTCACTTCAATGCAGCTTGAAGAGCCAGTTGAGGTTACCGGACCTATTAAAGTTGTTTTATGGGCAACAACGGATGCTGAAGATATTGATTTTACAGCAAAGCTCGTTGATGTCCACCCAAATGGTGACGCATATAATTTAACGGATGGCATCATTCGGGCGAAACATTGGCATGACTCTATGTGTGAAAATAAATTCATTAGTGAGATAACGCGTTATGAGATTGATTTATGGTCAACCAGCAATGTGTTTTTACCTGGCCATAAAATTCGGGTTGAAATTGCCTCAAGTAACTATCCACATTTTGATGTGAATCAGCGGACAGGCAGCACATCTCAAGCTACACAGATCATATTTCATGACAAGTCTTACCCTTCACATATCTTGCTGCCGATAATTCCAAAACTATAGTTTACGAAGATAAGTTAATACTATGTATAGGATTTTCTCATATCTCTAAATGATGGGTAAGTGCTAGACCAACGCTACGGAAATAAACACTACGCTAAAAAAGGATTACAAGATGTTATGACGGACTCATCCCGCATATTAAGCATGATTATAAATGGAACTTTGTCTACTAGAGTCACTATGTTGTTTTTCTATACCTATTCGTCAGCTTTCTATTTTGAATCAGGAATCATTTTCTAGCGGAGATACATTGAGACTCCTAGGGGAGCTATGGTTTTCGGTGGGGCGAGCATTCACGCGCAGTCCCAGAGGCTTCGGTGAGACCCCGAAATGCTTTAGCATTCGGAGGCTCACCAGCAGAGAAGAATGAACTACAATTCTTCATAAGCGCCCCTGGAAAGCGAAATGTATTTCCGTAGCGATAGTTTAATACTATTTTCCATAAGGTTGGGGAGAAATGAAATCTACTGTCTTCCGCATTATATATCTTTTGTGGAACAGCTGTCTTGATCGTTCACCGGAAAATATAGTTCGCTTTTAGAAATAGTCCCATTTAATCGGATTAGCAAGAAGATGATTAGACGAACTATAAGCTCAGGTCCTATTCACTATTTGAACTTATTCTATTGAGGGGAAAGTTGAATAATTATAAAATCACCCTCATAAAAAGAGAGGGTGATTTTTTTATAGAATCATCGCTCCAACTAAACCAAAAATAAATAATGGAATATTGAAGTGTAGAAAGGTTGGGACACAGGTATCCCAAATGTGATTGTGTTTTCCATCAGCATTCAGGCCAGCGGTTGGTCCAAGGGTTGAGTCACTTGCTGGAGATCCTGCGTCTCCTAGTGCCCCTGCTGTCCCTAGTAATGTTGCAATAGCAAGCGGTGAAAAACCTGCTGCTAAACAAATTGGAACGTATAAAGCTGCTAATATCGGGATGGTACCAAATGAGGACCCAATACCTAAAGTCACTACCAATCCAACAATTAATAATATAAGAGCCGTAATAAATTTGCTGCCACTCAACATGCCAGAAGTCATTTCCACTAACGAATCTACAGAACCGGTTTCTGTTAATATATTTCCGTATCCAGAAGCAACAAGCATAACAAATGCAATTGTCCCCATCATACCGATTCCTTCAGCGACAATTTTATCACCTTGTTTAAATGGCACAACAATGAAAGCAAACATTAATATTAACCCGGTCAATGCACCAATAATTAAGTTATCTGTAATAATCTGTGCCACTAACGCAGCTACAATGGCTACAATAGTTAAAGCGTGATTTTTATTGAAGGTAACTTTTTTGGTGTCAGGTGGGTCTGCAATGCCTTCAAATCCTCCTGCTCCAGGTGTTGCATCACGATCTTTTCGGTAAGTAATAAAGACAGCGATAAGTAAACCAACAATCATGCCTGAGCCAGGGATTAACATGGATTTAGCAGCTTCTGCCATCGTTAGGCTCGCTCCATTTTGGGTCATGCCGTCAACTATAACACCATGGAATATAAGCCCGAAGCCTGCTGGGATCATAATGTATGGTGCTTTTAATCCAAATGTTAAGGCCGTCGCTACAGCTCGGCGATCTAACCGCATCTCATCAAAAAGCTTTAATAAAGGTGGTATTAAAATAGGAATAAATGCAATATGAACAGGAACTAAATTCTGAGATAACGATGCTACACCGGCGATTGCCAATACCATCATTGTTTTCTTACCCGTTAAAACGCGAATTAAATAATTGACCAAAAGAGTAGTAATGCCCGTGTAGCTGATAGCAATGGCAAAAGCTCCAAGCAATATATAACTTAGTGCTGTATTAGCCTGCCCGCCCATGCCATCAACAAGCATCTTAACAGAATCAACAAGCGATAAACCAGACATTAACCCTGCAGTTAATGCTGCTATAATAATCGATAGAACAACGTTAACACGGAATAAACTTAAGATAACCATAACTAGAACTGAAACAATAACAACCCATTCCAAAATTATCTCCTCCTCCAATTACTTTACCATGATAAAGCATTAAAGTAATAAAGTCAATGATATAAAACAAAAAAATAACAGCTTTGATTTATCATATTCAAAGCTGTTATAAATTATTGTTAATCTTTAAGTTTAAAATGAAAGGATAAATGATCTTGAACAGGAATCCAGGCTCCTATCCCTTGTTTCGTTACATTTTTTACAACAAGCGATTTCTTGGATCCTTTTAACTCAATATACACTTCACCAAATGTAACATGCCCTTTTTCATTAACAGCTGGTGCGTAGGTATCCAAGTATCCGAATTTCTTTACGGGAACGTTATACGCATTATCTTTCTTTGTACCTTTTCCGATTACTGCTTCGTAAGAAAGTGGTAATTCAGTATTGGATTTGGCGGTTAACAACATCATTTTTTTCACGTTACCTGGAGAAGAGATTTTATTCGTTAATGCACCTTTCACTTCTTTTTCTTCTTCTTGGTTATACTTTATTGTTTGAGGTGCATCTCCACCAATATTATTCAGTTCATTAACATTTACCTTCTGATATTCCCAATTTACTGTTGTTTCTTCAGACTCATAATGGAGCGGCCAACGTCCCAAGAATACCATACCTCTATAACCAATAGCGACTGGTGACGGCTTTATAGTACTTTCATTTAACTGCTTGATTAAATCTGGATTTTCAATTGGTATTTTTAAATCATCAAGCAATTCTTTCGTCATGTCGCTCGGTTCGACGACCTCCTGATCTTCACTTGAGTTAGGAAATGTATTCTCCTTTGAAATAGGCATGACATGATTTGGTATTAACTTTTCCTCTGTTTTCTCCTCTTTCTTCTTTTCTTTTTCTTTAGCAAAAACTTGTGTTGGTGCGAGTATAGTCATCACTAATATAATTAGAACAACGAATGTCCATTTGTGCTTTTCCATATGCCCAGCCCTTTCTTTTTATGTTTAGTTTTATCGGGCACAGGGATTTTATACGTGAACATTTTAATATTTTACATACTTAATTCGATTGTTTCAATAGTTTCTTCAATGTCTATCGAATTTTCAACCGTCTGGACCATTGCGCAATTTTTTCTAGCAATGTTTAAACTTTTGTATAATTTATCTTGATCAAGATGTCTTCCTTTAATAATGTAATTAATTGTCATCTTTTCAATTCGATTTGCTTCATCTTGATTACGTTCTACTTTTACTTGGACTTGCAAATCTTCAATCGTCACTCGCTGTTTCTCTAATATTTTTCGAAACACGCCACTACTACAGCCTACGATTGAGGACACCATTAACTGGAATGGACGAAAGCCATGCTCCTCATCTCCTGAAACATTAAGTTCTCCATAACCCAGTTCTGTTCGCATACCAATATTCTTTGAGTAAAAAGTTAGTTCATTCATTTTTTACACTCCCCTATTATAGTCTCACATTTAGTTATGTAACCATTTTAAAGCATAATTAATCCACTGTTAAGAAAAATGGAAAATAAGTTTTGCTAATTGACGTTTATTCTAAAACATTTAGTATTAAGATTATATGATTTTTAAATGAATTAGGGGGAAACATCGATGGTGTCTGCAAAAAATCGTTTTTGGATTTTAATCGGTTTAGTAACTATTTCAGGATTTTCACAAGGGATGTTATTGCCCTTACTTGCGATTATTCTGGAACAAAATGGTGTTTCATCTTCAGTAAATGGTTTGCATTCAACAGGTTTATATATTGGCGTCCTTATAGCTTCTCCTTTTATGGAAAAACCATTACAACGATTTGGTTTTAAACCGATGATTCTAGTGGGTGGGGGCTTGGTTATTCTTTCTCTCGCATTCTTCCCTTTATGGAATGCTCTTTGGTTTTGGTTTATTTTAAGGATGACTGTCGGTATTGGCGATCATATGTTACATTTCGGATCACAAACTTGGATTACAACAACAGTGAAAAAAGAAACTCGTGGAAGAAACATCGCTTTATATGGACTTGCGTTTGGTCTCGGCTTCGCGCTAGGTCCTTTGATGACACGTCTTTTAAGTGTTAATGAAGCATTACCGTTTATTGTTTCAGCTTTCTTGAGCTTACTAGTCTGGTCCATGATGTTTTTTGTAAGAAACAGTTGGCCCGAAGAAGATGAAAGCTCTCTACAAACATCAAATTCATTCAGTCGATTTAAAGATGCGGCGAAGATTTCTTGGATTGCCTTACTTGCTCCACTAGGGTATGGCTTTCTTGAAGCCACATTACACGGCATTTTTCCGATTTATGGCATGAGAATTGGTCATGATGTCGATATGTTAGCATTAATTATTCCATGTTTTGCAGCAGGAAGTTTAATATCCCAACTTCCTTTAGGCATGTTAAGTGACAAAATCGGCAGGAGAAAAACACTGATGATTGTTATTAGTGCTGGAGCGTTCTGTTTTTTCATCACAACATTTCTTGAAACATCTGTCATGGCATTATTTATTCTTTTCATTTTGGCGGGTATGTTTGTCGGCTCGCTATTTTCACTCGGTGTTTCGTACATGACAGACTTATTACCATCAAGACTTCTCCCTGCAGGTAATATTTTATGTGGTATTGCTTTTAGTATCGGTAGTATCGGCGGACCATATTTAGGTGGAGTGTTTGTTCAATACTTTCCCAATCTATCTTTCTTCTACGTTATCACGTTTATGCTCGTGATCCTTTTTGGACTTATTGCATTTAAACAAGACAGCTCTAGTAAAGAATTGGTTGATGCCTGAAAAATTCCAACAAGCTTTCCACATTACCTTTGCTTCTTACATATACAAGGATACCTTCTACTTTATAGTTATCAGAAGGTGTCCTTTTTTGTTTGGGAAACTATAACATATGAAAACAACATAACTATCATGGCAACATTGATTTATCCTGATTTCTTGAACGTCATTCTGTGTTTAATTCTCACTATTTGCTAATTTCACTTTGTCATCGATATCTAGCGATGTTTTAAGCTTCTTACCTTCTTTGAAAAATACGTGAATTTTATATAAAACATCTTGACTTCGACCCATGTAACTATATAATTAAAATGTATACTATATAATAATTATTATAATCTGTTGATCCGGATAATATTTTTGTATGTATTGAATATAAACATAATAATCGCTAATGACAATGATAATTATTATCAATTAAATAGGAGGAATTGATAATGGTAATGAATATCCCTGATTCACCTTCAAAAAACAAACCCGTAAGAAATCAATTTACACAGAAGCTTTTACGTAATGTCTCTCCTCATCTCGAACTATTTGCTGCTCTTTTAAGTGGGTTCATCGTGTTAATGGCATGGATTTTTGTAGATTTTGTTTCTACACCTGTCTGGATTAGCTTAAATTTGCTCGCTTATATAATTGGTGGATTTTATAAGGCAAAAGAAGGTATTGAAGAAACAATTGCCAATAAAGAATTGAATGTTGAAATGTTGATGATTTTTGCCGCGATAGGTGCAGCAATTATTGGTTATTGGACTGAAGGAGCTATTCTTATCTTTATATTCGCTTTATCTGGCGCTCTTGAAACCTATACATTAAATAGAAGTAATAAAGAAATTTCATCTTTAATGGAGTTACAACCAGAAAAGGCGCTATTAATTACCAAAGAAGGAGAAGAAACTATACCAGTATCTGAACTTGTAGTTAATGATATTATTTTAGTTCGAGCAAGTGAAAGAATCCCGGCAGATGGGATTGTTATCAAAGGGACAACAACTGTTGATGAAAGTACCATTACTGGTGAATCGATTCCCGTTAATAAGGATCAAAATCAAGAAGTGTTTGCGGGCACAGTTGCACTTAATGGGACTATTTCTGTAAAAATTACTAAACCAGCATCAGAAACTCTTTTCCAAAAAATTATTGAACTTGTTCAAACAGCTCAAGATGAAAAATCACCTTCTCAACTTTTTATTGAAAAGTTTGAGGGAAAATACGTTAATATAGTCCTCATTTCCGTTGTAATTATGATGTTCTTACCATATTTCATTTTTGGTTGGTCTTTAGCTGACAGCATTTATCGGGCATTAATTTTGTTGGTAGTGGCTTCTCCATGTGCTCTAGTTGCTTCCATTATGCCCGCTACTTTATCAGCTATATCTAATAATGCGAAACATGGTGTTCTTTTTAAGGGCGGCGTACATCTCGAGAGCTTAAGTCAAACAAAAGCGATTGCTTTTGATAAAACTGGTACACTCACTCAAGGAAAACCCGTTGTAACTGACGCCTATTTTCGTGAAGATTTAAATAAAGACCAGGTTCTTGCCAGTATCGGGGCTATTGAAAAAGAATCAACTCACCCCCTTGCGAAAGCTATAACTACCTTTAGTGCTCCTCAGCTTGAAGAACATAACGTCTCAATTAAAAACATGAAAACGCATAGTGGTGAAGGTGTTTCCGCATTAATTAATGGTGAACTATGGAAAATAGGGAAACCTGATTTTATAGGCGAGAAACTAATTGACGACTTTCAGCAAGGAATCACCTCAAAACTTGCAAATGAAGGAAAAACAGTAGTTTGTGTGATAGCGGGGGAAAAAGTAATTGCCGCATTTGGTTTAAAAGATGTTGTTAGAGAGAGCGCCAAGCAGGCAATAACAACACTTAAAGGAAAAGGAATATATACTGTTATGTTAACAGGTGATAATGAATTGACAGCGAGAGCCATCGCTCAAGACGTCGGTGTAGATCGCTATATAGCCAATTGCTTGCCAGAAGAGAAAGTTGAGCATATCCAAAGTTTAAATGCAGAATACGGAAATGTAGCTATGGTTGGCGATGGAATTAATGATGCACCAGCCTTAGCCACCGCTAATATCGGGATCGCTATTGGTGAGGGAACTGACGTAGCATTAGAAACAGCAGATGTTGTTTTAATGAAGAATGAATTGAATAAAATGACAAATGCCATTGATCTTTCTAAAAGAATGAGCCGTGTTGTTAAACAAAATATCATCTTTTCACTCAGCATCATTGCTGTTTTAATTTTAAGCAACTTCCTCCAAATCATCGATATGCCCCTAGGTGTTATCGGACATGAAGGGAGTACCATATTAGTTATACTAAACGGATTGAGATTATTGAAATAAGACTGAATGTATGGATAGTACAAAAATGCGGGCCACTCGTTTAGTAACGTACGAACTGCGGTCCGCCAAGCGGGGGGGATCAATGTTACTGCTCGGGAGCAGTGGTTTTAATGTTAATAGTTCCTGGTAAACAGTAAAAATCCGAACAACTTTTTTGCCTTTTCTACAAAGCGAACTCAAAATTGTTCGGATTTATTATTTTATCGTCCTGTCCAAACGAATATAACTTTCTCGACTTATTATTCTTTCTTCACATGCGTGAAATCTTCTCGTATCGCGTTAATAACGCCACCTAGAATAATAATGAATCCAGATATATAAAACCAAATCATTAAAATAATAATAGCTCCTAGGCTTCCATAAGTGGCAGAATAATTCCCTAACGTATCAACGTAAAATGAAAATCCATAAGAGACGAGTTGCCAACATAACGTGGAAAAAACAGCCCCGAATGCTGCTTCTTTGAAATAAATTTTATGATTTGGTATGAACTTATAGACGAATAAAAAGACAGTAAAAAACACAAGTGAAGATATACTCCATCTCAGTGCGTCCCAGATTTGAATAAAATCTTCAGTCAATCCAAATAAAGAAAATAAGTATATGCCAATACTCCTACCTAATACTTGAAGTAAAATAGCGATGACAATGACACCAATCATCGAAACGGTCATCAAAATAGCTACGAGGCGAGCAATGAAAAAGGAACGATCTTCTTCCACATTATAAGCGCGATTTAATGCCCTTCTAATCGCATTCACACCATTGGATGCCGACCACAATGTTCCAATTATACTAAAAGACAATAAACCCGTATTTTGGTTATTGACGATATCTGCAAGGTTTGAACTAATGAAATCCATGGTTTCTGTCGGAACTACTGATCCGAGTAAATTCAAAAGAATCTCTTCATCTAAAGGCAAATAACCTAGCAACGTGATACTAAATAATAAAAGTGGGAAAAGTGATAGCAGGAAAAAATAAGCAAGTTGAGCCGATAGACCGAAATAGTCACCATCTATCACTCGCTTATACAGTTCTTTACTAAAATAAACAATGGTTTTCACGATATTCTCCCACTTTCAATCGACCACGTCTTAATATTCAATATGGTCGGTGTTACCCGTGATCGTCTCTAATGATTCTTCAACATCATTTAGAGTGTTGATTGCTTTTTCAAGACTACCCGTTACCGTATTGTTGATTCGGTCAACTGTGGAACGAATATCTCCTACTGTTTGTGATGGATTTTTAACCAAGTTTCCAGTTGTCGCTTTAGCTTGGTTTAATTTACTCTTTGTATAAGCTCGTGCTTCAGAATCGAATAATGTTGTTAATCCTCCAGCAATTGCTCCTACGATGACTCCAATAATTAGTTTACGCTTACCCATTGAGTACCTCTCCTTTTGTTATATGTTGTGCAATCTCATTATATACGTAAATAGTGATATATTCACGTAAGGATGTGTTTTGCTTTTTAATTGAGCGGTGCAATGCAGGCTTCATCATTATTTTTAGCCGCATTTACATAAGTATCCACATCATAAGCCTTCATCTCGTCCATATTAATTTGCTGAATAAATTGCTTTGCTCTGGCTGGTTGGATTTGTCGAGGGGTAATCCACTCATCTTCCATATCCTTTGGCAAAATAATCGGCATGCGATGATGGATATCTCGCATAAAATCATTCGCATCTTTAGTTAGCATGGTACAAGTAAACAATTGTTCATCACCTTGTTGCCATTTATCCCAAAGGCCTGCAAAGGCAAACAGACGACGATCTTGTAATTGAATCCGTTTAGGTTGATTGCTGTCGTCGGTCTTTTTCCATTCATAAAAACTATCAGCCACAATCAAGCATCTCTTCCTTGCCATAAGATCTTTAAAGCTGGGTTTTTGATCTGCTGTTTCGCTTCTCGCGTTGATCATTTTATAGCCTATTCTCGGATCTTTAGCCCACGAGGGAACGAGACCCCATTTTAAATACCCAGCTCTTTTTTCTTCACCATCATGGATAATGGCTAGTACATTTTGTCCTGGAGCGATATTGTAGCTTGCCTCATAGTTTTTAATAGGACTTGAAAGCCCAAATTCTCTTAAAATCTCAACTTCTTCAGCAAGTAAAGTATACCTACCGCACATATTTATAGCCTCCCTCTAGTTCCGAAATATCGGTCAGTATCAACTAAAAAATACTTAAATCCCACTGAGAAGCGATATGTCGTAAAAGCCTTATGCCTGCCACGCTGTTGCCTTGCTTATCAAGAGCGGGCCCATACACACCGATACCACATCCATCGATAAAAGGTAAATTCTCTTCTCTCACTCTAGCTGGAGATAAAGCAATAATTCCACCAGACACGCCACTTTTAGCAGGGATTCCTACGTAGGTTGCAAACTTTCCTGACGCGTCATACATCCCACAAGTGAGCATCAACGCTTTCGTAATCCGTGCGATTTGTCTTGGAATGATTTCTTCATAAGAATCAAGGTCCATACCATCATTAGCAAGAATCAGGCCGATACGAGCTAAATCATCAACCGTTATTTCGATGGAACATTGTTTAAAATATGTTTCTAAAGTCATATTCATATCGGATTCCAAAGAACCTGTTTCAAGTAAATAATAGCCGATAGCACGATTACGCATGGATGAATCCCGCTCGGATTCGTACACTTCTGTGTTAATAGATGGACGATAGCCGAGCATTTTTTCTAATATATCTATTATCGTTTTAAATTTTTCGTCTGGTGTTTTTCCTTTTAACATGGAGGTCACTGTAATAGCCCCTGCATTGATAAATGGATTTAATGGTTTATCTAGCTTTTTCATTTCTAAATGCATAATTGAATTAAATGCTTCACCAGTTGGTTCTACATCAACCCGGTCAAGTACATACGATACTCCTCGATCCATACATGCGACGATGAAACTTATCACCTTTGAGACACTCTGAATAGTAAACGGAATATCCACATCTCCCGATCTAATTTCCATTCCATTTTTACCTAATATCGCAATACCTAGATGCTCTGGATTAGCTTCTTTTAATAAAGGTATGTATGAAGCAACTTCCCCTTCACTCGTATGCTTACGGTAAAAAGAAACCCAGTCATCGACATATTCCTGAAGCCATTCTTTATTTTGTTCCGTATTAAAATTCGCCGTACCTTGTACCATCACGTAACCCCCAGTCACTTATATATATTAAAAATATCCTTATATTTATAAGTCAATGATGTGAATTTAATTTCTTTATTTACTCAAAATATATACGAAAGAAAAGCAAGTAGCAACAAAAAGAAAACACAGTACTCATTTATTAGATAAAAAAACGTTTGATTGGGTCTCAAACGTCTTTTATGGTTTTACTTTATTGTTGTTCAAGTGAGTCTTCGTATATGATTGGTTCAGGTGTTATTACTTTTCCATGCTTAATTAACATGGTTTCAATTGATGTTTTTAAGTCGTTCGCTAGTTCACCATTCGTTTTACTTTCATATTCTTCAGGATAAACAGGTTTTCCTATTGTCACTGAAACTTCTGCTCGTTTCACCTTTCCATCATTCGCTTCGAGCATCAGACTCGTTCCATCAATTGCCAGTGGAACAATCGGTACTTTCGCACGTGTTGCTAAGCGAAAACTACCAGACTTAAACGGGCTAAGTTTACCTGTCTTACTCCGGGTCCCCTCCGGAAAAACGACTATCGAATGGCCATCTTGTAAACTCTTGATCCCTTTTTGAATGGCTTTAACTGATTGGCGCCGGTCACTTCTATCCATAAATACGCATGATAAAAGTTCCATCCATTTATTGATAATCGGCAAACGCTGAATTTCCTTTTTCGCAATGAAACCAACAGGTTTATCTAAATGGCCGAGTAATACTAAGATATCAAATAAACCTTGATGGTTCGCCACATATAGAGCAGCCCCATCCGGTAAATTTTCATTTCCTTTTACATCAACGGTTGATCCTATTTTATTCAACACTTTTTGCGAGACCATCTTTGGTGTTTTAAATATAATCTCATCTACTTGCCTCCCACTGTTATTTTTTGATAACTTTTTAGCTTTATATAATGGAAACAAACTACCTAAAACGAGTAATGTGGCATACGTATATATCATGATAGTAAAAAACATCTTGATGACCTCCTTTGCCAACAATATAATTATACCTTGTTTATTAGATTGTTCAACTGAACCATAGAAGATGATCAAGTGAGCTTGCCTGTATGATGATGACCAAATGTTAAAACGCCGGGCTAGCAATGTACTGACTTTGCCTTGCCAAGCGGGAGGGGCCAATGTTACTGATCAAAAAGAAGTGATTTAATTGATGTTAAGTTTACTATTTAATAAAAAACCGCTGAATGTGCAGCACATTCAGCGGTTAAAATCTCTTATTTTATTTTCCAATAAATTGTTGTGTCCAGTGATTACCCTGTTCTACAAACCCTACTCCAATATGGGTGTAATCCCCGTTTAGGATGTTTGCACGGTGACCTTCACTGTTCATCCACGCGTTAACAACTTCTTGCGGAGTACGTTGTCCTTTAGCGATATTTTCTCCAGCTGTACGATAAGAAATTCCGTAACTCTGCATCATGTCAAATGGCGAACCATATACAGGACTATTATGATCAAAATAACCATTTTTAGCCATGTCATTTGATTTTTCTTTTGCTACACGGCTTAGTTCCGTGTCTATTTCCAATGGACTTAAGCCATATTTAGCACGTTCATTATTAGTTAATTCAACAACCTCTTGTTCGTATTGACTAAGTTGAGATGTTGATTCTTGGTTAGGCTGTTCTTGCTCTTGTTGTGGTTCTTCTTGATTTGGCTGCTGTGCTTCTGGTTTTTCAACTGGCTTTTCAACTTCTTCTTTATCAGTATTCTCTACAGGTGTTTGGGTTTGCTCTTCTTCAGATTTCTCTTCTGGCGTATCGGTCTCAGGCTGCTGTGGTGATTCTTCTACTTTATCATTATTAGGTTTTTCAACATTTTCATTTTTATCATTGTTGAAATCCCATTTTATATCTAAACCTGGAAAACAGTTTTTGAAGAGATCACTTAAATGACTTCCCGTCTCCTCATGCCACTTACCATTTAGAAAATAGTAAGTATGTACTTTATTATATGATAGATTCGGAGATTGATCACTTACTGATGCTGCAGAGCTAGTAAATACCCCTCCAAATAATATTGCTGCTGATAGAACACTTGCTGTTCCAATTTTCTTAAGCATTTCCTTACACTCCTTCGTGTTGTTTTTTGGTACAACATAACTATATCACGGCTTTTTTGTAATATAATAGGAGCATTTTTCCAGTGTTAAATAAAATTAGATTTAAAAGATTCTCACAGGATAAAACCTTATTTTATCTATGTATCTCGTTAGCTAATTCATGGTTTAATAGGAAAATTCTTCGTATCAGTCCAACAGTTGTAAAAAAAAAGATATTGACACCCTTTCGAACTCTAATGCTATGTTACAAGCAGAGCTGTTTTGTAATGAAAACGTCACTTGATTCAGTGCCAGTATTGGTTTACGGTAATAGTATTGTTTCTTATAGTGTGAAAAAGTAATTATATCGTTTACCATATTTTTCATGTATTTTTAGTTTATCTACCCCCTTATAAAAAGGTAGATAAAAGAACATCTATAGATAGGGAAAATTGTCAACAATGGAGGATAAACATGTTTTCTACAGAAGAAATTGGAATTGACCTAGGTACTGCAAATATATTAATCTATTCAAAATCTAAAGGTATTGTCTTAAATGAACCAGGTGTCGTGGCAATTGACATTAATACTAAAAAAGTTGTCGCCGTCGGGGCTGAAGCTAAAGAAATGATTGGGAAAACCCCACGAAATATTGTGCCTATCCGACCTTTAAAAGAGGGAGTTATTGCTGACTATGATGTCACCGCTCAAATGTTAAAAGAGCTATTGAAGCGTGTGAGTAAAAAGATGGGACTGTCCGTGAGAAAGCCGACTGTTATCGTTTGTACCCCAACAGGAAGTACTGCTGTTGAACGACGGGCCATCCATAATGCGATTGCCAGTTATGGTGCTAAAAACATTCATATTATTGAAGAGCCGGTCGCTGCTGCCATCGGTAGTGATTTACCAGTTGACGAACCAATTGCTAATGTCATTGTTGATATCGGTGGAGGCACAGCAGAAGTGGGGATTATTTCATTCGGTGGTGTCGTTTCATCCAATTCTGTTCGCATTGGCGGAGACAAATTAGATGAAGAAATCGTTCAATATGTCCGTAAAACATACAATATTATGATTGGTGAACGGACAGCTGAAAGTGTAAAAATGGAAATTGGTTACGCTTATGAAGATCACGAAGAACAAGAGATGGATATACGCGGACGAGATATGGTGACCGGTTTGCCTAAAACAATCACTATTTCATCTCAAGAAATCTATAGTGCAATTAAAGAGTCACTTGAACGAATTTTAGAGGCAATCCGCGCGACCTTAGAGACTTGCCCACCCGAATTAAGTGGTGATATTGTCGACCACGGTATTGTTTTAACAGGCGGAGGCGCATTATTAAAAGGAATGAAAGACTGGCTTGCATCAGAAATCGACGTTCCCGTCCACATTGCACCCAATCCACTTGAAGCCGTAGCAATCGGCACAGGCAAAGCCATTAAAATGATTTCCAAATTACAAAAAGCAGCGAAGTAATTAAAAGAGGATGGGACACAGCGAAGTATTTTTCCGAGGCTAATAACGCTCACTTAAAAATGTTTGTCATTTAATAACCAATACCTAGTTTTGTCCCAGCCCCCTTTCTTCTTTGCTAATGACGTCTTAAATCTTTTCTCATAAAAACATTTACAAATATTTCAGAATATACTATACTGTATATTAACGAATCATGTTAAGGTGTTTCCGCACTTAAACCACATGACTTTTTTAGAAATAATATGAGTATTGTAAGACCAATAATTTAAAATACTGCCTAATCTGTTCAAAGGGCGCTTAAACGCCTTAATCAACAGATATAAGCCAGTTCAATTCAACACGCTTTTTTGCTGTGTTGTAGTTGAACTGGCTTTTTATATTTACTAGTTTCATATCTTACTGCATAGACTATAAATTGAATCTTTATTTTGCAGGAAATTGTATTTTGCCCCAACAGAATATTGGTTGAATAAACGGGTAATGACTGGCTATATGGCCTACCTTCGTGCCTAAATTTTACCGCGAATTTTGAAGAGGATTTATATAGCAGCTATCCTGTAATAAAAAGGAGTGAATGAATTGTCAGGTGCATTGAAACATATTCGTATTCTCGATTTATCTCGAGTGCTTGCCGGCCCCTTTTGTACCATGACTTTAGGGGATCTTGGAGCTGAAGTGATTAAAGTCGAAGCACCAGGTGGCAGTGATGACACACGCAAATGGGGACCACCATTTAAAAACGAAGTTAGCGCTTATTACCTCTGTGCCAATCGCAATAAAAAAAGTATCACCGTCGATTTAAAATCAACTGAAGGCGTCGAGATTATTAAAGAATTGGTCAAAAATAGTGACGTGATTATTAATAATTTCAAAACAGGGACAATGGAAAAATTCGGTTTAGAATATGAAACATTATCTAAAATTAACCCACAACTCGTCTATTGTTCTATCACCGGCTTTGGTGAAACAGGGCCAAACAAAGATATGCCTGGATATGACTTCATCATCCAAGCTATGAGTGGATTAATGAGCATCACGGGTGATGAAAAATCAGGCCCGCAGAAATACGGCGTCGCTATTACTGACATTTTAACTGGGCTTTATGCCTCGATTGGAATTCAAGGTGCACTACTTGAGAGAACCCAATCTGGTAAAGGACAAAAGTTAGATATTTCTTTATATGATTCAGCTGTAAGTGCGCTCGTCAATATTGGTAGCAATTATCTTATGTCAGGCGACATTCCTGAGCGTCTCGGTAACCATCACGCTAACATTGTTCCTTATCAAACATTTAAAACCATGGACGGGGAGATGGTTATTGCTGTAGGCAACGACAATCAGTTTAAGATGCTTTGCAAGCTTATTAATAAGCCGGAATATAGCGAGGATGAACGTTTTAAAACGAATCCAAATCGCGTTGAAAATCGAGATATGTTAATCCCTTTACTACAAGATGCTTTTCTAACTGAGCCAACAGATTATTGGCAGGAGAAATGTGACCAACACAATATACCATGCGGGCCGATTCAAACTTTAGACGAAGTCGCCCAAGATCCACAACTACAAGCGCGAGAGATGTTTATCGATTACGACCATCCTACTGCTGGATCAATAAAAATGATAGGTAGCCCATTAAAACTTTCTCGCACGCCGGTTTCAATTACAAGGCACCCGCCTAATGCCGGTGAGCATAATGATGACATTTTAGACCAATTGAAAAATAAAAGTGGAAGTACGCGCTAATAATATTTATTTAAATTTTAAAAAACATTTAGGAGATGATGAGATGAATTTTGAATTTACAGAAGAACAAACCATGCTACGTAAGACAGTGAGAGATTTTGTTGATAAAGAAATTATGCCTAATATCGGAGAATGGGATCAGGAAGGAACCTTTGATCCGTCCATTATGGATAAACTAGCCGACTTAGGATTAATGGGAGTCTGTATCCCTGAAGAATATGGCGGAAGTGGTATGGATTACAATGCGCTTGCTATTGTATGTGAAGAACTTGAACGTGGAGACACTGCCTTTCGTACTGCTGTTTCAGTCCATACTGGTTTGAACAGTATGTCCCTTCTTCAGTGGGGATCTGAAGATCAAAAACAAAAATACCTCATCCCACAAGCTAAGGGAGAAAAAGTTGGGGCATTTGGATTGACTGAACCTGGAGCAGGATCAGACGTCGTTGCCCTACAAACAACAGCTGTAAAAGATGGCGACCATTATATTTTGAATGGGCAAAAAACTTGGATTTCACTTTGTGATACGGCCGATCATTTCTTAGTTTTTGCCTATACAGACAAATCCAAGAAACACCACGGAATTTCAGCCTTTATCGTGGAAAGAGAATGGAATGGCTTTTCATCTAAAGCAACAAAAGGTAAGCTCGGCATTCGTGCGGGTAACACAGGCGAGCTATTTTTTGAAGATGTAAAAGTGCCTAAAGAAAATCTACTTGGTAAAGAAGGTGAAGGTTTTAAAATTGCAATGGCCTCACTTGACAATGGCCGTTTCACTGTTGCCGCAGGAGCTGTTGGGCAAATCATGGCCTGTATTGAAGCAAGTGTTGATTACTGTCATGAGCGTGAGACTTTTGGCAAACCAATCGGAAAACATCAACTCGTTCAGCAGATGATAGCCAATATGGAAGCTGGCTTCCAAATGAGTCGTCTTCTTGTTTACCGTGCTGGTGAATTGAAAAACCAAGGTAAACGCAATACAAGAGAAACTTCCCTCGCAAAATGGCAAGCCTGTGATTTCGCTAATAAAGCAGCCGATGATGCTGTACAAATCCATGGGGCATATGGTTATTCTAATGAATATCCTGTTGAGCGTTATCTCAGAAACTCAAAAGCTCCAGTTATTTACGAAGGAACGCGTGAAATCCACACGGTTATGCAGGCTGAATACACCCTTGGTTATCGCAAAGATAAGCCACTTAATAATATGCTCCCTGCATGGGATGATAAAGAGTTAGTGAAATAAACACCTTTATAACTATTTTCTATCGCACAGTAGTTGTTTACTAGACTACTCGTGCGATAGACTTGTTTTAGTGAATCATTTCAAGGAGGTTATAGAATGATAGAAAAACAAACAGAAAGTATCTTTATTAACGGCGAATGGCAAAAAATCGATCCGACTAAAGTCGAAACAATTTATAATCCGGCAACACTTGAACCTGTCACCGACGTTTCGTATGGTGGATCACAGGAAACGAAAGAAGCCATTGAAGCGGCTGACACTGCTTTTTTGGAGTGGAGTGAATTAACTGGTCGTGAGCGATCAAAGTTTTTATATAGAGCTTCTGAGCTAATGTTAGATGATGCCGAGCGACTCGGAAAAATTTTGACAATGGAACAGGGAAAACCATTAAAGGAAGCGGTCGGTGAAGTAAAAGGAGCAGCACATTTTTTACTTTGGTATGCAGAAGAAGCAAGTCGGGGATATGGTGAATGGATACCTTCTTCAGTAAAGTCAAAACGGATGCTTGTCTTACCGAAACCTGTTGGCGTTGTGGGTGCCATTACTCCATGGAATTTTCCAAGTTCGATGATTACTAGAAAATTAGCACCAGCCCTAGCCGCCGGATGTACCGCAGTTTTAAAACCTTCACCGGAAACACCATTATCGGCGATTGAAATCTTTAAAATTTTCGAAGCAGCTGGGTTTCCCAAAGGGGTTGTCAACCTTGTAACCGGAGATGCGGAAGCAATCGGAAAAGAATTACTAACACACGAAAAAGTGCGCATGATAACGTTTACGGGATCAACGAATGTCGGTAAATATCTCATGCGTGAAGCATCTAATCATGTTAAGAAAGTCTCTCTTGAATTAGGAGGTCATGCACCTATCATTGTTTTTGAAGATGCAGATTTAGATAAAGCAGTTAGCATGTCACTCGCAAGCAAATTCAGAAACAATGGACAAACTTGTATTTGCGCTAATCGACTATATGTTCACGAATCGATTGCCGATGAATTTACGAACCGATTAAAAGAAGAAGTTCAAAATATGAGAGTAGGTTCAGGTTTAGATGACGACATAGAGCTTGGTCCACTGATTAATGAACAAGCCGTTGTTAAAGTGAAAAATCATTTAAAAGATGCACTTAATAAAGGTGCGAAACTTGAATATAGTGGAGATAAATCCGTTGCTTCTCTTAAGCTAGAAGGCTACTTCCATCCACCAACCGTCATTTCAAATGTTACCGACGACATGATTGTGATGAACCAAGAAACTTTTGGCCCGCTATTTCCTATCCAACCATTTAACGATGAAGATAAAGTTATCGCTAAGGCAAATGATACGGACTATGGCTTAGCCGCCTATATTTTCACAGAGAACACAAGTCGTAGTTTGCGAGTTTCTGAGCGTCTAAACTATGGTATTGTTGGCGTGAATGATGTCTTCCCAGGTGCTCCCGAAGCACCGTTTGGCGGGATTAAACAATCTGGTAACGGGAAAGAAGGTGGCCATCACGGCATGGCAGAATTTCTAGAGCAGAAGTTTATCTCGATTGGAATCGATTAGGGTACAAAAAAAGAGGGGAACGGGTGCCGCACCCCAAAAGTTAGAGTGAGAATCTGACTTTTGGGGTGTTTTTATATGGCTAAATATAGTTATGAATTTAAATTGATGTTTGTAAAAGAATATCTTGAAAATTCCTTGGGATATAGATTGTCACGCCCTACTGTATTTTCTATATTCCTGAACATATCTTCAGTTATTCAGATGAGGCGCTTTTTTCTTTCACATAGTTCTCATATTGTTTATGCAGGTCTTTTAAAGCAGAGGCTATGGCGTTACCAGCTTTACCTAGATAATGCTTATTCACATCTGCAACTGGTGTAGTTATGCCATCTTGTAAACTATACCCCCTTAGTAAATTTTGAACATAATTACGTCCATGTTCGGTCGCTAACGTACAATTGGCTGCAACAATCACACCGTAATGTTTATCAATTTCTGCTGTGATGGTTAAGGTGTCATATACACTTTTTGCTGCCATTCCCGCTGGTAGTCTTGCATAGCCAGCAATAAATACCGTATTCATGCCATCTCTCCCTTTATCTTTGTTGTTCTTCTACTAATTGATACCCCAGTTTCTCTGAGACTTTAAGGGCTGTCTGTTTTGTTTGCTCTTTAATATGTGATAAATGCTCTCCTTCAAAGTAACGTGACAATCCGCTGACTGTTAAAGAGGCACTCACTTCATTTCGAAAATCATAGATAGGATAAGAAATACCAGTTGTATCTAAATCCTGCTCTCCAACACTATAAGCGTATCCCTTTGTTCTGATAATTGATAGTTCCTTCCATAGTTCGTCGGGTTTTAGTTGTTGATTGTTTTTGTATGGTTTAAGTGGTTCACTTTCAATGATTTCCTTTTGTCTTCCTGTCGGCATATGGGCAAGAAGTAGTTTCGGTCCTGAGCCGATATATAACGGCGTACTTTTTCCTACCCGAGTATTTAATCTAAGTGGTCTTGTGCTATCTACCTTTTCAATGTATGTCGCTCGATTTTGGTAGACGATGACAAGATGGATCACTTCATTAATTTCTCGACCAAGTTGTTTCATAAAAGGAAGGGCTATCCCCCTGACTTCTAACTGACCTGACACTAGCTCCCCCAACTCAAGCAACTTTAAACCTAAGCGATAACGGCTGTCATGTTCATTTTCTTTACTTTTATACAGATAATCCAGCCTTTCAAGCGTCGTTAATAATCGGTATGCCGTTGGTTTAGGTAGACTGGCTTTACTCGCTAGTTCTTTCAATGTCAGCTCAGGCGTTTCTTCTGTAAATAAATTCAATAATGAAAGGGCTCTAATCACACTTTGATTCACTTCTATTACCCCTTATTGATAATGATATTACTTTCACTTTCTTGATAGTAGAAAAACTAAACAACTGTTTACATAAACTGTGCATTAATTAAAGGGCTGCTTTCAAAGCAAGTGGGTCACGACCGTCTGGGATCGCTCCGGGCGGATGCTTTCCGCGGACTGGGAAGAATTACAGTTCATTCTTCTTTAGTCACCGCCCTGCGCTCACCCAAACTATTAAAGTTATTTAATGTTGTTTGATCTATTATAGATTTTTTCTGTACAATGATATTACGCTGAAATTAGCGGAGGAAAAAACACGGAGACTCCAGCGGGAGAAATGGTTTTCGGTGGGACGAGCATTTAGCACAGTCCCAAAAGCCTAGATGAGACCCCGCAAGAGCGATAGCTCGAGGAGGCTCAGCAGCGCCCGCGAAAAGCGTAGTGTTTATTTCCGTAGCGTTGGTCTAGCACTTATCCATCATCAGAGACGGCAAAAAATCCTATGCATAGTTACTGCACATATAATAACTATGATAATAACCTTAAAAATATATACAGAAAGTAGTTGCGATTTTAATAGATTATCCCTCTACAAGCTCTGCAGAGGGATAATGACTGAGTTATATTACCGCTGTTAAAATTTCAAACTCCCACTTGATTTATTTTTTTCTTTTCAATTTCAGAAATATAGACATCTCGTTTACCCATTTCCTCGATATAAACATCGCCTGGTACAATTTGTTCTGGTGGGTAAACACCTTTTTTCGAAATAGTACCATTTGCAATCATTTGAGCGACTGTTGAAATCGTGTTAGCAGTAGCTCGTGCCATGGCTGTAACTTGATTTTCCCGGTCTTTAAAAGTCGTCATTTCATACTCAAAAGACGTAGGCTCGCCATCTTTAACTCCTGAAACAACGACACGGAGCAGCACAGCATCATCTTTCTCACCAAGCTCGACAATCGGGTCAAGGACTTTTAAAAAAACTTCGCGTGGATTTATTTTTTGACCATTGACATCAACACTGTAATCTTCCCTTGTTAAATTTAAATCAACTAGTAACTTAAACTTCTCAGCATGACCTGGATAACGAATTGTTTTGTACTCCAAGGTCTCTAAATTAGGATAGGAATGGGATAAGGTTGATGTCCCACCAGATGTATGAAAAGCTTCAAGTGGACCAAATTTCTCAAAGTGAACCTGTTCTACTTCAGACAGCGCTGGTACCTCTTGTTTATTCCCATTACGAATAATAAGTGCTCGGTCTGTGTAGTGATCAAACAATCCCTCCATAGAAAACACATGGTTATATTCCAGTGGTGCTTCAGGCCTGACTGGTATACCTCCTACAAATAATCTGATTGATTTGGCTTGATCAAGCTTACCAGCACCATGGCCTGATAATATATTAATCATCCCAGGGGCAACTCCAAGGTCTGGAATTAACGTCACGCCAGCTTTTTCGGCATCATCCTTCATGTCTAATACTTTATCCGTGACATGCCCAATATGACCACCCAAGTCAATTGAATTTACGCCAACTTTAATAGCTGTTTTTGCGACAATTTCATTGAAAGAATAAAACAATGCATTAATAATCACATCAAATTCTCTCATATAATCGGCTAGTTCTTCTTCATCTGCAGCGTTCACTTGGTATGCCGTGAGTTTTGGGGAATTCAATTGATCTCGAATTTCACTTGCTCTTTCAAAATTAATATCGGCTAGCCCTACCTTCGTCACACCTTCACTAGCAACTAAATCTCGTGCCGCTTCCTTCCCCATTAATCCAGATCCTAATACACCTATTTTCATCCGCTCGCCTCCTAATTCATTTCGTTATAGTTTAGTCTATTTTCTGCTTAAGTTTTTTCGATTACTCTACGTCTATTTGTGCTCGCTGCAATTTACCACTATAATCCACATAAACTGCTTTCCATTCAGTAAAGACATCAAGGGCTTGCACTCCTGAATCACGGTGTCCATTTCCAGTACCTTTCGTTCCACCGAATGGGAGATGGATTTCAGCGCCTGTTGTACCCGCATTAACATAAACAATACCTGTATCTAAATCACGTTGCGCTTGAAATACACGCTGAACATCTCTAGTGAAAATCGAACTTGAAAGACCATAAGTGACACCATTATTCACTTCAATGGCTTCTTCAAAGTTTTCCACTGGAATAAGTGACACAACTGGACCAAAAATTTCTTCCTGAGCAATACGCATATCTGACGTAGCATCAGTGAATAGTGTGGGTGCAAAGTAATAGCCATTCCCTAACCCAGCGTCAGTCAATTCCTTTCCACCCGCGAGCAACTTAGCTCCTTCTTCTTTCCCGATTTCAATGTATTTCTTGATTTTTTCCATACCGGCTTCGTTGATAATCGGGCCAACTTTATTTGACTCATCTAATCCATCACCAATAGTAAGTTTTTCCATTTCAACCAGCAGACGTTCTTCTAATGTCTCTTTCACATCCTCATGGACAATTACACGACTACATGCTGTACAACGCTGGCCACTTGTACCGAATGCACTCCAGATTATACCTTCAACAGCTAAATCAAGATCTGCATCATCCATGACGATGACAGCATTTTTCCCACCCATTTCAAGTGATACTTTTTTCAGTTGGCGACCACATTCTGCTGCAATATTACGACCAGTATCATTAGAACCAGTGAAAGAAATAACACGTAAATCGTCATGATGCACCATCGCATCACCGACTGTTGACCCTGAACCAAAGACAACGTTAATCACACCCTTAGGTAGTCCTGCCTCTTCGAAAATTTTTGCTAATTCATAAGCCATAATTGGCGTTTCTGTAGCTGGTTTCCACACGACCGCGTTACCTGCGACAATTGCCGGAAATGATTTCCACGTTGCAATTGCAATCGGGAAATTCCACGGTGTTATAATACCGACAACTCCAATTGGTGCACGCACACTCATTGCAAATTTATTGTTAAGTTCAGCTGGTGTTGTTTGGCCAAATAATCTGCGTCCTTCACCTGCCATATAAAAGGCCATGTCAATGCCTTCTTGGACTTCACCACGTGCTTCTTCAATGACCTTTCCATTTTCTAAAGTGAGTAGTTGAGATAATCTCTCTTTTCTTTCTTTCATTAAATTACCAACTTCATAAAGAACTTCAGCTCGTTGAGGAGCTGGTGTTAATGCCCACTCTTTCTGTGCTCTTTTCGCTGTTTCTACTGCTTCATTGACTGTTTCAGCACTGGATAACGGAACTTCAGTTATAACTTCACCATTTGCAGGGTTTTTGACTTGTGTTACTTCTCCTTGATATTCAACCCACTTTCCACCGATATAGTTTGATAGTTTTTTTACATCCATTAAAGCTTCTGCCATGATTTATACCTCCTAAAAGTATTTAAATAATAATCTAGCTTTTAATCTATCAATGTTTGTTTCTGATTTGATCAATTGTTGATGATACTGAGATTTCTTCTTTCCCTGTGATGATTTCTATGACTGTTGGCTCATTTTTATTAAGAGCTTCTTCAAAAGCTGTATCAAACTCTTCACTTGTTTTCACTTGTATTCCTTGAGCACCAACACTCTGTGCTAGTTCTGCAAAATTGACATGACCTAAATCTGTAGCCATTACCTTTTCTGGATAATGCATTTCTTGATGCATTCGGATCGTACCATACATATTGTTATTAAAAACAAGTACAATAATAGGTATATGATGACGTACTGCTGTCTCCATTTCCTGGACAGTCATCATAAATCCACCGTCACCTGCAAGAGCGACTACTGTTTTATCAGGAAAAGCAAGTTGTGCTCCAAGCGCTGCCGGCATTCCATATCCCATCGCACCAGATGTTGGCCCAACATATGTATGTTTTTTGTTAAATGAGTAAAAGGAATGGAGCCACCCAGCAAAATTCCCTGCATCGTTCGTAAGCAAAGCGTCTTCAGGTAATTCTTCAAGCATGGTAGCGATAATTTTTTTATTGATGACGTCATCGTCGCTCACTTCTAGTTTACTTGCTTGAAGGTACGCCTCATGCCTTGACAAGGCCCACTTTTGCCAAGCCTCTGAATCGACTTCAATCTTTGTTAAGGCTTGAATACCCTCTTTTGCATCAGCAATCAGCCCAATGTCAGGCGCGTAAACTTTTCCAATGGTGTCATAATCAATATCCAAGTGAATGAGTTTTTTATCATCGGTAATAATTGAATAATCCTGGGTTGTGACTTCGGAAAGTCTTGTTGCTAATGCCAAAATTACATCGGATTCCTCGACCGTCTCTAGTATGTTTTTATGTGTTCCAAGTCCAAGATGACCTGCATATAGTTCGTGATTATTTGGAAAAATATCTTGTCTCCTAAAAGCCGCAATAACTGGTAATTGATATTTTTCAGCAAAGTTTACCAATGCTTCTTCAGCTTGTGCAGACTTAATACCTCCCCCCGCAATTACCAACGGACGATTAGCACTCTCTAATAGGTCTCTCACTTGATTAATCTCTAGTTTAGACGGAACCGGTTTAGGTGGAGGAGTGACAGCTCCAAAGTGCATCTCCGCTTCGACTGGTAATACATCTTCAGGTAGCGATACAATAACAGGTCCAGGGCGCCCCGATTTTGCTGTCCGAAAAGCACGTTGTACAATCTCTGGCATTCGGTCTACATCACGAACCTCAACAGACCATTTGGCAATCGATTGAAAATAGTGTTCGAGGTCCACCTCTTGAAAGCCTTCTCTCCCTCTAAATTTACTATGAACTTGCCCTAAGAAAACAACCATTGGGGTGGAATCTTGATAGGCTGTATGTACACCTATGGATAGGTTTGTTGCACCGACTCCCCGGGTTGCTAAAACTACCCCTGGTTTCAAGGACGCCTTGGCATAGCCTTCTGCCATAAATGCTGCGCCACCTTCATGCCTTGTTGTAATCACGTCTATAGCTGCCTCATCATGAAGGGCATCTAACACTGGTAAATAACTCTCACCAGGAACACAGAACACTTTGTCAATCGCTTCTTTCTTCATACATTCAACGATTGCCTGAGCTCCAGTCATCGTCTTTACTGCTGGACTGTTCAATTTAACTGTCATTCTTTTATATATACCTCCTGAAAATCCAACTTTTTCATGCGTGTAATCACTTCTTCAATACGCTCTTTCGCTACAGTAATAGCTACTCTGAAATATCCTTCACCAGCACTTCCGAAAGCATTTCCTGGCGTAACAATGATGCCTGCCTCATCAAGTAACCTTTCAGCAAATTCCGACGACGTTAAACCTTTCGGTACCTTTGCCCATATGAAAATACTTCCGCGTGGCTTTCCTGATTTTATGCCCATATCCATTAATCCTTGGTGCATCGTTTCCATCCTATCTTGAAGAATGTCATTATTTTTCTTCACGGACGATAAATCACTTGTTAATGCCTTAATTGCTGCTTTTTGAATAGGTGTAAATTGACCTGTGTCAATGTTACTTTTTAATGTTGCGAGAGAGTTGATCACTTTTTCATTTCCGACAACGTATCCTATGCGCCATCCTGTCATATTAAAACTTTTTGATAAAGATCCAAATTCAATCGCATAATCTTTTGCATTTGGCGCTTGTAAAATACTTGGTGATTTGTAATTATCAAATGTCACTAAATCATAAGCTGCATCATGAGCAATTATTAAATTATGTTTTTTCGCAAAAGTAACCGCTTTCAAAAAGGTATTTAAATTAACAGTGGCAGATGTAGGATTACCAGGATAATTCAGAAGCATTAATTTTACCTCGTCCGTGATAGCATTCATCTGATCGAACTGAGGGGTAAAATGGTAATCTTCTGTGAGTGAAAATTTCTCTACTTCAGCTCCTGCCATTTGTACGGCAGTTTGATAAACTGGATAACCAGGATTAGGAAGTAGAACACGGTCACCAGGATTAAGCATAGCCTGCATTAAATGTGCAATACCTTCTTTTGATCCAATTAAAGCAAGAATTTCTGTTTCAGGATTTAAGTCCACATTGTAATGTTGTTTATAAAAGTGAGCTACCGCTTCTTTATAATCGGCATTTCCATCATAAGCGGGATAACGATGATTTTCTGGTTTTTGTACTGTCCGAATCAGTTCATTAATCACAAAATCCGGTGTAGGTAAATCAGGTGCGCCAATACCCAAATCAATAACATCCACACCTTGCTCAGTCAGTTCCTTTTTCCGCTCATTTAATTTCGCGAATAAATACGGCGGTAAGTTTTTCACTTTATCTGAGACTTTCCTCATCCACGCCCTCCTATTTCATTCTGTGAAATGCTATTTCATATCTGTGACATAAGTATAAAATAGCTTTCAAATATTTTCAATAGTTTAAAATAAAATATATTTTTTAAATACATAAACACCTATTAAAAGTAACAGTTAAACCACCCATAATTCTATAGTATTTAGATAAATTCTTTTTATTCATGTAAAAGTGAAGAACAAAAGCGCGAGGCGGCCGGTTAGGAACGTACAAGCTGGAGAAGACCTAACGAGATAAAGGAGAACCGAAGAGCGGAGTGATTCGAGCTCGACTTATCGTAGGAAGGTATTCAATGCTTGATAGTTGCTGGGTGCTGAAGCTGGACGTGGCCAATTTCAATATAGAGCTATCCACAGGTGTTTTAATGTTATGGTTTTCTTAGCAATTAAAAAATCCGAACAATAACTCGAGTTTTTCACAACAAAATTCGAGCTTGTTCAGATTTATACTTACGAAAATTTTATTATCAACTTTTATATTTCTTCACCAACTTGATAAACGAGAGCAAAATTGTTTTCATCAAGTAATTCAGCCACGTGGACACGAACGCCATGTCCAAAAACAACTTCATCTTCGGTCATAGCCACAACCATTGATTTTATGTTATTTTGTACATCAATATAAATATCCCCGATATGTGGTTTTAATGAATCATCATTCTCAGCGAGATATGAAATTGATTCATCCTCAAGACGTTGTTCTTCAGGAACCAAGTCTTTATCATAATAAGCGATCTCTTGACTTGCTTCGCTACGACCAGGCACCATGACAACATACTCATGATGTTTAACACCATTATCTCGAGTAGTAACCACATTACCATTTTCCACGAAATGAACTTTTTCAATTTCATTTAATGAGTAATGATCTAAAAAGTCTGGAGCTGGCTTGATTATTAATATATAGTCACCGGATTCCGGAACTTTCGATTGATCAATTGTATATCTTTTGCCGTAAAAAATAAATGTATCATTGTTTTGGGGTTTATACAGGGATATTTCACTAGCCTGAGTAAGTATTTGTTTCATATCTTTTAAGCGATATAAATGGACTGAGTTTCTAAACATCGGCTTGACTGAATATACTTTGTGAAGTTCATTTTTATAAAAAACAAACTGCCCTTTTCTGACCTGGAATAACTTCATGAGAGCAACCTCCATAATCTTTCGTTAATTTTCCAACTTGACAGGAAGAGTTGGAATAAGAATAACAATAATTAATTGATATTCAGCTTGTCTAATTAATATATACTATCCTATTTAAAATTAAAAGATTCATCCTTTTTACCTTTCCTAATTTAGCAGTTTTTAAACATCTTTTATTACTTCAGCGAACATTTTCTTCCATATGAATGAACGGCAAATCAGTATCCACTTCACCTAATATCCGTTTGGTGCTTATATCTGCACCTTGAAGCCAACTTTCAAAATCAATAATATAAGGCTCCCGATTCCCTCCTAAAGCAAACCACGCTTTTTTATCTTTTGGAAAATACGCAGCAGTATGAATGGTCCCTGACCAGTTTTTATATTGTTTTGAGAACACGTTATTCTCGGGATCATTAAGCATTCTAAATGCTTGATAGGCATCCGTGACCGTCTTTTCCTGAGTTTTCATCGCTTCCATACGTTGCTTGGAATCGTCAAGATGGTAACGGTTTTCATCTAATAATAATTCAAAATGATTAGTACACATATTAGAATTTCTTACTTTTACTTTACGTGGAGACGCCTCTACAATATAGGTTTTTTCATTCTGATCTAAAATCGTGTAACTGAATGAATGCCGGTGTGGTATTTCTTTCAATAGATTAATTGCATCCTCTACGGTAGCGCATGTTTCCAAAATAATTCGCCCAATCATATTACAAATAAATCCATCACCAGGTTTACGTCTATGCATAAAGTTATAACCCATGGCGAGACCTTTCTCGTTCATACCATCCATACGTCCGGTAATTCTTTGGGACGGCCCTGACACTGCATACCCTTGATCTGTCGGTTGAAAAATCGTGTATCGTCCTTCATACGTTTTCGGGTGATAATCATAATTACGAATCATATAGTCAGACCCTGTATAAATAGAACATCCGCTTTTTTTATATTCAAGACGATAGCCACCAAATTCCTGCAGCACGTTAATCATTTCCCATTCTAAAGCATCTTGTATTCCAAGAAATTCATCCCATATTTGCGGTGCAAAGCGCGTAAAAACTTCTTTTGTATCTTCTACATCTATTGTAAAACGTGGACGTCTTACTTTCCATTGTTTTTTTCTATTAGTCAAGATAAATGAATCTTTAAGCAATAAACCTTGCTTCCTTCCAAACTCATAATGATTACCACGGAATTGGAGCACATCACTATATATTTCTTTCACAATCATCCCTCTCTTCCATACTCTCTCTTTGTATCTCTAGTTTATCCTAAGTAATTGAATTTAAGAAAGAATTTGAATAAACCTTTTAAAAAGAGGCTCGTGTTTTGGACATATAAAACATACTAAGATTAGTGGGTAATGTCATCGACGGATGACATTACCCACTATTTTCTTTTTATAAGGTATAGTGAGAAGTGAAAGAAAGCCCGACCGAAGCCTCAGGGATCACGAAT
>NZ_JAHLPW010000019.1 GCF_018918075.1 Virgibacillus sp. MSJ-26
TATCGTCAATGTTCAGAAAAAAGTCGTTTGCCATTTATTTATTTAAGTGGTGGTGTGACGAACGAGCAATTTATCGATACGCTTCACTTCGCTAAAGAGGCAGGGTCTAAGTTTAATGGCTGTCTGTGTGGACGGGCCATTTGGAAAGACGGTGTGCGCCCATTTGCTGAAGAAGGTCAAGAGGCTTATGTCAATTGGCTAGAGACGACAGGCGTCAGCAATTTGGAAAATGTTCGTGAAGCCGTTCAAGAAACAGCTTCACCTTGGAAATAACAGACGTAAATAAAATTTATAATAATTAAAAACACGTAGCATTCTTTTGATAGAAAGTAAGAGTTATTCCTTTTGTTAATCATATTAAACTCAAAATAAACCTCACCCATGAAAGGGCGAGGTTCATTTTTATATTTGGAGCGTCTCACAAATTAATGAGCTTGACTGTGCGGTCATGGAGGTTGCTGGTATCAATCTAGGAAATCCGAGAACACTTTCACTAGGATCTTGATGGGGTGGAAGTCAATGGAAAAAAACGAATCATTGATTTTAACCATGAATTAACTGATGTTATGATGATAGTTCAATGCACATCTTAATGGTTATGAGAACGATGTAAGATTAACTAAGAATAATAAGGTATCCAAAACAACATGGTTCACACTTTACTTTGATGATGTGAGCCATGTTGTTTTTTGACTCCACATCAGTTTGCTCTTTTATTTTTCTTACAGGGTTTTTAATGCGGTTGAAATTGATACATCCAATTTGCAGGACTTTACACTTAGTGATATTGCTTTGTGCTTAAAGAACAAGGCTTAAAAAACAGTCAATTAGGTTCATTTCGACAAAATTCGATAGAAATTAATGTTTTTTTGGTTAGAAGCAGTTATAATAAAATGAATTTATAGAATGTTATAATATTTTAGAGTTTACTTTCATTTTAGTTTTGCTTTGGGGGGGTTAGTCGCGTAAAAATGTTCTTGGTGTAAGGAAAGTTAAATTTTTTAGGAGGAGAAAACATGAATAGACAAAGATATCATGTCCGATTGTTCAGTATCATCGCTTCATTCGTTATGTTGTTTTCAACATTAGGATCAGGGGTGGTGGTGGCTCAAACCGATGATAATCCAGTTTATCGAGCATTTAATGATACAGAAGCAACTACAAATGTGAAATTGAGCAATCGTTTGCTGGATGAATACTCAGAAGTAGATAAAGTTACTTTTTTGGTTAAATTTAAGGAACAAGCGGAAACGGAAAAAGTGGTTGAAAAAGCGAAAGAAAATGCTGAATCAGCCCGTTTGACTGCTCAAAAGGCTGAGCATTTACAGCGTTCCGCAGTTATATCTGAATTAAAAGCGACATCCTTGGATGCTCAACAAAATGTGCGCGAGTTTATTGAAAATGAAGAGGCGGCTGGTCATGCAGAAATATTACATTCGTATTTTATCGTAAATGGAATGGCGGTGACAGCTACAAAAGAGGTTGCGGAAAAGATTGCTTCATTTCCAGAAGTTGAGAAAGTTTTACCCAATGAGACAAGGCAATTGAATATTGGCTCGGATGTAGCAGTAGCCGAAACACTGAAGTCGCATTCAACTGAAGAAAATACAGCATGGAATGTTGACCAAATTTATGCACCGGAAGTGTGGGAGAAAGGGTTTGACGGCTCCGGTATCGTTGTTGCTAGTATTGATAGTGGTGTGCAATGGGATCATCCAGCATTAAAAGAAAACTATCGTGGCTATGATGCTGAAACAGGGGAAGTTGATCATGAATTTAGCTGGTTTGACTCTGCCACTGAAAAGACGGAGCCATATGATGATGTAGGTCATGGTACACATGTCACGGGAACAATGGTCGGTAATGAGCCTGATGGTTCAAATCAAATCGGGGTAGCTCCAGGTGCAAAATGGATTGCTGTTAAAGCATTTTCAGATGACGGTGGGAGCGATGCAGATATATTAGCAGCTGCAGAATGGATTTTAGCTCCGACAGATAAAGAAGGGAATTCACGGGTTGATCTTGCTCCAGATATTGTAAACAATTCATGGAGTGGTGGACCGGGACTTGATGAATGGTATCGGGATGTTGTAAAAGAGTGGCGTCATGCTGGTATTTTTCCTGCATTTGCAGCGGGAAATGTGGATATGTATAATCCAGGAGGTCCTGGCTCAATTGCTAATCCAGCGAACTATCCGGAATCATTTGCAATTGGTGCAACAGATAAGGATAACTTGATTGGAGAGTTTTCACTACTAGGACCATCACCATATGATGAAATTAAACCGGATATTTCAGCTCCTGGTGTAAACATATATTCTTCTGTCCCAGGTGATAACTATGAGGATGGGTGGAATGGAACGTCGATGGCGAGTCCAGCTGTTTCAGCGACAGTAGCATTGTTACAACAAGTCAATGCGAATCTATCTATTGAAGAAGCTGAAGATATTTTAATAGAAACAGCAACGCCTTTAACGGATGATGACTATACCGAGTCACCGAATAATGGATATGGTCACGGACTTGTTGATGCGCATCATGCATTTTTATCTATGACAGATGGCCTTGGAACTGTCGAAGGGAAAGTGGTTCGTAAAGGGGATGAGGCCCCGGTTAGTGGACAAGTTAACATCGTTGATGATGGGCGATCTGTTAAGACAGACCCTGAAGATGGATCATTTAAATTATCCCACGAAGCTGGAGAGTATACAGCAGAAGCTGAAGCTTATGGTTATCAATCGGAGGAACAATTGGTCACTGTTACAGAAGATGAGGTTACTCAGATTGACTTTACATTAGAAGAAATGTCTAAAAGCACGTTAAGTGGAACAGTTACAAATGAAATATCGGGTGAAGTTGTTGACAATATCTCATTAAGTCTTGTTGAAGATGCAAATATTAAACCTGTAGAAACAGACGAAAAAGGGAACTTCAAAATGACTGCTTATGATGGTACTTATACATTGAAGGTATCAGGCAGTGGCTATCATACAAAAGAAGTTGAAGTAACTTTCGAAGATGATCAGGAAATCAACATTACGCTAGATCCCTTCTTTACATATCCCGGGGAAGAGATAAGTTATGATAATGGAACTATGACAAATGGGAGTATGTACTTTGCTGGTGGAGCCGGCTGGGCGGTTAAAATGTCGTTACCGGATGACAGGGATTCTGCTGTAGTAACGAAAGGGTTGTTTCATTTTATAGATAAAGGTTTTTCCGATACAAGTGGAACGGATTTTGCTGTGGAAGTTTGGGATGCCTCTGGAGCAGATGGTCTACCAGGAAAAAAACTTGCTGGCCCTATTTCAGCTGATGCTAAATTTGATGAGTGGACCACTGTTGATTTAACCGAGCATCAAATTGAAGTTGATGGAGACTTTTATATGGTCTATGTGCAAATGATGGACTATCCAGTGGCTCCTGGGCTAGGTACAGATGATGGTAATCCCTACACACATCGAAGTTACCAATATTTGGATGGTAAGTTCTATCCTGCGTTTGAAGATGATGGAAATTATATGATTCGGTCGAAAGTGAGCTATGAGATAGAGTCACCTGTCATTACGTCACCAAAAGAAGGAGAAACTTTAAATGAATCCACCATAACAGTTGAAGGGACTGCCTCACCAACGACAGAAATTACACTTATGAATAATAGAAAAACTAGTGGTGAAACAGAAGTGGATGACGATGGCCGATTCCTGACGGAGATTGAGCTTACAGAAGGTGAAAATGAATTAACAGCAGTATCAAAGGTTGATGGTGAGACAGCAAGTAAATCGGAACCTGTTACTGTGATATTGGATAATGACAATGATAAGTCAGAACTAACCATCGATAATCCTAAAGATGGCGATAAGATTAATGATGAAACAGTCACCGTTGAAGGAACCGTTACCCCTGATAATCTTGATTATGTTGAAGTGAATGGACAAAAGGCAGATGTGTCGGAAGAAGGAGAATACTCTAAACGAGTGATGCTTGATAATGGTGAAAATGAAATTAACGTATCAGCGATGTATCATGATGGCGATAAAATAGAAGAATCAGTCACTGTTCAAGTGAATTACAATGCTCCTGTTATTGAAAACTTGACTCCAAACGAGGATATATATCTTAAAACAGGGGAATCAATCAAATTTGAATTTGATAGTGAACCAGGATTAAGAGCTACATTCCAAATGCACATGCCATTAACGAACACTTTCACAAGTTTTGCCCAAGCAACCGAATTCCCAATGATGGAAATGTCAGATGGTCATTATGTAGGTTACTGGACAGCACCAGAAAAAGCTTACGCAGGAGGAGCGATTCTCGAAGTTAAAGTGATGGATAAGTTTAATAATGTGTCACGGGAAGAAGCGGAAGGTAAACTATTTATTAATACTGATTGATAATCATCGAATTGTATATAATCGGTAACGGGGTCACATCAGATTAGCCTTGAAAAAATGTCAGTTACATGAACAAATCGCAAGGAGTCAAATTTTGAAACTTGATTCCTTACGATATTTATTAGGTGAAGAAACATTTCGGTTGATTGCTGAGCTGATATTGATGGGAAAGGGAGGAAAAGGATCCATAGAGCCAACAGTTTGTTTGGAATAAATTATACAAAAGCAAATCTCTCATGAAAAATACGGACGAAGAAGATTTCCGATAATACATTGAAATTTTCTCAGCCTAGGATGCCTAAAAAAGCGAAAACGTGCTATTATCAGACGGAATAATCGATCCGCAGCAGATGATTAATGAGCATAAAATGTTTTCCTCATATGATTGGTGAAGTGCTAAACTTTAAATCTGGAATTCTTGTTGTAGAAAAAATACAATAGCCCAACCTTAGTGGGCGAAAGAAAATTAAACTAAAAAACACTAATGAAAAAACGATTGTTATTTCATTAGTGTTTTTTTCTGTTCGCTCACGAGCAGATTACTACATAAAGTTTAATTATGTGCAGATGAAAAGGTGTAGTTAAAAAGACTCGCTATAACTATTATAAGAGGCTTTAGGTTTACGTTTTCCCAAACATATCACCATACTATTTTCCTAATTAACAAAAAAGTTAAATAATTAAGCAATATTAATAAAAAACTCAACAATATCCTTATTGTGAAAGCGCTTTAAAAAATATATCTTTAGGTTATATTCTAATAGTTGTTTAAAGGGAAACTAGAAAGGAGTGAAAATAAATCTATCATTTTAAGCGAGAAGGAGGATAGATAATGAGCAAAAAAAACATCGGTATTATTGTAGTTATTAGTATATCCTTAGTTACTCTTTATTTTATTAGTTTTAGCGATATTTCAACTAATGCAAAAGAAGACACATTAATGGATGAATTTGAGAATTTAAAGGGTGAGTCAATTGTAATTGAAGAAGATGAGTTTGACTTTTATTCACAAATTGTACGGAAAAAGATTAATGATCATTCAGATGAAGAAAAAGTAAAAAAGGAAACGAAAAAGTATATTCAAGATGTCTATACCCAATATTTAATCGCAAACTATTTAGACGTATCTAGCCCATACTCCTTTGAAAAGTTGAAAATCGACATGGAACAGGAGAATAATCAAAGAAAGATTAAGCAGGAAAAGGGAGAGAAATTTTATGGGGTGGTTGAGTTTGAATTGGAAGACTATATTCAATATACCTTAAGTAATCTTCAATTAGATATTGTTGACGCTTTGATTCAACGAGCGGATGAATCACTTGTAAAAGAAGCAGAAGAGTATTTGGAAGCTAACCCTGAGCAATTTACCACAATAGAAGCCATTGAATATGAGATTAATAGAGAAGGAACATCAGAAAAGAAAACGATTACGAGACCAGAAATGTCAACATTGGAGAAGGTCGATTCAGCCCTGTTTCATGAGTTGTTCTATGGTGAAGAAGGCGCAGAATTCGAATTAGATGATAATGGGGAATCCATAGAAGGCAAAATTTTAACAAAAACGACAGATGAATATCACATGGAAGACTCAAAAAATCAAATTTTAAAGGTGTATATTACGAGAGATATTTATGATGAGCTTATTAAAAAAATAGGAAAACATAATCCAATTAAATTGGATATGTCATCTTAAATAAATTTAAGAATGGAGATAGGTTAGCGATGAAAAAAATGTGGAAAAACCAGCCAGTCATCTGGCTGATGTTAGTAGCTATGATTTTTCAGCTCTTCCCACAAATGATGGGGCTAGGATACGTTAATGCAGAAATACAGGATGAGGATGATATTGGTGAGAATTTAGTTATTTATCCGTCCTATGAAGAAGATGTTGATTTTGAACCGCATGTAGGAGGACAAGCTAAAGTAGGAAATTGGTTTTATTACGGAGAAGGTGTTGAAAGAGTAAAGAATGAGCCTCATAGCGGAGATTATGCTGCTCGATTATCTTCTACTAGTGATGCTTTAGAACAAGATATTCAAGATTTACAGGTGGGAGAAACATATAAACTTTCTGTCTGGGCTAAAAATACGAACCCTGACAAAACTTCTGCTTATATTGTCTTGAAAAATTATGGTGGAAATGAAAAACAATTAAAAATTGATTCATCTGAATATGAACAATATGAAGCTCAATTTGTCTTTACTGGCGATAAAGATGACATGCCCCGAATAGCGGCTTGGGTAGAAGAGAGCAGTGAGGGTGAGGTCTATGTCGACGATTGGGAGTTAGTTTCTGAAGGCAGTGACATTGCCGATTTAAACATTGAGAATGGATTAATTACTGTTGATTTTGATGAAAATTATCAAGGAAATATAACTAAGAATAATTTCCAAGCGACTTACTCCAATTCTAGTGATTCGGGTAATGTCAAGGAATTACCTATTGTCTCTGAGTCTGTATCTGATAATACCTTGATGATGGAATATACGGCTTTTGAGAAAAAGCCAATTGAGCAAGAAATCACCGTTAATTTGCAATATATGCCTGATAATCAAAGTACAGCCATAAATTATAGTCTGGAATTTACAGTGGAATCTTCTGGTGAACCTTTGGTAGAAGCAAAAATAGAATCAATAGAAGCAGAAGATGGGCACATTACTATTACACTTGATGATAATCCAACAATTGCTCCAGTTGAAAATGACTTCGCTTTTGAATATAAAGTCAATGATGGGCAATATGAATCCTATGATATTCAAGATTTTCAATATAATGAGAAAGAAAAAACCGTTGAATTCAATTTTACACCGGTAAGAGCGGGTGCCTATGAGCAAACCGTGACGGTAAAAGTAACTTATAATGATCATTTTGATACCACTGATTATGTATTAGAGGCACTGGAAACGGGTGAAGGTGTAGCTTATTATGTTGATGCAAAAAATGGCGATGATAATAATGATGGGACAAGTCCAGAATTAGCATGGAAAACGATTGAAAAAGTAAACGAAATTGAATTTGAACCAGGGGACCAAATCTTATTCCGAGCGGGAGAAGAATGGACTGGTGCATTGAAACCACAGGGTTCTGGTGTGAAAGATGCACCGATTGTTATTGGTAGTTATGGCTCAGGTGATAAGCCAATATTAAAACCTGGAGAAGACTGGACGATTTCACACATGAATATTGCTAGTCAAGTTGTCTATGATCCAGTCGTCAACAACGTCATCACTTTCTTTAATCAGGAATATTGGGAAGTAAGGGATCTGGAATTATATGATCCAACTTACGAAGAAAACGAACAAACGTCTGTATATCGCCGAGGAATTAATATAAGTGCAGAGGATGCTGGTGATCTTAATTATTTCAACTTTGATAATTTAGAAATTCACGGGTTTAGAGGTCCGAATACGAACGAAGGAAAATCTTCTGGTGGGATAATTATGACTGTTACCACCCATTTAACCGATGAATCCAAACGCGTACCAACCGCCCTTCATGATATAACAGTAACCAATAGTGAACTATATGACTTAGGACGTTCCGGAATAAACTTTGTCACCCCTTGGACGACAAGAGAAGGTGAAAAATGGAATGAGCATGAGGACTTTGGATATGCTGGTTTAGGATCATGGAAACCCAATGAAAATCTTACAGTCAGCAATAACATCATTCATGACATTGATGGCGATGGTGCCATTATTGATAATGTTAGTAATGCGTTGGTTGACCATAATATCGTGTACAGAACAGGATTTAATAGCTGGTATGCTGTAGGTTTATTTAACTGGAATTCTGATGATGTAATATTTGAGTACAACGAGGTATATGATACAGTACCAGCCGATAGTCTACTAGCTGCTGGAGATGGTCAAGGGATAGAAATTGATGCATTGAATCAAGATACGTATGTTCAATATAATTACATGCATGATAATTCCGGTGGAACATTTATGTGGTGTAACACCCCTTCCTTACTCGGATTTAATGGGGTATTCCGTTACAATATCAGCCAAAATGATGGAACGAGACACGGTGTATTTGACTGGAGACCAGGCCATAAAGGTAGCCAAGCCTATAATAATACAATCTATCACGAGGATACTGGTGACACAGGGAAATTTATGGAAAATGGTGCTACTGGCATGAGTGATGCCGAAATCTTTAATAATATTTTTGTGAATAGAGGAGACATAGGGGACTTAGACTTTATTGAATCTGAGATAGATTGGGAGAGAAATATCTTTACTGGATATGATGAACTCCCAGAAAATGATGAATCTATAATAACCGATGATCCACTTTTTGTAGATGAAAATACTGGTGAAATTGGATGGGATACCGTAACTGGTTATAGCCTACAACCTGAATCGCCAGCGATTGATGCTGGTCTGGAAATCGACAACAATGGTGGACAGGATTACTTTGGTACATTGCTAACAGATGGCAAACCGGACATCGGTGCTGTTGAATTTGTAAAGGAAGACGACGTTCCAGTAAAAAGTGTATCTGACCTAAAAACATTGGTTGAACAATACGAAGAATCCGGTGATATTTCAAATGACGATGCCGTCCACGCTTTGAAAATTCATTTAACAGCATTAGAGCAATTTGAAAAAATAGGTGCTAACGATAAAGTAGTTAAACACCTCAATGGGTTTAAAGATTTACTTGATCATCAAAAAGAAGTTGAAAAGATATCTGATGAAGCCTATGACACTCTCACAAAAGGTGCAGATACGCTAATTGATAACATAGAGTAAAGCTAATTTATCGCAGGTTAGTTGCTGCATGATCCGCCAATTTTAGAAATTGATAACAATATGACTAAGTGGGGGATCAGCAGCAAGTAATAATAGATAATCGTTCGTGCGACTAGGTCAATATAAACCAGTTATAGACATAATTCTGAAGTTGTGTCTATAACTGGTTTTATTATGGGATTACAAGTTAAGGGTGACTTATTTTACTGGATGCGAAGAGTTTTTTCTTGTTCCTTTCTTTTCTCGGGCATTGTTGATTGTCTTTTTTATTTCATAAGAGTTAGAATCCTATTATGTTATAAATGATTGAGATAGTCTATAAGGACAGAGAACCAAGCCTTTTGTCCTGTCATTGATTAAAAGAATGTGATGTGTTATTTTAACTGAGATAATAGGAAATGGGGGAGTTCACAGGATGAGAAAAAAGTTTTTATTTTTATTTTGTACATTATTTCTGCTTGGTGTCATGGCGGGGTGTTCGGAAGATCCTAAGGAAGAATTGGAATCATATCAGAAAGACTTCGGGGAAAATGTGATAGAACCTGTTCATGAAATTAATTTAGAATTAACGACAGCATTGAATAGCTTTAACGACGGTGATGCAAATGACGAAGAAGTTGTTTTATCTTTAAATGAAGATCTTTTAAATCTCATCGAAAAAAAACGAGAGTATCTTGCGGATATGAAAGAACCAGAGTCCGAGGCGGGGGAAGAATATTATGAAGCTTTAGTCAGCGGGGCGAATGCATTATTCGATTACTATGAAAAAAGTTCAGAATTAATAGAGGCTCTTGCAGACGGGACGACGAAGGAAATGACGGAAGCGGAAAAGGGTACGAGTGATTTGGCTAGAGAACGAAAAGAAAAGGAAGATGTGATTAGGAAACTACAAGAGAAATTTGAAGAGGAATTTGAAGTTGAATTTGAACCAGGCAGAGTACTGTAATAAAATAACGGATGCAATACATCTGTTATGCTGCGATAAGCATTATATAAATTAGTACTGCGGGAAGTGTGAAGGACGAGAGAAGGTTCTCGCATTTCCCAAAAGTCACAACGAAAGGCCATAGAAACACGGAGACTCGCAGGAAAAAACATTGAAATGTTTGAAATTAAACAATGGGTTGAGGAAGTCAGGTATTCCCATGGTGACAGACGTTTCATTCAATAGGTTATTGTTCAACAGTTAACGAAGATATACAATCGGACTATTGGAATTTGGTTATGGACATCGCCGTGTTGAGCAAGCAAGAGCTGACAGGTTAAATTGTAGGGCTAGTATCCTAAGTAAAATTAAATATAGTCCGGCCCGTTAATATTCATAAACTTTGTCTTTACATTCGTCTTTTTTATCTGGAAACCCATCTTCTGTGGAATAACTTCCTATTTTAAATTCTTCATCAAAACTAAGTGAAATAACCGCTTCATTATTTACCACGGCATCAATAACCATACCACCCATCGTACTTTCATAGGGTTCTTCACTTTCAATTGCAGTTACTTCTTTGAAATTAGCGTTAATAAAGCTTTCGGCGACAGACTTTGCTTTATCAATCGTTTCTTCATCAAAATTATCTTTATTACTGTTCACAAAGCATCCTCCTAATAGTATAATAATGCTTAATATGAAAAGAGTTTTTATTTTCAAACAAATCACCTCAATATTTATAATACAGAAAGAGGTAGTGACCAAGGGGAAAATGATTAGGAAGAATCAGTGATTGCTAGTGAAACTTATTCTCAGGGTAAGGATAGAATTTTAGTCACATCAAATGATCAAAGTAGATCCCAAGAGGCCTTGGAGAATGAGATGGAAATGGTTCAGGCATATCTTTTCCTAGGCACAAAAAGCCCTAATGGAACAGAAGTGGACGCTGATACACGAGCGAAAATGGAAATGTATTTAATGATGCTAAAAGACTATCATTCGAGTATCGCAGGTAGAGATGAAGTTATCATGGTCGGACAATTGGACTATAAACAAGATCATGACGGAATCTCTGGTCATTATCTCGAATATGTGGTTAAGTCGTATAAATATGATGCTGGGGGTCTATTAAGTAAAGACGATTATCGTGAATTGAGATTTTATGATGATAGTCCAGGCTTCGATGAAGTACCTGCTCTTCATTATTCATCAGTGACGTATGCGACAGGAGAGCATGCATCTTCTAATATTTCTCATAGTGAGTTAAATAAATTGAAAAATGAAAATGCCTGGTATGACGCAAACTTCATAGCGACAAGGGTTTTAGATAAAGTTATCTCCTCATTAGCTAAAAAAGCAGATGTCGTTGGTTTTGTTGAAATCGGCAAAGCAGCCGTTGGATATGAGAAAGCGGAAAATGAAAGAGAAATAGGTACTAAAGAGGCATTGAACGTAGCAGAGAGATTAAATTTGGAAATATCTATTAGTGAGAAAACTCCTGGTAAAGAAATAAATATCCAACTCTATCCTCAAGAAGAAACGTTCAAAAAAGTAGAACGTTGAAAAGAACTTCATGCAGCTAATCCCAATATTGATTTCCCAGAAGATGCTGTTAATGAACATGATTGGTACAAAATGGGTGAAACATTATATAATCTGGAATTAGACTTGGAAGAACATAGTACTAAAATAATTAATTATATTTCAAGTGGAGACAAAGACGGGGAAGATTCTATTGAGGATTTAGTTAAGGGGATAGAATAAATTATACACTGACGCCTCTTATAAGGAGTGTTTTAAGAATGAAAAAAATAAAAAACTTGCTATTATTCTTGCTCCTTCTAATTTTAATAGGTTGCAGTACCAATGTGACTGAGGAAGATTTAGGCGGAGGAACTTGGGTTGGTACTGCGGGATACGAGGATGGAGAACCAGCAGGAGAGCCTAATTGCTTGTACTACATTATCGACGGACTTGAGTTTAAAGATGAAGATACCGTTTATTCTGAAGCCTACGAAAAAGATTTTGAATATAAGTTAGCTGATGATGAAATTACATTTATGGATGAAAATCATCATGATAGTTATTATATTGATTGGATAGATGATAATAAAATCGGTTTAACGGGTGGAAGTGACATGCAGAAGAATGAATCATGCTTTTTGGAGCGGAAGTGATGAAGTTTCGGGGAAGCTCCCAACTACGGGATGATTTACGGTTTAATTAATCGTTTATATACATAAACACACAATTTTTTTACAAGTATATTTATTATAAATATATAAAAAGGGAGAGACCAATAGATCTCTCCCTTTATTTGTGTACAATGCCAATTTGACTCTCTATGACTATTAAATAATTAATTGTAATTTTTTTGCTGAAACTCGTATCCAAATTATGATACTAATGAAGACTCTTTTATAGCCAGAGTTTGATTATATTCTTGGGCCAACATTGTTGTGACAAACTCCACAGTAGGATCTATATCTTCAACTCGCTCTTTTAAGTCTTCTATTGTTGTATAGAAAAATTCTTTTCGGTAATTCACTTTGTTTACTCTTTGCTCGTTCAGTAGCTTATGAAGCTTGTTTTCTAATCCAACAGCGTCATCGCTAAATATCATAGCATGAACATCGAATTTAAATGGGACGGAGGCACTGCCTAATTCATCTACTCTATCTTGTGGGTTTACTCTTCTGGTCATACCTATTTTAAACATTTGTTCTCCAAAGGATCCTTTATTTGAAATAATGTAAACATACCCAGCTTTACCAAGTGTTAGGCTGGCAATTTCTTCTTTTTTATCATCGATTTCTTTAACTTGAATTTGAAGTTCAGCCAACCTATCTTGTAGTTGTTTAATTCTTTCGCTATCAGTTTCTTGCTCTAATAGGTTTTTGTGTCGCTCCATCTCTACGTTGAATTTTCGTTCCTCAACATCAAGCTTTTTCTTTTCTTCAGCAAGCTTTTTTTTCTCTTCGGCTTCTTGTCTCATTTGTTCTTTAATCATTTTTTGTTCTTCTTTTTCTTGTTCACGATAGACATAATATTTATATTCAATTTGAATAAGTTCTTTATAAAGAGGTTCTATTTCTGTTAAAAATTTAGTGATTGTTGGTAAAATAGCCTTATTACCAGTTGCACATATAGAGAGGTATTTCGTAATTATGTTATTAACAGCCTCTTCGGATTCATCTAATTTGTTGTACTTTAATTGCAGTAATAGAATTTGTACTTCAGCTTGAAGCCCTATTATCATTAAGTTATAAATGGTTTTATTTGCTTTAGTTGTATATCGGTCTTCATATTTGCGTAGAAGATTTTTGATTTCCCTTTTTGTTGCGTTTGAGAGCTTTCTTAATTCTTTTGAGTGATCGGAATGTAAATGTAGACGAATAATCGTACCAAGTAAAGTGTCTTCATCTAATTCTTTTTCAAGCTCTTCAAGTTGATTGTTTACGTCGTCAAAATTAATCGTGTGAGGGAATCTACTACTAAAATTCTTAAGACCTGTCACCTCAGCTTTAAATTTTCTCGCCTGATTTGTATAGCGATTCACTTCTTTGGTTAATTTAGAATGTTCTTCCGATAGGGTCTCAATTTCAGTTTGATAATCCATCGTTTTTTTTAAAACTTCAGTCAAACTTTGATTGGCTTCTTCAACGATACGCTCCGCTTCTATCTTTGCTTTATCTAGAAGCCCCTCTCGTTCCTGTTCTACCTCTTTTTCAAATCCGACTCGTAAGTCTGCAATAAATTTGTCTTGCCCATTAATAATATGTTTGTTTTCTTTGATTTGAGTCTCAAGGTGTATATTATTTTCATTAAGCTTTTGCAATTCTTCTTCTTTTTCACGAATTGGTTTGTTATATAGTTCATCTTGTTGCAAAGTTTCATAAAAAGATTTACGATTTATCATTTGGAAAATGAGTAGAATAATAGCAATGATGCCAGGTATAATAAAAAAGCTGAACATACCTAATGTTAAAATGAAGGGTGAGGAATACCACCACTTATCGCGATATTTTTTCATGTCACAATTCTCCTTTTCGAGACTAAATAACTAGTCCTTTTAACCTAATTATACCAAGTGTATTTAATAAATAGTAGCTTTTTCAAAAAAAGAAGGAATTTTTGTTAAAAGGGGCCACCGAGTCGTGATTGGCAACGGGTTTAGCCGTCACTATTTACTGAATGAGCACTTATTGTCATTCGATCTACATAATAAATTTGGTGTACTTTATAACAATTTTTAAAGTCCCTATGTTAGATCTCTTTTACATAACTTATCTACTAGAACAGTCCTATTCCTTCCCTATTAATCAAAGGATTAAAGTCGTAGTTCTTTCTAGTCATTTTCTCAAAAATGACAATTTTCGAAAGCTATCTATTGAGAAAGCGCTTTAACTATATTATGTTGAGTTACAAACACCACGATAAAATCTAGCGACTACAAGGGAGGTATAAAAAGTAGATTTAAATTAACTATACATTGGAAAGGAGAAGATTCTGTGAAAGAATCTAACATACTAGTTAGAACCATAGGAATAATTTCTGTACTTCTGCTCATTGGTATGATGCCAATATTCTCTGATGCTAAAGCTTTCAATTATAGTCAATCAGAAAGCGACAATCAAACAGAAACATTACCGTCTCAAGACGATACCAAATCAGCGGAAGTATGCGTTAAAGGGGACGAAGACTCTGGAGTAAACTATGAAAAGTCGTCTAATGACTCTTCCGTCAATTTACAAGAAGCATACGATTTGATAGAAAGATGGTTATCTTGCGAACAGGTGAATCAATTCGAGTTTAAAGTTTTGGATGAGTCAGAGTATGATCAAGAAACGTTTAAAATTAGCACAGGTGATGATGACCATATCGTCATTGAGGCTACAAGCACAAGCGCATTGTTGATGGGCTGGAATTGGTATATGAAATATGAAGCTGATTCTAATATTTCTTTTAACGGTAAGAACGTAAACTTATCTGAAGAGTTGCCGTTGCCAGAGGAGGAAATAGTACGTCAAGCGAACGTAGAAAATCGATTTGCGTTAAATGACACCGATGAAGGATACACTGACCCTTATGCTGATTGGGAGGAATGGCAGCGGAAGATAGATATTCTAGCAATTCATGGTATTAATGAAGTACTTGTCTATCCTGGGCAAGAAGCCGTCTATCAAAAAACTTTTGAAGAATTTGGTTATTCCAAATCGGAATTGCGTGAATGGATTCCGGGCCCAGCTCATCAGCCTTGGTGGCTTATGCAAAATCTTAGCACATTTCCTCGTGTCATGCCTCAAGAGGTTATTGACAAGCGGGCTGAATTAGGTGAAAAAATTAGTGATAGATTGAGGGACCTGGGTATGACACCTGTTTTCCCCGGTTATTATGGAATGGTACCTTTTAAATTTGAGGAAAGAAATCCAGATGCCGAGATAGTCTCTCAAGGCACATATCATACGTTTCAACAGCCTGATTGGTTGGATACAACAAACGAATTATATTCGGAAATTGCCGCTACATTTTATGAGCACCAGAGTGACCTGTTCGGGGACACTGATATGTTCAAAATGGATTTATTCCATGAAGGTGGTAAGGAAGGTGGCGTAGACGTAGGGGAAGCTTCAATAGCTGTACAGGAAGCTTTAAATACGGCTCACCCAGATGCGATTTGGGTTCTTCTAGGCTGGCACTCCAATCCGCGAATAGAAACTCTTGAGGCGGTAGATAAAGAAAAAGTACTTGTATTAGATGGGATTTCCGATAGAGATACCGCCAAAAACAGAGAAGAAGATTGGAATCAGACTCCATATGCGTTTGGAACGATATGGAACTTTGGCGGCCATACGAACATGGCAGCAAATCTTACCGTGTGGAATGAAAAATTTTATGAATGGTTAAACAAGGAAGACAGTGCGCTTTCAGGAACTGCCTTATTGCCTGAAGCGATTAATAATAATCCTTATGCTGTGGAATTTTTTACTGAACTAGCGTGGCATGAAGAATCGTTGGATTTGGATGAATGGACGGCGGATTATGTGAAAGCTCGATATGGAGCCTCGGATTCTCATGCGATTCAGGCTTGGCAAACGATACAAGATACGCTTTATAACTTGCCCGGCAATAACTCTAGCGAATACGCAACTGAATTGTATAGTTTAGAACCTGATATAGATGCATTGAACGAAAGTAGCTATTTCCAAAAAGACTTGCATTATAGTAAGGCCAAGTTTGAACAGGCGTTGGCGGATTTACTCGCTGTGGATCCCGAACTACAGGACAGTAGTGCTTACCAATATGATCTTATGGATGTAACTAGGCAGGTTCTGGCCAACAGGGGACGCATTTTACTTCCTGAAATTGAGGAAGCTTATCATGAAAGGGATAAAGAATTATTTGAGGAGTTGAGTGATCGATTTCTTCACTATATCGACCTTACTGATCAGGTGACGGCTACTAATTATCATAGTATGCTAGGACCATGGTTGAATAAGGCTGAAAATTGGGCAACGAGTGAAGGAGGGATTGAGCAATTGAAATACGATGCAAAGTCTCTCATTACAATATGGACGCCTCAAAACAGTCTTAATGACTATGCACGTCGTCAATTGTCAGGACTTACCGGCGATTATTACTATTCAAGATGGGAGTCTTATTTTAATACGCTTGACGCTGCATTAAAAACGAAGACGGCACCAAAGTCTATTGATTGGTATGAATTTGGAGAAGATTGGGTAAATCAATCTGGTGATTTCCCAATAGAGCCAGAAGGAAATATTGTTGACATCGCTAATGATGTATACAATGAGCTTGCGATTCAGTCAATAGGTGAACTGGAAGTGACCAGCAATCAAAAAGTATTCAACAAAGATAACAAAAAGGCAACAATCAAGGGTTCATTTACCAATAAAAGTGGATTAAGTGAAGCGCAAGATGTTGAACTTATATTGGATGTCCCGGATGGTTTTACAGTGAAACCCAAGACGGAGACAACAAGAGAGCATGTTGGAGCAGGTGAGGAATTCAGTGTTGAATGGGAAGTGACCACTTCTGAAATTCCAAGCGAAGAAGCAACACAAATCTTCACTGTTAATACAAATTATGAAAGCAATGGTGAGACCCAAACACTATCTGAAGATGTAATAGAACTTGTAGAAAATGAGGTGAAATCTCCATTTAAGATGGTATCATTTAATGAGTCAACGTTTTCTCAATCTGAATCAGGTGATGAGTTAGCCATTTACGGTGGCGGTGAGGATTGGTGGAAATCGACGGATGAATATGGTGCCATTTATAAAGAGGGTGGTTTTGAATCTTTTGATACGGCAACAGCAAAGGTTGATCATCAAGATGAGACGTGGGGATATGCACGCGCTGGACTTGTCGCACGTAATGACCTCACAAGTGAATCAGCTGGCTATATCAATCTTTCTGTTACACCAGAAAATGGGTGTGTGCTTTCTTGGGACAGTAATGGGGACGGAAAACTTAACGAAAGTAAGGAAGCAAGCGGCTTTTCTGCTCCTACTTATGTAAAGTTATCACGAGATGGATCCACTTTCACAGGTTCGTGCAGTAAAGATGGGGAAACATGGACAGAGGTTGGGACAGTAGAGGTTGCTGACGTTAACTCGACCCAGGATATTGGTTTGGCTATGTCAGCAGCAAATAGGCATTCCGAGGAAATGGGTATTGTTAATTTCAGTGAATTTGAAGTAGAACCACAAATATTTTCATTGGATTTACCACACAAAAAAATACCTAATGGAATTCCAGTGAATATTAACGCCGTTTTTGAAAATGTATTGGACGAACCGATAGAAAATATGGATGCTTCATTAGACGTACCGGGTGATTGGGAAGTAGAGAAAGTCACATCAGAAAAGTCAGAAGTTGCTCCCGGAGAAAAAGCGGAAATGTCATGGAAAGTGATTGCACCTGATGATGCTGAATTTAGTCGGTATAATGTAGGAGCTTCAGCGAATTTTGAAGTGGATGGAGAAATACAGGATGCTGAAGATGCTATACCGATAGAATTGGTCTCTCCAACAAACAAATTAGATGAATCTTTCAATAATGTTGGAATCACAGATGAAGATAATCCAGATTCAGGCAATCTTGATGGGAAAATGAGCTTTTCGGCGCAGTCGCTTGCTGAAAAAGGATTTACTCCAGGTGCCACTGTGACACATGATGGAATGGCTTTTGAATGGCCAGATGTTGCGGCTGGAGACCTTGATAATGTTGCCGGGCAGGCGGCAATCCGAAAAGATGTAAAAGGAGACAAGCTTTCCTTTATTGGTACAGCTGTTGGAGCAAGCTCTTCAGATCAAAAAGGTACAGGATCTATTATTTATTCGGATGGGTCTGTAGAAGAATACACTATTAAATTCGCTAACTATTATGCTGGACATAATCCGTCAAAAAACAGCGTGGTAGCAGTTGATGGACGAAACAGGCCATCTGGTCCAGTAAATGCCGAATTCAAATACCAATTCCTTTACGATACCGTGTCATTGGATCCGGATAAGAAGGTTGCGGCCGTTATTTTGCCGGAAAAATCCAGTTTGCATGTATTTAGTATGACAATGACCAAACTCAGCTCAGCCGATTTGAAAAAACAGGTTCAATATTTACGAGAACGAGAAGAAATTAATGACGATGAAACGACAAATGCATTAAATCTCCATTTAACAGCTGTAGAACACTATGAAAAATCAAAAGCAGGAGAAAAAGTGATTAAACACATGAAAGGCTTTAAAAAGTTACTTGAACATCAAAAACATGAAGATTTAATTTCAGAGGAAGCCTTTAATAAGCTAAGCATAGATGCAGATTATTTAATAGAAAAGTGGCAATAAAAAATTCGTTTAACGGCATTAGTTCATGGTTTCCCGAGTCTCCCCAAACCGGGGAATTAGGAGGATTTCAATCTTAATTACAATTAAAGAAATGAACATATGTAAGTTCGCGAAGCTGTTCAAGCAACAACAGCACCATGCAAATAACAAATGTGGATAACTCTAAAAGCCATTCTATCTTTCTAATTATTTTCAACTCAAGCGGACCGCATCCATGAGGGGGTGTGGTTCGTTTTTATGTGTTTGGAATTGACGCATATTAATGGCTGTCAGGTTTGGGCGGTGTGGTCAATAGGCTGTAAGCCATACGTGAGTGTGATTGGATGAAAGGATAACGATGGATAAAGTACTAGATTAGCCTTCCCACAGTTTCGCAAGAGGATAGATTGACTTTGCTTTGTATGACTGTCAAACTACTATTAATACGTTGGTTATTATCCATTTTAACCAATGCCCTTTAATGACCTTATTATATACAAAATTATATCCTCGATATCTAGACATTGCTTTATATCATCTGCTGGTATTTTGAAAATTCCATTCGATCATAGTAGTAAGAAACAGACAGTAATGAGTAAAGGCAAGACCGTGTATAACTACATTGCCTCGCTTTTTTGCACTTTATTGAATACTGCTTTTTAAATTAGATCAATTGTCACTGTCATCTGATTCATCATCACAGACCATCAAGAATATTACCAGATATCGTTGGTCAGGAAATATATGTTACTCATGCCAGGATTATATTGTTCGTCTGCATAGTCCCATAAATAAATTTGGTCAGTCATAATTGTGTGCGATTGTTCCTGGGAAAAACTTGAATACCGTTTGCACTATCACCTATTCCATTGGACACATTCATGGAAGCATTCATATTAGCCGAATATTGTACTGCTTTTTTCATCAAGGATTTGTTTGGTCTATAACATATTATATTTCCTGACTAACCAAATCTAATAAGAAGTCTCCAAAATTATCGGCAATAACTTCGTAACTTTGATGTTTTAATGCAACACCGGGGGTATAAGCAACTATCCGTGGTTCTCTAGCATCATTTAAATTATTAAAGTTAAGGCAGAATAAATCGTCACTCCCAGAATCGTATATTACAAGAAGGCTATTTGGTAAACTTGATACTTGTCTTTCTGATAAGGTATACCAAATAGCATCTGGTACAGAAGAGTTTTCAAAATCGTCATGTATAACACCGAAAATTTCTTCTGCTCCAAAATTTCCCGCTCCGAAGGTTTTTAGAAAGTCCAAATACGAAGGTGAAAATTTTAAATTAAGTTTTTGTTCAGCCTTTAAAATCAATTCTTCAAAACGTCCTCCTATAAAGTCATTTAAACTTTCATTTTCTGTGATTATTTTTTTAGCTTTTTGATAAGAATTAATGAGCATAAACATCCCTCATTTTCTGGGTTATTATATTAAAAGTCACTTGCTTTATTTTCCAGTAGCTTTTTCGCTATTTATTAAATTCAAATCTATTAATACCTGATGGTGAGCGTTTGAAAAAATATGAATACTTCATTTAAACATCCAAAAGAATTATTTTTCGTAAATAGGGAAAGCTTTAGCAATCGTTCCATCTTTATTTACAATCTGGGCAGAACGCCCGTTATTTCAATGGAGGAATGAACGTCTGACTTGAACGTCGTGATGGATTGTGATTACGACTCCGTAGAAATGATGAAAAAGACCCTTAAACAGTCATCATCTGATCTCTCAGATTAACGCATTTCTATGCTTCCCCCGATTAAAGTCTCTTATGACTTTTTAATCTTTTGTTAACTCAGGAAGCATTGATTTTAGTGAATTTATCTGTTCTAACTCATACTCGTAATTAACAATCCCATCGAAATAGAAGGATAGGAGAGAATAGAAACGATCGGCGCTTTCTAGTAAAGATGATAAGAATACACGCTTATCAACAAGTTGATTTGTTACTTCACCATCATCAATCATTACTAACATCGAGTTATAGTCTATTGTTTTTAAATCGAATTTTATCGGCTGGTCAGGAAAAAATGTAAATCCATAACCAGATTTTAAAACATCTTCAACGGTATTGACGATATAAACCCATAATTGATCAACTAAATCCCAATGATTGAAATTCATTAATAACTTTATTGTTGTAATTAATAACAATGACACCATTTAAGTAATTTAAATCGAGTTGCTTTAAGACATTCATCATTCTACTACCGCCCTCAACGTTAATAAAAAAATGGGTTGGATGATTAGTAGCCTTTTGCAAATTATAAATTGGTTTATTGGGGGGATTAATATATATTTTTACTTCTATAATAAGATCACCTACCTAGAATATAATTCTCCTATTCTTCCCTTGTTTAGACCGATTATATATTCAATTCCACTTACCGTACCGGTTATGGTACATACTGTTTTGTTTGTTCCTTTTAACCTCCTTTACATTAGAAAGGCAAGTGCGTCAAGACGTTCAGAAAACCATTAAAATGATTGGGTGGTAGGAGGTAAGGTTACAGAGGGAGGGGACGGGTACCATCGTCCCATTATTTTTTCCTGTCGCCGAAAATCTTTACACCCGATTCATTGTGTCCCCTTTAGTATCTATGTATCCTTTAATTGTTTGGATAATGCCCACATCCGCTTTGATACTTAAATCTAAAGTTCCTGAAACACTTATATCTAATAGATTAGTTTTTGATCCAATTCAATTTTAATATCTACACTAAGCTTTTTGTTACTAGCTTTTATAGATAACTCTTTAATATCAAAAAAATTAAGTTCAACTAAAACGCTGTTATATCCTGAATTATTCCATTTTATCGGTGGATTATCTGCATACTTAGGCATAACAAATACTATTGAAAACTTTCTACCTTCATCCTCTAATTTCGTGCTTAAAATACGAATATCGATTAATTCAGGAACTTTATTATATAATTGTGATATAAATCGATTGTCATCTAGTTGTTTTTGCCACATATTATCACCTCAATGTTTTTATTGATTATTTGTTAAATGGATAATAATCTTTAGTGTCAGGCACTTTACCAGTTCTGGGGTTTTCGGATAGTCTCACATTATAATGTGGTCCTTGGTTTCCTTTAGAACGAGGTTCTTAAGGCTATTTGTCTTCGTTTAACTCGTTTAAAAAGTCGGGGTCAACCCATATATCCCGGATTTTATAGTCTTGTAAATCCATATTTTCCTTCATTGGTTTTATCTTTTCTATAAATTTCTCAAAGTTTCTTTCTATATAAATAAGAGGATGATTAGGCTTAATGTCTTCGTTTAATAGCTCAGTATCATGATCCCATAGGCTTATATAATGATTATCTAAGCCTAAACAAATTATATTCCCACCTTCAACTCTGCTAATGGGTATATGTTTATTTGGTATGCGCTCTTTATAAATTTCATATTGGAATTTTAAATCATTAATTTGAGCATTTTTAACACCAAAGAAGTCTGTTATGGATATTGATTTTATATCTTCATTTTTAAGTTCGATAATATTTGGTTCAGGGGTACCTACATTATATTTCCGTAAAAAGTGTTTATAGCTCTGGGGTAAAATAATCCCCAATTCGTTTTCAAACTTATCAAGTTCAGTTTCATCAAATGTATATTTATTCGAACTGATATCAATCCTTTATTTTCACCTCAAAATTATTCAGGGTGCTAAACCCTTTCTGATTAATGCGGCCCCACCTGTATGCCTGACAGTCTGATGTAAATTTGTTGGTACTAGGATCAATGTTTTCCCATCTTCAACGTGGTTCCATGTGAAGCCTTTAGGTGTAGATTTTAATCCAACAGCCCTATTTGCGGCTGTGAAGTCACTAGAGGTATTGCCCTTTAGCCCTTCGATTTTTACACTTATTTTTGAATATGGACTAAAGTCGGGAAAACCATCTAATGTAAATCTTACTCCGTCTGGATATTTCTTTGCTAAAGCACCATCTAATTTATATGTTTTTCCCGCAAACTTTTTATTTATAATTCTTACTTTGTTATTAATAGGAGTAGAGCTCTGTTTTGCAAACATCATTATCTGATCTCTCAGATTAACGCCATCAACTACATTATAAGGAACAGGGCCGACAGTTGCTAGTTGATGTTGTGGGCCATAAGGAAACAAGTTAGGCATTTGAATGTTGGCTGCTTTGTTTGTTGCATTTTTCACGCTTTCTTTGGCGGCTTTTGTAACGTTAGAACCTACTCGTGTTGATTTTACCGCATTTCCAGCGCCTTTTGTACCTAAAATGGTTCCGAGAGTATAGGTCACCCAATGGGAGCGGCTTTCTGCGTCGCCGTTAACCATATCGCGGGTAATAGATTCAGCAATGACGTTGCTGTTTATGGCTTTGCCACTTTCTGAAAAAAACGACACCTTAGGTACATAGTCTAAGGTGTCGCAATATGACTACTATTATATTTTTTTAATTCCTCAAACGACTTTTCAAAAAAATCATTAGGGTGTAATGTTTCATGGTTAGAGTAAACCATATCGTATTTGTATTAACCCTTTAAACTATTTCTTTTACATTGTAATGAAGCTTTATTTCTGTAGGCAAGTCCTGGTTAAATTCCTGGCATTTTTGGTGTAGTGTATTAATGTTAGATTATTTACCCCAGTTTTTTTATGTGTGACTTTTGTCTATCCAATGACATGTTATATTTATAATTAGATGCTTTGTTTAATTATTTGGTACTTAAAGAACTAGGTCAGTGTTCTTGCCCTGTTCCTTTCCTTTTCAAGAATACAGTTATAGATTTATATCAATAAATCGCTCAGGTAGTTTTTCTTTCCAGATCAGAATCAACTTTCTAAATTCTTCTGTCTCCATTGTTTGATCTGGTGGAGGGTCGTCTAAAATATCGGCAAGCGATACAGTAGTAATGTCAGGTTTTATTAATACGGTTGGTGCATCAAGAAATAATTCGTATTCCGAGTAAGTTCCATTGATAACTTGATCGATAGTCTCTATTATTTTTTTAACATCTTCCTCTGTAGAGATTAATTCAATGAAGTCAGAGAACAACTCTACATCTTTAGGAAGTTTAATTAATAAACGCCCTGATGGTGTACGTGTGAAAAAATATGAATATTTCATTTAAACACTCCAAAAAATTATTTTTCGTAAATAGGGAAGGCTGTAGCAATTGTACCGTCTTTATTTACATACATTTGTATACGCATTCCATTAGATAAAGTCCCTTCATACTTATTATTACCAATTCGATGTTTATTTTCATAAGCTTCATGAATGGCTTTTAAAACGTCAGTTCTATCCCAGTTTTCGGGAAAAAAACTAGACGGCAAACGTTTTTCTTTTCCATTAATAACCACCCTTGCCCTATAAACCCCATTTTTATCAGGTTGGGTTTTGGTATCTTTAATAATTTTTCCACCCATCATACTTTCATGATGATAACCCACAGCCTTTTTCCTTTTATTTACTTCACCTAAAAAGATGTGTCCCATTGAGTTATCATTATAGATACGGGTTTTATTTCCTCCATCAGCAATCTTCTTCGCCGACATCATCATCTGATCTCTCAGATGAACCCCATCAACTACATTATAAGGAACAGGGCCGACAGTTGCTAGTTGATGTTGTGGTCCATAGGGAAACAAGTTAGGCATTTGAATGTTGGATGCTTTGTTCGTTGCATTTTTCACGCTTTCTTTGGCGGCTTTTGTAACGTTAGAACCTACTCGAGTTGATTTTACCGCATTTCCAGCGCCTTTTGTACCTAAAATGGTTCCGAGAGTATAGGTCACCCAATGGGAGCGGCTTTCGGCATCACCATTAATCATGTCTCGGGTAAATGATTCGGCAATGGCGTTGCTCATATATTTTCCAGTTTCCACTGGATGAAGCACCATATGTTCCATTGATTGATACGTTTGGATAGGGTGGCGCACCATTTGGTAGGCGCCCGTTGCTGTATCGACAACCATATCAACTCCACCCCTAAAGCCACCTTTGATGGACCGGCCGGTTGTTTTTAATCCGGAAATAAAAAAGTTGTCTTTTTTCTCGGCACTCTCTAATGACACACGTTCTGTGATAGGGCGGTCGTTCCTTTGCTTCAAAATTTCCTGTTTCTCTGCAAAATCTTTTTCATCTAAATAGGTTTGAATTTCATTATAAGCCTTCATATTTTCAATTTTTACTGGATTATAAGATGATACTGATAGATCAGCGCTTTTGAACTTGGCATTTAGATCTGTAATATACTGTTTCATTGTTTTAATGCGACCTAATATAGGTTCTAGTGCACGAACTTGAGAATCGTCTAATTCATAAAGTTCTTCAACAACATCATTGACTTTGTCTTTCCCTTGACGAACACTCTCAATGACTTCAGATTCATCAATTTTAGTAATAGGGACGATATCATGCACACTTTCTATGATACTATTAGCATCATCGGTGAGTTCAATTGTTTTACTTTCTACTTCATCAAATCCGTCTTTTACGTCACTTTGCAAATATTCTTCTTTGACTATACCACTGGGATTGGATTCAAACGAGTCTACAGCTTCATTCATTTGTGTCAGCACATCGCTGAATTCTTGGAGGGAATCTTAGAAGTATTCAAGGAAAGGAAGATGACAATCCTGATAGTATGAGCGAATGGCTTCACCACCCTGACCTTTTAATTCATCATCTAACGAGCTGAAGTTTAGGACGGATTTTTCAATGGTCTGTAGTTGTTCTGTTAGATTTTCAATATCAGACTTGGTTTGATTAACCCCTGTCTGTAAGTTTTCAACATCTAATGACTTCAATATTAGTCCCTCCTTGGCGTAAGCATGTCATCAAGTATTTATGTAGGGATATCTAGGGTAAATTTTACAGTTATAAATATTGTACTTGAACTTATTAATTGATGGTAGTGTACTTAGTACCGATTTATTGGAAGGGATATTCATCTGTTAGGCATAAAGTCTTGTGGGATATGGAGCGTTGGGAATAATTGTCATGCTTTTTTTGAATCATTCGATAGCTAGAGATATGAGGGCATTTCCTTTTTAAAGTAATTTGGTAGAAGTATGAGGATAATTCTTATGCCCCCCTCACATTACTTTATTCCTGCTTCTAAGGGAATGAGAAGGAGTTTCAGTCTAATTCTTTTGATTCATTTGGGAAAATTAGATTTACAATTAAAGTAAGCGTGATAAACTAAATTTATTTATATAAAAATTTGTTTAAAAAGTCTGATTAAAAATGATGCTTCGTCTAGAGGACCTTCTGCTAAAACCGACAACGTCCTTTGGGCAACATAGAAGTCGTCACTACCCGCGAGAAATTCATTAAAATCATTAAATGTAAAATCCTCACATTTTTATGATAATAAAAAGAAAATGGATTTAACTTTATTGGGTGTGGAAGATTTTGAATATATCCTTAGTCCAATAGGGACGGGAAATATTGTATTGGAAAAGTTGGATCTTGGAATAGAAATAAATGATGTTGTAATTATTTTATCCTTTGATGAAGTTTTAGGTGATATTGTAATAAATTTTCCCGAAAGTGAAGTTTTATCTAACGAATATGAGGAAATTCAAAGGAAATTACTTGATATAATAACGTATACAATGAATCTTAAGGAAAAATACAATATACCTAAAGTGATTTTTGGCTATGAACCTGCTACAAGTCCAGATAGCATGTTATTGAAACTTACCAATAACATGGTGAATTATGAAAAAGAAATAGATAAATTAATTCAATCCCTTTCTGTGTGAATATTCCAACTTAGTTAAATAATATTAAAAAATAGGTAAAAACTCAAATGAATCTGATTACATCACTGACTAACTTTATTAATCTTGATAACAGTGGATTAAGAGGTACCCTAACATCCATCCAAGATCTTCATAATAAGCTCATAGTTTAAGTGTAAAATTACTAAAATGGAGGAAAAGTATGATTAATGACTTTAATTTAGAAAATAAACCCTCTACAAAAGTATTAAAGAAATATGAAGATTTCCTTCCAGAAGAAATAATAACACTTTGGAAGGATAATGGTTTTGGTACTTTTATGAATGGTTATTTTAAAATAGTTAATTCGGAAAATTATCAAGATATATTACAAACAACAAGCAGAAGATATAAAGATGGTGTTGTATTATTAATAACAGCAATGGGGGATTTAATTATTTGGGCGGACGGTTATGTCAGAATATTAAAATACCGATTTGGCAGATTGTCGACGCTTATGCCTAATTTTAAATTTTTCTTTAGTAGTCTAGAATCAAATAAATTTAAAGATAATTATCTAAAATGGCAACCCTATCCAGAAGCAGTTCAAAAATACGGTGAACCAGCCTATGATGAATGCTTCGGTTACGTTCCTTTACTAGGGTTAGGTGGTCCAGAAAAAGTTGAAAATCTTCAAAAGGTAAAATTAAAGGAACATATCCTCCTCATATCGGAGTTTATGGGGCCGATTAAATAAAATAACTTGATAAAATCACAGCCATTGTCACTGATCAAAGATTGTGATTTTATTTATTGCAAATTTTATATTGGAGAGACTGGGGCAGGAAAGAGCGTGGCTATCATTTCCAACGCTCGATCTCAACAACGTGCTGCCATAGAGTCAGTTGAAAACGGTGAGGTTGCTTTAAAAACAAATAAGCAAAAAGGTAATTACGGCGAAATGAAAATGGATGATTATTTTGAGAGTCAAGGTTATGAGCGAATCAGTAATGATCGAGTAACCGGCTTAGATGACAAACTATCCAAAGGGATTGATGGTGTTTATGAAAATGCCAATCCTCCGCCGAAAACAGATGGGTGATGGTTGGATAAATGGCGGTAATTCTGGAATGAGACTAGAATCTGCTGAGGGTATTGATAAAGCAGATGATATATTGCTTGAAGGTTATGAGCGATTTGTAATAAATGTGCTCTCAGACGGTAAAGTAGTAAGAAAAAAAGTTAATGAAGTGGGAAATTTAGACAAATAAATTCGTCATATTTTAAGCGATTATTTGTAGGAAAGTTAATAACAAAGGGAGAAGTATATTATATGAGGGACAAATTAAAAAGCAATCAATATTTTTTAGAATACATTTATCAACAAAAGGATCGAACAATAACTTTCAGTTTAAGATTAATGAAGGGCAAGTTCCCTCTGAAAGAATTCCATTAGTTATCGAAAAAATTGACTCTCTAAACTTTCAAGTGTTAATTGCTAAGTATTCATGGGGCACTCCAGTAGAAGAACTTATCCCTGAGTACGAGAGACTTGCTGCTAATATGCCAAATGTATGGAATCAAAAATCAGGATATATTGATATGTTGTGGATGGTATCGATTGGAATCATGCTAGAGATTGACAACGATATATTCAGTATATTAAATAAGTTAGTGGAAGAATCAGAGCTAGATGATTACCTTTTGAAATATTTGTTTAATTCGAGGGATTGTGAGGTTGATACTATAGAAGGAAACTTCTTGTTTGAAACTCCCTATAAATATTTAAGTAACGTTATTACTGAAGATAAAAATACAGGTCAAAAAAACCTTAAATATTATCTAGAACATAAATGGTATCAGGGTCATGAGGACACTAGTTGGCATGACATTCACAAAGAAGAACAACGATTATATTACGGCTATTGGAGTTTCGAAAGCGGAGCGTTAGCTCAAATCCTTAGACTAGATGATAGTAGTTTAAAAGACACGACCTATTATCCATACGATATGGTCCATTATCAAGACAAATAAAATATATAACAAATCATATCATCACATAAATAAGCCGCTTTAACGCTTATAATGTGATGTTTTTTAATAATGCAGTTAATCGGGAGCTTAGAATCTAATCTATACCCCGTTTTTAAATAAATTCTTGTGTTTTGTACTGTCTAAACATTGATGGCATCCCTCCAGTGAATAAAACAAGCACTGGAGGGATGCTACTTATGCTATTGCCACTTTTCTATTAAAATATCAGCGTGACGAATTAATGTTTTTGCCGCTTTCTTATCCATTTGTCCATCTTCTTGATATTTATTAACTAATTGTTTCATCCCTTTCATGTGATTTACTGCTTTGCTGTATGATTCAGTTTTAACAAAATGATCGATTGAGGTCAGGTGTGTCTGTAGTAGGCGTACAGCAGACCCGTCTACATTTCCCTCATCTGCATAGTGATCTACCAATGATTTTATACCTTGAATGGTTGATTCGACATTGCCAAAGTCATTTACCTTGTCAATCGTGACTTGGTAGATGAATGGAATATTTCCATTTTCCCATTCTATTTTCACATCTAGTACTGTGTCTATGTCTGTTAAATCAAAGTAGTTATATCCGGATTCTGTTGTACCAATTTCTTTCCAACCTTGTAACGTTCGTACAGACAGTTTGCTATGGGATACATTTAATGGATCCTCTAAAAGTGTGATTCCATCTATATCTTTTTTTGCTTCGCCAACGTGAAAAAGGATTTCACCAGCATCATTATTAGCAGGCTTGAATATGGTATCAAGCTTTCCGTCCGAAATTTTTTCTACATTATTCCCTTTGTTAACATCTGCTGTCGTGGTGATGGTAGGATCATTAATTTCAGGGAAGTATTCCCCACCATTGATTTCAATTTCATGCATTCGAAGCCAGTTCCCTGTACCTTCTTTTGTTCGAGTGACGCGGAATCGTAGGTATTTTGCTTCTTGGTTGATATCGGAAACTTCCTCTGAACGATAGTCTCCTTCATCTTTAGTGAAAACATCTTCTATACAATCGTCATCGGTAACTTCACCTTCGTTTGGACCGTCTTGGTTTCCGAGCGCCATTGCTGTATGCCATTCATTGCCGTCTAACGATGTTTCAATAACAGCATGGCGAGGATAATCTTGGTCATTTTGATCTACATATACTTTTAAACTGTCAAGATCAATTGTTTGTCCCAGATTATAAGTAATAAATTGTCCTTCTTGTTGAGACTCTGCAAACCAAGTATAGGTTGCTAATTCACCATCTAAAACATTTAGTGCCTCAGATTCATGTAAATCGACATTTTTATCCACTACCGAAATCGGTTCCACCTCGTTTGATTGGACTTTGAACGTATCAAAAAGGAAGGAAATCGGCTTAGTTGTTTTGTTGACCAATCGAACATATCTGGCATCAGCAGGATTTTTAGAATCATCGACTTCTTCCCATTCAATCCCATTTAATGACGTTTCAAGTATTAATCCCTCCGTCATTGTTGCCTCAATCATGGACAAATCCTTGATTCTACTAAGTTTTAAGCCGATATAGTCATTTCTGTCTAACTTCATACTTAGAGTTTCATCAATGGATGTAATATCGATTTTCTCATTGATTGACAGATTTTTATAATCGTCTACATTGGTAAATACTTTGGCATCAGAAACTGTTGAACTCATGTCCAATAATTTTTCCATGTTTTGTGTTACTTTTTCCTGCAATTCATCTGTAAACGGTTGCAACCGTTTACCCGCTGGTTTGGCTTTTACGTTTCCTTCTCCTTTAAGCATTGGGCGATTATAATTCAAACTTTGTTTTCTTAAGGAGGATGCTTTGGTAATCATGTTCCAAGCCTTTTCCTTATCACCATCTTCAATAGCAAGCTCTGCCTGTAGAAACTGCTTGTTCGCAAGCACCATATCACGTAAAGCGTTTATAAAAGGTTCCAGTTCCTCTCTTAATTTTTTATTTTTTGATTTCTCCATAAATTTATCGCCAGCATCAGCAATAATCTGCAATTCATCCATCAATTCAGGAGCGATAACTCCAATTGCTTTATCATTATCAAGGTTGGATATTATTTCATCCATTAAATCTTTGATGTTTTCACTTTCGTCAGCTGGCATCCCGACTGCAGGGTCTGCATGTGCCATATGTTTGGCTAATGTATAAAATTCCTCTGTAGCATCAATTTCAATATATTTCATGCTGTCTTCCCAGCTCTGCGAAGCGTCAAATGTTTCTGTATTCCATGCATAATCGGCAATGGCGAAAATTGAAATTTTTGAGGCTTCAGCTTCCTGCATCGGATTTGTCACCACACCGGCAAGATTTTTAATACCTGGTTCAAGCATATCTCCTTTTCCGAGGAAAACACGTGTCATATCAACATCATTGACCGGCCAGTTCAGCCAAAAAAGTGGGTCCCGGCGCTCAACGCCATTATTGTCTCGATGTTTGAAGCGGTCGATGGTATACTGTTCAACCGGACCTACAGTGCTTTCGCCAGTCCAAAGAATGTGGATGTTGTCGGCAAAATATTTTTCGAGTTTATTTAATTCCTTACCGCCGTCCCACGCCCAACCTGAGTTATAAGCAGCAGGGGTGTAAATAGTATCTCTGATATCTCCTTTTTCATCAGCCCACTCAGAGACAGAATCCATTAATTCGACCACATAATCAAGTGGGAGTGCACCAACGTCGTCACCGAGTACTCCAAACTGCCTTACACCTGCATCATATAATTGTTCAAACTTAGTAAGCATTTTTTCTGTGTTTTCTTCAAGCAATTCCATGGCAGCATCATCACCTTCTTTCTGAGCGATCTCGGCAACCTCTCCTAACGGTGAAATCGACCAGACGAAATGTGTCTTGTTTTTTCGTCCAACTTCCGCCATGTCACTTATCTCGTCCAATTTATCCTCTGGGTAGGGTTCATCCCACTTTGCCCTATGATAAGGATCATCTTTAGGTGCAAAAATATAGGACGTCGTCTTGAATTGTCCACCGAATTCCATTAATGATTTTCGATCATCATTACTCCATGGAATCCCGTAAAATCCTTCGATGAATCCCCGAACTTCCGTATTAGCATAATCCTTAATTGTAAGGTTTTGGATTGTATTACTGTTGCTCTGGTTCAGAATGGCATCCAATGAAACTAATCCATAAAAAGCCGCATCCGTATCTTTTCCAATAACAGTAATGGATTCGTTTTCAATTTCTAATAGATGAGCATCTGTTTTGTCAAAATTCATATCATTGTCAATATCAGCATGTTGAGCAGCCGAGCCGTTTGAATCGTTTGTTCCAACAAAAATAGTGACTTTATCATCTGAAGGTTCCGTAGTTATTTCAGGTGTTGACAAGTCGTTGTCTTCAAAAATTTTGGTGACTTTGTTTTTTGTTACATCATCGATTGTGTCATCATAGATAACTTGAAATTCGTTATTAAGAGAAAGCTCTCCTTCGTTATACTCCAAGCTGTGTGGCGTTGGATAAATTTCATACTCCTCATCAGAGCTCTTCGCCTCAGCGCTTGCAGTTGATGATGCGAATTGATTTGATGCCAGACTAACGAGTAAAATGGCAATCAAAGGTAAATAGAGTAGCTGTCGTTTCTTCATCGCCCATGTCTCCTTCTTTTTGTATTTTTAAATAAAGTTCGAAAAGATAACTTTAATGAAAAGCTCAGTCTTTATCCACCTCCTTAAGGTTTTCTTTAACGGAATATTGTTGTGTTTTTTTGGCCGTTAACATCTTCCCCTCTGATACGCGTCCTTACGTGATTTTTAAATTTAAAAATAAAAGGCATAATGATAACAATGCACAGGATTTACTTCTCCCATTTGCATTATTTCATTATGCCTGATCGCATCAGTCACATATGATCAATATTCCTGATTTTTTCTATGACTCTCTATTCAAGTATAGTAGATGATAATAATAAAAGGTGTCGAATTTTGTCGAATAAGTTTGCGATCCCTGAAAATGAGTATAAAGTAATGTTTATATCGAATTATCCCGGTCATAAAGTACGACGTTTAGTTGAGTATTCAAACTAACAGTTAACGTCCGCAATTTAAGAGATGAATCTCATATGACTGTTCCGCATAAAAGAAAGTGTAACTATATGGGAACTAATCCCCCCTTAAAATATTTCTATATAGGGAAAGGTATTATGGTAATTAACAAAGAATGAAAATAAAGAAACAGTTCTTTTCAGGTTCCCGCTAGATAAAATCAATTTATTCAATCAATCATAGTGACATTTATGATGAAATAATAAATTCTGCACGAGTAGTAAGAAAGTTCCTAAGATTACATGAACAGAACTTTGTGCCTATTGTTGCTGAAGATTAGATGTGATAATCTAGATATAATTTCACATACATCACATGTTACTAATCTGATTAGGCATGGTGGTATAGTAGAAGGACTAAACTCCTTTCTTGTTACCCCATGTCTTTTTTTATTGTTTTAATATCAGTAACCTGTGAATAAGTGTGGAAAAATATGATTTTAAAATTATATTTTTGGGAGGTGAGAAAGCGCCAACAATTATGTTAGGTAAATTCGTAGTTATTTCAGGTAAGACAGAATAAATAAGTATTTTAATTCAACTCTATATTTTCTCTTTTCTAATTTAGATGGCTCTTGTGCCGATTCCTGGTGGGAAAAAGAAGAAAAGGAAAAAGATCACGACCGTACTTTCTATGACGAATGACATTTCACTACATTTAGTAAAATGAATGCATTTATTTAATTAATCAAATATTTTAGGAGGGTTTTATTCAGTTATGCGAAAGCGAATAATAATCACAATATCATTATTAATATTTGCATGTATAGGAACCATTGGAAAGCCACTTGTTACAAACGCTGAGGAAACTGAACCAAATGTAACGACTAAACAAAGTGTAAAAGACAAATTAGTTCCATTACCTCGTGAAATAAGTGTTAATGACGGCACATTAGAGATGACTGAACGTGTCAATATTTTAGGACAAGAATCTGCAGATAAAGATGCCTTAGCAGTTTTAAGAGAATTTTTAATGGGTCATGGCATTGAAGTGAATGAGGAATTTAATGAAACATCTACCACAATAGCTTTAGGTGAAGAGGGACACCTTGCACCTGATGTGAAAAAAATGGAGGGTGAACTCACGACCTTAAACAATTCAGATATAGGTGCTGAGGGATATGTGTTGAACATCGAATCTGAAGCCAATGAGTTAAGTCAGGGTGGTACTATTTTTCTAAAAGGAAAAGATGGTGACGGTACCTTTTATGGAATAAAGACACTTATCCAATTAGCTGAAAAAGATGATGATTTACTCACCTTTGAAAACATAAACATCACGGATGAACCGTCCATGAGTGTTAGAGGTATCATTGAAGGCTTTTATGGTAGTCCTTGGGATCAAGAAGACCGACTCGACCAGATTAACTTTTATGGTGATTATAAGATGAACACTTATATTTATGCACCAAAAGATGATCCATACCATCGTGAAAAATGGCGTGAACCCTATCCAGAAAGTGAAATGGATCGGATGGAAGAGTTGATAGAAACTGCCAACGAAAATAAGGTCGACTTTATATTTGCCATTTCCCCTGGGATAGATATACGTTTTGATGGTGAAGCTGGTGAAGAAGATTTTCAAGCTTTAATCGAGAAAAGTGAGTCACTTTATGATATGGGCGTACGTGACTTCGCCATCTTGTTTGACGATATCGATAATAAAAATGGTGTTAAACACGGCGAATTATTAAATCGATTCAATGAAGAATTCATAAAAGAAAAAGATGATGTTAACCCACTAATAACAGTGCCAACAGAATACGATACACTTGCGATGGGTGGAGAAATTAATGATTTAAATCCCTATACGAAATCCCTTTCAGAAACCCTTGATGACGATATAATTGTAATGTGGACAGGACAAGTTGTCGTATCAGAATCACTTCCTTTTGAAAACGTTGAGTTTATGCAGGAAGTATATGGTGACAACATTGGAATCTGGTGGAATTATCCAGTAACCGACTATTTAACATCAAAACTTGCTCTTGGTCCAATTGTTGAAGTAGATAAAGGACTTGAGGGAGAACTCGATTTCTTTACAATGAATCCCATGGAACATGCCAATTTGTCTAAAATTACTTTAGCGACAGGCGCTGATTATTCCTGGAATATTCCAGAATATGACTCCGACCGATCATGGAATCGTTCTATTGAACTTTTGTTTGATGACCTTGCTGATGAAATGAAAATATTTGCGGACCATTCTTCACGTATGACTGGCCCTTGGAGTGTTGGACGCAAGGATGCTGAAGATGTTCAGGAAACGATCGATGACTTTTGGATTAAAGTTTCAAAAGGACAGGATGCAACAAAAGAAATAAACCTATTAGAAAAAGAATTTACTGACATGATCAATGCATCTGAAACCTTAAAAGCAGAGTTGCCTCAAGAAATTCTAAATGAATCAGAAAAAAACCTGGACAAGCTGAAATTACTCGGTGAAAATGCTCAATTAGCTATAAATTTAATCAAAGCTAAAGTAGATAAAGAGAATGAAGATTATGATGAATTGAAGGAAGAACTTGAAGCTAATCTACCAGCTTTAAATAGTGGTGCCAGGGTATCAGAAGACACTGTACTGGCATTTATTAAAGATGCTATCGAGTTTGACACCATGCCAGTCGTTTCGTTTGATGTTTCTAAGACATTGATTGCTCCTGGAGAAGAAATAGAATTTACAAGTACGAGTTCATTGACTACAGAAGAGCTAGAATGGACATTTGAAGGGGCGGCCGTTGAAACAAGCACGGAGGAAAATCCTAAAGTTGTTTATGATAAAGAAGGTATATATACAGTAAAACTAGTAGGTAATAACTCACTTGGAGAAGATCAAGTTATTAAAGAAGAATTTATTACGGTTACAAATCTTGCTAAATATGAAACAACTAACCTTGCATTAAATAAGGATGCTACAGCATCAAGTGCCTGTGCTCCCACAGAAGGGCCGGAAAATGCAGTTGATGGTAGCACTTGGACGAAATGGTGTGCGAATGGAGAAGGTCCTCATACGTTAACCGTAGATTTGGGAAGCACTAACTTAGTCAGTGAAATTGTCATTAAGCATGCTGAAGAAGGTGGAGAACCAGTGGGTTCAAATACAGCTGCATATCGTGTGTTGATTAGTGATGATGGTGAAAACTTTGAAGAGCTAGTTAAAGTAACGGGTAATGAAAGCGGCATTACAAAAGATCAAGTTCCAGTTACAAAAGGACAATATGTCCGTCTCATTGTTGATGAACCAACACAAGGTGATGATAATGCTGCACGTATCTATGAGCTTGAAGTAAATGGTCTAGAGGGAGATGTGGAATTACCTCCTAAATACGATCCAGAAACACCAGAACCTGTAGAGGATGCTGCTGAACTCAAAGATCTTGTGCAAGAAATGGGTGATGAAGGCGATATCGAATCAGAAGCTGTCCAACATTTATCCACCCATTTGGAATCCGTAAGCCATTACGAAAATAAAGGATCAGCTGACAAAGTCGTTAAGCATATGGAAGGTTTCAAAGTATTGCTTGACTATCATAAAGAACAAGGCCTGATTGATGAAAATGCGTACGAATTACTTAATAAACATGCTGATTATTTAATTGAAAAGTGGTTATGATATTCTAAAAACATAGAGTTTCCAGCCATTTAGCTGGAAACTCAACTTGTGCACTGATGAAACAAAAGGATACTTAAGACACTATGTAATTGGAGGGGAATTTTTTGAAAAAGGTAATCGTAATCTTGTTATCAACTTTAATGATTTTATCAACTTTTGTCAGTCCGGCTTTTGCAAGGGAATCAAAATTAACGAATGATGAATTAGCTAGTCTAGCGCTACCAATTGTTCAATCATATGAAGCTGACTCAAATTATTCAACATGGACAATGGATGAAACAACTAGATTTGTCATTCCAGATACAGAAGAATACAAAGAGAATGATAGACTTAAGGAAGTTGTAGAACTTGTATCAGCTGAGTTTTTTGAAAAGGAACTTCCAACAAACTCAGAAATTGAAAAAGTATATGCTAAGGAATCAGAGATTACATCTAAAGATATCGTCGTTATCTTAGATGAAAACAGTGAAATTACTGAAGAAAGTGTTAGTGATGAGGCTTATAAGATTGAAATTGGAGAAGATGGTGTGAACATAGTAGCTGCATCCGAAACGGCTGCTCTATATGCTTTACGCACAATCCAACATATCATGATTACGAATGATAATCGTTTAGCGTCTGGAACAATCATTGATTATCCTGAATTAGAGGAACGTAGGGTCCATATTGATATGGCAAGAAAATATATTACTAAGGATTGGATAATTCAACATATTAGAGAAATGTCTTATTTTAAAATGAATGCCATTCAGTTACATTTTTCAGAGAATATGGGCTTTAGAATTGAAAGTGACACAGATCCGGAAATAGTGTCGGAAGATGGTTATTTAACGAAAGATGAAATAAGAGAAATTTTAGCAGAAGCTAAGAAGTATGGCGTTAAGGTCATCCCATCACTCGATACACCAGGCCATACGGAACATATCTTAAAAGTTCATCCTGAGTTTGGGCAAGTCGATATAAATGGGAATCATAGCGATGTTGCGCTAGACGTGACAAACCCTGAAGCAGTAGATTATGTAAAAAGCCTTTACAGTGAATATATGGAGTTATTTGAAGACAGTACGGACTTCCATATCGGCGCAGATGAGTATATGGAATTTGACAGAGACCCGTTTATTTCAGATTACAAGCCGGTTCTAGATGAATATGCGCAAGAAACGTTAGGTGAAGACTATATATGGAAGGACACAATGGCTAATTATATTAATGATATAGCGGAACATGTCCATAAAGCTGGATTTAAACCGAGAATTTTTAATGATGCTATTTACTATGGAGAGGAAGATAAAAACAACTGGGAACCAGACGAACCAAAGCAGAAGATAGAAATGCATGATTATATTGGTATCGATTTCTGGTCACAAATGTCTTGGAATAAGAGTATTGCACCACTTAGTACATTTGTAGAAAGAGGACATGAGAATATATATAATTTAAACTCCGGATTCTTCTATTACGTGTTGAGAAATGATAAGCCAGATGATGGACGTGAACAGCATTCGTTTGACTATTTGGATCAAGATAAAAGGATTTATGAAGAATGGACACCAGGTAAGTTCGCTGATAATACTGTAGATGATGATTCATCATTCATTAAAGGTGCATCATTAGCTATATGGAACGATAATCCAGATTTAGTTGGTGAGGATGTTATTACTGAAGATATCGCTAAAGAGTTGCGTTCCTTAGCAACAAAGTCTTGGAATACATCAAGCAATGATGTGGCAGATATCGATCAATTTAGAGCAAACTATGCAGAACTAGAAAACGTTGCTGGCTTTGAGAAAGGTAGTGAGTTGCCTGATGTTGATCCTGTTAAACCCATAGAACCAGAACTCGCGGAAAATGCCGCTGAACTAAAAGAACTCGCGCAACAAATGGCAGATGAAGGTAATGTCGACCCAGCAGCTGTTCAACATTTGACCACCCATTTGGAATCAGTAAATCATTATGAAAATAAAGGGTCTGCTGATAAAGTACTTAAACATTTGGAAGGCTTCCACGATTTGCTAGACTATTACAATAAGCAAGGGTTGATTGGTGACGAAGCATTCGAAGAGCTTAGTAATCAAACAAATCATTTAATTGAATTGTGGAAGTAATTGCATGTTAAGTTTTTGACAAGTATTGATACATGCTGGAAACTTAGCTGTACAAAAAGATATTACACTTACCATGAGCACGGTGCAGATGGACCTTTGAATGTTTTGTAGGTCCATCTGCTTTCTTTATTATCGGTAATGTGTCAATCATTTAATTTGTTTCGTTTCATAGTAGTAAACACCTAGGTCATAAGGTGCAATGTTTTCTAAAAAAACAAAATCTTCTTTACTGTAGGCTGTAGGTTATGATATACTTTCATCTGAACTTCTTAAATGCGATTTAATAAGTGGGTGTATTGGTACCTGCTTTATATTTTAAAGTGTTTGTAAACGCTTTATTAATTGATTGTTATTAAACTACATTTAAGAAGTTTCACTATAAAAAGATAGGAGGAAAGTTTTTCTATTTTTATGTGATCAGTTAAGTTGTCCAAAAATACTATTTGCTAAATTTAAATAGTCAAAGGAGAATCTTTATGTTAAAAAAGAAAAATGGTATTTATTACATGATGATTAGCACGATTGCATTGTTGATGTTGTCAACCTTATCACTGCCTATAAGTGTTCTCGCTGAAGAAAATGAAGACGATGTCATTAATGAACGATACCAAGATGAATTAAGTTTACAGCCAGTGGCTCCGGCTTTTAGTGTTGAGTCACTTTTGGAGTGGTCACCTGAAGATGATCCAGACGCTGAATTAAATCAGGCGAGTGTTCCGTTAAATGAAAAGCGATTTAAAGGACATCAAGTAAATCCACTGGCACATCCGGAAGTAGGTATTACATCAGCAGCTATAACGATACCGGATCATGATTTATCAAGTTCAGTAGGCAGTAATGATTTTAATACTTACGCTTTTGATAACTGGCAATTACTAGATTCATATATTTACTGGCCAGGCGCTCCTAATAAAGAAGGGGTCTTTGCATTGCCTTCACCCGATATTGTCGATGCTGCTCATCGAAATGGCGTTCCAGTCTATGCTTCATTGGGTTTTCCATGGGGCCCTGGATCACCAGAAACCTTGGCTGAAATTGAAGCATTTACAGAACAAGCCGAAGACGGATCGTTTCCGGTTGCGGATAAAATGATAGATGTAGCTGAGTATTATGGTTTTGATGGTTATTTTTTCAACCAAGAAACTTATGGTGTTAGTAAAGAAACAGCTGTACGTATGAATGAGATGATGAGATATATAAAACGTAACTCAGACTTACGTATTAATTGGTATGATTCACAATCCAATGATGGCGATGTTTCATACCAAGATGCAGTAAACGATAAAAATGATATGTATGTTGAACGAGCAGATGATGGTGTTTACGCTGTTGATGAGTTCTTTTTAAATTATAATTGGAATGTCGATAAAATTAATACAACTGTTTCAACGATGAAAAAGCATGAGCACTCACCATATAATGCTTATGCAGGATTTGAATTACAGCAGAATTCCTATAATACAAAAGTTAATACAGATGCATTACTAGACAATCAAGGACAATCTAAAGTTTCTCTAGCTTTGTACACGCCTAATTCGACAATGGGAATGGCAGAGGATCCAGCTGATTTTCATAACCAAGAAAATTATCTATGGACCGGTCCACAAGGGGATCCATCAATAGCAGATGACTCAGAAGATTGGAAGGGCATGGCTCGATTTGCTACGGATTCATCAGTTATCCAAAATAAGCCATTTGTAAGTAATTTTAACAGTGGGCATGGAAAAAAATACTATGCTGATGGTAAGGAAGTGAGCACACAAGAATGGAATAATCGTTCCGTCCAAGATATTATGCCAACATGGCGCTGGTGGATTAGAGGCGAAGGTAGTAAATTAAATGGTGAATATGATTTTGATAAAGCTTATAATGGTGGAAATTCTTTGAAATTCACTGGAAACCTTGATGAAAACTCTGAGAATGACATTATGTTATATAGCACAAAACTTTCGATAACAGATTCAACTAAAGTACGTTTAGTGTATCAAAATAAACCTGGTGCTGATATTTCACTAGGTGTAGCTTATGGTGAGGATTACTCTAAAGAGAATATGACGTATTATCCGCTTACTGATTCAAAGAAGGACTGGGAAGTCATAGAACTTGATTTAGGTGATGATGCGGGTAAAACGGCTTATGGACTTAGCTTAAGGGTTGAAAATCAAGGTGAAGTAGAAGATTATGCAATTAATTTAGGACAAGTTTCTATTTATGATGAGGAAAGTCCTGAGTTAGCAGTTAAAGAAGCGAAAGTAGAAGAAAAAATGTTAAAGGCAGCGGACAATGCTGAAGCACGTTTAAGCTGGACTCCAGAGGAAGACGCCCTGCATTATGAAGTTTATCAAGAAAATGCACAAGGAGATAAGAAACTTCTAGGAGTTACTCCAAACAATCACTTTTATACACCAAATATTTCTAGAACGAGTGAGAATGCGTCTAATGATAACATGACAACACTTAAAGTGGTACCAATTAATCATACATTTGAACGCGGAAAAGCAGTGAAAGTTGATTTTGATTGGGGGATGGATGTTAATGCAACAGAATATGATCAAAGTCCACCATCTCCGAATGTTGCTTTAAATGCCGAAGTTTTAGATGTTTCATCTGAGAATCCCGCTGAATCAGCATCTAAAGCTTTAGATGGTTCATCAAGTACGAAGTGGGCAGCGACTGACATGCAAGAAGGCTACTTAACCATCGATATTGGGGAAGAAAAGACTATTAGACGCTGGAGAGTAGAACATGCTGAATCAGGTGGAGAAGAAAAAGATATGAATACCATCGATTTTGAACTTTTATACAAAGATGAAAGCGGTAATTGGGTTAGTGCAGAACGAATAGAAGATAACGAAGAAGCGGTAACAGATATTGTTTTGGAAGACCCTGTTACAGCAAGTGAATTTAAATTGCAAATTCATAATAGTGGTGCGTCACCTTGGGGAGCTATACGTATTTATGAATGGCAACTATTTGAAAGTGATAAATTACCTAAGACCGAAAATGTGATGATGCATTTTGCGTCCGCTGAAAATAATGAAGGTGCAAATGATAAAGTTACTATTAAAAATGTAGAAAAAGATCAGATTGTAAGATTATACGATACATTAGAATCACAAACTCCTTTAAAAGAAAAGGTAGCGAAAGAAGCCGGCACGGTCACCTTCGATAACTTAGACTTTGGTAATGAAGCTGGAAGAATTTATTACACAGTTCAAACACCAGAAGTGGATGAAAGTCTAAAATATAGTGTTAGCTATTTAAGTGAGGAACTAACTGTGTCCGACCTAAAATTATCAGTCTATCAATGGGATCTTAAAAGAGGGTTAGCAGATAGTGAGACCCTACGCACATTAAAAATGCATTTAACGGCTGTTGAACATTATGAAAAATTGGGAAAAGCTGACAAGGTGGCTAAACATTTGGATGGATTTAAAACATTACTAGATCATCAGCTGGAAAACGATACAATTACAAAAAAAGCTTTCGAATCACTCAAAACAAACACAAATAAAGTTATCGTAAATTTATAGGAATTATGGAAGAGAGGCTGAGACATAAGTGTATTACTTAATTTTGTCTTAGCCTCTACTTTCTAATATTAAATTCGTGTCTGACATTGTAAGTGCATACAAAAGTTTATTTACAATTTCTAAAACGAGTGATATAATGCAATTAACTTATTAAAAGCATTTTAATAAGACGAAGATAAATGCTTCTAAACTTAATGATTACTTGTTTAATAGTCGCTTTCATAGCTATACTTATTATAAACGTTAAAAAAAGTTAAAGGAAAATGTGACATGAAAAAAAATGAGCATTGGAATACAGATCAAATAAGACAATATAATCGATCATTGGTCTTGAAAATGATTTATAAAGAGGGTCCAGTGTCAAAAGCTGAAATATCCAAAAAAAGTGAGTTAACTTTCGCGACGATTGGTAACATTACTTCAGAATTATTGGAAATCAAGGCTATTCGAGAATCGGGCTATGGTAAATCAAATGGTGGCAGAAGACCTGTTCTGTATGAGTTTAATTGGGATAATTATTATGTTATCGCTTTAGATATTGGGGTGACCCAAATTTCGGCGGCTCTCGTTAATTTTAAGGGAAATATTTATAAACAATACAACACGAATATGGCGGACTTTTCAATGAATATCAATTTGATTGAAAGGGTTTACGGCGTTGTTGATCAATTGATATCTCAGACAGATTTATCATTATCTAAAATTGTTGGAATTGGTGTATCTGCACCAGGACCAATTGATGAAGATGATGGAAAAATATTAACGCCTCCCAATTTGCAAGGTGTAAAGAACGTTAGTATCAAAGAATTATTAGAGCAACGTTATCATTTAACAACAATATTAGAGAAGGATGCCAATGCAGCGGCCTTAGCTGAGCAATGGTTTGGAAGCGTTCACTCGAAAGAAAATATTCTTTATATTTTCGCTGACCAAGGTATTGGCGGAGGAATTATTATAGATTCACGCATTTTTCGAGGCTTTAAAAATGGCGCTGGTGAAATCGGTCATATGTCAATCGATATTGATGGCCCAAGATGTAATTGTGGGAATTTCGGGTGTTTGGAGTCGTTGGCCTCTGGAATAGCATTGGTAAAAAGAGTTAAACAGGAAATTCATCGTGGAGCGAAAAGTTCATTATCAGACCTTTATTTAAACCATGAAGAATCCTTAACCTTAGAAACAATCGTTGAACATTGTAAAAAAGGAGATCTATTAGCTGAAAGTATAATTGATGAAATGGGGCGTTATTTAGGAATAGGAGTAACCAATGCAATAAACTTCTTTGCTCCAACCATGGTTATTTTTGGTGGACAAATGATTGAATTAAATCCCGAAACCATTCAAGTCACGGAGGAAATTGCCAAAGACAGAGGATTTTCAACATATTCAAACGATATTAAGTTTATCAAGTCAAGTTTTGGCAAACAATCCAGTTTGATGGGGGCAGCATCTATCATACAGCAAAAAATATTTGATTATCCCGAGAATACACTTATTTAAAGTAAGCGAGATACCTGTAATGATACGCAGGAATGCTAATGGAAAGATACTTTACTGAGGAGGTGGTGCTTTACATAAGCGATGCCATTTTAACTCATTTGAATCTGTTTAAAATTAGAAGGGAGAGAAGAAAATGAGAATTTGGAATAAACGTCTATTATTTATGGTGATTTTACTTGTTGCAGCTTTTTCACTTGTTGCTTGTGGAGGGAATGACGGGGCTGGCGAAGACGCTGACGGAGGTGATAAGACACTGGAATTGATTTATCAGGCTCCGGATGATGCATTTGCTTCATGGATAGATAAAGTTAAGGAAGAGTTTGAAGAAGAACATGAAGGGGTCAATGTTAAAATTACTGCAGTAGATGCTGACGAAGGAGATTATCCAAACAAGAAAATATTGATGATGAAATCCGAAAAAACAGCACCGGACATTGTGATGGAAGATACTGAGGCACTTAAACCTGACGCTGCTGCCGGATATTTAGAACCAATGACCGAAGATTTAGAAGACTGGTCCGATTGGGATCATTTCTATGATCCTGTAAAAGAAGGTGTTACAGGTAACGATGGTGAATTATATGGCATTCCTATTTCTACTGACGTTAGAGGGCTTTGGTATAATAAAAATGTTTTAGAAAATGCTGGTATTGATGTTCCTTGGGAACCAGAAACTTGGGACGATGTTCTTGATGCCGCAACAGCCATCAAAGATGATGTAGAGGTACCTTTCTGGATAAACTCTGGAAAAGCTATGGGAGAAGGGACAACGATGCAAACATTCCTCCCGCTTCTATATGGAACTGATAGTGATCTATATGATGAAGAAGATGAAAAGTGGATTGTGGAAAGTAATGGATTCTTGGATACATTGAAATTTATTGATGACGTTTACAATGATGATCTTGGTGCTAGCTTGAGCTGGGCAATCACTGGACAAGCAGGAGCAAAAATCTCAACTGAATTAATGCCTAAAGAAGAGGTAGGTATTGCACTTGATGGTAATTGGATGCCAGGAAATTGGGGTGAGGATGGAAACGCACCTTGGCCAGAGTGGGAAGATGCTATTGATTTAGCTCCTTTACCGACCCAGAATGGACAAGAGCCTGGACACTCAACGGTATCCGGTGGATGGGCATTATCTGTTCCTGAAAAGGCTGCCAACAAAGATTTGGCAATAGAATTTATTAAACTAGCAACGAGTGAAGATAATTTAAGATATGGTACACAGCTAACGCCGCGAGAGGACATAGCTGAACTTGATGAATATAATCAATTAACATATCAGGAAAAGATGACAAACTTCCTAGAATTCACTAACTATCGTCCGACTTATGACGAATACCCAGAAATTTCTTCTAATATTCAGGATGCAGCAGAAGCCGTGACAACTGGAAGTATGACTCCGGAAGAGGCTATGAAGGAATTTAAAGAAGCGGTTCAACGTGATGTTGGTGAAGAAAATACTAAAAAAGAATAAATACTCATGCTAAAGGGTCATCCTGCGATGACCCTATTAAAGAGGTGTAAAACTTGGCACAAAAAACGTTAAATAAAAGCCCATATTTGAAGGCATTACTTTTTGGCTCCCCGGCTATTATTTTGATGCTTATTTTTGTAATAGGCCCTATTGTTATGACGATTCTTTTTTCTTTTACAGATATTGCTTTAACAGGTGCAGCGGCAAAGGATGTAAGTTTTGTCGGATTCGATAACTTTGTGAGGATGTTCAAAGATCCAAATTTCAAAACGAGTATTTTTAATACGATTATTTTCCTAGTTGGTTCAGCACTTATTGGCCAACAGGTCGTAGGTTTTCTAGTTGCATTTTTAATGAAAGGCAAAGCGAAACCTTTTAGAAGTGCTGTTGGCCTACTTGTGCTTGCTGGATGGATTACCCCAGAAATTGTAGTGGCCTTCGTATGGTTCGCATTTTTAAGCGATGATGGAACATTAAACACAATACTAGGGTTTGCTGGGATGGAACCTGTTGCATGGTTACTTAACTTTCCAATGATTAGCGTTATCTTTGTCAATATTTGGCATGGAGCAGCCTTTTGTATGTTGATGTATCAGGCAGCACTGGATGATATCCCTGAAGAAGTTGAAGAAGCAGCGAAGATAGACGGCGCTAATTCATGGCAACGTCTTTGGAGAATTACTCTGCCTATGATTAAAGGAGCAGCTGTAACGAATATGGTATTAGTAACCTTACAGACATTAGGCGTGTTTGGATTGATTTTTGCACTGACAGGTGGGGGACCTGGAACAAAATCAACGACATTACCATTATTTATGTATGACGAAGCCTTTGTTAATTATCAATTAGGATATGGAACCGCAATCTCTCTTGTACTACTCTTAATGGGTATTGTACTGAGCTTGCTTTACATTCGTTTTTTGAAATCTGAAGATTAAATGAGGGATTTATATGAGAATTAAAAAACAAATAACTGTTGCATTGCCCTATATAATCCTCTCAATTATTGGGATTATGTTTTTCATGCCATTACTCTGGATGATTTTTGCATCATTTGATGTGAATGCGACATTAGCTATTGAATTTCCTAAAGAATTTACATTTGATCACTGGACACAATTGTTTACAGATCCAGATATTTTACGAGCTTTTGCAATCGGTATTTTCCTATCGCTAGGATCCTCGATTGTCATTGTTGTTGTATCAGCTCTTGCTGCCTATCCATTATCAAGGTTCCATTTAAAACATAAAGATTCTATTATTCTATCAATCTTATTTTTATCTGGTTTGCCGATGGCGGCGATTATGGTTCCTGTGTATCAGTTGTTTGTCTTTTTTAACTTAAATGATTCATTGTGGGCGACTATGTTATTCATGGCAGCCTCAGCATTACCATATGGAATTTGGCTTATGAAGAACTTCATTGACTCGGTACCTATCACTTTGGAGGAATCCGCATGGATTGATGGCGCATCGGTGTTAGTGGGGTTGAGAAAAGTAGTAGCTCCCCTTATGAAACCGGGGATTTTCACGGTTTTAATTTTTACATTTACAGGTACTTGGGGAAACTTTTTTGTACCATTTATACTTATTCAGTCAGTTGATAAACTACCAGCTTCTGTGACAATCTTCCAGTTTTTCGGACAACACGGGATGGTTTTTTATGGCCAATTGGCAGCATTTTCTTTTGTGTATACAATTCCTGTGATCATACTTTATTTTGTTGGACAAAATTATATGTCTCAAGGATTTGGTCTTGGAGGAGCAACGAAAGGTTAATTTTGTTTACTAAAAACATAAATCATTTATTAATGTAGATATTTTGGAGGAAAAATAATGAACAACAATCAAACCATCCACATCATTTCCCATACCCATTGGGATAGGGAATGGTATTTGCCTTATGAAAAGCACCATATGTTGTTAATTAAACTAATGGATCAGCTTATTGAAACATTAGAGAATGATCCTAATTACAAGAGTTTTCATTTGGACGGACAAACAATTATACTAGATGACTATTTAGAAGTGCGTCCACATATGAAAGATAAATTAAAACAGTTAATAGAAAATGGACGGATTTACATTGGGCCATGGTATATTTTACAGGATGAATTCTTAACAAGTAGTGAAGCGAATATTCGTAATTTACAATATGGAATGAAAGATGCCCGTAACTGGGGTGGACTCTCAAAGCTTGGGTACTTCCCGGATTCATTCGGAAATATGGGGCAAGCTCCACAAATACTTAAACAAGCGGGGATACAGTATGCTGTATTTGGTCGTGGCGTAAAACCAACTGGCTTTAATAACATGGTTATAGACTCAGAGAATTTTGAATCACCCTATTCCGAAATGGTTTGGCGTTCACCGGATGGATCTTCTGTTAAGGGTATTTTATTTGCAAATTGGTATTGTAATGGTAATGAAATTCCTGTCAACAATGATGAAGCAAGGAATTATTGGGAACAAAACATTGAGAACTTAAGTAAATATGCTTCATCCCCACATATGTTAATGATGAATGGGTGTGACCATCAGCCGATTCAAACCGATTTATCTAAAGCTATTGAAACGGCAAACTCTTTATATCCTGATGTGACATTTAAGCATTCAAATTTCAATGACTATATTGAAGAACTTACAAAAACATTACCTGAAAATGTAAAGGAAATAAAAGGCGAACTTCGCAGTCAACAAACGGATGGATGGGGTACTTTAGTCAACACTGCATCTTCACGTATGTATTTAAAACAAATGAATCGAGAATGTGAAACATTATTAGAAAATGTTGCCGAACCTTTAGCCACTTTCGCTCATATCCTGGGAGCCGATTATCAGCATGATCATTTTGCATATGCTTGGAAAATTTTAATGCAGAACCACCCACATGATAGTATTTGCGGCTGTAGTGTCGATGAAGTTCACAGGGGGATGGTTACTCGTTTTGAAAATGCAAAACATGTGACTGAAACGATTATTGATGAAAATCTTGAAGTTATAACCTCTCAAATTGATACAGCTTGTTTTAAAGATAGTCAAGCTGATGCGCTTGCGTTTACAATTTTCAATACAAGTGGCTACAAACGTTCTGGAGTTGTATCCGTAGAATTAGATGTAAAACGTGAATATTTTTCAAAAGGAGTTAATAAGAAACAGTTGAAAGAGTTTCCGTTAGGTAATCGGGTCATCATTGACGATAAAGGCAATGAATACGGATGCCAAATAGAAGACTTAGGTATTTCATTTGGTTATGACTTGCCCGATGATAAATTTCGCCAACCTTATATGGCTCGCCGTGTTCGTATAGAGTTTGAAGCATTGGAAGTACCAATGCTAGGTTATAAGACATACGCCTTAATAAAAAAGAACGTAAAACAAGATCATGTATCATTGTTTAAAAATAAAAATGAAATAGAGAATAACTATTTCAATATAGTTATTGAATCCAATGGTTCATTGACCATAACAGATAAGCAAACTAAACGTCAGTATAAAGATTTTTGTTTATATGAGAATTCTGGCGATATTGGTAGTGAATATATGTACAAACAGCCTAACGGTGAAAAGACAATAACAACTAAGGACTTAACAGCTACAACTCGGATTATTGAAGATACTTCACTTAAAGCTGTTGTTGAAATAACCCATGAATGGGAGTTACCAAAAAGTGCTACCGACTTATTAGATCAGGAACAACAAGAGCTTGTTTGGTTCACAAAACGAAAAGCAACTCGCACTAAAGAGACAGTTCCTTTCATAATAAAAACGTTTGTTACGGTAACAAAAGATGATCAAGGAATTAATGTCGAATCAACGTTTAATAATCAGGCGAAAGACCATCGATTAAGGGTACTGTTCCCGACAGATATAAAAACAGATTCTCACAACGTTGATGCCATTTTTGAAGTAGCAAATCGTGACAATGTACCATCAAAAGAATGGACTAATCCTGATTACTCTCAACATCAACAGAAATTTGTTGCTTTAAGTAATAAAACGGAAGGTATTGCTATTTCTAATAAAGGTTTAAATGAATATGAGGTCTTAAGAGATTCACGGCAAACAATTGCAGTCACGCTGGTTCGTTCAGTTAGAGAAATGGGGGATTGGGGATATTTTCCGACTCCAGAAGCTCAGTGTCAAGGAGAGCAAAAAGCAGCATTTAGAATTTATCCATTTCAAGGTGACATGAATAAATACGAAGCATACCAAGATGCTTATCAATACCAAATTCCATGGATAGCCAAGCAAACAGGCATTCAAAAAGGAAAAGTAGCGTCAACACATTCATTTTTAGATTGGGGCGGTCCTAAGCTGGCATTTACTTCCTTGAAAGTAAATGAAGATACTCAAGATATTATGGCCCGTTGGTACAACATGTCAGACGTTGATGATTATCTTAAAGTATCTATGCCTAAAGAGAAGGCTAATGCTTATAAAAGTAATATTTTAGAGGAACAGAAAGGAAGTCTGGAACAAGGTGATATAGAGATAAACGCCAAGCAACATGAGATTATCACATTAGGTTTGAGATTGAAGTAAAAGCAATTGAAGGAGATAACTTGATATGGAAAATAGAAAGATACCTGCCTCAATGAATAAGTTAATTAATCATATAAAAGACAGTACAACTGATGATAAATTAAGTTATATGTTTGAAAATTGTTTTGCGAATACCTATGAAACGACGATTCGTCCTCAAGACGATGGTACAACCTTTGTTATTACAGGTGATATACCGGCCATGTGGCTTCGAGATTCGGCTGCACAAGTCAGACCTTATCTAGTACTTGCTGAGACGGATGAGAAGATGGCTGACATGATCCAAGGTGTTATTCAAAAACATATGGAATATATTAATCATGATCCGTATGCGAATGCTTTTAATGAAAAGCCAACAGGCGATCGTTATGCTGACGATGATACGGAGATGACGCCTTTATTGTGGGAACGGAAGTATGAGATAGACTCTTTATGTTATTCAATTCAACTAGCCTATTTATTCTGGAAATCTACTGGACGAACGGAGCATTTTAATGACACGTTTAAAAAAGCAATGGAAAACATTATGCATGTTTGGAAAGTCGAACAAAACCATGCAGAGAAATCAAGTTATTTCTTTAGACGAGATAACTGCCCGCCACAGGATACATTATCACATGATGGAAAAGGTGCACCGGTTAAATACACCGGGATGACGTGGTCAGGTTTTCGCCCCAGTGATGACGCCTGTCAATATGGTTATTTAATTCCCGCCAATATGTTTGCGGTAGTTGCATTGAGATACCTCAATGAAATTGCTAAAAAGGTTCTTAGTAATCAAAATTTAGCTCAGAAGGCTAAATTGTTAGCTGATGAAATTGATGAGGGTATCCAAACCTATGGTAAGGTGGAGCACCCTGATTATGGTGAGATTTATGCCTATGAAACAGACGGCTTTGGTAATTACAATTTAATGGACGATGCGAATGTCCCCTCATTATTATCGATACCGTATCTTGGATACAGTGATTTAACCGATAAAACTTATCAAAATACTAGAGATTTTATATTGAGTAAATTAAACCCGTATTACTACGAAGGAACAGTCGCTAAAGGGATTGGTAGTCCTCACACACCAGAACAATACATCTGGCATATTGCACTTGCGGTGCAAGGCATGACAGCCGAAACTTTAGAAGAAAAAAATAATATATTGGAAACGTTAAAGACGACTGACGCAGATAAGTATTTAATGCATGAAGGTTTTCATGTGGATAACCCAGATCAATTTACAAGACCTTGGTTTTCATGGGCGAATTCTATGTTCAGTGAATTTATCCTCCATATAAATGGAGTACATGTTAAAGGAAGTCCTCTAGCGACAAGATTAAGTACACATTAATTAGTAGAAGAGGTGCTATTCATGGTAACTTACAAATTCCCAAAAGACTTTTTATGGGGAGCAGCTGCTTCCGCAACTCAAACGGAAGGGGCTGCGGATAAGGATGGAAAAGCTAAAAACATATGGGATTATTGGTACGAAATAGAACCTGAACGTTTTCATGAGGAGGTTGGTCCTCAGGTAACGTCTAACTTTTATAGTTCATTTAAAGAAGATATAAAAAGGATGGAAGTTATTAACTTAAATTCATTCCGACCTTCTATTTCATGGTCTCGTCTACTGCCTGACGGTAAAAATGTTAATCAAAAAGCTGTTGCCTTTTATAATAGTATGATTGATGAATTGTTGGAACATGAGGTAGAACCAATTATTAATTTATATCACTTTGACATGCCGCTTCACTTTCAGAAAATAGGCGGATGGGAAAATAGAGAAGTTGTCAAGGCATTTAATTATTATGCAGAAACAGCGTTTAAATTGTTTGGGAATCGTGTGAAGAAATGGACAACATTCAATGAGCCTATTGTTCCCGTTGAAATGGGCTATTTAAATCATTATCATTATCCATGTGTTGTGGATATGAAGCGGGCTGTTGTTGTTGCTTATCACTCGATGCTTGCTAGTGCGAAAGCGATTCATTCATATCGTGAAATGAAACAAGACGGCGAAATAGGTATTATTTTAAATTTAACCCCGTCTTATCCGCGTAGTGATTCAAAAGAAGATTTGGAAGCTTCCAAGATTGCTGATTTGTTTTATAATCGAAGTTTTTTAGATCCATCAGTTTTAGGGACGTATCCTGATGAACTCGTTCAATTATTAAGGAGATATGATCTTCTACCAACGAAAGAAGATGGTGATTTACAACTGATTCGTGATAATACCGTTGATTTTTTAGGTGTAAATTATTATCAGCCTCGTCGTGTTAAGGTAAAAGAAACCCCTATTGAGTCTGAAACAATCTTACCTGAAAACTTTTTTGATCCGTATGTTTGGCCTGAGCGTCGAATGAACCCTTATCGAGGATGGGAGATTTATGAAAAGGGTATTTATGATATAGCGATTAATATAAAAGATAATTATGGGAACATACCGTGGTATGTTGCTGAAAATGGTATGGGAGTAGAAAATGAACAACGTTTTATAAACGAGTCAGGTATGATTGAAGATGATTACCGGATTGACTTCTATAGAGAGCATTTAAAATGGCTACATAAAGGTATTCAAGAAGGCTCTAATTGTTTTGGCTACCATGTATGGACGTTTATGGACAATTGGTCTTGGTTAAATGCATATAAAAACAGGTATGGTTTATATCGCATTGATTTAGATACTCAGGAACGCTCTTTAAAACGTAGTGGAGAATGGTTTAGTAAAATTGCTAAAAATAATGGGCTTTAAAAACGATGTCAATCTTAAAATGATATAATTAAACAATTTGAGGTGTAATATGGAGAATATCCTCGCATTTGATTTCGGTGGTACACATATTAAATATGGTTTAATTAATCAACATGCACACATATTAAATCAAGAGCATACATCAACGCCAAATAGTCTTGATGATTTAATTGTTTTAATTCAAGACCAGCTTCGAAAAAATACAAACAAGAAAATAACAGGGATTGCCGTTAGTTCGCCTGGATCGGTTGCCGATAATGGAGTTATCTATGGTTCTAGTGCTATTCCCTATCTCCATGGTCCAAATATTAAGAAATTGATTGAAAGCAGAGTAGGATTAACGGTCCACATAGAAAACGATGCAAACTGTGCCGCACTTGCTGAAATTTGGCAAGGATCTGCTGTTGGAAAAGAAAATATTGCAGTAGTCGTAATAGGTACAGGTATTGGTGGGGCACTTGTGAGGAACGGTATTATCGAGAAAGGCAGTCATTTACATGGTGGTGAATTTGGCTATATGATCTTGGATCAAAATAACCTAGGAAGTGGTATGAACACCTTTAGTGAACTTGCTTCAACTTATTCAATTATAAAGCGCGTGGCTGAACGTAAAGGAGTCCCTTCATCCTCTTTAAAAGGCGAGATGATTTTTTCAAAAGCGGAACAGGGGGATAAAATATGCCAACAAGCGATTGCGGAATTCTATCATATGTTAGCGATAGGGCTGTATAACATCCAATATACGTATGATCCTGAATCGATTTTAATTGGTGGTGGCATCAGTGTGAGAGAAGATTTGCTTGAACGGTTAACGAAGGAAATGGAGGCTATTATAAGTTTAGTCGATGTAGCAACGGTGATTCCAAAGGTTGAGAAGTGTTATTTTAAGGCTAATGCGAATTTGATTGGTGCAGCCTATCATTATCGACAAGCAGAAGGTTTAGGTAGCACTAATTAATATGTATCTCTAAAAGCATTCGTATTCAAGAGTAAAGGAGCAGACTTAGTATGAAAAATTCAATAGGAGTGGACATAGGGGGAACTAAAGTTGCTATTGGGATTGTAAATGAAACCGGACTAGTAAAGGAACAATCGATTATACCTACAGATTTATCTATTTCTCCGTTTGACATGATCTCCAAAATCAACGTTGAAATAAAAAATATCATTACCCAAGCAGGTTTGAAACAAGAAGATATAACTGGTATTGGCATAGGTGCACCCGGCCCACTTGATAGCAAAAATGGAATGATTTTATGTCCCCCAAATTTACCTACATGGAAGGATATCCCCATCCAAAAATGGGTAGAAGATGAATTTTCTATTCCAGTAAAGTTAGAAAATGATGCAAATGCGGCAGCACTTGCAGAAAAATGGATAGGCGCAGGGCAGAAGAATGATGATTTTATATATATGACTGTCAGTACTGGGATTGGATCAGGTATTATTTCAGATGGGAAGTTGTTACATGGCCGTAAAGGTAATGCGGGAGATGTTGGACATATAGTCGTAGACCCTTCGTTTGGACAATGTACTTGTGGACAATATGGTTGTTTAGAATGGATTGCCTCTGGTACTGCAATCGCAAGGGAAGGTTCTAAAATAATGGGTGAGAAGTTAACGACAGCAGAGGTATTTAATCTTTATGACCAAAACCATACTGATATTATACCATATATGAATCGTGTGTTTCATGTATTAGGTGTAGCGTGTGTAACCTTAATAAACATGTTTGATACTGAAAAGATTGTGATAGGTGGAGGCGTTTCGAATAGTGGTGAGACACTGTTTAATCCGATTCGAAGCTATGTACAATCTTATGCACTAAATCCCGATGGAAGAAAGACAGAAATTGTACCATCTCAACTTAAACAGAGTAGCGGAGTAGTAGGTGCAGCGGCTTTATGGATGGATAATGTGTTATAAGAATAGAACATTATTTTTAAGCAATGAATGCTAAAAATTTTGATGGAGGGATGAAAATGTATAAAGAGCCTATATTTCTGTCCCCTGTGTATCAAAAAAGAATATGGGGCGGACAAAATTTAAAAAAGGAATTTGGCTACGATATTCCATTTGAACAAACAGGAGAGGCTTGGGTTATGTCTGCCCTTGAGAATGAATCGAACATCGTTAAGAATGGACCTTTAGCAAATAAAACACTTTTAGATTTATGGGAAAACCATAGTGAGTTATTTAATAAAAACAACAAAAATGACTCGGTATATCCTCTTCTTGTAAAGATTTTAGATGCTAACGCTAATTTATCTGTTCAGGTCCATCCAGATGATACATATGCTAGGGAAATCGAAAAAGTTCCATACGGTAAAACAGAATGTTGGTATGTGCTAAACGCTAGAGAAGATGCAAGTATTATTTTAGGGCACCATGCACAAAATCGAGAGGAATTAGACAGGATGACGAAGGATGGGGAGTGGGATAAATTACTTCAAACGAAAAAAGTAAATCCTGGTGACTTTTTTTATGTGCCTAGCGGTACGATTCATGCGATTGGTGAAGGTATTATGATTTTGGAAATCCAACAAAGTTCAGATATTACCTATCGTGTATATGATTATGATCGGACAGATGATAACGGGGCCAAACGTGAGTTACATTTAGAAAAAGCGAAGGAAGTCACTACAATCCCACATAAATCCTCTGAATTTCCTCGTATCAGAGAATGTGTAGAAGGGCTCACGAGCGACACATTGATTAAAGAAAAATACTTTACAGTTTATCATTGGATATTAGATGGAACTGTAACTCATAAATTATCAGCGGACTTCTTGCAGGTAAATGTTATCAAAGGTGAAGCAAGTATTAAAGTTGAAGATCAATCGTTTGCGATTCAAAAGGGTGATAACTTTATTATTCCTCACAGCGTACAATCATTCCAATTGGTAGGTAATGCAGAATTTGTAGTTTCTCATATAACAGAATGAAATCTTAATAGATTCTAATAAGCCATGATTTTAGTGAAAATCATGGCTTAATGTGTTTAATCTTTAACTCAGAGGTATTATTCTTGTTAGAACATTAGATGTTGCGTTTATCTGTCTAATCCGCTTGCATCGTTTACGAACAAATTCCCATACAAAAAAATCCCACCAACCTCACCTCCTATTCCTCCACAAAACTAAATCAATCAAGACAACTGTAAATCCAACCAAATACATCCAAGAAAATTGGCTGGTGAGGAGTTGGTCGTTCCAATGTAATGTCACTCCAAGCATTTCATTGACTTCATGGTAGGCTTCAGTCGGCATAACTGTTTTCATGGGTTCGAGCACGTCGGTCATAAGCAGGTTTCTTAATAAAACGGTTGATTGGGTTGTTGGGAATAAAATAATTATCTTTTGGATATAGGCTGGTAAAATGCCGATTGGAATGTAAATCCCAGCTAAAAATCCAATGAGTGTTCCTACAATCGTTGAAAATCCGCTGAAGGCACTCATTGTTTTTAAACTCGATGTAATGAGGTGAAAAAGCAATGTATGCATGAGCGTGCTTAGAATAATGATAGTAATGAGCGACACAGAAAGATTGAAAGTGATGTTAAACTTCACGAGGGTATACATATAGCCAAAAATAAATAGTAACGCTGTAAAAATGAATCCGATGATGAACGAATAGGTTACATAGGAATAAGCAAGCGACTGTTTGGTGGTTTTTGTGATCAGGAAGTCTTCGCTTTTTCTGCCGACTTTATCCTCAATGAACTTTCCAAGAGCTCCAAGGGAAGCTGTAGCAGTGGTGACAGCGATAATACCTGCGAACATCCATAAGAAAACGAAAGCAGCTTGGTCGTTGAATTCGGGTAAATTGGACGAGATGTTTTCAGATAAAAAGAGCAGGTAAAGTGTGATGATGATAAATACTGAAAATAATGAGAAAAACACACTCGCTTTGTCTTTGAAAAACAACTTGATATGACGCTGGATTAAAGTATTCATACTCTCACCTTTCTTTTGATTTGTTCAGTGACTTGTAAGAAAACATTTTCCAGGCTTGCTTCTTCAATGGAAAAATGGGTGATGTCTTCTTCTGCCATTTTTAAAATGGGGATGGCTTCGTTGCTTTCTTGAAGAGTGATGGAGATTATGTTGTTTGTACTTTCAAACGAATATTGCCGAGAATTTAACCAGTCGATGATATGGTCTTTATTTTCTGTATGAAGGCGAAGGGTGGTTTTTGAATAGTTTGATTTTAATTCATGTGGCGTGCCCTCAACTTCCACTTGACCGTCATGCATAATGAGTACATCATCAGCGTCTTCCGCTTCGTCGATGTAATGAGTTGTCAGGAAAATTGTTAATCCTTGTTCTCTTTGAATGCTTCGTAAAAGTGTCCAAATTTCTTCACGTGATTCCGCGTCGAGCCCTGTTGTTGGCTCATCTAAAATTAAAAATTTTGGGTGATGTAAGAGGGCGCGGATGATATCTGTTTTTCGTTTTTCGCCCCCAGAACACTGACCGTATTGACGCTTTCTTTTATCTGATAGATGGGTGACTTCCAGCAACTCATTGATTCGTATCAACGCTTCTTTTTTAGATAAGCCATAAAGTTTAGCCCGGGACATTAAATTTTCTTCTATCGTCAGCTCTTCATCCAGCCGATGGGTTTGGAAGACAATGCCGGTCACTTCCTCTAAGGTTCCGCCAGTAAAGGTAATATCACCTTGGTCAGGTTTTAATAGATTGATGATCATATGGATGACGGTTGATTTTCCAGCTCCATTTGTCCCGAGAAATGCAAAAGTAGATCCTTTTTTAACATGGAATGAGACATCTGTCACCGCGTGAATTTTTCCAAAAGATTTACTTAAATGGTTTACTTTCAGCATGTTTATTCCTCCACTTTGAAATTTTTTCATTCATATCTTCAGCTTCCCTTTTTAGAATAGACATATAGATGAGCGTGATCATGACATAAATGATAATCACTAACGATAAAACAAGGATGAAATTAAATAAGTCCACAGGGATCAATTTAATGACAATACCGGTTCCATACACAATAGCAAAAATGAACATCACATCTATAAAAATACTTAAAACGATATTGTCAATTGGTAGTTGATTAAACCAAATAATAAATAACGAGATTAATGCGCTTGAGAAAAACAACAAAATAACATATTGACTATTAAAAGCAGCCATATTGGGAAAAAACCACGTTGTCATCGTCAGAATTAAGGTTGTGATTGTAAATGTGGTCGCAAATAAAATGAACCAGTTACGCATCATAAAGACCTCCCTTTTCAAATAGTTCTTTAAAGTCTTTTCGGTAATGTCGTGTGACAATTAATTTTTCGGCACTCGTCATTAACAATTCGTATCGGCTGTTAAACAACGCTCTAACCGACTGAATATAACGGGGGTTGATCACTGTTTGCTTGTTGATTCGAATAAATTCAAATGGTGCCAACAATTTCTCAATTTCATATAAGGGGCGACTATCTTCATACATCTCTGTTTTTGTATAAATAAAAGTTGTTCGTTCTACATTTTCAACATAAAGAATGCTATGTATATCAATATTGGTTTGTTGTTCATTGTGTTGAACAGGGATCGTGTGGGACAACTGATCGATAAATGTCGTCAATTTCGTGATGTCATCCGTTTGCTTCGGTGCCCGAATCGTAATCTTCGTTTGCTCATAGTTCTCATTAATATCTAATTCCCAGCGCATAACCAAACTCCTTTCCTGTTGCTTTAGTATACAATAAGTTCTTTGGTTAAAAAGGGGAAAAACATAACATGCAGTTTAATGGACGTGAGATGCGTGGGGGGGGAGGATTTGAGCCGGAGAGTGAGCGTGGGACCGGAATGAAGACGCATAGATCGGTATGACAGCCCATTGAACAAAATGTCAGATACAAAAGGAATAGTGACAGGATCTGATATGACCTCATAAATTAATTTTTTAAAGGACTAATTGGCAGGTATGTATACGGTATTGTACCGGACTCATACCTGCCAATTTTGCTTTAATCGTTTGAAAGCCCTGTATATTTTTGTAAGCCTGCAGATGTACTAACGATATCTAAAGCAGCAATGATATTGGTATTAGTGGATTCAGTAACCGGATTTCGCGCAGTCGAGAAGTAACTAAGTACCTAATCTTATCGAACTGATAAACGAAATGAATCAGAATGCCTATCAAGTTGTTTCGAAATTGAAAGAGATTATTCAAATTATCGTTATTGATATATTTCGTGATCATCAATTTAATAGATAGTTTTTATTAAGCTATACTTACTTCACAGTAGACAATTTTTGGTTCTGGGTTATTGGTGTTGCAGTTAAAAACTATGACACATTCAGATTGGGCTCTGAGTTTATCCGTCGTCACCTTGGATAAGAAAGCTTATTTTAAGGCAGGACACGTAACTATGATTTTTCACAAACGTATTATATGTTTAAGTTATAAATGATTATGTACTTAGGAGAGAAAATATGAAATCCGTAACAATCAGTGATGTGGCAAAATATGCCGGTGTTTCAAAAAGTACAGTTTCACAGTTTTTAAATAAGAGATACGAATATATGAGTGAGAAGACAAAACAACAGATCGAATCAGCTATCAAAGAACTTGGTTACAGTCCCAACATTGTCGCAAGAAGTTTAAAACAAAAGTCAACAACTACCATTGGAGTAATCGTCGCAAACATTCTTCATGTCTTTTCAACACAAGTTATTCGCGCTATAGAAGATTACTTTAATGAAAATAGTTTTCACGTGATTGTTTGTAATGCAGATGATAATCCTAAAAAAGAAAAAGAGTATATAAAAATGCTGAGAGCCAAGCAGGTTGATGGGATCATTGTTTTTCCGACTGGATCGAATGTAGAACTATATAAGAAGTTGAGAAAAGAAAATTATCCCGTTGTCTTTATGGATCGTTTGGTGAATAATGTCGATGCTAACACGGTTTTGTTAGATAACGAGCAAGCTGTAAAGTTGGCAGTGGATCACTTCGTTGAACGTGAACACGAAATTATAGGGATGATATCTCCTCCTTTAAAAGAAAATATAACTCCAAGAATAGAGAGGACCCATGCCTTTAAAGAAAGGTTGGCGCACCATGAAATCTCTATTAATAAAAATTCTATCATAAATACTAATATTAATGAGGTCCAGGATGTTCTAAAAAAAATGTTTTCAAATGATAAGCCACCAACTGCCTTACTTGCATTAAATGATAGAGTTCTTTTTGAAGTCTTATCTTACTCGAAAAAAAACAATATTAAAATACCAAATGAATTGTCAATTATAGGAATAGATGAAGTGACATTTGCTGAATTTTACCGGCCTGCCTTAACAACTGTTGGCCAACCTGCTTTTGCCATGGGTAAAAAAGCAGCTGAACTATTATTAAGTGAAATAAAAAATGAATCTACTAACGTTGAAAAACAGATATTCCGTTTTGAACCAACGTTGAAAATTCGAGAATCTAGTTAATAAAAAGTGAGAGGGAGATTATTTAAATGTTAAATAAACTAAATGTTATTTCTAAAGAGGTAGAAAAAGTATTAAGTCATGTTAATGAAGAAGAAATAAATAACCTGGTACAAGAACTTTGTAATGCAGACCGTATTTTCATAGTGGGGATGGGGAGATCAGGTTTAGTAGGGAAAATGTTTGCTATGAGACTTATGCATAGTGGATATGATGTGTATGCAGTTGGCGAAACTATTACACCGAATATTGATAAAAATGATTTATTGGTTATCATTTCAGGTTCTGGCAATACAGCGAATTTAATATCTTACGCAAAAAAAGCAAAAGAGATGAATGCAATAACAGCTTTAATAACAACTAATAAGGATGCTATCATTGGAAAGATAAGTGAATTAACAGTAATCCTTCCTGCAGCAACTAAAAAACGTCTGCCTGACGAACCAAAAACAATTCAACCATTAGGAAGTCAATTTGATCAATCAGCTCATCTTTTACTCGACGGGATCATCGTTGAATTAATTGAAAGTCATTGTAAAAATGATAGTGAAAAAATGATTAAAAAACATACTAATTTAGAGTAAATCAATGGAGGGTTCTATGAATACATTACAAGATATTAAAAAAAACAAAGTAGTAGCAATTATTCGCAAAGCAAATGAAGAAAATATCCTCGATATACTCTATGCACTTGAAAGTGGAGGAATTAGGGATGTTGAAATTACTGCCGAAACACCCAGAATTTCTCGGATTATTGAGAGAGCTACAGATGGAATTGGTGACCGAATAAATATTGGAGCGGGGACCGTTCTTGACACGGAAACAGCAAGGAATGTCTTGCTAGCTGGAGCGAGTTTTATTGTTTCTCCAACCTTAAATATAGAAACATTGAAGCTGACTAACAGATACAACGTCTTAAATATACCTGGCGTGTTTAGTCCTACAGAAATATTAACTGCTTTTGAAAATGGTGCCAAAATGGTTAAAATATTTCCTGCTAATATCTTAGGGCCTGACTATATCAAAAGTATTATTGGACCTCTTCCTTTTGTGGAAACAATGGTAACAGGTGGAATAACTCTAGATAATATGAATGATTATCTTTATAGTGGTGCTTCAGTTGTAGGAATTGGAAGCAACTTAGTGAATGCCCTTAAGTTAAAAACTGACGCAGATTACGAGCAATTAAAAGAAAAAACTCAGAAATACGTTGCCAAATTAAATTGCAAATAAAGATAAAAAATTATAAAGGGAGTTTTATTATATGAAGAAAAATGAATGGGCTTACATTGTTGGGGTGTTTTTACTATTCTCTCTTATTCTTGCTGGCTGTACAAATCAAGTAAAAAGAGAAGACGATGGAACGATTAAAATCATTGCTGCTCACAATCAAACTTCTCCTGATAATCCTTATCAAACAGGCTTATTAGAGTTTAAAAGAGTTACTGAAGAACTATCAAATGGGGAAATTGAGGTCGAAGTACACGCAGGAACCATTGGAACGGAAGAGTCAGAGCTTGTTGAAAAGCTTCAGTTAGACGCTGTGGACGTTGTTGTGGTCTCACCGGGATTTATGACCCAAACGGGTATAAAAGAAGTTGATTTATTTTCAGCACCTTATTTATTTGAAAGCTATGATCATTGGTTAAGAGTGGTTGACGGGGATGTCGGAGAAAAAATGGCTAAAATGATAAATGATAAATCAGATAATTCATTTAAATTATTAGGTTACTGGACTGCAGGAACTAGACATTTCTATGGGAAAAAGCCTATTGAGTCAATAGATGATTTAAATGGAGTGTCTTTAAGAACTCAAACATCTGGCGTCATTTCAGACTTTTGGAAAGCTGTCGGTGTTATCCCGTCTAACATCTCATGGGGGGAATTATATCAAGGTTTACAGCAAGATGTGGTCGATTCTTCTGAAAATGCCTATCCGTTTTTCGTTCAACAGGCCCATCATACCACGCCTAACGGGAAATACATCGTGGAAACAGCCCATGATTATACGACAAGGTTTTTACTGACAAATGGTAGTAAATTTGATAATTATTCTAAAGAACATCAAGATATAATTTTAAAAGCAGCTGAAGCATCGGTAGCGGCGGAAAGAAAAGCAACAAATGATCAAGATGAAGAATATAAAGAAAAAGCAATTGATGATGGAGCCATAGTGAGTGATATTGACAGAGGACCATTTATTAAAATTGCAAAACCAATTCAGGATAAGTTTGCCAAAGATATTGGTGTGAAAAATTTATTAGACGAAATAAGAGAATTAGAGTAAGGAAACTAATAAGGAGGAGTGAATTGTGAGAAAGTTTATAAACATACTTGAGAAAGTGCAAATTAGTATAGGGGTTACGTTTTTATGTGTTTTTTTTCTGATTATCATGTTGCAAATTGTTACTAGGTACATGGGTATTTCTATTATTTGGACAGAAGAGGCAGCCAACTATTCATTTATATGGGCAATATTTATGGGAGCTGCGGTAATGGTTAATCGGCGAGAGCATTTTAATTTCGATTTTATTCAACGTAAACTTAAAGGAAAAAGTCGTCAAATATTAAGTGTCTTTAATGATTTAGTGTTAATAGTATTTAACGTTATAGTGTTTTTATTAGGAATGCAAGTTACTTTAAAGTTTTGGAATTATACATGGGCTTCTATTCCCGAAATGAAAATGGGTTACATCTGGATGGTTATTCCAGTTATGGCTGTTACCATGGTGATTTATTCTATTTTTCACTTAGTAACACATATTCAAGGATTTAAAACGAAGGAGGTTAGCGAATAATGGGATTTTTGTTACTAGGTTTATTTATAATTCTAATGTTGGTAGGAGTGCCAATTGCTTTCGTGATTGGAATTGTGGCGTTGATTGGAATCTTTGGAATCCCCTATACGCCTGAGGCAACGGTCACAATGAAGATGGTCAATGGTTTGGACTCATTTGTACTGTTAGCTGTTCCATTATTCATTTTGGCAGCTAATTTGATGAACTCTGGTAAAATATCCGAAAAATTAATAGATTTGGCTTTAGCCATTGTAGGCCCAATTCCCGGTGGACTCGCTCATGCAAATATACTCGTTTCAATGATGTTTGCCGGTGTTTCGGGAGCATCTCAAGCTGATACAGCCGGTGTTGGGAAAATTTTAATCCCTAGCATGTTGCGAAAGGGTTATGACAAAGAAACAGCAGTAGGGATTACAGCTGCTTCATCGGGCTTGTCAAATAAAGTGTGTAAGTTCTAATTTATTCAAGATATTTTAACACCCTATCTTTTAGATCATCATGGATTAAAAGTTGGTTCATAACCATCGCCCAGTTTGGTATACGACC
>NZ_JAHLPW010000020.1 GCF_018918075.1 Virgibacillus sp. MSJ-26
GTTATTTGGTGCTGGAGCGGTCCGAAACTTTAAGAAAATATCAATGATCATTAACTTGGAATTATGGGATCAGAAAAAACAGTATGATCGACTAGGTTTAGAAGATGAAACATTAAAAATTATGGACGTAGATATACCAAAGGCTACAATTCCTGTGCGACCAGGACGAAATTTAGCAGTTATTATAGAAGTAGCTGCGATGAACTTTAGATTAAAGCGCATGGGTGTGAATACTGCCGAAGAATTTTCAGAACGATTAACAAGCATGATTGAACATGGAACAGACGGAATAGGATAGGAGTGTTTTGAATGAGTTGTAGTGCACCTTCATTAAATCGCGTATTTTTTGAGATTGGTCCTTTGTCTATCTATTGGTATGGTGTGATTATTGCTACTGGGGCTTTTCTAGGGCTTTATTTAGTGACAAGAGAATCTGATCGACTTGGACTAAAAAAAGATATCATGATTGATTTAGTTGTTTTTGCCATTCCAATATCGATTCTTTTTGCTCGAATATATTATGTCATATTTGAATGGGAACAATATGCAGGAGGTCCATGGTGGAAGGTTTTTGCAATCTGGGAAGGCGGTATCGCAATCCACGGTGCCTTAATCGGAGCCGTTTTGACAGCGATTGTTTTTGCCAAGGTTCGAAAAATTCCTTTCTGGCAGTTGGCTGATATTGCTGCTCCAGGCTTAATATTAGGACAGGCTATCGGTAGATGGGGGAACTTCATGAACCAGGAAGCCCATGGTGGAGCAATGTCCCAAGCGGCTTATGAAAATTTTCATCAATACTTACCAGATTTTATCATGAATCAAATGTGTATCGACGGAACGCTTTATTACCCAACCTTCCTTTATGAATCGGTATGGAATATCATTGTGCTTATTTTACTTCTATTATTAAGAAGAAAGAATCCATTACGTGGAGTTGTTTTCTTAACATATGTGATAAGTTATTCTGTTGGTCGATTTTTCATTGAAGGAATGCGGACAGACAGTCTTTACATTGTTGGACAAATACGTACGGCTCAGATGATATCTATTTTGTTGGTCATAGGAGCAGTAATCCTTATGATTTATCGTCGTAAAGTGGTCAATGTCCATTATGATGGTTCAAAAGTAAAAGGTAAAAAGAAGAAATAAAGTTTTGTAATGTAATAGGGAGGAAGAGAGAGTGTCAGCAATTCTTTATCGCGGTTGGCAACAAGGTCTTAAAACTGTTTGGACCTTAGGGAAAGTTATCTTTCCAATCACATTAATTGTAACATTTTTACAGTATACACCTGTTTTGCCATGGGTTATAGACAAAATCAGCCCATTTATGAAATTGATTGGCCTATCGGGGGAAACAGCTATTCCTTTAGTATTAGGAAATGCGTTGAATTTATATGCTGGAATTGCCGCGATAATTTCATTTGACTTTACTGTAAAAGAAGTCTTTATAATGGCGGTGATGCTGTCATTCTCACATAACTTATTTATTGAATCTGCGGTAGCATCGAGAGTGGGTGTTAGTTGGTGGATTATTTCAGGGATTCGAATCGGCCTAGCATTAATAGCTGCTGTGCTTATCAATGTCTTTTGGTCAGGCGGTTCTGAAGCAGCTCAATATGGTTTGATTTCTTCTAGTGAAGTTGTTTTAAATGGGTGGGGAGAGATTGGTATACACGCTCTGCAAACAGCATTGATTGGTATCATACAACTAGCCTTGATTGTTATCCCATTAATGATTGTCGTACAGTTCTTAAGAGAACTCGGTTGGTTGACTAAACTATCAAATGGCTTCGCACCTTTAACGAGAATGCTAGGGATGGATAAAAATGCCTCAATGACTCTTGTCGCTGGTTTAACAATTGGTCTTGCTTATGGAGCAGGCTTGATGATTCAAGCGGTTAAAGAAGATGGTGTATCAAAACGAGATATGACCTTAGCATTGATTTTCTTAGTATCCTGCCATGCTGTGGTAGAAGATACGGTCATCTTCATACCTTTAGGGATTCCTGTCTGGCCATTACTATTGATTCGCTTTGTTACAGCGGTGATATTGACGATAGCTGTTGCGTTTTTCTGGAAACAACCTACTGATAATAGAAGAAAGGAATTGAACCATGAACCAAAACATACGTACAATACTCTTTGATTTGGATGGAACGTTAATTAATACGAATGACTTAATTATTGAGTCGTTTAAGCATACATTTGATTATTATGGGTTAAATTTTACACACGAGGAAATCATTACTTTTAATGGACCTCCCCTTAGAGAAACTTTTAAGATGATTGATCAAGTACGTGCGGAGGAAATGATAGCTACTTATCGAGAACATAATCTACTCAATCATGATAACTATGTAACACCTTTCCCGCATGTAGTCGAAACCGTCCAGGAATTAGAAAAGCATGGATTTAATTTAGGCATCGTCACAACAAAGATGGAAAAATCTGTTGATAAGGGACTTGCGATTACTGGATTAAGACCATATTTTCAAACAATCATTACTCTTGATGATGTGAATAATGCCAAACCACATCCAGAACCGGTTATCAAAGCAATGAAAGAATTGCAGGGTGAACCTGAATCAACTCTTATGATAGGTGACAACTCACATGATATTGAGGCAGGGCACAACGCGGGTGTTCTAACTGCAGGTGTGTCTTGGGCTCAGCGTGGCGAAACTTTTTTACAACAGTTTAAGCCTAACTATATGTTAAAAGATATGAGAGAATTACTTGATTTAGTTTTAGAAAAAAGTTAAAGTTTGTCGGCAAGAGGTGTATTAATTGAGGAAAACGAAACGCTATCAAGTGAATCAAACGAATTCACTATGGCAAATATATAATACTGTCTCATTTTGGAAAGTCGCAAAAAACTTTATTGTCATCCAGCTGGGAAGATACACACCCTTTTTAGGCATGAAAAATTGGTTGTACCGCACATTTCTTGACATGAAAGTTGGCCAGTATACTGCTTTCGCTTTGATGGTGATGCCGGATATTATGTTTCCTGAGAAGATAATTATAGGACATAATAGTGTCATTGGTTATAACACGACCATTTTAGCCCATGAATATTTAATTAAAGAATATCGGATTGGTGAAGTGATTATTGGTGATGATGTGTTGATTGGAGCAAATACAACAATTTTACCTGGAGTAACAATAGGGGACGGTGCTATCGTATCAGCAGGAACCTTAGTTAATAAAGACGTCCCATCAGGTGCATTTGTAGGTGGAAATCCTATGAAACTTATATACACAGAAGAGGAAATGGCTGAGAGAGACGAAAGGGACACCGACATTAACTAAATAACCTGATTTTTGTACGGAAAACGAAATGTATGATGCAAAATAAAACTATAAATAAAGATGAGAAAACCGCCAATACTTGTCGTAAGATGGTAAACCTATTGCGGTTTTTTCTTTTTAAATCCATTTTAACCTCTTATATTTGAAACTTAATAAAAAGGGTACTATATATATTAAGTATTTTTATAAAGAGGTGTATATCATGACTTATTTTTCGAGTTTTAAACGACAAGATATTGTCCAATCCATGCAAGAAGAAAAACTTGATGTCTTAGTGATCGGAGGAGGCATTACGGGATCAGGCATATCTTTAGATGCCGTAACAAGAGGCTTAAAAGTAGGACTTATAGAGATGCAGGATTTCGCAGCGGGAACGTCGAGTCGCTCCACAAAGCTTGTGCATGGAGGTCTTCGGTATTTACAACAATTTGAAGTGAAATTAGTAGCTGAAGTAGGTAAAGAAAGGGCGATTGTTTATGAAAATGGTCCTCATGTCACGACGCCAGAATGGATGATGCTTCCTTTTCATAAAGGGGGTACATTTGGTCCATTAACGACTAATATAGGTTTGCGTGTGTATGATTTTCTTGCAGGGGTTAAAAAAAGCGAAAGACGTAAAATGTTAAGCGCTGACGAAGCATTGGAAAAGGAACCTTTAGTTAAAAGTGAAGAATTAAAAGGGGCAGGCTATTATGTTGAATATAAAACAGATGATGCTCGTTTAACCATAGAAGTATTGAAAAAAGCAGTGGAACATGGAGTGGACGCTATAAATTATACGAAAGCCATAGACTTTATTTATAATGAACATGGTGAGATTAGCGGAGTAAAAGTAAAAGATTTGGTAAGCGAACAAACCTACAGTTTATACGCAAAAAAAATCATTAATGCAGGTGGACCATGGGTTGATGATTTACGTACCATCGATCATTCCAAATTAGGAAAAACATTACATTTAACGAAAGGAGTTCATTTAGTGTTCTCCAAAGAAAAGTTCCCTTTGAAACAGGCGATTTATTTTGACTCTCCCGATAGTCGCATGATTTTTGCCATCCCTCGCGGTAATAAAACCTACGTAGGAACGACAGACACCGATTATAAAGGTGATATTTCTAATCCAACGATGACAGAGGAAGACCGCGATTATTTAATACATGCTATTAATTATATGTTTCCAGATGTGCATCTAGAGGTCGGCGATATGGAATCAAGCTGGGCTGGATTGAGACCTTTGATTGCAGAGAAAGAAGGCGCAACACCAGATGAAATTTCTAGAAAAGATGAGATTTTTATTTCTGATTCCGGACTTATCTCCATGGCTGGTGGAAAGTTAACAGGTTATCGAAAAATGGCTGAAACTGCCGTTAATACAATTGTTGAACAGTTAAAGAAAGAAGAGGGTGTTTTATACTCTTCATCAGAAACAAAGCATTTGCCTATAGCTGGTGGAGAGGTTGGTGGTTCAAAAGGATTTTTATCTTTTAAAAAACAAGCAATAAAGCAGGGGGAATCTTTAGGAATTCCACAAGAAACTGTACGAAAATTTATTGATACGTATGGTGCCAATGCCAAAATTCTTTTTGAAATATATCAAGCTCGCCAAGGTGAAGCTGAGCATGAAAATATAGATGCGCTCGTTTTTGCAGAACTCATATATGGAATGGAATATGAATCTGTTTATAAACCAGTTGATTTCTTTATTCGCCGAACCGGCGCCTTGTTTTTTAATATTGCATGGGTGAAACGACATAAAGCGAACGTTATTGAATATATGGGCAAGGTTTTAAATTGGAACGTTGAACAGAAAAATAAATATGTATCTGAACTGGATAAAGCCCTAGCAGAAGCAATAATTCCTACTGATACATAGCCTACTGGGATATAAGGGAGGTATATAAATACAGATGGATATATGGTATACTTTAAAAACAAAATGAATCTTTGGGGGAAATTATGCAACAATATAAAAAGAACAGAACAGATCAAGTTACAGCCAAGATAATCCCTTATATTCCTAATGGTGATTTTTGCTTTGTCAGAGGTGTCAAAGCATTTACAAATAGAAAATTTGAGCTGGCTTTGAAATGGATGAAAAAAGCTGTTGATTTAGATCCTAACCAACCATTATATCAATGCCAGCTTTCTGTTATATATACGGAAATAGGTCTTTACAATGAAGCAAATAAGTTATTGTCAACTGTACTGCAAACTTCAGATGATGAATATGTCGATTGTTATTACCTAATGGCAAATAATTATGCTCATCTCGGTCTTATGAATGAAGCTAAAAAGCATGCCCATCTGTATTTGGAGAAAGATTCCGATGGAGATTTTAAAGAAGATGCTTTTGACTTATTGGAATTACTTGAAATGAATGATGAAGATTTCATTGAGGATGACCTTCTCATTTATCAAGAAACAGTATTTCATCATATGGAAGATTTACAATGGGAACAAGCGCTGACTTTATTAGAAGAAATGTTGACCCTATTTCCGGATCATCATGCGACAAAGCACGATATTGCTCAGTGCTTATTTTATTTGGGTAGACAAGAAAAAGCTATCAATATGGAACAAGATCTTTTAATGGAAGAACCAAATGATTTATATAGCTATCTTAACTTGGCAAATTTCTATATAGAAAAACAAAATAAGCAAGCATACGATTATTACGTCAGCGTATTGCTTAATATACATCCCATACATGATCATCAAAAGTTAAGATTGGCCATAACCCTGGCTAAGGCGAATTATTATGAAGAAGCGTACCGTCGCTTCACGGTACTCACCAAAGAAATGGTCACAACGCATACTTCTTATTATCGCTGGTACAGTGTTGCTGCATATTATGTAGGTAAAACACAAAAATCAAGATGGTTATGGGAAGAGGGGTGTAAAATACATCCTAAATTGAAAGCCGAAACAGCGCCTTGGCAATCTTGAGCAGATTATTAGACTGTACTACGTTAATTTTATACCCTTAATATGGTTAGCAAAATGAGTAGATTTATTAAAATACACAATAGAAAAAGGGGCGAGTCTTATGTCCGAAGAGAGATTATATGATGTTATTATTGCTGGTGCGGGTCCAGCCGGAATGACAGCAGCTGTTTATGCATCTCGTGCGAATTTAGACACACTTATGATTGAGCGAGGTGTACCTGGTGGTCAGGTTGCCAACACAGAAGATGTTGAGAACTACCCGGGATTTGACCACATTTTAGGACCTGAGCTATCTAATAAAATGTTTGAACATGCGAAAAAGTTCGGTGCCGAATATGCTTATGGTGATATTAAAGATGTTGTTGACCATGGCGACTATAAAACAGTCGTAGCGGGTGACAAGGAATATAACACAAAAGCAGTCATTATTACTACTGGTGCTCAGTATAAAAAGTTGGGTATCGAAGGAGAAGAAGAATTGACAGGTCGCGGTGTATCATACTGCGCAGTATGTGATGGAGCCTTCTTTAGAGAAAAAGAACTATTTGTAATCGGTGGCGGAGATTCAGCTGTTGAAGAAGGAATGTACCTTACAAGATTTGCGAGCAAAGTAACAATCGTTCATCGCCGTGATGAATTACGTGCTCAAAAAATATTGCAAGACCGTGCATTCGAAAATAAAAAAATAGACTTTATTTGGAACACAGAAGCTGAAAAGATTAATGGTCCAGATGGAAAAGTAAGCAGTATACTCTTTAAAAATAGAGAAACTGGTGAAGAATATGAAAAACCGATTGATGGTGTGTTTATCTATATCGGTATGGTACCATTAAGTGAACCATTTAAATCATTAGGTATTACTGATGAGGATGGCTATATTCTAACAAACGCAAACATGGAAACTGAAATTCCTGGTATTTTTGCAGCAGGGGATATCCGCGAAAAGACACTTCGTCAAATTGTCACAGCTACAGGTGATGGAAGCATTGCAGCCGAAACCGCGCAAGCTTATATAGAGGAATTAAACAGTAAATTAAAAGCAAAGTCTTAAAAACCTTAAGAAAGTAATAAGCTTTTAATTTGCCTGTAACACTGTAGCAATACAAATGGGGTACACTGTAGTTAACTAATTGACCCCCTTTTTATTAATAGATTAGTTTTATTTAGCACAGGTGAAATATCCTGTGCCTTTTTTTGCTCTTTTTGGATTTAATTGTTTTCTGCTGCCTTGCGGATCGTCCTTGGAAAGTGCGCAGCCGATGAAACCAGGTAGTATAGTTGTGTTATCATCCTTGGAAAGTATCCCGCTGGTTAATCCGGGTAGTGTCCCCGCTTTATTCATTCTCAAAAGTACTTTATACAGTAATCAAGCATCATGATTAAATCATTAACTAATCAAATCCTTGTTGGTTTAAATTTATTCATTGTATAATAGAGTGAGATTATTATTATCCTGTTGCATTGGGCAACCAGGATTTCGACTCATAATAAAAATAGCGATGTTTATAATTAGTGATTAATGAGGTGAACATAATGCAACGTGTAACGAATTGCATATTAATGGAGAATGAACATATCTTAATGATAAAAAAACCTCGACGTGGATGGTATGCTATTCCAGGGGGTAAAATGGAAATTGGTGAGTCCGTTAAAGAATCTGTGGTCAGAGAGTATCATGAAGAAACTGCATTAAAATTAAATCAACCTGAATTAGCGGGGGTTTTTACTTTTAATATTTATGATAATGAGCAAGTTGTCCAAGAATGGATGATGTTTACATTTAAATGCGAAGCGTTTGAAGGAAAGCTAACAGATTACTGTGAAGAAGGAGAACTAGAATGGATTCCTTTTAATAAAGTAGCTTCCTTACCAATGGCTGAAGGTGACCGAAGAATATTCAGACACGTGCTAACATCGAAAAGATTACTGTATGGAACGTTTTCCTATACAAAAGACTATGAACTTATCGACTTTCGACTTGATCCCCCGCCAGGTAGGTAAAGGTGATATACATTGCATAACAAAATGCAAGTAGGAGGAATGGTAAAATGGCTGAAAAAGAAAATGAACAAGAAACGAATTTAATCGTTATAACCGGCATGTCAGGGGCGGGGAAAACAGTTGCCATTCAAAGTTTTGAAGATCTTGGTTATTATTGTGTGGATAATTTGCCCCCTACATTATTACCAAAATTTCTTGAGCTCATGAAGGATTCAACAAATAATATTCATAAAGTAGCTCTCGTCATGGATTTGCGAGGGCGTGAGTTTTTTGATTCACTTTTTGAATCTCTTGATACATTAAGTAGTGAAGATTGGATCAAAGAACATATTTTATTTTTAGACGCTAAAGATGAACAACTCGTAAGCCGTTATAAAGAGACACGCCGTTCTCATCCACTCGCAGTTGGTGATTTACCACTAAAAGGGATTCAACAAGAACGTAAAATTATGGATGAGTTAAGGGGCAGATCACAGCGCATCATCGATACTACTAACCTTAAACCAAAAGAGCTGCGGGAAAAAATATTACGAGCATATACAGAAGGGAAACAAGAGATTTTCTCTGTAAATATGCTTTCCTTTGGTTTTAAATATGGAATTCCCATCGATGCAGATCTTGTGTTTGATGTTCGTTTCCTACCGAACCCACATTATGTGGCTCACCTGCAACCACTGACAGGTTTGAACCCAGATGTTTCCACTTATGTATTCAAGTGGTCAGATACGCAAAAATTTAATGAAAAGGTCTTAGACTTATTAGAATTCATGTTGCCTCAGTATAAAAAAGAAGGTAAATCTCAACTTGTTGTGGCTATTGGATGTACAGGGGGGCAGCATCGCTCTGTTGCTCTTGCTGAATACTTTGCGAAACAATTATCGACTCATTATATAACACATGTTAGTCATCGTGATATCGATAAAAGAAAGAGTCATTAATATGGAAAAAGTAATGACAAATCAACCTACAAAAACGCGCATTGTCGTTATCGGTGGCGGGACAGGGATGCCTGTCTTGTTGCGAGGTCTTAAAAAGTTACCTATTGAATTGACTGCACTTGTTACTGTTGCTGATGACGGTGGGAGTACAGGTAGATTGCGAAATGAGATGGAAATCCCCGCACCTGGTGATATTCGGAATGTCATCGCTGCTATGTCTAATGTTGAGCCCATGTTAATTGAGTTATTTCAACATCGTTTTAACAGTGGTAACGGTCTATCTGGCCATTCATTAGGCAACTTATTACTTGCTGCTATGACTTCGATTACGGGAGATTTTTATACTGGAGTGGAAGAAATCTCTAGGGTTCTTAATGTGAAGGGACGGATTTTTCCTATTTCAAACGAAAACCTTTCTTTACATGCGGAAATGATGGACGGTGAGATTGTCTCAGGGGAATCCAAAATTCCCGAGGCTAATAAACCTATTAAACGTGTTTATTTAGAACCACAACCCATTCATGCATTTCCAAATGCTGTCGAGGCCATTTATGACGCTGAGTTAGTTGTGGTTTCGCCGGGAAGTTTATACACAAGCATTCTTCCTAGTTTGATCACACCTAAAATTGGTGAGGCTGTCCGTGAGTCAAAAGCCAAAGTAGTTTACGTATGCAATTTAATGACTCAGTATGGTGAGACGACAGGCTATACGGCAAGCCAACATGTGAAAGCTATCATCGACCATATTGGTGAGAATACAATTGATTCAATTATCGTTCATAATGAACCAATTAATCCAGGTATTCGCGAATTGTATGCAGAAGAGAATGCTGAGCCAGTTATTTATGATACGGATCAGTTATTAGAGCTTGGCTTAGAAATAATTGAAGGCGATATTATTGATCATAAGCGAAAGACTTTGCGTCACGATACAGAAAAGCTTGCAAAATTACTTTATTCACTTGCTTAATCTGTTGTTTTGATAAAGGAGGGGGGAGACAAATGTCCTTTGCTTCCGAAATAAAAAAGGAGTTAACTGGTATAGAAGTAGATGAATGTTGTACATCTGCTGAACTTGCTGCTTTGATTAGGATGAACGGAGTCATTTCTTTTTCACAACAAAAACAGAAATATACTCTGGATGTCCAAAGTGAAAATGCAGCTATTGCTCGTAGAATATACACTTTGATTAAAGCTACTTTTTCGGTGTCTGTTGAATTACTTGTCAGGAAAAAGATGAAATTAAAAAAGAATAATGTTTACATCGTCCGTTTAAAGGAAGATGCTCATCAAGTATTAACTGAGCTTGATATTTTAAAAGAACCACTTCATTTTGTTAGAACTATTTCCAAAAAGTATCTTAAAAAAGAATGTTGTCAAAAAGGTTACTTAAGGGGTGCTTTTTTAGCTGGTGGATCCATTAATAATCCGGAAACCTCTTCATATCATCTAGAAATCTTTAATTTCTATGAAGATCATAATGATGCATTATGTGATTTATTGAATAAGTTTGATTTAAAAGCTAGAAAACATGAGAGAAGAAATGGCTATATTGTTTATATTAAAGAAGCAGAAAAAATAACCAAACTACTAAATATCATTGGTGCTCATAATGCTTTATTTAAGTTTGAAGACGTTCGTATTGTGAGAGATATGAGAAATTCAGTCAATCGATTGGTAAATTGTGAGACTGCAAATTTAAATAAAACCATTGGAGCAGCGTTTAGACAAGTTGAAAATATACGTCTTATTGAGAACACTGTAGGTCTTGCTGCGTTGCCGGAAAGGTTACAAGAGGTTGCCATGTTGCGTAAGGAACATCAAGACGTTTCATTGAAAGAATTAGGTGAGCTTGTAGAGAGTGGTAAAATATCAAAATCTGGAATAAATCATCGGTTAAAAAAAATAGATGAATTTGCGGATAAAATCCGAGATGGAAAAATTCAGATTAATAAATAAGTTTCAATTTCAATTCTCCAAATCACATGGTATAATAACGATAATTTAAGCGATATTAAAATGCTCACATTTGAGGAGGATGAATGATTTGGTTGAGAGGTCAGTTAAAGTTGAATTGAAAACAGGACTTCAAGCACGACCAGCTGCACAATTTGTTCAAGAAGCAAATGGGTTTACTTCTGATATATACCTAGATAAAGATGGCAAAAAGATTAATGCAAAGAGCATTATGGGACTAATGAGCTTAGCTATAACAAGTGGAGAAACAATCACACTTATTGCAGATGGAGCAGATGAAGAAGAAGCTCTTAACCATCTAGAATCCTTTATTACTAAAGAGAATAAATAGATTTTATGTGATTCCAAGTAAAGATAATGCATTAAAGTAACAAAACCCCTGTCTATTTAAATGACAGGGGTTTTGTTACTCTACAATATTACTTTTCATCTTCATCAGGTTTACGTTCAAGCACTTTATCAATGAGGCCGTACTCAGCAGCTGCTTGAGCGGACATGAAGTTATCACGATCTGTATCTCGATCAATCGTTTCAATTGGTTGACCAGTACGCTCTGATAAAATTCTATTAATCGTCTCACGCATTTTTAAAATACGCTTAGCATGGATTTCAATATCCGTTGCTTGACCTTGCGTTCCACCGAGTGGTTGGTGAATCATAACTTCACTATTTGGCAAAGCGAAACGTTTACCCTTTTCACCAGCTGCAAGTAGAAAAGCTCCCATTGAAGCTGCCATCCCCGTACAAATGGTTGATACATCAGACTTGATAAACTGCATCGTATCATAGATGGCCATTCCAGCCGAAATTGAACCACCTGGAGAGTTGATGTATAAAGAAATATCTTTATTTGGATCCTCGGCTTCTAGGAATAGTAGTTGAGCAACAATCGTATTAGCAACATTGTCGTCAATGGCACTTCCTAACATAATAATACGGTCTTTTAATAAACGTGAGTAAATATCATAGGCTCTTTCCCCACGATTTGTTTGTTCGATAACTGTAGGTATTAAAGTCATTTGTAATTCCTCCTTAATTTAACTAAATTGTCCATTATAAATTAGTGGATACATTTTATAATAACGAATAGGTCAAAAAAGGTCAAACGATAACAGCTGATATAGTTGATATTTTTTTATCCCTTCGTTTTTAATGAATTATATGTAAAAAACATTGACATACAATTACAATCATACCCTAATTTAAATATTTATAAACACTTGATTCATTAATAAAAGACTTGTTAAACTAAAAATTACACGTTATAATAGACTTTGTGTTTATAAATAAATGCGCTCGTAGCTCAGTTGGATAGAGCAATGGTTTCCGGTACCATGAGTCGGGGGTTCGAATCCTCTCGAGCGCGCTAAAAACAATAAAGAGACAAGGGTGTGATGATATATGTCATACGCCTTGTCTTTTTTCTTTGCTTAGCGTATAACATTAAAACCTCTGTGGATAACTTTATACTGAAATTGGCCAAACGCTTTTGTTCTTTAGGGTTTCAGTAAATCAATGAACACATCAGAGATTAATCGACCTGCCGACTTTGGAGCGACTTTTCCAGGAAGCCCTAGCGCGTGAATAGCTTTAATACCCTTCTCTTGTGCTTTTTTAAAATCAACTCCACCTGGCGCTGAGGCTAAATCTATAATAAGAGTGGAACTATTTATAAAAGCTAGAATTTGAGAATCAATCACTTGATGAGGAATTGTATTAATAATGAGGTCATAGCTGTCCACTTCATTAAATAGGTCTTCAAACTTGACCGGAGACATCCGCATTTCTGTACATCTCGCTAGGTCAGAGGCCTTCCGGGAACTAACTCCAACATAGGCGCCAACGTTTTGAAATAAATGTGCGACCGTTACACCAACTCGGCCGAATCCAAGCACAAGCACATTCGAACCGTGTATCATTGTATCCGTTTCTCTCATGGCAATTTCTAACGTACCCTCGGCGGTGGGAATTGAATTAAGAATCGCCATATCATCACGTTTAAATAAACGGACAAGTGTGCGACCAGTCCGCTTGGCTAACCAATCCAGAAAAGATCCTGATATACCAGTGTAAATTGTACAATGTTCTGGTGTTTGTTTTATCATCTGTTCGGTCAACAGCAAATCGTTTTTACTAAATGGGGCAAGCTCAATTTTTCCTTGCTCGTTAGTCCCCGATACAGGTAGTAATATAGCATCCAATTTCCTAAAATCAACGTTTTCTAATGTTGTGTGAAGGACGTCCATCTGCTGAGGTAGTTTTTCAAATCCACAAACTTGAATCTTAACCCCATTAGATTTCAACTGTTGAATCACTTCAACATATCTTTCATCCCCACCAATTACCAAAATATTATGATTGCTTAACATTTACTCATCTCCCCTGAATATTTGAATTTCAGTTAAATAATATGATAGTTTGCCGATGGATATCAGTATTGATTGAAATTATCATCATAAAAATATGTTTGCAAAGAATATATTAAATAAAAATGTTTGACAAAGAACATTTTATGCTTAAGTATAAAGAAGTATTCTAAATATTATCATACATAAAAAAGGAGTGGTATCCATGGTGCAACATATACGCGTTGGAATTGTTGGTTACGGTAATTTAGGACGTGGAGCAGAAATGGCTATCAAAAAGACCAGTGATATGGAACTCATTGGTGTGTTTACCCGAAGAGAGCCGAAAGCAATTCAGACTATAGACGCTGATACTAAGGTTTATCATATGGATGAAATAAACAATTTCCAAGATAAAATTGACGTGATGATACTTTGTGGTGGGTCAGCCAATGATTTACCAAAAATGAGTCCGGAGATAGTTAAACAGTTTAATATAGTAGACAGCTTTGATAATCATTCACAAATACTTGAACACCTTAATCGAGTGCAGGTAAAAGCTCAGGCAAGTGGAAAAATAGGGGTTATTTCGGTTGGCTGGGATCCGGGTTTATTTTCAATGAACCGCCTTCTAGGTGAAAGCATATTACCTCAAGGTGAAACTTATACATTCTGGGGAGAAGGACTTAGTCAAGGCCATTCCGAAGCGGTCCGCCGGGTCAATGGAGTGAAAAACGCAGTTCAATATACGGTACCAATCGAGACAGAACTTAATAAAGCAAGGACAGGCCAAGGTGCTGATTCCAATGCCGCTAAGAGACATAAACGAGTGTGTTACGTTGTAGCTGACAAGCAGGATGAAGAGCGTATAGAACATGAGATAAAAACGATGCCACATTACTTTGTGGATTATGAAACAGATGTGCATTTTATTACGGCAGATGAGTTAACAAAAAATCATAGTAAGATGAAGCATGGTGGTTTTGTTATACATTCAGGAGAAACGAGTGAAAATCACAATCAAGCGCTTGAGTTTTCAGCAACGCTTGACAGTAATCCTGAATTTACAGCAAGTGTGCTTGTTGCATATGCGCGTGCGGCATTTAAATTAAACCAAGCAGGCGAAAAAGGAGCAAAAACTGCCTTTGATATTCCATTTTCTGCCTTGACTCATAAATCAAGAGAAGACGTTATTCGGGAATTACTGTGAAAGGAAAGACAAGTGGAGAGGGTGAACTCTCACCCCTTGTCTTTTATTATAGTATTTAAAATTTTTGATACAGCTTCTTCAATGCGTAGACCGTCAATATTTACTTTATAATGGTAGTCTTGATAAATTGATAGCCGCTCATTAAAGAGTTGGTTAATTTCAGTTAAACTTTTATCTTGTAACAGCGGTCGAGTACCCTTAAGATAATTCAGTCTCTTTTTCCAATACTTCCAACTCATTTCCAAATAAACAACGATACATTTCTCTAAGCTAACCTTCTTAATTTTATCTTGCAAAAAAGCACCGCCGCCAAGCGAAACGACTTTGTTATGTTCATGTACGTTTTGAAAAAAAAGATCCCTCTCAGAATTTCTAAATACAGCTTCTCCATATTGATAGAAAATCTGAGGGATAGACATCTTAAATTGTTTTTCTATTTTTTTATCAACATCGATAAAATCATAAATAAGGTTTTTCGCCAAAATGTCACCAATTGTGGTTTTGCCAACCCCCATAAAGCCAATTAAAACGATACTTTTATGCTTAGATAACCCCATCCATAAAACCTCTTTCATATCCCTTTTATATTAATTATAACAGTTATGCTATAAAATATTGAAACAGACTCCAATAATCTGTTAAATAACCTGAAACAAAATTAAACTTTTTTGATTCATAGATGAGATTTTTCTGTAGTTATGGCAAAATAGAAGATGAATAGACAATGGGGGGCGTGATAACCTTGAAACCAAGTCTTGTTCAAGAACAGAAGTTGGAACGTAAGATGACACAAACTTTACTGCAATCCATTCAATTACTACAGTATACAGGTGTTGAATTGATTGAGTATATTCACGAGATTTCAAAAGAAAATCCTCTTATTGAAGACGTAAATTATGATGAAGATATTACACGTTTTAAAATTAACAATACTAACCAAACTCCGATTGGAGAAATAAATCAAACACAAGAATCGATGTATAATCAACTGAAAAGACAGCTTTACACCCTGGATATACCATCCGAATTAAAAACAACCGTTGACTATGGTATTGATTCATTAAACAGTGATGGTTATTTAGATATCGATATTGAAAGTTGGGCGAATCATTGTCAAGCAACTACTAAGCAGGTGGAGCAGGCTTTGTCATTTATTCAGTCACTAGAACCTCTTGGAATTGGTGCTCGCTCTTTAAGTGAATGTTTGTACTTACAGCTGAAAAACCAGGTCGATGAAACGCTCATATTGGATATCTTGAATCATCATTTGAAATGGGTAGCAAGCTATGATCTTGAATCACTAAGCACTCATTATGACTTAAGTGTTAATGAAGTTGAAAAAATCATTGAACTGATTAAAACATGTCATCCTAAACCGGGTTTATTACTGGAAACAAAGCAAGCAAATTATATTGTCCCTGAAGCAAATATTATAAAAAAAGACGGGGCATGGCATATTTCATTTTTTAAATGGAATCGACCTAATATAGTCGTTGATGAATCTTACGAAAATTTATTGCAAATTGGAGGGGAAACGGCAACATATCTTAAGGAGAAGTATCGACAAGTTGATTGGTTGAACCAAGCAATTACTTATCGTTCGAATACATTGGAGCTAATTATTAAACAAATATTACTAAAACAGTACCTATATTTCGAACACGGTCATTTTTTACTCAAACCACTAACCTTAAGAGAAGTAGCTGAAGAACTTAACTTGAGCATTTCAACGGTTAGTCGGGCAGTTAGTCAAAAATACGTCCAAACACAACATGGGGTAACACCTTTGAAATTCTTTTTTCAATCAGGCGTTCGTCAACATGATGGTCAGGTTATGTCTGCTTATTCTGTCAAACATCTCATTGCAGAAATTATTCAACATGAAGATAAAGTGAAGCCCTTATCAGATGAAGCTATAAAAAACAAATTGCACGAAGAATTCAATGTTCAAATTGCACGGCGAACAGTACGAAAATACCGTGATGAATTAGATATCCCTGCATCGATGAGACGGAGATAATGGAGGTCAGTTAAATTGCAGAAGGTTATATTCTATACAAAAGAAGTTTGTTCTCTTTGCGATGATGCTTATGCATTGTTAAAGATGTTTCAACGAGACTTTCCTTTTGAAATTGAAGAAAGAGATATCTATACAAATGACGAGTGGCTTGAAGAATATCAATTATTAATTCCTTTTGTACAAATAAATGATACAACCTTGAATTGCGAAGAAATAAATATTGTGAGTTTAGAAGAAGCTTTAAAAGAGAATATAAGTAATAACTACTGATTAACGTATAGGATATTCGAATTAAAATTTATGAAGAAACGAACCTTAAAGTTTGTTTATTTTTTAGGGTATGCTATAATTTTAATTGTAAGAGATATCCTTTGCGTATTTTTTTGCAACGCGTGGGGCAAATTAGTCACTGGTGGGACTATTTAGTACCCGCGAAAAGGAGTAATTTCAGTGAGAGAATTGATTGAACTTCAAAAGAGAGTATTCCCTGATGTTTTGGATGTCATGCAAACAAGATATATTTTTCTATCTACCATTGACACTTTACAGCCAGTGGGGAGAAGGGGGCTTGCCGAAAATATTAATTTAACTGAGCGAAGTGTTCGAAGTGAAGTTGAATTTTTGCAAAGCAAAGGATTTATAGAAGTCACCAGTAAAGGAATGTACCTTACAAAAGAGGGTAAATTAATCCTTGAAAGATTATCTCTGTTTATGAGAGAGCTTATGGGATTAAATGTTTTAGAAAGCCAGATTAAGGATAAATTAAAAATATCACGTGTCATTATAGTGTCTGGTGATAGTGATCAAGACGAGTGGGTCAAGCAAGAAATGGGTAAGGCGTGTGTAAGTTATCTTAAAACAATTATCAACTCAAGCTGCACTTTTGCTGTTACTGGTGGTACGACCATCGCTGCGTTGGCGGAAGTGATGACGCCATTTGATGAAAAAGGTCATTATTTATTTGTTCCAGCGAGAGGCGGTATTGGTGAAAAGGTAGAAAATCAAGCTAATTCAATTGTGGCAGAAATGGCAAGAAACACGAACGGCTCATACAGACTCCTCTATATTCCAGACCATTTAAGTGATGTTGCTTACCTTTCTATTATGGAAGAGCCAACCATTAAAGATGTTCTAGACCAAATTAAAGGTGCGGATATCGTGCTTCATGGTATAGGTGATGCTTTAACAATGGCTGAACGAAGAAAAACCCCAAAGGAAGTCATTCAGAAACTTAAAGATAACGAGGCAGCAAGTGAAGCTTTTGGTTACTATTTTAATCAACAAGGTGAAGTGATTCATAAAGTTAAAACAGTTGGAATTCAACTTGAAGATTTGTCTACCATGCAATCTGTCATAACAATTGCTGGTGGAAAATCAAAAGGAAAGGCGATTCACTCTTATTTTCAACAAGGAAAGAGTGATGTGCTTATCACGGATGAAGCTGCAGCAAAAGAGATTTTAAGGGATTCAACCCTTTAAATATAGCATATTAATAAATTTTAGGAGGAATATAATTATGACAGTAAATGTAGCAATTAATGGTTTTGGACGCATTGGACGTTTAGCATACCGTCGCATCAAAGAATTAAAAGATACGGATCTTAAGGTAGTTGCAGTAAATGATTTAACTAGTAATGATGACTTAGCATATTTATTAAAATATGATACTGCACAAGGTGTTTTCCCATATGAAGTAAAAGCTGAAGGCGATTCAATTTTCATAGATGGTGAAGAAGTTAAAGCATATGAAGAAAAAGATGCAAGCAAATTACCATGGGGTGACTTAAACATTGATATTGTACTAGAATGTACAGGTTTCTATACAAGTAAAGAAAAGTCACAAGCTCATATCGATGCAGGAGCTGGAAAAGTATTAATTTCAGCACCAATTAAAGATGATACAAAAATGATTGTTTATGGTGTAAATGATGATACAGTAGATAAAGATGATAAAATTATTTCAGCAGCTTCATGTACTACAAACTGCTTAGCACCAATGGCAAAAGTACTTTCAGATAAATTTGGGATTCAACATGGTTTAATGTCAACTATTCACTCTTACACTGCTACTCAAGCGATGCAAGACTCACCAGGTGGACGTAAAAACCGTGCAGGAGCTCAAAACTTAATTCCAGCTTCGACAGGAGCTGCAAAAGCAGTGGGTAAAGTTATTCCGGAAGTCGATGGATTGGTCGATGGTACAGCAGTACGTGTGCCAACAATTACAGGTTCATTAGTAGAATTCTATTCTGTCCTAGATAAAAAAGTGACAGAAGAAGAAGTTAATGATGCAATGAAAGAAGCAGAATCTGATTCATTTGGTTATAATGTGGATGAAATTGTATCTAGCGATATTATTGGAAATACTCATGGATCAATTTTCGATGCTACACAAACAAAAGTTCAAGAATCAAATAATGGACAACTTGTTAAAACAGTAGCATGGTATGATAATGAATATGGATTTACTTCAAATATGGTTCGCTTGCTAGAAGCTTTCGCAAAATTATCTTAAGCTCTAACCACTAATAATAAAAAGTTATAAAGCTTTTAAAAGCGGGGAGCGTTCGCGCTTCCCGCTTTCATATTTTAACAGAGTTAATTTTCCTCTAACGTAAAAGTACCACACATGACTTATTTAAGGAGAGACTCTAACTATGAACAAAAAAACATTACACGATATTGATGTAAAAGGTAAAAAAGTCTTTTGTCGAGTGGATTTTAACGTGCCAATGGCAAATGGTGAGGTAACAGATGATACACGTATTAAAGCGGCAATCCCAACGATTAAGCACTTATCAGATAATGGCGCAATCGTTATTTTAGCAAGCCATTTAGGTAGACCAAAAGGCGAAGCTGTTGATGAATTAAGATTAGATCCTGTTGCTAAACGATTAAGCGACCTTATAGGAAAGTCAGTTTTAAAAACAGATTCTGTATATGGAAAAGAAGTTGACAAAGCGATAGCTCAAATGAGTGAAGGAGATCTACTACTTATCGAAAACGTTCGTTTTGAAGGTGGCGAAACAAAAAATGATCCAAAACTTGCACAAGAGTTTGCGGATATGGCTGACCTTTATGTGAACGATGCATTTGGTGCTGCGCACCGAGCACATGCTTCTACAACAGGAGTTGCTGAGAAACTTCCAGCCGCAGCTGGTTTCTTATTGGAAAAAGAAATCGAAGTACTTGGTAAAGCTTTAGAAAATCCGGAGCGTCCATTTACAGCAATTATTGGCGGTGCGAAAGTAAAAGATAAAATTGATGTGATTGATAATTTACTGGATAAAGTGGATAATTTAATCATTGGTGGTGGTTTAGCTTATACTTTTATTAAAGCACAAGGTTATGAAATCGGAAACTCATTATTAGAAGAAGATAAGATTGACTTAGCCAAGGAATTCATGAAAAAAGCTGAAGATAAAGGTGTAAATTTCATGTTACCAGTGGACGCTATTGTTGCAGATGATTTCTCTGAAACTGCGGACACTAAGATTGTGCCAATTGATCAAATTCCTGCTGATTGGGAAGCGTTAGATATTGGAACAAAAACACGGGAAAACTATGCTGAAGTAATTTCAGATTCTAAGTTAGTTATTTGGAATGGCCCAATGGGTGTGTTTGAAATGAATCCATTCGCAGGTGGAACAAAAGAAGTTGCTCGTGCATTGTCTGAAACGGATGGATATACTATTATTGGTGGAGGAGATTCAGCGGCAGCTGTGGAACAATTTGGTTATGCAGAAGACATGGATCATGTTTCAACTGGTGGCGGAGCTTCTTTGGAATTTATGGAAGGTAAAGTTCTTCCAGGAGTAAATGCTTTAGATGATAAGTAAGCAACTAGTTAGATCAAGGGAACATACTTTAAATCGGTAATAAATTCAGTAGAGGTGAATATGATGCGTAAAAAAGTGATTGCTGGAAACTGGAAAATGAATAAATTAAAAGCTGATGCAGATCAATTTATGGAACAAGTTGCTGATAAAGTACCATCAGATGAGCAAGTGGAAGCCATTGTTTGTGCACCATATCTTTATCTACCTTCACTTGTTGAAAAAGCTAAAGGGTCAAAGGTTAAAATAGGTGCCCAAAATATGCATTTTGAAGAAGAAGGTGCTTATACAGGTGAAGTCAGCCCTACTATGTTAAAAGATATAGGTGTGACACACGTCATTTTAGGGCACTCAGAACGTCGAGAATATTTTGCCGAAACAGACGAAACAGTTAATAAGAAAGCAAAAGCGGCGTTTCAACACGAACTTACTCCGATTGTTTGTGTAGGCGAAACGCTTGAGCAGAGAGAAGCCAATGAAACTAAGTCACATGTTGAGTCACAAGTAAAACAAGCGTTAGAAGGATTAACCGAGGACCAAGTGGTAGAAACGATTATTGCGTATGAGCCAATTTGGGCAATTGGAACTGGCAAAACAGCTTCAAGTGAAGATGCTAATGAAGTGTGTGCTCATATTCGACAAGTCATTAAGTCAACTGTATCTGAAAAGGCTGCCAAGCAAGTTGTAATCCAATATGGTGGTAGCGTGAAACCTGCCAACATAGATGAATTGCTAGGACAATCAGATGTTGACGGCGCTCTTGTTGGAGGTGCCAGTCTTGAACCTGACTCCTTCCTACAGCTTGTGGAGGCTGGTGCAAAATGAGTGATAGACAACTAGCAGCTTTAATTATTTTAGATGGATTTGGTATTCGCGACGAACAATCGGGAAATGCAGTTAAGCAAGCGAAAAAGCCAAATTTTGATCGTTACTGGGATACATTCCCACATAATCAATTAAAAGCAAGTGGCAATGCGGTCGGTCTCCCCGAAGGACAAATGGGTAACTCAGAGGTTGGACATTTGAATATTGGAGCGGGTCGTATCGTATATCAAAGCTTAACCCGAGTCAATCTTTCCATAGAAAAAGGAGAGTTTTATGATAAAGAAGTCTTCCTGAAATCCATGAGAAAAGCGAAAGAAAAAGGTAAAGCTCTTCACTTGTTTGGTCTATTATCAGATGGTGGTGTCCATAGCCACATTAATCATTTATTCGCTTTACTTAAATTAGCTAAAATGGAAAATCTCGAAAAAGTATATGTTCATGCATTTTTAGATGGTCGTGATGTCGGTCCTCAAACAGCTCAAAATTATTTAACTCAAACCGAAGACAAAATGAAGGAGCTTGGTGTAGGAGAAATAGCGACTATCTCTGGACGCTATTATTCCATGGATCGTGACAAGCGTTGGGACCGTGTTAAAAAAGCATATGACGCTATGGTATACGGTGAAGGTCCGTCTTATGAAACACCAGAAGATCTGATTGACGACTCATATAAAAATGGCATTTTTGATGAATTCGTTATTCCTTCAGTATTAAAAGATCCAAATGGTGGGCCTGTCGGTAAAGTAGAAGACGGCGATTCAATCATCTTTTATAATTTCAGACCCGACCGAGCCATCCAGATTTCACGTACTTTTGCAAATGAAGATTTTGATGAATTTGATCGTGGCAGTCGTCCACCAAAGGATTTAGATTTTGTTATGTTAACAAATTTTAGTGAAACGGTTGATGGTTATGTAGCGTATGAGCCGACCAATTTAGATGATACAATTGGCGAAGTTTTATCGAAAAACGATATGAAGCAATTAAGAATAGCGGAAACTGAAAAATATCCACATGTCACCTTTTTTATGAGTGGTGGCCGGGAAAAAGAGTTTCCTGGTGAAAAGCGTATTTTAATTAATTCGCCAAAAGTCGCAACTTATGATTTACAACCTGAAATGAGTGCATATGAGGTGACAGATGCGCTAATAAATGAACTTGATACTGGGGATATTAATGCTATCATCTTAAATTTTGCCAATCCAGATATGGTGGGTCACTCAGGAAAATTACAACCGACAATTGACGCTATTGAAGCGGTTGATGAGTGTCTTGGTAAAGTTGTGGATAAAATTCAAGAATTAGGCGGTCACGCCATCATTACGGCGGATCATGGGAATTCCGATGAAGTAGTCACATTAGATGGACAACCTATGACCACTCATACAACAAATCCAGTTCCGGTTATCGTGACGAAAAAAGGGGTAGAGCTTAGAGATGGAGGTATTTTAGCCGATTTATCTCCAACATTACTTGACCTTTTAGGTGTCGATAAACCCGAGGCGATGTCTGGAACATCTATTATAAAAAAATAAACGACTAAGGAGAGATTGTTATGCCATATATTACTGATATTTATGCGAGAGAGGTTCTTGATTCACGCGGGAACCCAACAGTAGAGGTAGAAGTTTTCACTGAGTCAGGTGCTTTTGGTTCTTCCATTGTTCCAAGTGGAGCATCGACGGGTGAGCATGAGGCTGTTGAATTAAGAGACGGTGATAAAGATCGTTATTTAGGTAAAGGTGTTCAAAAAGCAGTTGACAATGTGAACGACATAATTGCACCAGAGCTCATTGGTCTGGATGTCACTCGCCAAAATATTATCGACAGTATGATGATTGAACTTGATGGTACACCTAACAAAGGAAAATTAGGAGCGAACGCTATTCTAGGTGTTTCAATGGCTGCAGCACACGCCGCAGCAGCTTATTTAGAACAGCCTTTATATAATTACTTAGGCGGGTTCAATGGAAAAACTTTACCGACTCCAATGATGAATATTTTAAATGGTGGAGATCATGCTGATAATAACGTGGATATTCAGGAGTTTATGATTTTACCAGTTGCTGCACCGACATTTAAAGAAGCACTCCGTACGGGCGCAGAAGTGTTCCATTCATTGAAAAAAGTATTAAAAGATAAAGGGCTTAATACTGCAGTAGGAGATGAAGGTGGATTTGCTCCCGACTTGAAATCCAATGAAGAAGCTTTCCAAACAATTGTCGAAGCGATTGAAGCTGCTGGCTACAAACCAGGTGAAGAAATTAAACTTGCCATGGACGTTGCTTCTTCCGAGTTTTATGAGGACGGAAAATATAACTTGAAAGGTGAGGGAGTCGTCCGTAATTCTGAAGAAATGGTCGATTGGTTTGAAGATATGGTGAATAAATACCCGATTGTTTCTATTGAGGATGGACTTGACCAAAATGATTGGGAAGGCCACAGACTACTAACAGAACGTTTAGGTAAAAAAGTACAACTTGTTGGAGACGACTTATTTGTAACGAATACAGAAAAGCTAGCCCGAGGCATAGAAGAAGGTGTCAGTAACTCAATCTTGATTAAAGTAAACCAAATTGGTACTTTAACTGAAACCTTTGATGCCATTGAAATGGCCAAGCGTGCAGGCTATACATGTGTTATTTCACATCGCTCCGGTGAAACTGAAGATGCAACGATAGCAGATATAGCTGTTGCCACAAATGCTGGGCAAATTAAAACAGGTGCACCATCCAGAACGGATCGTATTGCTAAATATAATCAGCTTCTACGCATTGAAGATGAGTTATCCGGTATGGGTCAATATGCTGGTTTGTCAGCATTTTATAATTTGAATAAGTAATATTAAATAGTGACTCAATCAAGAGACAGAGGCAGTAGCTTCTGTCTTTTTTTTGTGTATGAATACATTATTTCATACACCAGGAAACTATAACATTAAAACTCCTGTGGATAATTTTATACTGAAATTGTCCACGTCCAGCTTCAGCGCCCAGTAACTACCAAGCTTTGAATACCTTCCTACGATAAGTCGAACTCGAATCGCTCCGCTCTTCGGTTCTCCTTTATCTCCTGCGTAATGAATGATCAATTAAAACCGATGCTCCTGAGCATCAACATTGACCCACCTCGCTTGGCGAGGCGCAGTCCGTACGTTGCTAAACGGGCGCCCCGCACTTTTGTTCTGAATTAATGTTTCATTTTAGGTATTTAGATGCGATTCTTAACGTATCAGAAGATTTAAGTATAGGACAAAATGAGAAGAGAATAGATTAGCTATATATCATTTTTTATTTAAATGTGGGCAATTGGGAAGAAGGCTCTATAAAATTATCGGAGGGATGTTTGTTGGGGCAAAAAGTGTTAGTATTCGGGGATATCGGGATAGACGATACAATGGCAATTATTTACGGTTATTTTAATGATGATATTGATATTGTAGGTATTGTCGCTGATTACGGAAATGTGACCAAGGAGAAGGCAGTTGCTAATGTACAATACGTCAAAAGTTTACTTGAAAGTGAGAAAACAGAGCAAGTTGCTATTATAGGTGGAGCTGAATTATCTATGACAGGCGAGCGACTGCAATCATTTCCAGAGATTCATGGAGAATACGGATTAGGTTCAATCATTCCACCACAAGAGTATTTAGATGGGGATGTACTTGAAAATTTCTTTGAAGTGGTTAAACTAATCGAGGATCATGATGACTTAATCATAGTCAATATCGGTCGACTTACTTCACTTGCGACATTGTTCCTTTTATATCCACAATTAATGCAAAAAATTAAAGCGTTTTACATGATGGGAGGCGCTTTTTGGGTTCCTGGTAATATTACTGCCGTTTCAGAAGCTAACTTTTATGGTGACCCTATAGCAGCCAAAATTGTTTTATCCATGGCCGATAACGTGTCAATTATTCCTCTTAACGTTACAGAGCATGCTAATGTAACTCCGGAAATGATAAATTATATTGATGAGGTTCAAGAACTTAATTTAGTTAAGCCTATATTTGATTACTATTACTCATTTTATAAAAAAAGAAATCCGAGCCTTAAAGGGGCGCCACTTCATGATGTCCTTACATTAATGGCTCCTTTCTACGATAATTTGCTTACATATAGCGAGTTGCCAGTTGAAATTATCCAATCATTAAGTGGTGTTGAAAGAGGACAAAGTATTGCAGATATAAGACCTTTTGTTGAGTTGGAAAATGATTTAGATGAACCAGGGAAAAAACATCGAATTGCTTTTCAATTGCATTATGAAGAATTCTTCATTAACTTTATGACTAACATGACTGGCCAACGTTTTGGTTGACACCTTACTAATAATATCTGATATTAATAAGCAGATGATTAAAAAAGGTGGATCCTATGACGATATTACAGACGATTAGAGAAAGACGCTCTATTCATAATTTTAAACAGGTAAATATTAAAAAAGCGATTTTAAAAGAAATTTTCACTTATGGATCCTACGCTCCAACTCATCATATGAAAGAGCCTTGGAATCTAAAGATTTATCAGGATGATGGAAAGAGAGCATTTGTTGACGCCATAATGAATAGTTATCAACGCAGTGGGATGATTAAAAATGATGAATCACCCCAGACACAAAAAACAATTGCATCCATTAGCCAGTTTTTACTAGATATACCCCATCATGTTTTAATTTATTTTGAAATAGAAGATAATCTTCTCAGATATGAAGAACTTTATGCCTCTGTTTGTGCTTTTATTCAAAACGCTCAGTTAGCTGCATGGGAATATGGGGTCGGCATGCTGTGGACTATTACTCCATATATGCATGATTCTGAGTTTGTAAAAGAGATAGGCCTAGATGCCAACAAAATGAAAATAGCAGCTGTCATGCAAATGGGCTATCCAGCAGACATACCTAAATATAAAGAAAGAATACCTATCGAAGAAAAAATAGAGATTGTATCAGAGTAGTAGATACAAACTGCGCCAACTCTTTCTCGCACTCTCAAATAGAAATTGGCAAGTGTTCGTCCATCGCTACGGAAATACACTTCGCTTTCCAGGGGCGGGTGGTGAGCCTCCGAGTGCTAACGCATTTCGGGGTCTCACCGATGTCTTTGGGGCTGCGCGTGAATGCTCGCCCCACCGAAGACCATAGCTCCCTAGGAGTCTCCGTGTATTTCCTCCGCTTGTTATTGCTTACTTTTACGGCAAGAAGAATTTTTTATTAGTTCATTCTTCAGAGAATGTATAATCATGAATCGGTGTGTCTATCCTAGCTTAGGCAGAATACGAAGATTCCTATGGGAAAAGCAAGTGGTCTTCGATGGGGCGAACAATAGTGCAGTCCCACGAGTCTGGAGACCCCGGAAGAAGCGTTCTTTGCTTCTGAGGAGGCTGAAGTGGGAAGAATGAACCCCAATTCTTCCTGCCCATGGAAAGCGAAGTATTCTGCCGGAGCGAAGTGCACGCACCGCATTCAATTTGCTAGGATTAAAATAATCAGATAAATAATCTTCACTGTGTCGTAGTTTATGTATAAATGCATTAATTCTGCAATTGGAAGTAAGTTTATAGAAATAAAAAACGCTTCTAGCCAAGGGTAATTTGACTAGAAGCGTTTTGGTTTTTATTTTGTTAATTTATTGATATATTCTATAACTTCATCTGCTGTGGACATACTCAAGAACTTGTCCTTGTTTGCTGCTATATCTTTTTTAGAAAGGTCTAATATTTGCGTACGTGCAGGTAATATGGAAGTTGCACTCATACTGAATTCGTCGAGGCCAAGTCCAAGTAAAAGAGGAATGGCAATTGGATCTCCAGCCATTTCACCACACATACCTGCCCATTTACCTTCACTGTGAGCTGCCTCAATAACATTATTCACTAAATTCAAGATAGCAGGATGATAGGGTTGATACAAGTAAGATACGCGCTCGTTCATCCGGTCAGCTGCCATTGTGTATTGAATTAAATCGTTTGTACCAATACTAAAGAAATCAACTTCTTTGGCAAATTGTTTAGCTAGGACGGCTGTTGAAGGAATCTCAACCATAATCCCCACTTCAATTGAGTCTGAAACCTCTACACCATCTTTAGTTAGCGAATCCTTTTCATCAAGTAAAATGCTTTTAGCTTGTCTAAATTCTTCAAGAGTCGCAATCATTGGGAACATGATTTTCAAATTACCAAACGCGCTTGCCCGGAGCAATGCTCGTAATTGAGGACGGAAAACGTCTTCGTTCTCTAAACAGAAGCGAATTGCTCTGAAACCTAAGAACGGATTCATTTCTTTCGGTAAGTCCAAATAACTTAATTCTTTGTCTCCACCGACATCCAATGTTCTGACAACAACTGGTTTACCATCCATTTGTTCAAGAACTGATTTATAGGCTTCAAATTGCTCCTCCTCAGAGGGCATTTCACTTTTACCCATGTATAGGAATTCGGTACGATATAGACCAATAGCTTCTCCACCGTTGTTTAAAACACCTTCAACATCTTCAGGTGTTCCGATATTTCCACCTAATTCGACTTGTTCACCGTCTTGAGAAAACGTCGGTTCATCTTTTAATTTAGCCCATTCTTCTTTTTGTTTTTCAAAAGTAGCTTGTTTATCTTTATAGGCTTTAATGTCTTTTTCGCTAGGATTAATTAACACAGCGCCTTCTAAACCATCGACTATAACGATGTCATCTTGATTTACTTTTTGTGTGGCCTCCTTTGATCCTACAATTGCAGGGATTTCAAGTGAACGTGCCATGATGGCAGAGTGTGAAGTACGCCCACCAATATCAGTGGCAAATCCTTTTACAAACTGTCGATTCAACTGAGCAGTATCTGATGGTGTTAGGTCATTTGCAATTACGATAACTTCTTCATCAATGAGGGCGGGATTTGGAAAGTTAACCCCAAGCAAATGAGCCATTACGCGCTCAGTAACATCTTTAATATCAGCCGCACGTTCTTTCATATAGTCGTTGTCCATGTTTTTAAACATATCGATAAACATTTTAGCTGTTTCGTCTAAGGCGACTTCAGCGTTGACTTGTTCATTTGTTATTTTATCTTTAATCGGATTTATCAATTCAGGATCTTCCAGCACAAGCAAATGCGCCGAAAAGATTTCAGCATATTCATCTCCAAGCTCTTTCTTGGTATGGTCTCGAATTTTATCTAGTTCTGTTTTTGATAGAGCTAATGCATCGTCGAGACGTTTTATTTCTCCCTCACTATTTTCAATGGATTTTTTTTCATATGTTAAGTCGGGCGTTTCCAAATGATAAGCTTTCGCCATAGCTATTCCAGAAGAAGCAGCTATGCCATGAATACTTTCCATACTTTCACAACCTTTCATTAATATCTGTCTTTTCTATTTTATACTTTATCCTAGTGTAGATTCAAGCAAACTTCCCTAATGCAATAAATTCTTCATAATGCAAGCGTTTTATTGTAAAAAACTTACATAATACTAGATTAATCGGTCATTTATCCACTTCTTAATGACTTGGAAAACCTCCTGTCGATTAATTTCATTTAATACTTCATGACGTGCATTTTCAAAAAGTAAGGTAATGATATCGTCTATACCAGTCTTTTCTAATAAGTGTGCTGTTTTAAAAACACCACTCCCAAATTGTCCAACTGGATCAGCATCACCACCGATTAACAGGATTGGTAAATCTTTTCGGATGGAATCATTTAATTTCGGATTATGAATCTTGATTAATCCTGACATTAAATCATAGAAAAATCGACCTGTGGGAACGAATCCAGTATAAGGATCGGAAATATAATTCTGAATGACAGTCTCATCTCTTGTTAACCAATCAAAAGCTGACTTTTTATGCTTGATAGCTCTATTGTTATTTCCAATTGTCAGGTAGTTCATTAAATTTGATTTCTCTTTTGGAGGCCGAGTGCTTGCTAAAGCCCGTCCCATTTTTACTATTACAGGAGGATAATAACCGGTCCCCGACAGAATTAGCCCGTCAATCCTATGACTGTAGTTTTGAATATATCTACGTGCTAAAAAGGATCCCATACTATGGCCGAGTAAAAAAAGAGGCACATTAGGGTATTCCTGTTTTATGTAATTTGATATATACATTAAATCGTTCGTAGTTTTTTCAAAACCTTCCGTTTCAGCAAAGTAACCAAATAAACCTTGTAGTTCTCCTGTTTTGCCGTGACCTCTATGATCATTGCCAACAACAATCATTCCTTTAGAAACTAAAAAGTCAGCAAATTCATTATACCGATTAATATGCTCTACCATTCCATGTGATAGTTGAACAATTGCATTTGGCTGTATGTATGGATTAGACCATTTTTTCATATATATGTTTGTGTGATCTAGTGTTTCTAACCATATTTCTTCCATCATAATAATCCTCCCAACAACAAAATATCAGTTTGTTATATTATAAAATCATTATTTGCAAACAGCCAATCTAATGAAAAAAGGCTTGCTATCCTATTCAACGTTATGATAAAGTAAATACATGTAGTTGTCCGTAAGTAGGGGGTGCGTGTTAAAATGGCAGGCGGTATAGTGAGTGTTTTATTAGTCATTAATTCAATCGCAATGATTGTACTAATTTTATTACAATCTGGAAAAAGTGAAGGTCTCTCTGGGGCAATTTCAGGGGGAGCTGAACAATTATTCGGGAAACAAAAAGCACGAGGAATTGACTTGTTTCTCCACCGCGCGACAGTCGTAACAGGAACATTGTTTTTTGTTTTAGCGTTTTTAACAGCCTATATTTTATAATGATACGAAGCCCTTATCATATTAAATGATAGGGGTTTTTTAGTATAATAAACGGGAATATTAAAATAATAGTTGAAAAGTTACATACGGAAAAATGAAGGAGATTTCTATGAAGATTAAACAACCAGAACCATTTACATTTGAAGCAGGATCAAGAGCAGTTTTATTACTACACGGGTTTACAGGCCATTCTGCAGACGTGCGTATGTTAGGACGCTTCTTAGAGAAAAAAGGTTATACAAGTCATGCACCGATTTATCGAGGACATGGTCGTCCTCCTGAAGAGCTTATAAAAACGACACCAGACATGTGGTGGGAAGATGTACAGAATGCTTACCAGCATCTTAAAGACCTAGGTTATAACGAAATTGCTGTAGCGGGTTTATCCCTTGGAGGGGTGTTAAGTTTGAAACTGGCTTACAGCACGAAAATAAAAGCAGTCATTCCCATGTGCACTCCAATGTTTTTTGATAATGAAACACAATTAACAGCTGGATTTAAAGCATTTTCGAAAGAATATAAACAACTCAGAGGTCAAAATGAAGTCTCTATCTCTGAAGAGGTTGATTCAATAATGAGCGAGTCAAATAGCTTATTTCACCAAATAGCTGACTTGATTAAAGACGTTAATGAAAATGTGGATATGATTTATGCTCCCACGTTTGTGGTACAAGCTCGAAAAGATGAAATGATTAATCCAGATAGTGCTTCATTCATTTACGAACACGTTGAGTCACCGGTTAAGGATATGAAATGGTATGAAGAATCAGGTCATATCATCACCATGGATAAAGAGAAAGATCAATTACATGAAGATGTCTATAACTTTTTAGAGTCATTAGATTGGGAAGTATGACGTTAAACAATAAGTTAATACTATAAATGAAAGAAGGTGTCGAGTATGAGCAATGATTTGAAAGAGAGACTTTTAAATTACTTTGATGAAAATAGAACGGGACCACAATCAGTGCAGGAATTAGAAGGTGAGTTACAGATAGAGGATTCTGTTGGGTTCAAAGAATTAGTCATCGCTTTAAATGAATTGGAAGAAGCCGGACAACTCGTTCGGACTCGTAAAAATAGATTTGGTCTACCTGAAAAGATGAATCTCATTCGTGGTCGAATTCAGATGAACAAAAAAGGATTTGCCTTTCTTATTCCTGATGATGAAGATCATCCCGATGTTTACATCCATCATTCAGATCTTGAATCAGCAATGAATGATGACAAAGTTTTAGTTAGACTTGAAAAACAGGGTGAGGATGGTCATCGCCCAGAAGGAACAGTTATACGAATTCTAGAACGTGTGATTACGGAAGTCGTTGGTACATTTGAAAATAATAAAGCATTTGGCTTTGTTATTCCTGACGACAAACGAATACCAAATGATATTTTCATACCGAAAGATAAAATGAATGGGGCTGTTAGTGGACATAAAGTGATTGCCAGTATTACAAAGTATCCAGAGCAACGTATGAGCGCTGAGGGTGAAATCACGAAAATATTAGGCCATAAAAATGATCCAGGTATTGATATTTTATCAATTATCTATAAGCATGGTATCAAAATGGACTTTCCTGAGGAAGTGCTTGAGCAGGCTGGAAATACTCCTGAACAAATTTCAGATAAGGACATGGAAGGCCGCCGTGATTTGCGCTCAGAAATCATCGTGACTATAGATGGTGCCGATGCGAAAGATTTGGATGATGCTGTTTCTGTGAAAAAGTTAGACAATGGCAATTATAAACTCGGCGTTTATATAGCTGATGTTAGCTACTACATCGAAAAAAACTCACCCATGGATAAAGAAGCGTTTGAACGTGGAACAAGTGTTTATCTAGTGGATAGGGTTATCCCGATGATTCCACATCGTCTGTCTAACGGAATTTGTTCACTTAATCCACAAGTCGATAGATTGACCTTAAGTTGTGAAATGGAAATTGATTCGACTGGGAAAGTTGTCAATCATGACATTTTTCCGGCAGTCATTAACACAACTGAGAGAATGACATATAATGCTGTAAATAAGATTCTCGTTGATCAAGATGAAGAGGTTAGAAGCGAGTATAAATCTTTAGTTCCGATGTTTGAACAAATGGAAGGGTTAGCGAGTATTCTTCGTGGAAAAAGAATGGGACGCGGCGCGATTGACTTTGATTTTAAAGAAGCGAAAGTTCTCGTTGATGATGAAGGAAAAGCTAAAGATGTCTTACTACGTGAACGTTCCGTTGGTGAACGATTAATTGAAGAATTTATGTTAGCAGCGAATGAAACGGTAGCTGAACATTTTCACTGGCTCGATGTTCCGTTTATTCATCGTATACATGAAGATCCAGATCAAGATAAGTTACAACATTTCTTTGAATTCCTAGCAGGACTTGGGTATTCTGTGAAAGGGAAGGCAAATGAAATCCATCCACAAGCCCTACAAAAAGTACTTGACGAGGTTCACGGAGAAGCTGAGGAAATGATTGTTTCAAAACTTATGTTAAGGTCAATGAAACAAGCGAAGTATGATCCGAAAAGCATTGGGCATTTTGGTTTAGCGACTCAGTTTTATACACATTTTACGTCACCCATTAGAAGGTATCCTGATTTAACGGTTCACCGATTAATCCGTAATTATTTGATTCACAAAAAAATGGATCAAAAGACAGTTGATAAATGGAAAGAAGAGTTGCCGGAACTTGCCAGACATTCTTCTGAAACAGAACGTACAGCTGTGGATGCAGAGCGGGACGTCGATGACATGAAGAAAGCTGAATATATGTTAGATAAAATTGGTGAAGAATATACTGGCGTAATTAGCTCAGTCACAAGTTTTGGTATGTTCGTTGAATTAGAAAACACTGTTGAAGGATTGGTGCATGTCAGCTATCTGACAGATGATTATTATCATTTTGATGAAAGAAGTTATGCCCTTATTGGAGAAAGAACAGGAAATGTTTACAGAATCGGTCAAGAGGTAAAAGTAAAAGTAATCAATGTAAATATGGATGAACATGTGGTTGACTTTGAGATGATTACACCAGGGGAAAAAGAAGAATCCTCAAATAAAAATAAAAAACGAACAAAAAAACGTAAGCGAAAATAATTCTTAGCTTTTTGATAACTTAAACGTTTCGAGGGAGGGGGGCGCTCAAACCCCCCTGGCTTCGCTGTTCTCAATATTCGATTTTGTGAGTGGACTGAAACAAGTTGCCCTGGGTAAAATTAATTGTTGACAGTTAAATGTATGTCGCTTATACTAAAAAATATACAAAAGCCAACTCGATTAGGAAATCATTTGAAATAGAGAAGATTTTTTAAAATATAAATATGTAGATTTTACTTTTTTTTATATTCGTTTTGCCCTAAGTAAACATTTGTTGACTTAGCTAAATAAACACTAGGAGGGAAAAATACTGTGGCAAACCAAATATCTGTTAAAGACATGAGTGTCTCATATTTCGGTAAAGAAGTTTTAAAAGATGTCAATTTTACATTTGATGACGGAAGCTTAATAGGTATTTTAGGACCGAACGGTGCAGGTAAATCGACTTTAGTTAAAGCTGTTCTCGGGCTCATCCCAATGAACTCAGGTGAAGTTAAATTTGGCAATCAACCTGTTAGTAATGTTCGAAAAAAAATTTCATATGTTCCTCAACGATCTAATATCGACTGGGATTTTCCGATAGTCGTTAAAGATACGGTGTTGTTAGGTACATATCCGAAATTAGGATTATTTCGTAGACCTAAAAAAGAAGATAAAGAATGGGCGATGGAATGTCTGAAAAAAGTCGGCATGCAAGATTTCGCTAAAAATCAAATAGGTGAATTATCAGGTGGTCAGCAACAACGAGTGTTCTTAGCACGAGCTTTGGCTCAAAAAGCAGATTATTTCTTTTTAGATGAACCTTTTGTAGGGATTGATGTTTCCAGTGAGGAGGTCATCATTAATATTCTTAAAGACCTCAGAGATGCTGGTAAAACTATATTTGTTGTCCACCATGATTTAATGAAGGTAAAGGATTATTTTAATGACATTATCATTATAAACAAAGAGTTATACGGTGCAGGCCCAGTAACAGATGTCTTTAATGATGAAATTATGGGAAAAGCTTATAACTCTAATTTTTCAGTTTTAAGTAGTCTGGGGGTTGGTGTTTAAATGGACTTCATACAAGATTTAATGAATTATGAATTTCTTCAAAAAGCATTCATCACCTCAGTCATTGTAGGAATTATCTGCGGGGTCATTGGAAGCTTCATCATTTTACGAGGTATGGCCTTGATGGGAGATGCCATCTCACATGCTATACTCCCAGGCGTAGCGATTTCTTATATGTTGGGTATTAATTACTTCTATGGTGCTGTGGTGATAGGTGTATTAACCGCGCTTGGAATCGGAGTGATTGACCAACACAGTCGGGTTAAGAGTGATTCGTCTATAGGGATTGTCTTTTCAGCCATGTTTGCCTTAGGTATTATCTTAATTACCATAGCACAAAGTGCGACAGATCTGACACAAATTTTATTTGGAAACGTATTATCTGTTCGAGACACTGATATGTGGATGACGATAATCGTGGGAATTATTGTACTTCTCGCAGTTATTATCTTTTATAAAGAATTACTCGTTTCAAGTTTTGATGAAACGATGGCTCAAGCGTATGGCTTGAAAACACGTTTGATTCATTACGGTATTATGGTTTTGTTGACACTTGTGACGGTGGCATCATTACAAACGGTTGGTGTCATTTTAGTCGTAGCTATGTTAATAACACCTGCTTCAACCGCCTATTTATTAACAAATCGATTATCAGTTATGGTTGTTCTTGCTTCATTTTTTGGAGCCTTATCATCGATTGTAGGATTGTATATTAGTTTTCAACATAATATGCCTTCTGGACCGGTCATCGCTCTAGCTGCAACGGGATTATTTGTCATTGCTTTCTTATTTTCTCCAAAGCAAGGCGTTGTATGGCGCATGTTGAAGAGTAATAATCGAAATATGGCCTAAAGGGTAAAAGATATTGATTTAAAAATAAGATAACCGAGATAATCGGTGTCTAAAATATAAAAATTATATATTAAGAAGGAGAGTTTGGGAATATGAAGGATATGAAAAAGGGCATTTTAGGGGTGTTAATGGCAGGTATATTAATGTTTATATTAGCTGCTTGCGGAAGTGACGACAATGCGGCGGATGATACAAAAAAAGACGATGACAACGGGGATGAACCACTGCATGTTGTGACATCTTTCACGATTATTTCAGACATGGCTGAGCAAATCGGTGGTGACATTGTCGAGGTTCATAACTTAGTGCCAACCGGGACAGATCCACATGAATATGAACCACTCCCAGATGACATTAAAAAAGCAACCGATGCCGATGTTTTATTTTATAATGGGTTGAATTTAGAAGGTGGGAAAAACGGTTGGTTCTTTAAAATGGTTGATTCTGTAGGTCAAGATGAAGATAGGGTCTTTAGCTTAACGGAACAAGTGGAACCAATGTATATAGGCGGAGAAGAAGGAACGGACGAAGAGATTAATCCACATTCATTTATTGATCCTGATGTAGGTATCATGATGGCCGAAGACATGCGTGACGCATTGATAGAGGTTGATCCAGACAACGAAGATCATTATAAAGAATCAGCAGGGGAATATATTAATCGATTAGAAGAAATAGTCGACGAATATGAAGAAAAAATTAATGAGATACCTGAAGAAAAGCGCATCCTTGTCACGAGTGAACGTGCGTTTCAATATATGGCGGATCGTTTTGGATTGGAAGAGGGGTACATTTGGGAAATTGACACCGAGGAAAACGGCTCACCAGAGCAAATAAAAACATTGGTCAATTACTTAACTGATCACGATGTACCAATGCTATTTGTTGAGTCAAACGTTGATGAACGTCCAATGGAAACAGTATCTAATGAATCAGGTATTCCAATTTTCGAAAAGCCAATTTACTCAGATGAAATTGGTGAAAAAGGCTCAGAAGTCGATACGTACGTTAAATATTTAAATTATAATATTGATGTTATTTCAGAAGGATTGAATCAATAAGGCATAAAGATTTTGATAAAAATCACCCCGTATTGCTTAAGGTAATGCGGGGTGAGTTATGTAATAGGCTTCAAATGAAGTTTCATTTTGTATAAAAATTTGATAAACTAATGATGAATGAGTAGGAGGAACAATGATGGCAAAAGGACGAGGAAAAGTACTAGCACAAAATCGAAAAGCGTCTCATGATTATTTTATTGAAGAAACATATGAAGCAGGGATTGTATTAAAAGGGACAGAGATTAAATCAATTCGTGCAGGAAGGGTTAACATGAATGATGCACACGCGAGAATCATGGGTGGGGAAGCTATGCTGATTAATATGCATATTGCTCATTATGAACAGGGTAACCGCTATAACCACGAGCCAACACGTTCACGTAAATTGTTGCTTCATCGCAGCGAAATTGATAAATTGATTGGACTAACCCAGCAGCAAGGATACGCCCTTATTCCATTGAAATTATATATTAAAAATGGTTTTGCCAAAATTTTAATCGGGCTTGGAAAAGGGAAGAAAAAATATGATAAACGCGAAGATCTAAAACAAAAACAGATGAAACGTGATATCGATCGTGCCATGAAAGATCACATGCGTTAAAAGTTGAGTAAGTAGCTGAGCCGCCCGGCTAAACTTGACTTTTGCAATAGATGTGGTACAATATTAATTGTCGTGAGTAGAGAAATACTCACAAATAGCTCAAATATCCATCCTGAGCGTTTCTTATTAATTAGGGGACGTTACGGATTCGACAGGGGTAGGTTGAGCTAAGGTTGCACGTCGAGGTTACGGCTCGTAAAACGTTACACGCCTATAACTGGCAAAACTAATTATCAACCAGCTTTAGCTGCTGCATAAGTAGTAGCATAAAGCAGATCCTTCCTGCTATCGCCCGTGTGGCAGATTGAAGGGTCTCAAATTAAGCGGGCTATACGGTTATCCACCGCCTGAGGATAATCGTTGAAACCAATCAGGCTAGCTCTCCTAAAGCCTGTTGGTAGGCCTAAGGATGAGTGAATGATAATATACCAACTACACGTGTAGAAGCCTTAGTGGCAATACCTCTGGACGAGGGTTCGACTCCCTCCGTCTCCACCAATACATATGTTGGTGGTTTTTTTTGTGTTTAATTATCGATAAGACTCAATATTAACCCTCTCACGGCTGGTTCATTATCTTTAAAATTTGTCCGACAGAAGCCCTCTCACGACTATGATAGTCTCATTATTTTTATTTCCTTAGACTCCGCTCACTATTAGCGTTAAAATATAACTATTATTCAAACAGAAAGGGGAATTTATATGGTATCTTTACCAAATACACAAGAAACGAAAGATCTTATTCAAAAATTAGTAAACATTCCAAGTCCCTCAGGCTTTACCGGGAAAGTGATCCAATTTGTAGAGGATTATTTAAAGGAGTTACAAGTTGAAACAAAACGCAATCGCAAAGGGGGCCTTATAGCAACACTACCTGGTGAAAATACATCAGAACATCGGATGCTGACTGCTCATGTCGATACGCTTGGCGCCATGGTAAAAGAAATTAAAGATAATGGTCGGCTTCGTTTAGATTTAATTGGCGGGTTTACATATCATTCGATTGAAGGGGAATATTGTAAGATCCACACGACTAGTGGAAAAGAATTCACAGGCACCATTTTAATGCATCAAACATCTGTCCATGTTTATAAGGATGCGAATAAAGCTGAGAGAAATCAGGAGAATATGGAAGTTCGAATTGATGAAAAAGTGGAAAATGCGGAAGATATCCGTGCACTTGGTATCGAAGTGGGGGATTTTGTCTCTTTTGATCCACGTGTGGAGGAGACTGAAAACGGATTTATCAAGTCACGCCATTTAGATGATAAAGCAAGTGTTGCTATTTTACTACAACTTATTAAACGAATTAAAACAGAAAACATTACTCTTCCATATACAACTCATTTCCTTATCTCAAATAACGAAGAAATTGGCTATGGTGGGAATTCAAATATTACTCCTGAAACAGTTGAATATTTAGCAGTTGATATGGGCGCAATGGGAGATGGCCAATCAACAGATGAATATACGGTGTCAATCTGTGTTAAAGATGCGAGTGGACCTTATCATTATGGTCTTCGCAAACATCTAGTTGACCTGGCGAACAAAAATGATGTCGAATATAAACTAGACATTTATCCATATTATGGTTCGGATGCGTCTGCAGCTATCCGTGCAGGTCACGACATCATTCATGGTTTAATTGGTCCAGGTATCGATTCATCACATGCTTTTGAAAGAACACATGAAACATCGTTGGAAAATACAGAGAAGTTATTGTATTACTACGTTCAAGCCGAAATGGTTAAGTAAATAAAATAAAACATAAAGAATTTAATTCAGCATTCCATCAACTGGTGTTATTTCCGGTAGATGGAATGCTTTTTCTGTTTTAAAGTCGAATATACGTCTCAAGACCTAGTACAAAATATGTCTCTAGCTCATTACCGACTCTTTCTTTAAGGAATAAGATAGAAATAGTTAAAGAAAGGAGGGAAAACAAAATGAAAAAATTCATATTGTTCGTTGGTGGGCTAATTGCATTAAGCATTTTGATGGTGAATCTTGGTCCGATGGTCTTGCTAGGTCTCAGCATATGGCTGTTGTATATTATTTTCAAGCAGTTCGTAAAAAGTGATTCAACTGCTGGAAAAATAGGATGGGTGTTATTAGGTCTGCTAGTTTTGAGTATGGGATTAGCAAATATTTACGCTATTTTAGGGATTGTAGCTGCTTATGGTTTGTATATCATTATTAAAAATTGGAAGGAGGAAGCTAGAGATCCAGTAAGTTCAGATATTTCCGATGACGACCCATTTGAAAATTTTGAACGGCAGTGGGAAGAATTAAACTATTAATAAAAAGGAGATATAACAAATGACAACTATTTTTTCACGTATAAAAGAAACAATTTCTGCAGATTTACATGATTTAATGGATAAAAAGGAACAAAAAAATCCGCTTGCAGCCTTAAACCATTATTTACGCCAAAGTGAGCAGGAAAAAGAAAAAGTACGTAAGTTAGTAGAGAGACAATATCTACTTAGAGATGAATTTACTAGAGAGTATCATCAAGCACGAGACCTTGCAGATAAAAGATTGAAACAGGCAACCATAGCTGAAAAAGCTGGAGAAAAAGACATGTACGAATTTGCCATGAAGGAATACGAGGAGTACCAAGCCCGAGAAGGACGCATGAACGTGTCCCGAGAAGAAAGTGTTAAGCAACTAGAAATCTTAGAACAAAAATATGAAGAGATGAAACATAAATTAAAAGATATGCATTTACGTCGAATGGAATTAATGGGGCGTGAAAATGTTGCTAAAGCGAACCACCAAATTAATCGAGTTGTAGAAGGCACCTCTGACAAGCCGTTTTCCCGTTTTGCGGAGATGGAGCAATACATTGAAAATCTAGAATACAAAGTCAGTCATGCCTACTACAGGAGCACATTTGATAGTAAAATGGCTAAATTGGAAAAAGAAATGAATGAACAAAAAGCTTCCAACTAGTTTTAAATGAAAGTTGTCAAACGATAATAAAAAACATGATATACTAAACAGGTGCATAGAAAATGTACCTGTTTTATATAAAAAGAAAGGGGATTGCTCTAATGTTTCATCGGTTAACAACAGATAAATTTAACTTGATCTTAATTATTGGAGTGATTCTCTTTATTATTGAAATCGCTTTTTTTCAAGGAGGCATGATTATAGCATCCTTGTTTTTTGGTGGCATGACTTATTTTGGGTGGAAAAAGTTCCACCACTTATATGGGAAAATTCTTTTTTGGGGCGGCGCCATAAGTCTCTTCTTTTCTATTTTTAACATGTTGGCTATCCGTTTTTTTATTATTGTAGTTATTATTTTGTTTATATTTGATTATATGAAATCTAAAAATGAAACAGATCGTATTGTTCCTAAACCCCGTGAATTTCAAGAGATCATATTAGACCCAATTATAGAACTAAAGCCATTGTTTGATCATAAATTTTTTGACGATCAAAAAACAGAAGATGCGGCTTACCAATGGCGCGACATTAATATACATGGGGCTTTTGGGAATCGAGTTATCGATTTAAGTAATACCGTTCTCCCCCATGACACAGCAGTTATTTCTATACGTCATCTTATAGGTAATATTGAAATTTATGTTCCGTACGACGTCGAAGTAAGCATTCATCACAGTTCCATATTTGGGCGTGCTCATATCTTTGGGAAGCATCATTGGAATTTGATGAACAAAACGCTTCTTTATCAAACAGAGAATTATCACCAAGCGATACCTCGAGTTAAAATTGTTACGTCTATACTATCAGGAGATATCGAGGTGAAGCGGATATGAAAATGATTATCCAACATGTCGTTATAGCCGCTTTTTTTAGTTTGTTTATTGCTTTTATTTTAATTGGTATAACCTTTGTCACTTTTCCATTGAATCAATGGTCTATGATCATAAACAAAAACATAGGGGATATTCCCTACATTGTCATTGTCGTGATCATACCACTCATGTTAGGAATTATTTTTGGTTTAAGTTATGGAATATCTGTACGCCAGAAATTCCAACGTATTCATCGTCAACTGGACGATATTGTAAAAGGCCAAGAACTTATCAGAAATGATTACAGTCCTTATAATGAACTCGATGACATTCAGATATCACTAGAAAAAATAGAGCGAAAAATCAAGTTGCAAACTGAACAGTCACAGCGCCTTGCAACCGAACGAGCAAATGAACGAGAAAAAGGCTTGCAAGCAGTTGTTATCCAAGAACGAAATCGATTAGCTAGAGAATTGCATGACTCGGTCAGTCAACAATTATTTGCAGCATCCATGCTAATGTCTGCAATTAACGAGTCCGAGCATTCAAAAAGTCCAGCCATAAATAAACAGCTGGAATTAGTGGAGAAAGCAATACACCAATCACAACTTGAAATGCGTGCCCTTTTACTTCATTTACGGCCTGTGGCCTTAAAGGGTAAAGATTTACAGAAAGGTGTTGAAGAGTTACTCATTGAGCTTACTCAAAAAGTGCCTATGGATATTACTTGGAAGATAGAAAAATTTGATGTCGATAAAGGCGTAGAAGACCAGCTTTTTCGAATTTTACAGGAATCGGTCTCCAATACACTTAGACATGCAGAGGCCTCGTCCCTTCATGTTATGTTGATTAAACGCGATCACCTAGTGATATTAAGAGTGATTGATGATGGAATTGGCTTTAACATACAAGAAATAAAAACAAGCTCATATGGTCTACAAAATATGCAAGAACGTGCTTTTGAAGTTGGTGGAGATCTTAAAGTGATTAGTTTACCTAATGAAGGCTCAAGAATAGAAGTAAAAGTACCTATCATCCAAAAAGAAGGTGAAAAAAATGATTAAAGTGTTGTTTGCAGACGATCATGAAATGGTTAGGATTGGTGTGTCGTCTTATTTATCTTCTCAACCCGATATAGAAGTCATCGCTGAAGCTGACGATGGTGGTAAGGCAGTACACTTATCTCTAGACCTAAAACCGGATATCATTTTACTTGATCTCGTCATGAAAAAGATGGATGGCATTGAGGCGACAGAGAAAATTATAAAACAATGGCCTGAAGCAAAGATCATTATCGTCACAAGTTTTCTAGATGATGAAAAAGTGTACCCAGCGCTTGAAGCTGGAGCAACAAGCTATATGCTAAAAACCTCCAAAGCAAGTGAGATTGCTGATGCAATTCGCTCAACTTATGGTGGTCAATCTATTTTGGAGCCTGAAGTTACTGGAAAAATAATGAATCGAATGCGTGAAAAGCCCATTGACTATTTGCATAATCAATTAACAGAGCGGGAGAAAGAAATTTTGTTGCTTATTGCTCAGGGGAAAACGAATCAAGAAATAGCCGAACAATTATTTATCGCTTTAAAAACAGTGAAAGTGCATGTCAGTAATATATTAGGTAAACTAGAAGTATCCGATCGAACGCAAGCTGTCATTTATGCCTTTAAGCATGATTTAGTAAAATAAAAATTAAAGATTAGAAAGAAGGGTTTGACGTTGAAGTTAAGCATATTAGATCAATCGCCTAAGTCAACTGGAAGTACATCTAAAGAAGCTCTGGAAGCATCGCTTAATTTAGCGCAACTTGGTGATGATTTAGGATATACTCGTTATTGGATTGCAGAGCACCATGATTTAAATGGCTTGTCATGTCCAGCCCCAGACATTATGTTAAGCATGATTGGCTCTAAAACTGATCGTATTAGAATTGGCTCAGGTGCTGTCTTGTTGCCTCATTATAAGCCCTTTAATGTAGCTGAACGCTTCAACTTATTAGCGACTTTATTTCCTAATCGTATTGATCTTGGCATTGGTCGTGCACCAGGTGGGTCGGCTGAGGCATCAATCGCTTTGTCAGGAAATTTTCTGGAAAATGTCCGTCAAGTGCCTGAAGATTTAGATGACCTCAAATCTTTTTTTGCGGGCTCATTCTCTAAGGAAAATATGTATTCAAAAATTGCGCCAACACCTGTACCTGAAATCTCTCCGCAAATTTGGTTGCTAGGAACAAGTGAAAAAAGTGGTCAACTGGCAGTGGAGAAGCAATTACCTTATACATTTGGACATTTTATGAGTGAAGCGAATGGTCCCGAAATTGTTAAAAAATATAAAAATGATATTCATGATGATGACATTTTAAACAATCAACCACCGATTATAGCTGTCTCCGTTATTTGTGCAGAAACAACAGAAAAGGCACAAAATCTAGCATTAAGTGCTCTAGGCTGGTCTATTCTTGGCGAGAAAGAGTATGATGGCGTACCGTCTATTGATGAAGTGAACCGTCATACATTTACTCAAGAAGAGAAAGATACAATGGCAAAGCAGAGAAAAAACATGATTATCGGAAATCCTAAAGAAGTGAAAGAACAACTTGAACATCTGCAAGATTTTTATCAAACAGATGAATTTATGATAATTACGATTACACATGACTATGATGCACGAAGAAAATCGTATAAACTACTAGCACATGAAATATTATAAAAAGACAGTGAAAGACATGTGAGGAGGAATCCGTGTGATTGATTTACGAAGCGACACAGTGACAAAGCCAACAAAGGCAATGAGACAAGCAGCTTTTGAAGCAAAGGTAGGTGACGATGTTTATAATGAAGATCCGTCTATACTAGAGCTTGAGGAGCTCGCCGCAACAATGCTTGGAAAAGAAGCAGCCATGTTTGTGCCTACAGGAACGCAAGGAAATCAAATTGCTGTACTTACCCATTGCAATCCAGGGGAAGAGATTATTTTAGAAGCTGATTCACATATTTATTTTTACGAAGGTGCAACCATTTCAGCTTTTGCAGGTGTTCAACCCAGACCTCTTGCGGGAAAACGAGGGCAATTAGATCCTCATCTTGTGGAAGCATCAATTCGGGAAGATGACATCCATCAGCCTGAAACGAGTTTGATATGTCTTGAAAATACCCATAATCGTGCTGGTGGAGCTGTTGTTCCATTAGAAAATATGAAGGATGTCTATCATATCGCTCAAAAAAATGGCATCCCAGTTCATTTAGATGGAGCTCGTTTATTTAACGCTTCGATAGCAAGTGGCATTAATGTTAAAGATTTTGCTAAATACACAGACACTGTCCAATTTTGCCTTTCAAAAGGTTTAGGAGCTCCGGTAGGATCAATTATTGCAGGCCCTCAGTCTTTCATAAAAAAAGCCAGGAAATGGCGAAAACGTCTCGGAGGCGGGATGAGACAAGCAGGGATGATGGCAGCTCCAGGCATAGTCGCTTTAAAAACTATGGTCGATCGTTTAACTGATGATCACTCAAATGCCGAATTATTAGCGAAAGGATTAGAGGAAGTTGGCGGCTTGTCAATTGAAAATACGGTTGAAACGAATATTGTTTTAGTTAATACAGAGGGTATTGGAATGAGTGCAGATGAGTTTTTAGATATCCTAAAAGAAATGGATATTCTCGCTGTCAGTTTTGGACCAAACACAGTCCGATTTGTCACTCATTTTGATGTATCGGAAGATGAGATTAGGCAAGTATTAGCAAAATTGAAATATCGGTTTAGTTAAATTTTAAAAACGGGCTGGGACATTAGTATATAAGAATAATAATGAGTCGAGGTAAACTGTCATTGTAATGTCACTTTATGTGCTAAATCGTTCAATATAGGAATTATGCATCGTGAGAGCGTTTATCATGATGTGAATCATTCAAAACGTAGAATTACATACCGTGTGGTCACTCATCACGATGATCTTAACAAGGAAGAACAAGGCACTTTAGCAGAAGGCTCACTAGCGATGAAGAGTGAACTACAATTTTTTATTTACTTGCTGAAAGCGGAGTGTTTTTTAAAAAATCTATTGTCTCAATCTCGTTTTACCTTTATCGTCTATATAAAAATTATCAACCTGATTATAGATAGACAAGAGTTCATATAAAATAATTAATTCGGGAGGAAAATAGGTAAGATTTTGATTATCGTTTTCTAAAACTTCTCTATTATCCTCCCAAAATAACTTCATAAGATGGTTCTTCTGTTTATCATGTTCACGTTTACTATAGGATGCTGGCCGCCTAAGACTGTACGATAGCTTCGAAATAGCCTCAAGCAATAATTCCCTTTCCACATTTGTCCATGATATCGATTTTAAAGGCATTTGAATTAAATTATCCAAATGATAGTGCAGTAATCGTAAAGTAGCTAATTTTGTTTGAATTTCTTGAAACTTTTCTTTCTCCGATCCGACAAGTGGATGGTATTTCGATTCGTCTTTTTGAAATTCAACTAGGCGTTCCGTTCTCAGTAAACTATTATTTAATCTTCTAACTAGACTTTTATCAAGAATGTCGTCTTCATGTTGTCCTTCTAAAATATCTTGAAAGACCTTCTCAATTAGAATGCCTGTCTTTTTACTCAAAGTCCTAATATTTAAACTGATTTCTTTTGTATAGTCTGGTGGAAATACAAACATATTAACCGTCGTGGACACAATCAGGCCGACTGATGTTGTTCCTAAACGAATTAAAAATGAGATGAAAAGATTACTGTGAATGACTTCGACCATGGCGACTGAAGTGAGTGTTGCCACAAGTAAGCCTGCGTGAAGTCTCAATCTAAAGCAAGTTAATATAGTGAAAAAAGCAGCTAAAGTGTAGGTGATTGGAGAATTCCCAAACAGTGAAATGAAAATCACTGCATAGGCTGAACCTATAGCAGAGGCAGGAAAACGAACGATACCTTTCTTGATAGAATCAGAAACAGTGGGTTCAATTGTTACGATGGCAGTAATTACTGCAAAGACTGGGGGCCAATTCAATTGTTCACAAATCCATGCTGTAATAAAAATAGCGATCGCTGTTTTAACAACTCTGTTTCCAATAAATTTTGATTTCTTCATTCACATAATCCTCCATGATAGGTTTTCATTGTATATATTTTTTCAATATATGTTGAAAATTACAACCAAAATAGACTTACTATAATTATATCAGATAAAGATGAAGTATAATCCACACTGGAATTTTTCACATTATGTAGAAAATTGGACTTAAAAATATTAAATTATTAAAGAAGCGCTTTTTCTCGACAATTATAAATCTTTTCCCCGCGTATCAGGCGTAATCTATTAATCTACGCTTTAACTTATTAAATAAAATAAGGTTTAATGTCACTTTTGAAATACAATTGTAATATTACTATAATATGAGTGAAATTTTTCTGTGTTATACTACGATTGACCTAATAAGAAAGGTACATAAAAAATACTAATCTAGTTCACTTTACTGCAAATAATAGAAAAATACATAGAAAAAAGTGTTTTGCAGATGTGAAGGGGAAGCGAGGAAAGCGAATTGAAAAAACTTGTAGTAACAACAGCCACGGTGATGGTGGTTGGTTTAGGTAGTGCTTTTTCCACGGATTCTATTCATGCAGAACCAACAACAGAATCAATACAGAATGAACGCGCGGATATAAAAACAGATTTATCTAAAGCTGAAGCTGAGATTGCAGATGTTTTGATAGATATTGAGGAATTAAATCAAGAAGTTGAAAAGCTAAATAAAGCTTTAGAAAAAAATAAAAAAACTAGAGAGAAAACAGAAGTAGAAATTGGTGAAAAAGAAGCTGAAATTGAAGCAATTAAAGATGAAATTAGCGTACTAGAAGAAAAAATCGAAACACGCTATGAGATCTTGAAAAATCGTGCAGCTTCATTACAGAAAAGTGGCGGGGACATTGGATACATAGAAGTCTTATTTGGTTCAAAATCCTTCAGTGATTTTATTAATCGTGTTTCAGCAGTAACGAAAATTAGCGACTCTGATCAAGAGTTAATCGAACAGCAGGAAACCGATAAAGCTAAAGTTGAAGAACATAAAGAAAAGGCTGAAGAGAAACTTACACAACTTGAAGAAGAGAAAGTAGAATTAAAAGGTATGGAAGAAACGATAAAAGAGCAAAAGAAAGTTAGTAAGGATAAAGTAAAAGAAACTGAGAAAAAGGAAAAAGAGTTGAAAGATAAAGTAGCTAAACTAGAAATGGAAGATAGCAGTTTAGCTGCCTTACAAGCAGAAATAGATAGTAACATGAGTGCATCAGCCTCTGAACAAGAAAGCTCATCTGATAGTGTGTCCAGTAATTCAAATAGTAATAGTGGACAGTTAACAACAATGAGTCATAGTAATAATGGTAACCAGTCAACTACAAAAACTGAAAGTAAAAATAACAGTGTTAAAACATCCGGTAGTGGAAATCTAAGCACGGCAATTAATGCTGGTTATGAACATCTTGGTACTCCTTATGTATGGGGAGGTAAAGGTCCAGGTGGTTTTGATTGTTCTGGATTTGTTTCATGGGCATATGGGCAAGCAGGTTTGAGTATTCCTTCAAGCACTGGTTTATTAAGAAGCGCAGGAACAAAGATTAGCTATTCGAATGCAAGAGCGGGAGACTTAATCTTCTTTGACACAGGTGGAAAGGACAGCCATGTTGGTATTTACCTTGGAGGCGGCGAGTTTATTGGCGCTCAAAACTCAACTGGATTAGCTGTTGTGAATATTAATAGCAATTCTTATTGGAATAAAGCATTCAAAGGACACGTTCGTAGAATTCAATAAATAACCTTCACGAGGCTCTGGTAATATATCCAGAGTCTTTTTCTATATCTGCTATTAAAAATAATTTATAAATTCAATGAAAATAACTGCTTTAAAAAAGAATGAACAAGTTGTATAATAACTTCGTAAGTGGAATGAGAGGTGTAGATAAAATGAAAAATATAGAAAAATTTAGACAAGCTGATTACGATATTGATCCAATATATTTAAAACGTTGGTCTCCTCGTTCTTTTGCAAATAAAGATGTCGATCAACCAACACTTAACAGCTTATTTGAAGCAGCAAGATGGGCACCCTCAGCAGCAAATATCCAACCATGGCAGTTTATTTACGCAAAGAGTGCCGAAGATCGAGAGACTTTTTTATCATTTATAAAGGATGGTAATATATCATGGTGTAAACATGCTCCTGTCTTAATTGCAGTAGTTTCTAAATGCAATTGGCCAAAAGGAAATGATCTAAATCCGACACATGCTTTTGATACGGGTACTGCTTGGGGATATTTAGCACTTGAAGCAGCCAGAAAAGGCCTTATTGCCCATGCCATGGGTGGCTTTAATCGTGAAAAAGCAAAGCAAGTATTGCTCTTGCCAGAGAATTATCAAGTACATGCGATTGTTGCTGTTGGGTACCAAGGTTATAAGGAATCCTTAAATGAAAAATATCATGAACGTGAGATACCATCAAATCGTAAAGCGATAGAAGAATTTATTTATGAGGGTAAGTTTAAATCTACCACACAAGAGTAATGTTAAGATGACTTTCAAGTTAGAGAGTCATCTTTTTTTATAAAGCGTTGAGTATAAATTACATCTTTTTTCACACGATATGTTTATAATAAATAATATTCGGGTAAATGAATTCATGTTCGTACATAAAAATAAAATGGAAAGGATTCTACATGAATAAAAAAACTTTTACAAATCCTGTGTTTTTGATCTCAGCGTTAGTTATATTAAGTTTGGTTGTCGTTGGTGCTATTGTGCCAGAGCGTTTTGGCAGAGTTGCGGAATTACTATTTAATTTTACGACAATTAATTTTGGCTGGTTTTACTTACTGGCAGTATTTATTTTTGTTATGTTTCTTATCGCTATATCAATTAGTAAGTATGGAAAAATTCGTTTAGGCCCCAAAAATTCTCGTCCAGAATATCCATTTTTCACCTGGATAGGTATGTTATTTTCAACGGGATTTGGATCAGGGCTTGTTTTCTATGGTGTTGCTGAACCAATGAGTCACTTTTTAAATACTCCTTTCCCAGGATTAGAAGGATTAACAGAGGAATCAGCAAGAGTATCAATGGGGTATTCTTTTTTTCACTGGGGCGTGAGCCAATGGTCCGTTTTTGCGATTGTGGGTCTAATTATTGCATTTCTGCAATTTAGACAAGATAAACGTGGTCTCATTTCGACAGCTATTCAACCAGTTATAGGTAAGAATCGGTTCCTCGGTGGTACAATTGATTCATTAGCTGTGATAGCCACTGTTATGGGGGTTGCCACATCACTAGGACTTGGTATACTGCAAATGAATGGGGGATTAAAGAGTGTATTTGGTTTACCCAGCTCAATATGGGTTCAAATAGTCATCGCAGGTGTTATGTTATTGACCTATCTTCTTTCATCAAGTACCGGTTTAAATAAAGGAATTAAGTGGTTAAGTAATTTAAATTTAGGCCTTTGTTTAGTTCTATTATTGTATGTCTTTTTTTCAGGACCTACCGTTTTTATTTTAAATTCATTTGTATTAGGCTTAGGTGATTATTTATCAAATTTCATTCAATATAGTTTGCGTATTACTCCTTATCAAGGAGCAGCTTGGGTTCAGGAATGGACAATATTTTATTGGGCATGGGCTATTGCTTGGTCGCCCTTTGTTGGAGCGTTCGTTGCTCGCGTTTCCCGTGGAAGAACAATTCGGGAGTTTGTCTTTGGTGTTCTTGTTGTACCGCCTACAATTGCTTGTTTATGGATAGCAGCTTTTGGAGGTACAGCTCTTCACAGCGATTTAATAAATGGGACAAATATAGCGGAAGTTGTAGATACAAATCTTGAAGTGGCTCTATTCGAATCCTTTACAAATTTACCTTTTACCCAACTTCTATCCATCTTAGCTATATTTTTAATATTTACGTTTCTTGTGACCTCAGCGGATTCGGCTACCTATATATTAGGAAGTATGACTTCACGAGGAAGTTTAAATCCGAATTTATTCGTTAAGATTGTTTGGGGCGTTCTAATTACAGCGATAGCTATCGTACTGTTACTCGCCGGAGGACTTGAAGCACTACAAACCGCTTCATTAATATCGGCACTTCCATTCACAGTTATCTTGCTACTGATGGTTATTTCATTTTTTGGGATGATTAAACATATAACTAGAGAAAAAGATTAGAAAATAATCAGTCAGAATGTATCTGGCTGATTATTTTTTAGAAAGCGTCTTGCTAACTTTTTAAACTTTCTAAAATGTGTTACAATATCTTAAATAGTATTTTAATGACATGAAGAAGGTGACCATAAAATGGGGGAGTTAAACAAAGTTAAAGGCGCTTTAAATCAAGTGATTTTTGGTAAGGAGGAAGTAGTTGATTTACTCCTTGTTGCTTTATTAGCGCAAGGTCATGTCCTCTTGGAAAGTGTTCCAGGAACAGGGAAAACAAAGCTGGCTAAAAGTTTTGCTAAAGTGATGAAAGGAAAATTTAGTAGAGTTCAATTCACGCCAGATGTCCTACCAAGTGATGTGACAGGTATTCGTTACTTTAATCCTAAAACACAAGAATTCGAGCTAAGAACAGGCCCCGTTGTTACAAATGTCCTTTTGGCAGATGAAATCAACCGAGCAACACCAAAAACACAATCGAGTTTACTAGAAGTGATGGAAGAGTATCAGACGACAGTTGATGGTGAAACAATAAAAGTGCCATCACCGTTTATTGTTATCGCTACACAAAATCCAGTTGAAAGTAATTATGGAACATTTCCTCTACCTGAAGCACAATTAGACCGTTTTTTATTTAAAATAGATTTAGGTTATCCTTCAATTGAGGAAGATAAGAAGATATTAACAACGTATCGGACGTCTGATCCTTATGACAAACTTGAAGCTTCATTAACATTAGAGGAAATTAAGTCAATTCAAGAAGAAGTTAAAAATGTTACAATATCTGAGGTTGTGCTAGATTATTTATTAAATCTTGTCCATCATTCAAGAAATCATCATGAAGTAGAGCTTGGAGTGAGTCCTAGGGGGATGCTTTCCTTGATGAGAGCTGCTCAAGCTAGAGCAATTATCCATGAGCGAGATTTTGTGACACCAGAGGATATAAAAGTCCTCGTTCCATATACGTTTCCACATCGTATGATACTGACAATGGACGGTGCAATTAAGAAAACGCCAGAAAAAATTGTGTCTGAAATATTATCCGAAATAGAAGTACCAGTTGAGCTAAAGGTTGAATCATAATGAAATGGGAAAAGCAGTTTGGCATAAATCATGTTAAAAATACGGATTATATTTTAACAGCGGTCTTCATATTTTCATTAATTGGTATTATTTCCCAATACACAGTAGCATTTGTAATAGTAAGTATTTTTTTAACCTATTTTATTATTAATAAATTATATGATAAATCAGTTGGAAAAAATTTCAGTCTAAAAAATAAACAAGTGTCTCGTCGGTTATTTCCAGGCGAAGAGGCTGTCGTAAAGTTTGAATTGGATAACCATTCAATTTATCCAATGATTAATGGTGAGTTTCAGTTTCAAACAGGACCAGCAATTCAAACATTAATATACACAAAAGACACCAAATCTTATTATAAACAAGTGGACGTCCCTTTATCTGTTATGGGGCGAAGAAAAACAGTTATAGAATTACCAATTATCGCTAAACAACGAGGTGCAACGAGAATTACAAATATAGCTTATCAATTTCCACATTTGTTTAATTTCGAACATGTTACTTTGAAATATCTACCTTTTTACCATGCAGAGTTTGTGGTTTTTCCTAGGTTGTTGCCTGTGCATGGGATCGAGACAATTTTTCAGATGGTTCCAGGTGATCAACGTATGAATTATTCCCCTTTTGAAGATATTCAAAGTCCCGCAGGTACTAGAGATTATAATTATAATGACCCTTTTCACCGTATTAATTGGAAAGCAACAGCTAAGACAAGTGAGCTTCAAACAAACGTCTATGAACGTGTTGTCGATATGTCTTATATATTTCTTGTGAATATTGGCTCAGAAGATAAAGTCAACATGGCACAGTTTAATCAAAATCTTGAAGATTTACTTTCGTATACGGCTTATTTATGCAAAGAAACGGTTGAACAAGGTTATAATTATGAGGTTTTTGTCAATTCAAGACGAACAGGAAAAATACCGTACTTACATATCCCCGAAGGTGAAGGACAAACACATTACATTAATACATTAGAGACTTTAGCGAGGATTCATCAGCAATCTCTTGTTTACCCCTTTAAGGAAATGGTTTATAAAGTTGGACAACAATTTTATAAGCCTAAAACAATTATAATATTAGGCGAGGTATCTAGCGACATTAATGACATTATTGATTTATGGAAAAGACAGCAACAGAAGATTTTTCAAGTTAAATTATCTAAAGAAGGTGCTTATATTACACGTTGGATGAAGGACGTGACTAACGATGTCAAAAAAACATCTTAATATAACTTATGCTTATCACTTTATGAGTGAGGCCATTATAATTTTTTTGTTTGCGATACCGATTTTACATCTTCATTATCGCTGGATTCCTTACTGGAGTTATCTGTTTATTGTTGTTCTTTCAAGTATATTATTTTCAATTATGGCAAAACGCTTAACGAATTATAGTATATATATAACTGTTGGTTTATTGCTCATACCAATATTTTATTTAGTAAATTATCCACTAATTGTTAATTTGATATTTACATGTTTGTTAATATGGCGCTATCTTAATGTAAGAGGTCGATCCATGATAGATTTGAATCGAGAGAATGGCTATATTATTTTGTCTATTATTCTTGCAACGCTAGGTGTTATTATTGTCAGGGATAGTGAGATTATCATTTATGTATCTGTGTTAGTCATTATGTTAATATTTGGAAATATATTTAGCCATTTAGCGGTCATTAGTCAAGAAGATCGACGTCGATTTGATAAGAAATCAATTGTGTATATAATTGGTCCCATTGTCCTTGGTACAGTTTTTTTCATTCCTTTATTTCAATCTGGAAAAATGGTTTTGTTGAAACTATGGGATGGTTTTCGTTATTTAGTTTATATTTTAGCAAGTACCATGGGAAAAATATTGCAACTTTTTGAGCGAGACAGAGGGTGGGAAGACATTTCTGGTATTGAAGGGTCAGCACCTCCATCAGAGGATCCAATTTATCAGCAGTTTGAAGAAAAATCACTAGTTGAAATAATTGCACCCTATGCAATTATCGGGACTGGCTTAATTATTGCTATAATTTTAGTGTTTTTAGCTATAAAACTATCTAAAAAGGTATTTAAACCTTTACCAGAAATTCCATCAACCAATTTAGTGACTTATACAGCATTATCAGATGACAAAAGTAAAAATCAGAGTATTTTTAATCACTTTAAGAATCGTTTTCGAAAGCCACGTGAGCCTATTCGTAGACATCTTTTTGATTTTGAGAAAAAAACGAGACAGTTTGAGTATGGTCGAAAACCTTATGAAACAATTGAAGAGTGGCTAAAGAGGATTGGTTTTACTACAAACTTGGAAATCTATCAAAAAGTAAGGTATGGCGAAGAAGAGGTGTCCCATCAAGAAGCAGAGACATTTAAAGCAGAGTTAAAAAGATTAGAATCCTCTCTACACTCTGACTAACCCTTAGTTACTGTAAAATAGATCTTTGATTTTAATCTGTTTATGTTTATCAACTCTATTTCTCGGATAAACATTTAAGAATAGATAAATATAATTCAAAGGGAGTGCTAATACTAAATGAATTTACGTACCCAAATTAATGAATTGAAACAAGTTAAAGAGGAAGGTGCCAATAAGGTATTCAGCATGTACTTAAATACAGATCCATCAGATCCTGACCAACAGGGTGGAAAGTGGAAAATCCAATTAAAAAACGGTTTAAGAAACTTTGAAACATATCTTTCTGAAGATGAAAATCAAGAAGAATTACGTAACTTCAAAAAAGTAAAGAAGAAAGTTAAAGAGTTCGTAGGCAAGTATGAGCAAGATTTATTGAGAGGGATTATTGTTTTTGCAACAGCAGATGGAAAGGTTTGGTTTGCTGAGCGAGTACAAATGAGACTTGAATCAGAGTTCTATTGGGAAGAGGAACCAGTACTCAATCAACTTGAAAAATTAAGCAATAAATTTCCTAAAACAGGTGTAATACTGGTTCAACAAAATCAAATTAAAGTTATTGAAACTTATTTGAATGAAGTTGAAAACACCCACTTCTATGAGTTAAATCTGGATACCGAAAACTGGGCAGAAAAAAAGGGTCCACGCAAAGCAAATGCTGTAGGTGCAGGTGTACACCCTGGTTCCGCCAGCATGCAAAAAGAAAATTTCGCAGAAAGATTTGCTGCGAATCAGCAACGTTGGTATAAGAGCATTGCTCCTAAGTTAGACAAATTAGCTAAGGATGAAGCATGGGAAAACTTGTATTTATTTGGTGAACGAGATGCCATTCATGAATTAAGAAAACAAATGAATCGAAAAGTCAATGATACAGTCTATAAAAATATGCTTGAACATGATGAGGATAAAGTATTAGCTCAGATTAGTTAAATTTAAAAGAGGTTGGGACAAAAATAAGTATTGGTTATTAAACGACGAACATTTTTAAGTAAGCGTTAGTCGCTTCGGAAAAATACTTCGCTTTCCGTGGGCGGCTGATGAGCCTCGGGCCAATAGGATGTTGGTCATGAAGGCGCCCTCACAGGACGTCGCGAATTTAGCCTTTCATCATTCATGACGCACGGTGGGGGCGCGTCTGGCCTCATCTCCCACAAAGGTTTTCGGTGGGACGAAGCTTGCTGCAGTCCCAGGAGTCTACGTATTTTTCCTACGCTGACTTGAAAAGGTGCATATTTATATAAATATACTTTAATACGTTCGCTTTTAAATTAACTAAAATACTTATGTCCCAACCTCTTTATATTATAATCTCGTAATAATCAATTTAAAGATGAAGGATTACATATATTATCATTAGTGTAAGCAATACAGAAGTAAGTACATAGCTTATCGCAAGGAAATACTTCCTTTCCAAAATCAATTGTAGGGTTTCGTTTCCAAATGTGGAGAAAGTTGTAAAAGCACCACAAAAACCTATACCTAGTAGAGTCCATAACCATTCGGCTAGCATATCGTTTTGTTGGCCTGTTACTATAATACCTAACAAAATTGAACCACTAATATTTGCAACCCATGTGCCAATAAAGTGTTTATTTAAAATGTAAGAGAGGTAAAAGCGTGCCATACTGCCGAAGAAACCTCCACAAGTTACCAGCAAAATATTCATCAATTTTGGTGCCTCCTATACGCTACCTTAAAACCAAGATAACATAGACCTAACCCACCAATGACACTTAACACTACATAAAAGGCAGCCAAGAAGAAATTACGAGTCATCAGTTCAATTGTTTCAACAGCGAACGTAGAAAATGTGGTGAATGAGCCAATTAACCCAGTACTTAAAGCAATAAAAGCTTCTGGTTTGAGTCTGCTTTTAACCTGCTTGTTATTTAAAAGGTAACTAAGGAAAAAGCAGCCTATTAAATTTACTGTGAGCGTCGCAAATGGGAAGTCAGTACTACTAGTGAATAAAAGAGAAACGGTATACCTGCCCATTGCACCAAGCATCCCACCGATTCCTACTGCTAAGAGTTGACCGCCTATTTTCATGCTGTCCCACATAGCGGGCAGAGACCATATATTTCGAATTTATGATCTTCAATAGTATAATTGGACAACATACGAAGAGCTTCTTCCATAGGGCACACATCAATTTCAGTTGTTTTTCCACATTGATTACAAATAAAATGATGATGGTGGTCATGTGAACATTTCATTCGAAACTGCTTTTCACCATTAAGCTCCGTTGATTCCAAAATTCCCATTTCATTATATAAATGTAAGTTTCGGTAAACCGTATCAAAACTAATCCCAGGGTATTTAACTTCCATATGATCGTTCAAGTCCTTAGCTGTTCTGTAACGGTCTTCACCTTCAAAGTAATTAAGAATATCTAACCTGCGTTTGGTTGTTTTGTATCCTTTATCATTAAGTAATCGAATCGCTTCTTTTTTATTCATTTGAAGATACTCCTTTACGTTGATAACTAAACAAGTTATTCTTCACAATGGCTACTAACAAAATAGCTACAGCTACCATTACAATTGTACCACCAGGTGGAATACTAAAGTAAAAGCCAAAGATTAGACCGAGAACGACAGATATTTCACCGAAAAGTACCGATAAAAAGAGGGTCTGTTTAAATCCTTTCGCTAATCTCATAGCAGCTGCGACTGGTAAAGTCATTAAGGCAGAGACGAGTAAAACTCCCACAATTCGCATGGTTGCTGCAATAACTAATGCTGTTAAAATAATAAAAAGAAAATGAATTCGTTTAGCATGTATACCTGAAATACGCGCATGTTCTTCGTCGAAAGAAAGGGTAACAAGTTCTTTATAAAATAATAGTATCATTGTAATAACAATGACGGCAATAGCGATAATTGTGTATAAGTCATGTAAACTAACGGCAGAAACGGAGCCGAATAAATAGTTGAATAAATCGTTATTAAACCCGTCGGCTAAAGAAATGAAAATAACACTTAAACCAACCCCACTTGATAAAATGATGGGAATCCCAATTTCTTGGTATGATTTATAAATATCCCTCAACTTTTCAATTAAAATTGCTCCTAACACGGAAAATCCCATTCCTCCGTAGAATGGCGTAATAAAGGTAATTGCTGTTTTCTTTTCTAAGAAGAGACCAAATGCAATACCGCCTAATGTAACATGGGAAAGGGCATCAGCGATAAGAGATAGCCGACGAACGACAATGAACGTTCCTAATAACGGGCCAATCAATCCAATAAGAACCCCTGTTATAAACGTGTGTCTTAAAAAATCAAATTCTAATAAATCTGCTAACATATATGTGCCTCCAGTTCAGGTGCTAATTGTTTAATGGTTATGTTTGACAATATGAACAGGGTGTCCATAAATAGTTGATAAATCTTCTTCAGTTAAAGCGGTATATCGTTTCGTGTCTCCGTGAAAATGGAGATGTTTGTTTAAGCAGACAATGTCTGTCACATGTTCGGTCATCGCACCGGTGTCATGAGTGACCAATAAAAGGGTAATACCTCTATTTTCGTTTAGTTGATGAAGTAAATTATAAAAACGCTCCACATTTTTGTAATCAATTCCAACTGTAGGCTCATCAAGAATTAATAGATCAGGGTCGTTAACAAGTGCGCGAGCAATAAAAATACGTTGTTGTTGTCCACCTGATAAATTGCCAATATTTTCATAAGCATATTCAATCATGTCGACCTGATTAATGGCTTCTAAGACTTTTTGTTTATGTTTGCGTTTCAAAAACTTAAAGTAGCCTATTTTAGCCGTTAACCCCATTGAGACTACTTCAAACACAGTGGCCGGAAATCCTTTATTAAATGAGTTGGCTTTTTGCGATACAAATCCTATTCTAGTCCATTCTTTAAAATGTGCTAAAGGTTGTTGAAACAATTCTACAGTGCCTTTATCAGCCTTCAGTTGACCTAAGATGATTTTAATTAAAGTTGTTTTTCCCCCACCATTTGGTCCAACTAATCCCATGAAAGCTCCGCGATCTATGTTTAAGTTGACATCTTCCAAGATTGGTTTGCTTTCGTATGCAAAGGATATATCTTTAAGTGAAATAATCGATTCCGTCATTAGTTCTCCTCCTTTTTTTACTCCGTTGCCTGATCAAGTACATTTAAATTCTCTTCCATAAGGGAAAAGTAGTCTTCCTCGTTTTGGACGTCAGCATCTGTTAATGACTCTAAATTATGCAAGTATAATGGTTCGGCATTTATATGCTCACGAATAATATTTGCAACTTTATCTGTGCCTGTTTGTTCAAAAATTACGTATGGTAAATGGTGTTCTTTCGCTGCATTAATAATACGTATTAAATCTTTTTGGGAAGGTTCATCGTTGGTAGATAATCCACTGATTGCAATTTGCTTAATCCCGTAGCGTTCTTCCCAGTACCCGTATGCAGCGTGAGCTACAAGGATGTCTTTGTTTTTTTTGGAATCGATTGTTTGAGTGAATTTATTATCTAAATCCAACATCTTATCTTTAAAAGTCTTGAAGTTTTTATTAAATGTTTTCTCATATTCTGGAAACACATCAGTTAATTCATTATTAATAATGTTTCCCATTTGAATCATTCTTAGTGGATCCAACCAGATATGGGGATCTTTATCTCCGTGATCATGCCCCGCATGGGCTTCATGATTTTCAGGATGAGAAAATAATGTATCGTCCAATGTAGCAATTTCGATTAATTCAACTTTTTGGTTATTTAAAGAGGCTGCTGCTGTTTCCGCGAAACTCTCCATTCCGGCCCCAAGGTAAATAAATGCTTTCCCTCTTGCAATTTGTGTCATTTCTCGAGATGACGGTTCGTAAGAGTGGGCATCCACACCAGGAGGATAAACTGATTTAGCTTCAATATCCTCTCCACCAATTTCATCAACAATGTATTGAATAGGATAAATTGAAGTATAAATAATAGTATTATTATCATCATCATTTTCGGGTTGGCATCCAGAAATTAAGGTTGTTGTAATCATAATCAGAGTAAAATATAAAAGTTTTTTCAAGATAATTTCTCCCTGTTTTAGTGTAAGAATAGCATAACGGAATGATTACGATTTGTAAATAGTAACGATTACGATTTATTTGAAGAAAAATTTACCATGAGTGGAAAAAGTCATTGTTACCGCTGTTTTATCGTAAGAAAACGCGGATAAGATAAATTTAAAATGATGTAATTTGAGGGTAAGCATGCAGTGACTGCAGTAACTCGTTTCAAGTTGAATTATAAAGAAAGAAACTATAAAAAAGAAGTTTCAGAAGTGCAAACAACTTTAAAAGTATCCGTATTAACATGGGAACATTGTGACATGCCATTTTAAAAAAGCGCTCGAAAGTTTAAATGGAGTTTTTCGGAGTTGATGTTCATCAGGATGTTCGTAGTGTCATAAAAGTGCTGACTCCATTTTGAAAAGGAATCAGTCTTACTTTTTTTGCTTTTAAGGTAGATAATCAGGGTCGAGTAAGGGTATAATGGTCGAATAGGATTACTATATAATCATACATAGTTTTGAAACGAGCATTGGAGAATCGTTTAATGAGTCAAGGAGGATATTAATGAATATTTTACAAGAAACTGAAATCAACATAAAAAAAGCTTTAATACAAGCTATTACGGCGTCAAACCTAGCTGAGGAAGAGGATATACCTCCGATTATACTGGAAAAACCTAAACAAAAAAGTCATGGGGATTTTGCGACCAATATTGCTATGCAAATGGCTCGCGTAGCTAAAAAAGCACCACGCCAAATTGCAGAAGAAATTAAAAATCATATTAACTTGGAAAAAGCGTTTATTAAAGAACTCGAGATTGCCGGCCCTGGCTTTATTAATATTTTTATGGATAACAGTTATTTAACACAGCTCGTTCCAACTATTTTAGAACAAAAAGAATTATACGGTCGGACAGATAGCGGTAAAGGTACAAAAATTCAAGTGGAATTTGTTTCAGCTAATCCGACTGGTGATCTTCATTTAGGACACGCTCGTGGAGCAGCTGTAGGTGATTCTTTATGTAATATTTTGGATGCTGCTGGTTATGAGGTGGAAAGAGAGTATTATATAAACGATGCGGGTAATCAAATTGATAACTTGGCCCTTTCGGTCGAAGCGCGTTACATGCAAGCAGTTGGAAAAGAATGGGATATGCCAGCTGACGGCTATCATGCTAAAGACATTATAAAGCTGGGTGAAGAAATCGTGGAGGAGGATGGCGATAAGTGGACGGATGCTTCCTCTGAAGAACGTTTAGCTTATTTTAAAGAAAAAGGCTTGAAGTATGAATTAGAAAAAATCGAACGAGATTTACAAGAGTACCGAGTTCCGTTTGATCACTGGTTTTCTGAAACAACACTTTATAAAGAAAAAAAGGTACAGGAAATCTTAGAAACTCTACGTTCAAATAATGTAACTTATGAAGCTGAAGGGGCCACTTGGTTTAAGACGACTGATTTTGGTGATGATAAGGATCGTGTTCTTGTCAAATCTGATGGTAGCTATACATATCTTACTCCTGATATAGCCTACCATAAAAATAAACTTGACCGTGGCTTCGATAAGTTAATCAATATTTGGGGTGCTGATCACCATGGCTATATCCCAAGAATGAAAGCCGCCATTCAAGCGCTAGGATATGCTAAAGATACATTAGATGTTAAAGTCGTGCAAATGGTTAATCTTTTTGAAGACGGTGAACGTGTTAAAATGAGTAAACGTACCGGAAAAGCGATTACTCTTGTCCAGTTAATGGAAGAGGTTGGAAAAGATGCGATGCGCTACTTTTTTAATATGCGTTCAGCTGATTCTCATTTAGATTTTGATATGGACTTGGCTCGCTCCGAGTCTAATGAAAATCCTGTTTACTACGTACAATATGCTCACGCGCGTATTAGCACAATGATGAGGCAAGCAGGGGAACAAGGATATGATTTAAATGGTCAATACGACAAATCACTTCTCACATCAGAAAAGGAAGTTGATTTATTAAGAGTGCTTGGTGAATTTCCACAAGCAATAGCCGACGCAGCCGACAAACGAATTCCACATAAAATGACACAATTTGTTTTTGACCTATCTTCCGCGTTACATAGTTTTTATAATGCGGAAAAAGTTCTTGATGCTGACAATGTAGAGCGGACAAAAGCTCGTATTGCTCTAATGCAAGCAGTCAAAATTACATTAGGAAACGGATTAAAGTTAATCGGTGTTAGTGCTCCTGAGAAAATGTAACCTATCTAAAAAACCAGACGAAAATTGCTCGTCTGGTTTTTTAAATGAGGACATTGCTAAAGTATCCAAGTAGTTAGAGTGCATTACCGTCCCTGGAAGTCGTTTTATTATAGAAAAAATAAAAAAGTTAGTTATTTTTATTGCGAAATATCTGAACTTAATTTATAGTATATATAAGCGGATAGGAGACTATCTATTATTTTTTAAGGATTAATGAATGAGTATTCATTCAAATAAAGATTGGGGGAAAGAAAATGAAACAATCAATCAAGCGTGCGGCAGTGCTAGGATCAGGTGTTATGGGAGCTGGTATTGCTGCTCACTTGGCTAATGTAGGTATACCAACATTGATGCTTGATATTGTACCAAAAGAGTTAACCGAAAAGGAAAAACAAAAAGGCTATACACTCGATGATAAAGCCGTCCGTAATCGTATAGCAGAAGGAAATAAGAAAGCGCTATTAAAACAAAAACCGTCACCAATTACCACAAAGAAAAGTCTTAATTTAATTGAAGTTGGCAATATGGAAGATGATATGGAAAAAATAGGTGACGTTGATTGGATTATTGAAGTTGTTGTAGAAAACCTTGATGTAAAGAAGAAGGTTTTTGCAGAAGTTGATAAATATCGTAAAGCAGGATCAATTGTCAGCTCGAATACATCGGGTATTTCTGTGGAAGATATGGCAGCTGATTGTTCTGAGGATTTTCAAAAACATTTCCTAGGGACACACTTCTTTAACCCACCACGTTACTTAAAATTACTTGAAGTCATTCCAACGAAACATACGAATGATGAAATTCTTAAATTTATGAAGAAATTTGGGGAAGATGTTCTTGGAAAGGGTGTCGTTGAAGCAAAAGATACACCGAACTTTATTGCTAACCGAATTGGCACCTATGGTTTGTTAGTAACGGTTCAAGAAATGTTAAAAGGTGGCTATAGCATTGGTGAAGTTGACTCAGTAACAGGCCCAATGATAGGTCGACCAAAGAGTGCTACGTTCCGTACGTTGGATGTTGTAGGATTAGATACATTCATCCACGTAGCAAAAAATGTTTACGAACAAGTTGAAGGCGAAGAAAAGGAAGTCTTTGATGTTCCTGAATTCATGAAAAAGATGTATGAAAAAGGATGGTTGGGTGCAAAAAGTGGTCAAGGATTTTATCTGAAGAAAAAAGGAAAAGACGGTAGTGTCATTTATGAGCTTGACCCCGAATCCTTTGAATATGTTGAACGCAAAAAACTAAAGACAGAAGCAACGGAAATGGCGAAGCAACAAAAAGGATCTCGTAACAAATTGAAAGCGCTTGTAAAAGCGAAAGGGGATCGTGCAAGCGATTTAGTATGGTCTGTGCTTAAGCCAGTCCTTCTTTATTCAGCAGAATTAGTCGGAGAAATCTCAGATGATATTGTAGCGATTGATGAAGCAATGCGTTGGGGTTTTGGATGGGAAATCGGTCCATTTGAAACTTGGGATGCCATTGGACTTGGGCGTTCACTCGAACGTATGAAAGAAGAAGGAGAAACAATTCCTGAGTGGGTATCAAAGCTAATCGAAGCAGGTCACGACTCATTCTATAATACAGAAGATGGGAACGTCTTTTATTATGATCAAGGAGATTATAAGCAGCTCAAAGCGAATGAAAAAGAAATCAATCTTAAGCAATTAAAAGATAGTAACGGGGTTATTAAGAAAAATGCTGGTGCTAGTTTAATAGACCTTGGTGACGGCGTGGCATTACTAGAGTTCCATTCTAAAAGTAATGCGATTGGCCTAGATACGATGCAAATGGTAGATTACGCGATTGAAGAAGTAGAAAATAACTATGAAGGACTTGTGATCGGTAATCAAGGTAGAAACTTCAGTGTGGGGGCAAACCTTGCGTTGATGTTAATGGAAGCTCAAGACGACAATTTCTTTGAATTAGATATGGTTGTTCGTCAGTTCCAAAATATGGGGCTTAAAATTAAATATTCAAATAAACCAGTTGTCGCAGCACCATTTAACATGACTGTAGGAGGTGGAGCAGAGGTATCCCTTCCTTCTGCAGCAATTCAAGCATCTGCTGAAACCTATATTGGACTGGTCGAATTCGGAGTAGGCCTCATTCCTGGTGGTGGTGGTACAAAAGAACTTTACTTGAAAATGTTACGTGACATGCCAGAAGGAATTGATTTTGACTTAACTAAAGTAGGTAACGATGTCTTTGAAAAAATTGCAACTGCAAAAGTATCTACGTCGGCAGCTGAAGCTATAGAAAACGGCTATCTAGACAGCAAAGATTCAATCAGTGTTAACCCAGATCACTTAATTTATGATGCTAAACAAAAAGTGCTCGCTTTAGCTAAAGCAGGCTATCAAGCACCTAAGCGTGAAAAAATACCAGTCGTTGGTGACGCAGGTTATGCTGCCATGTTATTTGGTGC
>NZ_JAHLPW010000021.1 GCF_018918075.1 Virgibacillus sp. MSJ-26
TTTGACTTGGCCAATAGAATAACCTCCCAATCGTTATATTTTTATCTTACAATAAAAAAACTGAACTGCGAAGCAAGAGTCGTACGCTCTCTCACTTACACAGTTCAGTTTACACTCCCGTCCCCCCGTCCCACTAAACTTCTACTGTTTCTTTTTTTGTTTCTTTTTCGTGACGATAGAAGTCTACATATTCAGGCTCTAATGGTTTACGTCCTAAAATTAGATCAGCCGCTTTTTCTGCGAGCATGAGTACAGGTGCATGGATGTTTCCGTTCGTAATATAAGGCATGACGGACGCATCAGCAACACGTACGTTTTCCAGGCCATGTACTTTCATCGTATGTGGATCGACGACAGCCATTGGATCGGATTCAGGGCCCATTTTTGCTGTACATGAAGGGTGGAGGGCTGTTTCTGCGTCTCTCGCTACCCAATCAAGAATTTCTTCATCTGTCTGTACATTAGGGCCAGGTGAAATCTCTCCTGAATTGTATGGTTCCATTGATGGTTGTTTCATGATTTCTCGAGTGCGTCGTACAGCCTCAACCCACTCGCGTCGGTCTTGCTCTGTAGATAAATAGTTAAATAGAATACTAGGATGTTCGTTTGGATCTTTTGATTTAATTCTTAATCTACCTCTTGCATCAGAGTACATTGGTCCAACGTGGACTTGGAAACCATGCTTTGTATCTGCTTTTTGTCCATCGTAACGTACGGCGAGTGGCAAGAAATGGTACATTAGGTTTGGATAATCAACATCGTCATTCGAACGGATGAAGCCCCCACCTTCGAAGTGGCTACTTGCTACCGGACCTGTCTTGTTAAGAATCCATTGTAATCCGATGAACGGCATTTTTGCTTTATTTAAACTAGGCATTTCAGATACTGGTTTTGGACAAGAATACTGAATGTACACTTCAAGATGGTCTTGAAGATTTTCCCCGACACCCGGAAGATCCACGACTGGGTCAATGCCAAGTGATTGTAAGTGTTCAGCTTCTCCGACACCTGATAATTGAAGCAGCTGTGGTGTGTTGAAAGCACCGCCTGCTAGAATAATTTCGTCCGCTTCTACAATATATTCTTTTTTGCCTTTTCTAAAGATAAGTCCCTTAGCCCGTGTTCCTTCAAAGTTAATCTTCGTAACGAATGCACGTGTTTCAACATCTAGGTTTTCTCGATGCATGGCAGGACGTAGATACGCATGTGACGTTGATAGTCTTTGTCCTTTATAGATATGTCTATCAAACGGTCCGAATCCTTCTTGTTGATAGCTATTTACGTCTGGCGTACGCATGTGTCCCGCTTCGGAAGCTGCATTGAAGAACGCTTCAAATAACGGATTTGTCGCTGGTCCGCGTGTTAGTTTGATAGGGCCGTCATGACCTCTCATGTCGTCATTAGGTGAATCGAGTGCATTCTCCATGCGTTTGAAGTACGGGAGACAATGGGCAAAATCCCATGTATCCATACCAGGGTCTGCTCCCCAACGTTCATAGTCAAGCGGGTTTCCGCGTTGATAAATCATGCCATTGATTGAGCTTGATCCTCCAAGTACTTTTCCTCGAGCATGTGCAATTTGTCGTCCATGCATATGAGGTTCGGGATCTGATTTATATCTCCAATCATATAGTGGATTTCCTGCCGGATACATGAGGGCGGCTGGCATTTGAATGAACAAATCCCATGGATAATCACTTCTTCCTGCTTCTAAAACTAAAACACTATGTTTTCCGTCTGCGCTCAGTCGGTCACCGAGGATTGCACCAGCACTTCCTCCACCAACAACAATATAATCATACTTTCGTTTCATAAACCGTACCTCCAAATCAGGTGACGTGCGTTTCTTTCCGCACAACGCCTCATTATATTTTTCTTGATGTTAAAATTGACTTGTAACTTTATTTAATCCACTCGTCAGTTAGATCGCGGTTTTCTTCTACCCATTTTTTCGCACCTTCGTGTGGGTCATCTGAATCATTGACGAAATTGATGAGTTCACCCATTGTTTCATCGTCATCGATCGTCCAATTAGTTAACCATTCATTCACTTCTGGATAATCATCTGCAAAATCTTGACGTGTTGCTAGAGAAATTTCTTCTACTTCTCCATAAGTTTTTTGTGGATCATCTAGGAACTTCAGGTCTAAATCAGAGAAAATACCATGTGGTTGCCAGAGTGGCACGACAATTGGCTCTTCCTTTTTAACGGCTTCTCTGAGTGCACCTAGCATCGCTGCCTCCGAACTAGGAACAAGCTCAAGTTCCAAATCATAATCCTCTATTAATTGTTCTGTCACTTCCATGGTGCCTGCGCCTGGTTCGAAGCCGATGATTTCTTCTTCAAATAGGTCTTTGTTAGCATTTAAATCTTCTACACTATTGATGTCTTCCATATATTCCGGAACGACAAGACCGACTTTCCCGTTATCAAACCAAGGTGCTTCATTATTAAAAGCGACCGTGTCTTGATACTGTTCAAAGTAGTTGATATCTTGCACAGGTAACCAAACTTCAATACCAACATCTAAATCGCCAGTCGACAATGCTTCCATGATTGTTCCCATTTCCAGTTGCTTTATATCGACCTCATAGCCTTCTTCTTCTAATAGAACTTTCCATACGTGGTTGACTGCAATATTTTCAGGCCAATTGATTAAACCGAAAACTAGTTCTTCATCATTGTCGTCATCCGAAGCATTTTCTCCGTCTGCTGAATCACCACAAGCTGCTAAAATGATTGCTGTCATGAATACTATAAATATTGTTGTGAAACGTTTCACTATCTTTTATCCCCTTTGTATTTTTCTAGTTGATAATTAATCGCTTTGTTCCTCTTTAGGTAAAAATTCGAAAATTTCTCCTGTTTTAACACTGTGTGTTAATCTTTCAAGCCAGTTGTAGTAGACTTTGGATTTATTTATTAAGTCAAATTGTTCTTTGGCTTGTTCTCTTACTTTATTAGAGACTTCCTCGTCTTCGATAACTTTTTGTAAGTATTCTTCAGCTTGGCTGACGGCCTCCATGTTCATATCTACCTCCCGTTGCCACATCTGACAGTAGTAGGACATGAACGATTTGAAGAAGTCTTTTTCCGCAGCATAAGTATGTTTGCGTGTTCCTTTCTGATGGATTCTCTTTACCATTCCATTGTCATATAGCTTACGGATCCCCGTGCTCATGCTAGGTTTACTCATATTAAGTTCATCTCGCATTTCGTCGAGATTCATCTGATCACTTAAGTACAATGTGGCATAAAGAGCACCGGCTGATGGTGTAACACCATAAAGATCCATCGTCTCGGATATAGCTGAAATAATTTCATTTTTAGCCGATTCGATGGTCTCATATGCTTGTTCATCAAGCGAATTGTTCATTTATTTCACCTCGCTATTAAGTTCGTTAAATAAATTCTTAACAAATTTAATATAATAGGTTTATTCGAATATGTCAACACTTGTTTGCTTGTAATTTTTGTTTTATTGACAACAAATTAGGTGCATGATAACCTTAAAAAGATTCAAAGATTAAATTTATATTTAACAAAGCTAAACTTCATTATTTATATAAAGGAGAGTCTGAGAGTGAAAGTATTAAAACAATTTATAGATGGGGAATGGATTGTTTCGACGACAAACGAAACGAGAAAAATCATTAATCCTTTTAATCAAGAAGTCATCGCAGAAGTGACAGAAGGTAATGATACAGATGCAAAAAAAGCGATTAAAGCTGCACGAGAAGCATTTGATGAAGGTGAATGGGCAACGACATCTGCAGTGGAACGTGGAAAATTGGTTCGTAATATCGCTACATTAATAGAAAGAGATAAAGAAGAGTTGGCACGTCTAGAATCATTAGACACTGGTAAAACGGTTGATGAAAGTCGTGATGATATGGATGGTATTGCCGATGTGTTTCATTATTATGCGGATCTCGCTGGCAAAGATGCTGGAGAAATGATTGCCTCTCCCATTCCCGATACGATCAGTAAAGTCGTTCGTGAGCCTGTCGGTGTTTGTGCGCAAATTACACCGTGGAACTATCCACTCCTACAAGCTTCTTGGAAATTAGCACCTGCTCTTGTAGCTGGGAACACGCTTGTCATGAAACCGAGTGAAATTACACCACTCACTACAATTAAAGTATTTGAGTTAATCGAAGAGGCAGGCATTCCCGCAGGTGTTGCCAACTTAGTCCTTGGACCAGGAAGATCAGTTGGTGCGGAATTATCCGAAAGTAAAGAGGTTGACCTGATTTCCTTTACCGGAGGACTTGAGACAGGTCGAAAAATTATGCAATCAGCAAGTATTAATATGAAAAAAATTGCCCTAGAACTTGGTGGCAAAAATCCGAATGTTATTTTCGCTGACGCAGACTTTGAAACAGCCGTGGATCAAGCATTAAACGGTGTGTATTTCCATGCGGGCCAAATCTGCTCTGCTGGGACGAGACTTATCATTGAAGAGAGCATCCACGATGAATTTGTTGAGGCTCTAGTAAAACGTGTAAAAAATATCAAACTCGGTAGCGGTTTTGATGAAGATACGGAAATGGGGCCATTGATTTCAGCGGAACATCTTGAAAAAGTAACCGAGTACGTAGAAAATGGATTGAAAGAAGGCGCGACATTAGCAGTGGGTGGAGGAAAACCAAAAGATCCTGAACTTCAAAATGGATTTTTCTATTTACCAACCGTCTTAACGGATTGCTCAACAGGGATGGACGTTGTACAAAATGAAGGGTTTGGACCGGTTATTACGGTAGAAAAATTCTCAACAGAAGAGGAAGCAATCCACTTAGCGAATGACTCTATTTACGGTTTGTCTGGTGGTGTCTGGAGCCAAGATATTGCCAAAGCAGAACGCGTTGCTGCTAAATTGCGTATGGGAACTGTGTGGATTAACGACTTCAACATCTTTTTCGCACAAGCACCGTGGGGCGGCTATAAACAATCCGGTATTGGCCACGAATTAGGTGTTCAAGGTTTAGAAGAATATACAGAAACCAAACATGTGTATCATAATATCAATCCGCAGCCGATTCATTGGTTTGGGATGAAATAATTAAAATAAGTAGACATTGCATTTAACATTAAGAAGAAACAGAATGATTAGCACATCATCTTACATTTAAAGAGGATGTGTTTTTTCATGTTCAGCAAGTCATTTAAAATCAGTGATATACTAATTGGGAGAGTCCCGGGCATACAAAAGATGTATACAGCGGAGAGAAAGACAGGTGTAGAAAAATGAAGACTGAAAAAGAAAAAATGTTAGCTGGAGAAATGTACAATCCTGAAGACCTAGCACTAGTAAAGGAGCGCGAGGAGGCAAGGCGAAAGGTTAGAATCTATAATCAAACAATAGAAACAGAGTCTGAGAAAAGAACTAAATTATTAAAAGATTTACTCGGCTCAACCGGAGAAAAAATAATTATGGAGCCAAATATTAGATTTGATTACGGCTATAACACACATGTGGGTGAGAACTTTTATGCTAATTTCGACTGTACGATTTTAGACGTTTGTGAAGTGCGTTTTGGAGACAATTGTATGTTGGCACCTGGGGTACAAATCTATACAGCGACACATCCACTTCATCCTATTGAGAGAAATTCGGGTAAAGAATATGGCAAACCGATTACGATTGGAAATAACGTATGGATTGGTGGAAGCGCCATCATAAATCCAGGTGTAAAAATTGGCGATAATGTTGTCATCGCTTCAGGTTCAGTTATTACTAGAGATATACCAGACAACGTTGTCATGGGAGGCAATCCTGCTAAAATAATAAAAGAAATTGAATTATAAGTAGTGCGTGCTTTTATATGGATGATGCTTGGCAGCTTTTTTAATAAAACATAAAAACTGTAAGCTATAGAATCGTACGAAGAGTTAAGGAAGTATAAGTGAAAAGACTAGACTCTTTTTACTGTTAGATAAAAAACTCGGTTTCTCTGTGTTTTTGATGTGAGAAACCGAGTTCAATATATCTTACACCTTTTCTTGCTCGACAAAGCTCATTGAAGCCCAATTTCGTTGCTTCCATCTTCTTACCATGAAGATCCCTCTTAGCCATTCATCGCAAATAAATGAAATCCAGATACCTGTTAATCCGAGGCCGAGATAGATGGCGAAAAACCATGCAGTGGTTACACCGACACCCCACATAACAATAATACCGATATAGACAGGAAACTTAACATCACCTGCAGCACGGAGTGAGTTAATCATCACTAAGTTAAATGCACGACCAGGTTCTAAAATAATAGTCATGAAGAGCAGCAGGGCACCGAGTTTGATAATGGATAGATCATCTGTGAATATACCTAGAAGTGGCTTAGAAAAGACAAACACAAGCCCAGCCATACTGAGAGATACAATCAGAGATATCCGTAAACTTTTTAGTCCTCGTTCATACGCTTCATCTGATTTACCTGCACCAATCATATGCCCAATTATAATCTGAGTTCCCTGACCGATAGCGATTGAAAAAAGAAAAATGAACATCATGATGTTTTGTGCATATACTTTTGTTGTTATGGCAATCGTTCCTAGTTGAGCAACGAAATACGTAATCACCATCTGACTGGCGTTATAGGATAGTTGCTCACCTGCTGAAGGAACACCAATCTGAAGAATTTTTTTCAAATATTCCTTACGATAACGGAAAAGGCTTTTATAATCCAACTGACCTTGACTACGCTTGATGAGTAGGAAAATGAGTGCAATAAATCCTAGTAAACGGCTAATTACTGTGGAATAGGCTACACCTGCAACGCCAAGAACTGGAAATCCAAACGGTCCAAAAATAACGAAAAAGTTACCGATGACATTAAGAATATTCATTACAATTGTTACGGTCATCGTATCTTTTGTATGTCCATAACTTCTTAAAATAGCACCAGTCGTCATAATTAATGCTTGAACAAAAATGAGTCCACCGACAATTTGGATGTACGTTGTTGCTTCTCCCATAATTTCCAATGGTAAATCCATTAGATTTAAAATAGGGACAGCCCATACAAATAAAGCGGCACTTAATGTAAGGGAGAACAATAAATTTAAACTAATAGACATTATAGCAATTTTCCCTGCAGCTCTTGGCTTTTTCGCCCCTAAATTCTGGGCAATCAAAATAGCCGCACCTTGAGCGACAAATCCAAACATAACGATAATGACGGAAAGAATTTGATTGGTCACACCGACAGCGGCAACCGATTTGTCGGAGTATTGACTGAGCATCAACGTATCCGCATTACCCATTAACATATGTAATAGTAATTCTATGAAAATAGGCCAGGTAAGTGCATATAATGTTAGTTTTTTAGTGTTGGTTGCATTCAAAGGAATTCCTTCTCTCCTTGAGGTTTAATCAAAATATAAAAACTGTATTTTCCAAGTGATGTAACAAAAGAAAATCTATTTTTACCTAATGAGCCATTTTGAAAAAAGAGAGAGGGCTATATGCAAGAAGTAACTCCTCCCTGCGTATAGCCATATTTTGAACGAATTATTTTAAATAATAGACTCTCGTTTCAAAAGGATTTAAAGTAAGTTTTTGTTTTAAGTTTCCATCAACATCTTTGTAGTTGCCAATCATTAAGGAACTGCTCGAATAATCCATTAGTTTGTCTGGCACATCATAGGAAAGTTCATTTTTAGTAAAGTTACTTAAGACAAGCAGTTGTTCGCCCTCATAAGTCCTCGTATAGGCAAAAATATCTTCGCTGTCTCGGTTTAATAAATCATATTTTCCATAAACGATAATTGGGTGCTTTTTCCGTAGTTGAATGAGTTCTTTATAGTAATGGAATATGGAATCTGGATTTGCTACCACATCTTTTGCGTTAATTTCTTTGTAATTGGAATTGACTGCAATCCATGGCTCTCCTTCTGTAAAACCAGCGTTCACACTGTTATCCCATTGCATTGGTGTTCGTGCATTGTCGCGTGATTTAATGTAAATGGATTCCATGATGTCATCTACATTTTTTCCTTCTTCCATTTTCTCCTTGTACATATTCAATGTTTCAATATCCCGATAATCATCAATGGAAGGGAACTTGACGTTCGTCATGCCAATTTCTTCGCCTTGGTAAATATAAGGTGTCCCTTTCATCATATGTAATGTCGTTGCCAGCATCTTTGCAGATGTTTCACGGTACTCTTTATCATTGCCAAATCGGGATACGACACGTGGTTGGTCATGGTTATTCCAATATAGACTATTCCAACCATCATTTTCTAATTCGACTTGCCATTTTGATAAAATGTCTTTTAATTCAACAAGTGACCATGGTTGTATGTCCCATTTGCCATCCGCTCCAGAGCCGAGATCCATATGCTCGAAATGGAAGACCATATTTAACTCATTTCGGTCTTCCCCCGTATACAACAACCCTTCTTCTGGAGTGACACCGGGCATTTCACCAACAGTCATGATGTCATAATGTGCTAATACTTCTTTGTTCATTTCTTGTAAAAATTCATGCACACGTGGTCCATTCATAAAGTATTGATGCCCTGACACATACTTTTTCCCTTCAATGGGTTCCCCGTCAAGGAAACGTTGGTCTTTAGAAATGAAGTTGACAACATCCATTCTAAATCCGTCAATCCCTTTATCCAACCACCATGTCATCATCCTATAGATATCTTTTCGTAATGTAGGATTTTCCCAATTTAAATCAGGTTGTTTTTCAGAGAATAAATGTAAAAAGTATTCGTCTGTCGTTTTATCATATTTCCATGTGGAACCGCCAAAATTTGCTTCCCAATTATTTGGCTCAGCACCATTTTTCCCAGGACGCCAAATATAATAGTCCCGGTAAGGATTGTCCGTTGATTTTCGTGACTCAGCGAACCAATGATGTTCGTCAGACGTATGATTTACTACTAAATCCATAATAAGTTTCATATCTCGCTTATGGATCTCACTTAACATATAATCCCAATCTTCCATCGTACCAAATTCGTCCATAATTTTTTGATAGTTGCTGATGTCATATCCATTATCATCATTAGGGGATTCATAAACAGGCGAAAGCCAAATAACATCAATTCCAAGTTCCTTTAAGTAATCTAGTTTTTCCGTAATTCCGCGAATATCTCCAATTCCGTCTCCGTTACTATCATTAAAACTCCTTGGATAAATTTGATAAACAACACTTTCTTTCCACCATTGTTTTGTCATTTGAATACCTCCATTATAGTATAAAATTGTTATTAGGGATCTCATCGTTCTTTAGTTTTGAGTCTTCTCAAAGATTCGGAAACCATATGGTGAAACATGAATGGAGCTATCATTCGTTATTTCTATGCTATTTCTTTGAAAAGTTCGGCCATCGAATGTAAGTTCTTGGAATAAACCTGAAGTTAGTAAATTAATAGAAGTAGATGTCGTTTGATTATTGATAACAAATATGACTTGCATCGAGTCATGTTTTCTTTCATAAATAATTGTATTTTCATCATGGTTTCCATCTAGGAATTGAAAAGAAGCCCTGTTTGCATATACGTCATTTGATTTTCTTAATGTAATTAGCGCTTGAACATAATGAAATAAATCCTGATTTTGCTTCTCATGTTCCCAAACCATACATGCACGGCACCCGGGATCACCGCCACCATTCATGCCGATTTCATCCCCGTAGTAAATACAAGGTGTTCCAATGAAGGTTAAATGGAAAAGGAACAACAGCTTGACTCGATCGATATTTCCATCTGCCAAAGTTAAAATTCTTGGTGTATCATGACTATCCAATAAATTGAATGAAGATTCATTAACATTATCTGGATACATGTGCAAAACTTCGTCAATGGCATTGCTAAATGAGCTAGCAGACAGTTTTTGTTTAGCAAAAAAGTCGATGGCAGCATTTGTGAATGGATAATTCATGACAGCATCGAACTGATCCCCTTGAAGCCAGGGCATTGAATTGTGCCAGATTTCCCCAAGAATATAAGCGTCAGGTTTCACATCTTTTACTACCTGTCTAAACTCCCTCCAAAACGTATGATCAACTTCATTTGCAACATCGAGCCGCCATCCGTCAATATTAAATTCTTCTATCCAATAACGAGCTACATCGAGTAAGTACTTCTTTACGTCGGGCTGGTTTGTATTTAATTTTGGCATGGAGGCACCAAAAGAAAATGTGTCATAATTTGGCTGTGGTTTCGTTACGACTGGGAAATCCCATAGATGAAACCAATCTTTATAAACAGAATCCTCTTGGTTTTTCAGTACATCTTGAAACGGTAGGAAATAGTAGCCACTATGATTAAACACTGCATCAAGCATAACCCGAATGCCGCGCTTATGACATTCTTTCACAAGACGTCGGAATATTTCTTTATCCCCGAATTGAGGGTCGATTTCCATGTAGTCAATCGTGTCATATTTGTGATTGGAATAAGCTTTAAAAATAGGAGTGAAATAAATTCCATTGATTCCTAAGTCAACGAGATGGTCTAAATGGTTCATAATCCCTTGGAAATCTCCACCGAAAAAGTTTGTGGGCGTAGGTTCTGATTCCCCCCATGGCATAGTACCTGCAGGGTCATTTGATGTGTCCCCATTTGCAAATCGTTCAGGAAAAATTTGATACCATATCGTGTCTTTTACCCAAGATGGCGCATGAAATACATCCCCTTTATGTAAATAAGGAAAACAAAAATAATAATCCTTATCTCTAGGGATAGATTCAAAAAATCCTCGCTCTGTATAATGAATTGTTTCACCTGTTTTCGAGGTGCAACTAAATCCATAGCGTAGTCTGCGGAAGTCTGGTTTCACAGCTACTTTCCAATAATCATGCATTACAGTTGAACCTGATTTTTCCATGTCGATGAATTGAAACTGCCATTCTTCTTTATCAAAAATATATGGATCACCGTAGATTAGGGTTACCGCTTCCATATCATCTTTTTTTGTTTGCAACAAGATATGTAATGTCTCCTCATCATAGGCATAAGCTAGATTGCTTTTAGGTTGATGGTAGATGGCTTCTTTTAACAAATCGATTCCTCCTTTTCATGCAATCGTTTGTATGAAATATAGATAAATAATTTAAACTATTATACAGCGTATCAAAAAAGACAAAAAAATGAAAACGTTATTATCATTGTATAACAAAGAACAATTTCTCTTGCATTTTTAAAAATACGTTGTATAATTTTATGTAAAGTGGTGCGCAACCGTTTTCATAAACATAGCATTCACTTCAAATGAATAATCCTTTAGGGAGGGTAACTGAATGAAAAAATGGTTAGGAACTTTATTTGCATTCATGTTAGTAATAGGAGTCTTGGCAGCATGTGGACCGGACGATGAGGTAGAAGAAAGTTCGGGTAGCGATGATGCTACTGCAGATGTAGAAGATGCGGAGAAGCCTGAAAAATTACTAGTTTGGGAAGATGATGACAAAGGAGCAGCACTTGAAGATGCTGCAGAGAAATTTGAAGAAGAATACGGTATTGAAATTGAATACCAAGAATATAACATAACTGAAATTGAAGAAAACTTAGCGTTAGATGGTAATACAGATGCAGCACCAGATGTTGTTACTTTGCCGCATGACCGTATTGGATCAACAGTTGTAAAAGGGTATATTTCACCAATTGAAGTAGGTGACGATGTACTGGATCAATTCACAAAATCCTCTGTTGAAGCGATGGAATATGATGGTCAATTATATGGGTTACCAAAAGCAACTGAAACACCTGTCTTTATCTATAACAAAGATTTGTTACCAGAAGTTCCAGAAACAATGGATGACATGTACGAGTTATCTGAAGAAGCTGTAGAGAATGGTGATTATGGTTTCTTAGCACTTTGGGATGACACCTATCATGCACATGGTATATTTAAAGGATTTGGTGGGTATGTATTCGGTGATGGCGATGATGTAACCGATATCGGACTTAATAACGAAGGTGCTGTGGAAGCATTAGAATACATGGGCAAATGGTATAAGGAAGGGTTATTCCCGAGTGGAATTATCGGTGAAACATCCAACGACCAAATGAACGGCTTGTTTAAAGAAGGCAATACAATGGCCGTACAAAATGGTCCATGGGCTTTTAATGACTATAAAGACGCAGGTATTGATATCGGTATCGCACCAATGCCTAAATTGCCAAATGGAGAACCTGTTGGTACATTCATGGGAGTAAAAGGTTGGCATGTAACGAACTTTACAGATAACCAAGAATGGGCACAAAAGTTTGTAGAATTTATTACAAATGAAGAAAATGCGCAAATAAGATATGACCTAACTGGAGAAATCCCACCATTAGCATCATTGTTAGAAGATGATGAATGGGTCGAGGAAAACGAAGGGGCAGCAGCTGTAATGGAACAATCAAAAGATGCTATTGCAATGCCTTCTGTTCCAGAGATCGATGAAGTTTGGGATCCAATCACTTCAGCTGTACAAGCGGTTGCAACAAAAGATGCAGACCCGAAAGAAGCGCTTGATGAAGCTGTTAAGTTAATTAAAGAAAATATTGAAATGAATCATGGTGGAGAGAATTAATAAGTAATCTAAGGCGGTGTCTTGTTATTAGAGATACTGCCTTCCTTTTAAACTTACCATTCGCATCACCATATTTAATCCACAGATACACAAATCTAATTTTCTCCAGACAATAAATTGAAGAACGACATAGTCGTAAGCAGTAAAGTATTCATTTATTAAAGTTATAAGAGAGAGGAGTCTCTTGCAGTGGATAATGAATATCAATCAAATCATCGAAAAATTGCAACGTTACTCTCCATCATACCGGGGTTAGGCCAATTTTATAATCGACAATTCTTCAAGGGAGCTATATTTTTAGTATTAGCTGCATCCTTTGGAATTGCCTTTGCAGATTTTATTGACCTTGGGCTATGGGGAATTTTCACGCTTGGTGAAAAACTACCAAGGGATAATTCGATTTTCCTTATGGTTTATGGAATTATTTCTATCTTTTTATTGGCAATCGCGGTAATCATTATGATTATTAATCTTCGTGATGCATATAAAAATGGTGAGAAGCGAGATAGTGGCCAACCACTGAACACGATTCGAGGTCAATATCGAAATTTAATCGATAGTGGATTTCCTTATTTAATGTTGAGTCCTGGCTTTTTCTTATTATTATTTGTCGTGATTTTGCCAATCATATTTGTGTTATTACTAGCCTTTACAAATTACGATTTATATCATAATTGGCCTGCTAGTTTAACGGATTGGGTTGGGTTAGCCAACTTTAAGAAACTATTTACAATGGATGTGTGGCGTCGAACGTTCTTTAGTGTATTTGCATGGACAATTATCTGGACACTAGTCGCAACAACACTGCAAATTGCCCTTGGGGTGTTTTTAGCTATTTTAGTAAACCAAAAGGATTTAAAAGGAAAGGCAATCATTCGTACTTTGCTTATTTTACCATGGGCAGTACCAGCGTTTGTGACGATTTTGATTTTCTCTGGTATGTTTAATGAATCGTTCGGTGCGATTAATACAACGATTTTAAGTGCGCTTGGTATTAGTCCGATTTCATGGATGACAGATGCAATGTGGACGAGATTAGCCTTAATTATGATTCAAACATGGCTCGGATTTCCATTTATCTTTGTCATGGTTACAGGAGTGCTACAATCCATTCCAGATGAATTGTATGAAGCGGCGACAGTGGATGGTGCAAGTATATATCAGAAATTCCGTCAAATCACATTCCCGCTTGTCATGTTTTCTATTGCACCAATATTGATTACACAATACACGTTTAATTTTAATAACTTTAATGTGATTTATCTATTCAATAATGGTGGACCAACAATACAGGGGCAAAATGCTGGAGGTACTGATATTTTGATTTCATGGATTTATGACTTAACGATGTCAACTCAGCAATACGGTATGGCTGCTGCGATTACGATGATTATGTCTGCTGTTGTGATTATCATTGCCATTTGGCAATTTAGAAGAACGAGGTCATTCCAAGAAGAGGATATGATGTGATATGAATACAAAACAAAATAAAATCTTTCGTTTAACCATCACTTATTTCATTGTCGCTATTATGGCAGTTATTATCATTTATCCACTTGTTTGGGTTTTTGGCGCATCATTAACACCAGGGACAAGTATTTCCAGTTTCAATATCATTCCAAAAAACCCGACTTGGGATCATTATAAAGAATTATTTAACCCAGAAGAAAGTCTATATTTGAAATGGTATTGGAATACGTTGAAAGTATGTATTATTTCTATGGTTGCTTCGGTTATAACGATTAGTTTAATGGCTTATTCTTTTTCTCGCTATCGTTTTGTTGGTAGGAAGAATGGACTTGTCACGTTTTTAATCTTACAAATGATTCCAAACTTTGCAGCACTGATTGCTATTTTCGTGTTAGCGAACGTGACAGGTTTAATCAATACACATTTCGGTTTAATCCTTATCTATATCGGTGGTGCGATTCCGATGAATACGTGGCTAATGAAAGGGTATTTGGATTCTATTCCGAAAGAGTTAGATGAAAGTGCACGCATGGACGGTGCAGGTCACTTTAGGATATATTGGCAAATTATTATGCCGCTAGCAAAACCAATGATTGCCGTCGTGGCAGTGTTTTCCTTCATTACACCGTTTACCGATTTTATTTTGGCAAAAGTTCTACTACGACAACCTGAACAATATACACTTGCTGTAGGATTATATGAACTTGTTTCCCGTCAATATGGGAGTGAGTTTACACTATTTGCGGCTGGAAGTATTTTAATTGCTATACCAATTGCGATTTTATTCTTGTCCTTACAGAAGTATTTCGTGTCTGGTTTAACGGCTGGAGGTACAAAAGGGTAAGCCATCCCACTTAATGGTAAAATAGATTTAATTTGATTGGTATAGTGATGAGGAGGAACTTACATGGCCGTTACGATTAAGGATGTTGCAAAAAAAGCGAATGTGTCCCCCTCAACCGTTTCACGCGTTATTTCGGACAGCCCACGGATTAGTGAGCAAACAAAACGAAAGGTCAGACGTGTGATGGAAGAGATGGGATATCACCTAAATTATAATGCACGGGTACTCGCCCAACAAAAAACACGTACGATTGGAGTGGTTATGAAGAAATCAAGCAGTGATTCACTTCATGACCCATTTTTCCCTGAAGTGTTAAGAGCGATAAGTACTTATTGTAATAAAGAGGATTACAGCATTATGTTAACGACTGGTGAGTCGGAGGAAGAAATTTTTGAAGATGTTGTAAAAATGGTCCGCGGAAGACGTGTGGACGGTATCATTGTGACGTATTCCAAAAGAAATGATAAAGTTATTCCCTATTTAATGGAAAGCAAGCTTCCGTTTGTGTTAGTTGGAAGCCCGGTAGAGGCAGAGGAAGAAGTTATTTATGTTGATAACGATAACTTGAAAGCTGCTGAAAATGCGACAGATTATCTAGTTAATCTAGGACACGAGCGGATTGGTTATATTGGCGGGGACTTGGATTATGATGTTTCGATCACTCGGTTTGAAGGATATCAAGCTTCATTGACGAAAAACAAATTCCCGCTTATTGAGGCATATATGGAAAACCCGAAAACCAAAGCTGAGGTCGAACAAATTGTCTTGAGTTTTATGGGATTGAAAAAACCGCCGACAGCACTTGTTGTTACAGATGATTTGGTTGCTTTAAAAGTATTACAAGTTTGCCGAAGAGAAAAAATTAGCGTACCGAAAGAGCTCAGCATCATTAGTTTTAATAACTCGATAATTGCTCAAGTATCAAGTCCAACGTTGACATCAGTTGATACTCAAGTATTTCAGTTAGGACATGAGGCGGCTAAATGTTTAATTGAAGAAATTAATGAAGCCTCTGCCTATAAGAAAAGCATTATCATTCCAACCGTCATTGAAAAACGAGAATCGTGTAAGATGTTAACCGAGGAAGCTTCAAATTGAGCAATTAGAATGGCATGCGAAAAGAAGTAATTAAAAGCTTCATCAGTAAGGGGCGCGTCCCACCTGATGAAGTTTCCTTTTGTACGATACAAACATCAAAAATTATATACAGTAGTTATATTATTGATATTTTAGGAGGAGACATCATGACTAAGAAATGGTGGAAAGAGGCGGTGGCCTATCAAATTTATCCACGCAGTTTTATGGATTCAAATGGGGATGGAATTGGTGACGTTCAAGGCGTCATTTCAAAACTAGATTACTTAAAAGATTTGGGAATAGACGTCATCTGGATGTCGCCAATCTACCAGTCGCCGAACGACGATAATGGCTATGATATAAGCGACTATCAAGCGATTTCTAAAGAGTTTGGTACGATGGAAGATTTCGATGAATTACTAGAAAAAGTTCATGAACGTGGTATGAAATTAATCATGGACTTAGTTATTAATCATACATCTGATGAGCATCGGTGGTTTATCGAGTCTCGTTCTTCAAAGGATAATCCATATCGTGATTATTATATTTGGCATGAAGGCGAAAAAGGCACACCACCAAATAACTGGGAATCTATTTTTGGCGGATCTGTCTGGGAGTATGATGAGAAGACGGGTGAATATTATATGCACGTATTTTCACGTAAGCAGCCGGATCTTAACTGGGAAAATCCTGAGGTGCGTAATGATTTATATAAAATGGTGAATTGGTGGTTGGATAAAGGAATTGACGGTTTTCGAGTCGACGCGATTTCACATATCAAAAAATTGCCTGGTTTCCCTGATATGCCGAATCCTAGCAATAAAAAATACGTTCCGTCATATGAGGGGCACATGAATCGCCCTGGAATTAGTACATTTTTAGAAGAATTGAAAAAGGAAACATTTGACCAGTATGACATTATGACCGTTGGAGAAGCAAACGGGGTGAGTGTTGAACAGGCCGACGAATGGGTTGGTGAGGAAAACGGTCATTTTAATATGATTTTTCAATTCGAACATTTAGATCTGTGGGGCAAGAGTGCGACAGGTGGGCTTGATATTCATGGCCTGAAGCGAACGCTCAGCAAGTGGCAGAACGGTCTTGCTGGTACTGGATGGAATGCTCTTTTTCTTGAAAATCATGATCAACCCCGCTCAGTTTCGACGTGGGCAAATGATACGGATTTAAGAAAAGAAGCTGCGAAAAGCTTTGCGACCATGTACTTTTTAATGCAAGGAACCCCGTTTATTTATCAAGGACAAGAAATCGGTATGACAAACGTGCAGTTTGATTCTATTGATGATTATAATGATGTGGCAATTAAAAATACTTATCAAGAAGAACGTGAAGCAGGGAAAAGTCATCAAGAAGTTATGAAAATTATTTGGAAAAATGGACGGGACAATTCGCGTACACCGATGCAATGGAACACAGAAGAAAATGCTGGATTCACGACAGGAACCCCGTGGCTTAAAGTGAATCCAAATTATAAACAGATAAATGTAGAAGAAGAACTTGCGAATCCCGATTCAATCCTTAATTACTATAAAAGATTAATTCATCTGCGCCAGAATAGTGATGCTCTTATTTATGGCAGTTATGAGCTAATTTTAGAAGAACATGATCAAGTTTTTGCATACAAGCGGACGCTGGATGATAAGACATATCTTGTGCTGACAAACTTATTTGAGGTTGCGGTCGATATTGAGTATCCCCAGTCTGTTGCTGGAAAACGGGCAGAGCTTTGTTTGGGCAATTATCGGATAGAAAATGATGTTGAAATGCTAGAAAAAACAACTTTTCGCCCTTATGAAGCACGAGTTTATCAAATTAATAGATAGAGAAGCCGAACAAAGCGCGGGACGCCCGTCTAGCAACGTACGGACTGGACTGAGCCGTAGGAGATAAAGGAAACACGGCGAACGTAGTGAGGCGATGTTGACTTATCGTGTCATGAGGTGAAGGAAGTCTCGCAAGTTTTTTAATGCCAAAACTTGCCTGCTAGTTGCTGGGCGCCCCCAGCTGGACGATCAAAAGCTGAAGCTGGACGTGAACAAATTCAGTATAAAGTTATCCCCAGGAGTTTTAATGTTATAGTTTCCTTAACTATAAAAAAACTCCCCCAACAGCCAGGTTCTGGGGGAGATAAAAGGGAGTGCATTTCGAGTGGATGAGTTAATTATAGGAGTAGACATTGGCGGCACTAGTGTGAAAGTTGGTTTAATAAATTATGATGGGGAAATCGTTTATAAATGGGAAATTCCTACTAACAAAGATCACCAAGGACGCGGCATTGTTGATGATGTATGGAATTCTATTACTGAGACTCTATCGAAACAGAACATTGGAAAACGTATTATCGGGATTGGTGTTGGTGCTCCTGGGTTCGTAAACCGGAAAACAGGTATTGTTGAGGAAGCTGTAAATATAGGTTGGAAAAACTTTGAGTTAAGAGATGCCTTTCATCATTTATCCGATTTACCTGTATTCATAGAAAATGATGCTAATCTAGCAGCACTGGCTGAAAATTGGCAAGGCAGGGGTGAGCAGTCTGAGGATGCTATGTTTATTACGCTTGGTACGGGTGTCGGTGGTGGTATTATTGTCAACGGTGAGATTATGAATGGCGTCAATGGTACTGCTGCTGAACTTGGTCATATATTGGTCGATCTGAATGGTTCCCGCTGTAATTGCGGTAGAACTGGCTGTTTGGAAACCATAGCTTCAGCAACTGGTATTGTGCGCCAATCCATGGATGAAGTTTCAAACAATCCTAATGGTGCATTGGCCTATCACTACAAACGGCACGGTAAATTAGAAGCAAAAGATGTCTTTAACTTGGCAGAAGATGGCGATATGGCAAGTGAAAATATTATCGACAAAACGATGGATGTTTTAGGTCTTGCCATTGCGAATACTGCTGTTATTATTAATCCGAGTCAGATTATTATCGGTGGCGGCGTGTCTAAAGCGGGCGAACGATTACTATCTAAAATAAATAGATCATTCAAAAAATATGCACTCCCAAGAATCATTGAGTGTTGTGAGCTTAGACTTGCAGAGCTAGGTAATGACGCTGGAATCATCGGTGCAGCTTATTTAGTGAAAAAAGGTCTTAACAATATGGATTAAATTTAACATCATTTCAACTAATCTAGCCTTCTTTATGGAAAAGCTCTGCGTGGCTGTTTTTAATGAGAGAAGGTTTAAAAATGGGAAAATTGGGACAAGGCACCTGTCCCTATGTCCCTACCCTTTAAAATAAGACTTTCGAACTTAATTTCTATTTGTAATCGCCTTCAATGCTATCCGAGTTCTTAATTAGGGTAGAATGTTATATAATAGAAGGTGAGGTTTTAATAGTTTTGTAGATAAGGGTGAAGTGGACATGTCCAATAACTATACATCTAGAATAGAAAAGAGACATCAGAGGAAGAAATCCAATCGGGGTAAGAAAAGTTGGTGGAAGATACTTTTATTAAGTTTGGGTATAGCTTTTGCTCTTGTTATTGGTGGTGGAGGAATTGCGGTTGCTGTTATGCTTCATGATACTCCGGAACTGAATGCAAGTAATCTACAGATGCCGCAATCTACGCGTATTTATGATGATGATGAAAAGCAGATTGATACGTTATTTCAAGAAGAAAACCGGATTAATGTTTCAATTGATGAGGTGCCGGATGCGATGAAGGCCGCGATAATTTCAATTGAGGATAAACGATTTTTTGAACATAATGGGATTGATTGGCGTCGTTTATTGGGGGCGGCTCGTAGTAACATTAAAAATGGTTGGGGGGCTGAAGGCGGTTCGACGCTTACCCAGCAGGTGATAAAACGAACGGTTCTGTCACCGGAGAAAACATTGAAGCGTAAGGTACAGGAAGCATGGCTTGCTTTGAAGTTGGAAAAGAAATATTCAAAAGATGAAATTCTTGAGTTTTATTTAAATAACGTTTATTACGGTCATGGCGCTTACGGGATTAAAACGGCGTCGGTAACTTATTTTGGTGAAGAAGATCTTTCAGAGCTAAGCATTTCGCAGGCTGCTCTTCTTGCTGGTTTGCCTAATTCGCCAAGTGCGACAGATCCGTTCAAGCATCCTGAGCGGGCAGAAGAAAGACGTGATAAGGTTTTAGCGGCAATGGTAGATAATGGATTCATTAATGAAAATCAGCTAGCTGAAGCTAAAGACGAGGCCGTCAAGGATATTGTTTTAAAAGAAGAGAAAAAGCAGGAAAATGATAATCCTTATAATGCTTACGTTGATGCTGTATATGAACAATTAGTAAATGAGGATAAGGTTGTTTCTGATGAAGAATTTTTCCAAGGTGGCTTGAAAATTTATACCCATCTTGATTCTGATGCACAGCAAGCCACATACGATTTGCTTCATTCGGAAGATATTGCTTATCCAGATGATGACTTTGAAGCTGGATTATCGTTAGTTGATACGGAAACGGGTGCGATTAAAGCGATTGGTGGAGGACGAAACTTTAAGGCGATTCGTTATTCTAATTATGGATCACATATTAAACACCATCCAGGATCAACGATTAAACCGATTCTCGATTACGGTCCAGCCATTGAGCATTTAAAATGGTCGACATCGCATGTGTTGACGGATGAACCGTATGAGTATAGTGACGGAACACCGATCAATGAGTGGGATGGTAAATATTGGGGAGCTGTTTCGATTCGAAGAGGTCTTGAATGGTCGAGAAACATTCCTGCGCTAAAGGCATTCCAAGCGGTGGGAGAAGAGAAGGCACAGGCTTTTGCTGCTGGACTAGGCATCAATATTGATCCGATATATGAGTCGGCTGCTATTGGTGGTTTTGATGGTGTGTCTCCATTACAAATGGCAGGGGCCTACGCGGCATTCGGAAATGGTGGGACATATAATGAACCATCCGCCGTTAAAAAGGTTGTTTTTCCTGATGGAAAAGAGTGGGAACCTGATTCGAAATCGGAGAAAGCCATGGAGGATTACACGGCTTACATGATTACGGATATGTTGAAGACGGTCATGACGAGTGGAACTGGAACACAAGCTAATATAGCGGGTATCCCTGTTGCCGGGAAAACGGGATCAACGAATATACCGCAAGAAGATCGGGAAAAGTACGGCATTGCTGACGGATTGCGTGATGCTTGGTTTTCTGGTTATACCACAGAGTATTCACTCACTGTCTGGACGGGTTACCCGTCGATGAAAAATAAAGATGGCGATGTGCAGTACATTAAATATGATGGAACGCAGGATATCGCTAAGCAACTTTTCCGGGAATTAATGTCTGAGGTGTCATCGCAAGACGTGAAAGACTTTGCTCAGCCTGATTCGGTTGTTTCTGTTGGTTCGGAACTACAGGTACGTGGTGCAGAACCAGCGACACCAGAGGAACCCCCAACTGATAATTCTGATCAAGAACAAGTGGAAGAAGACGACGAGGAGCAGGATGAAGAAGAAGTAGATGAAAACGAAGAGGATGAGGAAGAAGAGGAAGAAGAGCAGGAAGAGGAAGAAGAAGCGGATGACGAGGAACACGAAGAGGAACAAGACGGGGACCAATCTGATTCAGAGGATGAAAACCAAGATTCGGATGAACAAGAGGATGACCAAAATGATGATGATAACGGAAATGGAGATGGAGACGGAGACGGACAAGGCGAAGAGGACAATGGTGAAAACGAAGGCTAGATAAAGAAAATAAACTAACAAAAGGGAGGAGCAATCCTTCCTTTTTTTCTTATGCTGGGCGAGGTGGGTTATGCACCCGTCGATCGTAAAATCCATAAGCGGCCGCATAACATTCGATGAACTATTTAATAATAACGTTTAGATGATTGCGAATAACTTTCTATTATATGATGGACTAATCATATCTGTCAACAGAAAAATTGCATTTAATAAGATTATATGGTATTATTAACTTAGTGAAATTTTGTGAGAATAAAGAATAACCGGACGAAACTTCTCTTAGATAGAGTTTGAGTTCGGTTTTTTATTGTAATTATTTTTTGTTAGCCTGGAAATTTATTATATATTAGGAGAGTGGGTTAATGAATTTACTAAATGAAAAAATAACACATGAAACGTTTGGTACGGGAAATGTCGTAGAACAGGATGAAAATATTATCACTGTTGATTTTGAAGATGGTAACAGAAAATTCGTTTACCCCGATGCTTTTGGAAAGTTCATATCCCTAAAGGATGAGGACACAGCGAAATCTCTAAAAAAGGTAATTTCTAAAATTGAAGAAGAGAAAGTTGAAAGGGAGCGAGAAGAAGAAAGGGAACAACAGGCACTCGCTAGAATAAGGCAGAGTCAAGCTGGGAATCGGGCGAAAAGGCCTCATATCCATGAAAACGCAATTGTTTTTTGGTTAGATGAGGAGGAACAAGAAAATGTATTTGCCGATTGGGAAGTGTCAACTGGTACGGTTCAAAGTGGGAAAAATAAGGGACAGCCTAATAGGCCAGCTCGCTTGCGCCCGAACAGTGCATGTCTTCTAACTGAGAGAGCGTCGGATATAGAAGAAAAAGAAAGACGAATCCTCGGATTATATATGTTAACTGAAACATTTAGTGGTGATGTTGGTGCCCACGGTTTGGTACCAGCGCATGCAGAATATAGAATTGAGCTCACGGATGAAGAAGCTGAAAATATGCTTTTCTGGAATTATTATATCAATAAGAGTTATCCTGATCGAATGACGTGGAATTCCGGTAAATTCCGTTACTTTGAAAATATTTGGATTGCTCAAATCTTAAAAGATATCATAGCGATGAAAGAGGATGAAGAAGAAATCAAAGAAGCTGAAAATTTCCTCGAATATTACTGTAATTTGAATGCTCTTGATGTGGATGACATCCCGGAGAAAAGTGGTGCTTTAAAACAATAATATTAGGCTGAACGGTTGGAACAGTTCTTTTACTTCATGGATTGGAATGAAGTGAGGAACTGTTTTTTTCTTATAAGGAGTCGGGGTTTAGCCGTCACTATTGATTGAGTCGGGGCTTTGTAGGTTGCGACTTGGGTTCTTGGGGTAGGTTAGAAAAATAGGGTTAGTCCATAGTTTAAATCTTCAGGTGGATATGGATGGATGCCGTTTTCCATCACTTTTTCTTTTATAATCTATTTTTTTGAATATAATAAAGGAAACGTTGAAGCGAGATAGGGGTGGATGATATGGCATATTCAAAAGATGTGAGGTGGAGGCAACGGTTTGAGAATTTCGATCGATCGTTTAATCTCTTAAATAAATATGCTAATGACAAGATTGAAACAGAGTTGGAGCGGGCGGGTTTGATTCAGTTTTTTGAGATGTCTTTTGAGCTCTCGTGGAAAGTACTTAAAGGTTATTTAGAGGCGGAAGGATTCGTGGTTAAGAGTCCCCGTGAATCAATAAAACAGGCTTTTCAAATCGGGTTGATTGAGGATGGTCATCTGTGGTTAGATGCATTATCTAAGCGAAACTTAACTGCACGTACTTATGATGAAGAACTGGCTAAAAAGTTTGTTGAAGAGATAAGAGAAGACTTCGTGCCTATGCTAAAAGTGTTGTATGATAAATTGTTGGAGGAAAAATGATGATGTGTGGGTTACAAGAACGAGATATGAAATTGATTAGAGAGGCGATTAGTCAATTTAACAATATTGATTGCGCGATAATTTTTGGAAGTAGAGCTCTTGGTAATTATAAGAAAGGTTCTGATGTTGATTTAGCTTTGAAGGGGGATTTTGTGAGTGATGAGACGATATTGAAGTTAAATAACTTGTTAAATGAAATTTATCCCTTGCCTTATTATTTTGATATCCTTCATTATGAAGGGGTTAGGAATGAACAATTAAAGACACATATAGACAGATATGGGATTCCTGTGTGGGAAGTTGATGGAAAGAAGTCAAATACTAACTAGATTATTTGTCTTCATATCTACGGGGAGGGTTATAACTGAGCGGGTAATTGTTAGGTAACATACGGGTTCATGGAAAGTATCGAGGAGTCCCCCTTTAAGCTAACGGGGGACTTGAAAGAATTTATTAAAATGCTGCAGTCCAACCACCGTCAGCAGTCACGACTGTTCCGTTTACAAAACGTGAATCATCTGAAGCTAAGAATAATGCTACGTCTGCAATATCCTCAGGTTGTCCTACGCCGGGAATGACGCCTTGTACAACCTTTGTTCGTTCAGCGCCGAACTTACTAATATTTGTCATTGAAGAACTGATATTTGTTTCGACAGCTCCTGGAGCGATGGCGTTGCAGCGAATCCCTTTTTGAGCATACATGAAGCCGGTATTTTTAGTTAAACCAATCACAGCATGTTTAGATGCTCCGTAAGTTGCTCCAGCATGAGCGCCGTTTAGTCCGCCAGTCGAGGCGGTATTGATGATAACACCTTGTTCTTTCTCTAGAAAAATGGGTATTGCTTTACGCATGGCCCTCATAACACTTTTTGTATTGATGTCGAAAATCTGATCCCATCTATCATCGGATATTTCCCCAACAGGTTCAAATCCGTCCATAATGCCAGCATTATTTACTAAAATATCTATTGTTCCATATTCATTCACTGCTGTATCGATCATATTATCGATGTCTTCTTTTTTTGCTACATTAACTTGTACGGCTTTAGCGGAGGCACCATTACTGGTGATTCCTTCGACTACTGAATTTGCGCCATCAAGATTTAAATCTGCGACTATGATTTTGGCACCTTCTTTTGCATATAGTTCTGCGATTGCTTTCCCCATACCCGAAGCGGCGCCTGTAACTACAGCAACTTTGTCTTTTAATTTCATAATTATTCCCTCCTTTTAATTTAGAAAAGTTATAGAATGTACCTATTAATATTATAACAGTTATCAATAGAAACAAGAAACAATGACGGTGATACCAAGGATTAATCTATGGAATCTTGGAAATTGTATACGGTCGTTATGAGAAAGGGTTGCTCAGAATCTCGTAGGGATGAGAGATAGCCCTTGGTGTCCTTAACATTATCTTCGGATTTGTATTAAAGTTAAATCTCTTTGCGAGTTCTATTGCATTTTGTTTGTTATTTTGGTTTATATTAAGTCCCCTTATCAGTCTATTCACGGTTACTCCAGCTGTACATAGTAACAGAGCCTTCCTTTTAATATCTATTATATTAAATATCATTTTCATTTTAGCTGGTGTTATCCTGTTATTTAATCCGCTACACGAAGCGATGACTGTGTCGTTTATATAGCTTCTGCTTATCTTATAAGTGGAGTGTATTACATGCTGGATGTTTTGGATTGATTTTAGCTATATTAAATGTTTTTTTGAATGGGGAGGCGGTTTTTCTTTTTGGGTTTTGATCGCTAATTGCTATATAATGGATGTTATTGCTTGTTTTACTGTTTGTATGGTATAAGTTGAAGGGTGGAGAAGATTATAGTTTTACTTTATTGGTTCAGTCAGAGGAGGGCAAGAAAGATGACATCAACTTTATCAACACTCCAGAAACGATTAATTGTCGCAGTCACTTTATCGGCTTCTTTTTTGTCAGTTTTGACACAGTTTTTATTGTTGACTGCTTTTCCGAAAATTATGGAAGAGTTTTCGATTAACTCGACACAAGTGCAATGGTTGACGACCAGTTTTATGTTGACGATTGCTATTCTTATTCCGATTACTGCTTATTTTATTGATACGTTTAAAACGAGAACGCTAATGATGAGTGCTTTAATACTTTATATTATTGGAACCATTGTCGGGCTGTTTGCTCCGACGTTCCCTGTTTTGATTATCGGACGTATTATTCAAGGTATGGGGTCTGGCATTATGATTCCCCTGATGCAGACGGTTCTTTTTTTACTTTATCCGAGGGAAAAAAGAGGGTTTGCGATGGGACTTGCGGGACTAGTTATTAATGTGGCGCCTGCGATTGGTCCACCTATTTCTGGGCTAATTGTGAACCATTTTGAATGGCGTGCGTTATTTTACTTAACACTGCCGATTGCTGGAATTATTTTGTTGATGATTTTCCTATTTATGCATAATGTGACCGAACAGCGGGAAACGGAAATAGATATTTTATCGATTATTTTATCTACGGTTGGTTTTGGTGGAATGCTGTATGGATTTAATATGATGGAGGAGTCGGGACTAAGCGACGTTGTTACTCTGACTAGTTTAATCATTGGTGCACTTGCCATTTCATTTTTTGTTTTCCGTCAGTTACGACTTACAAAACCGATATTGGAAGTTCGTGTGTTAGCTTTACCGATTTTCTCATTAGTCACGTTTATTACCATTATTGGATTTAGTTTATTGATCGCAACGGAGACGATTTTACCGATGTATGTGCAAAATGCACAGCAATATTCCGCGTATTTTGGTGGATTAATTGTGATGCCCGGAGCATTGACGCTTGCTGTTATGTCGTTGTTTGCAGGACGGTTGTTTGATAATCATGGTGGACGTAATATTGCAATCATCGGGTTTATTATGTTGATTTTCAGTACGCTAGGTTTCCACTTTATATTAGATCTCGACACACCATTTTTGGTGACGATGGTCTTGTTTATGATTGCGATGGGTGGTGTGGCATTAATCAATATGCCGATTATGACAACGGGTATCAATGCCTTGCCAGATGAATTGATTCCGCACGGGACGTCTGTAATCAACACGGCGCGTCAATTTGGCGGATCGCTAGGGCTTACTTTTATTATTTCGTTTATCACGAAAGCGGAAGCGACATCAGGTTCTGCCGGTTTGAATCCGGTTGATTATCTTGCAGGTGTCAAAACAGCTTTCTTTGTTGCATTTATTTTTGCCGCTGTTGGATTAGTGTCTGCACTGTTTGTTAGACGGGATAAAGGGGAGCGAAGTGAGGGTTAATGAATATGAAGCTAAGAATTCCCCGGAAATAAGAAAGGAAAAGTATAGCCATTCTGTGCTTTTAAGCAGAATGGCTATACCTTTTTAGTGTTTATTTTGGTGTGAATATGTTCTTTGGGAGGGGTCTCATTCCTGAAAAAGTTGGGCTGCATCCACTTTAAAATTAGATAAAACCTTTGATGTTACGATACCCTTTTCCCTGACATTGTCGCTCTGTTCATATTCTGCTTTTTCATTTAAAGCATATATCATAATTGTGTTTAATAGCGGGTTCACAATCCAGTATTCTTTTACCCCGTATTGCATATACAAGTTCAGTTTCGTAATGAGATCATGTGCTTGATTGGATGGACTGATAATTTCAATGATTAAAGTCGGCACCCCATTATACTGTTGCGCATCAAGGCGACTTTTGTCACAGATAACTGACAAATCAGGGATAACTACTTTTTCTCCAGGGATTTCTTCATTACTAAGTTTCACATCAAACGGTGCTGAGAAGACTTCACAATCTGCGTTTTCTAGGAGGTTAAATAACTTTGCAGATAACCGCATAGATATGCGCTGATGCATTGTGGAAGGCGAAGGTGACATAAAAACGATGCCATCAATATATTCAAGGAGTTGATCTGTCTCTTCGCGCATTTGGTAAAATTCCTGTAACGTTACAAGTTCTTCGCTTGGCAGGCTCATTTTGTTCACATCCCTTTTATTTAATTGTATAGTATTATCTGTTATTTGAAAAGTTTCGCTTGGTTTTCGTATTTGGGATGAAGGGCTATAGAGATATATAAAGGGCTATAAACTCGTATGAAGAAGCTATAGAAAAATTAACGGGCTATAGACTTGCATGAAAGGCTATAGAAAAATTTAAAGGGCTATAACCCCACATGAAAGGTTATAGAATTTTCATAGCGGGTACCACTAATTTTTTCTCAAATAATTTCAGTGAGAGAGGTAAGAAAAAAACGCACACTACCTCACTAAACAGGTGTGTGCGTTTTTTTAAGTTTATTTTGCCGGTTTTACATACTCTTCATTTTTAGTATAAATTGTTAAACCAGTGATGTTCTTATTACTGTTAGTGAAGAACAAGCTAGCAATATATCCAAAGATAAAGGAACTAAAGAATGATACTGTACTGACAGCAAATGGCGTTAAATCGGTTGTTTGCACGAAGTAAGCTGTGATTGCTGCAAGAACCAACCCTGTTAATACTCCTGGTGTATTGGCACGTTTTGTAAAAATACCTAATGCGAAAATACCTGCAATTGGTACACCGAATAAACCAGTAATATCTAAGAATAGATTCCAAGTTTCAGCACGGTTTGTTGCGACGAGGTACAAGGCAGCGGCTACGCCGAGTAAGCCCGCAATGATAATTGTGATTCTTGCTAGAAGAACGTCGCCTTTTCCGTGATTTTTTCCAAAGAAACGCTGTTTAAAGTCAACGACAATACAAGCTGAAATACTGTTTAGACTAGAAGAAATTGTTGATTGACAAGCTGCGAATATAGCAGCGATCAACAGACCAGCCACCCCAACAGGTAAGCTTGTTACAATGAAGTATGGAACGACAGCTGATGTATTAAATCCTTCTGGAAGCGTACCTGCGCTAGAGTAATACATATATAGAATGGTTCCCATACCATAGAAAATCGGGATAGTGATTAAAGCTAAGACCCCGTTCGTCCATAGTGATTTATTTGTTTCCTTAATGGATGTTGTTGTTTGATAACGCTGAACAACATCTTGACTCGCTGTATATTGGTGTAGGTTATTAAAGATAGATCCAAGGAAAATGATTGGTATGGCTGCTGAAGCGGTACCAAATTTAAAGTTATCAGCAGTGAGAAGTTTTCCTTGACTGGACGCATCTTTCACAATGGATGCAAAACCTCCGTCAATCAAGTTAATACCCATCAACACAATGAGAAGCGCCCCGCCAAGTAAAAGAATACCTTGGATGACGTCACTCCAAATAACCCCTTCTATACCTCCAAGAAAAGTATAAATGATACATAAGATTCCAACCGCCGCGGTGATGACAATCGGGTTGATATTAGAAACCGATGTAATCGCGAGTGTTGGTAAATAAATAACAATGGCTATGCGACCAATATGAAATAGGACAAACAATAAACTACTGATCGAACGCATTGAGACGCCAAATCGTTCTTCTAAATATTCGTAAGCAGTTGTTACATTCAATTTTCTGAAAAACGGAATGTAGAAGTAAATCAAGATTGGGATAATTGCAAAAATAGCCAAGTTACCAGCAGCATATGACCAATCAGTCAGAAAGGCTTGCTCTGGCGTGGACATAAACGTGATCGCACTAAGTGTTGTTGCGTAAATGCTGAATCCTGCTGCCCAAGCTGGGATTTTACCACTAGCCGTAAAAAACGCATCGGTGTTTTTACCTGAACGTTTCGTGAAGTAAACACCAACCGCAAGCATCGCGACTAGATAAACAGATAAAACAATCCAGTTTATCGTACCGAATCCTACTTTTTCCATAATCAACCACTCCTTTTAACTAGACTTATAGTTTTAAAACGTTTACATTATGTAACCGGAAAATGGTTACTTGGAAATAGTCACTCAAAGGACTTGAACATTAGTACTTAAATTAGTGTAAAAATGAACGTTTCAAAGTATATTTCTAACCACCTATTCAAGTCAGCGGAGGAAAATACGTAGACTCCAGTGGGAGTTGAGGCCTAGATGAGACCCCGAAATGCGTAGCATTCGGAGGCTCATCAGCCGCCCACGGAAAGCGAAGTATTTTTCCGAAGCGAATAGCGCTTACTTGAGATAATTTGACATTTAATAACTAATACTTTGTTTTGTCCCGGCTCCTTTGGGCTTAAAAATACTTTGAATTATTCTACTTACAAATTAAAATCTTCTACAAGTTTTTTAACTTCGCCAATTTTGTCTGGATCAAAACCACTCATCGGCTTTTTACATGTACCAGCATCAATACCTTTTTGATTCAAGATCTCTTTTAAGGTTTGGTAGAGTCCTAGATTAAGAATTTGCTCAATTAAATCATTAGTTGTGTGCTGAACTTCGTATGCTTCTGTCACTTTACCTTGTTCAACAAGTGACATAATTTCTTTGGCACGTTTACCGTTGACGTTAAACGTACTACCGATGGCACCGTCAACACCTGAAATAAGTCCATAAATAAGCATTTCGTCAAATCCTGAGAAAATCAACTTATCTGGGAAACGTTTTCTTAGTCTTTCAAGCGTGAAGAAATTGCCATCAGTATACTTGACGCCGATGATTTTTTCATTTTGGAAAAGTTCATCGAATTGAGACATATCGATGGTGACACCTGTTAAGGCAGGAATCGCATAAATAATCATATTATTATTTGTTTCTTCAATAATCGTTTCATAGTAAGACTTGATTTCTGGGAAACTGAATTGATAGTAGAACGGTGTGACCGCTGATAAACTATCGTAACCAAGTTCTGTTGCGTAGTTACCAAGTTCAACAGCCTCATCAAGATTCACTGATCCAACTTGAGCGATTAATTTAACTCTGCCATTATTTTCTTCTTGAACGATACGAAAGATGGTTTTCTTTTGTTCAGTTGATAGCATGAAGTTTTCGCCGGAGCTTCCATTGACATATAAACCATCCACCTGTTGTTTTTCAATATTTTGATTGACAATTTCACGTAAACCTTGTTCTTTTATTTGGCCATTTTCGTCATATGGAACGAGTAATGCTGAATATAAGCCTTTCATTAAAGTTTCCTCCTTGATGTTGCTTCCTGTATTTTAAAAAGTTATAATATGGTCAGACCAATTTTCATTTGCACCTTAATCATAAAACCGTTTTCTTTAATTGTCAACTGATTTTTGTAAGAGGTTTCAAATAAAAGACTTATAGGTGAATGTTATATTGAATTCCTATCTTCTGGCGTGGCTGACTATGGTAGAATATAAATAGCTTAATAACGGTAAAGAGGTGTTTTTAATGCTTATGCAAAAAGAATCGTTAGTTGATATTGCCATTGCCCGGATTAAACAACATATCGTTGAAAATGAATACAAACCTGGTGACAGGTATCTTTCTGAAAAAGAACTGACCGAGAATTTGCAGGTGAGTCGGACGGTCATTCGAGAAGCGTTGATTTCACTACAATCAATCGGCCTGTTGACGATTAAGCGTGGCGGTGGCATCTATATTAATAATCAAAACTTCGATGCAATTAAACAAATTTTACAACATCATTATGATACGCACGGCGTCAAAATAAAAGAACTCATCGAAATCCGTCAGATTATTGAACTGGGAGCCATTCGGTTAATTATTGAGAAAAATACTTCTGTTGATTTGGAGTTATTGCGCGAAATTAATCAAGCTTATCACGAAGCAATTGTGAATGATCAAGATACCCGTGAAACGGATCGGAATTTTCATCAGCAACTGATGAGAGCGACTGAAAACGAAACATACTATAATTTTAGTGAAATTATTAATGATTATTTTTCTATGACCAAAATTAATTTAATTCAAAATAAAGATGCCATGTTGAAGTCTGTTAAGGAACATGATGAGTTGATTGACAGACTTCAAGAACGCGATTTGACAAAGGCTCAAGATGTGATGATAAGACATATGCAGCCAATCAATGCTTACATTAATCAGTTAGAGGGATGCCAATCATGAAACCGATTCAAGCAACTGAAAGAATGTCCTTAAAGCAACAAGTCATACAGGCAGTTAAACAGTATATTGTTGATGAAGCATTGAAGGCTGGCGATAAAATACCGACGGAACGAAAATTAGCTGAGATGTTCGGAGTTAGTAGGTCCGTCATTCGTGAAGCGATGAGTTATTTGGAAAACACTGGCGTTATTCGCGTTCGCCAAGGGCAGGGTGCCTTTTTAAATGAATCAAATATCGATAAATTGTTAGATAATTTCTTTTTCCTTTGGCAAGTTAATAAAGGAGACATTCGGGAAATATTAGGTCTCAGGTTAATTTTTGAATCGAGCGCGATTGATGATATCGTCTCGGAAAACAACCAGCCTGCTATTGAAAAATTAAGACAAATTGTTGAAGAAAACTTACTCGCAAAGACGCTGACTGAATTTCGCAATGCGGATATTGCTTTTCATAAAGAATTGTTACAGGCAACGAATAATCAGTTATTCAGTCAATTAACAAACGTTATCACCAGTTATTTCTTTCAAATTGAACATATTGAACTGACATTGGATGAATATAAAGCACTGACGAATGAACATATGCAAATCGTGGAAGCTTTGGAAAAACAAGATGCAAGCGAAGCGAAAGCAGTATTAGCGCGTCATATCAAGCAAGCTAAAGCGTAGGAAGGTAGATGCTCATGACTTATTTATCTATTGATATTGGCGGCACATATATTAAATATGCTTTACTGGATGACAAGGTAAATTTAAGTCATCACGGAAAAGTTCGTACGCCGGTCAATCAAAACAATGCGATTGTTTCTGAAGTAAAATTGATTATCATGAAATTTAAAGATCAATTTGCAGTGGATGGCGTGGGGATCAGCACGGCTGGTATCGTTGATCATGAAAGAGGCGAAATCATTTACGCTGGACCAACCATTCAGGATTACAAAGGTACTAATTTTAAGAACATGTTGGCTGATACCAACTTACCGATTCATGTGGAAAATGATGTCAATTCCGCTTTATTAGGAGAACGCTGGAAAGGGGCAGGTAGAGACAGTGAAAACTTTTTCTGTATCACCCTTGGAACTGGGATTGGCGGTGCTTACTATCATAACGGATTAGTCAGCGGTTCCCATCTGCAGGCAAATTCGGTCGGTTATCTATTATATGATTCAGCGACAGGCACAACTTACGAACAACGTGCCTCGACTTCTGCTTTGAATAAAAAGATTTTGGAACAGCTGGGGAGAGAGTGGTCAACACAAGAGGTGTTCCACCAGGCAAAAGCAGGTGACGAAACGTGCTTAGATATTATTCATACCTGGGGACGAGAGGTTGCAGCTGGACTAGCGCAAATTATTTTACTTCAAGACCCTGAAAAAATCATTATCGGCGGGGGCGTGTCTCAACAAGGAGACTTTTTAATAGAAATTATCCGTAAACATGTGGAAGAATTTTTACCTGACTCATTTATAAAAACGGAGATTAAGGTTGCTGAATTATATAATCATGCTGCGTTATACGGAGCAGTTTATCCTTTTTTTAAGAAATAAGACTAGACTTAAGAACGTCAATCAATGATAGAACGAGGAGTGGTTGTATGTTATTACCAAACGATTTAATTGTATCTTGCCAGGCATTAGAGGATGAACCACTACATTCTTCCTTTATTATGGGGAAAATGGCGCTAGCCGCTAAACAAGGCGGGGCTAAAGGAATTCGTGCCAACTCAAAAGATGATATTCTCGCGATAAAACAGGAAGTCGATCTACCCATCATTGGCATTGTTAAACGAGATTATTCCAACTCAAGGGTGTATATTACTGCCACGACAAAAGAAATTGACGAATTAATCGAAAGTGGCTGTGAGGTCATTGCGATGGACGCAACAGCAAGCGCACGTCCAGAAAAGCCCCTCAGCGAACTCGTCAACTATGTGCGCGAACAAGCACCAAATGTTGAGTTGATGGCAGATATTGCAACAATCCAAGAAGCAGTAAAAGCAGAGGAATTAGGATTTGATTATATCGGAACAACACTACACGGCTATACTGAAGATACAAAAGGGGAAAAGTTATTTGAAAATGACTTTCAATTTCTAAAAGACGTGGTGAAAACGGTCAATGCTCCAGTCATTGCGGAGGGAAATATCCAAACTCCAGACATGCTTGCTCGCGCTTTTGAATTAGGCGTACATGCAGTCGTAGTAGGTGGTGCCATTACTAGACCAAAACAAATTACTGAACGTTTCGCTAGTCAAATCAAATAACCGCAAAAACAGTTTTTATTAAAGCCAGAGAAATTCAAGTTTCTCCGGCTTTTTTTATGGAGTGGTTTAATGTTGTTAGTTTTGGTGCCGCTAATAGTAACGCATAGAACGAGGTAAAGGCGCATAGAGCAGTATGGCACCGCATAGGAAGATATAACGGCGCATAGAACAGGCTGAAGACGCATAGGAGATTTAACAGAATATTTAATCAAATGATGTTGAACATTTTTTAAGGGTTGAGCGAGATGGTGTAGTCAAAAGTGTCAAAGCAGACACGGTTCGTTCATTTTAAAATATAATGCAATACTTTTTAAAAAGTTCGCAGTAGGAAAATCAATTATAAAAATCAAAAGTATAGTTACCTTGCTTTTATAGTACTTAATTATTTGATAATAAGCATATAAATGATTATAATGTGAATATAATCACAAACTTTTTCCGTTATGATCAAATTTTAATGGTTAAAAGAACAAATAATCAAAAAGATAAAATGGCTATCACGAGAACTGACTATTTAAAAAATACTGATATGATCCGTTTATCTTTATATTACGTGGTTTTCGTGAAAGCGAATCAGGAGGAGTGCTGAAATGAGTATAAAAGAACAAAAGATCAAACCCACTGAAGTTGAAGCGTTAATTACAGAAAATGAACGACTTACCAATGAAATAAAACGTTTGTCGAATAAAATCGCATTCTTATCCGAGCCACCCACTGATATTAAAGACCAGATGTATACAAAACAATTGCGTTTTGGAGAAGGATACTTGACAGCACATGAGGCGAATCATCTTCTCAATAATCTTCCACTGGAAATATCGTTTATCGATAAAAATGATATTTTTAAATATTTTAATGAAGAATTGGAACCTTCCGAGATGATGTTTGTCCGGACATCGGACATGATTGGAGACGATGTGGGGAGGAGTCATCCCTCTAAAAGTCACGGAAAAGTGATGCCATTAGTTCGTGATTTAAAATCTGGAAAGCGCCATATTGAAAGCATGTGGTTTAAGAAAAAAGATCAATACGTTTATGTGTCTTTCAAAGCTATTTTTGATGAAAACGGCGAATATCTGGGGATCATGGAATATGTTCAAGATATTCAACCTTTTTTTGAGTTGCCAACTGAAATGAAAGTGGGTCTTGGTAATCAGGAAGAAGGAAAGTAAAGTTATTGTAATTTAATTTTACGGTCTTGCTTCTCATTTATTGTTACGTAAATACTTTTAAAATCTTAATATGTGTAAAATTTTACTCAGGAGATATTTCAGTCTATTTTCCTAGATGAAAAAGAGAAGGCACTCTATACATAAATGTATGCTTAGCAGGGCAAATACATTTAGAGAGAGGCCTTCCCGTAGTACTGATTTAAATTAAGTTGTAAAAGAACAGAGCAAGAAGAAAAGACCAGGTAAACTAAGCTTAAGAAACGTGGCCAGTAATGGAAATGCCTATTTGATATATCCTTTAGTTAACTTTTGCCCATTTGTATTCGTATGTTGGGCCAATTGGATTGGTTATCACGCCTACAATTTTAGGATTGACGAGCATGGCAACGGATTCTTGGTAGACAGGAGCAATGACTGCATCATCGAATGCAATCTTTTCAGCTTCTGCAAAATTTTCATAGCGTTCGACTTCTTTTCCTGGCACGGCAAGCTCACTTTGTGCTTCTTCAAAGAGTTTGTCATATTCTTCGTTTGAGTATCCCATTTGATTTGTCGCACTGTCTGTAATGAGCATATCCATAAAAGAGCTAGGGTCTAATGTACTCGGTCCCGCTGCTGAATGTTGGATGTCATAATCCATACTATTTGTGAGATCGATTGCTTGCTCGCCAGGTACTTCTTTCAGTGTAATATCGAGTCCCTCTAGGTTTGATTCTAGCTGATTGACTAGATATTCATTTAGCGTCTTTGAAGTATCATTATCACCGCCAAGGAACTCTATTTCAATTGAATCTTTCCCGAGCTCTTTTAATCCTTTTTCCCAGTAAGATTGTGCTTCCTCAATGTTGTATTCAACAAGTTCACCGTTGATTTCCCTAATGCCCTTATCACTTTCCGGCAATGGTGCAAAGTTTTCAGGGATAAATCCATTCAGTGGAACCGAACCATTGTTTAATAATTCATCTGTCAAGGCCTGTTTATCAAACGCTCGACTGATTGCTCTTCGGATATTCACATTGGCCAGCGCTTCATTACGAGTTTGATTCATTCTTAGATAGTATATAACAGGTTTGGATCTTGTAGCATATTCTTCACTTGAAGCATAATGATCGACAAGGTCAGAGCTAAGTTCAACTCGGTCGATTGTACCTGATTCGAAAAGATCCACAGCTGTTTGGGTGTCTTTGACGACCTCATAAGTCATTTTTTCCAACTCTACTGTATCGGCATCCCAGAAGTCCATATTTTTGACGACGTTCCAAGAATCACTTGTACTTTCCCAATCTTCTAACTTGAAAGGACCGTTGTACAGAAGATTGTCAGATGTCTGGGCGTAGTCATCTCCTTGTTCTTCAACGAAATCTTTATTTAATGGTAGGAACGTACCAAATGCCATCAATGATTCAAAATAAGGAACAGGTCTGTCTAGTTCGACAAGAAGAGTATAGTCATCGATTGCGGTTACACCCAGTTCATCGACATCTTTTTCTCCCTTGTTGATTTCCTCAGCATTTTTTATGACATCATTCATCATGTATGGACCGAACTCAGAACCAGTTTCGGGATCTACCACTCGCTTCCAAGCATAAACAAAATCGTGGGCTGTGACCGGATCACCGTTCGACCATACAGCATCCTCGCGTAGGTTAAATGTCCATTCAAGTCCATCGTCACTTTGTTCGTGATCGCTGGCGATGCCTTCCTCTATTTGAGCATCTTCACCGAGCCGATATAACCCTTCCATAGTTATACCAAGAAATCGGAATGAAGCTTCATCTGTTGCCATAGCGGAGTCCATCGTAGGTATCTGACTCTTATTGGATAAATTTAGAACTTGATTCCCAGTGTCATTTTTGTCATCGCCTTCATTTGAGACTACTTGGTCATCTTCGCTTCCAGAACATGCAGAAAGAGCTACAACTACCCCAATGCTTACTATGATTTGAACGAATGATCTGATTACTTTTTTCATAGTTGCCTCCTTGAATAAAATTTTACTAAAAGTTTTACTATGACATTATTGTACACGATGCTGTTTTGTGTCGCAATAATATTTTGATTTTTAATAATTATCTTAAAGGAGCGACTTTACTGTAGATATTTCTTTTTGTGTTAAACTGCTTGGATTATATTAATCAAACTTGCTATCGTCTCGCTCAACTCGGTAAAATGAAGGCAGAATTCATTTAAAAGGAATGTTAGTTCATGAATGAGAGACAGAGAAATTTGCTTAGGGTATTACTGGTTAACTCAGATAAGGTTTTCCAAATAGAAGTTTTAAGAGCGATCCTTAAGTGTTCGGAAAAAACAGTTAGAAATGACCTTAATAAAATAGAAGAGTTTCTAAAATCCTATAAGGAAGCTGAATTAATCCGAAAGCCAGGTATTGGGATTATTCTTCAAGCAAGTGAGTCAACGCAAGCTGAAATTTTTCAAGATTTATATCAGGTGAATGTTAAAACGAAAGAGGAGCGCGTTATTGAAATTGCCTACCATTTGTTGATAAGTTCAAAGCCATTCACTTTGAAAGAGTCTGCGGAGAAGTATTTTACAAACCCGGCAGATATCAAACGGGATTTGGAAAAAATTGAAGAGTGGCTGTCGCGATTTAATTTAAAAGTTACAACAAAACAGCGACTCGGCAGTATCGTTGAAGGTGATGAATTTTATAAACGTAATGCGATAGCCCATCTATCTGAACTCGTTTCTTCATATTCTCAGCGAAATTATGTATTAGACTTTTTCCTAGAATCTGAAATTAACGCCGTCAGGAAGGTGATCCAGGATACCCAACTTCAATATAGGCTTGACTTAACGGATGGGGGATTTGAAAGTTTAGTCATTCATGCGTTGATTATGATAAAACGGACAAGACAAAATACGCCGGTTATTGTTTCAAAAGACGATGTTGAACGGACATTAAACACGAAAGAATATGAGGTGACAACTTATTTACTAAATAAACTGGAGGAGATTCTTAAGCTAAGTTTTCCGGAAAATGAGCGTATATATTATTCATGGCATATCGCAAGTTCCATTCAAAATACGGAAGTCATGGAATCATCTATTAGCATGCGTCCCTCTAATGGACTTGCAGAACAAGCGGTGAATGAAATGATCAAACAAGTTCACTATCTCACTAGTATGCCGTTTGAGAACGATTTGAGGTTGAAAGATGGATTAATCATTCATATGGATGCTGTCATTAAAAGAATTTCCTATGGTTTTCATATTACTAACCCGATGTTGGATGATATTAAAAAGTTATATCCTTATTTATTTAGCATGGTTGTTTTCGCTGTGAATGATTTAAATAAACAATACAACGTGCTAATACCAGAGGAAGAGGCGGCATATTTAGTACTACATTTCCAGGCTTCGATTGAACGGATGGAACAAGAACGAGCACCTAAGCAGGCATTGGTTGTCTGCCATATGGGAATTGGCATGAGCCGTTTATTACAGGCAAAATTAGAGCAGCAGTACAGTGGTATAGAAATCATTGACTGTATAGCTAAAAATGAATTAGGGTCATATTTAAATCATCATGACTCTGTTGATTTTATAATTTCTACTGTGCCTCTCACTAACCAAGTCATACCGCAAGTTGTCATATCTCCTTTATTAGATTCAAGCGATAAAAAGAAGCTTAATCATTTTATTCAAAACAAGAAGCAAGACACCAAAATAACAAACTATCCTACATTGCATCATTTTATGAATGAGGGACTGTTTCAGAAAAATATTGATTTAGAGCATCCATTCGAGATTGTAGAAAGGTTGGCAAATCAGCTTGTTCGTTTGGCCGTTGTTGATGAATCATTTACTCACAATGTCTTGCTCCGGGAAAGAACTTCTTCTACTTCAATTGGAGGAAAAATAGCTATTCCACATGCTCAGCCGGAAACTGTTAAAAAGTCAACTTTATCTGTAGCTATTTTAAAAAAGCCTACTGAGTGGGGAAGTGAGATGGTTTCTATTGTGTTTCTACTAGCGATTAGTGTGGAAGACAGACAACTTACACAAGATTTATTAAAGGAAATCTCTAATTTAAGTCAAGAACCTACTTTAGTTGAAAAAATGATTAATGCAGATAGTAAAGAGGAAGTCATAGATTTATTTAGCTAATTTATTCTTATTAAATTTATTTTACCTTTGCTCCGGTAAAAATAAAAAATTAATCTCTCCTCTTTAGGGAATATAATAAATATAGATTAAATGAAAGCAATAACGAGAGGAGAGAAAACCCATGAAAATATTAGCCGTAACCGCTTGTCCAGTTGGTATCGCGCATACGTATATGGCTGCTGAAAACCTTCAAAAAGCTGGAGAAGAAATGGATGTTGATATAAAAGTAGAAACTCAAGGATCTATTGGCGTTGAAAATGAATTAACAGCCAAAGACATTGAGGAAGCCGATGGAATTATTATTGCAAGTGATAAAGAAGTGTCAAAAGAACGTTTTTCTGGTAAGAAGTTACTTGTTGTCGGTGTACAGGATGGTATTCGTAAACCACAAGAATTAATTGAAAAGATTCAAAAGGGTAACGTTCCCGTTTATCAACCTGAAATGAAAACGGTAGATGAAGTTAAAAAACAGAAAAAGGAAAAAGAAACACCTGTTTATCGCCATTTAATGAATGGGGTTTCATATATGATTCCCTTTATTGTGGTCGGTGGACTCTTAATCGCCATCGCCCTAACGTTGGGTGGGGAACAAACACCTGGTGGTATTGTGATTCCAGAAGGCTCTTTTTGGGCTCAAATTGAGGCAATAGGTGCAGCCTCATTCAGTTTTATGGTTCCAATTTTGGCAGGATTCATAGCTTATAGTATTGCTGATCGACCAGGTCTAGCTCCTGGTATTATTGGTGGGTTTATTGCAGTTAATGGAAGCTTTTATGGAACAGAAGCAGATGCTGGATTTATTGGTGGTATTATCGCTGGTTTTCTAGCAGGTTATGTTGTTTTAGCGCTTAAGAAAATAAAAGTACCTGCTGCTGTCCAACCCGTTATGCCAATAATCTTCATTCCGATATTTGGAACGTTAATTGTCGGTCTGTTATTTATATTTGTCATTGGTGCTCCAGTTTCAGCTGTATTTGAAGCTTTAACAACTTGGCTCCAAGGCATGCAAGGAACAAGTTCAATCTTTCTTGCACTCATATTAGGTGCGATGATTGCCGTCGATATGGGTGGTCCGTTTAATAAAGTTGCATTCTTATTCGGTTCAGCTATGATTGCGGAAGGAAACTATGAAATCATGGGGCCTATCGCTGTAGCTATTTGTATCCCGCCACTAGGCATGGGATTAGCTACTTTCTTAAATAAGAAAAAATATCAACAAGTTGAGCGTGAAGCCGGAAAAGCATCGTTCACTATGGGATTATTCGGAATTACTGAAGGAGCTATTCCGTTTGCAGCGCAAGACCCGTTACGTGTTATTCCGAGTATTGTCGTAGGCTCTATGGTAGGTTCAGTTATTGCTATGTTGAGTAGTGTTGGTGACCACGTCGCACACGGTGGTCCAATTGTAGCAGTTCTCGGGGCTGTAGACAATGTTCTTATGTTCTTCGTTGCAGCAATTATCGGAACACTCGTTACCGCTTTCTTGGTTAACTTCTTGAAAAAAGATGTATCTACAGATGATCTAAAGACCGTTGAACCTGATGTAAGCAATGTTAAAGATGAAAAAGTAGAAAACAAAGAAATTCACAAGCTAACAGATATTACAAATAAAAATTTAATCGAAACCAACTTATCTGGTGAAAGTCGCGAGGAAGTTATTGATGAACTTATTGAAAAATTAGATACAGCTAACGTTCTAGATTCTAAGCAAGTGTATAAAGAAGCTATTTTAGCTAGAGAAGCGGAAGGAACGACAGGACTTGGCATGGGAATAGCCATTCCTCATGGAAAATCAAACGCAGTCAAAAAACCAACCGTTGCCTTTGGAATTTCCCAACACGGCGTTGACTGGCAAAGCTTAGATGGTACACAAGCACAATTGATATTTATCATTGCAGTGCCTGAAGAAAGTGCAGGAGATGCCCATTTAAAAATATTACAAATGCTCTCCCGCAAACTGATGGATGAATCCTTTAGAAATGAATTATTAAATGTAACTTCAACAGAAGAAGCCTATACCCTTTTAGATACGATAGAATAAAAATAAAAAATAGAGGTGTCTCACTTGAGATAACCTCTCTTTTTTAAAACTAAATAGGAGTGAACGAGTTGTGTCTGAGATCCCTTTATATATGAAACATGATTTGAAAAATATTCCTCATTTTTCTTTGCCTGCTGGCTATCATTTTCGTTTGTTCAGTCGTGAAGAAGATGCCAATCTATGGGCTAAGACTGTGACTAAAACAGATGAGTTTTCAAATGAAGAAAATGCGATTAAAAGATTTAATGAAGAGTTTTTACCGCATGTGTCTGAAGTTGAAAAAAGAGTAGTATTTATTGAAACAAGTGATGGAAATATCGCTGGTACAGCTACAGCTTGGTTTGGTACGTGGGGCGGTCAGGACATTGGCAGATTACATTGGGTTGAAATTATACCAGAACATCAAGGGAAAAAATTGGGACGCCCACTTATTACTAAAGCGATGGCTATATTAAGTGACTACCATTCATCTGCTTACTTGAAAACGCAAGAGTCTAGTCAAGCTGCGATCCATTTATATCAAAAGCTTGGCTGGGAGCCGGTTGTTCGTCTTGAACAAGAGGAACAGATATGGGAAGGGTTAAAGTAAGGACTAAAAACTTAAGTTAATTATCACAGATTTCTTGGAGGCAATAATATGTATAAAGAACCTATTTTTTTAACACCCGTTTTTAAAGAACGTATTTGGGGAGGTCGCAAATTAAAAGAAGAATTTGATTATGATATCCCTAATGATAATACAGGTGAAGCTTGGGTTGTTGCGGCTTTATCAAACGGTTCAAACAAAGTCGAAAATGAGTCCTTAACGGGACAAACACTATTAGACTTATGGAATGATCATGGTGAATTATTTAATAAAGATGCTCATTCTACAGATGAGTACCCCCTCCTTGTAAAGGTGCTGGATGCTAATGATGATTTGTCGGTTCAAGTTCATCCAGATGATGCTTACGCTCGTAAAGTGGAGGATGTACCATATGGTAAGACGGAGTGCTGGTATGTTTTAGAAGCGGAGCCGGGCGCAGAAATTGTATTAGGGCATCATGCTCAAACGAAAGATGAGCTGGACGCTATGATTGACCAAGAGAAATGGGACGAATTGTTGCGTCGTCAAAAGGTCAGTCCAGGTGATTTTTACTATGTCCCTAGTGGAACAATCCATGCCATCGGAAAAGGAATAATGATTTTAGAGATTCAACAAAGTTCAGATGTGACGTATCGTGTGTATGATTATGACCGGACGGATCAAGAAGGAAATAAACGAGAATTGCATCTAGAACGAGCAAAAGACGTTACAACAGTTCCAGACGATTTAGCTCGTACGACCAAAGAAGATAGGGAAATCGCAGAAGAAACCAATTTAACGATAGAACGATTAACTGAAGCCGAGTACTTCTCTGTTTATCACTGGAGTTTGGACGGAGAGGCACGTCGCGAGTTGACCGAAGACTTCCTTCAAGTCAGTGTGATTGAGGGAGAAGCGGCTATCCGTATTAATGAAAAGTCGTTCCAAGTCCAGAAAGGACAGCATTTTATAATTCCGCACGGTGTTGAGACTTATGAATTATCGGGTAGAGCAGAGTTTGTTGTGTCGCATGTTTGAGTTAGTAATTAAATGATTGAATGATGATTAGAGTGCTTCCTATAGAGTGGCGATGGCTGATATCGATACTCTATAGGGACTTTTTTATGTTGTTTAATAACATGGAGACAAATCTTGATAGACGCATAGACTGAGTTGAATGCGCATAGAAAACTATAACGGCTCATAGAACGAACAGAAGACGCATAGAAAGTAATAACGATGCATAAATCGAAATGAAAACACATAGAAACTTTCAAGTACTCATAGGCGGTGAGTTTACTGATGACGAGGAACAGAACCATCATCATCACGATTTAGAGGCGAGAGTTGAATGGGCGTTGACTTCAACATAGGGGGTCAGTGATACTGTAATTTTGTTGTTAACCTGGTTATGTGATTATAAAAAACACCGGTTCCCACGCATTACAACGTAAGGACGACCGGTGTTCAGAATCTTACTTTTTCTTAAATTTACTTCCACCACTTTTAGTCCTCAATTTAGCCATTAAATCAGAGGATGTTTGTTTTTTTTGTTCTGTTTTAGCTTGATCAATGGTGAAGTGATAGCGACCTTCTTGCTTTTCAATTGTGAACCATGTTCCAGTAACACTGTTAGCTGGGAGTTGGTTCTTATTTATGACTATTTCTTGTTTACTTTCTTCAATTAAGATGACTGCTTTGTTTTCTTCAAGACGATCAAGAACGCCTTTCATAACTTTATTTCTCCTTTCCTAAATGAATCAAAGCTATTTTGCGCAGGCAGTGTCTTGTTCTTTGATATCCGCGATGCGTGCCGGTCCGATGCCGCTGATGCGTGATAGGTCATCAACTGAATCGAAAGGTCTGAGGTCGATTAAGTCCTGTGCTCGAGCAGATCCGATATGGATGATTTCCTGGACTTGTTCAATAGAAGCACTGTTGATGTCTACACAATTGCTCGTATTGTTCTCTTCTTTGGATTTATTTTCCTCTTTCTTTTTGTTACTGTCGGATGTTTTCTTACTGGTTGATCCTGTACTTTTTGGACTGATGGTGCCATCTTCTTTAGTTTGAATATCGTAGGTTGATCCATCTGTTGTAAGGATGACGGTCCCATGAACATCCGTGCCATATAAGTCAATGCCTGCATCTTGAATGCGCTCTACAACTTCTGCGCTAGGATGGTCGTATTGATTATCAACTCCTGCGCTATATATAGCGACTTCCGGATTGACGGCTTGAATGAATTCTAGTGTGCTTGATGTACGTGAGCCATGATGCCCGAGTTGTAAAATATCTGCATCAAGCGTCATATCGGAGCGCACCATCGCTGATTCAGCGCCTTTTTCAGCATCACCTGTAAACATTAAATCAATGTCGCCATAGGACATCAGCAATGACACAGATTCTTCATTCAAATCTCCTGAAATGTGATCGGGATAAAGAACAGTAATATCCATAGGACCGATGGAATATTCATCACCCATTCTAGGTTCTTCATAGTCAGCGTCATTGTCGAGAACGGCCTGAATGGCTTCTTGAAATGTGTTCGATGTAGCTTCATTTCCAGACATCCAGACTTCGCCTACGTCATAGCGACGCATGATTTCAGCGAGTTGCCCGATATGGTCAGAGTGTGGATGGCTGATGACGACAAGATCTATAGACGAGATGCCTTCACTGTCCAAATAACTCACGACGTCATTACGTGTCCAATCGCCCGTATCGAATAATAGAGTATATGATTCATCTCTATCGGCATACTCGAACAGCGTGGCATCTGCCTGGCCAACGTCAATATAATGGACGGTTAAATCTTGTAAATTATCATTTTTGTCTGTCTTTGATTCGCCCCCATTTTCGGCCGTATCTTCACTTTCTTCATCTTCGGTCTGTTCGTCTTCAATCTCTTCTTTAGACTCATCAGGAGCAGTATCCGCAGTTTCTTCCGTCGTTTCCTCAGCGTTCTCGTCGCCGGTATCTGGTTGGTCAACATTGCTTGTTCCACAACCTGAAATGACAAGTAAAAGAGTCACGAAAAAAGCAATGAAAATGTGTCTAGGGTGTCTATTCAATTTTTATTCCTCCACTTTAACTAGTCTTCTCGAGCGGTGTAAATCTAAATCTAGTATAAAGATATCAGATAGAATCGGGTAAATCTATAATGAAACCTTGTTATTAAAGTTCAATCTCTCTGAAAAAGTAAAACTTCAATTCAAGAAAAGTCAGTTTTAATATGGTGATTAACTTTAGAAATTTCATTTTCCTCATGTGACCAAGAGGCTTAAACATGACATAATAAACAAAAGATAAATAAAACTCAGTAGCGATATTGCTTGAGTCTCGTTAAAAAAGGAGGAGAAAATCGTGAGGCAGAGCAATGGGGCGAAACTAGTGATCAATCTAGTACGCAAGATTTTGGTGTTGCTCATCTGTCTTTTCTTCTATGGTTATATTTACTTGGAAAATAATAAAGTTGATTCATATAGTAAACAGTACAAAAAAGTTACGATTAATCACCAACAACTTCCATTATTAATGGGACAAAAAGTTAATGATAATCTTCTTTGTATGGAGCCCTTTGACATATCTAAAATAATGCCTTTTATTTTATATTCACATCAGGAAGAGCAGAGGAATATCCTGGACATTCCCCTGACACGAATTGAATCCGCTTTTTTTGATAGGTTTGTAGACAGAGAACAAGCTGTCCTCCTTTTTGAAGATCTCAATGAGGAAATTGTTATACCAGGCTACGCTCTTCCTGACAAAGCAAAACCTGGTACATGGGTTAGCATTTGGATTGATAAAAATGGCTGCACGAGGATAGGTGTTAATGAAGAAAAAACAAGCAAGGAGCAGCAACAAACTAGAAAATTAATAGAACAGTTGGAACGTGAACGTTAAAAAAAGAATATTAAGTACCAGTTGCCAAGATACTCCAATCACCTCATCTTTAATATGCTAGACTAATAAATATGTATAAATAATGAAACGCCACAAGTAAATGCACAGAGGTGAGGAATAATTGAAAAAGAAAGATACTGCCATGGTTATGCTGATTGTTACATTAGGTTTTTTGGCGATTGGCTTTTCAGCATATTATTACGTTAACGATGTACGAATCACACCAATTGAAGATGAAGTATTAAGGAAAGAGATTTTAAACGAATTGGATTTACTAGAATATAAAGAAGATGAGTCACGGCCGAATAAAGATGATTTGCAACAATTAGAATCACTTGTATTTGATTCTCATGAAAAAGAAGAAGGAGAAACGGTGAGAAATCTTGAAGGGATTGAATATGCGACGAATTTAGAGGAGCTAATTATTAATCGAAATGAGATAGATAATCTTGAGCCTCTTGAATCATTAACAAAACTACATACATTAAATTTAAGTTATTTTCCATGGGAAGGAGAAACTTATACAGAAAAGCCAAAGGGAATGATTAAAGATATTAACCCTTTAAAAAAGTTAACGTCTTTAAGAAAGCTCCATTTATCAGATAATGAAATTCGAGACATATCAACTTTGGGTAATTTAGAACAGTTAGAGGAGCTTTATTTAGGAAACAATCAAATAGACGATATACCAACCTCTTTTCAGAACTTGAAAAAGCTAAAGACACTTTATCTTACCGAGAATAAGCTGACTAACATAGAACCGCTTGAAGGGTTGATTGGTCTTGAAGTACTTGATTTAGAAAAGAATGATATTCAAGATTTTAGTGCACTCGAAGGGTTGACCTCGCTTAAAGAGTTGAACACTATAAAAAACTCCGAGAATCTTACGGATTTATCTTTTTTGAAAAATCTGGAGAGTTTAGAGAATCTCGAAATCTCTTTTCCTGACGGTGTTGATTATTCTTCAATCGGTCAATTGCCGAAGTTGAAATTTTTAACGATTTTTAGATCGAAGGTAGATTCGTTTGATTTTTTAACTCCTTCAAATAATTTGGAGGAAATCACTATGCTAGCAAATGAACTCTCCTCGTTGGATGGTATTCAACATGCGAAAAATCTTAAAAATTTGCATGCGTCAAGTAATAATATAAAGTCGCTTAAGCCACTGAAGTCTTTAAAAGAACTGGAAAGATTGAGTTTATCGGATAATGAGATTAAGAACCTCAAACCTTTAAAGAACTTAAAGAAACTAAAACAACTAGACCTTGATAAAAATCGCGTCTCATCCATAGAACCACTCGAAAAATTAACGAAACTTAATGAGTTGACACTTCGAAAAAACAAACTGAAAAAAATAGATACTCTTAAAAATTTAAAGTTCCTAAAAAGGTTATGGTTGAGCGGAAATAAATTAACGGATATTGAAGTGATTTCGAGTTTAGAACGATTAGAAATGTTAGGTTTAGAAGATAACAAAATTGAAGATTTTCAGGCCATTTCGGAGTTAACTGAGCTTAAACGGTTATGGGTGGAAGGTAATCCAGATGGAGAGAGAGACTCGTTACTCAGTGATTTAAAAGATCATAATGGAATTATTTTTATAGACGTATTGGAAGATTAATTGAAAGACGGTTATGGGGCACGCACTCAAGTTTTGGACAGTTGTTCGACTGAGGCGTGTCCTTTTTATGTAGAAATTCATTTTCCATTACAAAGCATATAGAAAATCTGAAAGTCGCGTGCAGGTTTGGGGTTAAGCCGTAGTTAATCAAAGTTGATCATCAATCGATCTTTTATCGATAGTATAACCCCGGAAGAATTTTAATTTAAATAATTCTTGCAATTCAATAATTTTTCTGTTAATGTATTTATAATTTCTTTTTTGAAAAAATACAGAAAAATCTGAGAGGAGAAAGGCAATGAAATTGAGACAATGGGGACTATTAATTGTTATTGGCCTAATGCTAGTTGTCATGGCAGCATGTTCCGGTGGCGATGCAAGTGACACCTCCGGAGAAGCCAATACAGATGCATCAGCAGATGCTGAAGAGACATCAGGTGAAGATGGGGAAAAGGTGCTTAATTTCACTAATCCGGAAAATATACCGACAATGGATTCTTCTCTTGCGACAGATGAATCATCTTTTGTTTATTTAGCAGCAACTACAGAAGGGCTCTACCGCTTGGATGCTGAAACACAGACAAGCCCTGGGATTGCTGAAGATCATGAGGAAAGTGACGATGGCTTAACTTGGACATTTAATCTCCGTGATGATGCCAAGTGGCAAAATGGTGATCCAGTTACTGCACATGATTTTGTCTATGCATGGCAACGTGCGGTTGATCCTGATACAGGTTCAGAATACGGACCATATATGATGAATGGTGTTATTAAAAATGCTGAAGCCATCAGTAAAGGGGACAAGCCAGTAGAGGACTTAGGAGCTACTGCAGAAGATGATTATACATTGGTTGTAGAATTAGAAAATCCAACGCCTTATTTTGAAACACTGACAACATTTGGCACATTCTTTCCGTTAAATGAAGACTTTGTTGAAGAGCAAGGCGATGATTATGCAATAAGTGCTGAAAATTTATTAGCGAATGGTCCATATAAAATGGCTAATTGGGAAAGTACGTCCGATTCTTGGGAATTAGAGAAAAATGAAGATTACTGGGATGCAGACGAAGTTAAGATGGATAAACTAACATTTGAAGTGGTGAAAGATCCACAAACAGCTGTGGACTTGTATGAATCAGGGGTTGTAGATCGAGTAGACTTAACGTCTGATCTTGTAGACGAATTCTCAACTAATGATGATTATGTGGCAACACCAGATACGTTTGTTCATTATATTAAATTAAATCAGACAAATAATGAAGCTTTAGCAAACGAAAATGTTCGTAAAGCAATTAGTAGAGCATTTGATAAAGAAGCAATGGTCAATGAAGTGTTAAATAATGGTTCATTTGTAGCGAACGGAATTATTCCAGCAGATTTCACACCAATGCCTGACACAGAAGAAGATTTCCGTGAAGTGAGTGGAGATCATGTTCTATACGATGTCGACGAAGCTCAGGAATACTGGGAAAAAGGTTTAGAAGAACTTGGAACAGATTCGGTAGAAATTGAGTTACTGACTGATGACGATGAAACAACGAAAACAATGGTAGAATATTTAGCGAATCAGTTTTCTTCAAATCTACCAGGACTAACGATTGATTTGAAAAAGGTTCCGAAAGAGCAACGTCTTGATTTAGACGACAGTGCTGATTTTGAAATGCAGGTGACAAGATGGGGTCCTGACTTCCTTGATCCATTTACGTTTATGAACTTGTTTACAACAGATAGTGGCAATAACCATATGGATTATTCTAACCCAGAGTATGACAAACTAGTTAAAGATACGGCGTCGGATTTAGCAACTGATAATCCTGCCCGTTATGAAAATTTCCTTGAAGCTGAAAAAGTATTATTTGAAGATGGAGCCATCGCACCACTTTATCAAGCATCACGTGCACAGCTTATTTCACCACGGGTTGAAGATGTTCATGTCAATCCATTCGGTGCAACATATGAATATAAATGGGCGGATGTTAACGAAGAATAAATAGATTGGGAATCCATTTATCGCAGGTTAACTGGCTGTAAGACCCCCTACATCAAGGTTTCGAGGGGAATCAAGAATTATAAGTGGAGGAAGTATGAAACCCCCCACTGATTGAAGTTTCAATTTATCTAACTGATTCAGGTCACCAACTAATGATGACCTGAATCAGTTTTTTAAATTTTACAGTGTTTACCGGCGAGTTACATTGCTGTCATAGAAACTCCTTGGGTAAATTTGGTATACAACACTTTCTTTCCACCAATTCTTTTCCATACAAAATTTCCTCCAATATTGGCATTGTTTTAATTTTTATCCCGTCTTGCAAAATCGACGAAGCGAAATTTATCTGGTCGATGTCTAGATTCAGTAAGCTGAAAAAGGTTGGCGTCATCTAAATAAACTTGGCTTCTTATCACCACAATATTTGAAAAACCATCCATATCCAGTAACTCACGGTCTTGGATAGTTGGCGTTTCGACGACGATTTCTTTCTGCGCAAAGCCAACAACGAGACCGAGTTCATTTTCAATATAATCATAGATTGATTGCTCACAAATTTCTTTAGAAAGCAGTGGAACATGTTTTTCGCTGAAGTAGTCTTTGTCCAAGATGATTTTTTCATTGCTTATTTCCCGGACACGTGTAACATGCCAAATTGAATCCTGTGCATCTGACTTTAATAGTTTTGTCTTATCATTTTCCGCTTTTAAATAACCAATGTCGCTTACAATGGTTTTGCTGTTTAAATGAAGCTTGTTCGTTAATTCTGTATAGCTTTCAATACCAGATACGGGGAAAGAAAAACGATTCATATCAATAACAATGGATCCTTTGCCGCGGACTTTTTGGATATAGCCATTTTGCGACAAAAGATCAAGTGCTTTTCGTATCGTTTCCCGTGAGGTGCTGTATTGAATGGATAACTGATTTTCAGATGGAAGCATCGTTGAAACAGGCCAGACATTTGCTTCAATTTTATTTACTAAATCATCATAAATCGTTAAATATTTTCTCTGCATGTAATCCCCTCATTATTTCAAATGATAAATAATGGATTCATAAGGTCTTAGATAGAGTTGGCTTAAATTCTTGGAAGAATCATCATAATTGGACAGCAGAATTTCTGGCTGGTTAGTCGTCTCTCTCATCTGCATATCCACCGTAATTTCTTCTCCGTAAAAATTACTGATCACGATTAATTCTTCATTATTCCATTGTCTTTTATAGGCAAAAACTTGTGGGTCATCTTCAAAAAGTAATTGATAGTCCCCATACGTTATAATATCATAGTTTTTTCGTAACTTGATCAACTGTCGGTAATGATAGAAAACCGAATCTGAATTTTGTAGCGCTTCTTCCACATTAATATCTCGGTAATTCGGTGCTAAGTCTAGCCACGGTTTCCCGTTTGTAAATCCTGCCTGATCGTTTGCTGACCATTGCATTGGTGTTCTACCGTTATCACGAGACTTTTGCTGGAGAATACTCATAATCTCATTTTTCGCTTTTCCTTCGTTTTGTAACTTTTTAAAGGCATTCAAGGATTCGACATCTCGGTATTGGTTAATCGAGGTGAAATAGGGATTGGTCATGCCAATTTCTTCACCTTGATAAATATAGGGTGTGCCTTTCATCATATGAAGTGTTGTTGCCAACATTTTAGCCGATTTTTCACGGTATTTCTCATCATCACCAAAGCGGGAAACAATACGAGGTTGATCATGATTCGTCCAAAACAAGGCATTCCAACCTCCACCTTCATGCATCCCTATTTGCCACGCTGAAAGAATCTTTTTTAACTCGAAAAAGTCAAACGGAGCTGTTGACCATTTGTCCCCGTTTGGATAATCGACTTTCAAATGATGGAACTGGAAGGTCATTGCAAGTTCTTCGCGTGCCGGTTGCGTATATAATACACAGTTTTCAAGCGTTGTCGATGACATTTCTCCCACAGTCAACATGTTGTATTTTGAAAAGACTTCCTGATTCATGTCATGTATATAGTCATGAACAAGTGGACCATCCGTGTAAAATTTACGCCCATCTCCAGCTTTATCATTAGGAAAACCTTGATTCTTGGAAATAAGATTAATGACATCGAGTCTGAAACCATCAATTCCTTTATCCGCCCAGAAACGCATCATGTCGAAAAGCTTTTCTCGCAGTTTTTCATTTTCCCAGTTCAAATCAGCTTGCGTACGGTCAAATAGATGTAAATAATATTGGTCTGTCTTTTTGTCTAATTCCCATGCAGATCCGCCGAACTTGGATTGCCAATTATTCGGGGGATGCCCGTTAACGTTATCTTTCCAAATATAAAAATCACGATACTCATTATCCTTAGATGATGCGGATAGCTTGAACCACTCATGTTCGGTCGACGTATGGTTAATCACAAGATCCATGATGAGTTTCATATCTCGTTTATGTGTCTCATCAAGCAACTCCTGAAAGTCTTCCATTGTCCCATAACTTGGTTCGATGGAATAATAATCGCTAATATCATAACCATTATCGTTTTGCGGTGATTTATAAATGGGCGTCAACCAAATAACGTCAACACCTAACTTTTTAATGTAGTCCAGTTTGGAAATAATCCCTTGAATATCTCCAGTGCCACTTCCAGTTGTATCAAGAAAACTCTTCGGGTAAATCTGATACACGACTGATTTCTTCCACCATGCCTCACTCATGTTTTCATGCCTCATTTCAAAGATGTTTTAATTTTTTATTTTACGTTTAGCGAGAATAAATGTAAGAATAAACGGAACGACGATGACAATTAACATTCCGAGTAAAAACGATACCATACCATTATGAATAGATAAAAATCCAGGAATTCCTCCAATACCAACAGAGGAAGCTTGGACATTCCCCATTGTGATAAAGGCACCTGCGATCGCTGTTCCTGTAATCGCTGCATAGAAAGGGTAGCGAAGTTGTAAGTTCACTCCGAACATGGCAGGTTCCGTGACACCTAACCAAGCGGAGACACCGGACGTACCAGCCAATCCTTTTTGTTTTTCATTTTTAGCCGCTAAGAATATAGCAAATACAGCGGAACCTTGGGCGATATTTGATAACGCGACAATCGGCCATAAGAAGGTTGTTCCCGTACTACCAATTAATTGTAAGTCGACGGCTAAAAATGTGTGGTGCATTCCCGTAATAACTAATGGAGCATAAAGCGCACCGTAAATAAGCCCACCGACAAGTGGCGCTGCTTTAAAGATAGCAACTAATCCTCCTGTAATCCAGTTCCCAATCGCAAATGTCACCGGTCCAATGATAATAAAAGCTAGGAATCCTGTCACTAGTAGGGCAATTGGGGCGACAACTAATAATTGTAAAGAATCAATGACTCGCTTATTCAACGCCTTTTCAATACTTGCTAATACCCAGGCGGCTACGAGTACTGGTAAAACCTGACCTTGATAGCCCATCATATTAACTTCAAATCCAAATAAATTCCAAGTTGGTGCGGTACCTTCAGTAGCCGCAATAGCATAGTCACTAGCGGGCATTAACGAAGGATGAACCAAAATTAAACCGAGAACAATACCGAGTAGCGGATTACCTCCAAATCGTTTAACGGCTGACCATCCTATTAAGGCAGGGAGGAACGTGAAGGCTGTATTGGCAATCACGTTAATCATATCCGCAGCACCGGCCCATGATGGGTACATGTCAATAATTGATTCATCTGTAAAAATCGGATTAACTAAAATATTATTAAGTCCTAGAAGTAATCCAGCGGTCACAATCGCTGGAAGAATGGGAATAAATATATCGGCTAATGTTTTAATCGCATGTTGAAGTAAATTCCGTTTTTTACCCCCAGCGGCTTTAACCTCGTCTTTTGAAGCTTCTTTTATTCCTGTTTGATGAACCATCGATTTATATACTTTATCAACGGTACCTTGTCCGATGACGACTTGGAATTGTCCATTAGCTGAAAATGTACCATTCACAACATCGATATCTTCAAGCGTTTCTTTATCCACAAGTTCTTCATCAACTAAGGCAAAACGAAGTCGGGTGACGCAATGTGTAGCGGCACTAATATTATCCACACCACCAACTGCATCTATAATTTTTTCTGCATCATCACTATATTCCATTCTATGTTGAGATTGTTTCTTTTCTTTCGGCTCTACAACTGATTGATTTTCAACCTGAAGCGAAAGCTCAAGTAGATTGGATTCACCCGCAATAACAGTGGTATCGCTTGTTTTTCCATAGCTGGAAACCATGTCGCCATTAGTAATAATCACAGGTGTGATATGGCTTGCCGCTTTTTCTTTAATTAATTGGAGATCAAAGGTAATGAGTGGATCGCCGACTTTTACTTGATCACCTTGTTTGACATACACATCAAAACCTTCCCCATCCATGTGAACGGTCTCTAGGCCGATATGAATTAATAGTTCAACACCTGATTTACTCTTTATTCCAATCGCATGTTGCGTAGGAAACGTTAAAATTACTTCCCCATCCACAGGTGAAACGACTTTGCCATCGGTCGGCTCAATAGCCAGACCATCACCCATCATTTTTTCAGAAAACGTCGGATCAGGAACATTTTCGAGGGCGGTAGTCTTTCCGTTGACTGGAGCAAATATGGTTTCATTCTTTACATCTTGGTTAGCCATCGGTAACTTCCTCCAATTCTATAGCATACTTTAGATTTTAGGTTAACTTGTATATACATGTTATTTAGAAGTGTAACTTGTCTATACAAGTTTTGCAAGTGCTTACAATTGGTATTTAAAAAAATTCCCTTGTACTATGTCCGTTAAACAAGAAAAGAGGATGGGACATAAGTATTTTAGTTAATGTAAAAGCGAACGTATTAAAGTATTTTTCCGAAGCGAATAACGCTCGCTTAAAATTGTTCGTCTTTTAATTACTAATACTTAGTTTTGTCCCAGCCTCTAAACGGTTTGTATTAAAACTATCATCTAGATAACTGTTAAAATAAAATATCATCTTTATTACCAAAAACAGGGCTGTCAATTTAATGACAACCCTGTTTCGCTTCTCAGTATGGATAATAATAGGGAGGCTGCTGGTAATAGTAAGGTTGATAATAGCCGCCATAGCCACCATAACCACCAGGAAAGCCGCCAAATCCACCATATCCGCCATAAGGATAACCGCCGTATGGAGGGAATAATGAACCGACCAATAAACCACTGGCTAAGCCGCCGAGAAATGGACCACCAGATCCATGAAATCCGGGCCTAGGCCTCCCATGCCCTCCATGATGCCCTCCATGATGCCCACCATGCTGGCTTTCATGCATAGGTGGACGTCTGAAGTCATCTCCGAACGTTCGCATACAATATTCACACTGTACGGGAAACTGGGTATACATATCGTTTACGTGTGCACCGTTCATTAATTGTGGTACTTGATTATCTTCGTTTACTTCATCCGTTCTTATATTATTATTATTGTCTACCTTCACATCATCCTCTGTTTTAGTTTCTTCATCTGATGCCGTGTTGTTTGTTGGCATGCTTTGATTATAATAAAATTCTTGATCCAATGATATTCCCCCAATTCAAAATTTTAGCTTCATCATTAGGGTATGCATTTGCCTATAAAGTGACTGGGCGATAAAGGAAGAGAACTAGTTACATAGACATTAAATTGTTCTTGATGCGATTTTTATGTATATAAAAATATAAAGACGGATCTAATGCTTTTTCTAAAAAACAATAAATCCGCCTCTTATGCTTTATGCGAGTTTTATCGCAGGTTAAACTGGCTGTAAGACCCCCACTTCAAGGATTTGAGCGGAATCAAGAATTATAAGTGGGGGGATCAACAGCCAGCAAAAGCCCGATTCGTTCAACTAACAATCAGTGGGGGAAGTATGACAACCCCACTGATTGAAGTTTCACTTTATTTAATCAAGCTCAACCGAAATTACATTACCCGTATTCCTATCTATTTCAACTTCATACTTAACACCTTGTTCATTAACAATTTCAACTTCATAAATCATTGTACCATGCTTCCGCTTTCTTTCGGCTTCAACCACTTCACCCGGTACTTGATCAAGGGCAATATTGATTGCCTCAATAATATCTATCTGACGATTCGCCTCAGTTAGTTGTTGCTCATATGAAAAAGGCTGATTGTGAAACTGCGGTTGACCGGGGTTCCACCCTAGCTCAGTCTGTTGAACATTGAACTGCTGCTCAGGCGGATGGGGACCTTGGAAGTTTGGCTGTGGCATCGGATGGTATCGACCACAATCTCTGCAAAATTGTACCTGTTGATTTGCCTGTGGATGTGGAAATTCACCTGTATGTGGCGGCTGCCATTGTTTATTATTCATTGATTCTTTCTCCTCCTATGTTTTAATCTCATTACCCTTAATATCCTATGCATTTGTCCTGGGTATGTGCTTACTTTGATTAAACATTAAGAGGGTTTGTTGTTAGAAGTGGATGGTTATAGCATTCCAGAAGATTAAAAGTTTGAGAACAGGTCTCGCTTTATCCGGTGTCGCAATATATAGTGGCTTATCTGAGGTATTCATTGAAAAATGCTGGCTGATGGAAGGCTTTAACATTTTACAAGAATAGTATTAAGAAACCATGCATTTGAACCTCTAAAATAGATAAGATTTGTAATTTGTGATAAAGTGAATTTGTTTGCTAATCATGTGTGAAGCCAATAATAAAGGAGAAATATCATGACTCAGAAAATAATCTTTTTTGATATAGATGGAACATTACTAAATGATCAAAAGGAACTACCAAACAGTACAGAACAATCAATTCAAAGACTAAAGAAGGACGGACATATCGTCGCAATTGCAACAGGCCGCGCTCCGTTTATTTTCAAAGATTTAAGGGAGCAGCTGGGGATTTCCTCTTATGTAAGTTTAAATGGTCAGTATGTCGTTCTTAATGGGAAAGTTGTCTATAGAAATCCATTAAATTTACCTGCCTTAAATGAACTAGTTGCCTTTTCCGAAGAAAGAAATAATCCAATTTTATATATGAGTCATGCGGATTGGCGTGCAAGTGGTAAGCGTAATGCGTTTGTAGAAGACATCATTGGTTCATTAAAAGTACCTTATAAGGTTACATTTGAATCCTCTCCTTATGATGCATATGAGAATTTTCAAGCTGTCTTGTTTTGTGATGCTGAGGAAGAAGAGTTGTATAAAGAACGCTTTAACCAATTTAATTTTATTAGGTGGCACGAACATTCAGTTGATGTCCTACCAACAGGAGGCTCTAAAGCAGAAGGAATCGAGCGACTCATTAAAGCAGCAGATCTTAAGCAAGAGAATGCTTACGCTTTTGGTGATGGGCTAAATGATATGGAAATGCTTAAATACATACCTAACAGTGTCGCTATGGGAAACGCATTGGAACCAGTCAAAAATGTGGCGAAGTTTGTTACAAAAACTGTTGATGAAGATGGTATTGAATATGGCTTGAAAGAACTTGGACTCTTGTCATAATTAGTTATATTCTAGCGGACAGAGGCGCGCCCAGAGGGCAATACAATGTAAAAAGATGAAACGGATTACTAAAGCGAGGCAATGAAAAATGCTCTGGACATAGCTGGAAAAAACTTCACTCTCCCCCGATGATGAAAGTGAGAATCTAGTAGATAAAACCATGACAATTATGCATGAATAAGTTTTTGATGTTTTCACGGAAGGGACACTGGGATGTCAAAATAGATGAGGTAGATGAAAATGGTGAGCTAAAGACCCATCATGGAAAAGCCTTTCGTAAAAGAGACTTTGACAACTAATGATTTGAAGACTCCTGAGATTCTTCAGGAGTTTTTTAGTGGGAAAAATGTTGTCTTGACAGCACTTGTCACCTTGACGCGATTTTTGACAATAATTGTCGAAAGATTCTTTTTAATTTATGTTGCATATTAGTTAGGTATAAAGTACTATTAAATAAATATGTGTTCACCTAGAGAATTTTTCAATAACTTTAAATGTATAGTGTTTACATTTTCTTTTTGTTACATAAGTTAGAGGATTATTGATTAATGAATGAGGGGAGGACAATCTAAGTTGTTAAGAAAAACCAAGGGGGGAGAACTGATGTGACGGAGAGGTATGATTTGAAACTTAGAGATTTGTTAATGAAAAATAAACAACGAATTTATTATCAACTACATACATTAAGCATCAATGATACGCATCAAGAGTATTATCAAGAAGGGTTAGTTGCGATGTGGAATGCTTACCGGACATATCATGCAGACAAAGGCCTTCTCGCAACTTATTTCAATTACACAATTCGCTACCGGTTGATTGACTTATTGTGTCAGGAGAATCGACATAAAGAAAAGAAGAAACAATACTTACAACACATGATGTCGGAAATGGATAAAAGAAATTTTCTTTACTTTCATTCTACTTGCTGTGTTTTAAAGTCGCAACACTCAACATTGCTCGATACGCTAAAATGGTTGAATGTTAAAGCTAATCTCACAGAGAACCAATGGAAATGGGTGAAATATTATATGATCGAAGGATTTTCGATAAGGAATATTGCTGCCCAGGAAAATGTATCTACAGATGCAGTGAAAAGTTGGGGGAGAGATGTAAGAAAGAAATTGGGAGAATTGTGGGATTTAGACGGCGATGAAGATTCTTGGAGTATTTAAGCTGTATAGATATTATAAAATTGTAGAAAAAGATCTGGTTTAGCTATTTTTAAATCAGTTCTTTTTTATAGTTTATTTTAAAATTATCGGATTATTATAAATCATTTGAAAAGTAATATAGTATAAGTCCTAGTTTATAAATAATTGTCAATTTCATTATGTCTATATTGGTGATAATAGAGAGCCAGGTGAAAGTCAGGATAGCCGTAATGATACCATCGTTCCGGTGCCAGAAGAAAAAAGTAAAGGAAAGGTTCATTTTTCAATTTGACCTATTGGAACGTTATGAGTTTGTACATATATTTTTCAGCTAACTAGCAGTTTCCTATTTAATAACGGAAGCTGCTTTTTTAATTGGTTATGTTTGTTTTAGACAGATATGTTAATCTAACTAATAATTAGATTAATCAGATTTAAAAATATTTAAGATTCTAAGTTTTATTATTTAATAACAAAATCTAAGAGGTGGTAAAATGAAAGTAGTCGTTATTGGAACTGGAATTGTAGGTGCGAGTGCTGCTTATCAGTTAGCAAGAAACAATGTAGAGGTTGTTATGGTTGATCGGAAAGAGGAGGGGAAGGCAACTTCTGCAGGAGCTGGGATTGTATGTCCTTGGGTTTCAAGGGTGGAAAACGCCGATTGGTATACGATTGCAAAAAGAGGAGCGGAGTTTTACACCGAGTTAATTAACAATTTGAAAGAAGATGGTGAAGACAATGTCGGATACAAGAAAGTCGGCGCTATATGTGTGTCTGAAGACTTAAACCATTTGGACTCCATTGAAAAAAGAGTTAAAGAAAAGAGACGAGATGCACCTGAGGTTGGAGATATTATCCGTTTAAATCATAATGAAACTCAAAAAATATTTCCACCTATTAATGCGAGGTTAGAATCTGTTTTTGTATCTGGAGCAGCTCGAGTGGATGGAAAATTGCTTCGTGATGCTTTAAAGCGGGCTTCTGAACGACATGGTGCAAGAATGCTTGAGGGTAATGCGGATTTAGTTCAGGAAAATGGTAATGTCATCGGGGTTAAAGTAGATGGAGAAAAAATACAGGCAGATCAAATTATAATGACTGCTGGAGCTTGGACACCAGAGCTTTTGAAGCCCTTAGGTATTACTTTAAATGTCAAACCACAAAGAGGACAAATTGCACATATATCGATGCAGGAAAAAGACACATCTGATTGGCCTGTTGTCCTGCCCGATTCCAGTCATTATATGTTAGCTTTCGATGATTCAAGAGTTGTTGTTGGCGCGACAAGAGAAGATAATTCAGGGTTTGATTACCGGTTGACTGCAGGAGGGGTGAATGAGGTTCTGTCAGAAGCTTTGCACGTTGCCCCCGGTTTAAATAATGGCACACTTAAAGAAGTACGCATTGGTTTTCGTCCGATGGGGACAGATATTTTACCTATTATTGGCCACATTGAGAACTATGACAATGTAAAAGTAGCCACAGGGTTAGGCGCTTCAGGACTAACGATGGGTCCTTATGTTGGTTCTTTAGCAGCATCACTTATTCATAATAATGACATTGAGATAGATCTCACGCCATATAGTCCTTCCCGAGCCATGACAGTTGAATTGAACAATTAAGCTAAAAACTGTTTTGGCTTATATATATTGAAAAATATAAACAAGGCAGGTGGAGTATTCCATGGCCAAAGTGTTAGTTGTCGGTAGTTATGTTGTTGATCTGATGAGTCGTACCCCTCATATGCCAAATTTGGGCGACACAGTATTAGGAGGTCGGTTTAAAATGGGACCTGGTGGAAAAGGAGGAAACCAAGCCGTTGCAGCGTCAAGCTTATGGTATGAAGTGACGATGCTCACTAAAGTGGGACATGGTATGTTTGGCGATTAGGCATTAACACATTTTAAAAAAGAAAATATAGATACGAGCAATATAAGCCGTCATCCAGATGAAGCGACAGGAACAGCTCTTATGGCGATGGACTCTGGATGCTGTCAAAACAACGATTGAGTTGGCTTATGAATTGGGTAAGCCAGTTGTTTTAAATCCAGCTCCATTCAGAGAAATAAGTAAAGAGCTTTTAGGAAAAACAAATTATATTAACATTTAAATTAGAACTATAAAACTTACAGGAGGATTAACCTATGCAACGAACACAAGGAAAACAAAAAGGTTTAGAAGCAATTTCAGATAAAAATGGCATCGTATTAGCCACAGCCATGGATCAACGCGGTTCACTTGGAAAAATGATTCAATCTTATAA
>NZ_JAHLPW010000022.1 GCF_018918075.1 Virgibacillus sp. MSJ-26
GAACTACTTTCCATTTAAAGTCGGGTGAATAATATGGATTTGCCAATGAATACCTCTCCTTTTGAATAGTTGTTTTTTTATTTTTTAACTGTCTACTCAAAAGGGAGCATATCAAAGCGTAGCGTATTTCCGTAGCGATGGTTAACCTCATTCTTTTAATAGAAAGTGTTAAATTACTGCACAGTTTACGGATTATATTCATTAAAATCCCAACAATCAATGTAGCTTCTAAACTTTAAATTAAACTTCTAGTTATTATTTTCATCCTTGTCTCATATAAATATGATAAACAATGGACAAGGGGGCTGAAATTGTGATTCTTGGAGTTCCTTGGTGGGTTTTTATTACAATTTTATTGATATTCTTAAGTGGGTACATGGCATTTAGAGCTATGCGTGCGGAACAAAAATTAGAACAACAATTTATCGAGGAAGAAGGACAAAGATATATCGAACGGATGGAAGAAGAAAGAGAGAGCCGACAAAAAGAGAAGCGCCAAACGATGTCACAATAAAAAAGGTAGAGTGTAGGCTTTTCAACTAAGCCACCTCTACCTTTTATTGTGTTATTATAGGGACAAAATAAAGTTATGTTTTATTCTTCTGTTTCTTCGTCCGCCTCATCATCCGCTTTTTCATCATCGTTTTGATCTAAGTCTTTGTAAAGATCTTTGTATTCATCAATTTTAACATCAACTTCGGCGTCTTTCATCAATTTGTTTACTTTTTCTTGAGCTTCCATTGGATCAATCTTTTCATTAAGCAACTCGCGACGAATCTGTTCCTTATTGTCTTCAAATGAACCAATGTCTTCTTCAGTTTCACGCTTGTCCGTTACTTTAATAATGTGGAAGCCGTGTTGGGTCATAACAGGATCACTAATGTCGCCAACTTCCATGTCGAATGCAACATCTTCGAATTCAGGAACCATGTCTCCAGCAGAGAAATAACCTAATTTTCCGCCCTCATCCTTATTCGCGTCATCTTGAGAATACTCTTTGGCTAAATCCTTAAATTTTTCACCATCGTCAAGTTTCTTTTTAACTTCTTCAGCTGTTTCTTCATCATCGACGAGGATGTGTTGGGCTTCAATTTCTGTTTTCATTTCTTCATAACGTTTTTCCATTTCGTCTTCAGTGACTTCAACATCTTCAGAAGCTGCTTTTTCTTGTAATAAGCTTAATTTGATAACTTTTTCAAAGCTTTTTTCATCAGAAAAACCTTGTTGTTGCATCCACATTTCGTATTGATCACCGAGCTGCTCTTTAAAGTTATCAATTTCTTTATCAACTTCCTTATCGCTAACTTCATAATTATCTTCCAAGACTTTTTGGGTCACAAGTTCATCAAGGACTTGTTCACCTTGTTGTTCTTTCAAAGCGTCATAGAACTCTTCTTTCGTAATGTCCCCTGCATTTGTCTTAACAACTACATCAGAGTCCGCGTTATTAGAACATGCAGAAAGCCCAACCACACCTACTGAAATGGTGGCGGCTATTGCTAACTTTTTAAACATAAGTACACTCCCATTCTTTTTATACCAAAATAAATCGCTAAAGATAAATATACCATAAATCATGGATGGAACAATAGTCTTTTATCATTTTTTTCATTTATAATCACACAAATGCCAAAAACAGTAATATTTTATTTTGAAAACTAATGTTAATATAAAATTACGTAATACTTTTGTATCGAGACACTCGGTTTGTAAGTCCTTATTTTCAACTGAGTGCCGTATTTTAAATATTCATATATAATTTTTTCCTAAGTAATCGCGTTTAATACTTTAACATAGGATGATACCAATAAAATAAGTATCATTATATTAGTAAAACGGAAAACGGTAGCTTGCTTCGTCTGGTTCATCTCTAGTTTAAGACAGTATTGTTGTGTCAAGGAGTTAAAAATATAAAGAATCAGCAAGGCATAAGCTACAAATATATAATTCATCGAAGTCCCCCCATCTTCCAAACTAGATCGCTACTTATATACGAGTAACCTATTCATTATCATATCTCTTACTTTATCAAACTATATTCATTCTGAACAGTACCGAATCTATTATATCTCAGATTATGAGTATCGTTTGTCATAAAAATCATTTGTATCTTTTAATAATACATCAAATTGGCGGATTCCATCTTCTACAATAGCCGTTTTTGGAGCTTTAGCAATTTGACTGATATAAATAAAATCAGTAAAAGATATTCCAATATGGAGTGAAACAAAAAGTGAAATATATACATAATAATCAATAGAATAAAAGCCAAAAATGATTGCTGGAACTGTTATTAAAAATGTTGGTGATATTGCCGCTAAAATTGACACTTTCTTTGTTAAATGGGTACGCGTATAATAAGTACAAATAGGCAAAAATCGATTTTTCTTATATAAAGTGAATTTTATAGGTTTTTTAAGTAATATTAGAGGTAGCACATGACCTAATAAATGAAGAAATGGTAAACAAATAATAGAAACTAAGAAAAAAGTAATACCAGCTTCTTCGACGTGATGGCTGCCATGATAAGTGGAAAGTATTAAATAAGAAAATATAAACGCAATCACAGCAGTTATTAGAGACATCCCACGTATGTAACTTAAACCAAATTCTCTTTCGATGTGAATGGATTTCCAGCAATTCATTTTGATACCCCCAAATCGTTTATAAATAAAAGCCATAATGAATAATAGTCCTTTTTTTAGTGAAAATCAATAGGGAAACGTATTTTATTTTTAGATTATGCAAACAAGGGAGAGGTGGAAATGACAAAAGGTAGAGTAGGGGAGGGCACGCCTTTTCATCTTCAATTACTAATGAATATAATTGATATGAGACATTATCCTTTTACTAAATTAATTATTGATAGGGAAATAACCCAAACAGAGTATAATGAATTAATGTCTTTATTAACCGAACTAGATCATACGTACCAATCTCAAAAAGAACAGGGTCTGTTGAATTTTTCATCATTGCTTGTTCATTTTGCGGGAATGTTGAACGAAAAATTATCACCGACAGAAACGATAATTTCACTGAAAGAAGAGGAGCTTTTCGTGGAATTAATGAATGAGTTTCAAAATATTTTAGAAGATGAATATAACTAAAATAGAGATGTCTCATCTTAGCGAGACATCTCTATTTTATGTATTTGCATTCAATTTAATATTTTCAAAAAGAGTTTCCAATTGAGAGTGGAAAGCGATGATGTCCTTAATCTGATTTTGGAACGTTTCACTATTGTTTATTTGACCTTCGATATTAGTAATTACTTCTTTTTGCCGATGAATAAGAGAGGTGATTTGTTTGAAATGTGAAGTCACAAATGTGTTGAATAAATCATTATTAGCTTCATATAAATCTTTACGGACTCCTTTTTTCCAAACTTGAGAAATCAAGTTTGCTTCATATAAATGGCGCGCACTCGTGCTCATAGATGTTTTACTTTTCCCTAAAGCCTCACTCATGTCATCAAGAGTCATCGGTTCTTTTGATAAGTATAAATGAACAAATAATCGAGCTTCTAATGGGGAAAGATTAAACACTTCCAACGTTTTAGAAAATTCAATGATTAGCTTATTAAGCACTTCTTCTTGTTCCAAGGTGATGATTAAAACCCCCTAAAGCTTGCTAAATCAATGTTACAATAAAAAGTAGATTATTGAAAATGGTTAATAGGCATGGATAATAGAGTAAATAAGAGTAAATAAAAGAAAACTACGCTTAAAGTATATTCAGTTTAAACTGTACGAAAAATATAAAAGAAAATAACCGTATCTACCATTTGTAATGAACGAACGAAACTTATATAGTAGTAAAGTAGGTAATGCGCTCGGTTCTAATGTTTCATTAATAAATGTATATAGTAGTTATTCAGTGTGTAACTGTTAAATATGATTACAAAGCATTAGTAACGGCAGTAAAAAACTTTTTTAATAACAGGAAAACGAGGTGATGTTGTGTCTTTAATAGAAGTTAAAAATCTTTCTAAAATATTTGGAAGGAATGCAAACCAAGCAACAAAATTTCTAGATGAAGGCTTAACAAAGCAAGAAATATTGAAAAAAACAGGTAATACTGTAGGGGTTAATCGTGCAACATTCACAGTAGAAGAAGGTGAAATCTTCGTTATTATGGGATTATCCGGAAGTGGGAAGTCAACCCTTGTCCGTTTGATAAATCGACTTATTGAGCCTACAGAAGGAAATATCTTAATTGCTGGTGAAGATTTATCCAAAATGGATAAGAAAAAATTACGCCAAACAAGGCGTGAAAAATTAGGAATGGTTTTTCAGCGCTTTGCTCTATTTCCACACCGCACGATTTTGGAAAATGCCGAGTTCGGACTAGAAATTCAAAACGTACCAAAAGAAGAACGTGAAAAGAAAGCGACTGAAGCATTGGAAATGGTAGGACTTGGTGGATATCTGAATCAAAAACCTAGTCAACTATCTGGTGGAATGCAGCAACGTGTTGGACTTGCTAGGGCACTTGCTAACGATCCTGAAGTCTTATTAATGGACGAAGCATTCTCAGCACTTGACCCACTTATTCGTAAGGAAATGCAAGATGAACTCATTGATTTACAAAGTAGTATGAAAAAAACAATCCTATTTATTACTCATGATCTTGATGAGGCGCTCAGGCTGGGTGATCGAATTGCGCTTATGAGAGATGGGTCAATTGTACAAGTTGGTACACCTGAAGAGATTTTGGTCAATCCAGCTAACGATTACGTTGAGAAATTCGTTGAAGATGTGGATCGTGCAAAAATATTAACAGCCCAGAATGTTATGAAACGCCCTGAGACGATTAATATTGATAGACATGGACCGCGTGTAGCCCTAGAGCGTATGCGGGAAGAAGGTCTATCAAGTATTTTAGTAGTAGATGGCAAGCGTCAATTGAAAGGTTATGTTATGGCAGAAGATGCGTATGAAGCAACACAGAAAGAAACGAGAGATCTCCATCAGATCTTGAAAACAGATATTCAAAAAGTTTCTAAGGATACACCTATGAATGAAATTTTTAATATCATTTACGATTCACCCATTCCAATTGCGGTTGTTGATAATGATCGCTTAGAAGGAATCCTCGTACGCGGGGCTGTAATAGCCGGACTAGCCGGAGATGGAGAGGTGAATTTACAAAATGTTTGATAAAATATTAGATTTTGCACCTGAAATTCCAATAGCTGAATGGACAACAGATTTTACGGACTGGTTAACAAGTACCTTCTCATTCTTGTTTACGCCGATTAAAGAACATTTTGGGAATTTCATGGAATTTACGAGCGATTTATTAATGAAAGTACCACCTATATTCATTATTCTAATTGTCGCTTTAATTTTCTTTTTCATTACTGGTAAGCGAATAGGTCTGGCGATTTTTTCAATTGTTGGGCTTTGGCTTATCTATAACCAAGGGTATTGGGATCATTTAATTAGTACTTTCACCCTTGTCTTAATAGCAAGTTTATTGTCAGTCATAATTGGTGTTCCAATTGGGATACTAATGTCGAAAAGTCGAATTGCAGAAGCGATTATACAGCCAATTTTAGACTTTATGCAGACGATGCCTGCTTTCGTTTATTTGATTCCGGCAGTGGCCTTTTTTGGAATCGGAATGGTCCCAGGCGTATTTGCTTCCTTAATATTTGCAACACCGCCAACAGTTCGTTTTACCAATTTAGGTATTAGACAAGTTTCTGAGGAATTGGTTGAAGCATCAGAGGCATTTGGTAGTACTGGCTCGCAAAAACTTTTCAAAGTAGAATTGCCGATGGCGAAAGATACTATTATGGCTGGAATTAACCAAACAGTTATGTTAGCCTTGTCAATGGTTGTTATAGCTTCCATGATTGGAGCGCCCGGATTAGGAAGAGAAGTATTATCTGCCCTGCAGCGTGCTCAAGTAGGAACAGGATTTGTTGCTGGTATTGGAATTGTTATTTTAGCAATCATTATTGACCGAGTGACTCAAAATATGAACTCTAAAAAAGAAGGTTAATTAGTGTTGGTACATCTTTTTAGGTTAGGCATTCTTTAGAAGCTTGCCTAACAGAAAAGATTCCATATATATAATATTAAAAAGGGGAGACTTTAACTTTATGTTAAAATTTAATTGGAAACGTCTAGGTATTGTAGCCGGACTTTCACTATCACTTGTAGCAGCAGGTTGCGGTTCTGATGACGATGCAGATACAAATAATGACGCATCAGATAATGCTGGCGGTGATGATGTAAACTACAGTGAAGAAATGGATTATTCAATTACGGCTATCGAGCCAGGAGCGGGCGTTGTTCAAGCCGCTGAAGATTCAGTAGAAGAATACGGTAATTTGGATGGTTGGGATGTTCAAACTTCTTCCAGTGGTGCCATGGCGACAGCGCTAGGCGAAGCTATTGACAAAGAAGAGCCGATTGTTGTAACTGGCTGGTCACCTCATTGGAAGTTTGCTGAATATGATCTTAAGTATCTAGATGATCCAAAAGGTGTGTTTGGTGAAGCAGAAACAATTGAAACAATGGTTCGTGAAGGTTTAGAAGATGATATGCCTGAAGCTTACAAATTATTGGATCAGTTCCACTGGTCACCTGACGATCTTGAAGATGTCATGTTAGAAATTTCTCAAGGTGCCGATCCAGAAGAAGCAGCAGCTGAATGGGTAGAAGAGAATGAAGACATGGTATCTGAGTGGAAAGATGGTGTTGACGAAGTAGACGGTGATGAGATTGAATTAGTTTATGTTGAGTGGGATACTGAAATTGGCTCAACAAACGTTGTTAAAAATGTTTTAGAAGATTTAGGGTACAATGTAACAATTACACCACTTGATAACGCAGTAATGTGGCAAGCAATTGCAAACGGTGAAGCAGATGGTATGGTTGCTGCATGGTTACCAGACACGCATGGTGATTTATATGAAGAATATAAAGACGATCTCGTTGAATTAGGTCCAAACCTTGAAGGTGCAAAAATCGGTTTAGTTGTACCTGAGTATATGGATATTGATTCCATTGAGGACCTAGAGCCTGCTAACTAAATCGAATCACGTATAAAAGCCTTCCCAAACTTTCGGGAAGGCTTTTGATATTTATTTTTTCACTTTTTCTTCTAATTCTCTTAAGCTTGATTCAATTTGTGATAGATATTCGTTTATATTTTCTTGATGGGGTTCTACTGTCTCTTTCCAATCTTCAACTGATTCTTTCATTTCTTGCGTTAACTCTTTAAATAAAATGGCTCCCTCTTTTGATGTTTGAGCCAGTTGATCTTTTAATCGAAATCCATCTTCACGTAAAGTGTCTGCCAAGTGTTTCCACTCTTCTGCTTGCTGTTTTACTTTAAAGCGCATTCCTTTACCAGAGGAAGGTGTACTAAGCAGAGTAACACCGGCTCCAACAGCACTACCAACAAGGACTCCCAAAATTAGTGATTTAGTTCTAGCCAAATGAATCCGCTCCTCTCTATGTAATATTTTCACCTGTGAATAAATTATTAAACATTATTTTTTCAATCAAATAAAATCATGTTCACATTTATGCTGTCAAGTAGTTTTCTAGAACTTTATAATGACATTGATTTATAAAAGGCTTGTTTTGTTCTTTAAAAACTCCCCTGACAAAAGTTTGAGCCAGAGGAGTTGTATAGTTTGTGTAATATTTTATATTTAAGAATGGGTTAATGGTTGAGCTCGCTTCATAATACCTTGTGTTATTGGATAAATAATTACCATCGCAATTGTATTGACTACAGTAGCTGGAAGGACGATAGCTATAAAGAGTGTTAAGAATCCACCTTCCATTAATCCTAAAATAAACAGTGCAACCATTAAGAAAACAGAACCGCTGATCATGGTTCCAATGGCAGTTAAAATAGGAGCATTGATTGTTCGTTGGATTTTTTTATCCATTAATAAAAGTAATCCTAAGAATATTAGGGCAGTAATCGGTTTGTCAATAACGTTAGCGATTTGACCACCAGGTACGCCGGTCGTTAACGCGGATACTATCCCTGTTAATATGGATAGCAGCACGACATACTTAACTTTTGGGATTAATAAAATACCGAGAAACATCATTGACAACAGCATATCCGGCTTCATCCCGAATAAAATCGGTGGAACCATAGCGTGAAGCACTGTCCCAATCCCTACTAATAATGACAGTAAAACTAAATTTCTTGTATTCATTTGTCTTCTCTCCTCGTCTCAGCTCTACTCAAGCTAAATAATCTAAACTCTAGCGGGGCTCCCGCTTAATCTCCAACTATACGCTCGTCGTTAGTTGCGAGATTATTATAAATAATTATAACAAATATCCATCAAAATAAAAAGCATTAATTTTATTAAAAGCTCGTTTCAAATTTATTTTTCTGTATTGTCACTAATTTTTTTAGCCATAGCTTCGAGATCTGTCATTTCATAATCATCGCTATGCGTCACCCAATTTGAAGAGTAACCATCGCCTTCTCCGTAGCGTGGGATTAGGTGAATATGAAGATGGAATACAGATTGGTCTGCCGGTTCTTCATTATTATTTAATAAATTCATCCCAATTGGATTGTATGTTTTTTTAATCGCGTTAGCAATTTTAGGGACTCTTGCAAATAACTCCTTCGCTACATTAGCAGGTGTTTCATAAATATTTTTTGTATGTACTTTAGGGATAACTAACGTATGACCTTTTGTGACTTGGCTAATATCCAAGAAGGCAAATACATGTTCATCTTCGTATACTTTGGCAGAAGGAATGTCACCTTCAATAATTTTGCAAAAAATACAATCTTCATGTGCCATAATTAACATCAGCTCCTCAACTATTTTAAATCTATTGTATAGGGATTAAGTGTTATATGTAAAGCTTTTCAAATAAGTTATCTAAAAAGTCAGATTTATATAATGGATAAATCACTCAAATAAAAACGGGTATAACCCAAAATTTGGATTACACCCGTGAAGATATAAAGATGGTAGTAGGACGAATAATCTAATGGTGGGGGCTAGTAATAGGCGCTAAATATTTCATTTAACGATTTTACTAAACCTTTCTGGCGGTATCCTTTTTCGGAAGGACATGTTCCGACAAAAGGGTTATTGTCATTAGATTAACTTTCACTTTAGTGAAACATCCTTAAATCTTCCTTACTTATAGTAGACCGGATTTTAAATTTTATACCTAATTAGCTGTAAATCTTGTCGAACGATGAGTAGGAGTATCTTTTGGCAAAGTCCTTTAAAAGTGATAAAATTTAGCCAATGAATATGCTAGGGGGAAAATTTGTGGAACCTTTGTTACGCATCGAAAATTTAGTTGGAGGATATACCCACAAAAATGTTCTACACGGTATATCTTTTGATGTATATCCAAACGAAATAGTGGGGCTTATCGGTTTAAATGGTGCAGGGAAAAGTACAACGATTAAGCATGTGATTGGCTTAATGCAGGCAAAACAGGGTGTTGTATCAGTGAATGGGAAAACATTTCAAGATGATCCAACCACATATCGCAATCAAATGGCATATGTTCCGGAGATGCCTATGTTATATGATGAATTAACGTTACATGAACATCTTCGCTTGACGGCCATGGCTTACGATGTTCCAGAAGATTTATTTGAAGAACGACTCCATCCCTTGTTGAAAGAATTTCGAATGGAAAAGCAGCTAAACTGGTTTCCCGTTCATTTTTCAAAAGGAATGCGTCAAAAAGTAATGATTATGTGTGCTTTTTTAATTGAGCCATCTTTATATATTGTTGATGAACCCTTTGTCGGATTAGATCCGATAGGGATTCAATCATATCTACAATTAATGGATGACATGAAGGCAAAGGGCTCGGGCGTGCTCATGTCCACACACATACTCGCAACAGCGGAACGCTACTGTGATCGATTTGTTATTATACACGAAGGTAAGATTAAAGCCCTGGGTACGCTTGACGAACTCAGGAAGCAATTTAATATGCTGGATGCAACTTTGGATGATCTTTATGTTCAATTGACAAAGGAAGATAGTCATGTTTAATTCCCATACTTTTTATAAAAAACGTCTTTCTGAACATTTAAAAGAGACAAGTCGTTATTTAAGATATATGTTAAATGAACATATTTCTATAGCCATGCTGTTTCTTATATCAGCATTAGCTTTTTATTATCAGCAATGGCTTGCTCAACTACCTGAAAATTTTCCGACTGCTTTGATCATCGGAATTGCATTCGGTCTTGTCGTCAGTTATAGTCCAGTGCGAACATTGCTAAAAGAGCCTGATCTTGTATTTTTAATCGTTGCTGAAGACAAAATGTCAGCCTATTTTCGTAATACGTTAATTTATAGTTTTGTTATCCAGCTTTATATCGTTTTCATCGTGGCAGCGGCTTTAGGACCACTTTATTTAGCTACATATCCGGAGCGTTCCGGAAAGATGTATTTGTATACCATTGTTGCCTTGCTAATTTTTAAAGCTTGGAATTTACTTGCTAATTGGTGGATGTTAAAAGTTAGAGACGATTCTCTCAGGCATGTCGATCTAGCTTTAAGAGTAAGTTTAAACTGTGCTGCTTTTTACTTTTTTGTCAGTGGAGATGGTTTGCTCGCAGGGATCATGACAGTTTTATTTGTTATTATTTTTTTATATGACTATCAGTTATCACAAAAGCAACTAGGCATTGCCTGGGAATTGCTTGTGGAAAAAGATAGAAATCGAATGCAAGCTTTTTACCGTTTAGCCAATATGTTTACTGACGTTCCTCATTTAAGAAATCCGGTTAAAAAACGAACTTGGCTTGTTTCACTTGTTAAGAATGTTCCTTTTGCTAAACAGTATACATATGACTATTTATATCGAATTACGTTTATTCGTAGTGGAGATTATTTAGGTATGTATATACGGCTTATGATTATTGGTGGACTAGTCATTTTTTATATCCCGAATTTAGTGATGAAACTTCTGTTTGCACTTTTATTCTTGTATATGAGCAGTTTTCAAATGGTAACGCTCTTCCATCACCATCGTACAGTGATGTGGTTGGATATTTATCCAGTTGAATATAGTGTTAGAAAACAAGCATTATTGAAATGGCTTACCCAATTAGGCTTTATCCAAGCGGTTCTTTTTGCGCTTATCTTTGTCATACTTAAGCTTTATTTAGGTGCGCTGATTGCTTTAGTTGGGGGAATATTGTTTGTTTATGTGTTTGTTAATGGCTATGTCAGTAGGAAGTTAGTTTAAAAAGCAATGGCATCTCATAGTTGCCATTGCTTTTTTGGTAGTTAAGGAAACTATAACATTAAAACCCTGTGGATAACTTTATACTGAAATTGGCCACGTCCAACTCTGGGCGCCCAGCAACTACCAAGCTTCGAATACCTTCCTACGATAAGTCGAACTCGAATCGCTCCGCTCTTCGGTTCTCCTTTATCTCGTCAGGTCTTCTCCAGCTTGTACGTTCCTAACCGGCCGCCCCGCGCTTTTGTTACGTCCAGCTCTGGGTGCCCAGCAACTAGCAGGCAAGTTTTGGTATTAAAAAACTTGCGAGACTTCCTTCACCTCATGCTAAACGGCTCTACTTAAGGAAGACCGACTAAAATCACCCTTTGCGGCTAACGTCGGCATACCCTTTTTGCAGGGGCATGTTTCCTTTATCTCCTACGTAGGAATGGCCAATTAAAACCACTGCTCCTGAGCAGTAACATTGACCCATCCCGCTTGGGAGGCGCAGTCCGTACGTTGCTAAACGGGCGCCTCGCGCTTTTGTTCTTAAAAACCTAAGCGTGCTTTTCTTGATAGTTAAAATAAACCTGAATCAAAGTTTTGGCGGCAATAGGTAATGCACGCTCATCAATGTCAAATTTAGGATGATGGTGGGGGTAAAGATTTCCTTTTTTTTGAGCGCCTGTAAAAAAATAAGCCCCGGGTTTCTTTTGGGTATAATAGGCAAAATCCTCTCCACCCATAACGGGAATGATGTTTTCTCTTTTTTCTATTTCTTCGATATTCTCACTTGCTTCTAAAACGAGTTCGGCGTCTTCCGCATGATTTATTAAAGGTGGATACCCTTTAAAATAATCAAAGTCGTAAGTCACATTGGCTGACAAACATACACCCTCAATTATTCTTTCCATCTCTTTAATGACTGTGTCTTGAACATCTTTTTCTAAGTAACGAACCGTTCCAAGAATCTTTGCTTGATCGGCGATAATATTAAATGCTTCACCTGCTTCAAATGCACCAACTGTTACAACTGCCGTTTTAAGTGGGTCGATTCGTCTGCTGATAATTTGTTGAAGCTGGCTGACTATTTGCGCACCAATCACAATTGAATCTTTTGTCTCGTGCGGATAAGCGCCATGCCCACCTTGCCCTTGGATAGTAAGTTTAAACCTATCAGTCCCTGCCATAAATACATCGGTTGATGTTTCTAATACACCTAATGGCGTGGTTGCCCATAGGTGAGTACCGAATACAGCATCCACGTCATCAATTGCTCCGGCTTCAATCATTGGTTTCGCACCGCCGGGAGCATATTCCTCTGCATGTTGGTGAAGAAAAACGATTGTGCCAGGAAGACTTTCTTGGTAATTTTTCATGACTTTTGCGAGAGTTAAGAGTGTGGCTGTATGCCCATCATGACCACAGGCATGCATCACACCATCTACCTTTGATTTATAAGGAACATCTTTTTCATCTTGGATTGGAAGAGCATCAAAGTCAGCTCTTAGTGCAATTGTCTTACCTGGTTTTCCACCTTTTAAAGTGGCGACGACCCCATTTCCACCTACGTTCTTTTTATAAGGAATCCCTAATTCTTCATAAAATTCAGCAATGTATTTAGCAGTTTTATATTCTTGGAATGACAACTCGGGATATTGATGGAGGTATCTCCGTATATCCACCATGTCTTGATACGAGTCATCAATTGCTTGAAAAATTTCTTGAATCACCCAAAAACCTCCCTATATGTTTTGAATAATTATAACATTTAAAGGCTTCTTTAGGGAAGATTCAGAACATAAAGTATATACTTATCGAAGTTTTTATGCTGTAGTTGTAACCTCATTTTTATACAGTTAATCTTACACAGTAGATATAAAATGTGCAGTAACTAATGAGCTATTTTCAACGCAAGCGTAATCATGACCGTCTGGGATCGCTCCGGGCGGATGCTTTCCGCGGGCACGGCTTCAGCCTCCTCGAGAAAACCACTCTGCGGGGTCTTCAGACTCGTGCTTTTCCCGCAGGAGTCACCGCCCTGCGCTCACCCAGACTATTAAAGTTATTTAATGCTATTATAAGGCAAATTTGTACAATGATATTACGCTGAAATCAGCGTAGGAAAAAATGCGGAGACTCCAGTGGGAGCTGAGGCCTAGATGAGACCCCGGAGAGCGTAGCTCGAGGAGGCTCATCAGCCGCCCACGGAAAGCGTAGCGTTTTTTCCGCAGCGCTCGAATTATCTCTTACTTTAGTAGGACTGGAAGGAAATTTTTTTAAAACTGTGTTGCAGTTTATGTATTATGTGAAGACATTTTGGGATGTATTGTGGAAGTAAAAAAGACACTTTAGGTTAATAAAGTGTCTTTGAAATGCTTTTAAGATTATTTTCCAAGTAATCGTTCGAGTTCTTCTTTATGTCCTGTTTCATCTGCTATGATATCTTCTAACTTAACAACGAGTGCGGTGTAACCTAGTTCTTCAGCTTGTTCTTTGCGTTTTTCGTAGCGCTCAATTGTATCTTTTTCAGCTTGTAAGGCAGCTTTTAGCAATTCATCGACTTCTGTAGGCTGTGGATTCTTGGCCACTTCTACAGTCGGTGTGCCACCTAGTGCTTTAATTTTTTCTGAAAGATAAAGAGCATGTCCTAATTCATCTTCAATTTCATCTTCGAAAGCAGGTTTTAAAGAAGCGCGATATGGACCTGAAACAACAGCAGCACTGTAAGTATATTGAACTACGGCTCCATATTCATGTGATAAGTCCTCATTTAATCCATCAAGAAGATCTTTCTTTTTATCATCCATATTTATCAATCCTTTCATATCGTAAAGCTAACCACTATTATATAATTCCCTATCCTATTTTTTTAAAACCAAATATAAGGTATGATTATAACAAACTTTAAAAATGACTATTTGCTGTAATAACTAAAGGGGGAGATTGCAATACCTAAAAAATTTAATTACATACTATCTACTTTTGTCTTATTCTTGCTTGTCATTTGGTCAATAAAGATTGTCAATGGAGAATTGCCATATATCGACCAATGGACACGAGCGTTTGTTGCAACTTTAAATGAAACAAATCTATACTATATTTTTAGAGCAGTTACAGATCTTGGGTCAAAATCTTTTCTAATTCCATTTACAATTGTGAGCTCACTCCTGGTATGGGTTATTTTTAGAGACTGGATCCCGGCACTCATTTTAGGTGGCGGAACGTTAGTGACCCATTTATTCAATAAATTAATCAAAACAGTCATAGCGAGAGAAAGGCCGAGTATTTGGGTGGAGGCTAATGCCGAGGGTTACAGCTTTCCCTCAGGCCACTCAATGATAACGATTGTCTGTTATGGTTTGCTCGTTTACTTTATATGTAAGAAGGTAAAATCAAATAAAATTAAAGTTGCCATCCAAGTGATTTTTGCACTTTTAATCTTGATGATTGGTTTAAGCAGGTACGTTATTAATGTTCATTACTTAACTGATATTTTAGCAGGGTTTTCAATAGGTTTCGGATGCTTGCTCGCCCTAATTAACCTAGACATGATGATTAATAAACACAGATCTCAGTCTTAAGGCTGAGAAAGAACCAATCTAAAGGTTGTTCTCTTTGAACTCAATTTCTTGGTACAATGAAATTATCAAATGAAGTAATACAGAAATAGATACAGCGAGGAGGCAGGAACATGAGAGGTGGCTTTTTTCGTTTTTTATTAGCAACTATACTAATTGCTGTTGGAGTAGTTTTAATACTAGAAAATATTGGTATAGCTACATTTAACGTGAAAAATGCTTGGAACTTAATATATCCTATTATATTTATTTTTTATGGATTTAAATTAATAATCGATCGAATGAAATATAAAGGTGGCAGTTGGCTTTTAGGATCTTTCTTTTTAATATTCGGTAGTCTATTAATGTTAGATCGTGTCGATTTGATTGTATTTAAATTTAGTGATATTGGAAAGCTCTGGCCATTATTAATTGTGTACTTGGGATTTACGTTTTTCCGTCATTCATTTGGTCCGACAGTAGTAATCAATCCAAAAGATAAAGATAAGCATAAGTATAAAAAGTTCTATAAAAACTCAAATTTTTCAATAGGGGATTATGAGTATAATCAGCCTAACTGGAAAGTTGAACCACTTTATTTAACTAATTTGGCAGGAGATTTTTATTTCGATTTCACAAAGGCTTTTATCCCTGAAAAAGAAACTCCCATAACGATTAGTGCATTAGCTGGAGATGTTCATATTTTAATGCCTGAAAATGTGGACTTTAATGTAGAGGCATCTGTAAGAGCAGGGGATATTGATATTGTAGGACAATCTGTTGACGGAATAAATCGTTCTTTATCATTTAAAACAGCAAATTATGATGAGGCTATTCGTAAAGTAAATTTTACTTTAAAGTTAAAAGCAGGATCTGTTCGGATTGATCAAATAGGGGGCGATGGTGATGAACAAGAAATTTAATAGTATTCGGTATCGTTATATTCGCTCTCATTTGTATGGGTTGTTCCTGACCACGGTTACTCTACTCTCTATTTTACTTACCATCCATGTGGTACTTGACCCAAAATGGCTATCTGTGCAGAGTATATTTTTATTTATTTTATTATATATAGGCTTAGCCATGTTCATATCTTTTTATGTCGGTTTTAAATCAAGTGGTGATATGCGAGAAAAGCTAGATTATTTATCCGTATTAATTACTCAATTTTCGAATGGAAATTACGATTCTCGCGTATATGTTAACGAAAAAGATGAGCTGGCTCGCATTGGAAATGAAATGAATGAGTTAGGAGGAAAATTGCAGAATCAAGTTAAATCACTTCAACGGATGGCTGATGAAAAGTCAGAACTAGCTAAAACGGCTCATAAATCAGCTGTTATTGAAGAAAGGCAACGATTAGCAAGAGATTTACACGACGCAATTAGTCAGCAACTTTTTGCGTTAACTATGCTTTCTGAAGCTGCAGTAAAACAAATTGATATTAATCCCAGCTTAGCAAAAGAACAGATGACCGAAGTCGCACAAGCTGCTCTTTATTCTCAAGCGGAAATGCGGGCGCTTCTCCTTCATCTTCGCCCAGTATATTTATCAGGTGATCCACTTGTTAAAGGGATACATAAATTAATTGAAGAATTAAAGCAAAAATGCCAAATAGATTTTCAAGTGACAATAGATTCAGATCTTACATTATCTGAGATGATTGAAGAGCATATTTTCAGAATCGTCCAAGAAGCATTTTCTAACATTCTACGCCATGCATTTGCTTCGGAAGTAAAGTTGGCTATTGTTCAAAAAGACAAGGAAGTTTTAATACATATTGCTGATAATGGAAAAGGATTCGATATCAAAAACAATACCAACAAAAAAGCATCTTACGGTTTAAAAACAATGCAAGAACGGAGCGAGGAAATCGGTGGAACGTTCATCGTAAGATCCAATAAAGACGAAGGCACATACATTGACATAAAAATACCTTATCAAAAAACAAAAGCTCAAGCGCACGCTTAGCCCCGACAAGTTTAAGCAGAAAATCGTAGTGGCGATTTTTGCCACGTAGATTTAATGCTTAAAACCTCGAGGGGCTGTGCGCTTCAGCTAGACGGAACAAAAGCTCAAGCGCACGCTTAGCCCCGACAAGTTTAAGCAGAAAATCGTAGTGGCGATTTTTGCCACGTAGATTTAATGCTTAAAACCTCGAGGGGCTGTGCGCTTCAGCTAGACGGAACAAAAGCTCAAGCGCACGTTTAGCCCTGACAAGTTTAAGCAGAAGATCGTAGTGGTGATTTTTGCCACGTAGATTTAATGCTTAAAACCTCGAGGGGCTGTTAGATAAAACAAAGTTATAAAAGTCTCATTTTTAAAGAGGAGGAGAAGATCATGATCCGAGTTATTGTTGTCGATGATCACGATATCGTGCGTAAGGGGATAATCGCTTATCTACAAACAGATCAGGAAATTAATGTGGTAGGGCAGGCTTCAAGTGGGAACGAAGGAGCCGATTTAATTATAAAAGAAAAACCCGATGTTGTTCTAATGGATCTAATTATGGAAAACGGTAATGGAATTGAAGCGACACAAAGAGTAATGGAAAATTATCCAGAATGCAAAATTATTATTTTGACGAGTTATTATGATGATGAACAAGTATTTCCTGCGATAGAAGCTGGGGCGTTTAGTTATATGTTGAAGACGTCTTCCGGAGATGAAATTATTACTGCTATAAAAAAGTCAATACAAGGTGAAAATGTTATTGAACCCAAGGTAGGAAAATGATGGCTGGCTTTAAAAAAGAGGAGAAAAAGCTTCATACAGACTTAACAGATCGTGAGTTTGAAGTTCTTATCTGTATAGGTAACGGGATGACAAACCAGGAGATAGGTGAAAAGTTATATATTGGAATCAAAACAGTTAAAACACATGTTAGCCATATATTATCTAAACTTGAGGTGAGTGATCGTACACAAGCAGCGGTATATGCCCATAGAAATCAACTATTAGAGGGGGAAGGGTAATTTATAATCTCTCTTTTTTTGTTTTTTTATATGGATGATGTATAATTAAATAGATTATTAAAAAGGGGAACGTTTATATGCAAAAACAAAGTCAAACTGAGAATCTTATGTTGTTGATTTGGATACAAGCTTTACTGGCTGTTGCTGGTAGTTTGTATTTTTCTGAGATAAAAGGTTATGTACCATGTGAACTTTGTTGGATCCAGCGAATTTTTATGTATCCTTTAGTTATTATATATGGTATTGCCTTATTAAAAAGAGATATAAAAATAGCATTACCGGGTTTGATTTTAAGTGGCATTGGCATGTTTATATCAGCTTATCATTATTTACTTCAAAAATGGCCAGCACTCCAACAGGCTGGAGATACGTGTGGGATTATTCCATGTAATACAGAATATATAAATTACCTAGGATTTATAACAATACCCTTTTTAGCGGGTGTGGCATTTATCGTTATATTCGTTATTCACATACTAATTTAAAACATGTAAGGTAGGGAGGCATTACATAAATGAGAAATAAAATGATTATTATCATTGGTGCGATTGTTGTATTATTCGGAGCGCTATATTTTATAAATGATTATAAGAACAAGCAAACTATCGAAAATAATGAAAATCCATATGGAGATAAAAAGTTAGAACAGTCAACAATTGCTCAATTGGATGATCCTCTATACAATAATCAAATTATGCCAGAGGAACTTAAAGAAGAGGTCGAGAGCGGTGAACCAGTGACGGTTTATTTTTATAGTCCTGAATGCATCCATTGTCAAAATACAACCCCTGTCCTTGTTCCCGTAACTGAAGACTTAGATATCGATGTCGTTAAGTTGAATTTACTTGAATTCCCTGCGGAGTGGGATAATTGGAATATAGAAAAAACCCCGACACTCGTTCATTATGATGATTCCGAAGAGGTCGCTCGTATAATAGGGGAACGAACAGAAGAGGAATTTCAGGCATTTTTCAATGAATATGTGATTGATTAAGTAACAGGCTAGTTTGATGGATTATACCATTGGACTAGCCTGTTTTTATTTTAGTTATAAGAATTATATATTATCATCATCATCTAGATCATACATAGTATAAGTGTTTAAAAACGGTTGTTCCATAAAATACGCCGGCTGTTTAGCAGTAAAGGCTTCTTGTGCATTGGAGAATGCATCAGAGTTTTTCCAAGCTTCATAATCCTTTTCTGATGCCCATTGCGTTAAGATGATGTATGTATTTCCATCTAAAGGCTTTAATAGGCGAAACGCTTGGAAGCCTTTTACCGAATCTAAGTTTTGCTGTATTTTATTAAAACTTGTTTCAAAAATGGGTTTAGCTTCGTCGGCTACCGGAATATTATTCATGGCAATATATCCTTTTTCCTGGATGTCACCTGAATTTAAAAGAATATCATAGCTCCTCCCAGCAGCAAAGATACTTTTCTTATCATCTTCATAATATGCTAGAGTGCTAGAGTCACCAACCATTAAATAAATTGTCAGTTGGACATGTTTCTCAGTAAGTTTGAATAAAAAGTCAACCGTTCCATTAGTCATGTGAGCGTTCATTAGAAACTCTCCTTTTAAAATCACCTTTCTCTGTATAATACCCGAATTTCAATGACACTAGCCATCCTTTAGATGTTTTTTATTACCATTCTGTGTATATCCATTCATCCATGTAGAAAAATGTCGTATAATGGAATAGATTTAACGCGAGGTGAATATATGGAAACACGCATGGATCGTCATCGAGTTCCTTTACTATCATTAAAAGACAAGCTGCTCATACTGTTCATTACGATCATAATATGTATGAGTGCCTTAGGATATATGATTATTTATTTCGGTGGTGTCTTTATTGTCGATAAAGAAGAGTTGACATTAGATGCAACTACGACACTCGTCACAACAGAAGGGGACATGGTCGGACAATTGTATCAAGAAAATAGGACACTTATCGGATTAGACGATATACCAGAATATGTCATTGATGCCTATATTGCCGTAGAAGATAGACGTTTTTATCAACATGATGGAATCGATTATCAATCTATATTTAGAGCTGTTTATCGAGATATTATGACTGGCAGCAAGGCGGAAGGTGGAAGCACAATTACGCAGCAATTGGCAAAAAATCTATTTTTAACTAATGATAAAACATGGCTACGAAAAACTAAAGAGGTCATGGCTGCGATCTATTTAGAAAGACATTATAGCAAGGATGAGATTTTAGAGCTGTATTTAAATAAAATTTATTTTGGCAGTGGTGTTTATGGTATTGAAACAGCCTCACAAAAGTTTTTTTCAAAACCAGCAAAAGAACTGACGTTAGAAGAAGGCGCGCTGCTTGCAGGCTTAGCAAAGGCTCCTAATGGCTATTCACCAATTAATCACCCTGATAAGTCGATTGAACGAAGGAATACAGTTTTAAAAGTCATGGAAAAACAAGAAAAAATCACAACAGATGAGTTGCAGGAAGCGGAAGCTAAGCCACTTAGTATAGAGGTTAGTAAACAAGAAGAAAGACCTTGGGTTGACAGTTATGTTGATCTGGTTATGAAAGAAGCGGCTGAAAAGTACAATTTAACTGTTGCTGATTTACAAAGTGGAGGTTATCGCATTGTTGTAAATATGGATAAAAATGCTCAACAAGCCGTGTATACACGTTTTCAAGATGATAACTATTTCCCGGGTAATACGGAAGGTGTAGAAGGTGCTTTTATTATGAAAGAACCAAAAACTGGGGAGATAAAAGTGGCTATTGGTGGAAGGGATTACCATTTAGGGGAGTTGAATCGACTAAATGTTAATCGACAGCCAGGTTCAACTTTTAAACCCATTGCTGTATATGGACCTGCTCTAATGACAGGAGATTATAAACCTTATTCTCTTTTGCCTGATCGCCAGGTAGACAGCGAGACTTATGGTGTGAAGAATGCAAATCAGGAATATGATAATATTGTTTCGCTTTATTCTGCTCTAGTGAAGTCTAAGAACACATCGTCGACTTGGATGTTGGATCAAATAGGAATAGATTATTCAAAAGAGTATTTAGAAAAAATGGGGATGGACATTCCAGACGACGGCTTGGCCATCGCATTAGGTGGTTTGGATGAAGGAGTAACGCCATTTAATATGGTTGATGCTTACAGTGCTTTCGCGAATAATGGAACTATTGTCGAATCATCAACAATTAATGAAATATACAACTCGGATGATCAACGGATTGACCAAGAGGACAGGCAAACAACCGATGTCTTTTCATCACAAGTTGCTTGGAATATGACTGAAATGTTGTCTTACACCGCTAAATATGGGACAGCAAGTGCAGGAGATTATGCAGGTAATTTAGCTGGGAAAACAGGAACAACTCAGCATCCATTAGTTGACGGGGAAAATAAGGATGCTTGGTTTGTAGGTTATACGCCTAACATGGTTACAGCAATGTGGATGGGATACGATACATCCGATAAAGATCATTATCTAACAGGGGGAAGTGCATATCCGACTCGACTTACAAAAGACATACTGACTGAGTTAAAGGGCAATCTTGCATTGGGTGATGATTTTAAGAGGCCAGAAAACGTTCAAGCTTTACCTGATCCAATCCAATTACCGGTTATTTCAGATGTTCAAGGCAAGGTTGGACTTGGAGGAAACTCTTTAATGAAAGGTGAATTAACGTGGACGGGCTCTGATGATGAGCGAGTAGTTTATCGAATTTATAAACAAAAGTCTGGGATTGATGAGAGGATTGGGGAAGTCGAGGGGCAAAATAGTTATACGATTACAGGGCTTTCTTTACTTCAGACTAACTCTTATTACGTCGTGCCTTATGATCCACTAACAAAACTGGAAGGTAAGCATTCAGAAGCTGTTGAGTTGTCATTCTAACCATAGATGTGTATATCAAATCAATAAACTATTTTAAGGCAAAAAAAGGGGCTAAATCTTAATTGATTTAGCCTCTGATTTTTAATTATAACTTTTTACTAACTCATCAATTAACGAGCCTACATGGGCGACTGCTGCCTTGATGGTATCTGGTTTTGACATATCTATACCAGCTTTTTTAATTAGATCTAATGGTTTCAAAGTGCCACCAGCTTTAAGCACTTCTAACCAACGATCAACGGCAGGTTGACCTTCTTTGAGGATTTGCTGAGACATAGCTGTTGAAACAGTGAGCCCAGCCGAATACGTATATGGATATAATCCCATATAGTAGTGAGGTTGGCGCATCCATGTCAAGCTTGCTCCTTCGTCAATAGTGACGGTATTACCCCAGAAATTTTCCAATGCTTCTTTCTTTTGTTCAGACAAGACGCTGGCTGTTAAAGGAACTCCCTTTTCCGCTAACGCATAGATGCGTCGTTGATATTCACCCTCAAGTAAATGAGTTACAAAGTTGTGATAATAAGTTCCGAGTAATTGGCTAATGACCCAGCGTTTCATTCTTTTATCGTCCGTCTTTTCGAGCAAATGATTAGCGAGAAGCATCTCATTCATTGTTGACGGTGCTTCTACAAAATAAGTTGACGGACGTGTATTAACAAGTTCTTGATTCTTGCCTGCCAAATAAAAATGTCCAGCATGTCCAAGTTCATGCGCCAACACAAAAGCACCACGCATTGTATCTGTCCATGTGATTAAAATATATGGATGAACACCATATGGACTAGAGCAAAATGCTCCTGTAGATTTTCCAATGTTATCGGCGTAGTCTACCCAACGTTCATTTAAACCTTTTTTCATAATCTCACTATATTCCGGGCCCATCACTTTTAAAGCATCCAGAATAGTAGATTTTGCCTCTTCAAAGGTCGTTTTAGGGTTGAATTCGGGATCTAATGGTGCTTGTAAGTCACAAAATTTTAGTTCATCAACACCAAGTTGATCCTTTAATAATTTTGCATACTTTCTCATATGTGGTGCTAATTCTTCTTGAATAATGTTAAGTTGATTTTCATACATCGTTTTAGTCACTTGTTGAGGGTGCAGTAACATATCAATCACAGAATCGTAGTTACGAAGACGCGCCATTGTGACTTGTTTTGTCACTTCGGTTGCATATGTTGCTGCATATGTATTTTTATATTGATTCAGTGTATGAACAAATGAATCGAATGCCTTTCTTCTGAGTGGCGTATTAGGCGATAGTTCATACCGATCCTCATATAAAGCAAATGACATAGGATACTCTTGACCATCATTATCATGAATTGGATTAAATTGCATATCTGCAGACTTGCTTCGTTCATATATCATCATCGGTGCGTCATGAACTTCACTTAATGCAGCTAAGGTTTCTTCGATTTCAGGAGAAAGAGTATAAGGTTTTTTCTCTAAAATATCGTCAAGCATCTTTTCATACGTTCTTAACTTTGTATTCTCACTCATGAATTGCTTTAATGTATCACTTGAAATAGTTAATAATTCTGATTCGATAAATGAGAGTTTTGCTCCAATTGATGCAAGTGCCGAGGCAACTTTAGCAGAGTCACGCTGGTTCTCTGGATCGGATCCATCAGCATTTGAACGCAGACTAGCATAAGTTGCGACACGAATGACTCTCTTTTGAAAGTCGGCGAGCGTTGTTAAACAATTTAAAAGTGTCTCTGCATCCTCACCCAACTTACCTCTGAATTTCGTCACTTCTTGAACATCGTTTTGAATGGATTGCAATTCGTTTTCCCATTTGTTGTGGGAAGTAAATAAATCTGATAAATCCCAAGTTTGCTCCACAGGAACCTCAGAGCGCTTCAGTCTTTCAGTCATACAAATAACCCCTTTCTAAAACTACTTCGTTACTCTAAATAATTATAGTATAAAATGAATCAAAATGATACGATTTTTCAATAAATTTTAAAAGAGCACTTCTTTTCAAAGAAAAAAACAGCTATTTGGGATAGCTGTGATTAGAAAATTATTAACGTGTTATAATACAAAGTAAAATTGTTACATCGCTATTCTGTCTTTATAGCGAATCCATTTTTCTATTAAATTATCTAGCAGGGTGATCACATTCATCGCAAATATTCCCATAACAATCGGCCTTTTCAACCATAGGATGACCACAGTGACGACAAATCTTATCAGGCAAATTACGGAAAAACTCAAGAACGTTTATCATTTATATCCCCTTTCCCCTATGCTTAAGAAGCATTGTACTATAACAGTATGCAACAAGTCAATGCTGTGTTACAACATATTATCAAAAGCTTATACGACCGATTAGCCCCGACAAGCTTAAGCAGAAAACCGTAGTGGCGGTCTTTTGCCACGTAGATTTAATGCTTAAGACCTCGAGGGGCTGGTCGTATAAGCTAGCCGACACGAAAGCTTATACGCCTGGTTAGCAACGTAAATCCAGATAGGGTAAAGCAGCTACCCTCCCTGGAATACGATTCAAGAAAAAATCCAGGGAGGATAAAACAGATGCACCAGCCGAAATGTGGTACCGGAACAATTTGGAGGACTTTTTCAGTGACTTCGAGTGATAGCTCGAGGAGGCTCAGCCGCAAAGAAGAATGAACCCCAATTCTTCTTTGCCCACGGAAAGCGAGTATATTGCATGAACGACGCTTTTTTAATATTAAACTTTCCACACTATATTCCGAATACCCAAAAATCAAAATGAGGTGTTTACAATGAAATTAACTGTAATTGGTTGCTGGGGTGGATACCCGGCGCCGGGAGAAGCCACATCAGCATATCTAGTTGAAAAGGACGATTTTAATTTATTAATTGACGTGGGAAGTGGTGCATTATCCACGCTACAACAATATAAACATGTCATGGACATTGATGCCGTAATTGTTTCCCACTATCACGCGGACCACATAGCTGACATTGGTGTCTTACAGTATGCATGGTTGACTCAGTCCTATCTAAAAGACGTGGATGAAATCTTACCGATATATGGACATATGGAGGACGAAACTGGGTTTTCAAAACTAACGCATGACTTTACAGAGGGCGTGCCTTATGATCCCCATGCAACTTTAAATATAGGTCCATTTTCTATTTCCTTTTTAAAAACGAAGCATCCTGTATCTTGTTATGGCATGCGAGTTTCAGATGGCCAAAAATCAATTGTATATACAGCTGATACAAGTTACCAAGACAGTTGGATTGAATTTAGTAAGGGGGCAGATCTTTTAATAACAGATTGCAATTTTTATGCAGAACAAGACGGAAGTGGTGCGGGCCATATGACAAGTGAAGAGGGAGGAAAAATCGCCAAAGAGGCCGAAGTGAAAGAACTTTTATTAAGTCATTTACCTCAATACGGGAACAGGGAACAATTGATAGAAGAAGCAAGTTACTATTATAAAGGCAAAATTCGACTAGCAAAAACTGGGTTAGTCTGGGGTGAGTAGATTGCGGGTAAAACCTATCTTTTGAATGTCCTCACTAATTGCATTAAAATAAATATGTATGAACTAGGAGAAACGATATAGGAGGAAAATAGAATATGAAATTTATTGATAACAAAGGAATTACTGATCCAAGAATTAATTTAGCTCTAGAAGAATATATGTTAGAGAATTTCGGTGAAAAAGATACATATTTATTATTTTATGTAAACGAGCCTTCCATTATCATTGGGCGAAACCAAAATACTGTGGAAGAGATTAATACAGAATATGTGGATAAGAAAGGCATTAAAGTTGTACGCCGCCTGTCAGGTGGTGGAGCTGTTTATCACGATTTAGAAAATTTAAATTTCAGTTTTATTACTAAAGATGATGGGGATAGCTTCCATAACTTTGCTAAATTCACCAAGCCTCTTGTTGACGTATTAAATGAATTAGGTGTACCTGCAAAATTGGAAGGAAGAAACGACCTCGTTGTTGAAGGACGTAAGATATCAGGGAATGCCATGTATTCCACTAAAGGGCGAATGTTCAGCCATGGGACATTAATGCTCGACTCCGAAATTGAAGAAGTTGTAAAAGCTTTAAATGTCAATAAAGCAAAAATTGAATCAAAAGGTATTAAGTCAATTCGTAGCCGAGTTGCTAATATCTCAGAATTCCTAGATGAAAAAATCACAATTGAAACATTTAAAGAACTTATTTTAAAATACGTTTTTGACGTAGAAGATGTTAAAGATGTGCCTCAATATGAATTAACAGACGAAGATTGGGAAAACGTCCATAAAATATCTGAAAACCGTTATCAAAAGTGGGAATGGAACTATGGTAAATCTCCGAAATTTAACGTACAACAATCTCATAAATTTGCTTCTGGTCTTTTAGACGTACGTCTCGATGTTAAAAAAGGTATCATTGAAAACTGTATCATTTACGGCGACTTCTTTGGCCTTGGTGATGTTAGTGTCCTTGAGAATAAACTGACAGGTGTCCGTCACGAAAGAAAAGCAATTGAAGAAGCACTCAGGGATATTGATGTTCCTTATTACCTAGGTAAAATAACGGAAGAAGATCTCATTAACTTAATTTATTAATTTTTTGAAATAAGCCTGCCCAGCAAACGGTAGGTATGATATCGCTTTATAAATAAGTATAATAGAGTTTTATAAAAGGGCTGCATTCTAGGACTTGAAACACTTTGCAAAAAGTCTTAGGAGAGTCCTTTTCTTTTTATTCAAACAAGTCTTTTCTTGATTGATACCGCTTTCTCTTGAAATAATATTTTGAGTATTTTATAATTAAAGAGATTTCACAATGAAATGAATGACTATTCATTCATTTTGCATTGTAACAAAGGGGGATTTGTACGTGAATTTAAGTGATCAATTATCTATAACAGCTAAAAACCATCCTACAAAAACTGCTTATATTTTTGATGACAAAGAAACTAGTTATATGGAGTTAGAGGGGGCAGTTGTTAAATTTGCATCACAATTAGAACAACTTGGGTATAAAAAAGGTGATCACCTTGCACTGATTGTGGGTAATAGTCCGTATTATATTATTGGATTATATGGGGCTTTACGAATGGGGGCTACCGTTATTCCGATTAACCCTCTTTATACTCCTCACGAAATGACTTATATTTTAAGAAATGGGGATGTCAAAGGTATTATCACTATGGATGTGTTAATGGAGATGATGGTCGCGATTGATGATCAATTGCCAAATGTCACTCATTACATATCCTGTGAGACAGATAGCGAAACTAATGAAAATATTTCTACTCCGAAAATGAAATCGTTTACTAAATTAGTTGAAGAGGGGACTTTAGATTATAAAGGACCTTCGTTAAATAAAGAAGATATAGCGCTAATTTTGTATACTTCAGGCACAACTGGAAAACCAAAAGGAGCTATGCTGACTCACAAAAACTTATATTCGAATGCTAAAGATACAGCTGATTATCTTGAAATTAACGGCGGTGACCGAGTGATTGCAGCATTGCCGATGTTCCATGTATTCTGCTTAACAGTTTCTTTAAATGCACCATTAATGAATGGTGGAACCATTTTAATTATGCCAAAGTTCTCACCTCAAGAAGTATTCCGTCTTGCAAAAGAATATCACGCGACTATTTTTGCAGGTGTACCAACAATGTATAATTATTTATTACAAAGTGGAAAAGGAACTAAGGAAGATTTCAAAGATATTCGTTTCTGTATTTCCGGAGGATCAGCTATGCCAGTAGCTCTTCTGAAAAACTTCGAGCAGTATTTCGATGTCATCGTTTCTGAAGGATTTGGTTTATCTGAAGCTTCACCTGTAACGTGTTTCAACCCACTTGATCGACCGAGAAAGCCAGGATCCATTGGTAGAAGCATTGTGAATGTGGAGAACAAAGTCGTTGATGAATTTGGTGAAGAAGTTCCTGTCGGTGAAGTAGGTGAACTTATCGTTCAAGGGCCGAATGTGATGAAGGGTTATTATAACATGCCAGAAGAAACAGCTATGACTCTGAAAGATGGATGGCTTTATACGGGGGATATGGCCCGTGAGGATGATGAAGGTTATTTTTATATCGTTGATCGTAAAAATGATATGATTATCGTAGGTGGCTATAATGTTTATCCAAGAGAAATAGAAGAAGTTCTCTATGAGCATCCTGGTGTTGCTGAAGTAGCTGTCATTGGGACGCCGCATTCAGAAGCTGGTGAAGCGGTGATAAGTTTTGTCGTTACAAAAGATCCTGACTTAACCGAAAAAGATTTACTAGAATTCTGTAAAGGTCATTTAGCAAAATACAAGATTCCAACAAAAATTGAATTTCTAGAAGAATTACCAAAAAACACGACAGGAAAAATATTAAGACGTCAACTTAAAGATTTAGTCAAGGATAAATAAATGGAATGATGGGGAAGAACTTGGTTGTGTATCTGCCAAGTTTTTCTGCTTTTAGGACAGGAGAAATTGATGTAAAAAAGCTATTTTATCTCAAAAAGAGACAAAATAAACAAAAAATTTTAGATTTTACTATCTTTTTAAAAGAAAATCTGTTAAATTAATAAATAACCTCTTTCTTTTCATTTTAAGTCGAAAGGATGAAGAGAAATGAATAATAAATTTAACTCCCCAACTTATGAGATTACTCCCCAAACAATGGCGGTTCTTGTGCACTGTGATGAGCGTGGTCATACCGGTGCATGGATACTTGAAGAAAGTGATGACTATTATGTTGATAATTCCCCTAGTAAAGTGATTGATCAATCATGCAGGTTTTTTGGAAGCAGCTTGAAGGGTAGACAAGAGGGCACCTTTAATGTATGTAGAATTACCCATAAAGCTCCAATTTCAATCGATCCTTCAAACGGTATGTATTTTTTCCCTACAACTTCACCTGTTAATCCAAGATGTTCTTGGATTGCACATTCTCATGTTGCGCAGGTAAATAACTTAAAAGATAACTTTACTGAAATTGTGTTTAATAATGGTCGCAAACTTCCAATTCAAGTGTCCTTTGGTTCGATCCAGAATCAACTCCATCGTACAGCTCAATTTCGTTTTTTACTTGATAAGCGTATTAGTCATCTGAGACCACAGGCGGCTGACAGAGTGGCGGAGCCTTTTGCACAAATTCTTGAATAATAGTTTCTACTTTTTTACGGATAGCAGGGTTAAAATAATTTCGCTTTTCTTCTCGTCCTTGGCACACAAAAAGGTATGATGAAAAAGTATCATTTTTACCTAACGAAACAACTTGGATTTTTTTATCTTCCATCATTTTTCTCAACTTTCTGCGCTCGTTTGTTGCCTCGGAAATCATTTGATTCAAGAGATTTATATATGGATCTTTAATTTTAAAGGCACCATTTTGGACATGTTTTACATCCTGCTTAATGACAACTATAGCCATTGATAAAAAAAGAAAACGTGAAGCAACCTTTAATTCCATCTCTGTCAGATAACGCAAAGTAAACTCCTCCTAACTAGAACGCTTGTTCTAATTATATGCTAAATCTTAAAAAAAATACATTGAAAAACAAAAGAATGAAGAGAAAGAGGTTAAATATATACTGACGTAGTTTGAACTTACTTTAATTAATTTAGATTAAAACCCTAGGGCTGAGGGGAAACTATCTATAAATACGATGAACCAGCTACGTTAAGACATCTTTACCAGTATTACATAAAGAATGAGGAGTTTAGCTAATGTATGTGCTTAACATCTTGAGCGAATGGAAATTTATTATTAAAAATGAACAGCTAGATGATTATATCTTGGAATTACTGAGTAATTACGAAAAATTAGGGCCTATTCCCGGCATTGCCTTACCATTCATTGAAGCCTTTCTTCCTTTTTTACCATTACTTGTTATTATTATCGCCAATAGTGCTGCATATGGGTTGTTAAAGGGATTTTTATATTCGTGGATTGGAACAAGTATAGGTTCAGTCTTATTGTTTATGATTATCCGTCGGCTTGGGGACAAGCGTATATTCATTAAAATTCGAAAAAACAAACAGGTGCACAAAGTGACAGGTTGGGTAGAAAAACACGGCTTTGGGCCTTTATTTCTTTTATTATGTTTTCCATTTTCTCCGTCTTCGGTAATCAATGTTGTCGCAGGATTATCAAGAATCAACACGTACCAGTTTGTTTTAGCTACCTTTTTGGGTAAAGCAGTCATGGTATTTTCAGTTGCTTATATTGGTGCCAGTATTGTTTCTTTTGCAAAGAACCCGGTTAAGACTATTCTAGTAGGTATAGGGGTTGGTTTATTCTGGATTGTTGGTAAATACATTGAAAGAAAGCTGCATAAAAAATCATTGGAAAAAGAGTATCAGTCATTAGCGGAGGTTAAAAAAGATTCTAACAGGGTATGATTGGAATATAAGCAAGTTTTCAAAATAAGAGATTTAATTTGAATCCCTTCTAAATTCGTACCTTGGAGGAAATGGATATGAAAAGACTGAAACATCATGGTTTCATTACAACTGTTCTTATCGGGATGCTGATCCTATCGATTATACTCCCTCTGATTTTCGTGAGCTATGTTGTGGACGGAGAGTCTATGGAACCAACTCTGCATGATGGCAATATGTTAATGGTTAATAAAGTTGCATATGATTTGAAGAAAGTTGATCGTTTTGATGTTGTAGTTTTTCATAAAAGTGAGAAGGAAGATTATGTTAAACGGGTCATCGGCCTGCCTGGTGATGAAATAGAATATAAAAATGATAAGTTATATATCAATGGGGAATTTATAGAAGAGGAATATCTTGAAACATATAAACAAAATCATGACGACTCTTTGTATACCGAAGATTTTAATTTACAAGAAGTAACAGGAAAACAAGAAGTGCCTGAAAATAGTTTATTTGTTATGGGGGACAATCGAACCAATAGCTTAGATAGCCGGTCATTTGGCTTTGTTACTATAGATAAGCTTGTCGGAAAAGTCGACGTCAAATACTGGCCATTTGAAAAAAACGTGCTCGTTTCCCTGCCATAACCATACTGCAAATAACTATATTAAAGCTTCTATCTTTGATAAAATTTATCTGAGATAGAAGTTTTTTAATCTATAAATTTTGAACCACAGTACACATTACATATAAACTGCGCACTAAAAATGATAATGATGTACCTTCTCATTCTGATGATAGTTATGTGCTTTACCATCGCTCCGGCAGAATACTTTGTTTTCCATGGGCTGAGAAGAATTGCAGTTCATTCTTCCTACCTCAGCCTTCTACGCACAGGATGATACCGAGACGAAAGCGCATAGATCGAGTTGACGGCGCATAGATCGAGGCGAAAACACATATCACACAGTTTCTATCAACTGTGCTGCAGTATTTCGTAAATTTAATCAATGGACATATACAAAATAAATGATAAATGGAGGGAAGAGTATGGGGGTTCGATTTATTTTAGGTCGGGCTGGTACGGGAAAGAGTGGTCGTGCGATTGATGAAATAATAGAAAAGTCAATTTCAAATCCGCAAGGCCCACTAATTTTTTATTTAGTACCAGACCAAATGACGTTTGAACAAGAGTATACGCTTTTTAAAGACCAAGACCTTCAGGGAAGTATACGTACACAAGTTGTCAGTTTTTCACGTTTAGCTTGGCGAATATTACAAGAAACAGGTGGAGCCGTTCGACAATTCATTAGCTCTGTTGGTATTCAAATGGTTCTAAGAAAAATAATTGAAGAAAAACAAGGGGACTGGCTTGTTTTTCAAAAAGCAATGGAAAAACAAGGCTTTCTTGATCAACTAGAAAATATAATTACAGAATTTAAACGATACGAAATCACTCCAGAGATACTCCGCCTGCAACAAGACCATCTTAACCAGTATGTACATAAGGAACCGGGTGAGGTGGCTTTAGCAAACAAATTAGAAGATTTAATCTATATTTATGAAAAATTAATGCAGTCATTACAAGATAACTATATTGATAGTGAAGACCAGCTTCAATTGCTCGCTGAAAAAATAAATGACACCGACTTCTTAAATGATGCGGAAGTTTATATAGATGGTTTCCACAATTTTACACCTATTGAGTTATCGGTGATTGAAACGCTGATGAAAAAATGTAAGCAAGTGACTGTGTTATTAACTGTTGATCAACCAACTGAGGAAAAATCCGATTTAGATTTGTTTTATAAAACCTCAGAAACGTACCATACCCTTCAATCGATTGCACAAGAAAACAATATAAATATAGAAGAGACCATCACACTTCAGCCTGAAAATGGACGATTTAAAGAGCGTCCTTACTTTTTACATCTAGAACAACACTTTAATGAAACACCTTCTCCAGCGTACCAAGGACAAGTACCAATAAAGCTAGCTGAAGCAGTACATCCCAGAGCAGAAGTTGAAGGTGTGGCACAAGAAATACTGCATCTTGTTCGCGATAAGAATTATCGGTATAGGGACATAGCTCTTTTTTTAAGGCAACCTGACACGTATCACGACCTGATTGCAACTATATTTAAAGATTATAATATACCCGTATTTATCGATGAAAAACAAACCATGCTCAATCATCCTTTGATCGAATTTCTACGTTCTGTGTTTGAAATAGTGGAAGGAAACTGGCGATATGAACCAGTGTTTCGTGTTTTGAAAACTGGTTTTATTCCAAGCTGTGATAGAAATTATCCTTTAACGAAAGATGCCATCGATGAACTTGAAAATTATATTCTTGAATACGGAATTAGGTCTCGTAGTCGTTGGCTTAGTGATGATGACTGGATATTTCAACGTTTTCGTGGCTTTGACCAAGCAGCTCAAACGAATAAGGAATTGGAGATTCAAGAACGAATCAATCGCTATAGGAAACAGGTAACGTTTGCCTTGGAGAAATTTGATAACGAAATCAGACATGCCACAACGGTAAGAGAGCTTTGTGAAGTTACTTATACTTTACTGGAAGATATTGATGCACCCTCGAGATTAGAACGTATGCGAGAGATGCATGACGAAGAGGGTGCGATTGAAAAAGGCAGAGAACAAGAGCAAGTATGGGATGCGGTGATTCAGCTTTTCGATGAAATGGTCGAAATGGTTGGCGATGAGCCGATGAAACTGACAACTTACCGGTCTATCCTTGAAGCAGGCCTTGAAACACTGGAATTCGCACACGTTCCGCCAACGATTGACCATGTTATTGTAGGAACGGTCGAGCATTCGAGAATCAGTGGGATCAAAGGGTCGTTTTTACTTGGTGTCAATGAGGGGGTATGGCCTCTAAAACCCCCTGTTGATGGCATGATTAACGAAAGAGAACGGGATTTGTTAGCTGAACAAGGATTAAAGCTTGCTGATACGAGCAGACGTCAACTTTTAGATGATTGGTTTGATATGTATACAGTCTTTACGTCTGGGAGAGATTTTCTATGGTTAAGTTATCCAATTAGTGATGAAGAAGGAAAGTCACAAATGCCTTCTCAGCTTATTAAACAAATGGAAGATCTATTCCCTGTATGCAGTGACAGGTTGTTATTACAAGAACCTGATGAACTTCTTGAAGCAAATCGGTTCATTACAACACCAAATAAAACTCGGGCGGCATTGACCTCTCAACTAGCGAGGTACAGGAAAGGTTATCCAATTCACTCGGTTTGGTGGCATGTCCTTAATTGGTATATCACACACCATGAAAAACATGAGACAACCTATACAACTTTACAAAGTTTGTACTACCAGAATGTTCCTAGTGAATTAACAAGTGAAACAGTCAATCAACTTTATCCGAAAAAGGTTAAGACTAGTATTTCACGATTAGAGTCTTATTACCGTTGTTCTTATCAACATTTCGCTAGATATAGTCTGGGGCTGGAGGAAAGGAAAACATATCAACTCGACGCTCCGGATATTGGACTGCTTTTTCATGAAGCATTAAAAACGATTACTGAATGGATTCAGGAAGAAGGGCAAGATTTTGCTAAGTTAACGAAACAGGATGCAAGTGGTTATGCCCAAAAAGCAGTAAATAAGCTGTCTCCTATTCTGCAACACCAGATATTGCATAGTTCAAATCGGTATAAATATATTCAAAAGAAACTTCAAGAAGTCATCGCTCGGGCAACGCATATATTAAGCGAACAGGCAAGACAAAGTGATTTTTCACCTATAGGATTAGAGTTAGGGTTTGGAGAAGATCAATCATTAGATCCCTTGATTTTACCTCTACCAAATGGTTTTGAATTGGTTTTACGCGGACAAATTGACCGGGTTGATAAGTCTATTAATGATGGTAACTTATATTTAAGAATCATAGATTATAAGTCAAGTGCTAGAGGACTTAACCTAGTTGAAGTGTACTATGGACTGGCCCTGCAAATGCTTGCTTATTTGGATGTTGTCTTATCGCAATCAGAACAGTGGCTCGGCTTAAAAGCAACACCTGGTGGCGTTCTTTATTTCCATGTTCATAATCCAATGCTCTCAAAAGACCAAGTTCCAACTGATGAAATAATAGAAGAGGACATATTTAAAGAGTATAAAATGCAAGGATTATTAAAAGCCGATGGAAATGTCGTTCAAATGATGGATCATACACTGGATTCCGGTAGAAGTGATATCATTCCGGCAGGACTAAAAAAAGATGGATCTTTTTATAAAGATTCCAAAGTAGCGGATGAAGAAACATTTGCTAGTCTTAGAAATCACGTCCATGAACTTATGGTTCAGGCTGGTATTGACATAACGTCGGGAGGAGTCCATCTTAATCCGTTTCAATACAAACAAAACACGGCTTGTACGTTTTGTCCATTCCGTTCCGTGTGCCAGTTCGAACCAATACTTGAATCAAATCAGTATCATCGTTTAAAAGATATGAAGGATGATGAGATACTAGCTCAATTACGAAAAAACATAAGTGAAATAGAATAGGGGGGAAACTAATGGTAAAGTGGACAAAAGAACAAGAGAGTGCCATCTATTCAGAGGGCAGTGATATTTTAGTTTCTGCCGCAGCGGGTTCCGGAAAAACTGCTGTCCTCGTTGAGCGGATTATTCAAAAACTCCTTAAAAAAGATAGTCCAGTTGATATTGACTCTTTGCTTGTTGTTACGTTTACAAATGCTGCAGCTCAAGAAATGCGTACGCGAGTAGGCTTAGCTTTGGAGGAAGCACTGGCTCAAGACCCAACATCCATGCATTTAAAAAAGCAGCTGTCTTTATTACAAAGAGCTTCCATTTCAACTTTACACTCTTTTTGCTTAGATATTTTAAGAGAATACGCCTACTTAATAGATCTTGATCCTGGTTTTAGAATTGCAAATGACGTTGAAAATGATCAAATCAAACAGGACGTCATTGAAGACCTTTTTGAAGAATGGTACGGATTTGAAGATGATGAACAGAGTCATTTTTTCGAAGTTGTCGATCGTTTTTCAAGTGATCGAAATGATATCGAAGTAGAAGAATTAATACTTAAACTCTTTACATTTGCCACACAGCATCCATGGCCAGACGTATGGTTAAATCAAATTAACGAGGCATATGATATACCAGATGATTGGAGGGAAGATAATCTTGGATGGTTGGACATTATTAAAAAGGAGGTAAAACTCCAGCTTGATGCCTTTTATCAAGAAATCACACTTGCAGAAACAATAGTTAATGAAAATGACGGTCCCTATCAATATGCAGAAACCATTGAAGCCGATAAACAAATGTTAAACAACGCTTTGGAAAACGTGCATGTATGGAATGATTTGCAAGCAGTAATGGCATCAAGCAAATTTGTTCGTTTATCGGGAAAAAAAACAGAATGCAATGAAGATAAAAAAGAAAAGGTTAAAGCACTGCGAAATAGCTATAAAGATCGATGGAACAAGATAAAAAAAGATTGGTTTAGCCGAAACTTAGAAAGTCATGTAGAGGATATGAAAGAATTAGCGCCGGTCATCAAACAACTTACAATTCTTGTGAAGGAGTTTAAACAACGTTATACAGCCGTGAAAAAAGAAAAAGGGCTTGTTGATTTTTCTGACCTTGAGCATTATTGCTTAGAAATTTTGATTGATTCTGAATCAACACCAGAACAGCCTTTACCGTCAGCAATTGCTAGGAATTTGCAAGAGCAATACAGTGAATTACTCGTTGATGAGTATCAAGATACAAACCTAGTCCAAGAGACAATATTAAGAATGATAAGTGATCAAATAGGGTCAGGGAACATGTTTATGGTTGGCGATGTAAAGCAAAGTATCTATCGTTTCCGGCATGCAGAACCTTCACTGTTTATTGATAAATATAAACGCTTCAATACGTCAGAGTCTTTAGGACAGCGTATCGATTTATCAAGTAACTTCAGAAGTCGTGAACATGTTTTATCTGGGGCCAACTATATATTTCGACAGATACTTGACGAAAAAATTGGGGAAATTAATTACGATGAGAATGCTGAGCTTATTTATGCCAATAAAATGTATGATGAACTACCTCATCCTGAACCACATCCAGAGTTAGTCATAATCAACCGAGAAGAAGCTGAAGAATCTAACTATATCGATACGGAAGAAGGCAGTCGGGAAGAATTGGAAAAGGCCCAATTAGAAGCGAGGGCATACGCTGAAAAAATTAAAGGTTGGATAGGTGACGACGAAAATCAACCACTTCAAGTTGTGGATAAAGCCACCCAGGCCCAGCGCGATGTACAATACAGAGATATTGTTATTTTGCTCCGAGCAATGAGCGATGCACCAACGATTGTTGATGAATTTAAAAAGCAAGGGATTCCGGTATATGCTGAATTAAATACAGGTTATTTTGAAGCAATTGAAATAAAGATTATGATAAGTTTTCTTAAGGTGATTGATAATCCACGTCAGGATATCCCTTTAGCGTCTGTGCTCCGATCTCCGATTATTGGGTTAAATGAAGAGGAATTGGCAAAAATTCGTTTAGCTAACCAGAGAGGAACATATTATGAAGCACTCAATAGTTTTAAAAAGCAGAACTCAGGGGATGATATTCTCTCCAAAGTGAATCGTTTTTTAAATTTACTCGAGCAGTTTCGTAAAGCCGCTAGACAAGGCGCTCTATCCGAACTTATTTGGGCCATCTATCGAGAAACCGGGTATTATGACTTTGTTGGGGGCATGCCGGGAGGTCGTCAACGTCAAGCAAATTTACGTGCCCTATATGACAGGGCAAGGGGCTATGAAACAACATCTTTCCGTGGTTTATTTCGGTTTCTTAGATTTATCGAAAGAATGGAAGAAAGTGGCGATGATTTAGGGGCAGCAGGTGCCTTAAGTGAACAAGAAGATGTTGTACGGATTATGACAATTCATAAGAGTAAAGGCCTTGAATTTCCAGTTGTTATCGTTGGAGCTATGGCTAAGAACTTTAATTTCCAAGACATAAGAGGCCGGTATATTTTGCATAAAGACCTTGGTTTTGCCAGCAAATATATCAATCCTATAAAACGAATTACGTATCCTACTTTATTTTTCCACGCGTTAAAGCAAGAAAAACAAAGAGAAATGCTAGCTGAAGAAATGCGAGTCTTATATGTTGCTCTCACCCGAGCTAAGGAAAAGCTAGTGATGGTTGCAAGTGTTCCCTCTTTCGAGAAGTGTCGGGCTAAATGGCAAACAATGGTGGAACATTCGGAATGGATTTTGCCAGCTCACCTACGCAGTGAAGCCAAAACATATCTTGATTGGGTCGGACCAGCATTAATTAGACATCAAGATACAAGTGTTCTACGTACTGAAGATATTCACGATGCTGTTTTGGAAAAAATACAAATTGACCCGTCAAGATGGGATATAACCATTGTTCATAAGAATGAATTGAATGATGTTGATGTATCTTCTGAGGACGTTGACTTTGATTTACAAGAGGCTGTACAGAACTGGAAAACAATCGATTTAGAAGATGCTAGCTTATCCCAACAAGTGGATGAAAGATTGTCGTATCAGTATCCATACTTTGAAGCGGCCTCATCCCGAGCAAAACAAACAGTCACAGAAATAAAGAGGCAACGCGAATTTCAAGATGAATACAGTTCTAACCAGCTCATTCAACCCTACAAGGCACCGATTATAAAACGACCTATTTTTTTACAGAAAGAAAAAAGATTATCTTCAGCTGAAATAGGGACGGCAATGCATACAGCAATGCAGCATCTTCCATTCAAACCAAACATGACTTCTTCAAATATAGAAGAATTTATTGGTGGCCTTGTTATTAAAGAAATTCTCATAGAAGCGGAGGCCGAAGTCATTGATATACCAGCAATAGAACAATTTTTACAGACAGATATTGCAAATTATATGATGACTCAAACGTTTTACCGAGAGCTTCCATTTAGTTTAACCTTACCTGCAAATGAAGTGTACGCCACTTGGCGAAGTGAGACAGAAGAACAAGTTCTTATTCAGGGTGTATTGGACTGTGTTATTCCTAGAGATGATGGGTGGATTATTCTGGACTATAAGACCGATGCTATTCAAGATGAAGTTGACGAAAGTTTAAAAGAAAAACTTATTAAACGCTATGAAACGCAAATAAGTCTTTATAAAAGAGCAATTGAAACAATATGGAAACAACCTGTGATTGGAACCTATTTATACTTCTTTTCAAAGCAACTTTTGATTGATATTCCTATTGAATAAATTTAAAAGCAAATGAGGAAGAGTTAAGTCATTTAAAATGACTTAACTCTTTTTTGTTTTTTTAAATAATCTCTGTAGTTTGATATTAATCCACACAATGCTCCTTTTCTGAAGTTCCATTGAAAATTCCGGCTGGACTACACTCGTTACATTTAGATTTCCGTATATTTTAAAGAAAGTCATCGAGAGAGTGCTCCTCCCGTTCAAATTTCCTATTAAACTTGAAAAAATTATCGAGAAAATGCAACTCCCATTCAAAAGTGACTTATCATGCTTTTTAGTCACAAAGTTGTCAAATGAGGAACAAGGGAGTGTTAACAAATTGTTCATAAATCAATTTGTTGTCTTTTTAGTCTCCTTCTGATTTCTTTAAACCCTGTAGCTGTAGGTTTTTCCTTCAATTTGTTGCAAGATAGCCATTTACTTAAAACATCAATTTTAACTATTAATACTTACAAAATCGTCAATTATGTAATTAAAATCACAAGTGAGTGTGATTAAATTCACTTTATTGAGAACCGTTCCCAATTAGAATGTAATTAAGAAATTAAACAAGGAGGGATTAAGGGTGGAAACTAAATTAAACACAGATGAAAAAGTTGAAAAATATGATGAGCAATCTCTCAAAGGTACTTTGTTTTCCACGATAGTATTTGTAGGTGGCGGTATCGTAGCCTTTATCGCTTTATTATTCATATTCTATATGATTCGACTATAAGGAGGGGTAATTAATGAAAATGCATCGTTTTGAAGAAATATGGCTTGTGTTAGCAGTAGCTGTTATTGTCATCTCTATGGTCTTGACGGGTTATCAAACATTTGCTTTAGGTATGGGTCCACCAAGTAATAAAGAAACAATTGATCCACAAAAAGTAGATGAAACAGCTCCATTTGATGAACCAGGAGTTTATGAAATTGGTGAAAACGAATATGAAGTTGTCATGACATTGCAGATCTTCAGTTTTAATCCTGGTGATATTGAAATACCAGCTGGCTCAACGGTTCATTTTACAATGACATCTAAAGATGTGATTCACGGTTTCCAAGTACCCGGCACCAACCTTAACGCTATGGTTATGCCAGGGCATATTCAGAAAATCTCCCAAACTTTTGATGAACCTGGTGAGTATTTAGTCTTGTGTAATGAATATTGTGGAACAGGTCATCAACAAATGGGCATGACCATTACAGTAAAATAAAGGAGGCATGGGTATAAAATGGAAGCATTAAATTTTGATCATACAAAGCCAGCAACATTAAAAGAGAAAGCAACCAAAGTTTTGGGCACTAATGAAAAAGATGCAAAATTATCACTAACGTATTTATCCGTTTCTTTTATCGCTTTATTTATCGGTGGCGTTTTAGGACTTCTACAAGGTCTTGAAAGAGCAGGCCTTCTTCAGCTACCTGTTTGGTTGAACTACTATGAAGTATTAACTGCTCACGGCGTATTACTCGTTCTTGTCTTTACCGCTACTTTTGTAGTTGGTTACTTTTATGCAGGATTGTCTCATACATTAGATGGGTTGATTCCTGTTGTAAGGAAGATGGGTTGGATAGCATTTAGTTTGATGGTCATCGGTGTTGTCTTTGTCGTGACGACAATTGTGATGGGGGAAGCATCAGTTTTATACACATTCTATCCACCTATGCAAGCATCCCCTTGGTTTTATATTGGATTAGTTTTTCTTGTTCTTGGTATTTGGACCGCTGCATTTGGATGCTTTATAAATGTGGCAAGTTGGAGAAAAAGAAATAAGGGAAAACATATTCCATTACTTTCATATTTTGCAGTTGGTGTGTTTATTTTACTCTTCTTTGGAAGTCTAGGTGTAACTTATGAAGTGTTAACTTTAATCCCTTGGGCGTTTGGTTGGACAGAAACAGTCAACGTCATGTTAAGTCGAACACTATTTTGGAGTTTTGGTCACACCCTTGTTAATATTTGGTATTTAACAGCTGTATCCGCTTGGTATGTTGCAGTACCAAAAATTATCGGTGGACGTCTTTTCAGTGATACATTAGCACGTGTCGTTGTCTTTTTACTAGTCATTTTGAATATTCCAGGTGGATTCCATCACCAAATTGTAGATCCAGGATTTACACAAGGCTTGAAATTCATGCACGTATTTATGAGTCTATCAATAGGTTTCCCGTCCTTAATGACTGCTTTCGCTATGTTTGCAGTTTTAGAACGTGCCGGAAGAAAGAGAGGTGGGAAAGGTCTCTTAGGTTGGCTTAAAAAATTACCTTGGTCTGACGTTCGCTTCCTAGCACCTATGATTGCGATGATTGCCTTTATTCCAGCCGGTGCAGGTGGAATTGCACAAACAAACAACCAGTTGAACCAGGTTGTTCACAACTCTCTATGGGTAACAGGTCACTTCCATTTAACTGTTGGAACATCTGTAGCATTAACATTCTTTGGAATAGCTTATTGGCTGATCCCACATTTATCAAAACGTGAATTAACACCGAAAATTAATAAACTCGGGATCATTCAAACAATCACTTGGACAGTTGGTATGTTGTTCATGTCTGGAGCAATGCATACTGTCGGCTTATTCGGATCACCAAGAAGAACATCTTTCTCTACTTATGGTGATAATGCCACAGCATTAGGCTGGAGTCCGTATCTTCTCTTGCTAGCTGTTGGCGGGATTCTATTAATTGTTGCTGTTGTCCTTATGGTCTATATCGCTTTCTACCTCATGTTTAAAGCACCTAAGGGACATACTGAATTCCCGATAGGAGAGCCTGAAGATAATGCTCCCAAAACTCCTATGTGGACGGAACGTTGGGGCTTATGGGTTATTCTAATGCTGGCTGTCGTAGCTATGGGATATGTCATTCCACTCGTCGACTTAATTATGAATGCCCCTCCAGGATCACCACCATTTAAGACTTGGTAAATAAACAAAAACGTAAGCACCTGGTTAGATACGTACAAGCTGGTGAAACCTGACGAGATTGATTTGCTAGACAAAATAAAAGAGGTTGGGACATAAGTATTTTAGTTAATGTAAAAGCGAACGTATTAAAGTATTTATCTTTTAATATACAATTTAAAATCAGCGTAGGAAAAATACGTAGACTCCTTGAAAAATCGCGATGAATCGCTGTCGAAGCATTCCTTGTCCAACAGGATGAAAAGCTTAGATGAGACCCCGCAGAGCGCCATGAATGATGGAAGGCTAAATTCGCGACGTCCTGTGGAGGCGCCTTCATGACCAACATCCTGCTGGCCCGAGGCTCATCAGCAAAGAAGAATGAACTGCAATTCTTCTCCCCCCGCGGAAAGCGAAGTATTTTTCCGAAGCGAATAACGCTCGCTTAAAATTGTTCGTCTTTTAATTACTAATACTTAGTTTTGTCCCATCCTCTTTACAAAAGTATAATCACAAAGACATAAAACGGGGAGTGATGAAACATGGATGCTAAGTGGAGAAAGCGTGTAGCTATTACAATGGTGCTCGTCTTTGGAAGTTTGTTAGTTTATTTCGGCACGGATGGCTTAACTGCTTTTACTGTAGAAACTGCCCGATTAAATGAACTTATTGAAGAACAACCGACATTTCCGGACGTTACACTAGAAGATAGTGAAGAAAGAGTTTATTCCTTCTCGGAGTTTGACGATAAATACGTTCTTATAACATTTATATATACATCTTGTACTACAGTTTGCTTAGACCTTGAAATGAATATGGCCCAAGTGTATAACAAGGTGCCAGAAGAATTTATAGGTGAAGATATTTCCTTCCTTAGTATCAGTTTTGACCCCACAGTCGATGATCCGGAAACCCTAGATAAGTATAAAGGTTATTTTGATAGTGACGGGGAAACGTGGAGAATGGCTCGCATCCCTGATCAACAGGAGTTGGACAATTTACTAGATGAATTCGGTGTGATTGTGATACCTGACGGATATGGGGATTACGCTCATAATGCTGCATTTTATTTGGTTGATTCTAATGGAAAATTAGTCAATGTTATGGACTATCAAGATACAGATGGAGCTGCTGATGAAATTACACGGATTCTTGAGAGTAATAGGGGGAATCAATCATGAAACAATTTGTATATGGTTTAGTGTTATTTATATTTCTTATATTGCCCCCAGTTTCCAATTTAATGGAGTCTATTATGATCATTCATATGCATATGCAAATGCCTATGCTCGTTGTCGCAGGATTCTTAATGGCTAAACTTTTTCAGAAAAAGTTCCCACACTTTTTTGAGAAGTGGAACAAAGATGGTACACCGGGTATCTTATTGTTTGGGATTATTTGGTTATATTGGATGATTCCCCGTACAATGGATGAAGCCCTAGTTATGCACGGAATGGAAATATTTAAATTCATTAGTTTAACTTTTCTTGCTGGAGTACCACTACGAGATAGTTGGAAAAAACTTGGCGAGAGAGGGAAGAATATCGTCTTTTACAGCTTTATGATTGTGTCATTTGGAATGGGCTGGTTATACATCAAGTCTCCGGTTCAATTATGCAACAATTATCTTCTTGTTGAACAAATTACTTTAGGGTGGGGATTTTTAGCAATGGCTGTTTGTATGGCTATATTCCTAGTCTATATCGCTGTGACAGATCAATCAGAATACGATTGAACCTCTCATGATTAAACTCACGAGTACACTTGCTAGTTGATAAAACACATAACTTTAAATCAACTATATCTTTGGTAAAGAAAAAGAGACAGTCCCAGACGACTATCTCTTTTTGAGGTTAAAAAATTTATTTGGCTTCCAATACTTCTTTAATATGATTAAGTGCCCAGTCCAAATCATCTTTTTCAATAATTAAAGGTGGAGCAAAGCGAATCACATTTTCATGTGTCTCTTTACATAATAACCCTTTTTCTTTTAAACCTTCACAATACGGACGAGCAGGCTCGGTCAATTCCACGCCAATAAATAGTCCTTTTCCACGAACTTCTTTGATAATTGGATTGTTAATTTTTTGCAGCTCATCCATCATATAATTACCAAGCTCAATGGAGCGGTCCGCTAAGTTTTCTTCAATTAAAACATCAAGTGATGCAATAGAAACGGCACAAGCAAGTGGGTTTCCACCGAATGTCGATCCGTGTGATCCAGGATTAAATACCCCAAGAATCTCTTTATTTGCTACAACACAGGAAATAGGGAAGACGCCACCGCCTAGAGCTTTTCCTAAAATGATAATATCTGGTGAAACATTTTCCCATTCATTGGCTAGCATTTTTCCGGTACGTGCTAAACCAGCTTGAATTTCATCTGCTATGTAAAGCACATTATTCTCTTTACAGAGGTCGTAAGCTTCTTTTAAAAATCCTTCTGGTGGGACGACGATTCCTGCCTCACCCTGGATGGGCTCAAATAAAAATCCGGCAGTATTTTTATTAATTGCTTCTTTTAATGCATCAATATCACCGTAAGGGATTACTTTAATTCCGGGAAGCATTGGGCCATAGCCTCGCTTATATTCTTCTTCAGATGATAATGAAACCGCTGCCATTGTACGCCCGTGAAAATTACCTTCACAAGCGATGATCTCTGCTTTATTATCTTCTATACCTTTTACATCATATGCCCAGCGCCTAGCTGCTTTAATGGCAGTTTCCACAGCTTCAGCACCCGTGTTCATTGGTAATGCCATATCTTTGTTTGTTAATTTACATATTTTCTCGTACCACGGTCCTAATTGATCGTTATGAAAAGCACGAGATGTTAAGGTAACTTTGTCAGCTTGATCCTTAAGTGCTTGCATAATTTTAGGATGACGATGACCTTGATTCACCGCGGAGTATGCACTTAACATATCCATATATCGATTGCCTTCTGGATCTTCAACCCAGACGCCTTCAGCTTTTGAGACGACGACAGGCAAGGGATGATAGTTTTTTGCCCCAAATTCTTGTGTTTGATCAATGATTTCTTTACTTGTCTTTGCCATTTTATCCCTCCAAGATTTAGAATTTTTTCAACTCTATGATTCTAATATACCATTTTTAACGATTACTTTAAATGCACAGATGATTTTCATGTGATTTAACGAAGGGTACGTGTTATATTAGATAAGAAATTAAAAATTACACTTTAATTAATTGATGAGGGAGGAACGTCGTGTGAATACACATTTACACATTACAGCTTGGGTATTGGCATTAATTCTATTACTTGTCGTAGTGATATTGCATAAACAAGGAAAAGCCAAAGGTGCCAAAATTACGCAAATGATTCTAAGACTAGATTATTTGTTGATCTTATATTCTGGTGGAAGTTTGCTTGGCATGTTTTTCTCAGGACCAAATGTAACAATGGCTATCATTAAAACACTAGCTGGTATTTGGACCATTGCAGCGATTGAGATGGTTGGCATAAAAACTGTTAAAGATAAGCCAGCAGGAGGTATGTGGATCCAACTAGTCGTTGCGCTTGTGGTGACACTTATCTTAGGATTTGTTGTTCTTTAAAAATGTTAACTTAAGAGAGCTGTTCCAAACTGAATTAATTGGAATAGCTCTTTTTATATTCATTTACGATTTCCTGCTTAAGCTTGTCGGGGCTAACCGGGCGTTTGTGCTTTTGATTTTTGAATTCTTTACGACAATTTTTTATAGATTGTTGACTTTTTTTCTACAGGGGCAATAATAGTACAAGATAGAGTTAAGTTGAAAGGACTGAGAGCAATATTTAAGAAAATAATCCCCTTCATACTAGTTTTTACACTATTTATAGTAAATACCACACCAGTTTTAGCAGCGGATGAATCTGATGAGGCGATTAATGAGGAAATAATTTATGACGTTTTAGTGGATCGCTTTAATAATGGTAATCAAAAACATAGTGACCAAATCCGTCTTGATGACCCTTATGCTTTTCATGGGGGCGATATAGAAGGAATTATTATGAAATTAGATTCGTTAAAGGAATTAGGGTATACGACACTTTCACTTTCTCCGATTATGGAGAATGCTGAAGATGGTTATCACGGTTACTGGATCGAAGACTTTTATAAGATTGATGAACAATTTGGTACAATGGAAGACCTAAAGAGGTTGGTTGAAGAAGCTCATGAGCGGGATATGAAAGTTATTTTAGAGTTAGTGACTAATTATGTTTCTGAAACCCATCCCATTGTAGCTGATCCTGAAAAAGAAGATTGGTTGGATGAGGATAAATCAAAACCAGTTGATGACTATCCATGGCTTGAGAACGTGGTGCCATTAAATCAAGAAAATCCGGAAGTTAATAAGTATTTAATTGATGTTGCTGATTTTTGGTTAGATGAAACAGATATTGATGGTTATAAACTTCATGCAGCTGATCAAGCTTCCCCTAGTTTTTTGAAAAAGCTAACAGAACATATAAAAGAAAAGAAAAAGGATGCTTATATAATCGCTGACGTGCTTGTCGAAGATTCTTCTCAACTCAACGAGATTGAGTCCATTCAATTAGTGAAAAATCCGAAGATGTTTGATGCCTTGGCAAATGTGTTTTCTCAAGAAGATACGGCAGTATCTGAGATTTTTGAAACATGGGAGGCAAGCGAAAACAAATCGGGTTTGCTTTATGTAGACGATAAATACACAAAACGCTTTACCCAGCGTTTTTCTGAAAATGGACGAAACAAAGTAACTGCTTGGACCTTGGCATTAACATATATGTACACGTCACCTGGAGTTCCACTTATTTATCAAGGATCAGAGATTCCTGAGTATGGTGAGGGGGTTCCAGAAAATCAAAAAATGGTTAATTTCAATAGTGGGGATGAAGATTTAACAGAGTTTATCGAGAGAATTTCTGCTCTAAGGGAAGAGTTTCCTCCTTTAACCCATGGTGATTTTGAAATGTTAGGGTCAGATGAAGGAATGAGCGTTTTCAAACGGACCTATCAAGATGAGTCAATATATGTTGCCATCAACAATGATAGTGAATCAAGATCTTTATCAATTGAAAGTTTGGGTGAAGATAAACAGTTAAGAGGTCTACTTGGAGATAACCTTGTACGTGAAGACAAAAATGGGGACTTTAGAATTGGTATACCAAGAGAAACGGCAGAAGTTTATATTGTGGAAGATAATACAGGAATCAATTGGTTTTTTATCGTTCCGATTATAGCTGTTTTTATTATTTTTATCGTTAGTGTTATTTATTTAAGTCGCAAGCAAAAGAGGAGAGAGCAACAATAAAAGTGAAGCCAGAGCCCTATTCCATGTTATGGAAGTGGTCCTGGCTTATCTTGTTTTATTTACCCATTAACAATTGTTCCACCGTTAACGTGAATAATTTGTCCATTTACATAGCTAGAATCGTTACTTGCTAGATAAACATAAGCGGGTGCGAGTTCTTTTGGTTCTCCTGGTCGCTGCATAGGTGAATCTTCGCCAAAGGAAGCTACTTTTTCATGTGAGAAAGTGGATGGAATTAATGGGGTCCAAATAGGTCCAGGTGCAACACCGTTTACGCGTATTCCTTGATCAATTAATGACAGTGACAAAGATCTTGTAAAAGCAGTCAGCGCTCCTTTTGTTGCTGAATAATCGATTAAATCTTTACTTCCCTGATATGCTGTTATGGAAGAAGTATTAATAATTGAGCTTCCTTCTTTCAAATTAGGTAACACCGCTTTTGTCATATAAAAAGTACCAAATATATTTGTTTTAAAAGTTTGATCGAATTGTTCGTTGGAAATATCCATGAAATTTTCTTGAGGATGTTGCTCTGCCGCATTGTTCACTAAAATATCTATCTTTTTAAATTTATCAAGGGCTTCGGTGGCGGCAGCTTCACAAAACTGTGAATTACCAATATCCCCATCGATCAGCAGGCACTTTTGTCCTTCTTGCTCAACTAATCGTTTTGTATCCATTGCATCTTCGTGTTCATTCAGGTAAATAATCGCAACATCTGCTCCTTCTTTAGCAAAATGCAAACTCACTGCTCGTCCGATACCACTATCCCCACCTGTAATCAAAGCAACCTTATTCTTTAATTTATTACTGCCTTGATAGTCATTGCGAAAGTATTCAGGTTTAGGATTCATTTTCGATTCAATACCAGGTTGTTCTTTTTGTTGTTGTGCTGGCGGAGTGTTCTTTTGTTCTTCACTCATATAATCTCCTCCTACAAATGATTATCTTAGGTTCATTTTCCCCCAAACTTATGAAATCAATCATTTTTAGAAGAGGATACAGGATGTTCCGTGTATGATATCCATATTATGACAATGGCAGCGAGTAATAAAATACTTGCGAGAAGGAGCCCGACAACATAATAAGGGATATATCCCCAATTAAGCCAAGTGAATAAGCCTTGAATAAATAACAATAACTCATTTAAGAAGAAGCCTATTAAAAGAACAGAAAATCCTGGGCCAGTATAATGATTCACAGAATAGATATGTGCTAAAAAGTATTGTGCTAGAATAAAAAGACTGATGAAACCCAATAATGTAAAATGTAAGTAGCCAATAATGACACTTCTAGTTTCAAAAACGAGATGAGCTAGATTTGGAAGAACTAATCCCAGTTCCATCGTACTTTTAAAAAATAACAGTAAGAATATAAGGCTTAATAGAAGGGTTAACCCCTTTGAAACTTGTTCTTTTAATGACTTAACTACACCATTAAAAGAATATAAAATACACACGATGGCCAACCATTGCCCAACACTACCAACTAAAGCAAGCGTGTAGATAAAGTGTGGATGATCAACCCATAAGACAGAGGCGAAGAAACTGGGCAACAGAGCGATGAAGTAAATCCAGAAACCCGCGCTTAAAAAAGAGTGACGAATGAATACTTTTCGAGTGTTTAAAATGATAATAAATAAACCAATCAAGAATAGAAAAAGCCAACCATTATATTGAAAATGTAAATAAAAATAAATCGCGACATCGAATAAATAGGAATCCTTCAAGCCCGAAGCTGAAATAAATCCAAGTGAAAATGGGCCTAGAGAAGAAATAATCAATGAAAGTAAGGCACCATTAATAAATAATCTGCTTGTCCGAGGTATAGTCTGATTCCTTTTCGTTATTCTATAAATAAAGCTTATGACCCAGTACTCTAGAAAAATATGCAGTGTAGACACGATAATAGAATATAGTGCGTAACCTTGGTATAAAAAAGCGGCAAACATGATCGTTGTTATGATAAACAATATATATGTTATTAATTTAGCTTCTGCTTTTTCTTTACCGCTAAACTTTTGCCAAAATAATGCTAAAAATATAACGAAAACACCTAAAAAAGTCCAACCAAGAATAGCTAAATGAGAATGTCCGTGAAGAATATGGTCGTAAGGAAAAGCCAATTCTAAATTTAAAGGGTATAATCGCATCCAAACTCCGGATAAAGCTGTTAAAAAGAAAAAGAAAAACGTCATATGTGTAAAAGCTTTTGGCATCACGCATCACCTTATTCATTTAAATAAAATGTATTAAAATTTTAAAAGTCCTTTCTCCACTATCTATATTGATTAAAAATGAAATAAGAAGCAATATCTTATGATAATTGTAAGAAATTCACAACAATTTTATGACAAAAAAAGAAATAAAACAGCAGAATAATAACTGTTTTATTTCAAGATAAAATTATTTATATGTATCGTTTAAGAAGAATAATGCAATCGTGCCGGGTCCTGAATGTGCTCCAATAACAGAACCAACCATCTCAATAACTTCTGTTTTGGCGCCAAATCGTTCTTCAATCATTTCAACAAGCTGATTGGCTCTTTCCAAATCATCTCCGTGACTAATTCCAATAGTCTGGTTTTTAAAGTCGGTGCCTCGTTCTTCCATAATATCAAGCATTCGATTAAATACTTTTTTTGAGCCCCTTATTTTCTCAAGTGGAATTAGTTTTCCATCTTCAACATGTAAAATGGGTTTGATTTTGAGTAATGTGCCAACAAATGCTGCCGTTTTACTAACACGGCCTCCACGATAAAGGTACTCTAAGTCATCTACTGTAAAGATGTGTTCCATATGTTTTGCGTGATATTGAGCAATCTCGATGATTTCCTTTACTCCGGCGCCTTCTTTTGCTAATCTAGCAGCACGAAGAATGACAAGTCCATATCCGATTGATGCACATTTAGTGTCGATGACATACAGGACGGCATCTGGGTATGTTTCTTTAACTTCTTGTTCAATCATTTTAGCTGTTTGAAATGTACCAGATAGTTCAGATGAAAAAGCTAAATAAACAAGTGGTTGATTAGCTTCGGCGTATGATGTGAAAATAGTTTTAAATGTTTGCGGTGATACTTGCGATGTTGTTGGTGCTGCTCCTTCTCGCATAGCATCGTAAACCGTCTTTGGTGAAATTTCTACTCCATCTTTATATTCTTTTTCATTTAAATGAACAGTTAATGGTACCATTTCGATATCATATTCGTTATAATATTCTTCTGTTAGATCACAAGCTGAATCAGCAAGAATTTTAACAGTCATTCTTTCACCTTCATTCCAAAAGTTATGTTTGTTAATATAAGTTTAATGGTATAAAGATAGATAGTCAAAGCATACTTACCTATTTTTTTGAAATTTAAAATAAGGGATGTCTTTTAAAAGATGTCTAATTGGAGGTACCTTCATGTTTTTAGTTGAAGCACGGCGAATTATAACAGTGATACTAGGATCACTATTGCTCGCTATTTCATTGAACTTTTTCCTAATAAACGCAAATGTTTATGCGAGTGGATTTACTGGTGCTGCTCAGCTTGCATCTAGTGTTTTTCATGACTTTTTTAATATGAATGTGACTACTGGTATTCTCGTGTTCTTATTTAATATACCCGTGTTTATATTAGGATGGTATAAAGTTGGAAAAGGATTTACAATTTATAGTGCAGTTTCTGTTGCCTTCGTTACTTTGTTCCTGGAAGTGTTACCTGTTATTTCACTAACAGATGATATCATTATGAATGCTGTTGCAGGTGGAGTCATTGGGGGAATTGGGGTAGGAATAACATTAAAGTTAGGGGCCTCAACAGGAGGAATGGATATTGTTGCCATGGTGTTGTCACGACTAAAAGATAAACCCATCGGTAATTATCTTCTTGCGCTGAATGGAGTGATTATTGTCCTTGCGGGGGTTCTTTACGAACCGGAAAACGCTCTTTATACGATGGTGACACTTTACGTTACGACCCTCGTGATTGATGCGATTCATACACGTCATGAGAAAGTTACTGCGATGATTATTACAAGTAAAGCTGAAGAACTGCAGCAAGCTATTCATAAGAAAATGGTACGAGGCATTACGATATTGCCAGCGGTCGGAGCCTATACAAAAGAAGATCGAAATATGCTTTACACTGTCATTACACGTTATGAATTATACGATTTAGAAAAAATTATTAATGAAATCGACCCGAGCGCATTTGCAAATATTGTGCAAACAACTGGGATCTTTGGATTCTTTAGACAAAATGATTAAGAGGGGAATTACCATGCGATATTTAATACCATTATTAATGGTCTTAATGCTCACTCTCGTTGGCTGTAGCAATAGCGACGAAAATCAAGATAAAGATGATACAGAGAATGCGGAAAGTAAAACTGTTGAAAATCAAGAAGGTGGGGAAGAACAAACAAATGATTTTGCTCGTTTTCATAATATCGATTTTTTATTAGGAGTTGATGATGTAAAAATAACTGGACAAGCTGAAGCAACAAATAATGAAGTGTTTTATGAGGTGACGCAAGGCGACGAAACTGTAATTGGTGAAACTAAAATACCACTTGAACATAAAGATAAAGATTGGACAAAATTTGAATTTGAATTTGATCTTACAAAGGATATGGAAGAAAGTGAAGACGCACTTGTCGTTGTTTTTTATGGAAAAGATGAGGAGGATCAAATCATTAACTCAAACTACCTGCCTATTGATTTCAATATGCAATTCAATACTGAGAGTAATTAAAAAAATTTAGGATTTATGCATAAAAACAGGCAAACCATAAGGCTTGCCTGTTTTTCTCTCTATGTATATTAGTATCCGTAGTTGTTAAATACCTCTTTTACTTTCTCTTGTAAATCATCCCATTCAGCATCGAAATGTTTATTCACAGTGATAAAGTTTTGATAGCCGAATACGTTGTCGACACCTTCAAGTTTCATTAAGTCATTCAAAATCTCGTGCTCGCTCGTATCACCAGGCATAATTGAAATACTGTCAGTACCTTCAAAGATTAGCTTGTCTGTTGTAAATTTTAAAGCGTTTGGATTAGGTGTAGCTTCTGCGCGTACTCCCATTTAATCTCCCTCCTATAAACATTCGTATATACATCATATCAGAAATTATCTAAATAAAAAAGAGAATGCATTTATTTGTCGAAGGTTAACCGGCTGGTGCCACACTGAATCCACTTTATCGCAGGTTAACTAGCTGTAAGACCGCCACTTCAAGAATTCGAGGGCAATCAAGAATTTAAGTGGGGATCAACAGCCAGTAAAAGTCTGATTTGTTCAACTAACAATCAGTGGGAATGAAAACCCCACTGATTGAAGTTTCACTTGATGTATTTTAGAAAAAGATGTGCCACAGAGGCACATCTTTTTCTAAGTTTGCTTAAAGTAATCCCTTCGCATTCCATAATGGTCCAATCATTACCATCGCAAAGCCTTTTTATTGGAGGTTTAGCTAAGATTATTTTGCTTCAGCTGTTGTTCCAACTGCTGTAATTGTTGTTTTTCCTCAGCAGATGCATCGTTATAAGCGGATTGAATTGCGTTTTGAGCTGCTTGTTGTTCTTGTTCATTCACTTGTCCGTCTTGAGTTGAATTCGTAAAACGATTAACAGCATCTTTTGCTTGCTGAAATAAGTTATCCATGTTAAAACCCTCCTACCGTATGGTCATCAGATTCTTTTCTTTTGCGGTTCGCATCGGTAAACTTTTCTTGCTCTAAAAGGTTCTTGTTACGTTTTAAACCTTTATCCTGATTTCGGTCTTCTGCAGGTGGTTCGCTTTTATTAATCATGGTACGAAGCCTCCCAACAAAAAAGTGAACGTTTTTTACGCTCACTAATAGTATGGATTATTAAGATTGAAGTATAAGAGGGAATATCCGGCAGAATTAGAAAACTATACATTGTTATTTTTTCATTGAGTTGCTGGGCGCTTACGCTTTTGTATCGTCTAGCTTTAGCGCTCAGCAACTAGCGAGCTTCGAATGCCTTCCTACGATAAGTCGAACTCGAATCGCTCTGCTCTTCGGTTCTCCTTTATCTCGTCAGGCTTCTCCAGCTCGTACGTTGCTAAACGGGCGCTTACGCTTTTGTATCGTCTAGCTTTAGCGCCCAGCAACTAGCGAGCTTCGAATGCCTTCCTACGATAAGTCGAACTCGAATCGCTCTGCTCTTCGGTTCTCCTTTATCTCGTCAGGCTTCTCCAGCTCGTACGTTGCTAAACGGGCGCTTACGCTTTTGTATCGTCTAGCTTTAGCGCCCAGCAACTAGCGAGCTTCGAATGCCTTCCTACGATAAGTCGAACTCGAATCGCTCTGCTCTTCGGTTCTCCTTTATCTCGTCAGGCTTCTCCAGCTCGTACGTTGCTAAACGGGCGCTTACGCTTTTGTATCGTCTAGCTTCAGCGCCCAGCAACTAGCGAGCTTCGAAGGCCTTCCTACGATAAGTCGAACTCGAATCGCTCCGTTCTTCGGTTCTCCTTTATCTCGTCAGGCTTCTCCAGCTCGTATGTTGCTAAACAGGCGCTTACGCTTTTGTATCGTCTAGCTTCAGCGCCCAGCAACTAACGAGCTTCGAATGCCTTCCTACGATAAGTCGAACTCGAATCGCTCCGCTCTTCGGTTCTCCTTTATCTCGTTAGGCTTCTCCAGCTCGTATGTTGCTAAACGGGCGCTTACGCTTTTGTTGTATTCGCATTAATTTTTAAGTATGACTGTAGGAAGGTGCTTACGCCGTCATTTTCATTTGTGTCGGTGATGTGTTTTGAAATTGATTTTAGTTCATCGATGGCATTGCCCATTGCTACGCCAACGCCAGCGTAATCAATCATTTCAAGGTCATTGTCCTCATCACCGAATGCTATAATTCGTTCTTCTGGGATATTATAATAATGAGCTATTTTTTGTAATCCGACTGCTTTATTTAATCCTTTTTTAACAATTTCAATAATGTTCCATGGAGCGCCCCATTTACGATGTTCAATGACTTCTGCATGATGATCATTCAAGTGACTTCTGAGTGAATCAATATGTTCTTCTTTTGGATGTATAAGCAGTGATGTCGGGTCGTCGTTTAACTCTTCCTTCAAGTTTCCAATTGTGAAAGGATAAGTCTGCCCGAGCTGTTGAAATAGGTCAATAATGTCTTCATCATACTTATCGAGATAAACATTATCCTGAATTTCAGCCATGATATTATAAACATCTAAATCATAGCAAGTCTCCACTACATTTAAAGCTGTGCGTCTTGGCATTGGATTATGCAGTGCACCCCATTTTTTATCTTTCGGATGATGGATCAGAGCACCATTAAAATTGACCATAGGTGTGTCTATGTTCAGTTCATGATAATAGTTAATGCTCGCACGATGTGGTCTACCTGTCGCAATGACAACAATATGACCTGCTTCTACTGCACTGAATATCATTTGCTTGTTTCTAGCACTGATTTCTTTGCTGTCGGTTAAAAGTGTCCCGTCAAGATCTAAAGCGATTAGATGTTTCTTATTTTCCATTAAATTTTTCACCTCATGTTGTTAGTTTATCATGGGGTAACCTATCTGTAAATTCAACTTTTTATCCTTATATGATTCACTAGCCGTCTATCAAATTTTGCGCCATTCATTTGCATTAGTATGCTGAAAAATACTATTATTAATTATATATAAGTAAAGAGAGGATTATGAAGATGATTGGGATATACAAAAAAGAAACAGCGAACATTCCATATTTGGTCGTTGTAAAAAATACCAATGAATTTAAAGCATTACCGACAATTATTTACTCTCACGGCTTCACTAGTGCGAAAGAACATAACCTACCCTTAGCCTATCTATTAGCTGAACAGGGGTTTCGCGTTATTTTACCTGATAGCAAATATCATGGTGAGCGTGAAGAAGACATATCCAATTTTAAAAGAGAGCTTTCATTTTGGAATATCATCACCCAAAATGTCGAAGAGTTAAAATTTATTAAGGAAGAGTTAGAAGGAGACGGTCTTATTTTAAATCAAAAAATAGGATTAGCAGGGACAAGCATGGGCGGAATAACAACAACTGCTGCACTTACACAGTACCCTTGGATCAGTACAGCGGCTGTCTTGATGGGGACACCGAAATTGACCGAATACGCTAATCTGTTAGTTGATGAGATTGTTAAAAAACAGAAACTTCCTATGCCTGAAGAAGAAATTGAACGAGCTTTTGAACAAATTAAGAAGTATGATTTATCATTACAGATGGATAAATTGAACGAACGTCCACTTATGTTTTGGCATGGCGATAAAGATTCTGTCGTTCCATTTCGTCTTTCATATTCCTTTTACAGAGAAGCGAAGGGAAAGTATAAAAATAAAAAGAATATCAAGTTTTTAAAAGAAGTGAACCGCGATCACAAGGTCAGTCGATTTGCTATCTTAGAAACGGTAAAATGGTTTAAGACTCATTTAATTTAATGAGTGTGATTTAAATCATTTAAAAATGTTTTAAAATATGGTTAAATGAATATATGAATAAAGAAGGAGGGTATGATCATGGATGCAGCGTTAAAAGAAAACTTAATGGGTGCTCTTGAAAATGTCATCGACCCAGAACTTGGCATTGATATTGTTAATATGGGTCTCGTTTATGATGTCGATTTGAATGACGAGGGACTCTGCACAGTGACCATGACACTTACAACTATGGGGTGTCCGTTAGCAGGTCATATCGAACAAGACGTAAGATATGTATTATCAGATATACCAGAAGTCAAAGATATAGATGTTAATATTGTATGGGATCCACCATGGGGCAAAGATAAAATGTCTCGTTATGCAAAAATTGCACTAGGGATTCCCGATTAATTAATACAGATTTCGATATAGTTTCACTTCATAATCAGATGCAGAAAAGGTTGATTCATCACAAGAATGGGTCGACCTTTTTTACACATAAATTAAAATGGATAAAGGGGTAAGTTTTAATGACATTTCCCATTTATCAAGTCGTAGGATATAAAAATTCGGGTAAAACAACTTTAATGGAAAAATTAATTCAATATTTTTCTAATCATAATGTACGTGTGGGGACATTGAAGCACCACGGTCATGGCGGAGCATTAAAAACTGTTGAAGGTACAGACAGTTTTAGACACAGTCAGTCTGGTTCGCACCTATCTGCCGTGCAAGGAAAAAATGAACTTCAATTAACAACAAATTTTCAGATGGAATTAACTGAATTAATAAAGATGTACACATTCTTTAATATTGAATTACTTTTAATAGAAGGTTATAAATACGCCGATTATCCTAAAATTGCTTTGGTGAAAGATGAAGATGATATCCATTTACTTCATGAGTTGACGAATGTTAAGGCTATTGGAGTAAGGGATGACAAGCTTATAGACATGTTTGATCATTTTACCTTTTCATTAAATAATGTCGAACAAATATTGCCTCAATTAGCTGACATTTTTCAGGGGAAGGAAAATTAGGAAGAGAGGACAGACTATGGACAAAAATTATTGGATAACAGATCAACCAATAGAGATCGATGACTGCATTCAAAAGGTTACCAGGCCTGAAGCGGGAGCGGTGAGTACATTTTTAGGGATTGTCCGTGAATTCACTCACGGAAAAAAGACTCTTTTTTTAGAATATCAAGCTTACATACCAATGGCTGAGAAAAAACTAGCTCAAATAGGAGAGGAAATAGAAGAAAAATGGGGCGACACAAGAACGGCCATCGTTCATCGAATTGGACGACTAGAAATATCAGAGATTGCTGTTGGTATAGCTGTCTCAACACCTCATCGTAAAGATGCATTTGAAGCAAGCAAATATGCAATTGATCGCATAAAAGAGATTGTCCCTATTTGGAAAAAAGAACATTGGGAGGACGGCACAAAGTGGCTTGGTGATCAAAAAGAAGAGACATCGTACGAGTCACAAATCCCAACCGAGGAGGAAATGAAAAATGGTTGATGTTTTATTTTTCGCAGATTTGCGAGACAAAGTAGGACATGAGAAGTTGTCATTTGATACTTCAGGAATTACGGTAAAAGAATTAAAAGATCAGTGGCTTAAATCATATGACTTGGAAAACCTAGACAATGCCATGATTGCAATAAATGAAGAATATGCTGAAGAGGATGCCATTTTAAACACCGGTGACACAGTCGCATTTATTCCTCCAGTCAGTGGAGGTTAATAATAAATAAATTACAAAACTGTTAGCAAGCGTTTTGGCTTTCTAAAGTGGACCCCATGTCAAGGACACTTTGAAAAAAACTACTATCTTTTATCACTTTTACCTCCTATGCTTGTTTCAAAGGAGGAGTGGTGGCAAAGGAAAGCACACGTTCAAAACTTAGAGCGTGTGCTTTTGTCATCCATTATAAAAATGAATTATTTTAGAAGTTTGGCGGCATTAGAGTTTTCTGTTTTT
>NZ_JAHLPW010000023.1 GCF_018918075.1 Virgibacillus sp. MSJ-26
GTTTTCAACAGAACTTAGACGGACTAGCCCCACTGGAATATACAGAGCTATCCGCCTAATTGTTTATCTTTTTATTTATACTGTCTACTTGACAGGGGTCGGTTCACTTTCCGTGGGCGTCTGATGAGCCTCCTCGTGCTACGTGCACTACGGGTTCTGATCTAGCCTCAGCTCCCACAAGGGTTATCGGTGGGACGAGCATTTAGCGCAGTCCTAGGAATCAATGGTCTTCCGCTCCAAACAACCATCATATTAGCATTTACTACCTAAAGAGAGAAATCATATTTATAGCGAAGGAAAAAATGCGAGCCTCCTCGAAAATAAAAACCAATTTTCTTCGTGCGATGTAACGCGCTGAAGTCCCTCAAGTCCTATGGGAAAGGAACAGTCTGAAGACCCCGAAACGATGGTAAAGTTAATGATGGCCGACTAAACCGTCCTTTGCGGACAACGCTGGCATGCCTCTTACCGAGGCAAGGGGTATGCCAGCGTTCCCCATGGAAAGCGATTGTTTTGTGGGCTTGATAATCCAGTATTCTCATGGGCAGTTCATCGAGAAGTCAACTGGTGTTTGTATTTTATCTTTACTCCAAGATTTCAAGGTTATATGTTAAACTCAAACTGCGGGAGTTGGGATAGTAATATATTAAAAAGGAACTTCTATATAGCTTGAGGCTTGCCATTAATGTAGAATAGTGGTTAAGCCTCATTGTTATTTTAAATAATGGTCGATGTCAATTACGCTTAATTAAGCGAGAAAGAATTCTCACTTATCCTTTAATACCGTTTAAAGTTGTCGATATATTATATAGCAGGAGAAGGAGTCGCACATGTTCAGTTCTAATTCATTTATTCAAAGATTGCACAGGATTTCTCCTGTACGCACATTATTACTATTTTATTTTATAGCCGTTATTTTTTCGACAACCCTATTACTATTACCGGTTGCTTACCAAGAAGGTGTCCAAATTTCTTTAATCGATACCATTTTCACTGCGGTGAGTGCCTTAAGTGTCACTGGTTTAAGTACGGTAACGATTGCTGATACTTTTAGTACAGTCGGCATTATTTTCATTGCAATTATCCTGCAACTTGGAGCAGTAGGGGTTATGGCAATTGGGACACTTATCTGGCTTCTCTTAGGCCGTAAAATTGGCCTGAAAGAAAGACGTTTAATCATGACGGATCAAAACCAGACTGCTTTTTCCGGAATGGTCTCTTTAATTAAAGAAATAACATTGGTGTTGTTATCCATTGAATTGATTAGCTTTATTGTACTTGGAACTTACTACCTTCAATATTTTCCTACGGTTGAAGAAGCTTTTTTAAATGGATTTTTTGGAACGATTAGTGCGGTATCAAATGGTGGATTTGATATAACGGGCCAATCACTAATCCCTTATAAAGATGATTATTTCATTCAATTTATCACGATGTCGTTAATTATACTTGGTGCTATTGGGTTTCCGGTTTTAATCGAAGTAAAAAGTTTTTTACTTAAAGAGCATATAGGTCATCGAAAAAGACGTTTTACTTTATTTACCAAACTGACAACGACGACATTTTTAATTTTGATTGTATTTGGTGCTTTGTTTATATATTTGCTGGATATGAACCATTACTTCGCTGATAAATCATGGCACGCGTCATTATTTTACTCATTATTTCAATCTGTTACGACGCGTAGTGGTGGTTTATCCACCATGGATGTTAGTCAATTAACGGAATCGAACCATTTATTTATGTCTTTTCTCATGTTTATTGGTGCATCCCCGAGTAGTGCAGGAGGTGGAATACGAACCACAACTTTTGCTCTTGTGGTTATATTTATCATCACATATGCACGAGGCGGAAAGTCCATTCGTATTTTTAAGCGAGAGGTCCATGAAGAGGATTTATTGAAAGCAGTAACTGTTACATTAATGGCGATAGGATTAGTTTTTATATCAAGTGTGATTATCACAATAATTGAGCCGTATACAGTTACAGAGATATTTTTTGATGTCACCTCGGCGTTTGGGACTGTTGGTCTTAGTCTAGGTATAACGAGTAAGTTAACAACGTTTAGCAAAATTATACTAATGCTTCTCATGTTTATTGGTAGGATTGGAATCATAACATTTTTATTCACATTTAAAAGTAATAAGAATGTAGGAAATTACCATTATCCGAAAGAAAGAATTATTATAGGATAACGTATTGAAGTCATAAGGAGAACTAGAATATGTCAATCGAACAATTGGACTTTTTTTTATCGGTAAACGAGAAAATCTTACCTTATTTAAATGATGCAATTTTAATTGTGCAGAAAGATGGTAAAATTATTAACGGTAATAAGCTTGCATATTCTATGCTGAAAATCGATGAAGGTAAGTCTTTCCTGCATTCCTATATCGATTTTGATTTGTTAGAGTACAATCAGCAGCGATCATATATAACTAATCTTAAGGAAGAAAAGGCTAAACAGATTGACTTGAGAATAATTAACATCTCAGATACCTTACACTATGTGTTGATGAAACAATTGTCTGTAACTGCTGAGAATTATCAAGTTAATGAATTGCTCTCAAAAAATAGCTCGGAAGGTGTAATGATATTTGAGAATAATATGTTAGTTGATATTGACTCAGCACTTGCTACCATGCTCGGCTATTCTCGTGAAGAATTAAAGAATAAGTCAATTAGTAATCTCTTTCAAAAAGAGGAGACGTCTTTATTTTTATTACCTGAAGTAAATGTTTATAGAGGGCTAAAAAAGAACGGTTCATCAATTTTTGTAGAGCTGGTTGAACGTCCTTATTATGATGGAAATAATGAAATTAGAATTGCCGTTGTTCGAGATTTGACCGATCAAGTTCAACAAGACAAAATAATAAAACAATTAGTCTATTTTGATAAACTAACCGGCTTGCCTAATTTGAAATTTTTCACTCATGCATTAAGAGAAGCAATTCAATCTAACAATATAACAGAAGATAAGGCAATAGCTGTCTATTTTATTGATTTAAACTACTTTAAAGAAATCAACGAAACACTCGGTTATGAGTTTGGCGATAAGTTATTAACGTCCTGTGTCATACGGATCAGGACTCTATTAGATTCGCATTCATTTTTATCCCGAATCAGAGGGGACGAGTTTCTAATCTTCAAACAAAATATTTATGATTTTGAGCAAGCAGAAGATCTTGCTAATAAACTGATTGATATATTTAAGAAACCAGTCAATATTGATGGTTATGACATTTATATATCCATCTGTGTCGGTATTAGTGTTTATCCAGAACATGGTGAAAAACCAATGGATCTAATTAAACATGCTGATTCAGCAATGTATGATGTCAAGCGAAAATATCAAAACTGTTATAACTTTTATAACTCTGCCATCACGCAAAAGTTTCAACAAACACTGGAAAGGGAAAGTGAGTTGCGGCACGCACTGAAAAATAATGAATTTGAATTATTTTATCAACCTCAAAATAATGTACTTACAGAAAAAGTGGTCGGTTTTGAAGCATTACTCCGTTGGAAGCACCCTAAAAAAGGGTATATACTTCCAGGAGAATTTATACCTCTAGCTGAGAAGACAGGCTTGATTATTGAGATGGGTGATTGGGTACTAAGAGAAGCTTGTAGGCAATGTAAGACCTGGCAAGATGAAGGGTATGAACCTACAAATGTCAGTGTTAATATGTCGGCAAAACAGATTCACCAACCTGGTCTTGTGGATAAGGTTAAAAACACTTTAGAAGAAACAGGATTAGCTCCGCATTATTTAGAACTTGAAATAACAGAAAGTATGGCGATGACATATGAAAGGCTAATTCTAAGAACTATGCAGGAACTTAGAGAATTAGGAGTTTATGTATCAATTGATGATTTTGGTACTGGTTATTCATCCTTTAAGTACTTAAGTGTATTTCCGATTAGTAAATTGAAAATTGACCGCATGTTTCTTAATGATCAACAAAAGCATAATCAAGCGATTGTTAAGTCAATCATACATATGTCCCATTCTTTGAATTTACGGGTAATTGCAGAAGGTGTAGAAACAGAGAATCAGTTAGAATTTTTACGGAACGAAAAGTGTGATGAAGTTCAAGGTTATTATTTTAGTAAGCCTTTACCTGCGGCCGAGCTAAGTCCGTTTCTAAGGAAAACAGCGCAAAGACTGTAGTATAAGTCTTTGCGCTGTTTTGTATTTGTTTGGGAAACTTTAACGTTAAAATTTCTGTGGATAATTTTATACTGAAATTGTCCACGTCTAGCTTGGGGCGCCCAGCAACTACCAAGCTTCGAATACCTTCCTACGATAAGTCGAACTCGAATCGCTCCGCTCTTCGGTTCTTCTTTATCTCGTCAGGTCTTCTCCAGCTTGTACGTTCCTAACCGGCCGCTCGAGCTTTTGTTACGTCTAGCTTCAGCGCCCAGCAACTAGCAGGCAAGTTTTGGCATTAAAAAACTTGTGAGACTTCCATCGCCTCATGACACGATAAGTCAACATCGGCTCAAATTAATAAAAAAGGCCGACTAAGTTCAGCCTTTGCGGCTAACGTCGGCATACCCCTTTTTGCAGGGGCATGTTTCCTTTATTTCCTACGTAGGAATAGTCAATTAAAACCACTGCTCCTGAGCAGTGACATTGAGCCACCTCGCTTGGCGAGGCGCAGTCCGTACGTTGCTAGACAGGCCCCCACGGGCGCTTTTGTTCTAAGTCATTGTCATGCAATAAGGTACAGGCACGATATCAAAATCAAGATGTCTCTGACAACTTAAAGATTTTTAATTGATCGTTTTCATAACCAACGGTAAAAGTAATTTCTTTTTTCTTTTTCTTCGTTTTATCTTCATTATTGTTTTTCTTTTCCAAGGTTACATTGACAGTACTAATAAGTTCATTGTCTTCATTTAAATCACTAATGATTTCATCATACTCTAAATTAACAATATTGCTATACTTATCACGAAAATCGGAATATGAATTTTTCTCTTGCATAGAGTCACCAAGCATAGCATAGGCATTTACATAGTCACGAATTTTAATACTGTCTAAATAATACTCAACAATATATTCTCCATCTTTAATAAACTGATCAGGGTTTAATTTAGAAGCAATGTCAGATGTACTTGCAAACTCCAGGTCGTCATTATGAGTTTCTTCAGACCATTGCTCGACGTCTTCGATAAAAGTTTGTGTAGGAATGCTGAAGCCTATTGTTCCATCTTCCGTACCGACAGAGTTTACACCAATCACTTTTCCCGTCTCACGATTAATTAAAGGTCCTCCACTGTTTCCATGTGTAATTTGCGCGGATATTTGATAAACATTCTTATAATCAAAACCATCCACTGAAAAGTTTCTTTCCTTTCCTGACACGATGCCAAGTGTAACAGTGTTTTGAAACCCATGCGGGCTACCTAAGGCGATCACTTCATCTCCAACTTCAGCGTCGTTCTCCTTCTCTACAGGGAGATTATTATGGCCGGCTAATTGAGGCACACGGATGACAGCTATATCAGTATCTTCGCTGATTTTTACAACAGCGGCAGGGTATGTTCGGGCATTGGCGGTACGCACATAAATTATTTCTGCATCCTGAATAACGTGAGCGTTCGTTATAATATCACCCTGGTTATTATAAAGAAAACCTGACCCTGTTAAAGTATCCGACTCATTTTGTCCTTCTATTTGCATCACATATTTTTCGGATTCATAAATAATTGACTTCAAATCCTTTGATTGTTCTTCTTCTTTAATCATACTTATCACAGGGTTGGAAATCGAAATGTCTTGCTTGTCCCAATAATTATAATAAAGAATAAAAGAGATTAAAGCTATTATACTGATTATAATAGCTATTAAGCTTGGAAACGAGAGCTTTTTGAACAAATAAGTATACCTCCTCGTTGAAGTATTAATCTGTATACCATGTAATTTTATTAATTTTGATTGACAGATTTTTTTCTTTATCAATTCCATAATGTGTAAATTCAAATTGACCTGTATCCTCTGGTTCTAATGTATCTGGAAAAACGAGTACTTCATTACTCACCAGTTCATTGTTTTCTTTAGTTAGTATAGAGTAATCCACTTTAATAGAGTTAATGGGAACCGTTGCGATGCTCTCAACTTCACCTTTTACAACTAATTGATCTTGGTCATTGTATTCTATGTCTACAAAACTTAATTTAACAGCATCTGATTCATTGTATTCGGTGTTCATTGCTTGTTCTAAACGCTGTTTAATAGTATTTTCAAATGCTGACTTATCTTTTTCAATAGAAGCTTTTAAACTTTGCAGCTTCTCAGAATCCGGGGCATATCTCAGACCATCCTCAACAATTGTTTGGGCACTATTAAATTGTTTTTTATTTAGTTGGTCATTTGCATTAGCAAACGTGTAATCAACAATTTGATCTCTAATCGTGTTTGTAATTTCTTCTCCTTCATCTGTTTTGATAGCATCTGCTTCCCATAATATTATTTTTAGCTTATCAATACTGGGATCTTCTTTTAACAGGCTGTTTAATTGTTCTAATTTCACATTATTTCTGTGCGATGATAATGTATTTATCAGATGATTCACAGCTGAGCCATTATAGTTTTTAATTAATTTTTCAGCTTCATCCAGCAAGGCTAAAGCTTCTTGATAATTATCTTCATTTAGCTCTTTTGACGTATCACTTATGATGCTTTCCACCGTTTTAGCCTGTTTAGCATAATTAAGAGCAATTGAGGCTTGAGTAAAACCTTTTTTATAATTTAATGCTTGTTCAAACAGTTTTTCAGCTTCTTTATAATTATCTTCTAAAAGGTATTCTTCTCCTAGTTCGTATAAGTTTTTTGCCTCTGACGTTTTATTTTGAAGAAGAAGATGATACATAAAAAAGGATAAAGCAAATAATACAATTACTGATAAAGGAATAAACCATGACTTATTAAAATTACGTTTATTTTTTTGCCGTTGATTGATGTCATCAGGAAGTTGTTTACCACAATTTACACAATAAGTTTCTTCTTCGTTGACACCTGATCCACAATAAGGACAATACAGTATTTTAACCACCTACTTTCTAATGAGAAAGTGAAATTTTTTAACTTTAAAACGATCCATGTACTCATATACCCCATTTTATAAAGGTTAATGGGGCGGCTATCAAAATTTTGTGTGAAAAAATGTACTTTATATAATTTTACGGTTTCTTTTTAGTATTTTATCATATTTTGACTTTATTTAGGTAACATAAATTGGTATGATATTGTTAGAGTGGTATTAATATGTCTTGATTAATTATACTGTTACATAGGAAACTCTAGGAGGTGCTCATTATGTGGGAAGTTCTATTTGGAGTCATTTGTTTTGGAATTCTTGCTTTAAACATAGGTTATTGCTTATTCGATAATGAAAAATAAATATAGAGCATAGATATCGCCTTTTGCTTTATATATTAATAAAAAATCCGAGCAATTAGTTACTTAATAACTTCTTGTTCGGATTTTTATTTAAGCTCGATATTTAGTTTAATAACAAAGCTACCTTGTCATTGACCATTCACTAAATGGATAAATGATAAATTCTGATCGGCCGATAATATCTTCTTCAGCTATAAATCCCAACCCATTTCGACTGTCTTTACTGATGGCTCGATGATCTCCCATTACGAAATAACTGTCTTCCGGTATAGTTATGGGGCCAAAATTGCCGGTGTGATTTTTTGATTCTTCCGTTAGAAATGATTGGTCATATTCTTTGTCGTCAATATATAGCACATGATCTTTCATTCTTATCGTTTCCCCAGGTAGACCAATCACACGTTTCACATAATTTTTAAGAGGATGTTGAATAATGACAATATCACCACGCGAAGGTTCTCCAATTATGTAAATCAGTTTATTGAAGATAACTCTTTCTCCACTATGGAGAGTTGGTTCCATGCTCTCTCCCTCGACAATCGAAGTAGCGAATATAAAAGCTTTTAAAAAGAAAGCAAGTAAGATTGCAAATAATATTGCTTTAATCCATTCAAACCATTCATTTTTCTTTTCGGTGTTAGCCAAAGAAGACATCCTTTCTTATTTTAGGAATTATAAAAGGAAGTTTGTAAAATTAACTCCTAGCCACATTTTAGACAATAAAAGTTCATCTTTTATATTAACATAGTCAGAGTAAGGATTCGACTAATGAAGCTATACTTTTTTTGAAAAAGTGAATAGTACTAAAGTCATATTTTACCACAATGGAAGTTAGAATCCAATATGATTAGGTTTATTTGCATAAAAAATTCCACTGTGCAAAACTTCAGAATAATTTGGTTAAAATATGGAGGATTAGGGTATAGCCTACTAATCATTCAAAAAGGAGTGTAGCCAAATGCGAGGCAGATTACTTAATTACGAGCAATTGGTTAAAGAAAACAAGCAGGATTTATTAGAGGATGAATCAAAAGTCGAACAAATCGAATTGAGATTAGAAAAGAGACAAACAAAATTGGTGGAAGATAAAAGAAACGGCAGGGCAATTTCGTAAAAAGAAATAACTTTAGGTATACAGAGGGGCGAACGCTTTAGTTTAATTATAAAAGTGTAGACGCCCTCTTGTATACTATTAGAGACCGAGACATAATTATTTTAGTTAATGTAAAAGCGAATGTATTAAAGTATATTTCTTTAAATATACAACGATGTATTTTTCCGAAGTGAATAACGCTCATTTAAAATTGTTTATCTTATAATAACCAATACTTATTTTTGTCCCAACCTTTTTCGTCATTATAATTTTTTAAATAGAATATTATTTTCCAAATGGATATGATCATATGTTTCAGATTCCAATTCCGCTAAACGGGCATACGTCATGTTGTATGTGTTGCACGCACCTTGAGGGGGTTCGAAATCATTTGTTATTTCCCTGATTTGTTTAAGTAGGTTTCCGGTTGTTTCATGTTCATCCTCTAAATTTCCATTTGCATCATGAATTTTTGCAAGGAGTTCTTCACTTGGATTTACCTCATATTCTTTGATAAGAGGAAAAACTTCATTGTTCTCTTTAATCGTATGGTCAATTAACTCTGTTTGAAAAAGATTGTATAAGTTATATAACTCTTCTAAATGTGGATGGTCTTTACCATGAACTGTTAATACTCTTGTCACAAAGCCATTAAGAGCAGATAATTCTTGTTCTAAAGGATCGTGATATGTTTTTGTAATATAATCAATGAGCTCAGTCATTGATAAAGCATCCCAATCAGTACTAGCATGTCCTTTATTTATCCAATTTTTATAAGCCGTATTTAGTTCTGTTAAAACCGTCATTTCGTCTAATGACTTTTCTGTAAAGACATCAGTAAGCGGTCGATTTCCTCCACAGCAGAAGTCAATCTTTCTTTGTTTAAATAAATCACTTGCTTTAGGAAATATTTTAACTATTTCCGCAGGTGTATGTTCAGCTGTAAATTGATTCATTATCATAGCCTCCTTTTGTTGTTAATTAAATGATAATCATTCATGTTTAAGCATGCAGTGAGGTATGTCACTTAATGTAATGATTTATAACAATATGAGGTGTTTTTCACATGACTGTCACAGTGTTGTAAGAATAAACTCTAACATCTTGCTCTGAGTACTAACCATAAGGTTCTAAAGTTACCGTTCTTTCTAAAAACATGTATTTATATTGATCTCAGTGTCGATACTTTATTAAAGAGTAGGAAGGATAGGTGACGGGTGAATGGGGTATTTATTAAATTTTTATATTGAAAACTTAGATGTTTTCAGCATGAATGATAGAGTGTTATATCTTTTTTTAACGATAGCAGGGATTTTTATAAGTTATTTGGTTATTAAGCCAATTATTACTTTACTGGTTTCTACAAACTCATTTCATCTGTTAAGTTATATTACAAGTGGTTTGCTTGTATTGTTTATTTTCCTAATTGCCATCTTGGTGAATGAGACATTAGTTACGAAAGCAAACCATTTATTTAAGTTTATTTTGCAATCATTAGCTATTTTTGGCGTTATTTTATGTATAGTAAATTTAAGTCGTTATATTCGTGATAAATTAAAAACATAATGAGTGCAAAAGAAAAAACGCATGAGTAAGACTCATGCGATAAGATAGTTAGATTAATTATGCTTCTTTTTCCCCAACAGCAAAATAATTTTGTAGAAAGCGTAACCATTCAACTGTTTGTTCGAATTTAGCATTTGGAGACTCTACTGCTTTAGGAGCAAGATCCATGATAAGTTGTTTTTCTGAATCATTCAATTTATTATAGCTGTCTCTTAAAGAGTGAGCCTGGGTCGTATACCGATTGAGTTCATATAGGAAATCTTGGACATCAGTCATTATGCAACCTCCTTTTTAATAACATACCTTTAAATTGCATATGTAAAACATAAAATAAAAGAAGTTACATTTACTGTTAAAAGTTTCTTTTTGGTGGCCATTCCATTTTACCTAAGGAAGAGGGTGTAAAATAAGCAGAAGAGTATTTTGGTCGTTTATTTATCGGTTTCTTATCTTTCCAGTCGATGTATTGATAAAGAATTCGTTTTGCCTGTGATAAAGACATTTTTGTGCGAGGGTTGCGATAATTCTCATCAAGTTTGCCCAGATGTTTAAGTTGCTTGAAGTCTTCTTTAGATGGAGGGATATGAAAATAGTAATTATCCACTTTCACAAGCAATGTTGAATATTGATTACTAAGTCTAGGACGGTTTGAAAAATGTAAGCCAATCTTTTCAGCTTTTCTTTCTTTAAGCAGCCTATTAATCGATTCTTTCTTAATAAAATAAAGATGTTGAGGTTCGGGAGCCGTTTTAGCATGACGATTAATGGTAAATATAGCTTGGGCAAGATTATTCAATGGGATATCCTGTTTCACTTATTATCATCTCCTTTCTTGACCCTATCGTATCTTAAAGTCTATCAATATGCAATAATGAATAGAGTTGGATAATTAAAGTTAATTATTCACATTTTAATGTATATACATGAATTTCAGGCTTACATAAAAAGCGATAAGGCAAACGAGTTGTTCCAATACCTTTGTTAACAAATAAAGTGAACTTTCCATTGTCTAGCGGATATTTGCCTTGAACATATTTTTCAGCATAGGCAGGCGTATACAAATGTCCTATGAACGGTAAGCGAACTTGTCCACCATGACTATGGCCTGATAACTGGACATCTACCGGATAATCGAGGGCAGTTTCTGCATAATCAGGTTCATGTGCCAGTAAGAGGGTGAACAAGTCAGGGTTTGCTCCCCTTAAAGTCTCTTTTAAGTTGGGTTTTCCTAAAATAACATCGTCTATACCTGCTATAATGATTCGATCGTTGTTTATTTCAACGGCTTTATGTTCATTTTTTAACAATTTAAAGTCGGCTTCATCCATTGTTTGCTTTAAAATATTTGTACCATAGCCTCCATGGTCATGGTTCCCGTATATCCAGTACTTACCATAAGGTGCGGATAATGAACTTAGTTTTTTAATTAATTGCTGATTCCAACTATAGTCTTCGGGATTATCGACGAGATCCCCCGTAAACACAATCAAGTCTGGTTTTTGGTTGTTAATTTGTGTAATTAATTTATTGATTTTCTCTAATGAATAATGAAAACCAATATGTGTATCAGAAAATTGAACTATTTTAAAACCATTATATGAATCAGGTATTTTAGATGAAGTTATTGATTCTTGTTGAATATGCAATAGGTAGGGCTCAATTTCTCTTGCATAATAAAATGTTCCACCGCTAATCCCAATAATTCCAGCTATCGTAGCGAACGCTTTTTTTAAAAATGTACGTCTGTTCATCCTAATAAAACCTCTCAATATAAAATGATGATAGTTAAAATTATAGCACGAAATAGGAGAAGTGTATCATTATATTGTAATTAAATTCAATGTAACAATAATAAAGATAATTAGGATAACTATATTCACTCTTTTGGATATTATGAAATCTTTTGACTTCTCTTTCTTATAGCTTTAAGATTAATGAATAAGTATTCATTTTAATAAGGGGGAAGATCAATGAAAAATAAGACAGTTATTGTAACAGGCGGATCAAGTGGCATGGGAAAATATATGGCGAAAAAATTCGCAGATGAAGGAGCTCAGGTTGTTATAACAGGTAGAACAGAAGAAAAATTGGATAAGGTTAAGACGGAATTACTTGAAAGCACTACCGGGGATATATTAACAATTCAGATGGATGTAAGGAAACCTGAGGATGTTGAACGTATGGTCAAGGAGACAATAGAGGAGTTTGGCTCGATTGATCATTTGGTTAATAATGCGGCGGGTAATTTTATTTGTGCTGCTGAAGAATTGTCTGTTAATGGATGGAATTCAGTTATCGATATTGTTCTTAATGGAACATTTTACTGTAGTAGAGAGGTGGGCAAATACTGGATTGATGAAAAGATTAAAGGTTCCATTGTTAATATGGTGGCAACCTATGCTTGGAATGCGGGAGCAGGAGTCATACATAGTTCAGCAGCTAAAGCGGGGGTTCTTAACATGACAAGGACTTTAGCTGTTGAATGGGGAAGAAAATATGGTATTCGCGTGAATGCTATTGCACCAGGACCAATTGAAAGAACAGGCGGTTCAGAAAAACTGTTTTTATCAGATGAGACAGCTAAGCGCACAGTACAATCCGTTCCGTTACAGCGTCTTGGGAAACCAGAAGAAATCGCAGAATTAGCATACTTTTTATTTTCTGATAAAGCCAGCTACATTAATGGGGAAGTTGTTACAATGGATGGAGGACAGTGGCTCAATTCGTTCCCATTTTAAAAAAATATTAAAAAGCAGGTGTGCCATCCTCCATTGACACACCTGCTTATATAATAACGTAATGAAGTATTGAAAAGAAATGGAATGCAGAACCAGCAAGAACAAAGAGATGCCATACAGCATGATGATAAGGAAAACTTCGCCACACATAAAAGATACAACCAACCGTATAAAATATCCCACCTAAGACTAAGAGTCTAATTCCACTACCGTCCATTATTAAGGTTAAAGGCTCCCATACGATAACAATGAGCCAACCCATTAAAATATAAAATAAAGTTGATAAAAATAAAAAACGCTTTACAAAAAACACTTTAAAAACAATGCCGATAATGGCTATACCCCAGATTACCCCAAAAAGTGTCCATCCCACAGTGCCTCGTAAATGCACTAATAAAAAAGGTGTATAAGTTCCTGCGATGAATAAATATATGGAAGAGTGATCAAATATTTGAAATATATTTTTCCATTTTCCATCTGGCAAGCTGTGTACAATTGTGGAACATAAGTACATTAACAGCATGGTAACACCAAAAATAGTGACCGAAACAATTTGCCAAGGATTTCCTTTCATTGATGAAAAAACAATGAGAAGAACAAGACCAGCAATACTTAATAAAGCCCCAATTCCATGTGTAATAGCATGAGCAATTTCTTCGTTTTTCGTATAGATGTGCGTTTCTCTCATTTTTTAACCTCTTTTTAACTATAGTATGAGTACTTATTATACATTGTTCTCAATAATAAAGAAACATATTCTTTTTCTTAAAACAGGAGTCGCCATCATTGGAAAACGAATGAGGCTCATAATTTGAAATAATTCATATGATATTACTAATTTAATTCATTCTATATGAGATATGCAACGTTTTAAAAAATTAATTAGATGTTTCCATGAAGCCATTTATGGTAAACTGTACGTAGACAGGGAATATTGTGCTAAAAAATTATAAGAAAGATGATTGATTGTAAAGGAGCGGCGTTAAAATGAGCTTAACACAAGATCAAAGACTAACTGATATAACAGTGGCCGATATGATGATTTCATCTGAAAAGGTGGCACATGTACAAGTAAATAATCCATTAGAACACGCTTTATTGGTTTTAGTTAAATCAGGCTATTCTGCAGTGCCCGTTTTAGATACATCATATAAACTGGTAGGAACGATTGGTAAAACAGTTATTCTAAATCAAACATTAGGTCTTGAACGCTTTGAGACAGAAAAATTATCCGATATAAAAGTAAAGGAAATCATGAAAACAGATATCCCAGTTTTACTTAAAACAAATACCTTTCTAGAAGGACTTAATAAAGTGATCAATTCTCCATTTGTCTGTGTTGCTGATAAAGAAGGATATTTTGATGGAATTCTAACACGACGAGCTATTTTAAAACATTTAAGGAGAGATTTATCTAGTAGAAGATAAATGATATAATTTTGACATATGTTATACAGATTAAAGATCTGAACGATATTTAAATTCTTTTAAAGTTAAGATTTGAAATCGTTCGGGTTTTTTATTGGAATTTAATAGATTGATAGTGTATCAATTAGTGGACAACTTTTTATCATAGTGATAACCTAAACGATAGAGATATGGGACAAAAGATCCTAAATATATTATCTTTAAAAACAATAGAATGCCCATTTATTGGCTAGGTAACATTTAAATAGGTCAATGAATTGACCTATTTTATACTGATTATTATTTAGGTTTGACTTTAAAATAATTGTCTCATATAATCAAAGTTAGATTAATTATTACATAAAATCTTGGAGGGATTTTTAATGGCAGAAAGAATGGTAGGCAAGCAAGCACCACACTTTGAAATGGAAGCAGTTATGCCAGATAAAGAATTTGGTAAAGTTAGTTTAGATGAAATTATGAAAGAAGATAAGTGGACAGTTCTATTTTTCTATCCAATGGATTTCACATTTGTTTGTCCAACTGAAATTACTGCAATGTCAGATCGTTATGACGAGTTTGAAGATTTAGATGCTGAAGTTGTTGGGGTATCTACAGATACAATTCATACACATAAAGCTTGGATTAACACGTCACGTGATGACAATGGACTAGAACAGTTAAAATATCCACTTGCTGCTGACACAAACCATAAAGTTTCCTCAGACTATGGTGTATTGATTGAAGAAGAGGGTGTGGCTCTACGTGGTCTATTTATTATCGATCCAGAAGGTGAATTGAAATATCAAACTGTTTTCGATAATAATATTGGCCGTGATGTAGACGAAACACTTCGCGTACTTCAAGCACTACAAACTGGTGGTCTTTGCCCTGCAAACTGGAAACCAGGTCAAGAAACTCTATAAGAGTTACTAAAACAAACTAAATAGTTTAGAGGCTGACTCAAAAAGTATAGAATATTACTTTCCAGCAAAAGAAAACTGAAGCTGAGTCAGCTTCTTTTATTTGTAAAAAATGGATTTATATCATCGCAGTTTAAATTCAGGAGGTAATAAGATGAAATTAAGAGATGAGATGCCTGAACTTGATGGGGCAACGAAATGGTTAAATAGTGATGGCGTTACAAAAAGTAATCTGATTGGCGATAAGCCGACACTAATTCATTTTTGGTCAGTGAGTTGTGGCCTTTGTAAAGAAGCCATGCCAAATGTGAATGAGTTTCGTGATGAGTACAAAGATCAGCTAAATGTTGTAGCAGTTCATATGCCTCGTTCTGAAAAAGACTTGGATCTTGATCAAGTGGAAGAAGTTGCTCAAGAGCATGATATTACTCAACCTATTTTTGTTGACAATACCCATGCGTTAACCGATGCTTTTGAGAATGAGCATGTACCATCTTATTATGTATTTGATAAAGATGGTTTACTTCGTCATAGACAAGCTGGCGGAGGCGGTATGAAGATGCTTCGTAAGCGTGTTAATCGTGTTTTAGGTATTAAAGAGTAATATAATACAAAAAACTAAATCAACATTCGATATCTGAATGTTGATTTAGTTTTTTTATTGTTTAGCGTACTATAACATTAAAACTGGGGCGCCCCACGCTTTTGTTCTTGACTTTATACTTAGCGTTCAAATTTTGCCTCGGATATATCATTAAAAATGCCAACGTAATACTTTACTTTTCCTACATTATTTTTTATGGAACTGATTGTTAGCCACTGTGGATATATCTCATCATTTTTACGTTTATTCCAGATTACTCCTTCCCAGTAACCATCTCTTTCAATTTCATCCCACATGTCTCGGTAAAACTCCTTATCATGTTTGCCCGACTGAAGAAGTTTAGGAGTATTACCATATGCTTCGTCTTTCGTATATCCAGTTATATCAGTAAAAGCTGGATTCACGTTTTGTATAACACCTTGTTTGTTAGCGACTAGAATTCCCTCTACAGTTGATTCAATAATTCTTCTTTCAATATTCATCTGATCTTGGTAATACATCCAAATGACAATTATGAAACTGACAAGGGCAAATTGAGATAGAGCCATAAATCCGATGGCATATTGACCGGTCATATTAAATACTGCTGTAAGAACTAGTGGTGGGAAAAAACCTCCTAGCCCACCCATAGCCGATACAATCCCATTTACAATTCCAGCATGTTTTGAAAAGTGCAGTGGAACGAGTTTAAAGACAGTTCCGTTACCAATCCCTACACAAACACCTACTGCTAAAGTTCCAACAGTAAACCAGCCAATACTTGGTGAAAAGGAAAGTAAAACGCCAGAAATAGTGACACCTAAAAATGTAATCATGAGCATCTTATAAGCATCAAATTTATCAGCCAGCAATCCCCCAATTGGACGTAAAAATGTAGCAATTACGATAAATCCTGCTGTCCTCATTCCAGCATCTACTGCTGTTAAATCAAAGTTGTTCACTAGAAAGCCCGGCAAGAACATAGTAAACGCTACAAAAGCACCAAAAGTTACAAAATAGAACAGGTTTAAAAACCATAATGTGGCATTTTTATAGACACCTTTAATTTCATCGACCATGGATACTTTAACTCTTTTTTCTTTTCTATCCCCTAAAAATATATTTAATAATATAAAGAATGCTAATAGAATTAAGTATAATCTAACAGTACTCACCCATCCGATGGACTGAGCAATAATTGGAGCACCAAATGTTGTTACGGCTGTACCGATATTACCCACGCCGTAAATACCGTTTACAAAACCGTGCCTTTCTTTAGGATAGTATTTTGGTATTGACGTGACACCAATCGAAAATGTAGCTCCACCAATACCTAAAATTAACCCACCAATAACTAAATCAGTAAACGTTGTAGCCGTACTAATGTAAAACACAGGAAATAATAAAGCTAAAAAACTAATGACAAACAGGCTTCTAGCTCCGAATCGATCCGTATAAAAACCAATAGGAATTCTTAAGACAGATCCTAAAATAACTGGAATGGCTGTTACGATGGAGACTTGAAATGATGTGAGTGCGATATCTTCTTGAATACTTGGCATTAATGACGAAATTAAAACCCAAATCATAAAACTAACAACAAGATTTGACGTTTGTAACGATAATTGGAGTGTCTTCTTTTGCACATTAATCCTACCTTTCGCTAAATAATTTATATATTGTATATACCCTACCATAAAAAATTTATGAATTTAAAGATGTGAAATAAATCACTATTACACTTTATATGTTTAGAATGTGACTATTTTATGACTTACCTAAGCACTGTGACATAATTCACATCTTATAAATTTTGTGCATGCTTTAATTAAGTTAAGTGTTAAATGAAATTGATGGAGGGAGTAACATGAAGAAGAAATCATCCCCTTTATGGCAAAGACTTAATTATTTAAAGCCGAAAGAAACATATTCAAATGATCATAGTCAATTACAAGAAGGAGATCGTGAATGGGAAAATGTTTATCGTAAAAGATGGCAGCACGATCGTGTGGTTCGCTCCACACATGGAGTTAATTGTACAGGCTCCTGTAGTTGGAATATTTTTGTAAAAGACGGCATTGTCACCTGGGAGGGGCAATCTCTAGATTACCCATCTACAGGTCCAGATATGCCTGAATTTGAACCTAGAGGATGCCCGAGGGGGGCTAGTTTCTCGTGGTATATATACAGTCCGTTACGAGTGAAATATCCTTATATAAGAAAAAAACTTCTTAATATGTGGAGAGAAGCATTGAAAGATCATAATAATCCACTTGAAGCTTGGAAAAGCATTGTTGAAGATAAAGAGAAATCAGCAACATATAAACAAGCACGTGGTAAGGGAGGGCTTGTCCGTGCGTCTTGGGATGAAGTCGTGAAACTTATCGCAGCTTCTGTGCTTTATACAACTAAAAAATATGGGCCTGATCGAAATATTGGTTTTTCACCTATACCTGCTATGTCTATGCTCAGTCATGCTGCCGGTAGTCGATTTATGTCCTTAATCGGTGGGCCTATGTTGAGTTTTTATGATTGGTATGCAGATTTGCCACCAGCTTCACCACAAATTTGGGGAGATCAAACTGACGTACCTGAAAGTTCAGATTGGTTCAATTCAGGATATATCATTACTTGGGGTTCTAACGTACCACTTACGCGTACACCTGACGCACACTTTTTAGTTGAAGCCCGTTATAAAGGAACGAAGGTCATTTCAGTTAGTCCTGATTATGCTGAATCAACCAAGTTCTCTGACGATTGGTTATCTGTTAGGCAAGGGACAGACGGGGCAGTTGCTATGGCGATGGGACATGTCATTTTAAATGAATTTTATCATCAAAAAATGACACCATACTTTGAAAGCTATGCCAAGGAATATACAGATTTTCCTTTCGCCGTACGTCTTAAAAAGAATGAGAGTAACTTTATGGCTGATCGTTTCTTGCATGCTGAAGATATAGGGCGTCATTCTGAGAATAACCAATGGAAACCAGCTATGTATAATCTTGCGACAAATGAATTTTCTATTCCGCATGGCACGATGGGGTCACGTTGGGATAAACAAGGTAAATGGAATTTAAAACTCATCGATGAGGATACAAACCAACCAATTGAACCAGTCCTTAGTTTTTTAGATATCAAAGATGAAGTTGCACTTGTTAATATGCCTTATTTTGATGAGGAGTCCAAGAAGTCCATACCTCGGGCTGTACCTGTCAAAAAGATAGAAATTAACGGTGAAATAGAATATATCACAACCGTATATGATTTAATGCTGGCTAATTACGGGATTGACCGTGGTATTGGTGGTGAGGTGGCATCAACATATGATAAAGTTGCTCCTTTTTCACCAGCATGGCAAGAAAAAATTACAGGTGTAGATAAGAATTTAGTGATAAAAGTAGCACGTGAATTTGCTCAAAACGCTATTGATACGAATGGCCGTTCCATGATTATTATGGGAGCGGGGATCAACCACTGGTTTAATTCAGACACAATTTATCGTGCCATAATCAATCTTATTCTTATGGTTGGAGCACAAGGTGTCAACGGTGGCGGCTGGGCACATTATGTCGGACAGGAAAAATTAAGACCTGTTGAAAGCTGGACTACCATTGCAACGGCAAAAGATTGGGGACCACCTAAACTTCAAAATGGGACATCATTTTTCTATTTTGCGACAGGACAATGGCGTTATGAAGAAACACCTGTCAGTGAGTTAACAGCAGCACATATCGACAAAGCGAGGTATGATCATCATGGAGACTATAATGTCTTAGCTGCAAGACTGGGGTGGCTACCATCATATCCAACATTTAATAAAAATGGCATTGATTTATACGATGAAGCGGTTGGAAAAGGATATCAATCAACTGAAGATATTGGACATTATGTTGCTAAACAATTAAAAGACAAAGAGCTGGAATTCTCAATTGAAGATCCTGACCATCCAGATAATTTCCCGAGAAACTTATTTGTTTGGCGTGCCAATTTAATCTCAAGTTCTGGTAAAGGGCATGAATACTTCTTGAAATATTTATTAGGAGCATCACATGGATTATTAAATTCCGATGAAGATAGTATTCGACCCCAAGAGATTAGATGGCGTAAAAAAGCGGCAGAAGGAAAGCTGGATTTGCTGATTAATCTTGATTTTAGAATGGCTGGAACAGCATTATATTCAGATGTTATTTTACCTGCATCTACTTGGTATGAAAAATATGATTTATCAAGCACAGATATGCATCCTTTCGTCCATCCTTTTAATCCAGCTATCGCTTCACCTTGGGAAGCCAAATCGGATTGGGATATCTTTAAAGAATTAGCTAAAGGCGTGTCTGATTTAGCAAAAGAGATAGACATGGAACCAGTCAAAGAAGTTGTTGCTAGCCCATTACAAACTGACTCCACGGGGGAAATGGCTCAGGCTTATGGAGAAATTAAAGACTGGTCAAAAGGTGAAATTGAGCCGATACCAGGAAAAACCATGCCACATATCAAGGTCGTTGAACGTGATTACAAACAAATTTATGAAAAAATGACGTCACTAGGCCCAAATACTAACAAAGGCTATGGCATAAATGGAATCAAGTGGGATATTGAAGATGAATATAACGAGCTTAAAAAAATCATTGGTGTTAAAGAGAACGAAAGCATAACGAAAGGTTATCCTGACATTACCAATGCTAGAGATGCATCTGAAGCCGTATTGAGATTAGCTTCCACAACGAATGGCAAGGTTGCTGTAAAAGCATGGAAGGCGCTGGAAAAACAAACGAACCTTGACTTGTCTGATATGGCACGCGATAAACAAGGAGAAGTATTTACGTTTGATAAAATTACTGCACAACCTAGGACAGTCGTCACATCACCCGCTTTCACAGGATCGGTAAAGAATGACAGAAGATATTCACCGTTTACAACAAACATTGAAAAGTTAGTTCCTTTCCGAACCATTACGGGAAGACAGTCTTATTTCCTTGATCATGAACTGATGAAAGAGTTCGGGGAATCGTTGGCTGTTTATAAACCGATTTTAAATCAAAGACCATTCAGAAGTAATAGACCCGAAAAGGAAGGAAAAGAAATAACGTTAAATTATTTAACACCACATAATAAATGGTCCATTCACAGTATGTATTTTGATGCTCAGCCAATGCTCACTTTATTTAGAGGTGGGCCAACAGTCTGGCTTAATAAAGATGATGCGGAAGAAATAGATGTAGAAGATAATGATTGGATCGAATGCTTTAATCGAAATGGCGTAGTTGTGGCTAGAGCAGTTGTTTCACACCGTATTCCAAGAACAATGGCCTTTATGCACCATGCTCAGGATCGACATATCCATGTACCTGGGACAAAACTTACTAAAAACAGAGGTGGAACTCATAATAGTCCTACTCGGATTCATGTCAAACCAACCCATATGATTGGTGGTTATGGACAATTGAGCTATGGTTTTAATTATTATGGTCCAACAGGGAATCAGCGTGATTTAAACGTTATTATTCGTAAAATGGAGGAGGTTGATTGGCTTGAAGATTAAAGCCCAAGTCGGAATGGTAATGAATCTTGATAAGTGCATCGGCTGTCACACATGTAGTGTGACTTGTAAAAACACATGGACGAATCGGCCTGGTGCAGAGTATATGTACTTCAATAATGTTGAAACAAAACCAGGCATTGGTTATCCAAAACAATGGGAAGATCAAGATAAATATCAAGGCGGATGGAAACTTAATGATGGACAACTAACCTTAAAGAGTGGTTCAAAGGTCAACCGTCTACTTAATTTATTTCATAATCCATATCAGCCTGAAATGGACGATTATTATGAACCTTGGAATTATGATTATGAAACATTAACAAACAGCCCTGATAGAAAACATCAACCCGTCGCACGAGCAATGTCTGCTGTGACTGGAGAGTTCATGGATTTAGAGTGGGGACCTAACTGGGAAGATGACCTTGCTGGTGGCCATATTACTGGTTTACAAGATCCAAATGTGGTTGCGATGGAAGAATCGATTAAAACAGAATTTGAAGATGTGTTCATGATGTATTTGCCGCGGATTTGCGAACATTGTATTAACGCACCCTGTGTGTCGGCCTGTCCCTCTGGTGCCATGTATAAACGTGATGAAGACGGAATCGTTCTCGTCGATCAAAACGCCTGCCGGGCCTGGAGACATTGTGTGACCTCTTGTCCATATAAAAAAGTGTACTTTAACTGGAAGACGAATAAGGCTGAAAAATGTACGATGTGTTACCCAAGAATTGAAAATGGGCAGCCAACCATTTGTTCGGAAACTTGTGTCGGAAGAATTCGTTATATCGGAATCATGCTTTATGACGCGGATAAAGTGCTTGAAGCAGCATCTGTTGAAGATGAGCAAGATCTTTATCAGGCTCAATTGGATATTTTCCTTGACCCAAACGATCCCGAAATCATTGAAGAAGCATTGAAAGAAGGTATACCTATGGATTGGATTGAAGCTGCACAGAAATCACCAATCTATAAAATGGTTATTGACTGGAAAATTGCTCTACCATTACATCCAGAATACCGTACTATGCCTATGGTTTGGTATATACCACCACTTAGCCCAATTATGAATATGATTGAGGGAAAAGGAAGTGAAGCAGACACGAATGATATTTTTCCTGCTATTGATCATATGAGAATCCCAATTGAATATCTAGCTAATCTGCTTACTGCTGGAGACACCGATCTAGTACGCACTGTTTTAAAGAAAATGGCAGTCATGCGTAGTTATATGCGGGCAGACCTAACAGGGAAAAAATACGATACGACAGTTATAGAAGAGTTAGGTCTTAACGAGAATGACATCAAAAAAATGTATCGTTTACTAGCTATCGCAAAATATAATGATCGTTTCGTTATTCCAAAGAGTCATAAAGAAGAAGTGGAAGATCTTTATTACGACCAAGGCGCCTGTGGTTTAGAATTCGAAGGCGGACCAGGAAGCTGCGGAGTCATTTCATAATTAAAAGCGAAAGCGCCTGGTCAGCCCCGACAAGCTTAAGCAAGAAATCGTAGTGGTGGTTTATGCCACAAAGATTTACTGCTTAAGACCTTTAGGAGCTAGAAGTCAATAACAATAAGCAGCTTGTCAAAAAGACAATCTGGCAAATAAGGAAAGAAGGGAATGATAGCGTGAATAAGAAAGAGAGTTCTCTCATCTATCAAATGATTTCTTTTTTACTAAGGTATCCCGAGTCACATATAATTTCAACGTTTTCAGAACTAGAGAATGAAATAGAAGCATTAGAGACTGATGATATAAAGTCTAAGTTGAAAAGCTTTATTATAGAATCGTCTCATTTGCCGTTTGACGATTTGGTGAACCATTATATTAATCTATTTGATTTTGGAAGGTTAACCAACCTATATGTAACTTATCTTAAATTAGGTGAACAACGAGAAAGGGGTCTAGAATTATTAAAATTAAAGAAATTTTATGAAGCAGCTGGATTTGATTTAACAGACGAAGAACTGCCCGATTATCTTCCGTTAATGTTGGAGTTTTGTGCTAACGTATCAATTGAAAAAAGTAATGAGTTGCTAAAACAGCATTTAAAAGAATTGGAGTTTATAAGACAAAAGCTACGCGAGAACAAAAGTCAGTATGCTTATCTGTTTGACGTATTATTTCTAAACATGGAAAACAACGGCTGTGTATTTGAGCTGGAAAATGAACTAGAAGTCACAAGCAGGGTTAAAGGAGCAAAAGTATAAAAGGAGGGATATATCGTGGGTGTAGAGGATTTATTATGGGGCGTGTTTCCATATGTTGTTTTAACAATATTTATTGGTGGCCATATTTATCGTTATCAAAAAGATCAATTTGGTTGGACAACAAAATCAAGTGAATTTTTAGAGAAAAAACGATTACGGTTAGGTTCTAATTTATTTCATTTCGGAATTATTTTCGTTTTTGGAGGTCATGTTTTAGGGTTGATTATTCCTGCCAGTTTGTACGAGACGTTCGGAATTTCAGAATCCACTTACCATATGGTAGCCCTTCTGTTTGGAATACCGGCTGGTGTCGCTACTTTACTGGGTCTAGTTTTATTAACTCATCGAAGAGTAAATATTAAAAGGATTAAAACAACAACGTCTATAGGCGACTGGATGGCATTAATTTTACTATTGACGGTGGTGATAACAGGACTGATTGCAACTTTTCTAAATATAGATTCGGCTGGATTTGATTATCGAACAACCATTGGTCCTTGGTTGCGTGGGCTATTTATTTTCAAAGTCCAACCGGAATTAATGGTGAACGTTCCAATTTGGTTCAAGATCCATATTTACACAACGTTTGCACTGTATGTTGTCTGGCCGTTTACCAGATTGGTCCATGTTTTCAGCCTACCACTTAGATACTTAAATAGAAGCTATGTCATTTACAAGAAGAGAATCCCAAGAGATCATGTGCAGTAAAATACTAGAATAGATTTTGTAATCACGAATAGAAAAACACAAGCAAGGGTGTGGGAAAATGGAATCTCGACTAACCGATCCTTCTCCAAAAGTTGAAAATACTTTAATATTGGCTGGATATATTAAAGAAAAGATACATGCCGGCCAAATTGAAGTACTTCAGGATTCTGTGCAACAGTTAGAAATATGTTTCAATCAAATCAAGCAATTAAATATCATTGAAAAGTTAACTGTCTTAGTAAGTCTTATTAGCTACTTTCGTAAAATAAAGAATTATGATAAATGTGCTAGTTATGCTCGGCAAGCTGTGTCTTTATCGAGACATGCAAATAATGTGAATATCCTTCAATTTGCTGATATTTACTTCGATTACTCAGACGTTGAGTATGACTATGGACAATATGGCCATGCAAGGATTCTGTTAGCTCAATTATTGCAGAAGCTTGAAATTAATAATTGTAATGATAATTTTGTGTATGGACGCTTATACTTAAACTTAGGAAAGATAAACTTGGCAGAAGAAAACTACGAAGCTGGGGTAGGTCAGTTAGAGAGCGCTTTAGATTTATTGAAAGAAACAGCAAGTTCCAACGACCCTATAGTTATTAAGACAGTAGATCTTTTAGTTGCAGCTCTGATAAAAATGGAAAAGTACGAAAAAGGTATTGAATTATACACACAAATGCTAAACGAATTGCATCAAGAGAGAGAGAAGGAGTTAGAAGTAAAAACACTTTTAAACATTAGTGAAATTTATTATCACATTGATTTGTTAAAGGCAAAAAAAGTCCTTGAACAAGCATTAGAATTAATGCAGCATCAGGATAATAATCATGATGTTAAATTAAGAGCTCTCATGATGTTGGCTGAAATAGAAGAACATACCGGCAATCTCCAAGGCGCTGTTAGTTTATATAAGCGTTCCCTTGACCATCTAGAAGATCTATCTAATCCTATGTCGGCTATTCTTTATTCAAAAATAGGTATATTATTATCTAAAATTAATGAGTTTAAACAAGGGAAAATGTATTTGAAACAAGCCTTAAATCATGCCAGCATCATAGAACCAATGAAATCCAAAATATATTTTGTTTTAGGAAAAATTTATACAGCAGAAAAACGCTTTAATAAAGCAAATGAATATTTTCAATATCTATTAGATGAAATAATCACCAATAACAAAGGTAATAAGTCAAGAAAGTTTGGGCATATTTTACAAATGATGGCTTATAATTATTTAGCGGAAAATAATAATGAGAAAGCCTTAGCTAGCTTTTATAAATCACTAAAAGTTTTTGGGGAAATTCAGACGCTTAGTGATTTGGATAAAGGATTAATCTGTAAGTTGAACATTTTATGACTAAAGTTAAGTGATTACTAGAAAAAGAGTATACTTGAACTCGATAGTATACACCAAGTACAGCGGATTCTTTTATATACCCTAGGCGCGCAACCAGTAGTCACTAAGGTGAGTGACAAGTTTTTTGAGTCGTTAACTCCAATCCATCTATCCTACTGCCTGGTTTTCGCTTTTTGGATAGATGGGGGCGACTAAAATGTTGAATATTTTACGTAACAGACAAAATTTCCGTTACAATCTCATGACTTCATTTTTCAAAGAGCAATCTGTGCTTGGTTATATGACACGATGGGGGCGATTGGATTATCATAGCAAAACCTATAGCTACAGAAGCCAACTCATCTCACAATAAGTCCCGAGTATTTCGTTTGATTGATAAATTGGTTACAAGAATATACTTTGTATTAGTTGATATTACAGATTTCTACAGGACAATTTTCACAGCCATTTTCAGTCTTAAGATAGTTGATATTTTTAATGAAGATTTTCCCTTCTTTAGTCATCGAGATAATATTGAGCTTTCTTAGTTCTGAAAGCATTCGATTAACACTCTCCCGTGTTGCTGCACAGAACTGGGCAAGTTCCTGGTTAGTTAAAGGTAGATCGATTAAAATTCCACCATGGTGCTTAATTCCGAAGCTGTTAGATAAGCGAATGAGTGTGGAATATAAGGCGCCTTTTTTTCCATTAAGAAGTAAATCGCGAATTTTTGTTTGAAATTTTCTCATATGATCACTGCCCCATTTCATAAATTCGATGGCAAGATCACCATTTTTCTTCAGGTGTTTTTCTAATCTGTCTTTTTCAATCACAAGAATTTCACCTGATTCAATCACTTTAGCACTTAACAAGTAAGTCGGATTCTGACTAAATAATGTAAGCTCGCCAATAATATCTCCCGTTTTACAAATCCTTAATGTTAATTTTTTCCCTTCCGCTGTTAGCTTTGACACCTGGACTAAACCTGATTTAATAATAAAAACCTCGTTCGCATTCATTCCTTCGCGGAAAAGATATGTTTCCTTACGCATTCTTCTGATTGTACCAATCGACTCCAAGGTCTCTTTCAAATCATCTGATATACGATTTTTTTCATGAGCATCTGACAAAAGTATACGTTGAGGCAATTGGATCTCTCCTTCTTATAAAAATATCTATTTTAATGATATCATGGGAAGTTCATTCATTGATGCTAAATGATTAACTATTTCATGAACTTTATATCGAAGAAGACAGTTTTAAATCCTTTAAAATAATTTTACAGAAAAATTTCTAATATCTTTATTTTTTGTTAAAGATGTTGTAAAATACTTAGATACTCGAATTAAATTAAAAGGAGAGTGACAAGTTATTGGGAAAGTCTATATTATTAAACAACATAAGGGGGAAACAGTATGGATACATTCAAAAGGCTAAAGCAATATTATTGGCCTTATAAAAAGTATTTTTTTATTTCATTGTTCTTTTTATTATTCGTCACAGGAATTACGGTCGTGTATCCAATGGTATTGCAGTTAACGATAGATGAAGTGGTTATAAAGAATAAATATTCGTTGATACCGTACATATCAGGATTCTTTTTAATATTAATGCTTATTAAAGGTCTTTCAACATATTACCATCAGTACCTTGGTGATTTATTTGGAATAACTGTCGTATATGATTTACGGGATTCGTTGTATAAGAAACTTCAAGTTTTATCTTTTAAATATTATGATAATGCTAAAACGGGAGATTTAATGTCAAGATTGACAGCAGATGTGGAGGGCTTTCGGTTTTTTCTTTCGGTCGGATTCTCTGAATTGCTCCGAATTGTTTTCTTAATTTTATTTAGTTTGAGTGTTATGTTTTACTATTCAATTCCACTAGCAATTGTCACCATGGCTGCGATGCCATTTTTAACTTTTGTCGTACTTAGATTTGACAAACGGGTTCACCCAGCATTCCGAAATATTCGAAAGTCTTTAGGAAGGCTGAATACTCGTGTTCAAGAAAATATAAGTGGTATGCATACTGTTAAATCTTTATCTAGGGAAGATTTTGAAATCGATCGTTTTTCAAACAGCAATAATAACTATCGCCAAGATTATTTGAAAACTGCGTCTATTTGGTCGAAGTATTTTCCACTTATGGAATTCATTGGAGATTTCTGTGCAGTGGTTTTATTAGCTTATGGTGGCTTTTTAGTTATCGATAATCAATTAGCTTTAGGTGAACTGGTCGCATTCTTTAGTTTGGTTTGGTATATTATGGGGCCATTAATGAATCTCGGCTTTGTTGTGAACCAGTTTTCACAAGCTAAAGCATCAGGTGAACGGCTTATTGAAATTTTGGATGCTAAAGAGGATGTTAGGGAAAAAGAAAATGCTATTGAAACACCAATTAAAGGGCATGTAACTTTCGACAATGTCACTTTGACTTATACAGAAAACGATGATCACGCATTAAAAAATATTACTTTTGACGCGCCTCCAGGTAAAACAATAGGATTGATTGGTGCTACCGGATCTGGGAAAACGAGTATAACTCAATTAATAACCCGTTTTTACGAACCAGAAGAAGGGCAGGTTCTTTTAGATAATAGACCGGTTGATGAATATAAGTTGAAAACGTTAAGAAGGTATATTGGCTTTGTGTTGCAGGAATCTTTTTTATTTTCAACTTCAATTCGTGAAAACATAACCTATGGTTGCCCTGATGTTTCAGAAGAACAAATTATTGATGCAGCTAAGAGAGCCCAAGCTCATGACTTCATCATGGAAATGCCAAAGGGATATGACACGATGTTAGGTGAGCGTGGTATGGGCTTATCAGGAGGACAAAAACAAAGAATAGCAATTGCTAGAGCTATTTGTATTAACCCAAGTGTTTTGATCCTAGATGACGCTACTTCTGCTGTTGATATGGAAACTGAATTTAAAATCCAAAAAGCTTTGAAAGAAGTGATGGATGGGAGGACCTCATTTATTATAGCCCACCGTATCTCGTCACTTAAACATGCAGATGAAATATTGGTGTTGGATGAAGGTGAAATTGTTGAACGGGGAACTCATGACTTTTTAGTGAGTAATAATGGGCCTTATCAGCATATTTTTGACATTCAGTATCAAGACAGAAAAGCCATTATGGGAATAGTTAATTAAAGGAGTGAAAAACATGTCTAAGTCTAATACAAAACAAAGCTCGCACTTAAAACGGTTTTCTTATACAGTCGATCGTGCCGTTGAAAAGCCGTTTAACTGGCAGCAGATGCTGCGTTTACTTGCTTATTTAAAACCTTACTCTAAAAGTTATTTGCCAGGTGCAATTATTGCTATGCTCGTGTCCACAGCTGTCCGTCTAATTGTTCCTATACTCATTGGTAAAGTAGCGATTGATATAGCCGTGGCTAATAAAGACACCACATTATTAACTTATTTGGTCATAGGAATTAGTGTTTTATATTTACTAAGTTATGTTGGTAATACACTTAGAATCAAATGGGTGAATGTGCTCGGGCAAAATGTCATATATGATTTGAGGAAACATTTATTTTCGCATGTCCAACGATTGTCACATCGGTTCTTTGACTCACGTTCAGAGGGATCTATACTCGTTCGGATTATGAATGATATTAACTCACTCCAAGAGTTATTTACAAATGGAATTATTAATTTACTCATGGATATTGTAATGTTAACTGGAATTATCGTTATCTTGATAGCCTTAAGTCCAAAATTAGCCTTAGCCATTATGGTTATTATTCCTTTAATGTTTTATATATCGACAAAATTAAGGCGTAACATAAGGCGTTCATGGCAATATACTCGGATTCAGCAATCTCGATTGAATTCGCATTTAAATGAAAGTATCCAGGGTATTAGGATTACACAATCATTTACCCAAGAAAAAGAAAATACAGAGTTTTTCGAAGGAGTAAATCAAGACAATTATGACAGCTTCAATGACGCTGTAAAGAAGAGTGCTATGTTCAGTCCAGTGGTTGAAATGTGTAACGCTATAGGGACGATTATTTTAATATCATATGGTGCGTTTCTCATTCTTCAAGGAGATATCCAGATAGGAACTTTCGTTACTTTCGCTTTCTTTTTAGGTATGTTTTGGGAACCAATATCTCGGCTCGGTCAAATGTATAATCAATTATTAATGGCGATGGCAGCATCGGAAAGGATTTTCGAATTCCTTGATGAACAACCTAATGTTAAAGAAATTGAAAACCCTCATGTCTTTAATAATATGAGGGGACAAATTGAGTTTAATCAAGTTCAATTTTCTTACGATAACGAAAGAATAGCTTTACACGATATTTCTCTATCTGTGAAGGAAGGAGAAACGATAGCGCTTGTTGGTCATACGGGAAGCGGAAAGTCTTCAATCGCCAATTTAATCAGTCGATTTTATGACCCTACGAAAGGATCAGTTAAAATTGATGATTACGATTTACGAGAGGTTGAACTAAAAAGTTTGCGAGAGCGAATAAGTGTCGTTTTACAAGACACGTTTATTTTTTCAGGTAACATTATGGAAAATATTCGCTTTGGCCGACCAGAAGCCACAGACCAAGAAGTTATTGAAGCAGCTAAAGTGGTGGGTGCAGATGACTTTATTGCCCGTCTGGCAAATGGGTATCAAACAGAAGTTGAAGAAAGAGGAAGTATATTATCTGCCGGTGAAAAACAGTTACTTTCTTTTGCAAGAGCATTACTTGCAGATCCAAGTATATTAATACTGGATGAAGCGACTGCTAGTATTGATACTGAAACAGAAGTGAAAATCCAAAAAGCATTAGGAAGGCTTTTAAAAGGACGTACAGCCATTATGATTGCCCATCGGTTATCAACTATAAGAGAAGCGGATAATATATTTGTGCTTGAAAATGGTCGTATCTTAGAAAGTGGTAATCATGATGAATTAATTGCACTTAAGGGTGAATATTTTGATTTAGTAAAATCACAATTCCAAATGCTTGATGCAATCTAAAATCATTCAGATATTTTCGGGTACACCCATAACTACTTCTGTGGTAAACTTTAATGGAATGAGGTAGAAGATGGAGGATAAATTATGAAACGAGACTACGCCGTTATAGGCTTAGGGAGATTTGGTGGAAGCATTTGCAAAGAGTTAAGTGAAGAGGGAATGGATGTTTTAGCTATTGATAAAAATGAAGATAAAGTCAATGAGTATAAAAACATTGCCTCTCACGCCGTTATCGCTGATTCTACTGACGAATCGACATTGAAAGAATTAGGCTTAAAAAATATAGATCATGTGATAGTTGCTATAGGAGATAATATCCAAGCAAGTATTTTAACGACAGTGATTCTAACTGATTTAGGTATTAACATGATTACAGTTAAAGCCAATAATGATTATCATGAAAAAATACTTAATAAAATTGGTGCACAACAAGTCGTTCATCCGGAGAGGGATATGGGGAAACGGATTGCCCATAATATCATATCTAATAATATTCTTGATTATCTTGAGCTTTCTGATGAACATAGTATAGTCGAAGTAAAAGCAGGAAAAAAGATGCTAGGTAAATCACTGGTAGATCTTGATATACGTGCTAACTACGGTTGTAACGTCGTAGCAATTAAACGAGGGGATGATATCAACGTATCCCCGAGCGCTGAAGATACTTTAAAAGCAAATGATGTTCTTATTGTTATCGGAGCTGATAAAGATATCTCACGTTTTGAAAAACATCTTGTTATTGATGAATAATTTGATATTTACTCATCAAAAAACGATTCAGTATAACTCTGAATCGTTTTTTAATCATAATTCGTAAGTGTTTATAGTACTACTGTTTTAAAGATAAACTAACGTGGTAAAGCATTTGTTGCGAACTGGTCTATGCAATGCACCCTCATTCAGTCCTATGCGTCTTCATCTTGACTCTATGCGTCCTCATCCATACCTATGTGCCTTCATCTCGATTTATTTGCTTTCATAGGAATTCTGTTAGAGGTAGTTTCTTTTTAGAATTTTGATATAGTTATAATAGTAAGTATTTGTTGCAGGTTGTCAGTTAGTCATGTTCGGCTGCACAATATAGGGCACGAAGGTGTTGTTCATGTATTATGGTGTTCAAATCTATGTTTATTTTCATTAAGAATAAGAAAACTTTTGCTGTAGAAAGTGCTACATTATGAGAGGAGATGTTGTGGTGTCTAAACGTAGAGGCATTAAGCGTCATGAATCATTAAAACCTTTATCACGCCATCATATGATAGGGCTCCATCTTGCACTTAAACTTAAACGAGCCGGGACAGAAAAAAGTAAATTAACGATAGAAGAAATAGTTCAGGATGCGAGAGAGTTTTGGGAGCCAGATGGGCAAGAGCATTTTCGCGAAGAGGAAGAAATATTACTGCCAAGCTATGCGGCATTTGCAAGTATTAATCATCCCGAGATAGTAGCTATGTTATTAGAGCATGTTCAAATAAGGTCAGGGATACACAGAATTTTAAAAGAAAGTAATAGAGATATAAATAACATGCAGCAACTTGGTATGTTATTAGAAAAGCATATAAGAAGGGAAGAACGGGTTGTTTTTCCCATGATTGAGAAGGCGTTGCCGGAGGAGAAATTAGTAGAACTTGCGCCTTACTTGCATTAGGACAAACAACTTCTAGGACCATTATTAAAGGAAATCAAAAAAGAGTCAGGATTAACCTGACCCTTTTTTGTGCTTTATTAATTTAAACTTCCATAATAATAGGTAAAATCATTGGACGACGTTTAGTTTTATCATATAGAAATGGAGCGATGGTATCGGTGATTTCAGTTTTGATTTCAGACCACTGAGTTGTTTTTCTTTCCATGACTTTGTCTAAATGAATTGCGACGAGTTTTTGCGCTTCTTTAATTAAGTCTTCCGATTCCCTCATATAAACAAAACCTCTTGAGATGATATCCGGACCTGAAGCTATTTTGAATTCTTTCATGTTGATACTGACAACAACAATAACCAGTCCTTCTTCTGAGAGAATTCGACGATCGCGTAGTACAATGTTTCCGATATCACCGATTCCACTACCATCAACATAAATGGAACCTGAAGGGATTTTTCCAGCAACAGCTGCAGTATCTTTACCAAGGGCTAATACGTCACCATTATCCATAACAAATGAGTTATCCTGCGGTACGTCACATTGTTCTCCCAGTTTAACATGTTCTTTCAACATGCGGTATTCACCGTGAATTGGCATGAAGTATTTAGGTTTGATTAACCGTAACATAAGTTTTTGTTCTTCTTGGCTTCCATGACCTGATGTATGGATATTGCTTAGTTTTCCATGGATAACATCTGCGCCAGCTCGGTATAATTTATTAATCGTTCGACTGACACTGACAGTATTACCAGGGATTGGTGAAGATGAAAAGACAACTGTATCGCCAGGAGCAATTTGAATCTGTCTGTGTGTTCCATTTGCAATTCGGGATAGGGCTGCCATTGGTTCACCCTGTGATCCAGTACAAAGAATCGTTACTTCATTTGCTGGTAGTCGATTAATTTGGTTAGCGTCGATAAATGTATCTTTTGGTGCTTTTATATAACCTAACTCTTGTCCAAGTGTAATAGCTGATTCCATACTTCGACCGAATACAGCCACTTTTCTGTTTGCTTTAACGGCAGCCTCGACAACTTGTTGTAAACGGTAAATATTGGATGCAAACGTGGCAAATATTAATCTTCCATCAATTCGATTAAAGATGTCTTTTATATTTTCTCCAACAACCTTTTCAGATAGCGTAAAACCGGGTACTTCACTATTTGTACTATCTGAAAGTAAGCATAAAACACCTTCTCTTCCTATCTCTGCCATTCTCGTCAAATTAGCAGGTTCACCTACTGGTGTGAAGTCAAATTTAAAGTCACCTGTATGAACAATATTCCCCGGTGGTGTTTTGACAACAACTCCATATGAATCTGGGATACTATGTGTTGTTTTAAAGAAACTAACAGATGTTTTACGGAATTTAATAATATCATCTTCATGAATCGTAATAAGTTTTGCATTTCTTAATAAACCATGTTCTTCTAACTTATTTCTAATCAAGCCGATTGCAAGTTTTCCGGCGTAAATGGGCACATTGATTTCACGTAAGAGGTAAGGAATACCTCCAATATGGTCTTCGTGTCCATGAGTGATGAAGAGACCCTTAACTTTATCTTTATTCTGGACAAGATACGTATAATCAGGGATAACGTAATCAATGCCTAATAATTCATCCTCTGGAAATTTAATGCCTGCATCTACAAGGATAATCTCATCTTGAAATTGAATACCATACGTATTCTTGCCGATTTCACCCAATCCACCTAGGGCGAAAACAGCTGCTTGGTCATTTTTAACAAATTTCATTATGAAGCATTCTCCACTTTAAAACTTTCGGATTGTTGTTCATACTCTAAGTGTGCGCCTTCGATTGGATGGATGTATTCAAGATTATAATTGCAATCGCTTAGTATTTCTCTTACTTCTTTTTCAGAGTTAGCTTCTATAAATAGGCTTTTTGTTCTTTCTCTAATAGGGACTTCTGTAATATCGTCCTGATATAATACTTTGTAAATCATTTCATCTCTCCTTATAGTTAAAATTCATTTACTTTAATATGATGTTCTATTAAAAACAAAAATTAAATAGTATATAGTTGAGAATTGAACTGAGCAATTTTCCATAACGAAAGAAATTTTTTGTGCTCAATTTGATTGGTTAAAACCCTGGTAGTTTTTACACTCTCACGTTTGTAGTTACATTTATCCCTTAATTGAGTAAAGAAAACGTACGAAACTAAATAACTTTATTTTATTAATTCATTTATTAATTTAATGATGACATCCCGATTGTCATGCAAAATAAAAAGTTAGTTCTTAGCTTATTTATTACTTTTCCTTGTACGTCGTGGGAATCTGTCCTCGGCCTAAAAAGTCTCTTAAACGCTTCCTTAACTTTTCTTTTAGGCGTTTTAACATGAGGGTAGCATCTCCTTTCTATGGTACCTAGAAAAGCATAAAACATTACCGTCCAATCTCTCTTACATCCATTATAATATGATTTGGCTGATTTTAAAATAAAAATAGCTTTTTATTTGATAAAATTTTTAATAAACCGCACAGAATCCAAAAAATGAGCCATAGGACTAACTATTTTGATTCGAATATTTCAATATAGATTTGCTACTTTAACTTATTTTTTCTCAGCAAACATATCTTATACGTAAATTATTCTATAGCCTTGGCATTATCAGGAATAGCATACGGATTATTCTTATTAATATGATCATAGAACATAACACCATTTAAATGGTCAATCTCATGTTGAAAGACAATGGCGGCATAATCTCTTAATCGTAATTTCAAATCGTTACCGTCTATATCTGTTGCTTTGATAGTTACTCGCGCATATCTCGGGACATATCCTTCAACAGGTCGATCCACTGATAGGCATCCTTCACCAGCAGCTAAGTAAGCTTTCTCAACTGAATGACTGATAATGCGGGGGTTGAACAAGCCATAGTTATACATTTTACCTTTGTTATCTTCAAAGTGGATTGCAATCATTCGTTTATTAACATTGATTTGCGGTGCCGCCAGACCGACACCCGGTCTTAAATTATATTTATCACATGCGATTTCATCTTGACTATTCTCAAGAAAAGTCAGCATGTCTTTTAATAGGTTTACTTCTTCTTCAGTAGGGGGAAGAGATACTTCATCAGTTACTTTTCTAAGAGCGGGATGCCCTTCTCTTACAACGTCTTTCATAGTTAACATAACTTACACTCCTATCTATATTTACAAATTAATTTGCATGAACACGTAAAAATTTCTTTGCTTTAAGTTTTATATTATATATTTTGTTTATCGCAACAAGTCGTGTGTTTTCTAATATATTTTAACATAAACATAAACTAGATATCATAGAAATTAAATGGACAAGATATTTTAGCTTAACCAACATAAATTCTATGATATACTTGGAAGCGTAAAAAAATCCAATGGGATGTTTGGAGGAGGAGAAATCTTTGGCTAGGTTAAAGAGAGTTTTGTTATTTTCGGCAATAGGCTTGCTTTTAATGCTTGTCGCTTGTAACAATTCAACAGAAGAAAAAATTCACGAACACTTGGAGCAAGCTGTACAGATAGAGAATGAAAATGAAAATTCCATGACGGAGCTCGAACAAAACGAGCAAGAAATTTATAAAAAAATAATTAGCTTATCAATGGATGATTATGATGAAATCAAGAAGCTTGCTAAAGAGGCTAGTGAAAATATCGATAAACGAAAAGAATTACTACAGGCGGAAAATGAGAGATATACCGAATCGAAAGACGAATTCATGAAAACAGAGAATCTTATTAAAAAATTAAGCGATGAAGAAGCTGAGGGTAAAGCAGAAAAAATGTATGACACTATGATGGAGCGTTATGAAGCTTATGATGAGTTGTATGACTCTTACATGACTATACTTAAAAAAGAAAAAGATCTTTATAGTTTATTTATAGAAGAAGACACAGAGCAGGAAGACCTAACAGATCATCTTAATAGTTTAAATGAAGATTATGAATCGGTCATCGAAACAAATGAAAAATTTAATGAAGAAACCGAAAAATATAACAAGCTTAAAAAGGATTTCTACAGTTCAACTGAATTAGATGTTGATTATCAAAATGATAAAGCAAATAAAGCCGAAAAAGAATAAAGCTAGGACGAGTAAGTTTTCTCTCTATGAGTAGAGGGAAAACTTTTTTATTGGTTGAAAGTCTATAGTACTATTCATATTTTAAGTTTAAGTCAACAAAATTATTATGGTGAGGTGAACTGTGGAAATAGGATTGCCTTAATACAATCACTGATACAGTTATAAAATATTACTATAACAGATGAAACAGGAAAAACTTAAAAAACGTTAATAAAATACTTTAATAAAAATATGCTATAAACTCGAGTCGATATGGTTGACCAATATTAACCTTTTAGGATAAAATTAAAACGAGATAAAAATTGTACTAATTATTACTTGTGAAATAGTATAACAGGGATTCAGATGACAATTAAGATTAAACTAATGGTCAAGAGGGTATATATTTTAGAGTGGGTTAGTACAAATTTTTTGTTTTTCAGGGAAGGCTAATAAAGAGACAAAATATTTATAAAGAAAGGAAGAGGTGAACTGATTTGAAACACGTACTTGAAAGTGTTGAAAGTAAGTTCGAAATGTTCCAGATTCTTAATGAAGATGGAAAAATAGTCAATAAAGATGATATGCCTGATTTATCAGATGAGGAATTAAAAGAATTAATGAAAAGGATGGTGTATACGCGTATTTTAGACCAACGTTCCATTGCTTTAAATAGACAAGGACGTTTAGGTTTCTATGCACCAACCGCTGGTCAAGAAGCTTCTCAATTAGGAAGTCAGTTTGCATTAGAGCAAGAAGATTTCTTGTTGCCAGGATACCGTGATGTTCCGCAGTTAATCTGGCAAGGACTGCCTCTTTATCAAGCTTTCTTATTTTCAAGAGGACATTTCCACGGAAACCAAATGCCTGAAAATGTCCATGCACTAAGTCCACAAATCATTATCGGTGCACAGTATGTACAAGCAGCTGGAGTGGGACTTGGACTCAGAATGAGAGGCAAGAAAAACGTTGCTGTTACTTACACTGGTGATGGCGGTACATCCCAAGGAGATTTTTATGAAGGTCTTAACTTTGCAGGTGCTTTTAATGCAAATGTGATTTTCATCGTACAAAATAACGGATTTGCTATCTCAGTTCCTAGAGAAAAGCAAACTAAAGCGAAAACACTTGCACAAAAAGCGGTAGCTGCCGGAATAGAAGGAATTCAAGTAGACGGTATGGACGTGCTAGCTGTGTATGCAGCGACAAAAGATGCACGTGAAAGAGCAATTAATGGAGAAGGTCCAACTATGATTGAAACTTTAACATATCGTTACGGACCTCATACAATGGCTGGTGATGACCCGACTCGTTATCGTAGTGCTGATCTTGACACTGAATGGGAAAAGAAAGACCCACTAGTTCGCTTCCGTAAGTTCTTAGAAAGCAAAAAATTATGGTCAGAAGAGGAAGAGAACGAAGTCATTGAAAAAGCAAAAGAAGAAATTAAAGAAGCGATCAAGCAAGCGGATAAATATCCAAAACAAAAAGTAACAGATTTAATTGAACATATGTATGAGGAACTTCCAGTTAACTTACAGGAGCAAATGGAAGAATATAAAGAAAAGGAGTCGAAGTAACCCATGGCTCAAATGACTATGATTCAAGCAATAACGGATGCACTCCGTACCGAATTAAAAAATGATGATAATGTTCTAGTTTTTGGAGAAGATGTAGGTAAGAATGGTGGCGTATTTAGAGCAACTGAAGGTCTGCAAAAAGAATTTGGAGAAAATCGCGTTTTTGATACTCCACTTGCTGAATCAGCTATTGGTGGCCTATCAATTGGTCTGGCAACTCAAGGTTATCGCCCTGTTCCGGAAATTCAGTTCTTTGGTTTCGTTTATGAAGTTATGGACTCAATCAATGGCCAGATGGCTCGTATGCGTTATCGTCATGGTGATACACATACATCACCAATAACTATCCGTTCACCATTTGGAGGTGGGGTTGCAACTCCTGAACTTCATGCGGATTCGCTTGAAGGATTAATGGCCCAACAACCAGGATTGAAAGTTGTCATCCCGTCAACACCTTATGATGCAAAAGGTCTATTAATCTCAGCTATTCGCGATAATGATCCAGTGATTTATTTAGAACACATGAAGCTTTATCGTTCATTCCGTGGTGAAGTACCTGAGGAAGAATATACAGTTGAACTTGGCAAGGCGGATGTCAAGCGTGAAGGAACAGATGTCACGATAATTGCTTATGGTGCCATGGTACATGCTAGCCTCAAAGCTGCGGAAGAACTTGAAAAAAATGGTGTGAATGCTGAAGTTATTGATTTAATGACAGTGTCACCAATTGATGTTGATACGATTGTTGAATCAGTTAAAAAAACAAATAGAGTTGTTGTTGTTCAAGAAGCACAGCGTCAAGCGGGTGTTGCTTCACATGTTGTCACAGAAATTCAAGAGCGAGCCATCCTCCACCTTGAAGCACCGGTATTACGCGTGACAGCTCCTGATACAGTGTATCCATTTGCAGCAGTTGAAAATGAATGGTTGCCAGATCATAAAGATATTATTGAAAAAGTTAATGAAGTTATCAATTATTAAAGATCGGAGGTCGTTTTAATGTCATATGTTTTTAAACTTCCAGATATAGGTGAAGGTATTCACGAAGGTGAAATCGTTAAGTGGTTTATTGAAGAAGGAAAAGAAATTAAAGAAGACGATGTTCTATGTGAGGTTCAAAATGATAAAGCCGTTGTCGAAATTCCTTCTCCTGTTGAGGGTACTGTAGAAAAAATACATGTAGAAGAAGGCAGTGTAGCTGTTGTAGGTGATCCGTTAGTCACGTTTGATGCAGAAGGTTATGAATCTCATGATGATGAGCCGGAAGATGAAGATACAACACAATCAGAGGAGAAAGAAGAAGTAACAGAGAAAGAAATGGCAAAACAAGACGAAAAACAGAGTGATGAATCTGAAGACGACAATCGACGCGTTATTGCAATGCCGTCCGTACGAAAATATGCCAGAGATAATAATGTTAAAATTCAAGAGGTGACCGGCTCAGGGAAAAATGGACGTATCCTCAAAGATGATGTGGATCGTTTCTTAAGCGGAGACCAAGCAGAACAAGTTGCTGGAGCTGATGAAACAACGACAACTACATCCACTCAACAACCAGTTGTTTCAGAAGGAGATTTCCCAGAGTCACGCGAGAAAATGACGAACATCCGAAAAGCTATTGCCAAAGCAATGGTTAATTCCAAAACAAAAGCGCCTCATGTCACGCTTATGGATGATGTCGATGTTAGTGAACTGGTTGCTCACCGTAAGAAATTTAAAGCTGTCGCAGCTGAACAAGATATCAAGTTGACATATCTTCCATATGTTGCAAAGGCCCTTGTTTCTGCTTTGAAACAATATCCAATCTTGAATGCGTCAGTTGATGATGAAACAGATGAGATTGTTCAAAAGCATTACTATAATATTGGTATTGCGGCTGACACTGACAGAGGACTACTTGTACCTGTTGTTAAAAATGCTGATCGTAAGTCTATCTTTGAAATTTCAAAAGAAATAAATGAATTGGCAGAAAAGGCTAGAGATGGTAAACTAGCACCAGACGAGATGAAAGGCGCTTCAAGCACCATTACTAATATAGGCTCAGCTGGTGGTAAATGGTTTACTCCTGTTATTAACTATCCCGAAGCAGCTATACTTGGTATAGGTCGTATAGCAGAACAACCAGTTGTCCGTAATGGAGAGGTAGTTGTTGCTCCAGTCCTTGCATTATCACTAAGTTTTGACCACCGTATTGTAGATGGTGCAACAGCACAGTTAGCCTTAAATCAAATCAAGCGACTATTAAGCGATCCGCAATTAATTATGATGGAGGCGTAGAGTATGGTAGTAGGAGATTTCCCAATTGAATTAGACACATTAGTTATTGGTGCAGGACCTGGCGGTTATGTAGCTGCCATCCGTGCTGCCCAACTAGGACAAAAAGTAACAATCGTTGATAAAGGGGATTTGGGAGGCGTGTGCTTAAACGTAGGATGTATACCTTCCAAAGCACTTATTGAAGCAGGACATTCTGCTCAAAAAGCAAAGGGTAGCGAAGATTTGGGTATTACTACAGACAACGTGTCAGTAGACTTTTCCAAAGTGCAAGAATGGAAAGGAAAAGTTGTAAACAAATTGACTTCAGGGGTCGAAGGTTTATTAAAAGGAAATAAAGTTGATATTGTCAAAGGTGAAGTATACTTTGTTGATGATCATAAAGTACGTGTGATGGATGAAAAAAATTCTCAAACCTACACTTTTAAACATTGTATTATAGCAACAGGTTCAACACCAATCGAAATTCCAGGCTTTAAATTTTCAGAACGTATTATTAACTCAACTGGTGCTTTAAATCTTAAAGAAGTACCTGAAAAGCTTGTTGTTGTTGGTGGAGGTTACATCGGTACTGAATTAGGGACAGCTTATGCTAACTTTGGTACAGAAGTAACAATTTTAGAAGGAACGAAAGACATTTTAGGTGGCTTTGAAAAGCAGATGTCACAACTTGTAAAACGTAACTTGAAGAAAAAAGGTGTAAAAATTATCACTGAAGCGACTGCGAAAAGTGCAGAAGAAAGTGATAAAGGCGTTAAGGTTACCTATGAAGCAAAAGGTAAAGAAGAGACCTTAGATGCTGATTATGTACTTGTTACAGTAGGTCGTCGCCCAAATACTGAAGAAATTGGCTTAGATCAAGTAGGTATTGACGTTGACGAAAAAGGACTTATTAAAATTGATAAGCAGTGTCGCACAAATAAAGGTAACATTTATGCTATCGGCGATATTGTAGCAGGAAAACCTCTCGCCCATAAAGCTTCATATGAGGCAAAAATTGCAGCTGAAGCAATCAATGGTGAAAAATCTGAAATAGATTATTTAGGTATTCCTGAAGTTGTCTTTTCTGAGCCTGAACTTGCATCAGTAGGTTTTAATGAAAAACAAGCAAAAGATGCTGGTTATGAAGTGAAAGCTTCTAAATTCCCATTTGCTGCAAATGGACGTGCTTTATCACTTAATGATACAGATGGGTTTGTTAAGCTTGTAACTAGAAAAGAAGACGGACTAGTTATTGGCGGTCAAGTTGCGGGTGTAAACGCTAGTGATATTATCGCTGAGATTGGTCTAGCAATCGAAGCGGGTATGACAGCAGAAGATATTGCATTAACGATTCATGCTCACCCAACACTAGGCGAAATGACCATGGAAGCAGCAGAAATTGCCCTTGGTACGCCAGTGCATATGCTATAAAATATAATATTAAAAAGAGGGTTGCATTCGCGACCCTCTTTTTTTAAGGTTAAATTGTTAACTAATCATGTTAATTATATTCTTTTAGCTTGACTTCTTCTCTTTTTCCTCTGTTGTAATTCTTCATTCTCAATTCTTAACGCTTTTAACAAGGAAATAATCACAAGTATGAGGATTATGGCAAATGGAAATGCAGCTATAATTGATGCAGTCTGTAATGCCTCCAGACCGCCTTGCCATAAAAGAACGGTTGCCGCACCCGATTGAATAATTCCCCATATTAATTTAACGCGGTTATCAGGATATAAGCTACCACCTGTTGTTTGCATGCCTAGTACAAAAGTTGCTGAGTCTGCTGATGTGATAAAAAATGTACTGATCAGTAATATAGCAATCAATGACACAAAGCCTGTCAATGGATAATGCTCAAGCATTGAAAATAATGCTGATTCTGTCCCGAGATTGTTTATATCTTCAATGATATTTGCATCTTGAAAGAACTCAAGGTTTAATGATGCTCCTCCAAAAACTGTAAACCATAATGCTCCAAATAGTGTAGGAACAAGCAGGACCCCGGAAACAAATTCTTTGATTGTTCTACCTCGTGAAACACGTGCTATAAACGTACCAACAAATGGTGCCCAAGCAATCCACCATGCCCAGTAGAAAATGGTCCAGTCTTTAATCCAAACAGAATTTTCATTACTAAAAGGTGTCATTCTTAAGCTCATACTTGGTAAGTTCTGTATATAACTACCAATTGTTGTGGTAAAGGACTTCATGATAAAAGTAGTCGGTCCCAGCACTAAGACGAATAGCATTAATAAAAAGGCTAAAATTAAATTAGTGTTACTAAGATACTTAATACCTTTATTAAGTCCTGTCATTGCTGATACAAGGTAGAGGACTGTCACTGCAATAATAATAAGAAGTTCCACCATAAAACTCTCAGATGCACCAAATACATAGGATAAGCCTCCACTAATTTGAATGGCACCGAAACCTAATGATGTTGCAACGCCAAATACAGTTGCAAAGACTGCTATAAAGTCAATGATGATTCCTAGAGTTCCTTTCATACGATCGCCAAATAATGGTTCTAAGATTGCACTGATTAGGCCGGGTGCCTGTTTACGGAACTTAAAAAAGGCGAGCGCCAGTGCCAATACGGCGTATACACCCCATGGATGCAATCCCCAGTGGAAAAAGCTATATTGCAACGCATTTTTAGCTGCATCCTCAGTCCCAGGCTCACCGAATGGTGGATTGTGAAAATGAGACAACGGTTCGGCGGCTCCCCAGAATACTAAACCGATTCCCATACCTGCACTAAATAACATGGCAAACCATGTTATGTAAGAGTATTCTGGTTCGTCATTAGGTTTACCAAGCTTAATATTCCCATATTTTGAAAAGATCAGATATATAGCAAAGCCAAGGAAACCTGTTGCGCTTAATAAGTAAAACCAACCAAACTTATCAACTAAAAATCCCTGAATTATTTCAGTTACATTATCTAAATTTCCATGTGGTAATACACTAGACGGGATAACCCCCCAAATTATAAATAAAATTGAGACAATAACTGAAATATAAAATACTTTGGTTACTTTATTCATAACTGTACTCCCTTCATTATTTCTTGTATGTATAAAGTCACTACTACATTCTAACAAGCATATAAATTTTTTAAAGTATTTACATTTAATTTTAGTAAACTACACTTATTCTTTACTTTTATATGGAGATAATGCGTACAATTTCGTTATTAACGAATATTACCCTTGATTGATATAAGATAAACAGATTTTTAATGTATAAAAGGTTAATGTTTTTTTCTATTATTATTTTTGATATTATGGAAGGGATTGATTTAATTTGGCTTCTTAAGGAGGGAACTGAAATTGAAAAGACTAGCAACAACTATAATCATTGTCTTACTCGTAATAGGTGGATGTTCAATATCCAGTAGCAACGAGGACAAGGATAGTTCAGTTGATCAAGTAAAAGATGAGGAAAACCATGATGATAACGATAATATATCCACAAGCAAAAATGAGGAGAATGATGAAAAAGAAGAAATAGCAGAGGATAAAGAAGCTGAGGACGATAAAGAAGAAGTTTCAAAATCGATGACACCTCTTTATGAAGTTAACGATGTTTGGTCTATCGTTCCGATTGACAACGCGAATGACAAGGTGGTTCTTCTAACAATAGATGATGCTCCAGATAAGTACGGATTGGAAATGGCACATACGCTAAAAGAATTGGATGCACCAGCTATCTTCTTTGTGAATGGGCATTTTTTAGAAACTCCTGAAAAAAAAGAGGAGCTTAAAGAAATACGAGATATGGGATTTATGATTGGTAACCACACAGTAACTCATGCATATTTACCGGATCTTTCAGAAGAAGAACAAAAGGAAGAAATTGTTGAATTAAATGACCTTGTTGAAGATGCACTTGATGAACGCCCCAAATTCTTTAGGGCACCCAATGGCGCTAATACAGACTATACAAAGAAAATTGCTAAAGAAGAAGGTATGACTCTTATGAACTGGTCTTATGGATATGACTGGGAAGAGGAGTATCAGACAAAAGAAGCAATAACCGAGATAATGCTTAATACTGAGTTGTTGTCCAATGGATCAAACTTGTTAATGCATGATCGTGAATGGACAGCAAAAGCTTTAGAAGACATCGTCACAGGTCTTAGGGAACAAGGATACGAATTGGTCGATCCACATACAATAAAAACAGAATAAATAAAGCACTTCAGTAATTAAAATGGTTCCGATCTCAAACTTTTGTTTTCGGAACCATTATTAATTTAAAGAAAAATATTTCGCTCATTGTTCTGACTATAAAATGATAGGATAGTATAAAGAAGCAAAAAAACTAGAGTATTAAGTTATGGAGGGATGGAATTTATGGAATGGAAGACTAAGGTTACGGATTTATTAAATATAAAATATCCGATTATTCAGGGTGGACTCGCTCATTTAGCGTATGCTGAGCTCGCAGCTGCCGTTTCTAATGCAGGAGGCTTAGGCCAAATTACTGCAATGAGCCTAGAGAATGAAGATCAATTAAGGCAAGAGATTAAACGAGTTAAAAGCTTAACTACTAAACCATTTGGTGTTAATTTTGCAATTGGCCAACATAACCGTCCATTTGAACATATGGTAAAAGTAGCCATCGATGAAAGTGTCCCTGTTATCTCAGTTACTGGAGGCAATCCACAGGGTATTTTAGATATGGTTAAAGGGACAAGCATTAAAAAACTAGTCTTAGTTGCTGCAAAGCGTCAAGCGCAAAAAGCAGAAGAACTAGGGGCAGATGCAGTTATGGTCGTTGGACAGGAAGGGGGAGGACATATTGGACGTGCTGACACAGGAACAATTGTCTTAACACCACAAGTCGCTGATCACGTGTCCATCCCTGTTATCGCATCTGGTGGTATTATTGATGGTAGAGGATTGATGGCCGCTTTAGCACTCGGTGCAGAGGGGATAGAAATGGGGACAAGGTTTATAGCGACTAAAGAATGTAGCTATGCACATCCTAAGTATCAACAAGCAATCATTGAAGCAGATGAAACAGCTACAATAGTGATTAAAAGGTCTATCGGTGCTCCAGCTCGTGCTTTAAATAACAGATGGACTGAGCGAATTATTGAAATTGAGGAGAAAGAGCCTAATTATGATGCATTAAAAGATTACATAAGTGGTACTGCCAATAAACAATACATTCACAAAGGGAAAAAGGAAGAAGGGTATGGTTGGGCTGGCCAAGGAGTGGCGGGCATAAACGATATTCCTACTGTTCAAGAGTTGATTGACCAAATTATCAACGACGCTACTGAAATCAGAAAAAAATGGTCAAATTGAGGTGAATTAAGCTATGGGATATCATTATCCAATTGATATAAATTGGTCGAAGGATGAAGTCATTGATGTTATAGGTTTTTTAACAATGATTGAAAAAGCATACGAATCAACAATAGCACGTGATGATGTTATAACTGCTTATAGAAAATTTAAAAGAGTAATACCATCCAAAAGTGAAGAAAAACAAGTACTTGCTCAATTTAAAAAGGAATCAGGTTATTCAGGCTATCATACGATTAAAAAGGCGAGAGAATCAAACCAAAAGGCTATTTCAATGAAAAAATAAAAAAGCGAAAAATATGTTTTTCATCATGTTTATTCTTCGCTAAGAAAATGGATAATATCAAGTGACCGAACAATGAATTATTAATAATTCATTGTTCGGTTTTATTTTCATTGTTAAGCCTTAATTAGACGTTGTTCATCTAATTTTAAGTGATTTTTGGTAAAATGGAATAAGCGTATGGAATGTATCTTTTATGGTGGACAGCAATACATCGCCATTTTCTACTCTTGGATCTTCAGCAGCTAGATGTTTGCCTATTAAAAACTCGGCTTTCTTTACGTTTTTAAAACGTTCTAAATGTTCTAGTTTTATATCAGCTATATTAACACTATCTTTCTTCATATGATTAAGGGAAACGCTGAACTCTGTAGGCAGTTCTTTTAATGTATTGAAATTTTTAATAAACATATCCGCAATGTTTTCTTTACCTTCTAATTCATATATGAAAGCTAACCAAATGAATAAATGATCATCAAATAATCCGACTTGGAAATGGGGATGTTTTTTATAGCCACGTTTATTATCTGCTATGGCTAACCAGGTATCTTGAGGTGGATTGACTGTTCTTCGGGCATGTTTAGCAATATGAAGAAACATTTCATTCCCAAGTTGAACAGAAAGATCTTCGACAAGTTCAGTACCTAATTTTTTAAATTTTGGTTGGATCCTCGTTTGGATGGCACTCATTCTATTCTCTAAACCATCTATATTAAAAACAGAAAAGTCATTTTGAGTAAAACCATTAAATTGCATATACCTCAACCTTTCATTTCTAAAAATATATCATCTATTATTGAGTATATAATCAGTCAAGTCAAGATATAGCGCTCGACTCATTCGTTTAAAATAAGAATATTTTGGGTAATAAGTAACATAACTAAGATGAATGGGGAGTTAACGAAAATTAAAAAAACATCATATATTAAAGGAATTAAAGATGAACAGTAACTTTGATTAGAAACAGTTTAAAAATGAGAGGGTGATAAAAATGAAGTTTGTTATGGAGGCATTTAGAAAACAAGAATTGATAGAACAATTACCCGTTATCTTGATGGAAATTGATTATGAACTTCTTACACTCTTTGAAGCCTTACAAGCCAATGATACAGTTCAGATTATAAAAGCAAAAGAAAAACTTAAAGATTTACGCCTTAAAAAAATAGAAATAGAAAAAGAATCTAATTTATAAGGTTTATCTAAATGTACTTCCATAAATATGACTGTCCTCCGACTATTTGATAAGGTTAGAGTGAGAGCAAAAAATGAAGTATGGAAGTGGAGGAAGTAGTATGGATATTAATCAAAAAGAAAGTGTCTATCAACAGGCAAAAGAATGGATTTATGAGGCAGGAGAAGAAATTCTCAGCAAGATCAATGGACCTCTTGATATTCAAACAAAATCTAATCCTAATGATTTAGTAACAGCGGTTGATAGTTCAACAGAAGCCTATTTCGCATCAAAAATAAGGAATACTTATCCTAGTCATCGCATCTTAAGTGAAGAAGGATACGGAGATAGACTGGATACACTAGAAGGAACTGTCTGGATTATTGATCCAATTGATGGAACTATGAACTTTATTCATCAGAAAAGAAACTTTGCCATTTCAATCGGGATTTATCATGATGGGGTAGGAGAGATAGGTCTTATTTATGACGTCATTGCTGATGTTTTATATAGTGCCAAAAGAAATGAAGGTGCTAAGAAAAATGGAGTGCCTCTACCTAAACTTGATAAGGGAGTAAATCTTAATGAAGCTATTCTTGGCCTTAATCATTTCTGGCTATGCGAAAATAGACTAGTTGATGAAAAGGTCATGCAAGGCCTTGTGAAAACAGTACGTGGAACAAGAACTTACGGGTCCGCAGCTTTAGAATTTGCATATGTGGCAGAAGGTATTATGGATGGCTATTTAACAATGCAGCTTTCTCCATGGGATATTGCCGCAGGAATCGTTATAGTCAATGAAGTAGGAGGGATAACGACAAATATGGAAGGTGAACCAATAAATATGCTCTTAAAAAGCTCTGTTTTAACCTGCCATCCGAACATTCATGATTCAATTTCTAAAGATTATTTCAAAAAAGGAAAAAAGTGACTCTCATAGCAATAAGAGAGTCACTTTCGTTTTTGTTTTTTTGATATGGCATAACCCATTATTAAAAATCCTAATAATAAAAATATCAAGATAAATGTAATGCTTTTGTAGGAAATTGCTATGCCGACTCCCACGAACATCATAGTTACTAATGTCGCTAATAATAGTGCTGGAATATTAATGTTTTTCATATGATTGCACCCCTGTTTTCTATATCCAAGTATATATTAAATAACTAAAATGTACAAAGCTCTTACATAACAATAGCGAAGTGAAACTGGAATCTTACAGTGATATTTAGTATGATAGTTATGATTTAAATACATGCGAGACAGAATTAATTTATTAATAAATATTTGGAGGGCAGAAAATGGGTGCCATCATTTTTGATTTTATTTATAATCACTTCGGAGCAGACCATATAATAGGTATTTTCTATGTACTTAATTTAATTTTTGCAGCAATATCATATAAACTCGGTTTCGCTAGAGAGCTTCCGTTAATAAAAAGTATATTTGTTTATATTATGCTAGCAGTAGGGACTGTAATTCTTACTATATTCAGTTTGGTTAGATTTCCTATTACAGAAGTTTTAATTATTATATCCTTTGTGTTAGGAATATATCGTTTCCGCCTCCATCAGGAGCGTAAAGCGACAAAAGTTGGTAATTAATAGCATGTAACATAATAAATGAAAAAATCAAGCCCGAACAATGACACCAGTATCAAGTCATTGTTCGGGCTTCGATGTTGTTATATAAAATCATCATGTTTATATTTATCTTTGTATAGATGAAATTTTCCGGTAGAATGGCGCTGTTTTGTTCTTTCCTCGATACGTTTATGACATTCTGCACACATATATAAATTAAGCCTACGATTTCTTAATCTTTTGGCTGTAAAGGAATCATCTTTCAAATGTTCTACTTTATCGCAAAGTGTACATTTAACCTGCATTTTATCACCTCTAAAACTCTATCTATTTCATAACTATAACATAAAATATTATTCTAAACACAGCTGAAGAGGTGTTTTATTTAATAATAAGTGGGGAATATAAGAGTAAACCTTCAATGGAAAGGACGATATTAATGAATAAACGTTTATTGTTAATTGCTTCGGGAGTTGGAGCACTAAGTGCAGTAGCAATATCATTCTTTGTAAACAAGCAAAATGAAAATAATAAAATGAGTACTTTTGAAAATGCAGGTGTGCCAGACCAAACCGGTAACAAGGACTTGGCACAGTTAGAAAATGCAAAAATGGTTTCTGAGGGTTCTCAATTCGGAGTCCAATATTATAACCACGCAAAATCAAATGGTGGTGCCAATTAAACAGTACTTAAAAAGTGTTCCTCATAAAGAGGAACACTTTTTCTTATCTTTTATTATCTAATTCATCATTAGACTGATTTTCTTGAATGTCTTCTAAGTTTTCTTTATCATCCTCAGGAAGGATTTCTTTATTTTGATCCTCTTCTTTAGGCATGTTTTCAGGTACTGGGAAGTTTGGCATATAGCGACCAACAATTGCAGCTAGCTCTTCAATAATACCTTGTACGGGATAACCTTCCTGCACTTTTTTGTTCATTTCACTAATTCTATCTGCTATATCACCGTCTGCGACTACGACAGCTGTTTTACCGTATGGATCTTTTTTTAATGCCTCCAACACGGAATATTTGATCGTTCCTACTCGAGATCTATCCAAATCCCCATCAACATTAAGTCCGACTACGGCATATGGACCAAGTACAATGGCTACAGAGTTATTAACATCAGGAACAGAATCAGCGACATCTACAAGATGATTTGCAATTTGACTGTTTGACAATTCTTTTTTTTCATCTTGATTGCTATTTTTAAGTTTAACATAGCGGTCAGTCGTTTCTTGATCGGATAATGTACCTTCGTTATTCTCTTGTTGGCAAGCAAATAATAATAAAACAGGTAGTAATATTAAAAATAATCGTTTTAACACCTTGAAATACCTCCTATAAAGGATATACTTTGGTGTTATTTTAAGTTAGTTAAGCTAAATTATACTTTTAAATTTAAAACGTTTCCTCAATAAAAAAGCCAATCTGTGTTCATTATATCCAGAATGGCTTGTTATTTTTATATGACTATGTCGAATCAATGTTAATCGTTATTCTATAACTATCTCTTTAATACCAGTAATTGGATCTTCCTGATTAGTTCCATCTTGATAAAACAATTGAACAGGACCGTTATCTTTTAAAGGTTTGCCGTCTATTGCGAATAACAATAGACAATTTCTCAAGTGCTCTAAAGAAATGTTGACATTACCTTTATCAGTAACTAACACAGCTTCCCTAGCCTCAGATGTTATTTCGGCATTGTTTATAAAATCCTTAATCGGCATCACATAAGAATTCTTCAATATTTTTTCTCTTTCAAATCGGTTAATGCTTCTATTAACAGGTGGCTTAATTTTCTGTTGATAAACTTCTTGACTCCACCTTTGTGCTGTTTTATCATAATCACTTTCTGTGTTTGATTCACTTGCTTTATTTGTAAATGCTTCTTCAAGTAAAATTTTACGATCATCAAATATCCATACGGTTGGATCCAATGTGATTGGATAGGTAACATTCCCTTTTATTGGAACAATCATTTCTTTCCACCTCTCTCTATTTTCTTTTACAAGGATAGCAGACATGAGAAAATTTTTCACGGATTGTGAGAGTTTATTTATATTACAATATTTTCATTTGCTTTTTATGAACTCTAACGATAATATAAATAAGAAGAGGAATTTTCTATAAAAAATATAATATGCTTTTTATATAAGCAAACTTATTGATCATAGAAGTTCTATGTTGGAGGGGATAAATTTGATGCCAGAGATGACCGTAACTCATCGAGAAAAAGCCCATGCCCTTCTTAAGGCTGATGCTGACAAAATATTAAGACTGATAGAGGTTCAAATAAAAAATTTAACAATGCCACAGTGCCCTTTGTATGAAGAGGTATTAGATACTCAAATGTTTGGTTTATCGAGAGAGATTGACTTTGCTGTTCGCTTAAACTTGATTACAGAAAGTGAAGGAAAGAGTATTCTCGAAAACTTAGAAAGACAGCTCAATATACTACATGAGGCGGCACAGAATTCAGTGTAATTAGACTAAATATCTCTGTCTTGTGGCTTTTTTGTAATACCAAGCAAAACTTTGCCAACATAGAGAAAGGCAAGGTTTTTTTGTTTTTAATTCTTTAATGAAGCGTTGATGCACATTAAGGTTATTTCTTATTATTAATTTATATTAAATTTTCTAAAATATCAGAAGCTAAAAATGGATATAATGAAATAATGTGTTACTCTAATTAGATTAATGTGATATACTAAAAGGGCCACCCGTTTAGTTTAAAAATAGCTAGATGATGGGGAAAAAAGGATGAATGACTTTAAATATTACGATTTTACATTAGTCATTGCACCCATTTTGTTAGCAGCTTTCGGCTTAATTATGATTTATAGTTCAAGCATGGTAACTGCCATCGTGGAAGGGCGTGAAAGTACATATTATTTAGTTAAACAATCGCAATGGTTTTTTGTGAGTTTAATTGCATTTGTGTGTGTTTGTCTTTACCCTTATAAACATTTTTAGTAGGGGGTTTTTCCCCATTAGCTATTGCGATTCCAAATATGGTAACAGATGTTAGGATTGCCAGATTTACTGGTGCTTATCAACCGTATACGGCTCCAGATACAGATGGATATCATCTTATTCAATCATACCTCGCTATAGGAGTAGGTGGGATAACAGGCGAAGGTTTAGGACAAAGTGTCCAAAAATTAGGGTACTTAATGGAAGCGCATACCGATTTTATTATGGCTATTATTGCTGAAGAATTGGGATTTATTGGCGTCATCATCGTTATTGGAACGTCAGCGACGATTGTATTAAGAGGATATTTTATAGCTAGGAAATGTAAAGACAGTTTTGGATCACTTATTGCTATAGGCATTTCAACTATGGTTGGGATACAAGCTACAGTTAATTTAGGAGCAATAAGTGGTGTTTTGCCAATTACTGGGGTCACTCTACCTTTTATTAGCTATGGAGGATTGTCCTTACTTGTTTTGATGGTTTCTATGGGGGTTTTGAATAATGTTGCTATGAATGTCAAGAAAGAGAGAGTATGATTCACCAATGGAAAGACAACCTAGAAAAACTTTGCAAACTTATCAAAGGAGAGAGAAACAATGGTCGAGTTAGAGAAAATTAATAAAGTATTAGTTGCAAATCGTGGTGAAATTGCTATCCGGGTCTTCCGCGCTTGTACTGAGTTAAATATTCGGACGGTTGCTATTTATTCAAAAGAAGATTCAGGTTCTTATCATAGATATAAAGCAGATGAAGCATATTTAATTGGAGAAAGTAAAAAACCTACAGAAGCTTATCTGGATATTGAAGAAATTATTAAACTTGCAAAAAGTGTAGATGTTGATGCGATACACCCAGGCTATGGTTTTTTATCGGAAAATATTCAATTTGCCAAGCGTTGTGAAGAAGAAGGTATTATTTTCATTGGCCCTACTAGCGAACATTTGCAGATGTTTGGTGATAAAGTGAGAGCTCGCTCGCAGGCTGTTAAAGCTGGTCTTAAAGTAATCCCGGGAAGTGGTGGGCCTGTTGATTCACTGAAAGAAGTGGCTGATTTTGGAAAAGAGCATGGCTATCCTATTATTATTAAGGCAACCCTGGGTGGGGGTGGTCGGGGTATGCGTATCGTCAGAAATGAAAGCAATTTAGAGGAAGCTTTTGATAGGGCAAAATCAGAAGCAAGAGCGGCTTTTGGCGATGATGAAGTATATGTGGAAAAATTAATTGAAAATCCAAAGCATATTGAAGTGCAAATTCTAGGGGATAAAAAACAAAACATAGTTCATCTTTATGATCGTGACTGTTCAGTTCAGAGAAGGCATCAAAAATTAGTAGAAGTGGCACCAAGTGTATCTATTTCTGAAGAATTAAGATTAGAAATATGTAATGCGGCAGTAACCCTAATGAAAAATGTGGATTATTTAAATGCCGGAACAGTTGAGTTTTTAGTTACAGAAAAAGATTTTTATTTTATTGAAGTAAATCCACGCGTTCAAGTTGAACATACCATTACAGAAATGATTACAGGAGTAGATATCGTACAGTCTCAAATTATGATTGCTGATGGAAAAGACTTGCATGGTACTACTATAGGTATACCTAAGCAGGAAAAAATCCACACAATGGGGTACGCTATACAATCGCGTATAACAACAGAAGATCCTTTAAATAACTTTATGCCAGATACAGGAAGAATAAATGTTTATAGATCAGGTGGTGGCTTCGGTGTTCGCCTGGATGCTGGGAATGGTTTCCAAGGGGCTGTCATTTCACCTCATTATGATTCATTATTAGTTAAAGTATCGACATGGGCACTATCTTTTAAACATGCTGCTGATAAAATGGTGCGAAACTTAAAGGAATTCAGAATCAGAGGGATAAAGACGAATATCCCTTTTTTAGAGAATGTGATGCTACATGAATACTTTATGTCTGGTGAGTACGATACAACGTTTGTCGATAAAACACCTGAATTATTTGTCTTTCCTAAGCGTAAAAATCGTGGCACAAAAATGTTATCTTACATAGCTCACACAACTGTTAACGGGTTCGATGGGATGCCGAAAAAGAAAAAGCCTCACTTCAAACAACCTGAATTACCTAAAATTGATCAAGTACCTGAACAAAAAGGTACTAAGCAAATCTTAGATAAAAAAGGGCCAAGTGGCGTTGTTGATTGGATGAAAGAACAACAGGATGTCCTGCTAACAGATACTACATTCAGAGATGCTCATCAATCTCTTTTAGCTACAAGAATTCGTACCAAGGATATCTTGAAGGCTGCAGAACCAACTGCACGCCTATTGCCAGAGCTTTTTTCGGTTGAAATGTGGGGAGGTGCTACTTTTGACGTGGCTTATCGATTTTTAAAAGAAGATCCATGGGAGAGACTATTAAACCTACGTCAAAAAATGCCTAATGTTTTATTTCAGATGTTATTAAGGGCGAGTAACGCAGTCGGATATAAAAACTATCCCGATAATCTAATCGAAGAGTTTGTAAAGAAAAGCTCAGAAGGTGGTATAGATGTTTATCGAATTTTTGACAGCTTAAACTGGTTAGAAGGAATGAAACCTGCTATTCATGCTGTTAGAGAAGCGGGGAAATTAGCAGAGGCATCTATTTGTTATACGGGAGATATATTAGACAGTGGTCGTTCTAAATACGACCTTACTTATTATAGAAATTTAGCAAAGGAATTAGAGAACACTGGGGCGCATGTATTAGGAATTAAAGATATGGCTGGATTGCTTAAACCTGAAGCTGCTTATCAGTTAGTTACAACACTAAAAGAAACTGTGGATATTCCGATTCACCTCCATACACATGATACGAGCGGCAATGGTATATACACATACGTGCGTGCCATTGATGCAGGAGTGGATGCTGTAGATGTGGCAGCAGGGTCGATGGCAGGATTAACTTCACAGCCAAGCGCACAAACCCTATATCATGCTCTTGAAGGGAATGAACGACAACCTAAAATCAACATTGAATCATATGAAAAGCTATCCAATTATTGGGAGAATGTCCGTAATTATTATCAGCAATTTGAAAGTGGCCTTAGGGCTCCAAATACTGAAGTTTATTTTCATGAGATGCCAGGTGGACAATATAGTAACTTAATGCAACAGGCTAATGCGGTAGGTTTAGGGAACAGATGGAATGAAGTAAAGACAATGTTTCGTCAAGTCAATGACATGTTTGGCGATGTTGTAAAAGTTACGCCTTCTTCCAAAGTTATTGGAGATATGACACTTTTCATGGTACAAAACAACTTAACTGAAGATGATGTCTATGAAAAAGGTGAATCGATTGATTTTCCAGATTCGGTAGTTGAATTTGCCCAAGGCTATATTGGTCAGCCATATCAAGGTTTTCCTAAAGAACTTCAACGCATTATCTTGAAAGGAAAAGAACCGATTAAAGTCAGGCCAGGTGAATTAATAGAACCGGTTGATTTTACCGAGATGAAAAATACGTTGTTTAAGAAATTAGATCGTCATGTCACAAGTTTTGATATGATTGCTTGTGCTCTTTATCCTAAAGTGTTTATGGATTATCATAAATTTCATGAAAAATACGGGAATTTATCCGTGTTAGATACGCCGACGTTTTTTTATGGAATGAAGTTGGGTGAAGAGGTTGAAGTGGAAATTGAGCAGGGAAAAACATTAATTGTTAAACTTCTTTCTATTTCTGAACCCAGATCAGATGCAACTAGAGTCGTGTATTTTGAATTAAATGGTCAGTCGAGAGAAGTGGTAGTGAATGATGAAAATATTACATCAGAGGTGGCAGCAAAACCTAAAATTGATCCATCGAATCAACATCAAATTGGTGCAACGATGCCTGGAACAGTCATTAAGGTACTTTGTGAGGAAGGAGAAAAAGTTGAAAAGGGTGACTTTTTGATTGTTACAGAAGCTATGAAGATGGAAACAACTGTCCAAGCTCCGTTTGCTGGTCAAGTGAAAAAAATATATGTTGGTGATGGTGAAGCCATTACAACAAATGACCTATTAATAGAATTTACGGACTAGAATAGCACAAAAAACATACTAAGATTAGTGGGTAATGTCATCGACGGATGACATTACCCACTATTTTCTTTTTATAAGGTATAGTGAGAAGTGAAAGAAAGCCCGACCGAAGCCTCAGGGATCACGAAT
>NZ_JAHLPW010000024.1 GCF_018918075.1 Virgibacillus sp. MSJ-26
TCACTGCGTCCTCTCAACTAATAAAATGAAAGCCGAATTCCTTAGCGTAGGAAAAATCGGCTTTCTTTATGTCGAATTTTGCTTAGCGTATGTTTTCCGCGTTTTGTTGGTAGGACCCCGAGAACAAATAATAAAGGCTGCAATTGAGGTTTTGGGGGAAATTGGGTATGTAAGTACAAGTCTGGCTAAAATAGCAAAAAAGGCAAATATAAGTACCGGGCTCATTTCATATCATTTCTCTGGTAAAGAAGACTTGATGAACCATACATTAATGTATTTGGTTGAACAGGAGTGGGAATTTATTAATGAATGTGTGATACAAAAGGAGACTGCCACAGCAAAATTAAAAGCATTTATTGAAGCAAGTTTAGCCTATCAAATAACAAATAAAACAAATAATATTGCTTTGATTGAAATCATTTTCAATGCTCGTACACCTGATCACACACCCTATTATTTATTAGAGGATGAAGAAGAAGATTTAAAAACAAGTTTATTAGGAGAAATACTTCGCCAAGGGCAAGAGTTAAAGGAATTTGGAGATTTCCCACCTCTAGTAATTTCAACGATCATCCAGGGAGCTATTTCTGAATCTATGTTAACCTTTCAAAATAAATTAAGTGTAGAGGAATATAAAGAAGAATTGATAAAAAGTATATTAAAAGTAATTAAATAAGCCAGTAACTATTTGAAGGAAGAAAGGATAAACCGCATGAGAGAAAATGAAACAGTTCTTGGATTAAGTAAGTCAGAAAAAACACTAATCATAGTAGTCCCTATGGTATTAGGTGGTTTAATTGGTTGGTTTATACCTGTCATTGCAGATTGGTTATTAAAACTTCCTGTCGTTCCTTGGGAGGGATTAATCGAGTTTATAGCATCATTAAATAGTTTTTGGGTCTCTATCACAGCAACTATTATTGGAATCGTTGTTGGGATATTGCTAACATTGACTATTTTTGAAGAGAGTCTTGAAATTACAATAACCTATGATAACCTCCAATTAAAATTAGGTGATAAGGTAGATACCATAGATAAGAAAGATATTTCCGCTATTTATATAGAATATAAGCAATTAATTATTCTTGGGAAAAGTAGCAATGAATTATATAGAGAAACTTTTGAGACGAAAATAGATACTGTTCGGGAAACATTTAGGGCCTATAAATATCCATGGAAAGAGAAAGATCCATTTAAAAAAGAGTACCAAAGATGGGTGCTAGGTCATCCAGATTTTCCAGAAAAGCTAAATGCATTACTATACGCAAGGGAGCATGCTTTAAAAGAAGATATAAAGGAGGATGCTAAACATTTACGTGAGGATTTAGCAAAATTAGGGGTCGTCATTCGGGATGAAAAAAATAGTCAATATGTGAGGCTAGTTAAAGATACGAATTAAAAAAGGAAATGACTTTAATTTAAGGGTCATTTCCTTTTTGTTTAAGTAGTTCTATTAATTTGTATAAGTAATGTGCAACACGAAGCCGTTATTTACCTTTGACTTTTTCTGTAAGTCGGTCTACAATTAATAATGAATTTTAATCTAAAAGGAGGATTATTAAAAAATGATTCCTAGAATATGGTCCCTAACTTTGAACCAGTAATTGAATACGTTCAAAGGCTCTGTTTGTGTACACAGAGTAAATGGGATAAGTATGTCCTTTTTTAATAATCTTCATTCCATATAAGAAAAAGTCATTTGCCCCATACAGGCAGTTCGCCCACCGTTTTGAAGTGGTTCTTACTGTTAGGTTTATGCAGATGAAAATATGTAATGTTGAGAAAGGCTGATTGTTCTGCCTTTCTTTATTTATGTCTAATTTTCCTTCCAATGTAAATAATTTGGTAGCTTTATTTGTTAACGGCTCCTGATAGCTCCTATAAATAAGGATGGGTCTTTTTACCTTTACTCTTAATCGCAGGCAGATGCTTGTGATTTTTTATTTTATAGAGGTAAGGAAAATGGGAAATAAAAATTGGAAACGAAAATTTATTGCAATATATACAGGGCAGTTCTTTTCATTACTAAGTAGTGCGGCTGTTCAATTTAGTATTATTTGGTGGCTAACAGATACAACGGGTGGCTCGCCATTGGTACTGACGCTAGCAGGTTTAGCTGGTTTTTTACCACAAGCATTAGTTGGACCATTTGCAGGCACAATTACGGATCGTTACTCTAGGAAATTTATGATGATTCTGGCAGACATGACTGTCGCTCTTGGAAGCCTACTTTTATTTATAACAATGTATTTTAATGAGCCTAGTATTCCATTGGTGATCGTTATCTTAGTCATACGTTCTCTTGCAACTGCATTTCATATGCCGGCAATGCAAGCATCTATACCTTTACTTGCACCTGAAGAGCATCTTACAAAGGTAGTAGGTTGGGGGCAGACGATAAGTTCTATTTCAAATATTGCAGGACCGGCTCTTGGAATGTCTTTATTTGCAGTAAGCTAACTTGAAGGGTATTGCTGTTAGATGTTTTCGGTGCTGTTAGGAGAGGTTTCTAGCGGTATTATTACTGCAATGAAAGAAGGGTATAGGTATCTTGATTATTATAAATGCAGTTATAACAGTTAAAGCGGAATAGGAGGAGATATTCATGCAATTTTTATTATTTTTTTGATACGAGCTTGAACTTGGAATAGAAGCTCGTATCGGTCCTAGCTACCGGTACGAAATTATTAATTTTCGGGAGGTAGCAAACATGGAAAAAGTATGCTTTGAATTAGAAAATATAGAGTTGAATTATTTAGATAAAACGATATTAGAAATAGAACGTTTAGCTGTACATCAGTTTGACCGTATCGGAATTGTTGGAAAAAACGGAGCAGGAAAAAGCACATTATTAAAATTGCTTGCAGGTATAGTTCAACCGTCTAGTGGAATAGTCAAACGTCACGTAGATTTTGCTTATTTTGACCAATTAATAACACCTGAAGAATCAGAGATTGATTATGATTTAAAAGGGAAATTGGCTATTCCAGAAACAGAACTTGGGAACTTTAGTGGTGGCGAAGAAACACGGCTTAAATTGGCACAAGTTTTCTCCAACTATCATGAAGCTCGTTTGATTGACGAACCAACCACGCATCTTGATGCAGATGGTAGCCAGTTTTTTATCGAAGAATTGATGTACTATTATGGTGCACTCGTACTTGTAAGTCATGACCGGTACGTATTAGATCAATTGGTGACAAAAATTTGGGAAGTGGAAAAAGGAACTGTTACAGAATATCCAGGAAACTATACAGAATATGTCCGTCAAAAAGAGCTTGAGAAGAAACAACTACTAGAACAGCACGAAAAATATATAAAAGAAAAAACACGTCTAATGAAAGCTGCCGATGAAAAAATGCAAAAGGCGGAAAAAGTAACACAAGGAGATAAAAAAGTAACAAAAGTTAAAGGAAATCGAATGTTTGAAACGAAATCGAAAGGTACTAGTCAAAAATCCATGCAACGTGCAGCAAAAGCGATTGAACAGAGAGTGGAGCAACTCAAATCCGTAGAAGCTCCTAAAGAGGAACAAATCATTCGTTTTCATCAGTCAAATGCTCTTCAATTACACAATAAGTTCCCGATAATGGGGGAGAGTTTAACACTTAAAGTAGGGGATAAAACACTTCTCAAAGAAGCGAACTTTCAATTCCCTTTAGGAAAGACGATTGCTATAACAGGAAAAAATGGTTCAGGCAAAACAACATTGCTTCATCATATATTAAAACGTGGTGAAGGGATAGCAATTTCGCCAAAAGCTGTCATAGGAGCTTATCAACAAATGGATTATCAATTTTCAAAAGAAGAAACAGTATTTGAATTTGTAAAAAACCGAAGCGGCTACAAGGAAAGTAAAATCCGTGCTGTACTTCATGCCATGAATTTTATCGGTAATGATGTAAAAAAGAATGTCCAAAATTTAAGTGGTGGAGAGGCAACTCGTTTAGTATTATGTCAGCTGTTTTTAGGAAGGTACAATGTGTTGATGCTAGATGAACCAACAAACTTTTTGGATATTTTTTGTATGGAGGCATTGGAGCGATTTTTACATGGATACGAAGGGACTGTACTTCTAATATCACATGATCGTACGTTTGTTGAGACAGTGGCTGATTCTGTATATGCTATAGAAGAGCAGAAATTAGTGTTAAAAAGCTAATATAGATGGAGGGAAGGTATAAAAAGAGTAGGCGAACGAGAAATAATTTTGATTCAATCGTAAATTTATTAAAGAACTGAATTAATAGTGATTCAGTTCTTTTATCTTTCCTTATAGTCTTTTTAGTTAGGTCTTTCATTATATAAATCAACTGATATTATCTTTATGGGTATTTACTTTCTTTAAGTTGAATACAAAAAATTAAACCTTTTTTTGCCTTTTTTCTTATTTCTATAACTATTACATCTATTATTTCTAACTAGAAAAAACATCTGACAATCATAATAAACCCTTGCTAAACCCAACACCAATTCTGTAATAATAAAGATTTGCTTTTTCCATTCAGAATCCAATATACTCTCGTTTTTTCCACCATAGGACCCCAAGACTTTTCATGGCTGTAATAAAATTGTAAAGTTAACTTTAAACAACGATACAAAGAGGTACGATTGTATGTCTGCTAAAATTTTCCTTGGTCCAAATCCACAAATCTCATTTCCATTAGAAGGATTATATGGGTATGAATTGAGTAAATCAAAAACACCTTGACGGATATTTCCAATTGCAATATAATGAATGAGTGGCTCACTCAATAATTAAACCTTAATGAAGGTGGCGAATAAATAATGGCAAAAAGCAATGTTCTTAAAGATATTTTGCTTCGTAGCAGAAACAAGAAAATGAATGCACAAAAATTGAAGACTTATCCTGGTGGTATATATAGGGCTGAGTATGTTGAGATTGGGGGTATCCAACAATGGGTTATGGTTCGAGGGAAAAAAATGGGGAATCCTATTTTACTCTTTGTCCACGGGGGTCCTGGATCACCATATTCCATGTTTAATCCTCTAATTTCTTATTGGGAAGAGCATTTCACTGTTGTTCAATGGGACCAACGAGGCTCAGGGAAAACATACAGAAAAAATAAAAAGAATTATCAAGATACAATGACTTTTAATCAGATAGCCAATGATGGCATTGAATTGGTCGAATATTTATGCTCAACACTGAAGCAGAAAAAAATTGTCCTTATCGGAAGTTCATTAGGAAGCCTAATTGGTATGTTAATGATAAAAGAAAGGCCTGATTTGTTTTTTGCTTATGTAGGGACAGACCAGAATGGCCCAGATCCTGAATTTGAAACATTTGAAGTACAACGACAAGCGTTAATTGAAAAAAAGGATAAAAAAGGCGTTCTCTTATTAGAAAAAATGGGAAAAGATCCAAGGTATTGGAATCGTGAAGACTTTGATAAACTGAACCAACACCTTGTTCATTCTATTGAACAAGTGCCTAATATGATTATGGATTTAATGCTTCCATCGATGATCTCTTCTCCTGAGCATTCTATAAAAGAGATATTCGATATTTTTAAGGGCATGAATTATTCACTTAATCATTTGTATGCAGAACTCATGACGTTTGATTTTGAAGAAAAGATCGGATTTTATTTTGATATCCCGATATTTATTCTTCAAGGTGAACAAGATATTCTTACTCCTACAAAAATAGCAGAATCGTATTTTAACCAGATGCAATCACCCTATAAAGAGTTTGTTATTATACACGGTGCAGGACATTTGGCTTGTTTTGCCAATCCAGATCAATTTTATCAAGAGTTGTATCAGCGAGTGCTGCCATTCACAAAAATATGAGTGTTTATTTTCGATGGTATAATGAAAGAAAACGAATCAGGAGGAATCATAATTGTCTGTGCAAAAATCAAAAAAAGCTGATAAAATTCGTGAAGAAAGAATGATACAAATTGAAGCATCCGCTCTCGTTACTTTTGCTAAAAACGGTTATCAACGGACGAAGATGAGTATGATTGCACAAGAGGCGGGTGTTAGTGAAGGACTCATCTATCGTTATTATGAGTCGAAAGAACAGCTCTTTATAAAGATTGTAGAAGGATTGATGGAGGAATCAAGTAGAGAAATCCATTTGCTTAACAAAATAGATGGAACTCCACTTGAACAAATCAAATTCCTTACAGAGAAAATGTTAGATGAACAGAGTAAAATAGGGTTTATGTTCATTGAACAGGCAAAAAAAGAAGATGAAGTACCAAAGAGAGCTACAGAATTAATGATGAGTTATACAAATCAGAATTTAATTGATTACTTAGTTCCTATATTCAAAGAGGGACAGGAACAGGGAGAATTAATTGCTGATGATCCAAGAAAAGTTTTGAGTTGGTACTTTTACATCGTCAACTTAGTTGTCATAGATGAGCAGGGAGATTCCACATACGGATTCCCAAGTATTGATATGTTATTGCGTTTTATCAAGAATTCGTAATTTGACTTAAATATAAAGTGCTTTTTCTGACTGATAATCTGTCACTTATCTCTAGATTCTTTTTTCTACTATGTCTACTTAAAATAAACATTACCAACTCACGACCCAAATTCGTTAAAATAAATATTCCGATTTCCAGTCGAAACCAATATTATCCCGGTTTTTCCTCAATAGAAACCCGGGATTTTTTATCCTCTTTTCAATACAAATCAATATCTTTTCAATAATTTTTTCATAAATAAATAATGTATCTATCCCTTGTCAATAATGAGGTTTTCCAATATCCCACTCAACTTTAATATCAATAACAATCCAATATTGATTCAATACGGTCCATCCTTTTCTTTTAGTTCTTTTTTCTGAAACCCAGGATAATAGAGGGGAAGGAGTTAACGTTCCTTAACCTTTTTCTCATCTCTATACTTTTTTGGTGTGGTATGAAATGTTTCCTTGAACTTTTCAATAAAGTAACTGACACTAGAAAAACCGCATTCTAATGCAATTTCAGTAATGGTACTTCTGGTTCCGATTAGTAGACGAATGCTACGCTCCAGTCGATAATCAAGAATGTATTTGAAGGGGGTTCGCCCGACATGCCTGTTAAATACTCTGATTGTTTCAGATTCGCTTAAATGGGCTTTTTCAGCTAGTGTTTCTAATACAATTTTATTTTTGTAGTTAATGTGAATATAATCCAAAATACTTTTGATTCTTTGATCGTAAATAGAATAAGCATAGCTTGATTTAAGGACCATCCCATGAAGCAATTCGTTTAAGCATGTTAGAAATTGAATAGTTATGATTAATTCAAAACCGTTATCTTTTTTAATGTATGTTTCATAACTAGTCAATACAGCTTGAATAATACGATTATGTCGTTCTTTGAAAGGATTTAGAATAACAAAGGGAGTGTTCTTTTCTTGAATTAAAGGGAAGATGTATTTAGTTTGAATGTGCTCATCGAATAGTGAGATTCCTATATTCCAACAAATATATGAGGCATTTAATGTTTTTGCGCGAATTTCATGAACAACCCCGGAATTGATAAAAAAACCCGAACCTTCAGATAAACTTATTTTACTACCTAGAATATGAAGGACTATTGTGCCTTTCCTAACAACGACAAATTGTAACTCTTCATGCCAGTGTAATGGAATGTAACCTAAGAGGGTTTTTGAAATATTTGTAAATTCTATTGATTGTAACCAAGCTGGTTCTTTATAAGAAATAATTTCTTCGTTCAATGAATTTAAGATAATATCCCTATTCTTCACTGTATCACCTCAATATTTGTATGTTTTTTGACTGTATTTGGATATAATTACACGGTTTTATAAGTTATATTATTCATATATTAATATTATAGGTGATATCTTATGAAGAATACAAACAGTCGTATTGTAGGAATTATTTTTGTTCTTTTAGGGACAAGTTTTTGGGGAGTTGGAGGTACAGCTTCTGATTTTTTATTTGAAAGAGCTGGTATAAATATAAATTGGTTTGTAGCAACAAGACTCGTTATTAGCGGATTGTTATTATTGGGAGTACAAATGCTTCTGATAGGAAGACAAGCTATTTTCACAATTTGGAAGGATTCCAAAAGAAGGATTCCTCTAATTATCTTTAGTTTGTTCGGGATGCTATTAGTTCAATATTCATATATGGCTTCCATTGAAGCGGGGAATGCCGCAGTAGCCACTTTATTACAATATCTAGCCCCCATTTATATTCTTATATGGTTAATTTATAAAGGTCATCAGAAATTACAAATGTCAGACGTAATAGTCATTTTTCTAACTATTATAGGGACTCTACTTTTGCTAACAAATGGTTCATTTAAAGGATTGGCAGTTTCAAATATTGCACTCATTTGGGGATTTATCTCCGGGATATCATTGGCTTTTTATACACTTTATGCACGTAAGTTGCTCAATTTCTATTCGTCGGTAACTGTTGTTGGTTGGGCTATGCTAATTGCTGGATTATGTATGAATGTAGTCCATCCTATATGGGAAGTCGAAATACATGACTGGTCTTTATTAACCGTAATAGTATTGGGCTTTACTATTGTATTCGGAACAACACTAGCTTTTTGGATGTTTATTAAAAGTTTAGAGTATCTTGAAGCGAAGGAAACAACATTATTAGGCACTGTTGAACCTTTAACTGCAGTAGTCAGTAGTGTAATTTGGTTAAGTCTACCTTTTGGTTCTTGGCAAGTTGTAGGAATGATTTTAATTTTAGTTCTTGTTGTTTATTTATCGTTAGCAAAAAAAGAACAATAAACAAATCGTTCTATATTCAAAATTGCTTTATTGTAATACTACTATATAATTGTATTTCTTGTCTCTACAACTCTTTTTTACTGCTATGTCTAGTTAAAGTTAACATTACCGAATTAAAATAAACATTTCCGATTTCAGAGTAGGACCAATAACTTCTCGGGTAATCTTTTATAGGAACCCGAGATTTCTTTCTGACTAAAGCCTTGTCATTAAAAGGATTTGTCCCATATCAACTAAATATAATCAATAAGATATTAATATTTTAATCCAATATTTTATTTTCCTCTCTTTTTTTATATTCTTCCCCCTATTATGAAAATTTTTATTCCGACATTGGAAAAGATGAAGTAATTTTAAACTATAAAAGGAAGCTTTTTTATAGAATATTTTCTGAAAAATCACAATTGAATTTCATTTATATTTAGGCTGATAACCCAGGAAAGATGATTGAAGAATTAAAATCTAAAATGAAGTCATTAAGTAATGGCGAAAAAAATAATGCATGTTACTAGTTACACAATCTAACATTCCAGCTGTTTTAATATTGTTATGAGTGATTATTTCTCTAAAGTAAAAGTAAGTATGTCGTTTTATTGTTGTTAGTTGACTCTTCTAATTAAATACAATATAATGTCGTAATATTTATTTTGAAGTGGGGAGGGTCAAGTGATGAAGCAAGATGAGGCTGTTAAAATCATTTCAGAGAGCTTAATGAAGGATCAGCGGGTTAAGGCCATCTTTTTAAAAGGGTCAATGGGTAGAGGAGAATATGATGAGTATTCGGATGTAGATCTTTATTGCTTGGTTGATGAAGAAGATGAAGAGATATTTTTAACGCATCGATTAAGACATTTAGAGTCTTATAGGAAAATACTGTTTTATGAAGACTTTTTTATCATTGCGCCTCAAATCATAGCGGTCTTTGATAATCTTCTGCACGTAGATTTATTCACTGTTACTGAGGCAACATTTAAAGAAAAAGATTTTTTCCGTGTATTGTATGATCCAGAAGATCGTCTGTCTAAATTTCAATCTACTCAGAATTTGTTTCTTTCCACAGAAGAATTTACAGGCTGCGCCTATGATATTGCTTGGTATCTATTTCAATATAACAAGGCGAACCAAAGGGGAAATGATCTATGGGCTGTAGAAATGCTACAACATGTTATGGTGAATCTGTCAAAAGTATTATTACATAGATACAAACCTGAAAAAGCTCAATTAGGATTAAAAAGTCTAGAATCATTATTACCTTCTAGACAACTGGATAAAGTAAAAGCAATATTCATGTATATAACACCTGATACTCATAGAAAGTCAGTGTCTTTTATAATTAGTTTAATGAATGATGAAATCAACTGGATCGAATCCAATGTGGAAAAGAGTTCTCAAGCAGTACCGTTTATTAAAATGATGATCAGTCTACTTAGTAAATCACATGAAGATAGAAAAGGTGAAGTATAAATAACTTAATATTTAAAATAGGAGGGCATAAATTTGATACAATACCCATATTTAGAAAAAGGGATGACAATAGGAGTAACCGCCCCATCTTCAGGGGTTCCAAGTGAATTACATGAGTTGCTTCACTCTGCGTTTAAGAGTATGGAAAAGAAAGGCTTTAACATCACGTGTGGAGAAACTCCTTGGACTCAAGATAAAGCCAAATCTGCATCAGCTAGAAGGCGTGCAGAAGAATTTAATAATATGATGATTAATGAAAATATCGACCTAATCATTCCTCCTTGGGGTGGGGAGCTGCTCATCGAAGTATTAGAATTTATTGACTTTAAAAATATACAGAATAAATGGATTCTAGGTTATTCTGACACCAGTTTGTTAATGTTAGCTATTACATTAAACACAGGTGTAGCTACTGCACATGGAACAAATTTAATCGATTTAAGAGGTAAGTATTCTGATGAAACGACTGCAATGTGGCAATTAGTTTTGTCTACCCAAAGAGGTGAATCCATTCTTCAACACTCATCGGAAAAATATCAAAAAGAATGGCAATTTGATAAACCTACTCCCCATATTTTCAATTTAACTGAGAGTACTTACTGGAAGTCAACCGAAAATAAAAAAGTTAAAATTCATGGGAGATTACTTGGAGGATGTATCGATACGATACGCCATTTAGTAGGTACACCGTATGGTGACGTCCAATATTTTAGAAACAACTATATTGCAGGAAATTCAGTGGTTTGGTATCTCGAAAATTGTGAGTTAACAACAACCGACTTACGCAGGTCTCTTATACAAATGAAATTGGCTGGTTGGTTTGATAATTGTAGTGGTATTATGTTTGGAAGAAGTGCGGCTAATACTCCTGTCACAAATTATACTATAGACGATGTTTATAAAGACCTTTCTGAGGAACTTCAAATTCCTATCATATACGATATTGACTGTGGCCATGTTCCACCGCAAATCACATTTATTAATGGGGCTCTTGCTGAAGTAGAAGTCGATAATGGAAAAGGTGCTGTATTACAAACTTTTGACTAAAATAGATTATTAATTTCGAATGATAGCTAGACGAGCTCAGAGAGTGTGGATTAAATTGTCGTTTCATTTTTTAAAGAATATTATTTTATGGGGGTTAGAGAATGTTTATTATAAATGTAGAAGGCGCCATTTATCGAGATGATAAATGGTTGATCATTGAACGAAGTAAAAAAGAAGAACATGCAGGAGGATTACTTTCGCTTGTGGGTGGAAAAGTGGAACAGGAAGGAAACTCATCAAATATATTAGAAAGAACTGTAATCCGAGAAATTTATGAAGAAGTAGGTATAAAAGTTAAAGAGGATTTAAGATACATACACAGCACGTCTTTTGTAACTGATACGGGTTATCATGTTGTTGATATTGTGTTTTTATGTGAATATGCATCTGGTAAAGCATTTCCAAAAAGTCCGGATGAAGTCGAAACTGTAAATTGGATGACAGATCAAGAAGTATATGAACATCCGAATAGTCCTGATTATCTGCAAAGCAGTATTAAATATGCTGAAACATTGAAGAGAGTCAACAATACTTAAAGATTAGAAGGGCTTTTCCCTTCTATACCATGATAATTGTTGACTTTATTAAATTATGAAAAAAATCACTCTAGTTTTATATAGAAAGATTAGTCTTAACCTTCTTGAACTGGAAACCTCCTATAACACATATAAGCAAGGAAAAGTAGAATAGTGATACCGATCATCCCAGTCGCTCCATCAACAAAATATCTATATTCACTTTTTACAGAAAAGATGAAAATAAAAGAACCTGATATATTTAAAACTCCATGCATTAAGGCAACCGAATAAATTGAGCGACTTTTATAATAAATAAATTGCAAAATAATACCAGATAAAATACAGAAGATAATCATAAAAATTAATCCTAAATGATGATGAGGACCAAAATTCAAGTCATATAAGTAAATCATAGGTGTATGCCAAATACCCCAAATCAAGCCGCCATAGATAAGTCCTTTTTTTCCATAAACAGAGATTAAATATGGATATAAAAACCCTCTCCAACCGACTTCTTCACCTATAAAAATAAAAATATTTAAAAAAGGTGCTATTAATAATTGAAGCGCTCCAGCTATGAAGATGTTAGTCAAGAGTGAAAACTCTTCATTGAAAGTAAGCAAATCTTGTTGAATAGACATATAAGCCTGTTCAATTGAAAATAAATTCGGATTGAACATAAAAGAAATACTATAAACAATAATTATAAAAAGAAAACTAAACAATGGTGCGAGAAATAAATATCTTTTTTTACCAAGTTGGAACCCCAATCCATTTTTACCGAAGATAGGCCTTCTCAATACAAGTTTTTGTACTAGGAAACTCGTTATTAAAGGGACAATCATTAGAAATGGCGAAAACTGGTCGAGCTCTAATGCTAAAAATGCTAATCCTGATGTTAAAAAAAGAGTTGATGCAATAAATATAACTAATGTTTTTTTCAATTTTTTTAAGCTCCTTTCAAAAAAAGATTATCTCTTTTCTAATCTCTTATTCACATTGTAAAAAACGAAAGTAAAAACAAAGTAAATTAATAGATAACTGTAAGTAATATTTCCAATGAGAATAGTTAGAAGTGAAAAAATCTGCTAAGCTAGATTTGAAGAGAGGGAATTAACATGACCGATGATGCGAAGATTTTAATTGTCGACGATGAAGTCGGTATTTTAAACTTGTTAGAGATCACATTGCGAAAAGAACATTTCTCACATATAACGACTGCCTCCACGAAGGCGAATGCACTCCAAGCGCTTGATGAGCAGGACTTCGATATTATTTTGCTTGATGTTATGCTTCCTGATGGTGAAGGATTTGCCTTGTGCTCTGAAATACGTGTTCATGCGACAACGCCTATTTTGTTTATTAGTGCACGCTCAAGTGATTTTGACAAATTAACTGGTCTTAGTGTTGGTGGAGATGATTATATTACAAAACCATTTAATCCACTTGAGGTCGTTGCAAGAATACGGGCTATTTTGCGACGGCAACGCATGTATGAAGGGCAAAACTCACAGGAAAAGTCAAAAACTTTTATGTACGATACATTTACTTTTCTACCTGAAAAAGCGTTATTAACTGTTCAAGGTAGTAAAGTGAAAGTAACGGCAAAAGAATTAAAGCTTCTTCAATTCTTTTGCGAACATCCGAACCTTGTCTTTACAGCATCTGAAATCTATGAGTCTGTATGGGGTGAAGAGGCATTAGGCGAGGAAAAAACGGTAACGATTCATATTGCAAAGTTACGAAAAAAATTAGGAGATCATACGAGAGAGTCAAAGATCATCGTGAATTTGCGGGGGATTGGTTATAAATTTATTCCACCAATAGGTGACACATCATGAACGTCCGAAAGCGCTTTATAAAATATTTATTACTAGGATTTGGTATGTGGATAATCCTATTAAGTATTACCGTACCAATCTTTTTGGAAGTTGTTTTGCCAAAGTTAGGACTCGGAAGTACGCGCTATGAGTGGATGGTGCTCATCATTATAAGTCTTGTGACTATACTATGTTTATTTTTATTCGGTTGGTTTTTTGGAAGCCCATTATTACTTATGATGAAATGGATTAACCAACTCGCTCATGAAGATTTTTCTATCTTTAATGAGCGCCAACAAATGTATACAGCTCGAGGCAAATTAAAAATGCGGTACCGGTTATATCAAGAAGTATTCGGGCAGCTTTTGAATATGCGTATCCAGTTAGAAAAAGCGAATATTGAGCGTGCACAAATAGAAACTGCAAAACGTGATTGGATAGCAGGTATTTCACATGATTTATTTACACCATTAACGTATATCAAGGGCTATTCAACATTACTGTTAAATCCAGAATACAATTGGTCAAGAGAAGAACAGCGCCAATTCATTCAAGAAATTGATGATAAAAGCACACATATGGAACAGCTTGTACAGGATTTGAAATTAGCTACACGTTTTGATGCCTCAGAAAAAACTCCCATACATTCATCAAGAGAAAACATCGTCAAGGTCGTGCAACGAATACTAGCTGATGTGAGCAATGATTTGCGAGCGCAACACCATCAATTTGAATTAAAAACAGACAAAGATGATATCCCGATAACATTTGACGATAATTTATTAAAACGCGCTCTACAAAATATATACATGAACTCCATTCTACATAATAAATCTGCCGTCAATATTGTAACGACAATTAGGAAGGAGAAACAACACGTAGCCATCAGTATTAAAGATGACGGTATAGGTATGACTGAAGAAACAAAAAAGAATATATTTAATCGATATTATCGTGGTACAAAGACTAGTCAATCTTCAGAGGGGACAGGTTTAGGTATGGCCATTGTTAAACAATTGATTGAAGCTCATGATGGTGCTATTCGAGTAGATAGTAACAGGGGGAAAGGAACTGCTTTTATAATTAAATTACCGATTAAATGAGAGGCCGCATAGGACCCCATAACAGCGCATAGCCGATAAAGAAGCCGCATAGAATTCCATCACACCGCATAGTCGGTGAAGAGGCCGCATAGAACTCTACGACAACTCATAGCCGATGAAGAGGACGCATAGAGCATAATAACAGCGCATAGACCTGATATGGAAGCACACAGACCGACATTTCGGCACATACAGTTCGAAATGTCTTACAAAAGCCTGTTCGATTGACTTCGTTGTATCCTTATACTGAATAAAAACTTCCATCCTCCTAAAACTAAGACAAAGTGGAAAGGAGGATGTCCTATGGGAGACAGACCAAAAGGTCCAAAGCAACAAGAGCGCCCGAATTTACCCAAAAGCCCTAAACAACCGTATGGAGAACCTTTAAGTGGATCGAAAAAAGATAAAACCGGTAATCACTCAAGACAAAATTACAACCCAGGTCATGGTTTATAGAAAAGCAAAAAGAGCATAATCAATATGATTATTGCTCTTTTTTTAACCGAATTTAAAAAATACAGACTCCCAAAAAGGGGTCTGGCCTCCAATTATTTTAAGAGGTGTAATCCGTCGTCTCAGTCGTTTCCAATTGAAAACCTTCAATCTCCACATCGTCATTAATTTCAATTAACAAGCACCGTTTCCCCTGATAAGTAATATACTTAACATTTTTTAAATCTCTAGGGCTAAGCGAAAGATTCGCGACGTCTGTATTAATTTTAACAGCTTTGGGTATTAAATTATTCGCTTTAAACTCATGTTGTTCATCAGCAATAACCGTTTTGAAAGCATCTTTCACTTTTTCGGTATCGACTTCTTCAATACCGCTTGAAGTTAAAATCTGTTCGACATCCCGATAATCCAAACTAGGCATCTCTGCATCGTCATCATCATTCTCTTCATTTTCTTTTACAATATTATCTATTTTTTCGTAAATATTAGAGACCACGTTCGAGTCCACTTTGTCTCCAGCTACTTTGCTGACAATCAATTGAAAGGTATCTTTTTCTTCTGCTGCAGTTGAGATATCCTCGCAATTCAGTACGTCTTCAATAAACATTGGGTCTGGTTGATTAGGTTTACCTGCTCTGTAGAGAATATGGTTCACGTCCTGGGCGTTATCAGTAAAGGTCGGAAAAAGAAAACCTGATAACGGTGTTGACAGATTGATGATCGGATCGACATCGGCAGTGGATTTGAATTCTTTTTCAATATAATCAAAGACAAGTGAACTTTTCGGTTGACTCGTTTTATTAAGACTGCAAAGAATAAATTTATTGGCATAAACACTGTCAGTGCCACCCTCTTCTGATTCTGGATCACGCTTTTTCATTGGTTTGCGGTATTCTCCATAAATAAATGTCACCACTGTATCGAAATCGTATGCGGTATTGGCAAACATTTTATCAACAATATCCAGCATATAATCCTTCCATTCATCCGTATCTTCCGCCTGCAACCCGGCAAAAAGAATACTTTGTGTACTATCTTCTATATCACGCTTAAACTTTAGTTCAAATAGTCTTGAATCAAGCTGTCCTGTTAAAACCTTTTTGAAATTGACCAAAAATAATTCTTGTGATTCTTGTTCTAACATTTCAAATGGCTTACTAGCATAATGGTAAATATCTCCGGATTCTTTTTGAACATAAACATTAAAAATTTCTTTGATATCCATTAATTCATTTTCTAATTTAAATTGCTTTCGTATATTTGCTATATCTTTTTTATTCATTGACTTCAACTCCCTTTGTTGATTATACCTGTTTAATATTAAAAATGTAATCATAGATTCTGTCTTGAATATTTGTACTCATCTTGCGCATATAGTAGATTGATAGTAAGCGGATACAATATGGGGAAGGAGATTCTTATGGAAAATGAAATTTTATTTTCAACACATAAAAATGGTATAGCCGAAGTGACTTTAAATCGGCCACGAGCAATTAATTCATTAACTTATAAGATGTTAAAACCTTTCAAAGAAAAACTAAAGGAATGGGAAAAAAATTCGGACATAAAATTAGTCGTGTTAACGGGAGCAGGTGAAAAAGGTTTTTGTGCAGGTGGTGATATGAAAACCCTTTATGAAGCTGGACAAAAAGGAGAAGCTTTAGAGAAGGGACGTCAATTTTTCGAACTTGAGTATGAAGTCGATCAGTTGGTCGATGAATTTACTAAGCCAATCATCGCTGTTTTAGATGGAATCGTTATGGGTGGTGGAGTTGGTCTGGCTTACGGGGCAAGTCATCGCATTGTTACTGAACGTACAAAGTGGGCGATGCCGGAGATGAATATCGGCTTCTTTCCTGATGTCGGAGCGGCTTACTTTTTAAATAAAACTCCAGGCTACATTGGTCGTTATCTAGCCTTAACTTCCTCAGTTATTAACGGAGCTGAGTCGATCTATATAAACGCAGCAGACCATTTTATGGATAGTAACGACCTTGAAAAATTCCTGAATGAAGTAAAAAATATACATTGGCATGAATCATCAGTGGACCAAGTATTAGGAAAACTCGTTGATAAATACGTCATGCAGCCTTCTGAAAAAGAGAAAGTTAGAGATTATGAAGATGAAATCAATCAACATTTTAAATTTGAATCAATGGAGGACATTGGCATGTCTCTTCAAAAAGGTGAAAGTGAATTTTCTGCTGACACAGCGAAAATAATTCTCTCAAAATCCCCTGTTTCATTAAAAGTAACCTTGAAACAATTGGTGGATGGAAAAGGGAAGACTTTTGCAGAAGCACTTGCTACGGATTTAGTGATTGCACGGAATTTTATGACACATGCAGATTTCTTCGAAGGCGTACGTTCGGTTCTTGTTGACAAAGACAACTCACCTCAATATAAATATAAGAAATTAAACGATGTTTCAGATAGTTTAGTAGATCATTTTTTTGAATAAGGTGATGGCATGTAACGACCCTATTTTAGCCATCTTTTTTTCATTCATATATATTGATATGTTACACATCAAATACAACATGTTAACCATAAATTCGTAAACACACATAAAATCACTGCCATAATAGAGAAAAAGGCGGTGATTTTTTGTTGACATTAAGCCATGTGAAGAAAAGTTACGGAAAGCATGTTGCTCTTAGGGGAGTGGAACTAATGATTCCTTCAGGGAGTTGTTACGGACTAGTTGGACCGAATGGAGCGGGAAAATCCACTTTATTAAAAATCCTCGCGTCGGTTATCCAAGATTATGAAGGGAAGGTAGATTTAAATGGGAAGGGAGACTTTAAGGATATCATGGGCTATGTCCCACAGGAAATATGTTTAGAGCAAACATTTTCAGCGTTTAATAACCTATCTTTTTTTGGAAGGATTTATGGGTTGAAAGGAAAAAGACTCAAGAGAAGAGTGCAAGAAGTTTTAGAAGAGGTGGGACTGGCGGATCGAAGTCAGGATAAAGTAAAGGATTTTTCAGGTGGTATGAAACGACGTTTAAATATTGGGTGTGCTTTAATGCATAGACCGAGCCTAATCATCATGGATGAGCCAACTGTCGGGATTGATCCGCAATCAAGAAAATATATTTTTCAAATGATTCATCGTTTGCAAGAACAGGGGTGTACGATAATTTATGCCACTCATTATATGGAAGAAGTTGAGCAAATCTGTGACAACGTTGCGTTTATTGACCAAGGGAAAATGATTGAAGAAGGAGCGGTTGATGATTTGCTGCAAAAATATGCTGTTCCATCTGTCTTTGTAAAAGCAAGTAAGCCACTGCCGGAAAGTATGGGTATGGATACATTCGGAGAAATAGTAGATTATAACGGGGGGTTATTGGTAAAGACAGATAATCCACTTTTGGTTATGAAAAGTATTTCCACATTTTATCAATCCAATCACACAGAAGTGGAGCGGCTTGAACTAGTTCAACCTAAACTTGAGGATGTCTTTTTCTCCCTCACAGGCAGTACACTTCGAGATGTGAATCCACTTGCAAAAACAGGTTACACGTCCAAAAAGGAGGTTATCTGATGACAGCAATGTTTAAATTCGAAATGAAAAAGAACTTGCAAGATCGAGGACTGCTTTTTTGGATGATTATTTTACCGATTGCTTTTATAGTCTTGGCGGTTAGTGTCTTTGCTTCAGGAGAAGATGGAACTATGAAGCAGCAAATGATTTTATCCATTGTGCCTGGTTATGTCGTGACATTTGTATTTTTCATTATGATTTCCATGGTCACCGCGTTTTTGAAAGACCGGGACCTGGGGATGACAGCTAGAATTGCCAGTACACCACTCTCACCACAATTATATTTGCTAGGAAAATGGATACCGTATATGTTTATAGTATGGATTCAAATTATTATTTTAATAGCGTTTGGAAAAGTAGTTTATGATCTCCCCATTGTGCAGCCTTTATTTGTGTTTTTCCTATCGATTGCATTATCATTTATGGCGACAGGATTTGGACTAGTGCTTTCGTTATTTGTCAAAACAGAAAATATGGGGATAGCATTAACACAAGTCATTGCGTTAGGTGGAGCCATGTTAGGGGGATTGTGGATGCCGCTAGATTTACTTCCTGACATAATACAAAAGATAGCTCATTTACTTCCTCAATATTATGCACATCAAGCGTTACAAGACGCATTGAATGGGACATTAACTTATAAAGCCTTCTTCCAAGGGCTATTCACGATACTAGCATATGGCTGTGCCGGATTTATTTTAGGCATCATACGTTATCCGCACTTTTTGAAACAAGCGCGCGGTTAACATGTGATTAAAGGGGGATGAGAATGAAAGTAAACATTGATATTGACGAAAATCATGGAGAGCCAACAATTTCGATTAAAGCCAAAGAATGGACCGAAGAATTAGAAGAAATTATAAATATAATAAAAAAACAAAAGACAAAGAGGCTATTTGGTGTAGAAGAAGATCAAACAGTCTTACTTGATCCCCGGGAAGTCGACTTTGTCTATGCTGAGAAACGAAAAGTATTCGCAGCACTAGCAAGTAAAAGTGTTGAAATCAAGCTGAAGCTTTATGAAGTGGAGGAAATGCTAGCTCCCCATCATTTTATGCGGTTTTCCAAATCGGTGATTGGTAATTTAAATCAAATTCGACGCTTTGAATTATCATTTAATGGAACACTTTGTGTTTATTTTCATTCCGGTAATAAAGAATATATCTCACGTAACTATGTATCTAAAATTAAAGAAGAATTGACGATGGGAGGGCAATCAAATGATTAGAAAAATAGTCGAAAGATGCATTGCAGGTATTGCTTTCGGTGGAATAGCGACATTTATTGCCCTAACTATTATGAAGTTCGGTCATATTGAAGGATACGCCTCAGAAATATGGAATCATATGCTCGCGAGTTTCGGTTTAGGTATATATTTTGGCCTTGCATCCCTAATTTTTGAAATGGAAAAGGGAAGTCCGTTAAAGAAAACAGCCATTCATTATTGTTTATCTATTGTTATCTGGCTTATTATTGCTTTACCAGTTGGGTGGTTACCGTTTAATCTATTATCAGTTATTGTTGGAATTTTAATTTTCACCATAATATATAGCATTTATTGGACGGGGTTCTATTTATATTTCAAAAAAGTTGAAACGACAATGAATGAACATTTGCAGAAAAGGTATTAGTTGTAACCCTACTTGATTGAATGATTTCTGCTTATCATATAGAATCGAGATGAGAATTATACAAGGGGGAGTGTTAATTAATGGCAAAGGTTTGTTTTTTACTTGATAATAATTACGAAGACTCTGAGATGACCAGTCCATATGAAGCGGTAAAAGAAGCAGGTCATGAGGCTGTCATTGTCGGGATTGAACAAGGTGTGGCGTTAAAAGGAAAAAAAGGCACTACTTATCAATCAGACATGTCTATTGATAAGGTAGATGCTTCAGATTATGACGCTGTTATAATTCCAGGTGGATCGGCACCAGAAGCGCTCAGAGTAAATGATGCTATGGTCCATTTTGTCAAAGATGCCGATAGCCAAGGAAAGGTTATTGCAGGGATCTGTCATGGACCACAAGTGATGATCAGTGCCGATATTTTAAATGATAAACAACTTACTTGTTACGTTGGCATTCGTGATGATGTCAAAAATGCCGGAGGACAGTATAAAGATGAGGAAGTAGTTGTGGACGGAAATTTGATTACTTCACGTACCCCAAAAGATGAGCCCGCTTTTATTCGGGAGATTTTAAATAAATTATAATAGTTTAGATTCTAAAGTGTAATTTAAAGAGGATGGGACATAAGTATTTTAGTTAATGTAAAAGCGAACGTATTAAAGTATATTTTTTTTAATATACACTTTTAAAATCAGCGTAGGAAAAATACGTAGACTCCTTGAAAAAGAAAACCACTTTTTCTGCGTGCGATGAATCGCTGTCGAAGTATTCCTTGTCCAGCAGGATGAAAAGCTTAGATGAGACCCCGCAGAGCGTAGCACGAGGAGGCTCATCAGCGCCTGCGGAAAGCGAAGTATTTATCCGAAGCGAATAACGCTCGCTTAAAATTGTTCGTCTTTTAATTACTAATACTTAATTTTGTCCCAGCCTCCTTTTTTAAACCTATTTAATATGTATAAATAATAAGGGGAAAGGATTTCGGAAAGATATAAGTAAGATCTTATCCCAAATCCTGGTACAAATAGTTTTGTTTATCCCCATTTTTTAAAATACAACTAATAATTAACTTTCGTTTTCCAATAATTATTTGCAGCGGCCACAGTTTGATAGTGGATGGCGATGACTTGTGAAGCGGCTATTAAACTATCAGCGTTCTTAGAATACTTTGGACGTAGTTTTTTTCTGACACTGACGGATGGTTGCGTTGTTTCAACTCCTTTTTGTGCCAGCTTAACTGCTAAATCAAATCCTTCTTCAGGTGTTTTTGTCTGTAAACTTTTAAGTGACTTTTCCATTACATTCCCTTCCTTTATTGATTCAATTATTCATTAATGATGCTCCTCAGCAGCTATAGCTTCTGCTTTAGTTTGGTGGACAGTGCCAAAAGGATGTTCAGGCGGCGCATAAATTGAATAAAGCTTCAAAGGTTCATTCCCCGTGTTTATCAGATTATGCCACTTGCCAGCAGGCACCATGATAGCATAATCTTCAGCGACTGATTTTTGATAATACAAATTTTCTTTCGTATCTCCCATGCGCACTATCCCTTGCCCTTCTTCAATTCTTAAAAATTGATCTGTATCGGGATGTACTTCTAGTCCTACATCTTCGCCGACATCGATGCTCATTAATGTTACTTGTAAGTGCTCACCTGTCCATAAGGCAGTTCGAAAGGTATTATTTTTTTCAACTGCGCCTTCAATGTTAATGACGAATGGTTCTTTACCATGGTCTTTAAATGTAACTCTTTCTGGGGACATGGCTTGTGGGTAATAGGCCAGGTGATTGTATTCTAATCCAAAATGATGTGGTTGATATGCAAGCTGTCTTCCACATGTACATGTGGGTGCATGAATATAGTTTGGAGAGGAATGGTACGGAATATAGTACATACTTTCAACTCCTTTAATAATTTCTAACATCATCATATGCACAGGTGTCATGATATGTACTTTTGTAATGCTTTTACTACTATGTTAAGATTTTTCGCAAAAGTTATGAAATTAATGATAAGATAAAGGAAAATCTATACTTTAAAACTTTTTTATAAAAACATAGAATCCGGTGATGTAACTTTTCAATTGCTTTTGTGTTTTCATGGTGAATTAGGAGGTTAGAAATGAATAAAGTTCTATATGCATTACGCTTTGAAAAATTTGCAGAGGAAAGCAGAGGGCTTAATAGTAGACTCTATGAGCTTTTATCTCGTGAGATAGCAGAAGATGAGCAATTACTAGAATTATCTTCAAAAGCCCGTAGTGGTCAACCAATTCCAAATTTATTATTTGCTGCTGTTCATTACTTGTTATTAGAAGGCAAAGATCATCCACTAAGAGAGTTTTATCCGAGTATCACAGCAAACCCTTGGCCAGTAGATAAAGCATTTAATTACTTCAAAGATTTTTGTAGTACATATGAATATGAAATTATTCCTTTGCTTAAAAATAAGTTGGTCCAGACAAATGAAATTAGACGATGTGCTTATTTATACCCCGTGTATTGCTGGATATATAATAAGGTGAAAAAACCTTTATCTCTTATTGAAATTGGAACAAGTGCGGGCTTACAATTACTTTGGAATCAATATAGTTACTCTTATGGCAGTGAAAATGTATATGGAAATAAACTTTCAGACGTTCATTTACATGCCGAGATTAAGGGGAATCATCAACCGACATTATTACTTGATAGTCCACCTGTAGCGTCAAAAATAGGCGTAGACTTAAATATTAATGATCTGAGAAAAGCAGAAGATTATCTCTGGTTAAAAGCCCTTATTTGGCCTGAACATCACAATAGAAGAGAGATGTTCGATAAAGCAGTGTCACTTTTTAAAGAAAACCCAGTCGATCTTATTGAAGGAGATGGAGTGGATTTAATACCAACTATTGTAGCAGGTATTAAAGAAGACTCAGTTATTTGTATTTTTCATACGCATGTTGCTAATCAAATCCCGGAAGATTTAAAACATAAATTATTGGCTAATATAGATAAAATAGGGAAAACTCGAGATGTTTTCCATATATACAATAATATGTGGGATGAAAAATTACATGTGGATTCGATCGTCCAAGGTAAGAAGTCAATTCAAACAATCGGTATGACGGATGGTCACGGAAGATGGTTTGAATGGGATATAACATAAAAAAGAAGGAGGGTTTTCATGGGTGTAGCTAGTTTAATAGGAATACTCATTTACTTATTTCCTTTTATAGCGGCTGTCTTAGTTATGGTTTGGCTATACAGGATTAAACAAAATTCTGATGAGCAAGTAGAACAGAATAAGAAGATTATTAGATTGCTTGAAAAAGATAATTTAAAAGAATAATTTTAATCGCGCCGTTGTAGACAACTTTATATTGATGTAATAATGGTGATGTATGGAGGCTGTTGATGGGATATGTAATAAATTTAAGAAAGCTTGTAGGGAGTAGACCATTAGTTATCGTTGGCGCTAGTGTCATTTTAATAGATGAAAATAATAGACTGCTATTACAGTTACGGAAGGATAATAATTGCTGGGGGTTGGCAGGTGGTTCCCTTGAACCTGGTGAAACCTTAGAGGATGTGGCAAAAAGAGAGTTGATGGAAGAAACAGGATTGCTGGCAAAGCGCTTAACTTATTTTAAAACTTTTTCTGGTGAAGACTATTATTATAAGTATCCAAATGGTGATGAGGTTTATAATGTGATCACAGCGTATGTCTGTCGAGAGTACGCTGGAAGTTTAAGGGCAGAAGAAGCTGAAGTTCAAGCGTTAAGCTTTTTCCATTTAGATAACCTTCCTGAAAATATGAGTCCGCCAGATAAGATGGTCATCAAAGCATTTAAGGAAAACATTTAGATACTTAGATACTAAGAATTGAGTTAAATTGGGATATAAATAATATGTTGTATCGAATTTTCTTTATTGTTTCACATTTATCAAGAATCATTTAAAATAGAAAAAAAGGAGAGTGACATAAAGTGAAATATGTAGATACTTGGGATTTAGATAGCATTTTTCCTGGGGGTACAAATTCAGAGGATTTAAAAAGTAAATTAACAGAAGTTAAAGAGGCAATTGAAGAATACCAAAAACTATTAAGTAAGTCAGAACTTCAAGGTGGAGAATCATCGGTAAACACTCTAAAAACGATTCTTAAAGAAAAAGAATCTATTGGGAAAGGATTAGGCCAGGCAAGAACTTTTGTCCAAATGTGGCATGATGCTTATATGGATGATGAGCATGCTAGCGTTGTCATGGGCCAAATCATGGAATTGTACAGCGACGTTCAAAAGCTCTCTAATTCTTTTACAAAAAAACTTGTAGCTATCTCAGACAATGATTGGCAGCAATTATTAGAAGATAACGAATTAAAGGAAGTATCGTTTGTATTAAATGAAATACGTGAAGAAGGTAAACGTCTTTTATCTGAAGAAGAAGAAAGGCTTATTGCTGACTTAGATAAAGATGGATTGTCCGCGTGGAGTAGTTTGTATGATACAACTGTTTCCATTATGACTATCCCATTTACAGACGAAGAAGGAAAAACAACCGATTTATCTGTCGGTCAGGCGATGAACCGGATGTATGCTGATCCAGACCCTGAGGTGCGAAAGCAAATATTTGAAAATTGGGAAGCAGCTTGGACAAAATATGCTCCTATTTTTGCGGACACACTTAATCACTTAGATGGCTACAGGATTACATTGCAAAAGGCCCACCAATATAAGGATCATTTGGAGGAGCCGCTAGAATATAACCGGATGTCTAAAGAGACACTTGATGCGATGTGGTCAGCAGTATCTAATAATAAGCAGCCGTTTACAGATTTTCTACAGCATAAAGCAGGGTTGTTAGGTATGGAAAAACTAGGTTGGCAAGATGTTGATGCACCTGTTACTTTAGGAGATGAGGAACCGACTCGATTTACATATGATGAAGCATGTGATTTTGTCATTGAAAACTTCGAATCATTTGGTCCTAAATTGACTGATTTTGCCAAGCATGCTCTTGAAAATCGTTGGGTTGAAGCTGAAGACAGACCTAACAAACGACCAGGAGGCTATTGTACGAGCCTACCAGAATTTGAAGAATCCCGGATTTTCATGACATTTACTGGATCGCCAAGTGATACAAGCACATTGGCACATGAATTAGGTCATGCTTTCCATAGCCATGTGATGAAGGATCTACCGTCATTAAATCGAGGTTATGCTATGAATGTGGCAGAAACAGCCAGTACTTTTGCAGAGACGATTATCGGCAATGCAACGGTTGAAAATGCCAAGTCCAAAGAAGAAAAAGCAGCTCTTCTCGGTTCAAAACTAGAAGGCGCCACAGCTATGTTCTTAAATATTCATGCACGCTTCTTATTTGAAGATGCCTTTTATAAAGAACGTGCGCAAGGTATCGTTTCTGAGAAAAGATTAAATGAACTCATGGTAGAAGCTCAAAAAGAAGCATATGGTGATAGTTTAGCCAGCTACCACCCGCATTTCTGGTGTAGTAAATTACACTTCTTTATTGATAGTGTGCCGTTTTATAATTTCCCGTACACATTTGGTTATTTGTTTAGTTTAGGTGTTTACGCTGAGTACTTAAAGCATCCAGAAGGGTTTGAGGATAAATATATTGCGCTCTTAAAAGATACTGGATCGATGAAAGTAGAAGATCTTGCTCAAAAACATCTAGGCGTTGATTTAACAAAAGAAGAATTCTGGGCAGAAGGAATTGAGTTAATGGCGAAAGATGTGGAAGAGTTTATTCGATTGACAAATGAGATAGAAAAGTAATTATAGGACATGCCCACCATGAAATCGAACGTGATGGGCATGTTTTTAGTTAAAGATATTTTTCGTTTCAATTTGAAAATGATTAAATATCCTGGAAATAGCGGAATCTCCTTTGTTCACTAAGTCAAACTGAACTTCACCATTTTCATCGTGACTATAAATCAAGATACGGTTTTCCATTGGATCAATAATCCAGTATTCCTTAACGCCGTGTTCCATATAAAGATTTAACTTCCTTACAAGGTCATGAGATTTATTAGACCGGCTTAATATTTCAATAATAAACTCTGGTGCACCGGCATATTCATTTTTTGTAAAGTTTTCAGGCTGACAGGTTACAAATAAGTCAGGAACCACTCGTTTATGATCATTAGTATTTTGAGCGTTTCCAGCAAAAAGTACATCTGTTGGAGCAGAAAATACTTCACAGTGACTGGACTTTAAAATTTGATAAAGCTCTCCTTGTAGATAAGATGATATTCTCTGATGTTCTATACTTGGCGATGGAGACATATAAATAATCCCGTCGATATATTCCAGGATATTTTCAGTTCGCTTTCGTTTCTCCTCGAATTCCTCATAGGTGTTGAAGTTTTTATCGGTTAAACTCATTTCAATCACCATCCTTGTTTAAATTATATGTGATAGCGTGTGAGAAATAAATGTATATCCTTTGAAGAAAACTTCAAAATTCCTTTGATGATAGCGGAAGAAGTAATTTAATTCCACGCTTATTAAACGGGATGAGCTTGCTGTCGGCAACTAAATGACTTATATAGCCAATCAGACATGTGTAATAGACGCCAGGAATCCCAAGCGAAATTTCTAAATTATAAGCAATCACGGCAAAAAAGATCACCCCGATAATCGAGTGGGTATACGTACGGTGAGAAATTATTGATGCAATGATAATATATAGGCCCATGAACGTAATCCAAGACTCTTCTAACGTTAATCCACCAATCAGTACACCTATTCCCGTAATGGTTAACATATGTTTTTGTTTAATGGAGGAAGCAATTCCCATAACAAGTGCTCCAATACCCATCCCGATATATTTCTCTGTACCTGATCCCTTAAAAAAACTATAAAAGATCAACATAATGCCAATCAATTGTGCAACGATACGAATCATTGTATGTGAGAAGGTGATTCTGCCACTGAGCTTCCCATCGATATCTAGATCAGGCACTAACCCAGAAATACCTCCGAGTCCGATAAGAATTATTGTTGTACTAGGATCAGTATGGAGTGTATTTGCGACCATAAAACCGCTTGCTGCGCCAATTGTAGCGTGTGCTGTACCATTCAAATTTCATTCTCCTAAGCAATTAATTTCTTGTTTTATTATACAAGCCATTAGAGAAAATGGTTAGTATTTTTATTAATGAAATAAAAATCAAAACTAATTCCATTTCTTTTATGAATAATTTTAAACAATTTTCGTTTGTATGTATAATTTTAGAATTATTCAAACTATAATGGTGATAGAAGTATAGAAAGTAGGTATATGATGGATGCCGCCATTTCGCTAAAAGAGATTGCTTGGAAACGTATTTTGTTTTTTCTATTGCTGATATTGATTCCGAATTATCTTTTAATGCAGGTTCAAATCACTGGTTGGGTTAGTCACAGTCTTGGTTTAGCGACCGCCATTGACCTCACAATTTGTTTACCTTTAATTATTTATTTCTTTGGTTTTAGAAAGAGGGTTTCAATTCTAGTTTTAATAGGATGTATGTTTTGTGGGTTGCTTCTCGCTAATTGGATGATCCCAAATGAAGCTGATGGATATCTGTCCTACTTTAATAATTCCTTTATTGCATTAGAAGCTGGTATTATTGCCTTTGAAGTCTTCATATTTATTATTGTTTTAAAGAAATTACCTCTTTTTATAAAAAAAATAAAGAAAGAACAAAAGAATCATTTTCATTTTTTACTTAGTTTCTCGGCGGCCATTAGAGAAACATTCTCATTTGAAAATAAGAAGTTAAATAAATTTCAACTGGTCTTTCGTATTTTAGCGACCGATATTTCGGCCGTTTACTATAGTTTGTTTTCTTGGAAAAAAAAGCCACCGATTATGCAAAATGATGAAGGGAAAACTTTTACAATGCATAAAGATGGGGCATATTTAGGCGTATTTTTCATGCTTGTTCATGCTATGGCTATCGAAATAGTGGGTGTCCACATGATAATAGCACAATTTGATACAATACTCGCTTGGGTGGTTACAGTTTTAGACATTTATCTGTTGCTGTTTATCATAGCGGATTACCAAGCCATTCGGTTATCTCCAGTAGTTGTCGATTCAAAGGGTTTGCATTTTCAAAAAGGGATTCGCCAATATGGATTTGTTCCTTTGAATGTTATACAAGAGATTAACGAAAATACAAAAAGTATAGAGGAGATAAAACAAGATAAAAAAGGATTTTCACTAGCTATTCAGGGTATTGAAAAAGAAAGAATTCCTCATGTCATTGAGTTGAAGAAACCCATAAAAGTATATCAATTCTTTGGGTACAGTAAAAAGGTCGAGTCAATTTATATTAAAGTGGATGACGTTCACGAGTTTAATGTATATATGCAAAAAGTTGAGAACGCAGGAAATATAGAAAGAGAGTTCAACGGAACAGAAGGCGAGGGAGGAGCACAAGCTTCTTTAAAAAGTGAAAAAGATTAGTTCCTAAGATTTTAAGAAGGACTCTTTCTTAGCTGTAGCTGGAAAGAGTCCTTTCGTTTTGAAATTATTGTTGATCATGTCTCAAAAATAATCAGACGACCCATCTTTAATTAAAGACACAAAGTGTGTTAAAATTTTAGCGGTTAAGCCCCAAATTACTTTCCCATTATATTCATAGAAAAGCTCATCCAATTGGTGAGTTCGCCAGTCATAATTTTCTCCTCCCATAATCAGATCATAAGGAAAGTTATCTTCTGGCAAGACCTCATAGTTAACTTTATACTTTTTAGGCTTTGTATTAAGGAAAAAAGAAAGCGGAACAGTAAAAATTTCTGCAACCTCATCTTTATTTGGAGTAACTTTTTCAATATCTTTTAATCTACCAATATAAGGATATATTATTCTTCCGAAGTCAGAGACCATATAATCGAGCGGAAAGACATCATACACATCCACTTTAGGAATCCTTAACTCTTCAGACGTCTCCCGAATGGCAGTATAAGCTGTATTCCTATCCCCTTCGTCAACTTTACCACCAGGAAAACAAATATCACCCGGTTGAGTACGTAAATTCATCGAGCGGACTTCAAAGAGAATATGTGTTTCTTCCTGCATTTCAATAAGAGGGAGCAGTACAGCATATTTTTTAAAATATTCTTCGCCAAGAATGGACGGCTTTCGACTCTTCAACTTCGCAATAATACTTGATGCATTCAATTCATCCCCTCCAATACAATACCCAATAAATACTGTATACTATATATTATACAAGCCCACACACCTTAAAGACCAATAATTGAAAAAAAGCGGGACATGGGGACAGGCACCGCGTCCCATTGCTAGGTCTGGGACAGAGCACCTGTCCCCATGTCCCAGAGGAGGGGAAGTTATGCAGTGTCTTCGGTTTGAGGCAGCTTGGGATAAAACAATTGCGCCTCGGGACAGAAGGTTTCTTGAAAAGATATTTTCTGAAACCAACATGGAATATAGTGATGGTGTGCATTTTACATTTGTGCGGGAAGCGATAAATCACAGGAAAGATTTGCTTGTGACCGTATTAATTCATAATTGCTATGAGAGAAAGATTTCAATGGAGGAGGTAGCCATTGCTTATAGACGGGGAGAAAGAACGATAGCGATAGATACGTTTAATTTGCCCTTTGCAGTCAATGCAAAAACAACAATGCCATGGACGTTCATATATTCTCAGCCATATTCTATAGAAGGGACTCCGGACTTTGAAATTAATTCAGTGTCTTGTAGCCATTAAAAATATTAACGTGTCATGTAAAAAAGCATACATTTAAATGAATATATGTTATAATCAAAGAGCGATGAGCTGCTTTGCATAAGTCGAAGAATGCAATATATGTGGATGTGAACACATGATTTTTCGCCGCAAATGATAACTCGTAAATGACGAGTTAATAAAAAACGTCTGTAAACTTTACAGACGTTTTTTTTGATTATTTATCATTTTTCTTGCCGGAATTCTTCTAACTTCTTAAACCACGTCACAATCAGTTCGCGTAATTCTATTGTATCTATTTCATAAGCAGGGTACACGTCAACGTTTTCCATCCCTGCAAACAAATCTGAAATAACTGTAGTCTTGGATTTGATTGTAAGCGTGCTTCGATTTCCGTTTGATATGATTTCTCGCTTTTCTCCAGCCAAAACTTGATCAATCTCTTGTAATATTTTCCCGTGTAAGAGAGGAGCGTCGGCCATTAAAAATTCTCCAACAATTTTCATATCAGGTTTATCAAATTCAATAATTAATCGTTTTTTTTCGCTAGAGCCATTTTTTAAAGTCACTTCTCTAAAATAAAACATCTTGTCATCACCTCTCATAAACCGGAAATGCAGATATGATTTGTTCGTTATTATCAAGATACATTCGAATAACAACCCCATCAGAAGTAAGACCTTCAAAAGTGTTTCCAGTAATGAATGTTTTTGTTTCATAAGCTTCATTAATCGCATCTACTACATCTTGGGAATCCCATTCATCTGGAAAAAATGTTGACTTCCCACCGTTTGATGTTTTTTTCACGTCACTAACAATTACTTCTGCTTCATAGATACCAACTTCATTTGGTTTTGTTTCTGTGCCCTCGATAATTTCTCCTTTTTTGGTTGGCAATTGATTGTAATGATAGCCTACAGCTTGTCCATTCTTATTCAATTCACCTTCTAAAATATGCTCTAAAGCACCCCTTCTAAAATGTTCAACGTGATCCAAGTCGTTAATGTCCGTGACCTCGAAAGTTTGATTGTTATTATGACTATCAAGCCCATCCAAATCACAACCGACAAATAAAAGAATCATAAAAACAGTTAATAAAATAGCTGAAAATTTTTTCTTCATAACATTCACCTTTTGTCTCTCTATGTGTAGAATACAATTAATATTACTATGTTAGCTTTTGTTTTGTCTATTTTTTAGATGATCCTCAAAAGGCAATTTTCATATCCTAGTTATAACATATCAATATCCTTCATAAACATATAGATAGTTAAAAATGAACAGGGAGGGACTAATTATTTGATAAGAGCGCTTCTCGCTGGTCAGTTGACATGGAACATCCCCCTTTTATTTTTATTTGTTAGTCTTACGATTACGATACTATATATTTTTTATCTAAGAAGATATGGAACTACTTCGCGGAGACGGCCTCTCCTTTATCTGACGGGCATTTGGCTATTATATCTTGTAATAGGCAGTCCATTACTAGCACTAAGTCACCTTTCATTCAGCTTCCATATGATTCAAATGAGTTTTGTTTTTTTCATCATACCACCACTCGTCCTACTCGGTATTCCCCGTGAAATATATGAGAATCTCATTAAACGATCTTTTATTATAAAAATCCGCTTGATGTCCCCAACACCTAAAACAGCGTTAGTTATTTTTGCCATTCTATTTTTCCTTTATCATTTACCTTTTCTACTACAGATAATTACAGAGTACCCACTTGTTCAAAAAGCTTATCTCATATTGCTGTTTATGTTGACGGTTAGAATGTGGTGGCCAATTGCTTCGCCTAATCCCGAGCAACGTGTTAGAGCCTCTGAACGAAAAAAATATCTTCTTGAAAGCAGTTGGTACATTATGCCGGCCTGTCTGATGTTTATTATTAGTGCATTGTTTGATGGTATGAACAATCCTTTCTTAAGCGAGGCGGCAACGACTCTATGTCTTCCAGCCGACACGACAATTGACATCTTACCACCGCCTTTTAATACAAAGTATGACCAAGTGATTGCTGGTGTCTCAATGCTAGGGCTGCATAAGTTTAGTCTATTTGCCACAAATAGACTTGAAGATAGAATGAGGGAGTTTTAAAACCTCATTGCTCTCTATAACAAGGTTATAAATGTTTACTTTACGTAATAGACTTTATTAATATAATCAAAAGGTGGTAAATATGATGGAGACTATTCACCTTGATGTAGAGGGCATGTTTTGTTCAGCTTGCACGGCGCGTATTGAAAAAGTTGTATCCAAAATTGAAGGTGTCTCACATGTCACGGTCAACCTAACAACAGAAACAGGGAAAGTAACATTTGATAAAAAACGGACAAGCATCGATTATATTCTTAATAAAATTAGTCATCTTGGCTTCAAAGCAAAGGCAAAAACTGATGCGAATCGTCATCAAGATAAACGAAAAGAAATAAGCAATTTACAATGGAAGTTTTTTAGCTCGGTTATATTAACGATTCCTTTAGCGTGGGCGATGTTATCACATTTTGATTGGGCCACTTTCATCTATATTCCCGCAATATTTAAAAATCCTTTTTTTCAATTCTTAATTACGGTACCCATTCAATTCATTATCGGTTTTCAATTTTATGAACGAGCATGGAGTGCAGTAAAAAACGGAAGTACAAATATGGATGTTTTAGTCGTTTTAAGTACAAGTGCAGCATTCTTTTATAGTCATTATGTCACGTTCACAACACCTAACTTTTTGTATACAACAGAGTCAGACACTTTATTTTACGAAACGAGTGCTTTTATAATTACTTTTATTTTACTTGGAAGGCTGCTGGAACAAAAGTCAAAGTCTAAAACTAAGGAAGCGCTTGAAAAGCTTTATCAGATTCAAACTAAATTGGCGACCCTTTATGAAAATGGTCAAGAAGTGCGTGTTGATATTGAAGACTTAATGCCGGGGAATCAAATTGTCGTTAAACCTGGCGAAAAAGTCCCTATTGATGGACAAGTCAGTGAAGGCTACTCGATGATTGATGAATCTTTACTTACGGGAGAGAGTGTTCCCGTTGAGAAAGTAGCAGGGAGCCAAGTCTTCGCAGGAACCATAAATCAAAATGGTCTATTAATGGTTCAAGTGACTAAAACAACAGCTGACACAACATTATCTCATATTATTTCAATCGTGGAAGAGGCACAGACCTCAAAAGCACCCATTCAACATATTGCTGATAAGATAACAAGTATTTTTGTCCCGATTGTTATTATGATTGCCCTGATGACATTTGCCGGCTGGTATTTTTTATTAGAGCCAGGTTCTTTAAATGATGCGTTAGGTAAAGTCATAGCAGTCTTGATTATCGCTTGTCCGTGTGCCCTTGGTTTAGCTACCCCGACATCGATCATGGTGGGTAGTGGACGGGCAGCTCAATCAGGAATTTTATTTAAAGAAGGAAAGTTTTTAGAACTGCTTGGTAAAAGTGACTGTATCTTACTCGATAAAACTGGTACTGTTACGAAAGGGTTTCCTCAAGTGACTAATATTCATGTTGATGATCAGTTTGACTTTCAGTATTTTATTGAAATGATTGGAGCGGTGGAACAAACATCTGACCATCCTATTGCTCAAGCTATTTATAATTATGCTAAAAATGACAGAGGCAATCTACCCAAAGCTCATGCAGTTGAAAATGTGCCTGGTTACGGTATAAGAGCAGTCGTGAATGGTTTGAATGTGGTGATTGCAAGTCCTTTTTATTATCAAAATAAAGGCATATCACTTCCTGTTAAAGCAGTCAGACAAGAGACTTTTTTTAAAAATGAAGGAAAAACAACGATGCTAGTGTTTATTGACCAACGCTACGCCGGATTGATTGCCGTGTCTGATGAGATTAAACCGACTTCTCAACAGGCCATATCACGATTAAAGAAAAACGGTAAAAGAGTCATCTTATTAACAGGTGACCATGAGAGAGCGGGGCTCGCTACGGCAAAAGCAGCAGGGATTACAGAGGTATATACAGAGTGTACACCAGAAGATAAAGCAAGAATAATTGCGGAGTTGGAAAAAGACGGAAAGGATACGGTAATGGTAGGAGACGGTATTAATGATGCACCTGCTTTAGCAACTGCTAACGTAGGTGTGGCTATTGGAACTGGCTCTGATGTAGCGATTGAAACGGGTGATGTTACTATTATTAAAGGAGATTTAAATAAATTAGTCGATGCCATTAATATAAGCCAAAAAACAATGACGAATATTAAGCAGAATTTTGTTTGGGCTTTTTTATATAATATGATTATGATCCCGTTTGCAATGTTCGGTATTTTAGTTCCTTGGCTTGCTGGTGCAGCAATGGCATTCAGCTCCATTTCAGTTGTATTAAATTCTTTAAGATTGAAAAAAGTGAAAATCTAATTGACACTATACATCAGAGTTGCTGATTATAAGCAAAAACCCTCGGAGGAGATTTCCGAGGGTAAAACTTCTTCAAACAATAAAACTTTAATATTTATTTATGATCAGTCTTATCATCTTTATCAGTTATTAAATCGTTAGCGGATGTTTTAAATTCTTTTAAAGTTTCACCAGCGGCTTTACCGATTTCGGGTAATTTTTTAGGGCCAAAGATAATAAGAGCTAAAACGATAATTAGAATTAAACCAGGAATGCCTATATTAGCTAATCCCATTATTTCACCTTCTTATTAGTTTAGCCTTAGTTTGTCCAGATGCTCATAAGTGATTCACTAATTTAAGCAAAGTCTTTATTTTTTTGAGTTGCTTGTACCAATGGACCACCGTCTTTTAAATACTTTTCAATGCCTTCAGAAGCACGGTAAGCTAATGCACCAATGGTTGGGGTTGGGTGATGACCTGGAAATTGCGGGAACGAAGACCCACCAACGACAAATAGATTATCGACATCCCACATCTGTAAGTAATTATTAACTGCAGACGTTTTAGGATCTTCTCCCATAATCACACCACCTGCATAATGGCCTCCTTGATAAATGTGGTCAAACTCTTCTGGGACTTCATCGGTATCAACAATGTCAGCACCCATCTCTTCCATGATTTCTTTACATTTGTCTACACCGAATTGAGCGATATTTCGGTCTTGATCAGTGTATCTATTGGTTGCGCGTAAGAGCGGGTCACCAAAGTCATCTTTATAGGTTGGATCAAGATCATAATAATTATGATTCCAAGACATGACATTCGGTGTATACCAAACTTGCAAATTGCGATTGGCATAAAATAAGGAATTCTTTTTAAATTCTTTTCCCCATGCAGGTGTTCCTTTAGGGACGTGGTTACTAGCAATAGCTCCATCACCATATTGTCTATACTCGATTGCTCCACCACCTAGAAAATCTAGCTTGGAATGATCAAAGTTATCGGCAGCATAATCACTCATAGTTGCTCCAAGAGCGCCAGCTCCCATATAAAGATTAAACTTTTTCTTATCAAAGAAACCACGCGCGCCAAGGAATGTAATGTTAAACTGTCCGTTAAGATTTCGACCTATAACACCGTTTCCTGTCTTTGGATCATAGGGTTGGCCAAGTTCAGATAGCATCAACAGACGATTATTTGTAAATGTAAAGCCTGATAGGACAACAACATCAGCCGGTTGTTCAAATTCTTCACCTGTTTTTGTGTCAACATACATGACTCCAGTTGCTTTATTACCATCTTTTAAGACACGTCTTACATAAGATTGGGTTCTTAATTCAAAATTATCATGCTCCATAGCCGTTGGAATAACTGTTACAAGCGCATCAGATTTGGCACCAAAGTCACAACCATACTGAGTACAGAACGCACAGTATTGACACTGATTGATAACTTGGCCATCTGGGTTTTCATATTGCTCCGATAAATTCCCAGCAGCCACTTGGTAAGGGTGATAGCCCAAATTTTTTGCTGCTTTTTTAAATAATTTAATAGGCGGAGTCTCTTTTAATGGAGGCGTAGGCCAATCATTTTTCCGTTTAGGTCCAATCGGATCCTCTTCACCTGATATACCTGCTGTTTTTTCAAAGAGGTCATAGTACTTTTCCATATCATCGTATGTTAAACCCCAATCTTGAATAGTCATATCTTTAGGGATTTTATCTTTTCCATAACGTTCTACGGTTTTACTGTAAATTTCAAAATCGTAGGGCCAATAGCGATATGTGGAACCAGCCCAGTGGACGCTCCCACCACCTAAATCTGTTCCTGCCATCATTTCATCCCGCGTTCGTACTGGCAGAGCATCTTCATCCTGATAATTACGTGATGTAATTGTTTCATGAGATAAGTCTTGCATCATTTGGAAACGGTTGGTAAAGCGGAGTTCATCTTTCACTCCTGTATAGTCCGACTGCTCGGCGTGTTCTCCTCGTTCAAGTGCAACGACCTTTTTTCCTGCTTTGGCCATTTCAGCACTAATAATTCCGCCTGCCCAGCCAACTCCAACAATTACGACATCAACTTTATCTAACTTTTTTGCCAAATTATTGACCTCCTTGATAATCTCTTAAACTTTTTTGTTCCATAGTAATAAAATCATCTGCATCAATATCGTTAATATAAGCCATGCGAGGACCAGGATATTCTTTCATTTCCCATGCCATCATATTTTTATTACCTCCATATACGGGATCGGCGTAAACTCCCTCCAGAGTAGTCTGTAATAAAAAGTTGAAGAACGTGACCGAATTAATAGCTTTCATATCAACATCGCCATCTTCAAACATTGTTAAGATTTCGTCCTGATCATCTTCACTTAAGTTTGGGAATGGATCCCCAAACTTATCCCTGCTTACATTTTCTATTTTTCTTAAACCTTCTAAAAAGATTTCTCCACGATTTAGTCTTGTTTGGTATCGGGGAGTGGGTGTCGGGGCTTTTGTTGATGTATTGGGGCCTGATTTATCTTGGCGTGTATCTTTATGCTGATAGTCATGTACATGATTGTTTTGTCTAAACGGATCGTGCATGTATGATTTCGCATTGTTGCCCCAAAAACTAGCTAATTGCTTGTCAATAAAGTAAGGTACACCAAGTTCTATAGCACCAGGTCCATTGTCGTCTTCGGGATAGATGCGTTCTGTTACTGCGGATAAAGTGTTGAAATCTTCCTCACGACTGAAGAACATCCGAGCTTCCTGTAAATTTTGAGTTGCTGTATCTTTAGTTTTAGTATCTTCCTTCGTCTGAAATTGGTTTGTTAAGAGTCCACCAAGCAGTGAACCTCCCACAACTCCTCCAGCTACCATACCAGTGTTTTTAATAAAACGGCGCCGACTCACACCATCTTTAACATTTTGATCGTTGTTTTCTGCCACTTTCTTTACCTCCTGAAGTATTTTTAATTTATCATTTCCATTATTAATTAAAAAATGTATAAACAAGTAAAAAGTTTATAGAAAGAGTTATCTAAATAAATCTTTTGACATATTATTTTAGCTATGCTAATATACATTAATGTCAAAGTGACCAAATTAACCAATTGGTCAACAGGGGGTGAATAAGTGTCAATTGATCGCCGTAAAGAAATTTTAAAAGCTGCTTATGAATCTTTTTCTTTATTCGGTTATAAGGCAACAACGATTGATCAGGTAGCGCGACTTGCGAACGTTGGTAAAGGGACGATATATACTTATTTTAAGAATAAAGAAGAGCTCCTTGATGAAATTATTACAAATCTAATTAATGATATGGAACAAGCTGCTAGTGAAACGATTAATCCAGAAAAACCATTTCAGGAAAATGTTCATCAAGCATTATATAGGATGCTAGAATTTCGTCTTGAGCATCAATTAACAATTAAACTTGCACAGGAACAGCGTGATTTTGGAACTCCGGTCGTAGAAAATGTTATGAAAAAGTTAGAAAAATCCATCCTATTATTTATTCAAAGTAAAATTGAGCAAGCAATGAAACGGAATGTTATCAAGCCATGTGATCCAGAAATCATTTCTTTCATGTTGTTGAAAATGTATGTTGCGCTTATTTTTGATTGGGAAAAAGACCGAGAGCCATTATCAAAAGAGGAGATTGCAAATATATTTGATTTGTATATTTTTAAAGGATTATCACAATAGATAGTCCATTTATTTTTAAATCAATTGACCAAATGAATGAAATGGTCAGTCGTTATGAGAGGAGATTGTTTTTTTGAAATCTTTATTTAGTAAAGAATCACTAGCAACATTTAAAGATAAAAAGCTTGTTATTGCAATTTGTGCAGTTATCTTTGTACCGATACTTTATGCGGGCATGTTTTTATGGGCGTTTTGGGACCCATATGACCATCTCGAGGATGTACCAGTTGCCATTGTTAACGAAGATAGTGGCTACGAGTTTGAAGGGGAATATTTAACAATTGGTGATGAGCTGGTCGATAATTTGAAAGATGAGGCTGAATTTGATTTTCATTTTGTTAATCGTGAAGAAGGTTATGAAGGTCTAAACAATCAAGATTATTATATTATGATTCAAATTCCAGAGGATTTCTCGAAAAACTCGACAACAGTTATGGATGACATTCCAATAAAGTCAGAATTGGTATACGTTCCTAATGAGAGTTATAACTTTTTAGCAGCACAAATGGGTGAGACAGCCATGTTGCAAATAGAAATGGCTCTTGAAGAACAAATCACGGAGACGTATGCTGAAACGATATTCGATACAATCGGTGACGTTGCCGATGGTTTAGTTGAAGCAAGTGATGGAACGGAAGAATTAAACGACGGTGCTATTGAATTGAAAGATGGTTCAAAGAAAATTAAAGATAACTTAAAAACACTTGCCAGTAAGTCTATAGAGTTTTCTGATGGAGTGAATGACGCTTCTGAGGGGGCAAGTGAATTGGCTGAAGGAGCCAATACTTTATCTTCTGGTATTTCCGAGCTTTATGATAGTAGTAATAAACTAAGAGATGCTTCCGAAGATTTGGAATCAGGAGCCGGCCAGTTAGCAGAAGGAATATCTCAAGCTAACGGCGGTGTTAAGGAAATGAAAGAAAAAGTGCCGCAATTGGTGGAAGGCACGAATCAAGTCCAAGGTGGTTTAAATCAATTTTCTAATGAATTACCGAAAGAAATGTCGAGAACAATTGACAAAAAGATTGAAGAAGGCTCAAAAACCATCTTAGCTGGAACAGAAGAATTGCGAAGCGGTATTGTGGACGGCATGGAAAATAAGTTGGCTCCCGAATTATCTTCAGGATTGACAGATGGTTTATCACATGGTCTGTCAGAAGGCGTCGTATCTGAAGCTAATCAACTTATTAAGGATGCACCAACGAACGTATCCCATAAAATTGCTGAAGATATTGTAACGCTTTTAAAAGGTAAGGAATCTGACAGGAAACAGGAGCTGACTTCTATTTTAGAAGATTCCGAGGTTTCTGATGAAGTTATAAATCAAGTAGCAAGTACACTTGATGAATACACGCCAGACTACGATTATATAGAGCAAATGTTAGAAGAAAAGATTGCTGGTGTCTTAGAGCAAGCTCTGAAAGACGTCCAAATAACAGCTGAACAACAAAAGAAACTGGAAGGCATTATAGAAGCACAGATTAAAGAAGGTATTGAAGATGGTGTGAATGATGCGGTCGACCAGACAGTCGTCAGTGTTAATGCCGGATTTGATGAATATGAGCAAGCTATAGCAGGTGGTCTTGCAGATGCAACGGACGGACTTGAAGCGCAGATTAAGGATGCGATCAATGATCCGATTGGTCAGCTCCAAGGAGGACTATCCGAAATTAATAACGGTCAATCCTTGTTACGTAGCGGGGTAGATGAACTTGCAGATGGAACCGGACAACTACAACAAGGTTCATCAGATTTAATTGCTGGTCAACATGATTACGTCAACAACATGTATAAGTTTACGGATAGCTTTGCTCAAGCCAACGATGGTTCTGGAGAATTAGTTAATGGAGCAAATGATTTAAATAGTGGATTGCTTCAGCTAAAGGGTGGCTCATTGCAGCTTAGCGATGGAGCGGGAGAACTGTCAGACGGTTCCAATGATTTATATGATGGCATGATAACCTTAGCTGATGGAACAGAAGAATTTAATGATCAAATACATGAAGCAGCTGATGAAGCTGGTGATGTGGATGCTACGAACGATACGTATAATATGATGGCTAATCCCGTTGAAGTAGGTAACGAAAAAATTAATGAGGTTCCAAACTATGGAACAGGTTTCGCACCTTACTTTTTATCACTTGGGTTGTTTGTAGGGGCCTTACTCTTATCCATTGTATATCCGTTAAGGGAACCTTCTGTTGTTCCGTCAAGCGGTGTGAATTGGTTCTTAAGAAAATTCATCGGTTTATTTACAATAGGAATTTTACAGGCGCTCATTGCAAGTGGAATATTACTTTTAGGATTAAAAATAGAAGTACAGAGTGTCCCTTTATTTATTTTATTCGCGATTGTAACAAGTCTCGTATTTATTACGTTAATTCAGTTCTTTGTGACTTGTTTTAATGATCCAGGACGCTTTATAGCGATTATCATTTTAATTTTACAATTAACAACAAGTGCCGGAACGTTCCCATTAGAATTAATACCAAAAGTGCTACAGCCAATTAATACTTTATTGCCAATGACGTATTCTGTTGCTGGTTTTAAAGCGGTGGTGTCAAGCGGTGATTTTACAGTGATGTGGCAAAATACTGGTATACTAATTGGATATTCAGTTGTATTTATGTTGCTGACATTGTCATATTTTATTGTTATGTACAAAAGACGATTTGCAACAATGGATCCAGATGAGCCAGTAGTGGCAGAAGCGGAATAATGGGAGTCGAATGTTAATTAGAGTAACGCAACAAACTTAAAAGACGAACATTATACGGCTCTAACAATCGTTATGGAAAAGCATTTTGCTAATTGACTATTCAAGAAGAACTCGAACAATGAAGGAGATTATATCTTCTCATTGTTCGAGTTTTTTGTACTAGTTTAGGAAGCCCTAAAAAAACAAGAAGGAGAGCAAGAATATGTTAAACTAATAGACAGTATTTAATAAATGTAGGTAGGTGTTGTGTTTATGGTTAGGAAAAATGTGATTATTATCGGAGCTGCTGGACGTGACTTTCATAATTTTAATACATATTATCGTAATAATAAAGCGTATCAAGTGGTTGCTTTTACGGCTGCTCAAATACCTGATATTGAGGGGCGGGTCTATCCGCACGAATTAGCTGGAGAGCTTTATCCTAATGGCATACCGATTTTTGCTGAAGAGAAACTTCCAGATTTAATCAAAGAATTTAACGTGGATGAATGTGTGTTTGCGTATAGTGATTTGAACTATACAGATGTAATGCGGGTCAGTGCTATCGTGAATGCGGCAGGAGCAGATTTTAAACTACTCGGCCCCCGTCATACGATGTTAAAGAGTAATAAACCCGTTATTTCAGTATGCGCGGTACGAACCGGGACTGGAAAAAGCCAAACATCACGAAAGATTATTGAACTATTAATGGAGCATCATCTTAAAGTTATCGTGATTAGGCATCCCATGCCCTATGGCGATTTGGTAGCTCAACGTGTTCAACGCTTTGCTACTGTTGACGATTTAAAGAAACATGAGTGTACCATCGAAGAAATGGAAGAATATGAACCACATATCGAACGGGGAAATATTGTTTATGCGGGTGTAGATTATGCTGATATTTTAGAAGCGGCTGAGAATGATCCAGATGGATGTGACGTGATCATTTGGGACGGAGGGAATAATGACTTTTCATTCTATCAATCTAATTTGTCCATTACCGTGCTAGATCCTCACCGTCCAGGTCATGAGTTGAACTATTATCCGGGGGAGGTGAGCTTAAGAAACACGGATGTTGCAATCATCAATAAAATTGACAGTGCAGATTCCACGTCGATTCAAATGGTCGAAAATAATGTTAGAACTGTCAATTCAGATGCTGTTTTAATCAAAGCTAAATCTCCAATAACAGTAGAACAACCTGACATAATAGAAGGCAAAAGAGTTCTTGTAGTTGAAGACGGACCAACGCTAACCCATGGTGAAATGGCCCTTGGGGCTGGAACAGTTGCAGCAGAGCGTTTAAATGCAAAGGAATTGGTTGATCCCCGTCCATATACAGTTGGATCTTTAACAGAAACCTTTGCAACATATCAACATCTAGGAAATGTTTTACCAGCGATGGGTTATGGCAAACAACAATTGGAAGATCTGGAAAAAACAATAAATCAAACAGACTGTGATGCAGTTATAATTGGAACACCAATCGATTTATCGCGCGTCATTAAAATAAATAAACCAAACACGAGAATCCACTATGAACTAGATGAAGAAGGTAGTCCAAACTTAAATGATATTTTAGAAGAGTTTATTAAAAGTAATAAGTTAAAATAAAAAATATCTGATTGATTTAAAACCGAACAATGCTTCGTCTTGTGTAAGTGGGTTTTCAATGCACTTTAGATTCACACACGCTGTTAGAATAAGTTAAATTTAAAATTCAATAATAAAGATCATAATCCGAACAATATTCGAATTTTCATCGCATTTTTTCGAATAACCGTTCGGATTTTATTGTGCTTGAATAAGCAATAAAACGTTAATTGTGACAAAAGTTTGACTTATAATTGAATCATTAATATAATATTATTATTCAGAATTAATCATAAAATTACACAAAGTTCGTTTCCTTACCGAATTAATTTTAACACCACGATGAAAGCGATTGCATTAAACTTTTTAATATATGGATGAATATAGAGTAATGTCAATTAATATTTATATAAAAAGGTACTAGGTAAGAAAACGGACGATTATGTAAGAAGAGGTGAAGGTTATAATGAGTCAAGATGTATTGTCACCAGAAAAATTAGCAACTTATCCGCAGCAGCCACATGGTGGTAAATTAGTTGATAGAGTGTTGCGCGGTAAAGAACGAGAAGAAGGGCTTGAAAAAGCAAAAAACTTACCAATGATTATGGTTGATATGGAAGCTGTCATCACTTTAGAAATGATAGCGACTGGTGTATTGTCGCCTAATGAAGGCTTCATGAATGAGGAAGATTATAAATCAGTTCTTAGTGAAGGACGCCTTAAAGATGGATTAGTATGGCCTGTCCCATTAAGTTTTGCTCCTGTTGGTGAGCGGAATAAGCAGTTAATTCAATCGTTATCTGTTGGTGACGAGGTTGTTTTAATTGATGAACAAAAAGAGCCAGTAGCGTTGTTAGAATTAGAAGATATTTTTGATTATGATAGAGATTATCGTGCGACCCATTTATTTGGTACGACTGATCGTAATCATCCTGGGGTTGATGCGATATACCGACGTATGGGAGATACCGCACTCGGTGGACCAATAAAGCTATTAAACCGAATGCACTGGGGACCTTTTGAACCGCTCAGACTGGAACCGAAAGATACATGGCATCAATTTTATGAAGAAAAAGAAATGAGTTCAGTTGGCGGATTTATTACAGGTGCCAATCCATTGCATAGAGGACATGAATATATTCACCGAAATGCTCTCGAAGAGTTGGATGGCTTATTAATTCAGCCGCTCGTTGAAATGGCGAAAAGGGAATATACTAGACACGAGTTTAGAATGCTGTCTTATCGAAGTGTAATGGAGACCTATTATCCTGAGGGCAGGTCGGTTTTGGCACCGTTACGAGTCACTTATATTTTTGCGGGTCCACGTGAAACTGTTCTGCATGCACTAATTATGAAAAACTATGGTTGCACCCATGCCTTAATTGGTAGGGATCATGCTGGTATTGGTGACTACTATGACAAATATGAAAGTCATACAATCTTTGATAGATTTACACCAGAAGAACTAGGTATTGATGTGCGCTTGTATCGTGAGGTCTTCTTCTGTACTCGATGTGACAGTCTAGCTACCGGTCATACATGTCCACATGAAGACCAGTTCCACATTAATATTTCCGGAACAGGAATTCGTGAGTTATTGCGGCACGGAGTTCTACCACCCAAAGAAATTGTGCGACCTGAATCAGCACGCATTGCTATGCAAGGGGTTCAACCTAAAGGTAAGGACGGGAGTAATCAATCTATCGCACCAATAGGTAATACAATAAAAAGTCTTTTTCCTCATTATTTGAAAGCTTCACGACTAGGGGGACCTAAACGGGATATTCCCTTAAACGTTGAAGAATTGAATGTCCGCGATCTTGAAGCGGCCATGATGGATGTTCGTGCAAATGCTCATAAAATTTATGATGACATTGCCGACGAGTACAGTTATTTAACAGATGTCAATCGTTCTATCCAGCGCGAATGGCTATCAGATGCAAGGGATGATGTTCGTGAACATCAGCATATGGTTGTTGAATATTTAGAGGAAAAAGTTGAGCGAGCGCCAGAAACTGCATCCGATGAGTTTATGTATCAAGATAAAGAAGAAGCAGAAATAGAGCTTGAAGTAGCGAAGCAAATTTTAAATGAAACACCACCATCCTTAAGGGAAGAACAGTTAGAAAAAAGAGTGTGGAATCGCCTGCCTTATCACCGGTATCGTGGCAGTGACGAGTGAAGATAATCGAATGATATAAATCCCGCTATTAAATAAAGGCGGGATTTTTTGTTGTTTTAGGAAATGTTCATTGAGGATAATTTTTATGATGAATTTTTATACATGTAGGCATGCTTTAGTCACTGAGGCAGTGTAAGATGAAAAATATGAATGTAGATTAAGAAGTGTTATCTAGAAGTAACCGTGACTAACTTATGCCAATAATATTTTTCAATCGTTCGATGTCAACTTTATTATTCCAGACATCTTTTTGTAAAAGATCTTCCTTCGTTGAAACATTGCTTAATTGTTCTTTTACCTCTTTAAATTCACTCTTATTGCTTTTCTTCATACCTTCGAGTTCAGCTTTAAGATGTTCTTGTCCAGTTTGGAGAGCGGAAAGGATTTGTCCATGCTCTTTAAACTGTTCAGTGTGCTGATTATGTTTTTGACTGTGTTCATTAAGGATATTGCTTTGTTCCTTAAGGATGCTGGTGTGTTCATTAAGAATACTACGATGCTCATTAAGCATACCGCTATGTTCGTCTTGTTTACCTATAATTTGTTCCAACATGCTGATAATCTTTTCTTCTTGTCCCATTTTGTCACCTTCTCACTTAGACATATTATAGCATAGAGAATCATCATTGTGAGAAAGAGTTACAGCTTATTATCTATAATAAACGCTCTCGAACTTCAGAAGATGGGATAGGACAACTTGTTGTTTTACCAACTAATTGATAACGATGTTTAGCAATGAAGTTATAAATACAATCCCTAATTGGTTTAGGAAGTCCGAGAAACAGATAGCCTATTTTCCATATTCCTTTGAGATGTTTACATATTTGAAGGGCAGCAGAAGATTTTATATAAATTTTGTCTTCTTTGATTAATACTAAACTTGTCACGGATTGAGGCATTCCGTGTTCATGCAATAATCGTTTTCCTGTGCTACTTTGTAAAGACAAAAATTTAAATTTCTTTTTGGGGTCCCTCTTAATGATAAATTGAACACTGTGCTGGCAAAATAGACATTCATCGTCAAATAAAATCATATATGTCATAAGTCCGCTCCTTCATTACTTTACCTTATCAATTAAAATTCCTCTGTCATACCAAGAAGAATAATACCTGTCATCACAATGGCAATCATGACATACTGTTTCCTACTGAGGATTTCTTTTAAGAAAATACGAGATAAAATAACAGAAAAAATGCCGTGTGCTGCAATCAGTGGGGCGGCAATAATAGCATTTCCTGCCATAGCAAACACATAAAAGAATTGCCCTGTCGTTTCTAATATAGCTGCATAACCTTTATCATGTTCCTTAAAAATAGTGAATTTTTTCTTTTTGATCACGGTTATGTAAAGGTATGATAAAATAGCGCAAATGAGAAACGTAAACTCATAAGCTAAGAGAGCTGAATCTTCACTAAGTAACTCTAACTCATCAAGATAAATACCGTCAGCAAATGTTCCTAGCCCATCGATTAAACTATAAAGGATCGGGAATGTAATCGCGAGAACCCCAATTTGGTATTTTTTGTCGATTACTTCATTTTTTGCTTTTAACGCTTGTTCTTCCTCTTCCTTTTCTAGCATAGCTAAACCAATCACACCAAGAGTTACGACAACAATTCCAAGTATATCAAGCGGATGCATTTCCCTGGGAAAAAAAATGAATAACAGAATGGCACTAACCGCTCCAGAAGAATTTTGCACTGGTGCTGCAATGGACAGTTCAATATATCTTAGTCCGATATAACCAATGGTCATGGATAAGATATACATAGCGGAAACTGGTAGGTATCGGATCATATCAAAAGGGTCGAATGTAATATCTTTTATTACTAAATAGATAATAGCGTGAACTCCCATGACAAGCCCTACCATTGTCACTATTTTTAAATGACTATAAGGATCATCACTGTCTGTTCCTTTTTTATAAAAAAGATTGGCTCCTCCCCAAGCGAGAGCTGTAAGAATTGAAAAAATAAACCACATATGATTTCTCCACGTCCCTTTGCTACAATGACAATTTTTATTTCAAACGTCTTTCATTATACACCATGAGTCATGGAAATAAAATAGAGAAAGTGCTTAATAACGTATCCTGGCCACTATTCATGGATGAGAATAGTGGCCAGGGATGAGAAATTCTATATTTGTTTAGAAAAAAGCAGTTGAATAATAAGCTACTTTTGTTTTATATGCATTTAGCTGTGCATCAGCAACTTTATTAAGTTCCTTATTTCGAGTTAACCTATTAATGAATTGTGTGAAATCAAAGTTGTTTTTAAACATATATTTCCCCTCCGAATTGTTTTTGCGTGCGCCTATAAAGTGAAACTTCATTCAGTGTGGATTTTCATACTTCCCCCACTGATTGTTAGTTGAACGAATCTTTTTACTGGCCGTTGCCCCTGCTTATAATTCTTGATTCCTCTCGAATCCTTTGAAGTGGTAGTCTTAGAGCTAGTTAACCTGCGATAAAGTTTGTAAAATGGCGAGTGATTTCTATGATTGCTAGGGCTTTGAGATTTTGTCTATAAATGTAGAGGATAGAAAGGTACATCCACATGAAAAAATATGACTGTTTGGAAGTATCCATTTATTACCGAACTAATTTTGGCACACCCTATAACTATATGTGCAAAATTTAAAATTAGAACGGCTTTTTGAATAAGTTTTGATATTAACGATGATTATATTTTGAGGTTTTAATATTTGGGGTAAACCACTGTTCCATCTGATTCGATAATTGGCATCGCTCCCCATCTTCCTAGTTCGTGGATAATCATTTCAACATTGTCGTCTTTAATGTCAATGATATGTTTTACTTTCCAGTCGTTAGCAGTTAGCCAATTACTGATTAGCAATCGATGACAGCGTGACGGATGCCGTTCTGCACAACAGTATGCAACTTGGTTCTTTGTTGCTAAATCTTTTAATTCGTCAATCCCTTCTTGAAAGTCTGTGCTTAATGTATAGTCGGCATAGTTATGAAAAGATTGGTTTTGCCAAGCATTGTTTAACGCATCTTGAATATAAGGCGATCTCGGTCGACGTCCTCCTAATAATGGTAAATGTTGATAGTCAACACCTGATTGGGGAAGCCATTTCTCCATATTTTCTTTTTTGAAGTGAGGATATTTTCTGCTGGCCGGGATGGATCGGATATCTACTAGTGTATCGACACCGGCGTGATGCAGCATATGGAGAAACTCATCTTTTGTATGCATAGAATGCCCGATTGTAAAAATAGTCATGAAATGCCTCCTCTAGAGCACCCTCAACAGTGCTTCCAACATAACATATTTAATACCCTCTTTTTGCTTACTTAAACATAACTAGCGATACGTTTCTGCGGGGGGAGGCTAGGCGTTATACATGACTATAATGTTTTTAAAATTAATTTCTTTAACAACGGAGCAAACTGTTCAGGAAGTTCTTCTACATTTGGTACCATGGCGCGTTGCGTGCCATAAATATTTTTCATTGTTGCATCTTCATTTTCAGCAATTTCATTATTAGCTAGGAACATTCCGATGACGTCAATTCCTTTTTTACGTGCTTCTAAGACAGCCTGGTGTGTATCCACAATCCCGTTTTCTTCATAATCCATGGCTGCAGGTTCACCATCAGAAAAGATAAGCAAAAATTTATTGCTTTCTCGCCGTGCTTCAAGTTCTTTCGTCATCATGCGGATGCTAAATCCGTCTCTGTTATCTTCTTGGGGTTCGAGTTGCATAATTTTAGCTCCATTTTTTTGATAAAGAGAATCTGTAAAAGAATGGATGGTGTGAAAGTAATTAGGCTGGTAATTATCTTTTGTATGTGTCGCATCCTCCCAAAAACCTACAATCGAATGAGGAATGTTTAATTGGCTAAGAACTTCATGAAATAAGACGATGCCGCGTTTGGTTTGATCCATTTTATTATGCATTGAAGCAGAACAGTCGACGAGCAATGTAAATACCGCATCAATTTCCTTTGATTGATGATCTTTTTTGTAAAATATTCGCGGGTTATCTTCAAAAACAAGTGGTAAGAGGTTTTTTGATAGTCTTCCCATAGCTAAACCGTCTCGCGGTTCAGTCTGTTTATGTTCAAGGGTGTTTTCTATTGTCTTAGCAAGTTTCCGTCTCATTGAGTCAATATCTAAAACTACTTCATCATAATCATGTTTATCTTGCTCTGTAGGCACCTCCGCATGCTTAACAATGGCTACCGCATGTTTGTTTTCTTCACCAAAAGGACTTTCAGATTGATGGCCGGCTTGTTTGGACTCTTTTTTCTCGAGAGTATCGAGTTTGGAATAATCCTTTTGCTCACTTTCACCAGAGGCGCCTTGAATGGATGCCATAGCTTGGTCACCTTCTTCGGTCTCACGCGTTCCACCGCCGAGAAGATCGGTTTTCGTTCCTTGTTCGAGATCAAATTGAAGGAAAGTTTGTTTCCGGTCTTCATTTTTATTTTCCCGATGCCAAGTAGAAAAGGTTTCATCAATATAGTCGCTTTTCTCTTTATCCACTTCTTCTAAATCATCATTTGCTAATGGATCTGTTCGAGTTAATTCATCAAACAAATTATTTCGCGTATAAATATTAATATGAGCAATCGGGAATATGAAATAGTCATTCATAGAATCTTGATACGTATTTATTAACCGAGCGACAATTTGTTCGACAAGACGGAGGATATCTTCAGTTGCTTTTACTTCAAACAGAGAATAGATGGCTGGTTTCAATTGTTCAAGTTGATGAAGTTGTTTTTCATCAGCTTGCGGGAACTGAGGATCCGGCTGATCAGCTTGTACCAATAAAAAGATCAAACAAAATAATTCATCAATGGCATAACCTTTCGTAACGTTCGTTTTAAGTTGATTGGTAAAATAGAATTTCAGATATTCATTTCGTTTTTTAAATAAAGTGACGGTGCCAGGACGGTCTTTTTTAATAAGTTCCTCGAGACGAAAGTTTTCAAAGAAAGTTACAAGTTGACTAGTAAAGCGGGGGAGCGTTGATTCATTAAAATAGTCATCCATAAAATTACGCAACGGTTGGATGGCTGTGTAATGCAGGTTTCCTAAAGTGCGTAAATAAATATCAGTTTTATAACCAGCCACTTTAAGATTTGAGTCATTTTGATCCCAAAAAGTGCTGGCGGTTACTTTATTATCTGTCACATCGAGATAAGATCCATAACTAAAGTCAAAATGTAAGTCAGGTTCTCTAGACAAAACGGTTGTTAAGTCTTGTAACTGTAAAAAAAGATCTGTATCTATTTTTTTATCATGAAATCGGTACATGACACATTCTCCTATCCAAAAAGGGTTTCAGCCAAGTTTCGCACAAATTCTTTCTCTCGATCTTCTTCCAATTTATCGACAATCGCTCGCTGAATGGCTCGCTTTGGAGGGATATAGACACTTAAATCGCAAGCATCAAGCAACGCTCGGATGGATGCAGCGTCTTCTGACATTTTGCCTTGGATAGAGGCTTGAATGAGATCAGAAGATAGAGTGGTGAATAAGTCAATAGTAGTCTCATTTGTCAGTTTCGTGTTTGTTTTAATTAATGTCTTCAATTGCCCTCCTTGAATATACGGCACTTCGATGACAATGAATCTATTTTTTAAGGCTTCATTAAGCGGAACCGTCCCAATATAGCCTTCATTAATGGCTGCAATCACGTTAAAGCCTTCTTTTGCTGTAATCATTTCATTTGTAAAAGGATTGGTGACTGTTCGGCGATAATCAAGCACGCCGTTTATTAGTGGTAAAGTCTCAGGTTTTGCCATATTTATTTCATCAATATAAAGAAAAGTACCATGTTTCATAGCGTTTGTAACGGGGCCAGGGACAAAATCAATGATCTGTTTACCGTCTTCATAAGACAATGTTTTAAAGCCCATTAAGCTTTCTGCATCTAAATCAACGGACGAGTTAATACTAAACATTGGTTGGTTGAATAGATGAGAAAGTGTTTCAGCAAATTTTGTTTTTCCGGTGCCGGTTGGCCCTTTTAAAAGAATATTTTTACCCATGCTTAAAGCTGCGATGGCATCGTATAATAAAACAGGGCTCGGTGGCACATACCCGCTTTGTTTGATTAGTTCTGGGAAAGCATCACTTGATTTTTGTATTGTTTCATTCAGTATATCGTTTAGTTGGTTTGGTAAATCATAGTTTAATGGCATGTTGAACACCTCGAATTTTAATATCATATCATCGTATATAAACACCATAATAAAAAAGCAGCTGCCAAAGAGCTACTTTTTTGCTTAATATCGTGTTATTTATTTACATTAACATAGACGAAACCCCTTAAACATGGTATATTTAAAAGGTTAGTGCAATTAATTTCATAATATATAGTTATCCAATATATATTATACTAGTCTGTTTAAGAAAAGTCAATACATATCTTAATATCTTTATGGAGGCTGGTTTAATGAGCGAACTTTCTAAAGAACGTTACACGGAAGAACAGCGAATCAAAGGGGTCATCAAGGAAATTAAATTAAAAGAGAATGAGTTATTTGCGAAATCATCTGGTTTAAAAGAAAGTGTTATTGATTTACGAAAAGGTTTCTGGGAAGACGTGACAGTTAATATAGAAGACCCAGACGATGCCATCGAAACAGAGGCCAGCATTAAGCAACAAGCTGAACTATTAATAGAGCGAGAACGAACTCATGGACATATTTCAGAAGAACTGAAAACTCTCGACAGACTCAAAGAATCACCTTATTTTGCACGAATTGATTTCAAGGAAGATACGGGATCACTTAATGAGAAAATATATATCGGTATGGCATCTTTTATGGATCAAGATGAAGAAAATTTTTTAATTTATGATTGGCGTGCTCCAATCTCCAGTCTATATTATGATCACTCTCCTGGAAAAGCAGCGTATCAAACGACGGAAGATACAATTACGGGTGATATGACATTAAAAAGGCAATTCATTATCAAGCAGGGCGAGTTGAAAGGTATGTTTGATACAGGTGTAACGATTGGTGACAGTCTCTTGCAGCAAGCTCTTGGAAATAATGCCAGCACAACCATGAAAAGTATTGTCGCCACCATTCAAAAAGAGCAAAATAAAATTATTAGAAATGAACAAAGCAGACAGTTAATTGTCCAAGGGGTTGCCGGAAGTGGAAAAACGTCAGCAGTTATGCAACGTATCGCGTATTTAATGTATCGTTATCGAGGCGAACTTGAATCAAGTCAGATGATGATGTTTTCACCGAATCCTCTTTTTTCTAGTTATATCTCGAATGTCCTGCCAGAATTGGGGGAGGCAAATATCGAGCAATCAACGTTTGCAGATTTTTTACAAGAGCGGTTGGGTGAAGAGCTACAGATTGAATCCCCATTTAAGCAGACGGAGTATGTGCTATCAGAAAAAGAAGATAAAGAGTATTCCGCTCGTCGGGAAAATATCCAATATAAATCCAGTCTAGAATTCAAAACGTTAATCGACACCTTTGTTAAGAGTTTAACAAAGGAAGGCATTCAATTTAGAAACATTACCCTTCGTAAGCGTGTACTCATTTCTAAAGAAGACATCGCTCAATATTTTTATTCGATGGATGACATTGTGTCGTTGCCCAACCGAATGGAAAACACCTTAAAATGGCTACTAAAGCAAATTGAAAAACATCAAGAGATTGAAAAGAATAAGGACTGGGTGATGCGTCAGGTTGAATTGATGGATCGGGAAGATTATTTAGATGCTTATTACAAAAGTCAAGAAGGCGAAGAAGTTGATAGCAGTATAGAAGAAGAGGTACTAAGAGAAAAAGCCGTAAATAGAATTTTCTCCTCAATAAAAACACGTATAAGTGATTATGCATTTGTTAATGTCTTAGCCACATATCGAAAGCTATTCAAAGACTTAAAACTAGAGAAAGAACCGGCGTACTGGAAGAGTATTTGCCAATTGACAGAAGAAAATCTGGCGAGAAAAAAACTGTTGTGGGAAGATGCTACACCATTTTCATATTTTAAAGATCGGTTAATTGGCGCAACTGAAGACCGTTCGCTTCGATATCTATTTATCGATGAATCCCAGGATTATACGTTATTTCAGTTTGCGTATATTAATTTTTTGTTTCCGTATACACGGATGACGCTTCTCGGAGATATTAATCAAGCAATATATTCTTATGCCTCTAAAGAGAATCCATTACTATCAAGTAACTTGGAAAATGCGGAAAGAATCACGCTCAATAAAAGCTATCGATCAACAAAGCAGATTGTTGAGTTCACGCGTTATTTTGCTCCTGGCAAAGAAAAAATTATCCCGTTTAATCGAAAGGGATCTAAGCCGCAATTAATTACCCGCGCGGAGGAAAATTTATTAGGGGCCATTCAACATCAAATTGACACACTAACAAAAAATGGACATGAATCAATAGCCATCATATGTAAGACAATGGAAGAAACTAATAAACTATATAACGGATTAAAAGGAAACAAGCCAATTCATTTAATCCATGAAGAGACCTATATGTTTCAAAAAGGCGTGGTAATTTTACCGGTTTATTTGGCAAAAGGGATTGAATTCGATGCGGTTATTATACCTGATGCTTCCAATGACATGTACGGGGAAGATACAGATCAAACATTATTCTATACGGCATGTACAAGAGCAATGCATGAATTGGTAATAGTGATTGATGGAGAAAAGAGCCGGTTTATTGAGATGGTCCCTCATGAGAAGTATATAGAAGTTTAGTCCGTTTAAAGGTTCCAGTGGAATTATATTAAAGAAGAAGGTGAAGGGAGCCCTTTATTAGGGGTGAACTAGAAGAAGTGAAGATGCAGGAAGATGAGTTGAATTATAATCTTTGATGTTTGATATAGAAAAACCTTGAGTGATTATGCTCAAGGGCTTGTCAAATAAAGTGTGTAAGTTCTAATTTATTCAAGATATTTTAACACCCTATCTTTTAGATCATCATGGATTAAAAGTTGGTTCATAACCATCGCCCAGTTTGGTATACGACC
>NZ_JAHLPW010000025.1 GCF_018918075.1 Virgibacillus sp. MSJ-26
AAGGCAAAATCACTTGATTCATGGTATAATGTTTAAACATAAGAGCACCTCCGGTGAGTAATGGTTTGGTCACTTTTATCTTACCAGAAGGTGCTCTTTTTGTTTACTAATTATTAGCAAAATAATCAATTATTTTAAATCTAAAGCAAAAAAGGAATCCAGTATACTGAATTCCTTTTTTGCTTTTTAGCTGAGTTTTGTCCCAGCCCCTTTTTAAGTATATTTTCACTATTACTGAAGTAATTGTAGAACGCCTTGTGGCATTTGGTTTGCTTGAGCTAACATGGCTTGTGATGCTTGCGTAAGAATATTATTCTTCGTAAAGTTCATCATTTCTTTAGCCATATCCACGTCTCTTATGCGTGATTCTGCAGCTGTAAGGTTTTCAGAAGATGCACCTAAATTGTTGATAGTATGCTCTAATCGGTTTTGGTTTGCACCTAGTTTTGCACGTTCTGCAGATACGTCATCAATTGCGGATTGAATTGCTGTAATTGCCTCATCAGCACCTTCTTGAGTTTCGATATCCAATTCATTAACACCTAACTCTTCAGTACCCATATTACCAAATTCAACAGTAATATTTTGTGTTGCATTCGCCCCAATATGAAAGGTAAATGACCCTTCTTCTCCACCTGTACCATCAAGCAACTTTTGAGTATTAAATTCAGTATCAGTAGAAATGCGATCGATTTCTGTTACTAATTCATCCAATTCCTTTTGAAGTTCACCACGGTCAGCGTCAGTATTTGTATCACTCGATGCTTGAACAGCTAATTCACGCATTCTTTGAAGAATATCATGTGTTTCATTCAAAGCACCTTCTGCAGTCTGAATCATAGAAATACCATCTTGTGCGTTCTTCGCTGCCATATCAAGTCCACGAATCTGTCCACGCATTTTTTCAGAGATTGCAAGACCTGCTGCGTCATCTCCTGCACGGTTGATTTGTAGACCTGAAGAAAGTTTCTCTAAAGATCCTTGTACTGCGTTGTTGTTTGCACCTAATTGACGATGTGTGTTAAGTGCTGAAATATTGTGATTAATAATCATAATTAATCAACCTCCATGTTTTTTTATTCGGGTCACGTCCTTGTGGCCCTATTTTTGAACGTCTTGTAACGTTCTATTATCTATATCGGTAGATTGTAGAAATAGTTTAATGTTTTTTATAATCTTTTTTATTTAATTGTTGATTGAAAATCACTCTTATTAATAAGCTAAAAAATCATAAAGCGCCAATTCTAAACAAGAATTGACGCTTTAGTAAATTAGTGATTCCGATTGGGCTCGAACCAACGACCTCTACCCTGTCAAGGTAGCGCTCTCCCAGCTGAGCTACGGAATCGTTTATGAAATTAACGACACTATATATAATATATAATTTCTATCAGTCTGTCAACACATTTTGCTATTTTTATTTTCCTTACCCTTCAAAGACCTTTAATACAGCATTATTTCCCTCATTCACGAATTACTTCAATCCCCGAAATAAATTCATGGTAATTAATTAACAAACCCTTTATAATAGAATGAAAATTGTTTTTATTAAGGAGCAAAAGCACGGGGCGCCCGTTTAGCAACGTACGGACTGGACTGAGCCGTAGGAGATAAAGGAAACACGGTGAACGTAGTGAGCCGATGTTGACTTATCGTACGGAGGTGAAGGAAGTCTCACTAGTTGCTGGGCCCCACGCGCTGGATGTGGCCAATCTCAGTATTTCCAAACAATTAATAAAGATTTACTCTCAACCAACGAAATGCTTTCTAACACTATTTTCAAACCATCACTTAAAAACATTGGGGGATTCAAATTTGAAAGAAGTTTTTTCTTTTTTAAAACCATATAAACTACCGATCATCATCGCTTATCTCTTAACCTTTATCGAACTCGGGGTAGAGCTCGCCCTTCCCTTCTTCCTAGGTAAGATGATTAACGTTGGGGTCGTTAATCAAGATATCAACAATATCATCATGTGGGGAAGCATTATGATTGGACTTGCATTTCTATCTTTTATTGCTGGTATCATTAATTCATTTTACGCCTCACATGTGACGTATGCGTTTGGATACGATTTGCGGGAAAAGTTATTTGATAAGATTCAGGAATTTACTTTTAAGAACTTAAATAAATTCCCGGTTTCCGGACTTGTGACTCGCTTTACGAATGACGTCAGACAGGTTCAAAACACTATCTTTATGGCGCTTCGTATTATGGCGAAAGCACCGTTACTTGTTTTAGGTGGCGTTATCATGGCATTTGTAGTCAATGCAAAGCTTGCGTTGATTTTCTTAGTCACCGTGCCGCTCCTGATTGGCTTTATTTTATGGGTGCTTAAAATTTCAACGATTCAATTCGATAGATTGCAACGCCGAGTGGATCACGTCAACCGGGTCATGCAGGAAAACCTCGCTGGGATGCGTTTGATTAAAGCATTCGTCCGCCGCAATTATGAGAAAGAACGTTTCACAGAGGCAAATACAGATTTAGCTGTCACGACCAGAAAAGCTTTCCGTTTTGTGGAAGCATCGATGCCGATTCTTTTATTCGTTATGAATTTAAGTATCATCTTTATTATTTGGTTCGGGAATGCTCAATCCATCGCTGGGGAAACGTCTGTCGGTGATGTGGTTGCTGTGGTGAATTATGCGATGCGTGTAGCCATGGCTATTTCGATGTTTACTTTCATCATACTGGCCTTTTCCCGAGCAAGAGCGTCCGCTATTCGTATTAAAAATGTTTTAGTTGTTAAAGAAGACCCTTATGAACGATATGAAGATGACCAGAACACGGTGACGGAAGGTTCTATCCAATTTAAAGATGTTTCCTTCGCGTACCCGGCTAAAAATGAAAAAGTTCTCGATGATATCTCATTCGAACTCAAGGGACAAGAAAAACTGGCGATTATTGGTGCGACTGGCGCCGGTAAAACATCATTATTCCAGCTACTCCCTGAATTGTATCGACCAACTGAAGGAACCATTTATCTTGATGAAAAACCTATGAGTGATTATCCGTTAAAAACGATTCGTGACAGCATTGGCTACGTCCCTCAGAGTCCATTGCTCTTTACTGGTACAGTCACTGACAATATCGCCTGGGGAAAACAAGACGCATCGAAAGAGGAGATTATCAAAGCAGCAAAAGATGCACAAATACATGAAACAATTATGGGCCTTTCTGAACAATATGAAACTCGTGTCGGGCAAAAAGGTGTGAATTTATCAGGAGGACAAAAACAACGTATCTCCATCGCACGGGCGCTGCTTCGCAAGCCGAAAATATTAATGCTCGACGATAGTACAAGTGCGCTTGATTTAGCAACTGAATCAAGACTCCTTGACGCTATTCAAGACTATCACTGCACGACATTAATCATCACCCAGAAAATATCTACCGCAATAAGTGCAGATCGTATTTTACTATTAGATGAAGGACGTGTGCTTGCGTTCGGTACACATGATGAATTGCTAGAGCAGTCTGATTTATATGGTCGGATTGTCGAATCACAATTTGGAAAGGGGTATAAACGTGCCAGATAGTCAATTAAAACAACCATTTCAATATAAAAAAATATCCCTTGATTCAGTCAGTGCCGAGGATAGGAAGCGTGCACAAAATATGACCGGAACCGTCAAGCGGATTTGGTCATATCTCGCTCAAGAAAAAGGAAAGCTCTCTCTCGTTATATTAATGGTGCTGATTAGCTCCGCGATGGCACTATTAGGACCGTTTATGGTCGGGATGGCTATCGATGACTTTATCGTTACGAAGCAAGCTTCTGGGCTTGGGCTGCTTTTAATTTGGCTCGTCATTATTTATATCGCACATTCCGTTTCAATCTTTATGCAAAATTACTGGATGATTGGCATCGCGCAAAATACAGTTTTTGATTTGCGCCGTGATTTATTCCATCAATTCCATGAGCTGCCCATTTCTTATTTTGATAAACGACAGCATGGTGAACTGATGAGCCGAATTACTAATGATATTGATAATGTAAATAACACCTTAAACCAATCGGTGATCCAAGTGTTTGCGAGTGTGATTACACTTGTTGGGACGATTGCTGTGATGCTTTATCTCAGTCCCCTGCTGACCGTTGTTACCATGTCCATTATTCCCTTTATGTTTATGGGGATCAGGTGGATTACAAACCGAACCGGACCGTTATATAAACTCCGCCAAAGAGAACTTGGTGATTTAAATGGTTACGTTGAAGAAATCGTTTCCGGTCAACATGTCGTCAAAACTTTTTCTCAGGAAAAACGTGTGATCGATGAATTTGCTGTAAAAAATAAGGATTTACAAAACACAGCCTTTTGGTCCCTAACATTGTCTGGTTTCATTCCTAAAATAATGAACATGTTGAACTTTTTAAGCTTTGGATTGATTGCACTCGTTGGTGGAATACTCGCAATTAATGGTTATATATCCGTTGGTGTAATTGTTATCTTCACCGAATATGCTAGACAATTTACGCGTCCGTTAAATGAATTATCGAACCAGTTTAACGTGTTATTATCTGCCATTGCCGGAGCGGAAAGAGTTTTCAATGTGATTGATGAAGAACCTGAAGAATTAGATGAAGAAAAAGCGGTTGACTTGCCAACGACTCAAGGACATTTCATCTTTGACAACATGTCATTTGGCTATGAAGATGAATTGATTTTAAAAAATATTGATTTAGAAGCGAAACCCGGTGAAACCATTGCTTTTGTCGGTCATACAGGAGCCGGAAAAACGACCATCATCAACTTGATCGCCCGCTTCTATAATTATAATTCAGGTTCGATTACACTCGATGGCATTGAATTAAACACAATCAAGCGGTCAAGTTTAAGACAGCATATGGCGTTTGTTTTGCAGGATTCCTTTTTATTCGAAGGAACGGTTAAAGATAATATCCGATACGGACGATTGGATGCAACGGATCAAGAAGTTGTTCGAGCAGCTAAAGACGCGAATGCACACGACTTTATCGTCAAACTTCCACGAGGTTATAACACTGTTCTTGATCAAGACGGTAGCGGCATTAGCCAAGGACAGAAACAGTTACTGACCATTGCAAGAGCATTACTTGCCGAACCAACCATCCTTGTACTCGATGAAGCAACCAGTAACATCGACACGATCACCGAGCTCAAGATCCAAGAAGCACTCAAACGACTCATGCACGGCCGAACAAGTTTCGTCATCGCGCACCGACTAAACACAATCCAAGAAGCCGACCACATCATCATGCTAGAACACGGCAAAATCATCGAACAAGGCAGCCACGAAGAGCTCCTTAAATTAAAAGGATCTTATTACGAGCTCAATCAGAATCAATTAAAAGAATTGACAGGTTAAAAAACGGATTGATGTGCTAAGTACTGACGGAAAAACAAATCCCCTTCTATATTTCGTATTTAGCAGTCATTATAGCGAAGGAAATACACGGAGACTCCAGCAGGAGAAGTAGCCTAGATGAGACCCCGCAGAGCGTAGCTCGAGGAGGCTCAGCAGCGCCTGCGGAAAGCGAAGTGTATTTCCGTAGCGATGGTGTAGAACCCATATAGTTCCTCAATAGCTGCCTAAGTTATTAGTTTAAGTTCCTTTGCTTTTACTCTTTTCAGCCTATAGAATTTTCCCTCTATTAATGCTAAGATAAAAGAAATGCAGGGGATAAAATTTCATGTATAGCAATATGGAAATACAAATACTAGCGAATGGAATATGCGAGACTCCAGCGGGAGGTAAGGCCTAGATGAGACCCCGAAATGCGAAGCATTCGGAGGCTCATTAGCGACGAAGAATGAACTGCAATTCTTCTTTGCCCACGGAAAGCGAGTATATTCCATGAGCGGTGTTTTTCATTCCCCAAATACGTAAAACAACTAGAGACAGAGGTGTAGTCATTGGGAAGAAAAGGAAAAATGATAGATAAAGAAATAGAAAGTTCCTATTTAAACGAGACAATAGTCTTAAGAATTTACCAGCCAGAATCATTTTCACCATTATATAAATACCATGTATGCATTATGCAAGACGGAAACGATTATTACCAATTAGGCCGCGTTGCCACACAAAGCGACCGACTTCATAGCGCTGAAGAAATTGACAATACCGTTTTCATCGGCATCCAATATCAAGACAGATATGACCGCTGGAAAAAGTACCATCCGGACGGTGACCAAAACGAAGCCTATACTAAATTTTTAGTCCGTGAAGTAGTCCCTTTCTTAGACGAGTTCCTTCCAACTTACAATATGGGACAATCTCGAACGCTAATGGGCGATTCATTAGCAGGTACATTAGCCTTAATGACGGCATTCAAATATCCCAATACATTTGGAAAAGTCATTATGCAGTCACCTTACGTGAATGATACAGTTTTAGAAACAGTTAAAAACGCAGACTCCGTTCAAACAATTGATATTTACCACACCATTGGCACAGACGAGACTGACGTTGGCTTAACAAACGGCAACAATGAAGATTTTGTAAAACCGAACAAAGAACTCAAAGAAATCCTTGATAGCAAAGGTGTCACCTACCATTATCACGAACTAGAAGGCGGCGAACACACCTGGAAATACTGGCAAAAAGATTTACCAAATGCTTTGAAGACGATGTTTATTTAAGCTTTGACTTCAAGCCATATATTAATGCTATCTCTTCACAGATTCATGACAACTAGCGCACTAATTGGACATGGACTGGAGTTTTTTATAGTTTCATGTCTAATTAAACACTCCTATCGGACATGAAGCAAAACTTTTCGCTGTTTCGTGCCCAATAAGATCAAAAACCGGTCCAATAAACATTACTATATCAAATCTTTTGACATTAAGAATATCAATAAATAACCGTCATAAAGACTCTATTTTTTAAAATTTCATTTATAATTGTTATACTAGAAGAAATCACTTTTTCAAAAATAACCAATTACAACAACAAGAATCAACCTACTGCTTAACATAGCATTTTGATGCATGAAAATTTATTAGGAGGTTTTTTTATGTTGAGGTATGGTATCGCTATGTTTCCATCGAAGGAAATCCAGGATGAAGCAAACTCGTTTAGGAAACGATATGATCCACATTATTCTCTGATTCCACCGCATTTGACGCTGAAAGAAGCTTTTGAAGCAGATGATGATTATATCGAGAAACTGATTGAGGAACTTAGAAAAATTGCTAAAAAAACAAAACCCGTTGATATTGCGATTAAAAAGGTGAGCTCATTTTCTCCAGTCACCAACACTATCTATTTAAAAGTTGAACCAAATGAGGAATTAAATCAGCTCGTCGATCAAATGTATTCCGGTGAATTTCCAGAAGAAATGGAACATCCTTTTGTACCACATATAACCATTGCACAAGATCTTGTGCAAGATGAATTTTCAGATGTGTTAGGCAGCCTTAGAATGAAGACATTTGATTTTAAAGACACCATCGACCGTTTCCACCTCTTTTATCAACTAGAGAACGGTGCTTGGTCAGTCCATGAAAGCTTTGTGTTAGGAGAAGATGACGTGTGAATGTTAAAATTGCAAAAGAAAATAACGAGCAAGGAGATGCCTTTCGTATTCGCGAAACAGTCTTTGTACAAGAACAGAAAGTTCCACCAGAAGAAGAATTAGATCAATTCGATAAAACAGCAACCCATTTTGTCGGTTATGAAGATGGAATCCCCATCGCTGCCAGCCGCTTAAGATTCATCGATGACTCTGGAAAACTGGAAAGAATTTGCGTCTTAAAACCTCATCGTCTTAAATCTTACGGCAAGCAAATAATTAAAGCAATGGAGGAAGAAATCTTAAATAATGATTATTCCCAGGCAAAGCTCAATGCCCAAACACATGCCACAACTTTCTATGAGCAATTAGGGTATGAAATAATATCCGAAGAATTCATAGACGCCGGCATCCCGCACGTTACTATGGTGAAGAACTTAAAAGACCGGAACATTAATTTATAGGATAAAGCAAAAGGCGAATAGACGAATAATGATAATGAGTCAAAATTAACTATCATTGTTCGTCTTTTTTCATTTCAATCTTAGCGGAGAAAAGCATGAAGACTACAGAAAGAATAATAGCCTAGGTGAGACCCCGCAGACCGAAATTCGAGGAGGCTGAACAGCGGATGCGGAAAGCGGAATGTTTTCCGTAGCGATGTTGTAGAAGTATACATCGTTCGTCTTTATCTTCCCCATCTTAATACGTATATCCAAACCATTCTTATCTGAATGACAATTCCCTTTCTGGTTATTCTAAGATTGGAAGGGAGATTAAGTCAAAATGGACAGTTATTTTCATATATTTACCGATACCATCTTTGGTTTCTTTGCTTTATTCTTATTAACAAAACTCCTTGGTAAAACACAAATTTCCCAATTAACAGCGTTTGATTTTATATCAGCAGTTATTCTGGGTGAACTCGTTGGAAACGCCCTATTTGATAAAGACACAGGTATTGCAAAAATGGCATTTGTCATCGCATTATGGGGCGTGTTACTCTATTCTGTAGAAATGGTCGTGCAAAAGTTTAAAGGCTCGAGATTTATATTAGAGGGAAAACCTTCACTCGTTATTCATAAAGGGGCCATCATCCGTGAAGAGATGAAGAAAAACAAAATTGATGTAAGTGAATTACAACATCTACTTAGGGCTAAAGATGTGTTTTCCATTCAAGAAGTGGAATACGCCATTTTAGAAACGAATGGACACGTCTCAGTGATGAAAAAACCAGAATATCAAACTCCGAATAAGAAAGATTTAAACGTCTATCCTGAAGAGGCATTCCTTCCGTTCACTTTAATCAGTGACGGAGAAATTATTGAAGATAACGTAAAAGAAGCTGGTTTATCAAAAGACTGGCTGCATAAAGAAATTAAAAAACAAAACTACAATAATGTGGAAGACGTTTTTTACGCAGAATATACTGAAGGAAAAAAGTTATTCCTTTCGCCATTTAGAAATAAACCGGAAAGAGTAAAAGATTGATCAGCATTAACGACTGATCAATCTTTTTTGTTGTTTGACATTAACCTATCCTGCTTGGCGAGGTCGACCGTACGTTGCTAAACGGGCGCTTCAACTTTTGTTCATCCAGCTTCAGCCGCCCAGCAACTACCAAACTTCAGACTCATTCCTACGATAAGTCGACCTTGAATCGCTACGCTCTTTAGATCTCCTTTATCTCGTCAGGAGTCCTCCAGTTTGTACGTTGCTAAACGGGCGCTTCAGCTTTTGTTCTAAATATACTGATTAAATAAGTGTCCCTTACCTGTTAAATCAGCTTTCGTCTTCATAGCTTTTGGGTTTCGAGATAGAATCTCTGTATGTTCTTTAGTTAACATGGTGTGGTTAGAGACTGGATGATCTTTGACCTCTTGGTACTGATCTTCCAAGACAGATTTAAATGGTTTATTTATAAAGTATTGGTTTTTCTTCTCTTCTGTTATACGTTGATGGTAATCGAAATATTGAAAATTTTGTACCGGTAAAATATATCCCATTTCTCCAACCCCTTTCTCACTTAATATACTATTCGAATATTTTTATAAGTTTATGTCTGTTATCTTTATTCCCTAATATGTTCTTTTTAAACCTAATTTTTTAATATTAATTAAAATTAGATGGAATCACCATAAATTTAAAAAATATAAACGCCTGCCCACACCAACATATGCCATATACATACTCTATTAGAGACAGTAGGTCAATACGAAATTGAAAGGAGAATTCATTCATGGGTTGTAAATGTGGAAAAGATTTTGATACGGGCAGCTGTGTATGTGATGTTCTTAGGGAGATAGCTGATGCGCAAAGTGACGTTGTTGAGAATTGCTGTGACACCAGTTGTGAACAATCAATTAATGATTTATTAGGTGAGAAGGATTCCGGAAGCGGATTAGATACAGTTCCTGTTATTTTATATTGTCAAGACGGCTGTAAACCTTTCAAAGGCTTTGGTGCTGGCCATATGCCTGACGGAACTCCAGGTCCAATCGAAGCAAGCTTTATTTTTAGAGTAAAAAGTGTTGATGAAGACTGCTGTGCGGTACTTGAGTTAGTTAGAAATGCTGAAGAGCCTTGCACACACAGCCACTTGAAAGATCCGGCAGACCAAGGTACTGACAATTTATATGCAACTGGTATCTGCATTACAGTAGATCTTAAGTGCTTCTGCCATGTAACGTGCTTGCCTGCAGTATCACTTTTTCAGTAATTACCGATAATTATTGATTAAAATGAATAAGACGTCTTAGTTATAAAAGTAACACCCTAGAATAGCTATCTAGGGTGTTATTTATATTCATCAACCTATTAAAAACCAAGCATCCTAATACGCTGAATCTCTTCAAATGGTACTTTTCTCAAGTGTACTCGATTTCCTACGCGCATAAATACAGTCTCCCCGTCAAAATCCATAATTTTTCCTCGGTAAGACTTATCCGCTGTTTTAATTTCACATTTAATCCTAGGTATATGATTTGGTTCGTCAGCGAAATATTTTACTTTTTCAAGCAGGGTCATGTCTTTAAATTTTTTAGTATCAGATTGATTGTTTTGGTTTTCTTCCTTTGAATCAATGCTTTCATCAAATTCACTTGTTGTTATTTCAGCTCTTGTTTCGTCTCGTAGTGGCTTTCCACCATGCCTGCGTTGTGGTCTTGCTTTAGCTATCTTTTCTGCCTCACGTTTGCTTGACGACGAAAGCTGATCATTACTTTTAGTTGATTGATAATTAGATTGCATAGAAGCTCTAGGAGTTCCTACATTAGGTTGATGGATATAGAGCAACGGATTCTTGGCATAACGTTTATTTTTCTTCATGGTTCTATCATCCCTCCATATACGATATCATCATATTATATGAAGGTTAATTCATGTTTGTGCGATTGTCTGATTTATAGTAAATAACTTAAAAATGCTGTTGCAATTCCAAAATAAATGGAAATGGAAATCAAGTCATTAATCGTTGTAATAAATGGTCCTGATGCGACAGCTGGATCAATTTTAAATTTATCCATAATGAGTGGAATAATAGCACCTGATAACGTTGCAATGGTTAACGTGGCTAGAAGGGAAATACCTACTAGAAACCCTAAAAATAATTCACCTTTCCATAGATAAATAACAACCATAATCGTAATGCCGCATACAGAACCGATAATGAGTCCAGTCGACGTTTCTTTGACCATCAATTTCAACTTACCGCGATTTGCAAATTCTCCTGTTGCAAGCCCTCTAACGGCTACGGCTAATGACTGTGTTCCTGTATTTCCTGCCATACCTGCTATAAGGGGCATGAAGATGGCTAATATAGCCACCTGTTCGAGCGTATCTTCAAATTGGCCAATCAAGCTTGCTGTAAATAAACCTAAAAATAATAAAGTAATTAACCATGGCAATCTTTTTTTCGCTGCAGCAAATGGACTATCCTCAATACGGTGCACGTCAGAAACGGCAGCTAACTTAGAATAATCTTCACTCGCTTCCTCATCAACAACATCTAAAATATCATCAACAGTAATAATTCCGAGTAGATGATTTTGAAAATCAATAACGGGAACAGCCAAGAAATCATAATCCATAATCATTTGAGCAACATCTTCCTGATCCATTCCAACTGAGACTGAAACGACATTCTCATTCATTCGTTCACCGACAATTGCATCTTCATCTGAGATAATTAAGTCCCGTAAAGATATGACCCCCGCTAAATGCTTTTCCTCATCAATAACATATAAATAGTAAATGGTCTCTGCATCAGGAGCCTCGACCTTTAATTGTTTCATCGTTTCCCTAACGGTTAGTGACTTATTAATGGCCACAAATTCCGTGGTCATAATACTACCGGCTGTTTTTTCTTCATAATGGAGGAGCGCTTTTATTTCATCAGCTTCCTCTTCATCCATTATCGTTAAAAAACTGGCGACTTTTTCTTTTTCCATTTCATTTAAAATATCGACGGCATCATCTGTTGGAAGTTCTCCAAGTACCATCGAAGCAAATCTTGGATCCATTTCAGTAATAAACGGTTCGACATTTTCCAATTCAATATGTTCCATCAAATCGGCTACTTCTTCAGGTGATAAAAAAGAATATATAGTCATACGCTCATCATGATTTTGATTCACGAAAAATGTCGCTTGATCGTAAGGATGAATATCGTTAAATTTAAGACGAAATGTTTCTATATCATCGTTTTTCAAGGCTTTGTGCAGTTCTTTTAAATTAAGTTGCATCACATCTTCTTCCACTTTTACTCATCCTCTCTAGCTAGATTCCTTATATAGCATTCCCAAAAATACATATGTACACAAATACTTGTGTTCACTTCTTTTTTTAAAATTGATGCTTATAAAATTGATAATCGTGTAAAATAACCTATGAGGTGATTCATATGATGATGTATGATGTCATAGGAGATATTCATGGCTGTTTTGATGAATTACAACAGCTTATTTCAGAACTTGGCTACAGTCAAATAAATAATAAATTAGTTCATCCGGATCATCGCACTCTAGTTTTTTTAGGTGATTTGACCGATCGAGGACCAGCATCCATCGACGTTATTAATTTTGTTTACGATCTGGTTGTCAATCAGGAATCAGCTAAGTATGTCCCAGGTAACCACTGTAATAAGCTATATCGATTTTTCCTCGGTAACAATGTTCAGTTAAAGCACGGAATTGAAACAACCGCTGAGGAATATGCCCAATTATCTAAAACTAAACAATCACAAGTTCGAAATCAATTTATATCGTTGTACGAGCAGGCCCTCTTTATTTAGAATTAACTGATGTCCAAGCTATTATAGCTCACGCTGGCATAAAGGAATCTTTTATTGGGCGTCACGATAAAGAAGTGAAAACCTTTGTTTTATACGGCGATATTACCGGTGGGACCGATGAAGCTGGAAAGCCTGTCCGAAAAGACTGGGCGAAACATTATACAGGTTCGAAGTGGATTGTTTATGGTCATACACCCGTCCTTGAACCACGTCAAATCAATAACACGATTAATATAGATACAGGTTGCGTTTTCGGTAACAAGTTATCTGCTTTTAGACTTCCTGAGAAGACAACAGTATCCATTCCATCTAACCAACCCTTTGTTTCGGAAAAATTTACTACATTTTAAGTCTTACTTTACTCAAGTAATTTTTTCATATCGTCAGGAAGCGAAGAATAAAATTCCATCGTTTTATTTGTAATAGGGTGTGAAAATTTTAAGTGACAGCAATGTAAAGCTTGCCGCCTTATCGCTCCCTTCTTTCCACCATATAATTCATCCCCTACAAGCGGGTGGCCTAGCGCTGAAAAATGAACACGGATCTGATGGGTGCGTCCTGTTTTCAACTCAATATTCACTAATGTATTCGAGAGTGAGTGTTTCACTGTTTCATATAGAGTGATAGCTGGCCTCCCGTCCTCCCTAACAGTCCTCTCAATAATTGATCCATCTTTTCTACCAATATTCTTATTTATTATTCCCTTTTTTTCAGATATTAAGCCTGTCACCACAGCCTGATAATGTCGCTCAATCCCCTCTTTTTGTTGTAAAGCACCTAAAAGAGAATGACTGTAACGATTTTTGGCAATTAGAATGAGTCCGGATGTACCTCGGTCCAACCTTGTCACGATATGAACAGTGTAGGGTATATTATTTTTCTTATAATAAAATAAAATAGCGTTTGCTAATGTACCTGACGGATGATGGATAGATGGAATCGTCGCCATATGAGCTGGCTTATCCACGACGAGAATAAAATCATCTTCAAAAACAATCTCTAGATTGATATTCTCTGGTTTCATCCACGGCCCTTTTTCTTCTTCAGGAAGTTCCACTGTTAAAACATCACCTAAAGATAGAACCTCATTCATTCTCACCGGCTCATTATTCAAAAACATGGCACCATCATTTATCACCGACTTTAAAATCCGCCTTGAAAAAGATTGATCTTTTTTTAAAAAGTCACGAATAGACTGCCTGTGATATTTTTCACTTATTTGCCATATCATTGGTTGCATTTACTTATACCTTCATATCTTCTTCTGAGACAAATGAATCTCTCACTCTATTCCAGAAAGGGAATGGACGATAACGAGCAAATCTTATCTTTTCTTCAGCGACACGGCATTGAATCGATTTTACATTCGTATAATTTTGCGTAAAGTGATCAATCGCAATTAAAAAGCTGCCATTCACTTTTGGATTTAATAAACATGTATGGTGTTTTGGTAAAATAAGGGGTGAGCCAATCGTTCTAAATACACGATTGTTGATCGAAGCCATTTCTGTTAATTGGATAGCTTCTAGTGATGGATGAATAATACCGCCGCCAAGTGCTTTATTATATGCCGTACTTCCTGAAGGCGTTGATACACACAAGCCATCTCCTCGAAATGTCTCAAAATGTTCTCCTTTGATTTCAACATCAAAAACAACCGACCCTTCAGCCGTTTTAATGGCAGTTTCATTTAAAGCGAGAAATCGGTCTTCCCCTGTTCCAGATTCTGGTCGGATAATTACTTCGAGTAATGGATATTCGACAACCTGAAATGGCGTTTTCGCAATATCGATAACGAGTTTCTCAACTTCATCAGGCACCCAGTCGGCGTAAAATCCTAAATGTCCTGTATGTACTCCAATAAAAGCCGTGCAGTCGAGTCGATGCACGTATCGGTGAAACGCTTCTAGAAATGTCCCATCACCACCTACAGATATTACTAAATCTGGTTCTTCTTTATCATACTCCAAATCGAAATCTGTTAAATATTGCTTAATTCTAGACTTAATCTCGTTTGACTGTTTATCCCCTTTAGAAACGATTTTAAACTTCACAACTGCCCCTCCTTTAATATGCTCTTTGTTGTTGAGATTAGATGGCTGTATAATCCGCGCAGAATAATATCGTACTTATTTACGATGAAAGATTCTTTGCGCTTCCTGTACCTCATGTTTTATTTTAGACATTTCCTCATCCAGTTTAAAAGCTGCTTCAGCAGCGCCTTGTAAACGTGCTTTAATTTGTTGAGGTATTTGCCCTTCATATTTATAATTGAGGGAATGCTCGTTTGTTGCCCAGAAATTCATAGCCATCGTACGTATTTGTATTTCAGCTATAACCATTTTTACTCCATGAATCGTTTCAACCGGATATTCAATAATCATATGAAAAGATCGATAACCACTTTTCTTTTTATGATGGATATAATCCTTCTCCTCAATAATTTTCAGATCTTCTCGTGAACGAAGCATGTCAACCACTGTATAGATATCATCAACAAACTGACACACAACTCTTATCCCAGCAATATCTTGAATTTTTCCTTCAATTTGATCAAGCGTAATCTTCTTTTTCTTAACTTTTTCTTCAATACTTGCAATGGGTTTAACACGGCCTGTAATAAATTCAATTGGTGATTGTCTTGATTCAAATTCGAATTGTGCACGCATGCCTTTAAGTTTCACTTTTAATTCTTCGACAACTTGGGAATAAGGTGCTAGGAAAACATCCCAATTCATTTTAACACCACCTCAGACGACTTTCGAGTATAGTTTTTTTCAATATTTAGATCGGATTTATAAATGACCCTATCCTATAAGCGATGATTTGTTAATCAAAACCTTAATCTCTTTGAACATTCTTCACCTTTATAAAATAGGTCGTCCTTATTTTACCATAAATAATTATAATGGATAATCTTTGCATAATAAGACCAGATTAGTCATAATCAAGAATAATAAAAGTAAAAAAGGACAAGGGAGTTCTTCAGATTGAGCCAAGAAATAGAAATTGAATTTAAAAATTTACTTACAAAAGAAGAATTTAATCAAATCCGTACTTATCTCTCATTTCCTGACAAAGGTATAGTTCAAACCAATTATTATTTTGAAACAAAAGACTTTTCACTTAAAAATAACCATGCCGCGCTACGTATAAGAGAAAAAAGCGGCGAATATACATTAACATTAAAACAACCAGAAGGACAAGGTCTTTTAGAGACTCACGATTGCTTGACTAGAGTGGAAACTGATGAGTGGCTAAGCGGTCATCCGGTATCAAAACCACACACTGCTAAACAATTAGCGGACATGGATATTGATCCTAGTAACTTGATTTACTACGGAAGTTTAACAACGACAAGATTAGAATACAATCACAAGGGCTTTATCTATGTTTTAGATGATAGTCATTACAATAATCATTCGGATTACGAATTAGAAATAGAAGCACCCTCTTATGACGTGGGGCTAACGACTTTCAATCAATTATTAACTACACTTTCAATTCCAAGAAGGAAGACGCCGAATAAGATTGAAAGATTTTTCTCTAGTCTGTCATAATCCATTTTCCAATCAGATAATTTGCTCATTTACGGCCTCATTGCTACAATATAGCCACTATAATTAAGGAGAAATACCATGAACCGACCTGGAACAATTTATGAAGCAATCGGTGGATATGATGCAGTCGATACACTTGTCACCCACTTTTACAAACGTGTTGGAAAGCATCCAGACTTAATTCCAATTTTCCCTGAGGATTTAACAGAAACAGCGCGAAAGCAACGTAAATTTCTCACACAGTTTTTTGGCGGCCCTAGTCTTTATAACGAAGAATTTGGCTCTCCTATGATGCGCAGGCGCCACTTACCTTTTGAAATTACACCAACAAGAAAAGATGCCTGGCTTGAATGTATGCATCAAGCTTTAGCTGAAGCCAATATTGAGGAACCTTTTCGTACAGCTATATTTGAAAAACTAACATTGACCGCTCACCATATGATGAATACACCTGAATAATAGAAAGGAGAATCGATGTGAGTTGGAATCATGATGAGCTCCCTGGAAGGGATTCGACTCGAACTAACACATCGTCAAAATATAGCTACTTTAATCTCATAAAAAAACCCGTAGAAATATATGTATTTATAGATCCCTTATGTCCTGAATGTTGGGCACTAGAACCATATTTAAAAAAGTTAGAAGTTGAATTTGGGCGCTTTTTCACACTACGCCCGATAATTAGCAGCAACTTATACCCTTTAGATAAAGGGGCTTTCGATAGACCAAAAAAGCTTCATGAAATATGGGAAAAAACTGCCAAACGCACAGGCATGAGTTGTGATGGTGACTTGTGGTTAGAAAACCCAATTCAATCTTCTTGGGTCATCTCTTTAGCGATTAAAGCAGCTGAACTACAGGGGAAGCGTGCAGGTAGAAGATTCTTACGTAAGATTCAGGAATATTTATTTTTGAAAAAGAAAGATATATCTGAGGAAAGTGTATTAATCGAATGTGCGGAAGAGATTAACCTCGATTTGGATGAATTTAAGAATGATTTATTTTCATCAACCGCCAAGAAAGCATTACAATGCGATTTAAAACTACTTGAAGAAATGGACGTTGATTATGTTCCCACGATTGTTTTTTTCAATCAACTGACCAATGAGGATGGCATTAAAATATCCGGACTTTATCCATATGATATATATATCCAAGTACTATATGATTTATTAAGACAAGAAGTAGAACCAGCAAACAAACCGCCTTTAGAAGACTTTTTAGCATTTCATAAGGTGGTCGCATGTAAAGAAGTGGCTGTGGTCTATGATTGGCCACTTTCAAAAGCAAAAAAAGAAATGAAAAAGTTACAATTAAAACAAATCGCCAGAGAGATTAGTGTTAAATACGGCTCTTTCTGGAAGTTCATTGGGGAGACATAACAAGAGCCGAAGCGCCCGATCGACACGATTGAGCTAAACGATCAAAAATAAAAACATTTTAAATAAAAAGAGATTATACGGGGCAGCGTATAATCTCTTTTTTCTTTGTATAAAACAAAGGGGGATGGGAGAAAGTTTCATGTTCAAACAAAGGGGTTTTGTTTGTGATTCATCTCACAGTTATTATATTATCAGGTCCATTTATTTTTTACAATATATATGTGTATGTTTTCACAAAAACGTCACTTCTAATTCACCTTTTTGCAACATATAATTTTTATACAGATACATATCATGCACTAAATAAGCTTCCTGCAAAAACTAAATCGATGTAAACTATGTGAATATATTATTATATAGGAGGTAAAAAATGAGAGAGTTAATGCCATTTCTATTTTTACTCTTGTCTATTGTTGCTTTTGTTCTGAATATTTTTGGGCTCATGCGACTCATCCCCCTTTACTTCACGCTTCCCTTATTATTTTTATCGGTCTATTTCACTATTTACACTTTTACACATAAACGCATGTACCGTGGTATGAGATAAAGGGCATCTCTTTACAGAGGTTCTGTCCATTAAACATGTACTAAAATAACTGTAGTCTTAGCAAGGTATTCGCTTCATTAGTGAATTCTTGCTAAGACTTTTTACTATCTAAAAATCTAATTTTGGGTATTTATCATACTGTTAAAGATGAAATTATAGCATACACAGTTAATTTATTGATTATTTGCAATAAATTAACTATAACATGTTCACATTTCTAGTGAATTAGTGTATGATTACTTTAATAAAATTTTGAATAGTTCAATATTTATAGGGAGGTTATTATTTATGCTGCAACATGACTATTTAAATCATTTTGTCAATGAGTTAGCAAATAAATACACTGTATTTTTTGATATATACCGTGACGAATGGCTAGATGACATTCCACTTTCATTTATCGCACAATACAGGCGAAGAGATGAGAGGTACATGTTTACGAAGAAGATGAAAATATATGGTGTGGAAAACCAGCAATTGGTTTTTACAACCACTTCTTCAAATAAAGTAACTCTTGATGCTCTCGACAACTTCCATAAAAGTATCGAGAGTAATCTGCATGAATATACCATTAAACACCAAGAGCATATGTCAACAGTCGTGATTGGTTTAATTGTGACAGATGCTCCGATTAACTATTCAGTTGCTAAGGAGGTGGAGCGCTATCGGAAACTTAAATTTTTAAAGTTTGGATTACACGGATGGGCTGAATTATACTTAGCAATCGTTCAACCAAACGAAAAAGACATCATTGTTCATCCGAAGGGAAAGCCGTTTGTTCTAAGCATTGAAAAATTACTTTTGGAGGAGATGGCGTAATATGAACTTAGTGACATTGCTTTTAATTACAGGAATCATTTTCATCGTTGCCTATTACACGTATGGTAAATTTTTAGAGAAAAAATTAGATGTAGATCCCAATCGAAAAACGCCCGCAATCGAAATGTCTGATGGTGTAGATTACGTTGCTGCCAGGACACCCATCCTTCTAGGTCATCATTTTGCAACCATTGCCGGAGGCGGCCCGATTGTCGGTCCAGTCTCAGCAGCTGTTTTCGGGTGGATTCCAGCAGTGATATGGATTGTACTAGGGAGTATATTTGTAGGCGGTGTACACGATTATACCTCTCTACAAGCTTCGATAAGACATAAAGCCCAATCAATCGGTACTATCATTAAAGAGTATATCGGTGAACGTGGACAAACTTTATTTCTATCTTTTTCTATTGCAACACTTATTTTAATCGTAGGTGTTTTTGTTATTTTAGTAAGAGATACTTTTATTAGTGTTCCACAAGCTGCCACCTCTTCAATGCTTTTTATTGTGGTAGCCATCTTATTTGGTATTTTGGTCAATCAAATCCGTATGAATTTTATTCTAGCAAGTGTATTTGGTGTTGTTGCTATGTTTGTATGTGTCTGGCTTGGGAACGTGTTTCCACTTGAGTTAAGCGGATTTACATGGGTTGTGATTCTTCTTTTATATTCTTATATTGCATCTGTTTTACCTGTCTGGGTACTTTTACAACCAAGAGATTATTTAAATTCTTTTCTATTATATGGGATGATGATTGGTGCAACTTTAGGAGTTTTATTTGCCAATCCTGTCATTAAAATGGCTGGATATACAGGATTCCATAGTGAAACATTGGGCTACTTGTTCCCAATTCTATTTATTACGATCGCTTGTGGAGCTGTTTCTGGTTTCCATTCCTTAGTTTCATCAGGCACAACGGCAAAACAATTAGATAATGAAAAGAATGGGAAATTCATTACTTATGGCGGCATGTTAATTGAGGGCTTTTTAGCTGTTATTGCTATCGGTTCTGTTGCCTACTTATCGCAGGCAGATTTTTCCGCACGTTTGGCAGAATTAGGAGGGCCGATTCCGACATTTTCAGCTGGAATTGGGTTTTTAATGAGTCATTTCGGTCTTTCCGAAGTTGTAGGAACAACGTTTGTCGCTCTTGTAGCATCAGCCTTTTTGATGACAACTTTAGATTCTGCAACACGTCTAGGAAAGTATGCTGTTCAAGAATTTGCAGAAGGAAAATCAAAGTTCTTTACCGGGCAACATGTCTCCACAATTATTATCGTTATTGGAGCGGGAGCTCTTGCCATGTCAGGAACTTGGAATAAAGTGTGGCCACTCTTCGGCTCTGCCAATCAAATGCTCGGAGCGCTAGCTTTGCTTGCTGTCAGTGTCTGGTTGATGCGTAAAGGCGTTAAGGCGTGGTTTACAATTATTCCGATGATTTTTATGTTTATCGTTACACTCTCTGCGTTAGCAGTCCTTATCTACGAGAACATATTTACAGGTGCTGAACCGAATTATTTCCTTGCAGGATCAGCCTTTGTTCTACTAGTTCTTTGTGTTTTCTTAATTATTGAAGCTTGGAATTCCTTTATGGGTAAAAAAAATAAAGACGAGCCAATTAAAGCTTCTTAAATTATAGATAAGGTTACGTACAAAAGCGCGGGGCGCCCGATTAGGCTCAGGCAGGCTAGGTGCTGAAGCTGGACATGGCCAGTATCAGTATAAAGTTATCCACAGTTTCAAGACGGGTATAGTTACCTAAAAAAAGAGGTAGTCGATACGTTCGACTGCCTCTTTTTACGTTTATTTCAAAAGTATATTTTCCATTTCAGTTAGCTTTTCTTCAAAGACATCAAGTGCATCAAGGATTGGCTGTTTAGAGGTCATGTCAACACCAGCTTTTTTAAGTACCTCGATAGGATAATCACTGCTTCCCGCTTTCAAGAAGCCAATATATCGATCGACTGCCCCCTCTTCTCCACTTAAAATCTTATTGGCTAATGCTGTTGCTGCTGAATACCCTGTTGCATATTGATAAACATAATAATTCATATAAAAGTGCGGTATTCTCGCCCACTCAAGACCGATTTCCTCATCTGAAACAACGTCATCACCGAAATACTTTTTATTAAGATCATAATAAATTTCATTTAGTCGTTTAGAAGTCAGTGCTTCCCCATTTTGCAGGCGCTGATGGATATCATGTTCAAATTCAGCAAACATTGTCTGGCGGAAAAGGGTTCCACGGAAACCTTCTAAAAAATGATTTAATAAATATAACTTTTGCTTTTCATCTGTTAAGTGATTTAACATATAATCGTTTAACAGTGCCTCATTACAGGTTGAAGCCACTTCTGCTACAAATATTGAATAATTTCCATAACGGAAGGGCTGTGATTTACGTGTATGATAACTGTGCACAGAATGGCCTAGTTCATGAATTAATGTAAATAAGTCATTCACGTTATCTTGCCAATTCAATAAAATATACGGATTAGTGCCGTATGCCCCTGATGAATAGGCACCGCTTCGTTTACCTTTGTTTTCTTCCACATCAATCCAGCGATTCTTGAACCCTTCTTTAACGATGTCGATGTATTCAGATCCCATAGGTTTAAGACTGTCCAAGACGTATTCTTGAGCTTGTTCGTATGAAATTTTCATATCTACATCTTGAACAAGTGGCGTATACATATCGTACATATGCAACTCATCGAGCTCTAATACTTTCTTTCTTAAAGCAGCGTAACGATGTAATAGAGGCAACTTTTCGTTAACAGCTTCGACTAAATTGTCATAAACTTGTTCTGGAATTTTATTACCGTCCAGCGCTGCTCGTCTTGCCGAATCGTAGTTTCTAACTTTCGCATAAAAATTATTTTTCTTCACGTTTCCTATTAATGTCGATGCAAATGTATGCTGAAAATCTCCATAAGTGTTATACATCGCTTTAAAAGCTTCTTCCCTAACATTTCTATCTTTAGATTCCAAAAAGCCAATATATCTACCATGCGTCAAATCAACTTCTTCGCCTTTTTCATTTTTAATCGTTGGGAAGGTCAAATCAGCATTATTTAACATACTGAATGTCTCAGAAGCACTTGAAATCGGTTCAGACGCTTCAGCCAATAATTCTTCTTCTTTTTGACTTAACACATGAGCACGTTGCCTAGTGATTTCGTTAAGTGTATGGCGGTAAGGTTCAAGCTCTTTTTTTTCATTGAAATATTTTTCAAGAGTATCTTTATCAATCGTTAAAATTTCCGGCACGAGAAAACTCATGGAACTTGAAGCTAACGTCAATACATTTTCAGCTTTTGCATTAAGTGCCTGATAAAATGAATTCGTCGTATCTTCGTCATAGCGCATATGCGCATATGTATAAAGTTTACCTAAACGTTCTGACAAATTATCTTGTAGCTTTAAAACATCGTAAAGTGTATCTGCTGATTCAGCTACTTTTCCTTTGAAAGACAAAATCTCAGGAATGTCTTTCCTAAGGCTTTCTAGTTCTTCTTCCCATAAGTCATCTGTTGCAAAGATATCTTCTAATTTCCAAGTTCGTTCCTCTGGTACTTCGTTTCTAGTTTGTAGTTCTTTTGTAGATTTTGCCACTAAAAATTCCTCCCTTTAATACTTTGTATAAAAATTCATTTTATCCAAAAGAGCCGCTCTTACTAGTATAACGGATAATTGGTAAGATATGCTTATATTTTGTTTGATTTTTTTGAAGATATTTTATCAAACAATAATTTATCTCCCTCAATTGCTTCTTCTATATGTTTGTAGTGTGTTAGACTTTTAAGCTTTTTATAGTGATGTAATGTGGTTTCTTTTATAATCCGAAGATGTACTAGCCAATTTAAATATTCCTGGATAGGACAAACTGTGGATTGAATAAGGGGATACTCTCGAATAGCGTGACGATGATTTTGCAGTAGATAAATGCATTGCTGTAAAGTAAAAGATTGACCTATGTGAAGCGATTCAATAATATCTAAACAAAGACGGCTTTGCCAATCCCATAAAGAGGACTTCATAAGGTATTGAGTCGAAACCGGGAGATAAATCTCTGAAGGCAGCCACTCAATATATGACCGTTTTAAGTAAAGCCACTGAACCCAAGTCAACTCTTTTCCACGGGATACCGAACGAACTCTTAAACGAAAAAAGGTTTTCTCTCTTTTCCACAATGACATTAATTCTTTTCTTCTAAATCGCTGTCCTAAAAATAAATCATAAAAACTCATCTTATCAAGCTTGCTTATTCGCAGCTTGTGAGCAGCTCTTTTTTGACTTGTTAAATACAGATCACTCAAAATAAGAAATTGCTTGGCGTTAGGACAAAAATAATATAGAAAGTTGGCAGACTGAGGGTTAAACTGATGGATAAATTGGAGTGTGAAAGCATCGACTCTCAAGTAGTTATAACTTAATCTTTTAAATTGAGTAGCTCCCAATATCCAAATAGGATTGATGTCAAACGATTGGTAACTTCGATTTCTTTTTTGGATATCTTTAATGGAAATTCGTGAGCACTGAAATTCAATCACAATCCTTTTCCCATTAACGGTAAGATATAAATCTGGACGTTGATTAATCTCAGGAAGAAACTTCTCGAGGGTTACATTGATGTTTTGGTCCTTCAACCACTTATACAGTAACAGCTTTCCCTTCTCATGATAAGGACCTTCCCCACCTTTAATAGAGGAACATTTCGATTTGCTATAATGGGCAAAATGAGGAATCATATGCGGACCTGCTCGTACAATCACTTTTTCCTCACACGTGGGACAGTAAAAATTCGTTCGATATCGTATGTGCTTAATTTTATCTTGAGAAAGCATAGCCAGGGTTAATAACTTTCCATTTTCAGTTTTTGCTTGCAACATAACACATGATCACCACCTTATAGATATATTACGACACAAACTTTATTTCTCCTGCTTAATACATTAGAATATATTTAACTTTCTTTGTTTAAATTAAAACCGCCTTCAACTCGTTCTAATCGAGTAGAGGGAAAAGTTAAATAAACTTTTCGCCCCTCTCACACCACCGTACGTACGGTTCCGTATACGGCGGTTCAATTTATATCCCAGTGTGTACTTTTAAATAGTAATCTAAGGCAAATGGGATTCCCCTTTGCTTTAGACGCTTATTGGATAACGCTCTTTGAACTACTTTTGATAGCCCAATAAAACGATAACCTTTTCGGCAGAAGGTCAGACCCTTGGCTTCCTCTAAAGGTATACCAAGCTGTACAAGAGATTTAATTCTTCTCTTACTTTTCTTCCATTGTTTCCAAATAATCACACGCAATCTGGAGCGTAATTTCGCGTCAATTGCTTCAAGTGCTTTCTTCATATTGGCTATCTTGAAGTAAGTGACCCAACCAAAAATGACCTGTCTCAATTTAATGATTCTTACGTCTAGAGAAATACTCCAGTTCCGTTTCGTTAATTGGCGCAGCTTTCTTTGGAATTTCTGAATGGACTTCGGATGTGGTCTTAGCTGGAATTTCTTCTGATTTGAATCAAAGTAAAAACCAAACCCTAAAAACTTTGTTTTAGTGGGGCGAGAAATTCTACTCTTTTCCACATTTACTTTCAGTCCAAGCTTCTTCTCGATAAACTTTGTGATGGAAGTTAGTACTCTATTCGCTGCCTTCTCACTTCTGACGAAAATAAGGCTATCATCTGCGTATCTGACGAAACGCAATCCTCTTAACTCTAATTCCTTGTCCAACTGATTCAACATAATGTTACTTAAGAGCGGGCTCAGATTACCTCCTTGAGGAGTTCCGAGTGGTGTATCTTCATATTTACCATTGACCATCACACCGCTGACAAGATATTTTCTTATAAGAGATATGACATCTCCATCTTTAATCGTCTGAGAGATGATTCTCATCAATTTGTCATGATGAACGGTGTCAAAGAAACGCTCTAAATCAATATCTACCAACCATCCATGTCCGTCATTAATATATTCCAGTGCTTTCGTTACTGCCATTTCACAGCTTCGTCCTGGTCTAAAACCATAACTATGTTCGCTGAATTGTTGTTCGAATATGGGACTTAATTTCTGATTGATAGCTTGTTGAACCACTCTATCGACAACTGTGGGAATACCTAACTTACGCTTTTTTCCATTTTCTTTTGGAATCTCTACTCGTAATGCAGGTGCTGGTTGATATTTTCTTTTCCGAATTTGAGCACGAAGTTCATCTTTATGCTCTCTAAGGTGTACTTTCAATTCTTCTACACTCACCCCGTCGATTCCACTGGCACCTTTATTGCGGTATACACGTTTGTAGGCTTCATTCATATTTTGGTTACTTAAGATTTCTTCTAAAAGTTCCACACTCGTTTCTTCCTTTCCTTTCATGTGACGAAAAGACATTTCGATTTTGAGTATCCTTTGAGATACGCTCATACTTTCCTCATTAACACATTCTGAAATATATCTTTCGTGCAATCATGGCGTAGAAACACTATAAATTGTTCAGTCCTTCATAACTACTGTCACTACTACGACTTCGGCTGACTTCTCACGGTGAACCTTTTTCGACCGACTTTCTTAATAGGGGACTCCTCAGCCGTCCGTGAGATCTCCCAGGGTAAGACAACTATCTTTCCTCTTTTACTCGCCTAATCTACTCGGCTAGGGTTACGCACATCTTTTGGACTTTGACTTGTTTGGGAGCCTTATCCACCTATCGAGCCTTAGTATTAGATTTCTGTTCGTCGAGCCAAGATTTTGGTACACGCTTCCTTCAGCCCTTACCTCACAATAAGTACCTTGCGTCTCCCTAGTGGTTAGTCGATGTGTACCTCCACAGTGGACTTTCACCCCCTAGATAGATGCCATGCCTGGCACACCAAAAAAAAGATACCTTTCAGAGTTTCCTCTGTATAGGTATCAGTGTTAAACAGGAAAGTAAGTTCGGACTTGTGCGAATGTGTCATTTGCAAAGACGACTTTTCCATATTCCTCCAGTACATGAAGTGTCACATCAGAGTCATCGGCGAATTCAAGAACCTGACTAATAATATTCTCTTGAACGTAGTCATCATCCATATCCTCGAAAAATTCTACATATAAATAATATTTATCTTTGTGATGATATAAAGAGCTTCTAACTGAAGTTTGACTATCGTCAATGTAGTGACTTAATTGAATGACATATTCAAAATCATCGAAGCTTACGATGATCCATAAATTATCTTCACGACTATTTTCTTCATCTGTCTTATTTTTATCATTTGAACCAAATTTTTCTTCTAAAATACTTTCCATTTTGTCATCAATGGATACATCTATTGATCCCTCATCTGTTGGTAGCTCTAATTTCTCGCCACTTTTGGAAATTTGAGCTTTTGTTACCATGATTTCAAGGCCTTTTTCCATTGCCTGGACTTGTATCCATAACGGTCCTTCTACATTAAAGTCTTCTTTATAATTTACTTCATCCATCATTTGCCAGAATAACTGCTCACTACGTTCCCGATTGTACCAAATTTCTTCCCGCTCAAAACCTCGATCTTCAATATCACCGTACGAGATATAAAACTTTATCGTGTTCTCATTGATTCTCTCTATTTCCAATTGTGCCTCTCTCCCTTCATTAAGATTAGTAGGTGGAAGGGGTCCTTCACCTGTGACTATCTATACATTAAAGTTTGCCTTTATTATTCAATACCCTTATATATATTTATATATGCTTAAAAGTCTGTGCCTCATCGGTTACTAATATTAGTATATGAAAGTTAAGCATATTTGGAAATTTAAATGCCTATAAAGCATAGCTTTATTTTAAGTTAATAAGCATGATGTAAATAACCATTTTACAATACTTTAAGACTTTTGTCACCCACTTTTGTTTCTAAAAACAAGAAAAGCGTCGATCAATTTATTAGATCTACGCTTTTTAGCCAATTTTTGTTTTCTATTGGATTTAGTTAACCATACGCTGTGCTTCACGTAATTGGAAGGTTCTAACTGCTCTCGGTAGGAAACGGCGAATCTCATCCTCATTATATCCGACCTGTAGACGTTTATCATCCAAGATAATCGGGCGTCTTAATAATCCAGGGTTCTTTTGTATCAAAGTAAATAAATCTTTTAACGGCAATTGTTCTATATTTACATCCAATTGCTGATAAACTTTCGATCTTGTAGAAATGATTTCATCTGTTCCATCTTCTGTCATCCGTAGAATTTCCTTTATCTCTTCCAAGGTAAGCGGTTCAGAAAAAATATTACGCTCTTTAAAGGCAATGTCGTTTTCTTCTAACCACGCTTTTGCCTTTCTGCAAGAAGTACAGCTTGGTGAGGTATAAAGTGTTACCATATTACTTCACTCCTCATTTCTATGTCTAGTTATTTTGTAAACATTTATTAAATAATAATAAATTTAATTAACCTATTAAGTATAGTATACTACAATTGTCAAGCAAAAGGTAGGGGTGGATGTAAGTATTTTAAGTTTTTAATAAAGGTTTACATGTATTGTGTGTAGTAGTAAGATTCCCTATTTATCTGTAAATAAACCTTGAAAGAAAATTTAGCGAAAAATCTTCTGTTTTAAAATTAGAAATATAGTCCTCATAAACAACAGTAAATGAGAATGCAAGATACCAAGTTGATAAAGTGAAATTTTTTTAGTACAAATCGACTAACAGACAAAAACGAACAGTGAATGAAAATTAGCTGTAAAAAGCTTTCATTCACTGTTCGGATATTTATTTTGTCCTTAGCTAATATTCATTTATTCTTTATAATTTTTTAGCTCACTTAACGGATTCCAACAGATTCTCTGCCGTGTGTTCTTCATTATAAGTCAAGACTTCATTTACGGGCTGATACGATTTGCCATATAACTCCTTATCCTTATAAGTATGAATGGATTCATACATTTTCTTCATTTGATCATAAATGAAATCCTCTGTTTCTTCGCTAGGTGTCCAGTATAAGATTTCAAGAGTTGTTTCTTCATTCGTAGCTAGTGATTTACGATTATAATCAATCGACTGAGCGTGAGCGAACTCTTCCCGTTTATAAAAACGTAGGCGCTTAGCTGTGTCTGTATCGTCATAATTAATCGGTTCAACTTCTAAAATAATCGGTTTATTTCTGTTTTTAAGCTTTTCGATAAGCTGATGACCTAGGCCTTGACCACGTGACTTGGCAGAAACCCATAGATAGTCTATGAAAATAAAGTTCTTAAATTCTGCATACATCATGACATGATAAGGTCCTTCATCTTTATAATAAACATCGCCTTTTTCATCTAAGAGTATATCCATATGTCTTTTGGATTTCATTTCTTCCACTGGAAAATACTCATTTAACTTTTCATACCAATTCATTGAGTTAATCTACTCCTTTTTTTCTACTATGCTTTATTATAACGAACTGAGTTATCATCGCAACGACGTTATTTTGCTTTCAATAGCCCTCAGACCTTCTGTGTATACTTCTAAATAAAAAAAGAGCAGTATTCTTAAAAATACTGCTCTTTACCCTCGTTTATTCTACTTTATAATTAACACCTTTTGTATAAGAATTACCGGCATTCCAGAGTAAGTACTCATTAATACCATTTTCTTTAAGTGCTTTAATTTGCGCTTCAACCTCCGCGACACCATATTTAGTTGGAGCTCCACTATAGAGCCAAGGTGCTTCAAAGTCCTGAAGCCAAGGTCTCGAAACAGGTGGATTATCAAGTTCACCGAGCACTTTATTTTCTACTTTTGAGTATTCATTAACAAGTTTATAAGGTTCCTTATCTGGCATATCAATACCAAAATAAGAAGTCCAGTGACTTGGATAAATCATCGATGAAATAATATCCACATTATCTGCTATTTTAGAGAAGTTTTGACCAATTCCAGGTGTTTCTGGAATAGTGGCTGCATAACCAAATATATCAACAGAAACATCCACATCATAGTTTGAAAGTTCTTCTCTAGCGTAGGCAACAAAATCAGTAACAGCCTCAACTCGACGTTTGACGTTATCCAAATCGGAATCCTTATAATCACCTAATGTATATTCTAAGTCATCGTCACGCTTCTCAAAGCCTTCTGGAAAACGTACATAGTCAAATTGAATTTCTTGGAACCCCATTTCAGCTGCCATTTTTGCAACACCGACGTTATAGTCCCATACTTCTTTTTCAAATGGATTAACAAATGCTTCCCCTTTACCGTTTTTCCAAACTTTACCATTTTCTTTGAATGATAGTTCAGGCTTGTTTTCAGCTAACACGGAATCCTTGAATACAACTACTCTTGCTATAGGATAAATTTGTTTTTCTTCTAAAACTTTCATCATTTTTTCTGGATCGTCTATAAAATCAGTCGCTATATCATCAAATGGGGAACCCTCTTCAGGTGTAAAAGTAATATTCCCATTGTCTTCTTTTACATCAATCACCATCGTGTTTAAATCAGTACTATCAATTAAATCAACTAAGGAATTAAAGCGTTCACCACCAGCGGAATTCCCAGTGACATAGATCCCTCTGACCGTATCAGGATATTCGAAATTATAACCAGAATTGAACTTAAATCGTGCTATGTTTTGATTGACATCTATTGAACCAAGCGATGTTTTTCTTTCTTTATGTAATGAGGCTTGTAATTCATGCTCTCCACTACTAGTAGTTGCAATCAGCAGAGGAATGGAAATACCTACTAGGAGAATACCTATTAGCAGATAAAGCTTTGTTTTTTTATTTTGCATTCTTCAGTCTCCTATTCTTTGTTTAATACTGGGATTTATCCTAATACGACATTCTTTGACATAAGTATGCTTGTTTAGTAATGATTCCCTAATTTCCTTATATAATAACATGAATTTTTCAATTGAGTAAACATAATTAGAGTGAAAAGATAATTCGTTAATTGGAGGCGTTCTTATTAGAACACAGTCTAGCGATTTTTACGACAAATTACGACATTTTTAATTATATTTACTTAAATAGTCGGCTTCTGTAATTTTCAGTGTATAGTATCCATTTACCAACTTAAAATAAGAAATGGTATTGCAAATAACGAAATAAAGGAGATTAAATTGATGAATGAAGAACATATCGTTAAAGAACTAAATGAGTATTTAAAAGGAGAGTACATGGGAAGGTATAAACAAAGTAGAAAAAATCGTCAGAGGCGAATTAGATTCAACAAGCCTTCAACTCGTTCAAGATAATTTATCTGACGACAGAAATCATATTAACGAGTTAAACCAATTTTTTCAATAGGAGTGGTTTTCCATGAAGGGTTTATTGATTTTTTCAAGTGTGGTACTTCCTTTGTTGATGTTTTTAATGGCCAAAAAGTGGACTACCCTGTCATTCATCTTTAACTTAGTTGCCCTTCTGTCATTATTAATATTTGGGAACATTGCTTCCATTTCGATTTACAAAATCATTAGGGATAGTACAGTGTTCATGACAAATATTCATGCTATTTTTTTGAATCCTTTTTTCTTAGTCACTGCCTCATATTTAGGATTATATGTCATTTACCTATTATTGAACCTAATTTTAAAGAATGATTAAACGCATAAGATCGCCTTGAAAGCGAAAGATAAAAGTAATTAATTTCTAGGAGGTGAGCTTAATATGGATACCTTGAAACGCATTGCCTTAACGTTGCTTATTATTGGAGGAGTCAATTGGGGGTTAATTGGTTTATTCCAATTTGACTTAGTAGCTGCAATGTTCGGAGGCCAAAATGCTGCTTTTTCCCGAGTGATTTACACACTTGTCGGGATTAGCGCTTTAGTTAGTATAGCAATATTATTTGATCCTTTGTCAGATGCCACAAACGAAGACGATTATCAGCCGATCCAGACAAATAAAGCAAATTACGGAATGGAAATGGGAGATGAAAATGATCCTGATTACTTCCATAATGATGATCAGAAATAAGTAAGTATACTTAAAAAGCGGGTAGAATGCCCGCTTTTTAAGTATTATTTAGATACAACGTATTTTTGCAATCGAACCATTTCTTCAGAGAGTGCTCGAATTCTTATCTTCACATTGTCATCAATAATTTCGTTCACATCACTAAAACAATCGCTATGAACAAACACATTTGTAGATGGGACCAAACCTTTAAGGTAAGATAGGATGGGTTTTAATTGATAATCAGCTACAAGAAAGTGCTTCTCAACAGCTCCTGTTGTGATGATTCCCGTTACTTTTCTTTTAAATGCATCCACTGGAAAATGATCTAACAAATTTTTCAGAGCACCCGAGATAGATGCCTGATATATTGGTGTTCCAAACACAAGGATATCTGCTGATAAAATTGTATTAACAACATTCCAAGTATCATCGCTATAATAAGATAGCGGTTCCCCGCGAGCAAATTCAATATTGTATTCTTTCATTTCAATCAGTTCTGTTTCTATATTTGAATCAAAGTCTTTTGCTGCTTCTAATACATTATGTAAGACGACAGTCGCTTTCCAGCCAGTCAGTTCACCAGCGACCCCTACTATTTTCATTTCACTGCCCCCTAAATTAATTTCCGTATATTTGATTATATCATTGTTCATTTAGAATACCTTAATATTTAGTTTTCGATTGATTATTTGAATGTTCTTATAATGTATAATTAACGTTAGATATATAAATAAAGGAAGTGAGTCATGGCTTACGTACGAAATCAGAGGAATTGTTAATTATGGATTTTTAAATTGAATGATTTTCTTTAATGATCTTTTACCCCGATTTATCCCGACGTTTGAACATCAATATAATAAAATTATAATCAATAATGAACGTCTCTTGATTTTATAAGTATAAATCGTTTATAATAATATCAACTTAATAATATAAGCAATGAAAAAGGCGTAGTACAATTACCCGCTGATGATTAGAGAACTTGTGGCTGGTGAAAACAAGTATCAAGGTAAATTGGAATTGGACTTTGGAGCTTTGTTCGTGATCAAGTGATCTTGCTAATATGGCAGGATAATTAGGGTGGCACCGCGGTTCATTCGTCCCTTCGTTTATCGATGGGATGGATGAATTTTTTTATGGCTCTTCATCCCATCCAATCATCATAAAATTGGAGTGAGTGAGATGAAAGTTATTTTTTCAGGTATTCAGCCAAGTGGTACGTTAACTCTTGGTAATTATTTAGGAGCGCTACAACAGTTCACAGAATTACAAAATGATCATGATTGTTATTTTTGTATCGTCGATGAACACGCGATTACTGTCCCACAGGATCGATTAAAATTAAGAGATAATATTCGCTCTCTTGCTGCTTTATATTTAGCGTCAGGAATTGATCCAAAGAAAGCAACGTTGTTTATCCAATCTGAAGTGTCAGCGCACGCTCAATTAGGATGGATGATGCAATCTATCAGCTATATAGGCGAGCTCGAACGAATGACTCAATTTAAGGATAAAGCTGAAGGTAAATCCGCTGTATCTTCTGCTCTTTTTACCTATCCTGCTTTAATGGCAGCTGATATCTTGCTGTATGGAACAGATATTGTACCTGTTGGCGATGATCAAAAACAACATTTAGAATTAACGCGGAATTTAGCGGAACGGTTTAATAATCGTTACAACGATATTTTCACCATGCCTGAAGTGCGGATTCCAAAAGTTGGCGCGCGTATCATGTCCCTGCAAGAGCCGACTAAGAAAATGAGTAAATCAGATGAAAACGAAAAAGGTTTTGTGTCAATGCTTGATACTCCTAAGAAAATTGAAAAGAAAATTAAAAGCGCAGTGACTGACTCTGAAGGTATTGTGAAATATGATAAAGAGAATAAACCAGGTATTTCAAACTTACTTACCATTTATTCTAGCTGTACTGGAGAATCCATTGAAGACTTAGAGAAAAAATATGAAGGTAAAGGGTATGGCGATTTTAAGCAAGATGTTGCTGATGCAGTTGTCAATCTCTTACAACCTTTGCAAGAAAGATATAATGAGCTAATCAACTCACCTAAGTTAGATGATATTTTAGATGATGGTGCAGACAAGGCATCATTTAAAGCAAATAAAATGCTGAAAAAGGCAAATAAAGCAATGGGACTTGGCAGAGTGAGAAAGTGACATTGCATTCTTGTTCAATAGGGCTAATTCATAGTTTTTCAAGTGTCTTATGAATTAGCCCTGTGATTTATCAGTATTTACTCTAACGGTAATCCTTCAAAATAAACAATTTCATCTAATCGAATATGCAACGCACGATCCTTCCCTATATTAAGTTGAATATGATCTATTGCCACACCAGCTAGTTTGCCTTTAACTTCCTTGGCCGATGTTTGAACTGTAATATCCAGTCCTTGGTGTCGACTTAAATGATCAAGGAAAACAGGATTAACATTGGTTACATAACGATTTGACTGAGGTATCTTTTTCACGGGATGAATGTCTGTGTAAGCTGCTGGACTTTGATTAACATAATCTGGTTGAGCAATCGCGTGCATTTTTGGTTTTGGGCTCTCCTGTCGTACATCCATATCCTGCACCTGGGGATAAGGCATCACTGTGTTGGGATACGAGTAACTTGGATAATATCCATAGTTATGATACATATTAATGACACTCCTTCATTATTAATTATTCCTACCTATAATATGTAAATAAAATATAGGACGTTCATCTATGTGATTAATCATTTTAATTCATAAGACTCTGAGGGCTGGGCGCTGAGACATGGCAATTTCAGTATAAATTATCCACAGTAATTTTAATATTATAGTTTCCTTAATTACTAAAAAAATCAGTGAGGAGCATTCCTCACTGATTTCTTGATTTTTGCTTAAACATTGGTGTGCCTTGCTCATTTTCAATTTCCCACATTCTCTCCAGAAATGGCTGACCTTTAATTAACTTGGCACATAAGTCTTCATGCGCATCAGTCCATCCTTTTTTAACCCCATTGAATAGTTCTTGCCAAACTTCTTCTTCATCCAAAAAACGAATAAATTCATATCCCTTTGGATCCCACTCTGTTAACCAATAACGTAATTCTTCTAAATTATTCGAGGTTCTTAACTGATCGAGACCCATCATAAGCAATTGTTTCATTTGACGTTCACGGCGTGTTAATCCATGAATATATTCTGGAGCCAATGATAATATATGATACTCTTTTTGATAAACTGCTTTATCAAATGGGATATTCTTAGGTTTAGTGTTTTTTATCATGTCATATACCATTTGTTCTTGACGGGGAATTAACCTACTTTTTCGAATGGGAATTGAGTAACCAATCGTGTCAAATACAACAATGTCGTTGCCGTCAGTCACAATACATGCGTATTCTAACCCGGTGCGCTCTTGCCCTTTCCTAACATAGGCTCTTTTATATATCATATCAAGTAAACTTTTTGGTAAATCTTGCATATCATTTTCAATATGGTTATATAATTCTTCCGTTATGTACACCAAAGGTACCTGATCCAAAAGTTCAATCTTATCTTCTTTCCTCCACTCATGGAAATAGCAAATATTATAAGCATTTTCTTCACCTTCAAACCAATTTACCCAGACATCATGCATGTATAACATTTATCAACCCTCGCTTTTTTGATTCATTTAACATTCATTATGACCAAAAGGGTATAAAATTATTCGGGCTCATTCCTATGATTTGTTTGGAAAATGGTAAATGACAATACTTATAATTAATAATCCTACTGGAAAAAAATAAGCTTCCACACGACCTTGTATAAAAATAAAATACTCAATCCATGTCACTCCAGCGAGTAAAAAGTTCATATATGCAATAAGAATGGCTCCACCTGAAACAGCTAGTCCAAAACCTATTAAAAATAAAAAAACATACCCCATTTTATAATCCCACCCATACTTGTCCACATCCTCTATCTTAGTTTATGCGATGTTGGTGAAATTAATGACGGTGGTGTATTGTATTTTTCGGCTTATCGATGGATGCTCTATCTGTTTTTTCAAATTTAATAGCTTAGAACACGAGAGATATCTGTCACGATACAATTCCGCCTAAAATAAAAATATATATCATGAAACCACCTCTCACGATACGAATTTATCCAAAACAAAAAAGCTGACTCTTAAATGATTTACTTTGTTTTTTAAAAGCATGTAAATCACTAAAAGTTCAGCTCTTTATATTTTACTTATATTCTTTAAATATTAAAGATGCATTATGGCCTCCAAAGCCTAATGAGTTACTTAGAACCGCATTAACTTGTTGTTTACGTGATTCATTCGGTACATAGTCTAGATCACAATTCGGATCTGGTGTTTCATAGTTTATCGTTGGTGGGATGATATTATCGTTAATAACTTTTACCGAAATAACAGCCTCTACCCCACCTGCTGCACCTAACAAATGACCAGTCATGGATTTTGTTGATGAGACTGGCAGCCTTTTGGCATATTCTCCAAACACATCCTTAATGGCTGATGATTCATAAGGATCGTTCAAGTCTGTACTTGTGCCATGGGCATTAATATAATTAATATCCTCTGGCTTTAACTTTGCATCTTCAAGCGCCTGCTTCATAGCCCGCTTAGCACCTTCGCCATCTTCAGCTGGAGCAGTGATATGGTAAGCATCACCTGTTGAGCCATACCCGACAATCTCAGCATAAATTGTCGCACCACGCTCTAATGCACTGTCTAATGTTTCAAGAACTAAAATTCCAGCTCCTTCTCCCATCACAAATCCGTCACGATTTTTATCGAATGGGCGACTTGCTTTCGCTGGATCTTCGTTAAATGACAATGCCTTCATGGATGAGAATCCAGCGAAAGCCATATTGGTTATCGGGGCTTCTGTTCCACCGGTAATTATATAATCAACATCTCCCCGCTTCACTGCTTTATACGCGTCCCCAATGGAATTCGCTCCTGAAGCACACGCCGTCACTGTACATGAATTGATTCCTTTTGCTCCAAGTTGAATGGATACTTGTCCAGCAGCCATATCGGGAATCATCATTGGTACGAAAAAAGGACTTACGCGGCGATAACCTTTATTCAAAAACCGCTCATGTTGTTCCTCATACGTTCCCATTCCACCGATTCCTGAACCAATCCATACACCAACTCGATCAGCTATTTTTTCATCAATCACTAAGTTAGCGTCTTCTACAGCCATTTTAGAAGCAGCCACAGCATATTGGGTAAATAAATCCATTTTACGGGCATCTTTTTTAGATATATAAGGTGTATAATCAAAGCCTTTCACTTCTGCTGCTATTTTTGCAGGGAAGTCATCTTTGTTTACCTTGGTGACATAATCAATACCTGATACTCCTTTTAATAAATTATCCCACATGGAATCGACATTATTACCGACAGGAGTAACAGCACCAAGCCCTGTTACGACCACTCTTCTTTCCATTGAACATCCTCCTATAATCCTTGATCTCTATGTCCTATTTTATCTGCCCCAACGTAGTGCAATCGCACCCCAAGTAAGACCTGCTCCAAAACCGACCATGACAATTAAGTCGCCATCTTCAATCTTACCATTCTTAACAGCCTCAGATAAAGCCATTGGTATAGATGCAGAAGAGTTATTACCATATTTTTTAATTGAAGTCGCCATTTTATCCTCAGAAATGCCTAGACGTTGTCGGGCGGCCTCCATGATACGGATATTGGCCTGGTGTGGGATAAGGTAGTCAATATCCTCTTTTTTATAACCTGACTCCTCAATCACTTTCACCGCAGAATCTGGCATTTGTCTAACAGCAAATTTAAAGACCTCGCGTCCATTCATTATAAGATGATTTTTATCATTTTGATATAAATGCTCACCACCTGAACCGTTTGCTCCAAGTTCGAATGATAAAATCCCTTTTCCTTCAGAAACTTCTCCCATAACAGCCGCACCTGCACCGTCACCAAAGAGTACACATGTATTTCGGTCTGACCAGTCCGTGATTTTTGATAACTTCTCAACACCAATCACGAGCACATGTTTATATACCCCTGTCTGGATGAATTGCTGTCCTGTCACCACACCATACATAAATCCAGCACAAGCAGCACTCACATCCATAGCAGCTGCTTTTGTTGCCCCCAAGCGTTCTTGGAGCATACATGAAACTGATGGAAAAGGCGTATCAGGTGTAACTGTCGAAACTAGTATTAAATCAATATCTTCAGCTGACACATTAGCTTCTTCTAAAGCATCCTTAGCGGCATAATATGCCATATCTGACGTATCTATATCATCGGTTGCAATCCTACGTTCTTCTATACCTGTCCGTGACGTAATCCATTCGTCACTCGTATCTACCATTTTTTCCAAATCAGCGTTTGTTAGTACATTTTCGGGTGCATAATGACCCGTACCCAGTAAACCAACATCCATATAGACATCCCCTTACAGTAATGTTTATCATCAAATCTTATGACTTGGTACTAATTTTAATGCATAATTCACTTCGATGCAAGTTCATTTTTTCAAAAGAATAAAGGAGTATTATATTTTATTGAAGTTGTACCTTAGGACACTACTTAGCTTGCGATCATATTTCTATCTTTGATATGGAAGAAGTCCTGTTTTTTTATACTTCTCAATCTCGTCATTCAGCATATTTTGGTACTCTTCTGGCACGGTTGGACTAAATTCTCCTAAAGAAACAATGTCATCTTCAAAACCAAATGTTAAAATTCCTTCTTCTAGGTCGCCGCGATTAAACTTTTTAGCAATTTGTTCGTATGTTCTTTCAACATCGCGGACAGTACTTGTCAAGACTTTGGTAGAGTCAACCCTATCTGGTCTTTCCAAGAAACCTATCGCATTGATATTATTTTCACTCGCACTATTAATAATGTCTTCACTAAAAAAGTTACCTGCAGGATAAATAACGTCTATTTGTTTTTCAGACATTTTTTCATAACGTTGCATAGCTACATTTTTATCATCCCAGTCATTAATATAATCAATATGTATATCTGCTAATTGATTTTCATATTTAGCTCCTTCAAAAAAGCCCTCAATCTCAGGTTGCCATTCATACGCAGATATAGCTGCGATATGGTTTGTTTTTGTCATTTTTCCGGCGACCATACCTGCAAAGAAACCCAAGGCATGGGAGTTAAACTGAACACTTGTCACGTTTTCAGCATAATGGTTGCCGTTAAAGTAAATAAAATGAACGTCAGGATACTGACTTGCGATTTCTACAAATGTTTTACCAAAATAACTGCCATGACCATAAATGAGATTAACACCCTCTTCTACAAAATCATCCACTGCATGAATTATTTTTTGTTTCTCATTTATATTTTCTTCATATATCGTATCTGTTTCAAATTCATCTTTAAGATGTTGTAAACTTTGTAAACCTTTTTTATTCCATGTACTATCGTCAAGGGAGCCTTCTACGAGCATTCCCACTTTGTTTATTTTATTATTATCAAGAAACTGAATGCATCCGGTCATCATTACAATTACAATGAGTAGGCTGATCAAAAAATAAATTTTCTTCAATGTATGCACTCCATTCAAGTCCACAGTCTGATTCAATAAAAAGTTTGGAACTTCTGATAGTGCTCCAGCACTTTATTAAAATCATTTTGTATAGACCTATTGTCACGAAGATAAACAAAGTTTTCAAGTAGCGCATTAGATATATTTTTTTCTCGCCTGGAAAGCACACGGATTGTGGATGGCAGATAGGTATTAATATTGACCCATTGGTATATAGCAGATACAAAATCCTCTATGCTAGCGGCTCCTTGAAGTAGTTTCTCTTTCTGCTTTTCATTCATTTTGATTTTTTCAGCAGGCATCCACTCACCTATTAAATAAGGAGCATAGACAATATGCTCTATATTTTCATGAATCGATTCCGGCTTTATAATCTTTAAAATGGACTCATGGTTAGTATCAGTATTACATACTTCAATAATTAAATGTTTTTTTTCTTTCTTATTGATTGGGTTAAGTGAAAAAGAGTCATTTCGAGCTACAAACATGGACAAAAATTCTTTTTTAGGTGTATCAACATTGTCTTTGCCGATCACAGTATAGCCTTCTTCAAGCAAACGGTTAATAAGATGAAAACCTATCCAATGAAAACAATTTTCAACTCTAATATACATAATTTTACCTCCATTTTATTCTTTCTTATAAAACGCTTTTATTTTAGGGCTTATTTTGATAAACTGTAAACATACATTGTGTTTATTTAAGTAATTTTAATCAACATTGTGAATGAGGTGTTAGTGGTGCGATACATAATGGTAGCAATTTGGTCCATTCTTATTGGAGCGGTTGTTTCTTACGTTCTTACAAGTATGGCTAATGAACCGTTCAATTTAACTTCAACCTTTGTATTAGCTGCAATTTTTGCGATATTTGTCATCCTCATGGGGGATGTCGTCTTAAAAGAACGGAACGAACACTAAAATATCCAATGAAGAACCCTTGCCATTAGTCTATGATGGCAAGGGTTTTTTCTTGTGTTCTTTAACCACTTTATAAAAAAAGAACATTAATACCTTAATACCAAGGTAATATACTGATTGCCGTTAAAGCTGCTAACGGCAATATTAATCTTTTAAACCTATTCCCTGGCCCGTAACCCCCTCCATATCCGCCATAACCTCCATAGCCTGGATAACCGTAACCGGGAGGTCCATAACCATATTGCCGATCAAAATGACGCTGATCAGACTCCATGTTCCCCTGTATTTCATGTGGTTCTATCGGCACTGCCATATACACATATTCATCGTCCAACCCAGTCACAATTCCATCTAATTTTGAACCATCATGTGTCTCAGCTAGGACATATGAGTGCATATGCTGCTTACATAAATCATACATATGTTTATTATCATGTCTCATATTCTTATTACCTCCTCACATCTAGACTATTCAAAAGCCTATAACTCGTGACGCTAGTTTGATGTTTTATTTATGATTTTATTTAGGAGGCTGCCTATGCTAATATCCGCAAAACTATGGCTATTGTTAAAGTATTTTATTTTAGGAACAGTACAAGGATTAACCGAACCGCTACCTGTATCGTCAAGCGGCCATATGGTTATGTTACGTCATTTATTTGCAATTGAAAGCAACGGATTATCTTTTGAAATTCTTGTCAATGCTGCGTCCCTTTTGGCAATATTACTTATTTATCGAAAAGATATTTTTCGTTTACTTAAAAATGGGACACGCTACTTAATATATCAAAACGCAAGTGAGAAAAGTGATGGATTTTATGTCGTTTTACTCGTGATAGCGACAGTTCCTACCGCTATCACTGGTCTTTTGTTTGAAGATTTCATTAGTGAGTCGTTGGGTTCTATAAAAACTGTAGGTGTCACACTTATAGTCACAGCATATGCTCTATGGCTCATTCGTAATCTAAAAGGGTCAAAAGATGATCAGCAAATAACAATCAAAGATGCACTTATTGTAGGGCTTGCGCAATCTGTCGCTCTTGTACCGGGGATCAGTCGATCGGGGGCAACAATTGTTGCTGCAATGTTACTTGGTATGAAGAAAGAGTCGGCCTTACGTTTTTCATTCTTGCTCTATATTCCTGTCAGTTTGGGCATCACAATACTATCGATTGGTGATATAGTGAAAGACTCTCAGTTTAATTTACTAGCCATCCCTTATACCATTGCTTTCATTTCGTCTCTAATAGCTTCTTTTTTGGCGCTAAAATGGTTTATTAATATAATGAAGAAAGGGAAACTTATTTACTTTTCCCTTTATTGTTTAGCTATCGGTGTTTTGATCATTATTTTCACCTAGAATTCCGCTTAAAAAACTGAATAGAATACAAAAGCAAATCAACCTCTTGTAATTTAGAGGTTGATTTGCTTAACTTTTTTATATTTTACCAATTATAACTCGCCATTTGTCTGGTCCGGTTTGTAGGTATTCCCATTTAAATGCACCTTCGCGTTCTATCATAAATTGATAATGTAATGGTTTTGGATCATGATCATTTGATAGTTCAAAGCTTTCGCCAGGTTTTAACTTATCAAAGGTTTCGATAATTTTTGGATGTCGGATTTTAGGTTCTAAGTCGGGAGCATATATTTTTGCAACACATTTTAACTGGGGCATTTTTCACACTCTCCTATACTTATATTTATTTTACATTTCTATTGTAACTTTCCTTTAGAATGATGTCTGTGACGTCACGCATCATCCAACGTGATATTCATCACATGTTATTCTTTTGTTTTATAAACAATGTACTCTCATGCTATTATTAATTGAAGGTTCTTTTTATGTTGTGAAGGAGGCTGTTATTGTGAATGAATCGACTATTCAAAATTTGTTACAACAATTTCCGATTTTTAAGGATTTAACTAATCTAGAAATGAAGCCAATATTAGAAATTGCGAATCATAGAATGTACAGGCAGGGCACTCACATATTCATGCAAGGTGATCCTCTAACCAACGTCTATTTCATCCAACAAGGGAAAGTAAAAATATATCGAACTGATTTTCATGGGAAAGAGCAAATTGTTAATATGCTGCAAGCTGGGGATATGTTTCCACATCAGGGGTTTTTTAGACAAGACGATTACCCTGCTCATGCAGAAGTGGCGGAAGATGCCGTATTAATTTATATACCTATTAGTTCATTTGAAACCATTCTCACATCCTATCCTGAAATAAGTATCAAATTACTACGAGTTCTCGGCGATATTATCGTGGATCTTCAAACTCGTCTGGAAGAAAAAATTTTACGCAATACATATGAGCAAATTATATTATTACTTTTACGCCTAGGTAAGAGCCATGGCAAAGTAATCGATGACCATATCATTCAAATTAATACGCAATTTACAAATAAAGAATTAGCGAACATGATTGGTTCTAGTCGTGAAACAGTCAGTAGAACATTATCCCAGTTGAAAAAGGATAAAATTGTATGCGAGAAAGAGAGCTTTTTGCTATTTGATAAAGAAGCATTGGAAAATGAATTATTTTAGGGATTATTCTTGATTAAAAAAACTGTTAACAAGAATAAACTGGACCCTAGATAATAGACACTGATAAAAAACAGTCAGTCGCCCTCTATTATCTAGGGTTTTTTTATCGTACAATAAAATAAAATGATGAGGTGTGAATGATGGGTGTCAATTA
>NZ_JAHLPW010000026.1 GCF_018918075.1 Virgibacillus sp. MSJ-26
GACTTCATTCGGTATTAGCTCACGTTTCCGCGAGTTATCCCAATCTTACAGGCAGGTTGCCCACGTGATACTCACCCATCCGCCGCTCGTTCCACGGACTAGACACCCCGAAGGGTGACAAGTCCGCTTCCCGCGCTCGACTTGCATGTATTAGGCACGCCGCCAGCGTTCGTCCTGAGCCAAGATCAAACTCTCCAAAAAAGTTTGTTGTTAAATCTTAGCTTATTCAAAAGGTTACCCTTTTGAGTTTTATAGAAGAAACTTAATTTCTCCTGACATACTGGTTGTTCTGTTCAGTTTTCAAAGAGCAAATCTTTCGTCGCTCAAATTAGCGACTTTATTAATCTAACACATTGACTATTTTACGTCAATACTTTTCTTGAATCTTTTTGCTTTTTTTAGCAAATGGGCCTGAGTAGACTCGAACTACCGACCTCACGCTTATCAGGCGTGCGCTCTAACCAACTGAGCTACAGGCCCATATTTTGGAGCGGGTGAAGGGAATTGAACCCTCGACATCAGCTTGGAAGGCTGAGGTTTTACCACTAAACTACACCCGCATTTAAATAGATAAAAGCTTTATATCTTCTTTGCTTTTTTTATTTTTTCTTCTATTCTATTAAAACTAGCATCCTGGTCGGGAAGACAGGATTTGAACCTGCGGCCCCTTGGTCCCAAACCAAGTGCTCTACCAAGCTGAGCTACTTCCCGTTATCAAAGTATAATATGGCGCGCCCGAGAGGAGTCGAACCCCTAACCTTTTGATCCGTAGTCAAACGCTCTATCCAATTGAGCTACGGGCGCTTAGGTTGACTTTACTATTATAGCAAAATTATTAGCCTCTAGCAAGTAAGGGTAATACTCTCCGCATTCACCATAGTTTAGATAAGAAGTGCGGCCGAGAGGACTTGAACCTCCACCGGGTCACCCCGACTAGGCCCTCAACCTAGCGCGTCTGCCATTCCGCCACGACCGCGTAAATTAAATGAAAGTGAGCCATGCAGGAATCGAACCTGCGACCCTCTGATTAAAAGTCAGATGCTCTACCGACTGAGCTAATGGCTCGTGATGTATAAGTTTTTTTCGATTCAAGACATATTACTTATTGAAGGGAAACATAACGAAGTTTGCGTTCGCTGCCTGTCGATTAATAATGCCAGTTCAATCGCAATTAATAGATAGTTTGTTACCTTTCTCACAAACAACCCAATAAATAAAAATGGCTGGGCTACTAGGATTCGAACCTAGGGAATGACGGGACCAAAACCCGTTGCCTTACCGCTTGGCTATAGCCCAACAATATGGCGGTCTGGACGGGACTCGAACCCGCGACCTCCTGCGTGACAGGCAGGCATTCTAACCAACTGAACTACCAGACCTAACCTTTTTATTTATAAAAAGAGATGACCCGTACGGGATTCGAACCCGTGATACCGCCGTGAAAGGGCGATGTCTTAACCACTTGACCAACGGGCCATATCATGGCGGAGAAGGAGGGATTTGAACCCTCGCGCCGCAGAGCGACCTACGCCCTTAGCAGGGGCGCCTCTTCAGCCTCTTGAGTACTTCCCCATTATGGCTCCACAGGTAGGGTTCGAACCTACGACCGATCGGTTAACAGCCGATTGCTCTACCACTGAGCTACTGTGGAATAATAGTAGTGTTTCTGAATTAATCAATTTTGTTCTTCAATGCCATCGATATCTTGCTTGTTTAACGGCACAAAAAATATAATATAACATTTCTCGTTGATTGTCAACTACATTTTTTATTTTCCTACAAAATATTTAAGTGGAACAATCAAGGCTTTATTAATTTAACATGGGAATCATTTTTCGTCAATATTTTTTTCATTTTATTATGTGAAAAAGTAAAATGACTGATTCCTTCATCTAATAGATATATGTTATCAGAGAATATATTTCTAATCTTAATTAGATACTATACTCTATCTTTTTAGATACCCTTATATAGAAGCCTTCAAAAAAAAATCAATTATTGCATTTCAATTGGTTGAAGTTTTCCCCGGCACTTTCCGCAACTATATTTTTTTATGTTGACCCTACGAATTCTTTTATACGTCAAACCACATTTAGTACACTCATATTTATATTTATATCTATTTTTGGCGGATGGCAATGGCCCACAAAAACGTGGCGATCCTGTTTCTTTTAACAATTCTTTAAACTCTGCATCGCCATGTTTAAATCCTTTCCCTTCTATATGTAGGTGATAATGGCATAATTCATGTTTTATAATCCCGACAAGTTCCTCTTCTCCCATTTCCAATACATATTTAGGATTTAACTCTATTACTTTCTTACTTGGAATATATCTCCCCCCAGTTGTTCGTAATCGAAAATTAAAATAAGCATCATGTTTAAATGGTTTATTAAAATACCTTAATGATAATTCATTAACTAAATTGAGAAGATCTACTTTATCGTTCAATAAATCCATGTTCATCTTCCTACCTGATATTTTTTATGAGCTAATAAAGATTTTATCATATGTGACGAGGCTTTTCATATATATTTAATATAGCAAATCTACATTTATTTATAATTATTATAATTAGATATTGACTTTTAATATAGTTAAGTTATAATAAGATACAGTTAATAAATAATTGACTAGGAGAGGTGTTAATCTTGACTACTAATAATGAAAATAACAACAAAAAATTAACAACTGCGTTTGGTGCTCCAGTTCCGAATGATGACGATTCTAAAACAGCTGGTCCTCGTGGTCCCCTTTTAATGGAAGATTATTGGTTCCTTGAAAAAATGGCACATTTCGATAGAGAAGTTATTCCTGAGCGTCGTATGCACGCCAAAGGTTCAGGTGCTTACGGTACTTTTACAGTAACTCATGATATTACAAAATATACGAAAGCTGCTATTTTCTCTGAAGTCGGCAAAAAGACAGACATGTTTGCTCGTTTCTCAACTGTTGCTGGTGAACGTGGGGCTGCCGATGCTGAGCGTGATATCCGCGGAACGGCAATGAAGTTTTATACAGAAGACGGTAACTGGGATCTTGTAGGTAATAACACGCCTGTCTTCTTTATGAGAGATCCTAAGAGATTCCCAGATTTAAACCACGTTGTTAAACGTGACCCTAGAACAAACGTAACGAATGCTAATTCTAAATATGACTTTTGGTCTTCATTACCTGAATCACTTCACCAAGTTACGGTTGTAAATAGTGATCGTGGTATTCCAGCAAGCTTTAGAAATATGCATTTATTCGGTAGCCATGCTTATAGTATGATTAATGCTGACAATGAACGTGTATGGGTTAAATTCCACTTCCGTACACAACAAGGCATCAAAAACCTTACAGATCAAGAAGCGGAAGAATTAATTGGAAAAGACCGCGACAGTAATCAAGTTGACTTATATGAATCTATTGAAAATGGTAACTATCCTAAATGGACATTATACATTCAGGTCATGACTGACGAAGAAGCACAAAACATGCCATTCAATCCATTTGATTTAACAAAAGTTTGGTATAAAAAAGACTTCCCTCTTATTGAAGTTGGTGAGTTAGAGCTTAATCGTAATCCTGAAAATTATTTTGAAGAAGTTGAGCAATCAGCATTTGCTCCAACAAATATTATTCCGGGCATCGGTTTTTCACCGGATAAAATGTTACAAGGTAGACTGTTCTCATACGGAGATACGCAGCGTTATCGCTTAGGTGTCAACCACTGGCAGATCCCAGTTAACTACCCTAAAAACGCTAAAAACTTCAATCCATATCACCGTGATGGAGCAATGCGTGTAATTCCTGCTCATGGCGGTCGGATTTCTTATAGTCCTAATAGTTATGGAGAATGGGAAGATAGCAAAGAGCATCAAGAACCAGCTCTAAGCTTAAACATGACTGGTGGAGCTGCGGATTATTGGAATTTCCGTGACGATGACGATAATTACTATGAGCAACCAGGTAAATTATTTAGACTTATGTCACCAGAAGAACAACAACGTCTATTCGAAAACACAGCTCGTGATATGGAAGGTGCAACAAAAGAAGTTATGATTCGCCATATCACAAACTGCTACAAAGCAGATCCAGCTTATGGTGAAGGTGTAGCAAAAGCTGTCGGTATTCCTATGAGTGATATAGATGTAGCAGTTGAAACTGTATAATATAAATCCTAAAACACCCTTTCAGACTTTGTCTGGAGGGTGTTTTTTATCAGTTAGACTTTATTAATTGATAAAATTTAGTCTTTCAAACAAAAAACTGACTAATAGGAGGTTCTCCTTTTAGTCAGTTTTTTTGTACTTTTACTCTGATTCAAGCACTTGTTTCATCGTTTTTATTTTACCTATTTCTTCCGCTTCTCGATAGGAAAGCATGGTGAGTAAATCACCGTGGGTCTCAACGTGACCATAAGGTACTTTGAACTTAACATTTGATTTCCAAAAAAGTTCATCAAAGCTATTAATCCGCTCTTGCTGATTGATCAAATCTTCTTGCAGTTGCTCAAGCGAAGGCGGTTCAATAGACCAATCCTTAACTTTAATGTCAGAACTAAAAAGCTCTGCATATTCCTTAGGGATTTTATGTGACTTTTCTCGACTTAAAAAGATTAACTTTTCATCGAATAATAATATATTACCAATATGCCAGCGGATCGTATTTTCAAAGTGTTTGGACTCCTGGTCAGCCACCTTTTCATTCAACTCTTGCATCATCGTTAATAAAGAAGTTCTTGTAAAATTAAACTGTTTCAATACGGACATTGTCTTTCCTCCTTCAGATTAACTACACTTATAGCTTAGACAAATTAAAAAGTTAAAAACTAAAGTTTTTCAGGCACACCATGATACATAATTAGGGAATTCTACTAACATACACCGTGAGACATCTCATCACGATATGAAACTAGGGTGTGTCTGCCAATATACATCATGAGACGCCTCATCACGATACGAAACTAGGGTGTTCTGCCAATATACATCATGAGACGCCTCATCACGATACGAAACTAGGGAATCTAGTCAACATATATCGTGAAACGGTCTGCCCACACGTCAAACTTATCCTTACTCCTTAATCATTGACAAAGCTATTCTCCCCTTGTCGATATCCACATTTTCCACCCATACTGTCACAACATCACCAACTGAAGCAATATCCATCGGGTGTTTGACAAACTTGTTTGCCATTTTAGATATATGGACCAATCCGTCTTGTTTGACTCCAATATCGACAAACACGCCAAAGTCGACTACATTTCGAACGGTTCCCTGCATTTCCATGCCTGGCTTTAAGTCTTCCATGCTCAACACATTCGTTTTAAGGATGGGTGTTGGGAAATCATCACGCGGGTCTCTCTCTGGACGACCTAATGCCGACATAATATCTTCAAGCGTTGGAAGGCCAATCCCAAGGGTCTCAGCAATCTCTCTTTTATCTAACTTTTTCAAAGCTTCACGCAGTTGCTCTGTTCCGATATCATCCAATCCGAGGTCAATCATTTTTAAAAGTTCTTCTGTTTGTTTATAGCTCTCAGGGTGAATAGGTGTCCGATCAAGTGGATGCTCACCATCAATAATTCTTAAAAAGCCTATTCCTTGTTCATACGTTTTAGCTCCAAGCCTAGGAATTTTCTTTAATTCTTTCCTATTCTTGAATTTCCCTTCCTCATTTCGTCGCTTCACTATATTGTTAGCAACAGTTTTACTTAAACCTGATACATATTGTAACAAAGCTGAGGAGGCTGTGTTCACATTAACGCCTACTTGGTTAACCGCTGTTTCGACAACAAATCCTAACGATTCGTTTAAATCTTTTTGACTGACATCATGTTGGTATTGACCTACTCCGATCGACTTAGGATCGATTTTTACCAGCTCAGCAAGTGGATCTTGTACACGTCTTGCAATTGATGCGGCACTTCTTTCTTCAACTTGTAGGTCTGGAAATTCCTCGCGAGCAAGTTCGGAAGCAGAATAGACACTTGCGCCAGCTTCATTTACGATAATATAAGGAATTTCGAGATTATGATTACCAATCACATCCGAAATAAACTGTTCCGTCTCACGTGAGGCCGTTCCATTTCCGATAGCAATCAGCTCGATATCGTATTTATTAATGAATTCCATGACAATCTTTTCAGCGCCTACTGTATCATTCTTCGGTGCAGTTGGAAACATGACGCCAACTTCGCCGACTTTACCAGTCTCATCTACAACAGCTAGTTTACAGCCTGTTCGATATGCTGGATCGACGCCTAGAACCGTTCGGCCTTTTAGCGGTGGTTGGAGTAGGAGATTTTTAAGGTTGACAGAAAAAACATCAATGGCCTGCTCTTCGCCTTTTTCAGTTAAGGAATTACGAATTTCTCGCTCGATGGATGGCTGGATTAGACGCTTGTAGCCGTCATCGATAGCCGCTTCTAAAATGCCCTTCGTTTCTTCATTTCCTTTATTGGAAACAATCTTCTTTTCTAGATACTCTATGATTCGATCAACTGGTGCTTGAATTGATACGCGTAGCACATCTTCTTTCTCACCGCGGTTAAGAGCTAAGATACGGTGTGAGACTAGAGAACGGACTGGCTCGGAATATTCATAGTACATCTCATAAACGCGTTTCTCGTCTTTTTGTTCGTCTTTAACAGTCGATTCAATCGTGCCTCGTTTGAACGTTTCATTTCGAATAAACTCTCGATACTCTGGCTCATCTGAAATCCACTCGGCTATGATATCATTTACACCAGCTAGAACGTCTTCAGCTGTATGTAGTTCATGTTCTTCAGAGAGATAATCTTCAGCTAGATTTGCAATTCGTTGTTCCTCTTGTTCCCACACAATAGTAGCTAAAGGTTCTAGTCCTTTTTCTTTGGCAATCGTCGCGCGCGTTCTTCGTTTTTGGCGATAAGGACGGTATAAATCCTCCACACGCTGGAGTTGAGTTGCCTCAGTAATCGCTTGTTTAAGTTCATCCGTCAATTTGCCTTGTTCATCAATCAATCGAATAACTTCTTCTTTTCTATCTGTTAAATTGACAATGTAATCCCATTTATCCGCAATTGTTTTTATTTCAACTTCATCAAGTCCATCTGTTGCCTCTTTACGGTAACGGGCAATAAAAGGTACCGTATTGCCCTCGTCCATTAGAGCGATGACTTTAGATATGATTGATTCTTTAATCTTGGTCTCTTTTGCTACCCAATTAAGAAGAGACGCATGACTTTCAGTTTCCATAACCTTTGTTCCTCCTTCTGATTCACTCTCTTAGTTTACCAAATAATTTAACAGAAGCTCAACTATTGGTGCCATTTTTCGATAAGGCAAAAAAAGACTGACATCTGTTTGTCAGCCTCGCCTATCTTTGGTATTTTATTGCTATTAATGTTGTATCATCTTTACGTTCAGCATCTGTCTGCTGTTTGTAGGCTTCAATAACATCATCAACATTCGTATGGAGAAAGAGTTTTTTAGATAGATCTTCATCGGATACACCGTCGGAAAATAGAATGAAATTCATTTGTGATAGTAGCTGTTCACGAACGACTTTGAAAGGGCGCTTATATCCAGCTAAATAACCACCATTAGGGATATTTCGGTTTACTTTTTTCCCGTTATGGATGGTCATGACACCAATATTTCCAATCGATGAGAATGAATACGTTTCGGTTGGAAAATGTAATCTCAGAATACCTAACACGACACCGCGCTTTCCAAGTAATTCTTTATTACATTTTTCAACGAGCTCCTCTACTGTAGCACCAATATTATTTCTAATAATATCGATCGTTATCTGCGAAGATTCCAAAGCGTATTCGCCACTACCTAAACCATCAGCAATAGCACAGATAAATTCATCTTCTGTTTCGATATAAAGGTAACTATCTCCACAATAATAATTACCCTTTTTTGCTTTTTGATAGACTGCTACGTCCACTTTATTTTCAGGCGTCAATCCAAGACCTCCGTAACGTCAGACTGAATCGCTTCCCGAAGTTTCCTTAAAGACCTTCTCTGGATCCGCGACACATGCATTTGCGAGATTCCAAGCAATTCACCCGTCTCTTTTTGACTCATATTCTCAAAAAAGATACAGCGTAAAATGCTTTGCTCTCTTTCTGATAAAATGGGAAGTATTTTTTCCAAAATTAACTTAAAGTCCACATTTTCATACCCACCCTCATTATCACCTACTAAATCAAGGAGAGCAACTGTACTGCCTTCTGAATCGGCTTCAACTTTTCGATCGACTGAGAGGGCTTTGTAACTTCTTCCCATTTCCATTGTTTCCAGTATATCTTCTTCCGAAACACCCAGATATTCTGCTATTTCTGCGACTGTTGGAGTGTGCTGGTTTTTTGCTGTTAATTCTTCGACTGTCTTCTTAATTTTTGGACCCAACTCTTTTATCCGGCGAGGCACATGGACACTCCACGTCTTGTCACGGATAAATCTTTTTATTTCCCCTATAATGGTTGGAATCGCAAAAGACTCGAAAGATTTACCAAATGAAGAATCAAAGCGACGGACTGCCGCCAAAAGACCAATCATGCCAACTTGTACAAGATCTTCATGTATTGTACTGTTTTTCGAGTACTTTCTAGCTAAAGACTCTACTAGATCATTATATTGCATGACTATTTTTTCCTGGACTTCTTCATTGGTCGGCTCTTCTTGTAAAATTTCAATCCATTGGTAAACCTCATCTCGTCCTTTTTTATCTGGATGAGATTTGGTCATTAAAGTCCACCTCTGCTTCGTGTAAGTACTTTGTCATTAAGACAATAACACCATACTCATTATTAATTTCCACTTTATCCATTAAGGCATTGATTAAGAAAAGTCCTAATCCACCCTCTTGCAGTGATTCTACTGATTCGTCCGCATGATATGGGCCGATTTTATCTTTGATATCCTTTAAATCAAAGCTTCCACCACGGTCAGCAACCATCACTTCCAGACGCTCCTCGTAGACACCAAGACCTATTGTCACTTCACCAACTTCATCGCTATTATATGCATGTTCAACTGCATTAGTCACCGCTTCAGCCACGGCTACTTTCAAATCTTCAATCTCTTCATAATTGAAGCCCATTCGATTAGCAATCCCCGAAACGCTAAGTCGAACAACTCCTACATATTCCGGTTTTGCAGGAACCTTCATTTCAATAAAGTCAAACGTCTCCATTACTCACTTACACCTCGAATCTCAGGTTGTATATCTATAATTTCAATTAAACCAGTAATTTCAAATAACCGCATGACCGAAGATTGTAGGTTAACAAGTTTTAATCGACTGTCATTTTCTTTAGTTGATTTCAAAGCGCTGATGAACACACCGATTCCAGTACTGTCCATGTAATTCACGTCACTTAAATCAATAATAACTGCATTTCCCTTTTGCGCGGTTAATTTTAATACTTCTTTCTTTAAATCGGGAGCTGTATATATATCGACCTCTCCCGAAACATATACAATCATTTGGCTTTTTTCTTCAACGATATCGATGCTTAAATTCATATTTATCCTCCTACTTATAACCTGAAGATTACTTCATGAAAATATGTAACAAATAATTCTCCAAGCAGAGTATATCTTCCCAATTTACTATAATGTTAAACCTCTTTTTTAAAAATAATTAATGTGAAATCATCTCTTAACTGAAAACCTTGAAGCCGTTCAAGATCTTTATAAACATGTTCAACGATTTCTTGGGCAGGCAAATGAGCGTATTTTTGGATGACCTCAAACAGCTCATCGGTCTCAATAAATCGCTCGCCTACTTTGCTTTCTGTCACCCCATCAGTTAAAAGCACCACCATATCACCTGCTTTAATATGCCGTTCATATTCCGTATATTTAAAATCCGGCGTTACACCTAAAACAAGTCCTTTGGTTCTAATTTCTTCAAAACGTTGTTCCTCAGCATCATAATAATAGCCTGGTTCATGACCCGCTGAAGAATATATCATTTTATCTTCTTTAGGAAGCAATTGAGTGTAAAACATAGTAATAAACATACTGGGATCAACGTTACGCTCCACTACTCTATTAAGACTATTAAGTATCCTACTAGGAGTCATCGACTTGTCTGGAAAACTATCCATTGAATATTTAATCATCGACATACAGAGTGCTGCAGGCACCCCTTTTCCTTTAACATCTGCAATAGCTATACCAATAGATCCATTCTCTTCTTTAATAAAATGGTAGTAATCCCCATTCATTTGATGGGCTGGAATACTGATTACACCTATATCATAACCATCAATGTCAGGTTTTTTCGTTGCTAAAAGTGTATTTTGCATCCCAGCTGCGACGGATATTTCAGATTCTAAAGCAAGCTGTTTGTCTCGTAACGCTTGATTTTCTTGATGTGCCATACCATAAGATATCATTGTTTCTAGTAAAAAGTTCATACCCAAAGTCACTTCTTCTCTGACATTTGGATAGAGTTCACTAAATGCTTGAATATGTAAGTTAATGATTTCTTCCGGTAAGATATGTTTTTTAATGAAACCTTTCGTGATTTTTTCTGCTCCATACAAAGCTTGTTCGTCTTGTGTTTCTATAAAATATTTTAGCATTTTTTTATAATTTGAGACTTCCGTATCTAAGGTACTCACAAAATCCCAACCTCCTAATTTTTAATAGGTTTTTTTATGGAATTAAATAGCGAGTGACCACTTGATGATGTCTTATCTTAACCATTTTGTTGCCCTAATTGTTGTCCCTTTATCCACTTCTGACTGAATATCAAATTCATCCATCAGGCGCTTAACTCCAGGTAGCCCCGCACCAAGCCCTCCCATTGTGGTAAACCCATCTTCCATCACTTGACTGATATTTTTTATTCCAGGTCCTGTGTCTGTAGCTATCATACACATGCCTTTTCGTTCAACATTATCTATTATTTCGAAGCAAACCCTTCCATTACCAGCATATAAATATATATTACGAGCTAATTCAGATATCGCTGTCGCTATTCGTGCTTGGTCAACAGTACCAAAGCCCACTTTTTTGGAGAATTCTCGTCCAAGTTGACGGGCTCCTACGATATCCCATTCTTTTTGAATAGTAACACAGGAATTTTGGTCCATTCACTATTCCCCCAATTCCTGGTGGAGTTTCATTAGGCCTTGTTCCAGGTCCAAAGCAGTTGGCACGTCTTGTAAGTGAATTCCTAGGTCAATCAAGGTCATGGCAACCGCTGGCTGGATGCCTGTTAAAACAACTCTCGCCCCCATAAGGTCTGACATTGATACCACGTCACCCAGAACCTTTGCAATAAACGAATCAATTATATCAACCGATGTCAAATCTATAACAACCCCAGAAGCACCTGTTTGATGGATCTTATTCAATAAATCTTCTTGGAATTTTATTGCTGTATTATCATCTATTTCAGTTTGAATTGAAATCAATAGATAGTTATGTAGTTTGAGTATTGGTATTCTCATCTCTCTCTTTCCCCCTTAACGATTCTATCATTTTTTCTATATTACTTATATCAGAGTCATTTAGGTCGACAACTTTTCGGTTGGTTATTTCAAGGGCTGTCTGGAATCCTTTTCTTAAAGAACTCTTAGTCGGGAACTTAGCTAAATCAATGCCTAAAGTTACGATTGTTTGGGCAATTTCAGGGCGAATACCTACTAAAATACATGTTGAACCGACTAGTCTTACCGCTTCGGCTGCTTGAATAATATGATGTGCCACCATTGTGTCTACGACAGGTACACCTGTAATATCAATTAGGACAACTTCTGAATTATGTTTAATAACACCATCAAGTAGATTTTCCATAATAAGTTTAGCCCGATCGGTATCGATAGTTCCTACCAAGGGCATAATTGTAATATTTTCCATAACCGGAATAAGTGGTGCAGATAGTTCTTGCAAAGCCACTCTTTGAAGTGAAACGATATTTTCCCAGCTGCCAGAATACTCATTGACTAATTTGCGTATAATGGGTTCGACCCACGTATCGACGCTTTCTAGAACTTTTGAGAAATAATCTGAGTCAAACTTCTCCGATTGGGTTAAAATATAGTCAATCGTTACTCTGCGGAATACTTGCAGGCCATCTGTAATATAACTGAGTGGCCATCCGAGATTGATAATCTTTTCAGAGAATTCCTCTAGAGATTTCATAGATCCTTTATCTTCAATGCTTGTAAAAATAACATTGACGAAATCCCGATTCGTTCCTTCAAAAAGATCGTCCGAAATACTAGAAGTATAATTTTTCTCTTTTAACTTCTGTATTTCCTTTAACCACTTTTGCACAATCGTGTCACTGTTCTCAATTGCTATTCTCCTTAATGTATCTTCCATTTTTTTACCCCCATATATATTTAAAAATTAAATGATTAATTGTTAGCTTAATAAAGGCCAATATTTATTCATATACCCTAATAAAAGAAGTTTAAACCTCTTTTATGAAATAAAATTCTCTTTCTTTTTGTGCTATTATAACATATGTTTCTTAATTTAATGACAGGAATATTTGAATAATTCAACATTAAAGGTAATTCAGTTAAAATCCAGCAATATTTACGTGAGTATAGTCCTAGTCAAATAATTTATTCTAATCTTTAATATGGACATTTGTTTGTGATATAAAGTTTTACAGAACAAAAGCGCATGGCGCCCGGTTAGCAACGTACAAGTTGGAGATGGCCTGACGAGATAAAGGAGACTTGAAGAGCGAAGCGATTCAAAGTCCGACTTATCGTAGGAAGGCATTCGAAACTTGATAGTTGCTGGGCGCCTTGCACTGGACGAACAAAAGCGCATGGCGCCCGATTAGCAACGTACAAGTTGAAGATGGCCTGACGAGATAAAGGAGACTTGAAGAGCGAAGCGATTCAAAGTCGACTTATCGTAGGAAGGCATTCGAAACTTGATAGTTGCTGGGCGCCTTGCACTAGACGAACAAAAGCGCATGGCGCCCGGTTAGCCCCAGGCGCAGCTTAAGCAAGAAACCGCAGTGGATTTTTACCACGTAGGATTATGGCTTAAGACCGCTAGCAGTCTGGCCCTGAAGCTGAGCGTGGCCAATTATAGTATAAAGTTATCCGCAGAAGTTTTAATGTTATAGTTTTCTTAACTACAAAAAAACCCCATCGTTCTAAACTATGGGGTTACCTTTAATGACCATACATTTCTTTGAGGCCCAGGCTTATTTGTAATGCATGATTAATTTTTTCCATCATTTTATGATCTAATTTAGTTATCTTATCAGTTAAACGCTGTTTGTCTAACGTTCTAATCTGCTCTAATAAAATAACAGAGTTACGATCGAACCCGTAACGCTTTGCATCAATTTCTACATGTGTAGGTAACTTGGCCTTTTGAATTTGAGCAGTAATAGCTGCTACGATGACGGTAGGACTAAAACGGTTACCGATATCATTTTGTAATATCAAAACTGGCCGCACCCCTCCCTGTTCCGAACCGACGACAGGGGAAAGGTCCGCAAAATAAACCTCACCTCGTTGAACAATCAAATGACTACACCCCGATCACTGTGCGCTCTAAGGTGTCTTCAGCCTCCTCTTCAGCTTGAAAAGCTTCTGAAGCAATTGTGAGATTAATTCTAGCCATCTCTTCATAGCCCTTTTGCATGGATTCATAAAACTTCTCAACATGTTCTTCTCTTTTAGCTTCTAGATAGTTCTTTGTTGCTTGACATATAAAATCGCTAAGATCGCTATTTTCAAATTTCATAATTCCATCCACCTCATTCAAAAGGTTTTTTGGTAGCCTGACCATAACTTCCTGTAAGCTCTCTGACAAACCATGCACCTCCACCAATATGAACGACTTTTGTATTATTTTTTTATAAATTCCGTATGAATTCTGTTTCAATAATAACATTACCTGGGCGGCTTTGCAAAGACTTATTTAAGATATTCATCTTTAAAATGTTTATTGCGTTCTTTTAAGAGGTAATATAATGGTTTGTGAGTTTATTTTTCTGATATATATATTCTTGGTATCCGTTCGTTGAGCATACAGGGTATTTCATAATTGATTGTTTCTAAATGTTCTGCCACGTCATCCATGCTAATGTGGCTATTATTCTGATCACCTATTAATGTAACCTTTGTTCCTACGTCATACTTTTGATCAAGTCGAATCATCATCATATCCATACAAATTCTACCTACAATCGACATATATTTGCCATTCACAAGAACATGAAAGCCTTTGAGCTTGCGAATCCAGCCATCTCCATAGCCAATTGGTACTGTGCCAATCCACTCGTCTTCTTCAGCTCGATAAGTCTGTCCATAGCTGATAGACCTTCCAGCTGGCACCTTTTTGACATGTGCTAATCTACTGTGTAACGAGAAAGCTTGCTTAAGAGAAATAAAGCCGTTTTCTCTAATACCTGATGAAGGATAAAGCCCATACATTGATATGCCAAATCTAATACAATTATGCATGTTTTCAGGGAAGCGAATGGATGCGGCACTATTACCGATATGGATTGAGACGGGTTCAGACCACTCTTGTTCGAACACCTCAAGCATATTTTCAAAACATTCCTTCTGTTTAAAGTAATACATAGATTCTAGCTCGTCAGCCGTTGCAAAATGAGTGTAAACCCCTGTCAAAGATACATTTTGAGTTTCTCTCAGCTCACTCAAAAGTTCTATGAGTTCTGCTTCAGTGGTTATGCCGATACGCCCCATTCCCGTATCCCATTTCATATGGAGTTTTAATTCTTTTTTGAAGGCGCCGTGTTCCAGTTCTTGCAGCCATTCTTTTTGAAAGAATGTTAAAGTGATGTCTTGTTCAGCTGCTAAAGGAGCAAACTTAGTTGGTACTCTACCTAACACGAGTATCGGTACTTGAATAGAAGCTTTGCGTAATACAAGCGCTTCTTCAAGGAGAGCTACCGCTATAGCCTCAGCGCCTGATTCAATGGCTTTTTTAGCAACCTCAACACTACCATGCCCGTAACCATCCGCTTTAACGACTGCAACAATCTTTGTCTTTTGAGGCAATTTTTTCTTGATTTGTTCTATATTATATCCAATATGATCCAAATTAATCTCAGCCCATGTTTCTCTAATAATTGCGTCCTCCAAATCAACATCCCTACTCTCGTCCAATTATAAATTATTACATTCAATTATACTTGAACTGAATAATGTTGAAAAGTTAAAAAGGCCGATCCTTATGAAACAGTGCTACCAGTGAATCTAGGGGTCCGAAAGGTCATGAGTGCTTTTTAAAGAGGTTCTGAATCAATTGGTTAAAAAAATGAAAAACAATGACACCGCAAATGCGGAAAAATTATCACGATGTGTAATCGCTGTTTTTGCGCATTTCGTATCGTGACATGGCGACTCACGATGTATAATCACTAATTTTCCCCTTTTCGTATCGTGACACGGCCTCTCACGATGTATAATCACTAATTTTACTCTTTTCGTATCGTGACACGGCCTCTCACGATGATTGAGAACGACAACCCAAGAGGAGTGCCGTAATGAAAAGTTAATAATCCCAACAAAAACAAAAGCAGACCCGCGTTTCCTTGGAGTCTGCTCCTATTATTTTTATCATCTACTTCACTTCTTTACCAATAACGGATTGAGCGACGTCAACTAACTCATCCTTTGTTAATTCTTCACTAGCTAGGTAGTAATCCGTTCCCTCAAAATGCCATTCAATTGCATTATTTGATAAAGCTCCAACGGCATGCCCTAAGTTAACAATATCTCCCTGAACTTCTTGCGGAGAGGATAATGCTTCAGCTGAGGTGCGTTTCTCGCCTACTAAAGTGAAGTTCTTCTCACCTGCATAGGTTAAGATAACACGTTTCCCATCCTCAAGCTGCACTTCTTTCTTTTCCGTCAGCTCCGCGCCGGCCGTATTCTCAGGAAAAACAACACTCATTTCTTCATCTTCTTCAGGCGTTGCTGACGTTTCTGCAACTTCGCTATTTGTCTCCATGTTTTCCTCTAATACAAAATCTTTTTCTTCAAAGCTTGGATTAATATTAAACTCTGAAAAATTAACTTCAACAAGTGCTTGTTTATCTTTGTCCATCACTTTTACTTGTGTAGGTGTGAATTCTTTCTTATCGATATAAATTTCTTGATATGGTAAATTGTTGTTACTTTGATAGTTAGTCGTTGTCTTAAATACATAATGATTGTCTGTCGTCTCAAATTCTGCTTCTTCATCTTCTTTAATATCTTTTACAAGCGACTGAAATAGATAGGGTTGACTACTATTATGTGGCCAGTCTGTTTGGAATTTGAAACTTTTATCTAACGCCGGGGTAAGGACGAATACGCCATCTTCGTTCTTCAAAATAATCTGATTGCCCTTTTCATCTTCTGTGTTTGATAGAGCGACGCGGTACATATCATCTTTTTTATGCCAGACATCAATCCCGTACGTCTGATCTTCTTGTCCCGTTTTCATCACCATATCAGCTTCGACTTTGTAACCCTCAAGTTCCTCCAGTTTTCCATCGAGTTTTTTCACAACATCTTCATGAGACTTTTCTCCACATGCCGATAGTAAAAGTACCATTCCGATAAGCAGTGCCATCCATATACTGACTTTTTTATTCATGAACATATCTCCCCTGCCTCAATTCCTATCAACAAGTAGCGCTTGCCCTCTAAGGCACAAACGTCTCTTGTTATTATTTCAAACTGGGACAAAGGGAACATCACCACAAAATTCATAAAAATGTACGATACGCTTTAGATAATCCAGCAATCACATCTACTGCTGTTAAGTCGTAGGTAGAATGCGCTTCTTCAACTTGAATATCAGCCGATGCACCATGAATAAAACAGGCATTACATAAAGCATCAAAAATATCCATGTCTTGCTGCATTACCATCGTCAATGTAATTCCTGTCAACACGTCACCACTCCCACCTTTGGCAAGTCCAGGATTACCTGTTCGATTAACAGCTTGTTTGCCTGAAGGGCTTGTAATGATTGTGTAACGCCCTTTTAAAACAACATAAACCTGGTAATCACGGGCAAATTTGAATGAGTAATAAAAAGGTTTTTTGATCAGCTCTTTAATGCTGACATCCATTAAATTCGCCATTTCACCAAAATGAGGTGTCATGATGATGGGCTGCGTTTTTTGCCTTATCACGTCAAGATAGGGCTTAATATGAGTTAGCCCATCTGCATCAATGATAAGTGAACACTCAGACTCTCTAAGAACTCGATATAAAAATAAGCGTGTCCCTTCTTCGCGTCCCATTCCGATACCAAACGCAATGGCATCATATCCACCAAGTGATAACTGACTTTCAGAAGAAATAAATCCGTCTTGTTCTGCTAACGTAAGATACATCGCTTCCGGGCTAACAGCGGCCATCCGGTCAATAACTTTTTCTGTTGTTGCCGCTGTTAGGAGACCAGAGCCAGATTTAATCGCAGCTCGAACTGTCATGGAAAAAGCACCGGGCATATTGTTACTTCCTCCGATCACCAGCCCTTTCCCGTGGTTGCCTTTATAAGCATCAAAGAGACGTTTCGGCATGCTTGTTTTAAATTTTTCCGAACCAGCTAATCGCCGAGACACATACGTTTTAAATGCTTTCTCTGGATAGCCGATCGATACAACATCCCACTTTCCATAGTATGGTGCGGTATGTTGTAGAAATGCACTTACCTTAGCAGCTCCGATCATTATTGTATAATCGGCTTTAATCGATGTGAATTCAGTTCCTTCTTCATCAGCAGGAAGACCTGATGGAAGATCAACAGAAATAACATGGCGTGCGGCCTGATTAATTTTTGATACGATCGTCCTTATCGGTTCTCGCAAACGGCCTTTAACACCTATACCAAGCAGTGCATCGACTAAAATGTCATGCTTAGAAACCAACTCTGAAACATTCGTTTCCTCATTACACTGAATGATTGAACCATCACAGTTCAAAAACAATTGTTTATGAAAATAGGTTTCTTCCGCCATTTTCTCGTCTTGACCCACTTGAACTACAGTCACGTGAAAACCTTCATTGATTAACGTCCGAGCGACTACATAACCGTCACCACCATTGTTACCTGTTCCGGAAAAAACAATAATTTTGTCTGTCTTGGTTATTTGTGTATAAATTTTTTCACAGACGGCTCTCCCGGCATTTTCCATTAACAAATTCTTAAAGCCTAACTTCTGCTTGGTATAGCGGTCTATATCGTACATTTCTTTTGCGGTAACAATAAACACCTAGTTCCCTCCTACCCGCACTAAAATATATGAGACAACCTTATCGATTATGCAAAGATACTATCTTGTTCTAAAGTAAATTTGAGATTTATGTTTCATTTGTTTATTCTTCGATAATGACTTGGGCAACAGCATAATTTTCGCTATGACTAATCGAAATGAAAAGGTTCTTTGATTCGTGGCCTTTTACTAATAGCTCTGGTTTTCCTTTTTCATTTGGCAGAACGTGAATGTCTTTGAAACTTAATTTTCCGAGACCCGTGCCGTTCGCTTTTGCAAATGCTTCTTTCGCAGCAAATCGTCCAGCTAAAAACTCTACCTTACGTGATTCACTAGTCAATTTATTAAAGTATTCTAGTTCTCTATTCGTTAAAGTACGATGAACTAAACGAGCACTTTTTTGCATGCTTTTCTTGATGCGCGTTAATTCAATAATATCAATACCAATTCCTTTAATCATATTGTTATTAACCTTTCAATTCATTTTTATTGTTCAACCGATTATACTACTATTATAACATGTTCATTTGTAAGGCATTAGGAAAATAGTGTAGAAAATATAGTATTATGAAGCTTTCGCTAATGTATGTCTTTTTTAAATTCCACATAAAAATCCGAATACGCCATTTGCATAACTTAATTTCTCAACTTTCGCAGAATGAGTTTAACATATAATCCTGAGAATCATGAAAGAGAGGTAAATATATACAACATCAGTTGACTTTTTGATGAACTAACAACTGGATTATCAAGCCCACAAAATCTTAATTACGGCGCATTTGATATATATCTGCGTAATAAATATCTTCGTTCCGGGCTATGCGCCTTCGTCCGTATCTATGCGGCTTCGCTCCGGCTATGGTTATCGTCTATATCTTACTCTGTACATCGAACGTCCGCGTAAAGCGACGTATAAGCTCAGGTTTCGTTCACTATTTTAATTTTACCTATTGATGTGAAAGTTGAATTAATTTCCCTTAAGGAGAGAAATCAATGTTTATTCGTTCAGAACGAAGTATTAAAGAGTTCTTCCAACTTTATCCGATTGTTTCTTGGATTGTTATTATAAATCTAGCCCTTTGGCTTATCATTAGTCTTTTGCACTTACCGATTGGAGAAACGATTTACATGTATGGAACGGGGAATAATTACCTCATTAGCCAGGGAGAATATTGGCGCTTAATCACGCCGATTTTTTTACACGGTGGGTTAACGCACGTATTATTTAATTCATTTAGCCTTGTATTATTTGGCCCTGCTCTCGAGCAGATGCTTGGAAAATTCAAATTCATTGTTGCTTATCTAGTTGCTGGATTTGCTGGAAATCTCGGAACTTACTTGTTAGGCCCTGAGCATCCATTTTACAGCCATGTCGGTGCGTCGGGCGCTATTTTTGGCCTGTTTGGTATTTATTTATATATGATTTTTCTGCGTAAAGATTTAATGGATCAATCGAGTTCGCAAATTATTCTAGTCATCGCTGGGATTGGCGTGTTCATGACTTTCTTACAGCCGAATGTTAATATTTACGGACATATTTTTGGATTAATTGGTGGTCTGGCAATTGCGCCTCTAATCTTAGTGAATGCTGTCCCATACTGGGCCGCAAGAGTAAGACAATCCCGACCGAAACATAATGATGGGACAGTTTCATTCGATCCCAATCGTTGGAATAAAAAACGCAGGATTCCCCGGCTACCTAGTCATGTAAAAAAACGAATTCTCTGGATCGTACTTGGGGGATTAGTTGTGCTGGGATTACTTAATATGGTTGGAATTATTTGATGAGTTCTCTTTTTTTGAAAACTAAATATTGTATGAGGTTCGATAGCCTAAATCATACTATCGGTAAAACAATATGTGTCGTCAAGAATCAAGATGCTAAAACACTATTGAACGTAAAAACTTTATGCTATGGTAACAGTAGCATAATAGCCATAGGTGCTATATGCACTGCCTATGGAGGGGTAATGGGATACCCCAACCTTAAAGGCTGTTCAAAGCAGAAATGGACTGAGACATTCAAGAATCCCACTGACGTTAGTCAGCTTGTCCCTTTAGGTGTGAGAGTCTCAAATTATGAATAGATATTAGAGTTTGCTTCATCTCGTTTTCGATAGGAATACCAATCAAATAGTCGCTCGGCTTCTTTACCTTCCATCTCTTTGACGTGATAATGTGTCCCACTTCCCAGTAAACCAATAATAGACAATTTGACACTCGCCAATGCTTGCATTCGCTCTACTTTATGTTGTTTTATTTCAACCGCTTGAAGACGATTATGAAATATTCGTATGGTCGATCTACTAAGTCCGCGACGATATCTGACAGTTACATGCTTATGATTTATGTTGTAGCCACTATCTTTATACTTTAAAAAACCGTATAGCAATCCGATCAGCAATAAAACAACAGTAATCCAAATAAATTGAGGCAGAAAATAAAGTATCACACTAGTAATAATGAGAAATAGCACTGATGAGCGAACTAAATAATACCACATGCCACGTTTTGGTAGAGTGTGGAGCTCTTCACTCGGTGATTTGTAAGTTGGTAAATACTTTTCTAAGAAAGCCTCAATTTCTTCTCGCTTTAAAATCGGGAATAAGACGGTTGAAAAGTCTTCTCCTTTTTCTAGAGAGCCCCCAGCCACTTCCACGTAAACTTCTGCGAACCCAAATGGCTGGCGTAATATGCTTTCGTCAATCCCTACAGCTTGGATACGCTTAAGTGGGATGGTGATTTGTTTTTTCTCCAGAAGGCCTCGAGTAATAAAGAGTTCATTTTTATATTTTGTAATTGTGAAATTTCCATATTTAATCATTGTACCGGCAATGCCTAATAGCCATAAAACAATCAATAAAATAATACCTAAACCTATAATGAGCGTGAGGCTTAATCCAATAATCCACTGTACCGATTGGTCAAAAAAGTCATCCGGGATTAATTGTTCCGCTTGGGATATCAAAAAGGCAAAAACCGCAAGTAATACACCAATACTTCCAGATGTCGTTCCAGCTATAAACAGTCGGCGAACGGAAATTTTATCAGATGGATAATCAGTTGGGACATCTTCTGTCGTACTATGTTCGATTGATTCGGGCTTAGCCTTTATATCAGCCCTTAATAATTCCCCATCCTGTAGGGTGACTGCTTTTAATGACACTTCAGCTCCTTCACCACCCCCAGCTGTTTCCACTTGCACTTTCACAAGTTTAAAAATACGGTGAAAGACACTTTGGGTTAAATTAATAGACTGAATCCGATTGATGGAAATATAACGTTTTTTACGAATGAAAATACCATGTTCAATCCTCAATTCCTCATCTTCCACTCGGTATGTAAATCGATACCACGAAGCCACACTGAAAGATAATATAACTAGAAATATGGCTCCAAGAATAAAAATAAGATACAAAAGCGCCTGTCCCCGAAGTGTAAACAGACCAAGGATAATCGGTAGAGCAAATTCTTTTAGAAACTGAAGGAAATTAAAAAATATCGTGGCAGGATGAAGACGTTTCTCTTTATACATCATTATCTTCCACCCTTGCCAGCGTTGATATTCGGTCTCTTAGATCCGTAGCGTCATCCTCTAGCAATGCTGGAATCTCATGTGTTGTCGCTGCTGTTGAAATCGTGACACTAGCTAAGTTAAACCTTTTCAAGATGGGGCCTTGTTTCGTATCGACATGTTGGACTCGAACCATAGGAACTAAAGTTTGCGAAACAATTAGCACGCCATGTTGAATATACACTTCTTGTTCAAACACTTCATAACGCCAACGTCGCCAACGAATATTCGGAAACAGAAAAATAAATAGATAAGTGCATAGCAAGCTAATCATTATAGCCGCTCCTCCATACCAAAAATTCCACTCAAATATGTAAGTTAAAATAAAAACACCGATAGTGAGGAGCCATAACACCAATACATAAATCATAGCGGTTAATTTCCATGCTTTTATGGCGTTTTTCGCAATCATATTTTTCGGAAATTGTTTCATTTTTCAAGCCTCCTTTTTTTGAGTGAGATTTAGATTGAGTGTTCTACCGTGCGGGGTGAGATGCCCTGACACGCGCGTGGGATACTTTCCCGCGCGAGTTTAATACTTCACCGCGCGAGTGAAGCACTTTTCCGCTCAAGATTGACGTTTCACCGCGCGACCGAGGACCGTCGTCGCTCAAGTGAGATGCTTTCCCGCGCGAGTTTGACACTCCGCCGCTCGCCTGAGGCGCACCGCCGCGCGAACACAGTACATCCCCATTCAACCTAACACTCCCACTCCGTTTAGACAAAAAAAGCTCCCTTAGCGAGTAGGAGCTTTTTTTACATTTATTAGTCACGGTTGCGGCGTTTTTGATAATTACCTTTACGATTGCGGCCCCCTTGATTTCTTCCTTTGTTCCAGCCGCCTTTGCCACGCTTACCTTGGAAACGTTTATTGTTGTTGCGGCGGTTGTTACCTTGGCCTTGTTTTGCTTTTTTAACACTGACAGGCGCCATTGATGAGATTCGTACTGGAACGTCTCGACGTTCCTTCGTTAATATTTTCAGAGCCGCAGCAACAACAGTCATGGAGTCATGCTCTTGTAAGAGTTCATTCGCTGTTCCATGATATGATTTTAGATCTTTACGTTCAATCGTTTGCAGTAGACGATCAGCTGCCATTTGTTGTTGACCTTGTTTCGCCTCCTGATTTGTTGGTGGTGCCATACGCTTCATTTTACTTTTAGTCGTCTTTTCAATCAATTTAAGATGTGCCATTTCTCTAGGTGTAATAAATGAAATAGCTTCCCCGGTGCGTCCCGCTCTTCCTGTACGTCCAATTCGGTGCACGTAGCTTTCAGGATCTTGCGGGATATCGAAGTTGTAAACATGTGTTACACCTGAAATATCGAGCCCGCGTGCTGCTACATCGGTTGCTACCAATACTTCAACACGACCGTTTTTAAATTTATTTAATACGGACATACGTTTACCTTGCGTAAGATCTCCGTGAATTCCTTCAGCCCGGAAGCCACGAGCTTGTAGACCTTCTGTAATTTCATCCACACGTTTTTTCGTTCGGCTAAACACAATCGCCAGTTCGGGATCGTTAATATCCAAATGGTTTGTCAATGTATCAAACTTATCTCTGTCAGGTATTTCTATAAAGTATTGATCGATATTTTCGACAGTCATTTCTTTAGCTTTTACTTTGATTTCTTCTGGTTTTTTCATAAGGTTCGTTGCAATATCTCGTATTTCTTTTGGCATCGTTGCTGAAAATAGTAATGTTTGTCTTTCTTCAGGAATTCCTTTTAAAATATTTTTAATATCGTCAATGAATCCCATATTCAGCATTTCGTCCGCTTCATCAAGTACAACGGTTTGAATATCGTTCGTGCGGATCGTTCTGCGTCGCATATGGTCAAGTAGTCTTCCAGGTGTAGCAACGACAATTTGTGGGCCACCTTTCAATGAGCGGATTTGACGATCCATATGCTGCCCACCATATACAGGTAGCGTTCTAACGCCTTTAATTTTTCCTAAACGATTGATTTCTTCAGCCACTTGGATGGCAAGTTCTCTTGTAGGTGTGACGACCATACCTTTAATTTTTCTTTGTTTTGAATCAATCTTTTCAATCATCGGAATACCAAATGCTGCTGTTTTTCCCGTTCCTGTTTGAGCCTGTCCGATCACATCCAAGCCTTTCATAGCGAGTGGTATCGTTTCAGCTTGAATTGGCGTTGCTTCCTCAAAGCCCATTTTTTCCAAAGCCTTCATAATAGGTTGAGATATACCTAATTCCTTAAATGTTGTTGTCAATTTTCATTCCTTCTCCTTTTTGTAAACAATATCTGTAATTTTAATGCCGATTGGCGAAACCTTCTAATGTCAATTCTGGAAGAGTATATCGTAATTAATTTATGCTTGTACTTTCATTATACCCATTTACAACTATTATTTTATCGTATATTCATTAAATACCCGATATTTATTAAAAGAACTTCCATATATTTGATAGGACTGTGTATTTCCTGTCCATAAAAAAAGGCATCACCAATTTTCTGGTAAGAAGCCTTAAAATATTAAGCATTAATAACAGTCCTTATATAATAACATAGATCACAATTACATATCCACTAGTTACTATAGTTACGACATGATTTTTAAGTTCGCACATGATAGAATGAAAAATGTCTACTGAGAATAAGGGAGTGTTTCAATGAGGCTGCCACCATTTAATCCGCATGTAGCGATTTTTATAGGTGTTATTTCCGTATCAACTTCCGCTGTTTTAGTTAAACTTGCAGCTGGTGCACCTGCTGCAATTATTGCCAATTATCGCCTCTTATTTGCCGTTTTATTTATGCTACCTTTCATTTTATTGAAATACCGGAATGAATTTAAACTTATCCGCAAAAAAGACTGGACCCTCTCTGCACTTGCAGGATTCTTTTTAGCGATTCATTTTATCTTTTGGTTTGAATCCTTAAATCATACTTCTGTTGTAAGTTCTGTTGTGCTTGTTACTTTGCAACCGTTTTTTACTTTCTTAGGTTCCTATCTCTTCTTTAAAGAGCGCTTTTCTCAAGCCGCCATCATCAGTATGGTCATTGCTCTACTTGGAAGCATCATCATTGGTTGGGGAGACTTTCAAATTGGAGGCATGGCTCTTTTTGGCGATATTCTCGCACTGATTGGTGCCATTGCAATAGCAGGATACTTTTTAATGGGACAAAGTGTACGAAGACGTTTATCGTTGATGACTTACACCTTTGTTGTTTATAGTATGGGTGCAGTCACCCTGATTATCTATAATCTCATTGTCCAAAACTCATTTCTTGGTTACTCATCGACACACTGGTGGATTTTCATTGCCTTGGCCGTTATTCCAACATTTTTTGGTCACACTCTTTTTAACTGGGCATTAAGATGGGTTAATACAGCGACGATATCCATGGGAATTATATTTGAGCCAGTTGGAGCATCTATCCTAGCTTATTTCGTTTTAAGTGAAAAAATTTCCTCGTCACAATGGCTTGGAGGCTCCATTATCATCATTGGCTTATTTTTATTCATAATGGGGACACGACGGAAACAAGTTGTAACAATTTCGGAAAAAGCAAAAAAATAAAAAATCCTCTTCCTCTATCCATACAGCTAAGGTAAAAGATGATATACTAAATATATATTAAATTAAGCAGGTGTTGACCATGAATATTCAATTAATGACAGATGGAGGGGCAGACATTCCTAGCCTTATCGGGAATGCTTTAGACGTGAAAGTTGTCCCCCTTTATATACATTTCAAGGATGATCACTATAAAAGTGATGAAATAGCCATGCCTACTTTTTTTCAAAAAATAAAGGAAACGAATGAATTGCCTCGTTCATCGGCACCAAGTCCGAATGATTTCTACGAAGCTTTCAAACAAACTGAAACTGATACACCGATTATCATGTTAAGTCTTTCTAAGGCACTCAGCAGTACATATGACAATGCTGTAGCTGGAAAAGATATGCTACTGGAAGAAGAACCACAACGAAAAATTGAGGTAATCAACACGAAAACAGCCTCGTGTGGAATTGCTCTACTCTTATATGAATCACATGTAAAATTAAAAGAGAATTACACATTTGATCAGCTTGTCGACCATCTTTATGAGCGCGTGGAACAAACAGCCACTTTGTTTGTATTAAAGACATTGGAAAATTTAATTCTTGGGGGGCGCCTTGATAAAGTCAAAGGTACCATTGCCAAGACACTTAACATTAAATTATTAATGAAAGGAAGCGAAGAAGGCGCCATCGAAGTCTCAGAAAAAGTCCGTGGCGATAAAAAGTCCATCAGGCGTTTCATTGATCAAATTGGAGATTATGCCAAGAACTTTGAAAATAAAGTGATTACGATGACGCATTGTAATTCTGAAGATCGAGCTAATACCGTCTTAAATAGAATAATGGATCAATATTCCTTTAAAAATTCATTTCTCACTGAAACCGGCCCACTTATTTCAACATACGGAGGTGAAGAGGCTCTCGTCATTTCCTTCTTCAAAGATTAAAAAAAGTGCCTAACAGATCATGCTGTAGGCATTTTTCATTTGGTTTATTCGAACGGAGCTAAACGGGCGCCCTGAACTTTTGTGCGGCTAGCTCCAGCGCCCAACCCCTCGAGGTCTTAAGCAATAAATCTACGCGGCAAATACCGCCACTGCGATTTCTTGCTTAAGCTTTTCGGGGCTAAACGGGCGCTTGAGCTTTTGTTAGAAACCTATAGATGATTGAGTTTAGTACGTCTTTATCTTTTCCTAGGCAAATGAGGTGTTTGGATTGATCGAATAGAATGACTTCTTTATCTTCAGAGGCGATTTCTTCTGCAAGGTAATACGCTGTTTGATAGGGAACCATACTGTCCAGTTGTCCTTGTGCGATTAAGACTGGGTTATCAACTTCATTTAAATATTCCCGCGTTTTTTTGACTAATTTTATAAACTCGATATGTGCTTTCAATGGGACCTCGCCTCGTTTTGTTTTGTAATGTTGAAACAGTTTATTTTCATTTAACTTCCCTGACACTCCATCTTTAAAGATTGTGCTCATGTCAAGGCCAATTTGTTTAAACGATAAGTATTTTCCTGCAGTTGCTAGAAGGACAAGTTTGTTAACATTATATTTTGCAGCCAAGTAACTGGCAATCATCCCACCCATGGAAAAACCAATCAAATAAATTCGATTGACTTTTTTTCGCAACTGGAGAAACGTCTCCTCGGCTGTATTCAGCCAATCTTCGTGGGACACGTCATCGAGTGCTAAGTTTTTACCATGACCCGGTAAAGTCGGAACTACAACTATAAAATTCGTATTTTCTTTTAGATAATTAGTTAGCGGGGCAAGTTCGTATGGCCCTCCTGTATATCCGTGAATCAGCATACAGCCAATCATTAGTTTTCTCTCCTTTAAAAAGCTACCTTCTTTTCTCTCTTAAATAAATACCTACGTATAGTGTTATTTAACTGCGGAATGTTTTTATCAGCGAACCGAACTGCTTAATAATCGGGGCCACTTGATGGTACGTATTTGCTAACTGACCTACTGTGTTCAGCATTTTATCGACATCTATCTGACCTTCATTATTTTGAAACTGATTGAGTAGGTTATTCATCTGTTTAGGAGGTGGTTCATTAAAAGATTGGACTTGAGGTTGATTATATGAAGTGAAATCACCCATATGAGGCTGTTGATATTGATGCATATTTTGATTAGAACTTGCACCAACGGCATCTGACATTGGATAGCCATAGTCTGATTGCCCGTATTCGGGATAAGGATTTCCGTAGCTTGGTTCTGAATGTATGTGATGGTTCTGATGTATTTGATTCTGTTGCATATAGTTTGGTTGGGGCTGGGGTTGACTCATCCCGTAGCGTGGGACAGATTCATACCAATTTTCTGGTTGTTTAGGTTTAGCAAATTGTGTAAAAGCAGTATGGAATTGTTCCAGCCCCCCAACATGATTCAATGTATTATGATGTTGTCGATTTACATTGTAGTTTAATGACTGTTGGTGAAATGGGGCTGGATTAAAAAATGGGCGTTTGTGCATAAAAAACACACCCTCCTTCATCTCTCATTTATCATAGGATATGCATTTATCCTAAGATTGTGTAACATCGCTTATTAAGCATGAATACCGAGAGCGTGTCTTATTTTATTTATTTGATAGCCTAAAATCGGCTCTTGCCTCGCTTTTATAAATGTTGCGGGTGTGCCATATATACCGTGCTCCTGTAACTCCTTTTTATTTGCATTATTGGATGTAATATTTTTTGTCTTATAATTGACCTCCCATTGATCCATCTTTTCCATTAACTTCTGGCATGAATAACATTCATCACTAATATAAATAATTGCCTTTGTGTCCGTCATAGATGTTTAATACCTCCTTATGGCCTACTGTATCCTCATTTCTTTATTACTATTTACCCTCTTTATAGAAAAATAAACGCTTTTATTTCAGTTATTTTACGTTTATGTCTTTTTTGTTACAAGGGGCTATTCGTAGTTATGCCATAAAAGGTATTTACCCGTTTATAGAAATTATTATCAGTTGAAATACAGTTTTTTAGTTTTCATTAAAAAATCAGCTCATTTGCATCCTCTTGACTTACCACGATGCCAAATTGGAAAGTTAACCCGTCATGCATCATGACCACTAGGGCTGGTATTTTCTAGTTAGGCGGCATGAATAATTGGTTTTATTTTATTTATTCTATAATCCACAGTTCTTTTCTAAAACTTCACCTTTATTGAAAGTATTAATCATCGATTTCCATCACTAATACTTCACCCGTATGAGCATCAATTTCTATTTCTGCTTCTAGTTCACCAGATTCAATTTCAATCTCGTAAATCAAACGTCCATCATCTTCGTCCAGTTCTACTTCTGTAATACGCCCGGAAAATTCATTTAAAGCTATTTCAGATGCTTCACTAACATCTATAATTGCATTCTTATCTTTAGGTTTTTGTTTTGATTTTTCTGCTTCTCCATTGTTATTTTTCTCTTGTTTGTCTTTAGTTTGTTTATCCTGGTCTTGGTCTTTCTTACTTTTTTCATTTTGTTTCTCTTTTAAAATTAACTTTTCGTCTTGTTTATTTTCTTTATTGTCCGTGGTATCTTCTTCATTATTTTCAGTTGCATGCATGACTGTTTTCTCTTTCAACTTTAAAATTTCGCCAGAGTTTCCATCGACTTTTAATTCATACTTCTTATCTTTTCCTACGATTTCCAGTTCATAAACGGCTTTGTTAAAATCCTTTTCCAACTCTATTTCTGTAATTTCACCTGGATATTGGTCAGAAATTAAACTTTTAATTTCATCGGTTGTTAAAGTTGGTTCCGTTTGCGAGGCGTCAGAGTGATACATCCCTAGTCCTAAGACAGTTACAACCGCGATGACTCCAATTGTCATACTCAGTTTTTTCTTCATAATCATTTCCTCCCTAATGTTATTAATTACATTTTATCCATTAGATATGACAGGGCCCTGTGTTTAAGATTAGAAAATGATGAGAATTGGATTAGTTTTTAATAGACAAAGGAATCTTTAAGATAAATGTCGTCCCTTTACCAATCTGGCTTGTTACTTTTAGCTCTCCATGATGTGCTTCGGTGATTTCCTTAGCAATGGGTAAGCCTAGACCCGTGCCGCCTGTTTCTCGACTACGAGCCTTATCCACTCTGTAAAACCGGTCAAAAATTCTACCTTGCTCTTCTACCGGAATGCCTTGCCCGTAATCTGTAACGGTAAAAGTAACCCATTCTGCATCGTGCGTCAGATGAACATCAATGGAGTTATCGCTATACTTCAAAGCATTGTCAATTAAAATATAAACAACTTGCTCCAGTCGGTCTCGATCACCTTTGACGATAAATCCTTGCTGGGAAGTTGTAAATTCAATATCCCGGCTCGCTGCTCCTTGAAATATCTTAATAACCTCACTGCATAATATTAGAAAATCAACGTCTTGTAACTCTGTTTTCAATTGGCTTTTAGCTAAGTTCAACATTTGTTCAACCAGTTTCTGCATCCGGTCTGCTTCAGTTTCTATCGCTTCAACCGATTCATAAAATAAATCGGGATGCTCCAATCCTCGTCGTGATAATAATTGCGCATAACTTTTAACGATTGAAATAGGAGTTTTCAGTTCATGTGAAGCATCTGAGACAAACACATCTTGCTTCTGGAAGTTCTCACTTAAACGTTCAATCATTTCATTAAATGTTTTTTCCATTTCATACAACTCATCTTTTGATTTGCTGCTGTGTACTTTGATCTTCTTCCATTTTGTACGGGTCGCATTTTCTTTCATCGCCCCGGTCAAAGCCTTGATTGGATTCAATAGAAAGCGACTTAATATGTTCGCGCCAATTAAGATTGGGATAAGCATAACGACTGATGCAAAAAGTAAAACATAAAAAAGTATCTTCATGTTTTCCTGTAAAATCACGAGATGCTTTGATACTTGTAATGTAACAATATCCCCATTATCCCAAATAATTGGTTTTTCTATCACCGCAACATTGTCTTGATTAGCTGTTTTATCCATCTTCCTATTTTCTGTTGTCGTATATGAACTGGCCAGACGTCGGTACTCGTTCTTTTTTGTTAATGTGGGTATGACTGTCGTTGAATCTTTGTCAATAACACGAATCATCCCATCATTAGGTAAAAAAGCTTTTAAAAGCTCTTCTTCTGCTATATCTGGATTTTTATTCAAGGTTTCTGTTATGACATCTGTCTGCCCTGCCAGTTGATCTAACTCACTATCAGCAGAAACTTTATAAAACAGAAAATAAATCGCTGTGTTTATAAGCACAATCAAGATAAGCATAAACACACTAGAGAAGAGATGAATTTTCGTTTGTAGTTTCATTTCTTAATATCCTTTATTGTATATCCTACCCCGCGAACTGTCTGAATATAGGCATCGGTAAAAGGCTTATCAATCTTTTGGCGCAAATAGCGAATATACACATCCACAACATTTGTGTCACCAAAATAATCATATCCCCAAACACGTTCAATCAATTGATCACGTGTGAGGACAATGTTTTTATTTTCCAAAAGACAAATGAGTAAATCATACTCACGCGGGGTCAAATCAATTAGTTCATTTTCTCGTTGCACTTCTCTGCTGTCTGTGTTAATTGCTAAATCACCGACAGACAGGGTTGGACTTTCTATTTCCTTTTTTGCCGATTGTCTTAAATGGACGCGGATTCTTGCTAAAAGCTCTTCAATTTGAAATGGCTTTGTTACATAATCATTTGCCCCTAGATCCAATCCACTTACCTTATCATGAACTTCATCACGGGCTGTCAGTAAAATAATCGGTGTATCGTCATTCGACTTTCTTACTCTCCGCAACACTTCCACACCACTTAACCCTGGAAGCATAATATCTAGTAACACTAAGTCCCACTTTTTTTCCGTAATTAAACGCAAAGCATCTTTTCCGTTATCTGCAGTTTCAGTTCGATAATCTTCATATTCTAGCTCTAGTTGTAACACGCGACTTAGTTTTTTCTCATCTTCAACTATTAAAATCGTGGGCTGAGACATATCTTCCACCTACTTCTTTATATGATTAATGTTAATATAGCAAAGTTTTCTTAAAAAGTAATGAGAATCAGGCAGTATTTTAAATTAAACAACAGAAGTCCTCTGAGTTGAATGTCATTCGCTAACTCTTTATAATAAACTATCACTGTTATAATAAGTCATAAAAATTCTTTAACACTATACAATTAAAGCATGAACAGAAGCGAATGCGCCTGGTTAGCTCCGAAAAGCTTAAGCAAGAAATCGTAGTGGCGCGTTCTTGGCCACGTAGAGTTATTGCTTAAGACCTCGAGGGGTTGGGCGCTTGAGCTGGATGAACAAAAGCGAATGCGCCCGGTTAGCCCCGAAAAGCTTAAGCAAGAAATCGTAGTGGCGCGTTCTTGGCCACGTAGAGTTATTGCTTAAGACCTCGAGGGGTTGGGCGCTTGAGCTAGATGAATAAGTTGAATGCGCCCAGATAGTTAAACACCATGTCCTAATTTTGAACACGAAAATCGTATAGCTAGTTAGCGATTGTTGAAAAAGATAAACGAGGTGATCACTCATGTTAGCTTTAGACCATATTGTTTTTTCAGGTACTCATATGCATTTTTATAACGAAAAGAATAATCAAGACGGCTCCATTAAAGCGGTTAAAGGCGGAGAACATGAAAATTGGGGTACTTACAACTATCTAGCCCATTTTTCAAATGATTGTTATCTAGAATGGCTTGGCGTAAGCGATTATGATAAGGCTAGGAAATCTGATAATCCATTAATCAAACATTTGATTTATGTTTTGGATCAAAATAAAGCTGGTCCTTTTCAGTTTGCACTTCGAACAAACCAGTTAGATAAATACATCGCTCACTTCGAAGAAAATAATATCCCTTATCAAGGCCCCTTTTACGGCGGGCGAGATAAACCTGACGGAACGGAACTTAAATGGAGAATGCTTTTTCCAGATTATGACTATCGAAAAGAAGTGTTACCTTTTTTAATTGAATGGCAAAGCCCAAATCAAATTTCAAGTTTATACAACCCTCAAGCCATTACAACCATCAATGTTGGCAGCATTGACACACAAAAGTTCAGACACATTTACCATCTCAAACCTCGTAAATTATTAAAGAACCGCGTTTTATTACAAAACGCAAAAATTACTTTTCAAGAAGATGAAGAGCTTACATTTGAATTAGATTAGTTTTCAAACCACAATGCAGTGCAGATGCACCATTGTGGTTTTTTGGATGAGTATTTATAGAGGAACTAATGGATTCACAAAATGGTAAGGTCGCCAGCGGATGCGTGACCTCTAACGATATATAACTGCATTAGGGGGCAAGAGTAACCTTTTGGCGTGACCCCTAACGGGAAATAACTGCATCAGGGGGCACGAGTAACCTTTTGGCGTGCCCCCTAACGGGAAATAACTGCATTAGGGGGCACGGGTAACCTTTTGGCGTGACCCCTGACGATATATAACTGCATTAGGGGGGACGGGTAACCTTTTGGCGTGATCCCTGACGATATATAACTGCATTGGGGGGGACGCTCTGACTTCATTCCTTATTATCAACTTTTGCATAGATGCACGTATCTCTAAGCTCATCGCCCTCAAGAGAAACATCATCGTTTTTGAGAATTGCTTCAAGGGTATAGCCCAATCGTTCAGGCACCGCTTTACTTTTCACATTTTTAAAGTCACAACGAATTTCGACACGTTTTGCCCCGAGCTCCTCAAACGCAAAATTCGTGACTCCCTCAACCGCCTCAGAAATCAATCCTTGGCCACTGAACTTCGTGTCAATCCAGTAACCAATTTCAAATTTTGGTACATTCCAATCGATTCGATGCAATCCTGTACAACCTATAAATTCATTGGTTTCTTTATCAAAAATATGTAATCTGAGATCCTCTCTTTTTAAAAAAGCAACATAGGATTCTCTAACATTTATTTCCGTTTCTTCAACTGCTTGCTCATTACGGGCAAATGGCAACCATGGTTTTAGCTCCTCTTTACTCCTCGTGATTGCCTTATACACTTGCTCACCATCTCCAGGAAGCGGAAGACGAACTAATAAACGCGAAGTTACAAATTCATTTGGAAAATCCTTCAATATGGGATGAGTCATCCAAATTCCCTCCTTAATTAAATTAGTCTTATTATACGAGTATCTTTCAATAAGTCAAGATGACAAAAAATAGCAATCATTCAAATCGATGATTGCTATTTTTACGTGCACATTATATTGAAATGACTCGCACACTTTAACTTTCATATTCTACTTTACCTAACACATACGCGATAAATAACCCAGCAGCGAAGGTCACAACGCTGACTATCACGATCCCCGACGATTCGGGCCAGCCTGGAAATACGATAACTAGTGAACCGATGACGAACCCGATCACACAAGCAAACGTGCCGGTATGAAATTTTTCTAGAAAATATGCAATCAAGCGACTCATGACAAGGATACCGATTGCAATACCCACACCTGTGACAAGAATAACATCTAGATATAAGTTATGGACTGCATTAATAATAGTATGGTAGGAACCGATGACAAGCAGAATCATTGATCCACTAATACCCGGTAAAATCATAGCAGCACTCGCTAGAACACCTGAGAAAAATAAAAATACATATATTCCCGTACTGCGGTTTTCAATGATAGCTTGTCCGGATGTTAGATCCAGAAAATTAATTGAGCCTATGAGAACAGCTCCAACAATCAAAATAAGGTAATGATTAAATTTAAATGTCTCCTTAACTTTAGCTTGTGTAAATAAATAAGGCAGCACACCCAAAATTAAACCTAGAAAAAAGAAGTGCACCGGAGCAGGATAGTATTTTAATAACCAATCAATTAATTTTGACAACGAAAAAATCGCTATCGCAATTCCTAGTCCAAGTGGGATTAAAAAACTGAGTTGCTTTTTCCAATCCTTACTAAAAAGTCCATTAATAGCGGAAATTAAACGGTCATAAATTCCAAGTAATAATGCGATCGTTCCACCGCTAACTCCTGGAATGACATCACTTGCTCCCATAAGAAAGCCACGGTATATATTTTTCCATTCCATAACTGCCTCTCCCAACTTTAGCTATTTGCTTTAATATATGTTAAAACGATTCTTACTAACTTACCTCTATTCAGGACATAACGATATCATACCAAAAGTAAGGGAGATTTTATACAAAAATAGCAAAGGGAGATTAAAAAATTCAAGGAAAAGGCTAAGCCAATATTTTAATCTTTAAAGATAGAAAGCATTCCAACCACTTTCACTTTCCAATTACTCGCCAAAGTGCAGACGCCTACATTTCAAGATAGGCTGATGGCGGTACGCTCCCTGGAATCGAATGCATACTACTTTCCAGAGAGGCTATCGGCGGTACGCTCCCTGGAATCGAATGCATACTACTTTCCAGAGAGGCTATCGGCGGTACGCTCCCTGGAATCGAGCGCATACTACTTTCCAGATAGGCTATCGGCCGCACTCTACCTAGAATGGCTTACGAGCAAGGTTTCAGAGATGTTAATAAAGTTCTCAACTTCTCGCCATAGTTTAACTTTAACCTAATCTTTTTATAATACAATTATTCAGTCAGCCGCTCAATCACTGTTGCATTTGCCATTCCCATTCCTTCACAAATAGCTAAAAGTCCGTATTTTCCTTCTCGACGTTCAAGTTCATTCACTAATGAGACAAGTAATTTTGTCCCTGTTGCGCCTAGTGGATGACCGAGAGCAATGGCTCCACCGTTAACATTGAGTTTTTCCGGATCAGCCTCTGTATCTTTTAACCAAGCGAGTGGGACAGGAGCGAATGCCTCGTTCACCTCATAAAGATCTACTTGATCGATGGTTAAACCTGCTTTATCCAACACTTTTTCGGTAGCAGCAATCGGACCGGTCAACATTAAGGTAGGGTCTGACCCAACGACACTGCGGGCAACAATCCTCGCTTTTGGCTTTAATCCTAATTCGTCCGCTTTTTCACGTGACATGATTAAAATCGCACTAGCTCCGTCACTCATCTGACTGGCATTGCCGGCGGTGATTTTGCCATTTTCTTTAAAAACAGGATTAAGCCCACTGAGCGCTTCAACAGTCGTATCTTCCCTAGGACCCTCATCTTCCGAAAAGACAAACTTATTCCCGTCTTTATCAGTCACATCAAGCGGTGTAATTTCTTCTTTAAAATGTCCATTTTTTATCGCCGTTAAAGCCTTTTGATGACTTTCATACGAAAAATGATCGAGTTCCTCTCGTGAAAATGACCATTTATCTGCAATTTTCTCAGCTGAAATACCTTGATTGACAATTTCATATGAATTGGTGAGTTGCTTACTCGATTTAGTGTCAGGCATATTTGAAAACATCGGGATACGTGTCATATTTTCAACGCCACCGGCAATAACGATATCCATATCGCCTGAAGCAATCGCTTGAGCTGCAAAATGAACCGCTTGCTGACTTGAGCCACATTGCCTATCAATCGTCACGCCTGGTACCGACGTTGGAAAACCTGCAATCAAGGCCGCTGTACGTGCTACATTTCCTCCCTGCTCATTGACTTGAGTGACACATCCTAAAATAACGTCTTCGATCAGGTTTTTAGATACAGGCGTGCGCTTAAGTAAATCTTTTAAAACGACTGCGGCCAATTCATCGGATCTATAGTTTGAGAAACTACCCTTTCTTTTGCCAACCGCCGTACGTGCCCCCTCAACAATCACAACTTCCCTCATAATGTCACCCCTAATATATCTAGTTACCCTTAAGTATAGCGCTTTCTTAGTGTGACTTCTACCCCCTCTATGTTTCATCATTTATCTTTCTGGGTACATTTATTGGGAGGATAACTTCTCATAGAAAGGGTGTATATATTGAGGAATACCCAATATCAACCAACAAACAATAAACAATTATCAGATGCACAGGAAGTACATTATACTAAGGAATTTAAGAAAGCAGACATAGCTGGTGATTTTCGTAAGCCGAGAGTTAGAGAGGCAAAACGTGAAAACCCTAATCTGAAGAAGAGTAATTAATCCACTAAAAATTACATTTTCATGTAAATAGCAAAAGAGGTTGGGACAAAACTAAGTATTAGTAATTAAAAGACGAACAATTTTAAGCGAGCGTTATTCGCTTCGGAAAAATACTTCGCTTTCCGCAGGCGCTGATGAGCCTCCTCGAGCTACGCTCTGCGAGGTCTCATCTAAGCTTTTCATCCTGCTGGACAAGGAATACTTCGACAGCGATTCATCGCACGCAGAAAAAGTGGTTTTCTTTTTCAAGGAGTCTACGTATTTTTCCTACGCTGATTTTAAAAGTGTATATTAAAAAAATATACTTTAATACGTTCGCTTTTACATTAACTAAAATACTTATGTCCCATCCTCTTTCCTACGATTAGTCAAGTCTAAACCTTATAAATTCAATAAGGATTTATTGATTGAAAAAATTTGGCATATCAAATAAACCCCATGTATTTAATTTTTTAAACTGTGGGAAGATATGT
>NZ_JAHLPW010000027.1 GCF_018918075.1 Virgibacillus sp. MSJ-26
GGTCGTATACCAAACTGGGCGATGGTTATGAACCAACTTTTAATCCATGATGATCTAAAAGATAGGGTGTTAAAATATCTTGAATAAATTAGAACTTACACACTTTATTTGACAAGCCCGGGGGGACAGGTTCTCTGTCCCAGTTTTCCCCCGCATTCTTCAAAACTACATTTGTTTTACTTGAATTACTTTTTTGAAGGTTAAAATGAAGCAATTGATTAGATGGCATTATGTCGGTCTATGTGCCTTCATTTCGATCTATGCGCTGTCCTGCCAGTCTATGTGCCTTCATTTCCGTCTATGTGCCGTTCTGCCGAGTCTATGTGCCGTCATTTCCGTCTATGTGCCGTCCTGCCGAGTCTATGTGCCTTCATTTCGATCTATGTGCCGTTCTACAAGTCTATGTTCCTTCATTTCCGTCTATGTGCCGTCATTTCGATCTATGTGCCGTCCTGCCAGTCTATGTGCCGTCATTTCAATCTATGTGCCGTCCTGCCAGTCTATGTGCCGTCATTTCAATCTATGTGCCGTTCTGCCAGTCTATGTGCCTTCATTTCCGTCTATGTTCCGTTCTGCCGAGTCTATGTGCCTTCATTTCGATCTATGCGCCGTCCTGCCGAGTCTATGTGCCTTCATTTCAATCTATGTGCCGTCCTGCCAGTCTATGTGCCGTCATTTCGATCTATGTGCCGTCCTGCCGAGTCTATGTGCCGTCCTGCCGAGTCTATGTGCCGTCATTTCGATCTATGCGCTGTCTTTCTGGTATGCATGATAAACTACACCTAATAACCGATACTCGAAAAAATCTTCCTTATCAAACACTCAACCACTCTACTTAAAGCACTGCTTCTCCAGCACCAACTCAATGTCATCCGCATGTTCCGGGAAAAGCCGCCCTAAAAACAACTCGAAAAATTTCCTGGCATCGACATCCATGCACACTTTCGCATTGGTTTTCCCATCTGTCCAGACACCACCAAAGTCAACTAATGATTGGCCCTCTGCTTTGCCTTCCGTGACGATATCAACATGGGCATCTCTCGTTTGAGCGAGGCTCGGATTAACCAAAATCGCCACAGCTAATGGATCATTGATAACACAGCCTAGGGTTCGCTCTTGTTGCCAATGGAAATCAACGTAAAATTGGGTAATATTAAATATATAGCGAGATAATTCATTATTGAATTGATTGATAAGCTCACGTAGATTAGGTGTCAGCACGATTTTATGTGTCACATCAAGCCCGACCATTGTGACCTCGATGCCTGAAGAAAATAATATTTCCGCTGCATGGGGGTCAACCCAGAAATTATACTCCGCCACCGCGCTGCAATTCCCTTGATGCCTTGCTGTCCCTCCCATTAGGACAAGCTTTTTCACTTTTCTCATCGTCTCAACATCTTTCTCTATCGCTGCTGCAATATTCGTCAAAGGTCCTAAAGCTAACAGAGTGACCTCACCTGGATTATTCCTAACTGTATTTAAAATAAAATCGACCGCGTGCTCTTCTTCATGCGTTCGACTCGGCACCGGGAAGTAATTTTCACCAATCCCATCAGTGCCGTGAGTATCCGTCGCATCGATGTACTCTTTAACTAGGGGCAATGCCATTCCTTTATACACTTTCGTTTCCCAAGCCCCTGACATGTCAACAGCTTTCATTGCGTTTTTTGTAGCTTGGTGAAGTTCAACATTCCCGCTGACAACCGTGATTCCTTCAACGATGATTTCAGGTGACTTTAACGCCAATAAAATCGCCAATGAATCATCAATTCCCGGATCTACGTCCATAATAAGTCTTTCTTTTGCCATTCTTGTTCCCCCATTGTTTTCTTTTAAATTAACTCTATCATATCAGAAATAAATATCACCTTACCTTAAAATGTGTAAAGTGATATTTATTCAGTGGTGTTTTCTTATAACAACTCTTTTTTCACAACTATCAAAACGCCCTTTACATATCCCTTCCTCCACATTCTACGTCGGCCAAAATACATGAACTCGCTATTTCAAAGCATTATTTAATTCTTCAGTGTCAATCCACATTTTCATAATACTTTTTGTTTTTGGATACACGTTTTGAATCTGAACCATGCGATCTTTCTCCCTAGTCTCTATCACTCTTACTACGGTACCAACACTAAAACTAGGAATCTCATTAAAATCGACGTATTCTTCCATAGAGTCTGGATTTCCCACTTCTTCAAGAGCTTTCAACTCATTCATTGTATTTTCCATAGAGTTGACATTCATACCACCCAAAGTATTCCTTTTCAACATAAACATGTCCCCCACCTTTGGATCTCCACAAGCAACTAAGATTAAACTTAACACCAGCAGTATAATGGTTACTTTAAACTTTTTTATCATGACTACTATCCCACTCCTAAAAAAAGGTTCATATTTATTCATATTCACTTTAAATAAAAAAAGCACACTATATAATAAGTCTGCTTCACTTGCAATTCTGTTTAGCCAAACAATCGCCACAATACTTTACAATTTTTTCTCCCTTTTCAAAGCAAAAGAGTGGAAACCACCAATCAGGCGTTCCACTCGCTTATGTCGAACATAATTAAAATTCTTTAAACTAAATTCTATCTCATATAAACACTTTCACATGTATTTGGTGCCGGTTCGTAAAAGCAATGTAACTTATATTGTCCCGTAAACGGCTGATCATACCATGAAGGAGGGCACGGTGCATACGGATTAAAATACCACAGTGCATAACTAGAAGGATGCTGCCTCCACCTTTCTAAGACATCCCGCGCTAACCTTTTTTCCACTTCCCTCGCTCGATTGTAAAAAACATTCCCCTTCTGAACCGCTTCAAAAGAATAATTTCCTCCTTGTATTTGAAAAATGACATCCGATATCGACCGTAAATCATTAAAATCCAAACAATCAGCCACCAGCCGATTCACAATAACATTACCAACCATCAATTCCCCTAACTTTCCTTCACCCTCTGCCTCCGCTCTCATCATCCGGGCTACTAATTCCACGTCCTTCTCGGTATAAGGTACCCTCGCCATATTTAATCACCTCTTAAAAATTATATGTAAAATAATTAGAATGTTGATAGATAAATGAGAATTTAGAAGGGGTAACCTTTTCTTTTTGCCTTTTATTTAAGTTATGAAGATCATTTTGGTGTGAGAATATGGGTCAATTGCGTCAACCACCTTATGATGATGATTTGCTTTCGAAAAAGCTGATCAATTAATCGTCATCCGCATTATGAAGATCATTTGCCCTCGAAGAATCAGCTCAATTCATCGTCACCCGCATTATGAAGATTATTTGAACTCTAAAAACCAGCTCAATTCATCGTCATCTTTTCTACCAGGGAATTTTTTTGTTTGGCAGGTAATCGCGGAGTAGTGTATTTGGGGAAACGGTAAAGTCGGAGTACCAGTGGAAAAATCGTTCAAGAAAATCATCGAATCTATGAATCCAGGTCGAATCCTACACAACCCACACTCCTCATATAACTACGGCTATTAAACAACGATCCCATCGACATGAAATGATTGCGGCAGCGACTAGTTCCACGCGCATTTTTCGCGGTCTATGCGCCTTCGTCTCGGCCTATGCGCCTTCACCTCGGTCTATGCGCCTTCGTCTCGGTCTATGCGCCTTCGTCTCGGTCTATGCGCCTTCGTCTCGGTCTATGCGCCTTCGTCCCGGTCTATGCGCCTTTGTCTCGGTCTATGCGCCTTCATCTCATTCTATAGCCCTTCATCCGGTTCTATAACCTTTCGTCAATGCTCTATATTCCGTCATCCGTAATTTAGTGCTTATCAACTCAGCACAGATTTCTTTTAAGTAATCCGACTTTCCAAGTTAATGTTTCTCAAGCAATCTAAAATAGTTTCAGTTACAGCAAGAAATCATTTAACAAAGCAAGACTGACCTGCCCCATTGAGATTAGGGGGTACTTTTCACCATTTCCGAAACACTGTAACATCAACATTTTCACACTCGACATCCACCTCAAAAACACCGACACTTCTAAGGCAATCACACGAAAAAAAAGAATTTACTGATTCTTATAATTGTTCTTCGTTTTCCCAGTATGATAGCATTGTTTAGTAGGTTGAATTAACTCTACGGGGTAGAAAGTTGGTATGTCATGAATACAGAAACATTTAATTGGAAGAAAAACATCCCGCTTTTTGCGGTCTTATTATTAGGTGCTTTCGTCACCATTTTAAATCAAACCCTTCTCGGCACGGCGCTCCCACCGATCATGAAGGACCTCAATTTAAGCGAGAATACAGCACAATGGCTTCAATCCGTATTTATGCTTGTTAACGGAATTATGATCCCCGTAACCGCATTTTTAATCGATCGATTCACGACACGAAAACTCTTCCTCACTGCAATGGGATTGTTTACGCTTGGAACATTTACCGCCGCCATCGCTCCCAATTTTTCATTTTTAATGGTCGGACGGATTTTACAAGCGTCAGGCGCAGGTATAATGATGCCACTCATGCAAACCGTTTTATTTCTCCTCTTTCCCGTTGAAAGAAGAGGAACGGCGATGGGACTATTCGGACTCGTCATCGCATTCGCACCAGCCATTGGGCCAAGTCTATCAGGCTGGCTTGTTGATCAATTTCCATGGCGCAGTGTTTTTTATGTTGTATTACCGATTGCTGTTTTCGACATGATTGCAGCATACTTTTTATTAAAAAATGTGACAGAACTGAAAAAACCCAAGCTAGATATATTATCAGTCATCCTATCGACAATTGGTTTTGGCGGCCTTTTATACGGTTTTAGTATTGCTGGTGACATGGGATGGTCAAGTAGCCAAGTCATTTTAGCCATAGTGGTCGGAGTCATATCACTCTACCTGTTCATTACAAGACAATTGAAATTAAAAGAGCCCCTGCTCGAATTCCGGGTATTCAAATATGGCATCTTCACATTGGCGACAGGCCTTGGAATGGTCGTCTTCGCAGCGATGATTGGTACGAACGTAATTTTACCATTATACATGCAAAATATGATTGGATTCTCCGCATTAAAATCAGGGCTTGTACTCCTACCCGGCGCTATCATTATGGGACTGATGAATCCAATTACTGGGTATCTTTTTGATAAATTTGGTGGAAAATGGCTCGCTCGAGGTGGACTCTTCTTGCTAGGTGTAACGACATTCGCGTTCACGAATTTATCCATGGATACAAGCTTCACGTATCTCGCAAGCATGAACGCCATCCGAATGATTTCAATAGCCATGGTCATGATGCCGATGACAACCTTGGCCCTGAACCAGCTGCCTAATGATCTGATTCCGCACGGGACAGCCATGAACAACACATTCCGCCAAGTCGCCGGATCCATTGGCACCGCCGTTTTAGTGACCATCATGTCCACATCCGCCATACCCGAAAATACAGCAGTCGGAGCTATTCACGGTGTGAACGTATCCTTTAAGGTCGCCGGAATCGCTGCCATTATTGGATTCATCATTTCCTTCAAGCTTAAGGAAAACAAAACGATGGTCCGTTCAAGGTAAGATAGGTGCCAGGTACCAACACAATTCAGAATTGTTTATGTACCTGGCACCCACGTACTAACATATGTGCTATATTTATAGAAACAGGGGGGTCTGTTATGGACGAACACATACTTATAGTAGGGACAATCGCTGGTCCTTTCTTCTTATTAGGGGTAATCTTTTTTAGCATCGGTTTTATCCGGTCACAAATCGCTAAGAAATATGAACGAACAACTGGGGTCATCGTACGTGGTGAAAAAAGCTCTTTCTTAAAACACTCAAATTTTAATGAACTCATAGATAAACTGTACGAAGGTAGGACCGTTCCAGATAAACACCCAACAGTGGCTTACGAAGTCCAAGGAACGACATATACATACAAATCCGCAATGTCACAACAACCAGGACTACCGATCGGCACAGAAGTAGATGTGCTTTTCAATCCAAACCGACCCGAAAAAGCAATGATAGATACATTTGTTCAGCGCGGTTCACTCTTCACTTTATTAGGAAGTATCTTCTTGGTACTTGCCTTAATCGGAATAGGGGTTTTATTTTATTTACTATAGTTTTAGTGGTTACAGCTATATCCTAAAGCCCCCGACGGAGGTTTAAGGGATAGATTATTAATAACAAAAGCACACCAACTTCTATTGTGAGATGGTGTGCTTAAATATTAATGGAACAATATTCGTATCTTCTTTGGGACAAGTATCCGCCTTGAGCGATCCCAGACGGCGGAGATTGTGCTTGCTTTGCTAACTAATCCGATGCTTCCAACACTTCCCTTGACCGGGAAAAGATATACTGTACTAATTAAAACAACGATAAAAACCGAGACAGCCAGTGCACCATATTGAAATCGAATCGCAGTACTATTAGCTATTTTCCCTACACCATCTAGGATAAGGGGGGATATGAACTGGCCAAGGAATGTAAAGCTGGATGTTAAAGCGACAGCCCGGTCGGCTTGATGAGAATGAACTCGATCCAACGCTCTTAATGTGATAATTGGAAATAATGACCCTTGACCAAATCCAACCATACAAACACCAAGCATCACAAGCGGCACACTCGTTGTATACGCTAGAATGAGAAAGGCGACCCCCCCATAGTGAACAGCATCGCAGGAATTACATATTTCTTAAATGTCATTTCAATTTGAACAAGTAATAAACTCGTAATCATTCCGCCAACCGTCGTAAATGAAACAACGGTTCCAGCAAGCGTTGCCCCACCCAAATTATTTTGCTCCAAGTAAAGTGCAATGTTTGTTGAGATAGAATAATAAGCTACCATAATCGCACCCATCGCAAGAGCATATCCATACACAGCCAACGGAATCTTCCTTTTTGGTCCATGATCAAGTGGTTTTTGTACCTCACCCTTTGGCAGGAAAAAGAAGACCATAATGAAAATAAACAGCCCCAAAAAGTAAACATTGAAAGGAATTCTCCACCCGAACGTTGCCAGCCACCCCGCTAACAGCATCGTTATTATGCCACCGACATTACTAAAAGCAGAATTATAGCCCATCATTTTCGTGCGTTCTGCCCCAGTGAAATAATCATTAATTAGGTGCGGGTGTGGGGTTGGTTATGCCTTTATCCATGTCGCTTATATAGCAAACGAAAGGCCATCAGCCACTCGACTGTTGACATTAATTGAGCACCGACGCCCCCAATTAAGTAGATGATTAACCCCATCAAGATAATTGTGCGTTTTGTTAGTTTTGTAGTTAAATAACTCGATAAGAAGGAAAACGGAATAATCATAATAGATGGCGCCGTTAAAATAAATTTGATCACCGTTTCACTCGCGTCTGGAAATGCCTCCGCAATGAGACCAAGTGCAGGAGAAATAGCAGCGCCGGCCATAACCGTAGCCATAGAGACTGATATTATGGTAGGTTTAAGCAGCTTATTAATTATCATCACTCCATTTACAAAAAAATTCCGTTTATTCAAAATAACAGTGGACAATAGTCCATACTATGGGAGTTTGATGTAAATGGCAAGTAAATTACCCTTGTACTAGATACCGACACAACAGAATAGTGTGGGTGCCTGGCACCGTATTGCTTTTAAGGTTTGTGGGGTTTAGCCGTAACTTTTCTAGGATGCGAGCTTCACGTGGTGCGACCTAGACTCATAGATTAGATGTGCATACAAACGCTTTTCCCAATTGTAGTGATTTCATAATTGTATAGTGAATAGGAGTAGATAATGAGTCTTTTTAGGGATGGGAAAGTAGTCGTGGATTATTTTATTATTTATAAAGAAAATTACGTCATTGCGGGTTGCCTCGACCACTCAAACCATTGATACCAACGTATAATGTAGTAACTTCTTTAAGGTGGTGAATCATTATGTGTTATTGCAGTCGATGCAAAAAAAGAAGAGAATATAGAAATTGTTGTTCTCCATGTCACCAAAAATGCTATTATTATGTACCGGTATGCAGATGCAGAAGTTACTATTATTATAACGATTGTCCATGTAGAAAATGTAATTGTTGCTATCACAACTCTTATCCTTATTACTACTATTGCTAGCCAATCGCCGAAACCGAATTCATTATAGATGGCGCCTACAGTAACATCACCCGCCAAAAGACAGATGGAAGACTCTTCATTAATCAAGAATAAAAGATAGATTTAAAGGCTCAGATTCTTGGTGGATCTGAGTCTTATTTAATGGGAACGGAGCTACAAAGTAAGATAAATCGTATTGCAAAATAAATGGTAAAATCGTTAGGGTCGTACCCTAATTCTATTAGCTAAACCGGAGTTTGGTAGGTTCCCACTCTTAGTACTGTTACGGCTAAACCCCAAAACTTAAATTGAGCATGTCAATCTACTAAAATTTATATGAATCAAATTTCCTCGCACCACATCGCCTGTATACCAGTAATGAGAACTGACCCTATATATAGAGCGAGTACCCTGCGCTATCGTTTTCGTTCTATAGCCTTTCATTTCGTTCTATGCGCCGTCACTCCGCTCTATGTGCCGTCTTTCTGTTCTATGTGCCGTCTTTTCGGTCTATGTGCCGTCTTTCAGGTCTATGTGCCGTCTTTTCGGTCTATGTGCCGTCTTTTCGGTCTATGTGCCGTCTTTTCGGTCTATGTGCCGTCTTTTCGGTCTATGTGCCGTCTTTTCGATCTATGTGCCGTCTTTCTGTTCTATGTGCCGTCTTTTCGGTCTATGTGCCGTCTTTCTGTTCTATGTGCCGTCTTTTCGGTCTATGCGCACTCATCTCTTGCTGCTAGAATATGTGAATATAACGAAACCGCTCAGTTCTAAATGATACTTTTGATGCTATATATGATTAGTCATCCGGTTATAAAACGATTTAACCATTCGTGCTGGCAAAAAAAGTACCTACAGATTAAACGCTCTTTACAAGTGTCCAATCTATAGGTACTAGTTTACTTATATGTCTTCCTTTATTTATTCTACATTGATAAACAGCTTACCATCTGCTTTCTCGCGGGTGACGTTCCCATATCGATCCTGAACAATCACTTCAATCACTGCACCTTCTGCGATGACATCCGTTGCTGTCCAGTATCCAACATAATGTCCATCTGCCATTTCCATCATTGGTAGTTCTGTTACATTTTGTAAACCACCTGTTGAATTGGTTAATGGCATATGGATGACAAAAGTTGCGCGCGCTCCTTGTTCACTGTCAAGTTCTATTTTCACACCTTCACCTGTATTCACGTATTGGTCTTCGTTTGGTGTGAGTCCTTCAATCTCTGGAGCATGATATTTCACATCAATCGTCACACTTTCGGTTGTCGAGTATCCTGTCTGGTCGACTGCAACCACTTCAATCGTATTCTCGCCATTTTCAACCATGATGCGTTTGGAGTATCTTCCGTCCTCTGTTACATTTGCTTTTTCCCCGTTGACTTCAACGTAATTTAAATTCTCACTTTCTACAATTCCCTCGACGGTGACAACCTCTTTATTTGTTCGTTCGCCATCTACTGGATTTTCAATCGTTAATTCTGGACCTTCTCCTTCCAAATCGACGTCTTTAGCCCATTCCACAGCTTGAACGAATAATTTCTTTCCATCGTCCGTCCAGCCACGATCAGGACCTACCATATTATTTACTGCAAAAGAAGATAGGATCAAGTGGACATGTTGATTACTACGTGGCTCAAATCCAATTGTTGCACCTTTGTCAGTATCACCGACAGATAACCCACCGAGGACACTTCCTTCATAATCAGCAAAGGTAGCATATGGACTTTTCTCAGTTAAAATATTGATGTCGTCTGAGTCAAATCCATCGAACATCGGATGGTCACTCTCTTCTGTATAAAGCATAACATCATCTTCGTCATATCCTTGATTGTCGAGAGTTGGATATCCAAGTGCTTCCTCTAGCAATTCTAGTGAACCATCCGGCCCCCATGTATCAAGGAAGACAAGACTCGTTTCATGTTCATCACTCATTTCAACAAGTTCTTCCATTTGTGCTTTCGTACCATCACCTTTATTGACGATAACGACATCATATAAATCAACATGCTCGATAATACTCCAATCGACAGAAACAGCAGCGAGTTCTTGTTCTTTTAAGAAGCTGCTCAGTTCTTCTTTATAATCACTGAGAACAGCGATATTAAATTCACTCATCACCACTTGTAGCTCCTTATGTTCGCCGCTTTCTAAATTAACTGTTTCTGTTGCGGAGTTGTATCCCTCTTTTTCAAAGATTACTTCAAATTCCCCAGACATTTGATCTGTGAATTGGTAAGCTCCTGCTTCATCTGTTTGAGTTGAAAGTTCGAAGTCGCTTTCCATTGAAGTCATTGTCACTGCAACGTCCTCAAGGCCTTCATTTGTTGTTTGGTCTGTAACTTCACCATACAAAGATGTTTCTTCCTCGGCTTCTAACGCAAAATTCAGCTCCACCGTATCGCCAACTTCTTCAATAACAACCGTTTCTTCTGCACCTTTATAGCCCAGCGCCCTTACAGAAACCTCATATTCGCCACTACCAACGCCAAGTGTATAACGACCTTGGTCATTCGTCTGCACCTTTTTATTTTCACTTTCGATAGACACCGTCGCATTTTCAATAGGTCTGCCATCGTCCGTTTCAACTACACCTTTTATTTCACCAAGCGAAGCACTCAGTGCCCAGTCAATCGCATTAACATAAATTGTTTTTGCATCATCTGTCCATTGATCTTCTGGATGACCATAAGTGCTTGCTCCTAAACTGCCGAGCAATAAGTGAACATGATCGCTTGAACGAAAATCATATGCTAGTCCATTTCCTATCTGTCCTTCATCTTCATGAACGACATCTGCAATAGTTGTTCCACTATAATTTTCAAAAACATGATATTGTTGATTTCCACCTTCATTATCTAATATGGAAATAACGTCACCGACTTCATATCCTTTAAAAATCGGGTGTTCTTCTACCACTTCGTAGGAAATATGATCGGCTGCAAAACCTTGGCTAGTCGATGCCGGATCTTTTAAATAATCTCTTAAATCCTTCAGCGCTCCACCACCAAATTGACTTCCAAACAACATACTGACACGTGCCTCATCTGCTGCTTCAATAAATTCCACGTATTCATCCTGATTAATCCCTTGAGCAGAATCATTCATCAAAATCAACGCAAAATCTTCTATATTTTCTTGGACCACGCCCAGTTCATCTTGTTTAAACGATGTGATGCTATAGCCTTGTTCCTCTAAAAATCCAGTTAACCGATCTTGATTCGCACCTGAAGCAACTAAAGCAATGTCTTCTGAATTAGCTAATGTTACGTCTAAGTTTGTTGTCTCGCCTTGGGTAATATCAACTTGATGCACTTCCGGTTGAAAGCCAGATGCAATCACGCGGATATCATAGTTTCCTTCAGGAACAGTGAGCGAGTAATTTCCAGACTCATCTGATTCAGCCGATAGTTCTGTATTGATAATCTCAATCTTTGCCCCTTCAATCAGATCCCCGGTGGCTCGTGAACGAATTTCACCACTTAGTTGTCCCACGGATTCGGAGGCTAAAACAAATGTCTCTTCAAGTATCTCGCCATTTTGAACTTCAACTGTGAATGAATCCGATTGATGTCCAAAAGCTTCAATGTCTAACGTGTATGTTCCAGCTGGAAGCCCAAGGAAAAATTCACCTTTATCGTCTGTCGTCACTTGTTTACCAGTTTCCTCAACCGTCACAGTTGCTTGCACTGTGTCATCTAAATCATTTTTAACGATACCATGAAGTTCTCCCGCATAGCTTGAGGTATGATCAATTGCCCAGAGTATCGAATTATTGATGATCTTCTCGCGATTTTCATCAAAATTATTATCTCCTGGGTGGAAGCCATGTCCTATCGTCATACCACTGAGCAATATTTCCACGCTGTTTGCGGTTCGACCTTTTAGTCCAATTAATTGACCAGTGTCGTCAACACCTTCTTTTTCATAATCCGCTAAAATGTCTCCTGTATAGTCATCAAATCCATAATAGTAACCGCTTTGTGTTGTGTATTCAAATGCTTCGTTGACACCTTCAAATATTGGATGGTCCTCTACAATCGTCGCTGTCATATCGCCTGAACCACTGCCACGGTATTCTGTACTAGGGTCACCCTTATAATCGACTAAATAACGAATACTTCCTTTTCCACCGTGTTGACCTGTCCAAATAACAGATGTTTCCGTTTCATCCAACGCTGTTAGAAATTCTTTGAACATTTTTTCATCTGGAATAAGATCATTATTATAATCGGAGTTCGCAAACACAAGATCAACATCATCCAACATATCGACATCATCATAGAACATCGACACTGTTTCATAGCCACGCTCTTCTAAATAATCCGCCAACGTAACTGCACTAGAGCTTTGTGCATCCACTATGATTCCAACGGTTGGTGACGGTCTTAAATCAACGTCCAGCGTTTTTGTCTCACCTTCTGCAATTTCTACCGTCACATGTTCTTGTAAAAAACCATCCTTTGTTAACTCAATCTCATACGTTCCCGGTTCAAGCACTCCAATATGGTAATAGCCATTCCCGTCCGTCGTCGTTTCCCTTGGATAATCAACCACATTAATATGCACGTCTTCTACACCATCAAGTAAGAGACGATTCGATACATAACCTTCAAGCGAGCCAACCGTTTCTTTTTCCGCTAATTCAATGGAAAATGGTTCTAATCTACCATCAATACCTACAGTAAAAGACTGGGTCTGATACCCATAGGAAGAAACCGTTACTAGAGCTGTGCCATCTGGAGCAGCAATACTGAATGATGCATCATCTTCTGTTGTGGAGTCGCTTAATATTGTCTCTTCATACTCAACCGTGATGTCAGCTTGAATGGCATCTCCATTCTTATCTTTCACCGTTCCTTCAACAGAATGAAATCGTTCATTAGCTGCCCAAAGAATAGCGTCGGTAAACAGGTCTACTCCCTCATCTGTATAATCGTCCCCAGAATGACCGATATCAATGGCGTGCCCACTCATCAACAGTTCTAAACTATTGCTTGTTCTCGGTTTATAACCAATGCCGTCCCCATGTGGATCGCCATCATCATGAGTAATTTCAGCTAGCGTGAAACCTGAATACTCATCAAACATGCCGACACGACTAGCATCTGGTTTTAGAATTTCTATTTTTTCTCCAGCTTCTCTATCGCCAAATAAAGGATGTTCTTCAGTCACCACATACTGGGCAGCACGATCCCGAATATTAATGGTATCCCTCACAGCAGGGTCATCATTAAGTTGATGAAGTGTGTATATACCTCCACCACTAAAATATTGATCTCCATAAATAACACTGACATGATGGACATCAAGTGCTTCTTCAAATTTTTGAAACTCTGCTTCTTTTAATAAGCTAGCTTCGTTGAAAAAGACCACATCATACGCTTTTAGTTCATCTGTTAATGTTTCAATCGAACTATAATTTGTTGCATCGATATTTACGTCAGCTAAAAGCGCCTCAAGCGTGTCGTCTCCAATCGTTCTATCCCCAAGTATCGCGACCTCTGGTACAGGGTCAAGCTTTTGATCGTGTTCAACGCCTCCTTCAGATACAGTTAATTTATCTTCAGATAGGACGTAATCCTCATGCTTGAATTTTATTTGATATTTTCCTGAGTCAATTCCTGTAAACTCATAATATCCATTGCTCGCCGTGACCGTTTCATCGACAACATCTTTATCTGAATCATATAAAGTCACATAAACTTGTTCAATTGGTGAAGATGTCATTGCATCTGTTACAATTCCTGATACTTGGCCACCTTCTGTACTCTTTAACACAATTGTTTCTTTTAGAGGTTGCTCATGTGAAAAATCAACTTCCATTACTTCTGTTTTATAACCAGCTAAACGGACTTCCAGTTCAACAAGCCCTTCATCATGATGCATCGTAAATTTTCCATTTTCATTTGCTTCAACTGAAACACCTGTATCACGTACTTCTACTTTCGCTTCGAGAGGATCTCCATTCTCATTTTCTATCTTTCCTTTTAACTGACCATACACTGCATCATCTATTAGGTAGTTCACACTATTAACCAACAAATCGTGTTGGTCTTTTAACCAATGTGTATCAGGTAAGTTCCATGACGCTGTTCCATGTGATGAAAGTAATAGATGGGCACTATTTTCAGATACAGGCTTATAGGCAATGCCTGTTCCAACATCACCTAAGCGATGGGAACCAAGTGTCGCCAAATTGCGGCCTGAATATCCACTAAACCAGCTAGGCATACCGTCTTTCACAATATTAATCTTATCCCCAACTTTTTTATCTCCGAAAATAGGATGTTCCTCTTCAATTTTTAACGAAATCGTCGAATTACCGGAATCATGTTGAACAGTTCGTGGGTCATTATAAAACTCTTGTAAATGTTGGATGGAGCCATAGTTTATTCCCCAAGCATCTGTAAACACCACACTGACGTCTTCTGTCTCAGCAGTTTCTAATAAAGCATCAACATCTTCTTGGTCAGGCTGCCATCCACCTGATTTATAAGCTCCATTCAAATAGACAACTTGATATTTATCCATATCAGGTAAAATATCATCCCACTCACGCTCTTCAGCAGGAATATTGTTTCGATCAAGGAGTGTCGTAACGGTTTCCTCATAATCATTCAGCACAGCCACATCAATCGGATCCATTTCTATAGCTATTTCAGCTGTATCATCCGCTGACACCGTAGCTGTTACTGTTTCTGTGACATATCCACCTATTTCTAAAACAAGTTCATAATTTCCTTCATAAATGGAATCAAACGAAAACGCACCATCACTGTTTGTCGTTGTTTCAAGTGGTGAATCTAGTACGTTGACCTTAACGTCTTCAATCACTTCACTACTTCTAGCATCAACCACTTCACCAACTAACTTACCTTCTTCTACAGCATCAAGGTTGTATTCTTTTTCCATGACATACCCTGACTGAAAGGTGAGCGTTTCTTCCACTTGTTCATAGCCATACATGCCAACTCTAACATCATATTCTCCAGGCATAACTGAAAGATTAAAGTGTCCATCCTCATCTGCTGTCACAACTCCATCTGTACCAATCAGCCGAGCAAAGCCTTCTAAAGGTGCACCGTCCGCATCATTTATTTCCCCGGAAAGAATTCCAGGTGAAGAGAAGACATTTAAACTACGCTCGGCTCCTACAACGACCTGTCCTGAAACGATAGCTGGCGTCGCTGTACTTGAGGAGTCAAGCCCTCTTTGTTCAAGCATATCCCCACTCATCACGTCAATCACTTTTAACATGCTTGTCTGATCGGCGATGAAAAACAATCCGTTACTCGTTACCGCCCCATTATTAACGGTGGTATTCACTTGGTTATTTTCCCATAATAATTCACCTGAGTGACGGTCAAATCCTTTTAAAACGGGAATGGATGCTGAACTGACCACCACAACATCATCATAAACAACAGGTGAGGCTGCTTGTGTATCACCTATACCATCGACCTTCCATAATTCTTCACCACTCGTTACGTCAAGCGCCCATAATGTACCTTTGTCATTAAAATCAGTACTAAATGCATAGACAACATCATCTACCACCGATGGTAGTGAGGCAAATCCCTCACCAGATGCCTTAAAATGCCATAACTCTTCCCCATCTTCTACGGATAATGCATGTAATGTTTGTCCATCTTGACTACCTATAATCAGCCGATCATCAGCCAAAGCAGCTCCGAAATAACTGCTTCCGGCAACCGTTGTAGTCCATTTTGTTTTACCGTCATTGATATCAAGCGCAGCAACTTCTGTATCTCCTTCAATCGTTGAAGAGATATAAATCGTTCCATCATCATAGATAGGTGTTTCATAGACTGGTATATTATCCGTCGCAGTCTCCCATTCTAATGCACCGCTTTCTAAATCAAGCGCATAAATTTTCCCTTCTTGCCCACCTGGAACAATAACCTTATCTTCGGCAATCGTTGGTGTCCCTCGATTTGGACCTTGCGAACGGAACATCCATTTCGCTTCTCCAGTGTCTAAATCATATGCTTCAACATAACCCTGGTCACTCGTAACAATAATAGTATCCTTATTCACAACTGGAGAGGAAAAAATCGAATGACCACGCACAGCCTCTGTCCAGTTTTGTTCAAATTGCGCCAGTGAGATGTCTTCACCCGACAATGCATTTCGCGACACATGACTATTAGCAGTTTGCCAGTAACTATCCGCAACACGTGAACTTTCTCCCATCGATATATTCAGTTCTAAATCCTGATCAACTTTCACTTCCTCACGTTTAGCCGCGAACTCTTTCCCTGATAAAATAATCTCATACGTTCCTGTTGGGACTTTTGAAAAAGTAAAATTTCCATCCATATCCGTTCGCATCGTATCTAGTGGTGTACCTAATAATCGAACATATGCAAATGGAACCGGATCACCATTACTATCCCTCACTTTACCACTAATAGTGTATTGTTCTGATTTTCCTAATTCCCATGTCACTTCCGTTACTTCATCTTTAGTGACAGTAATATCTGTCGTTTTCGTCTCGTAACCGAAAGATTCTATAGTCACCTCGTGTGTCCCTTCGCGCAGTTTGAAAGAGAATGCACCATCTTTATCAACAGATAAATCAATATTTTCCTTTTCAATCTGAATTTGAGCAGGGATTGGTTCTCCTTCATCATCTGTTACTTTACCATTGACTTCTCCCGCAAAAGCTATCTCTGTGACGGATTGATAGGCATCGATTATGCCCGCCCCATAATTCATATTCGGCAACTCACCCATATGCATCTCACTGCGGGCAGTCCGGGTTAATACTTGTTTAATATCATCAATCGACAAATTAGGATCAGACTCCAACAATAAAGCAATGACGCCTGTTGCATGTGGTGACGCCATTGACGTTCCACTAATCGTGTTATATTTATTCCCAGGCCAAGCCGAATAGATTTCAGCACCTGGCGCAGAAATGTTCGGTTTGACATAACTCTCCCCGTCCCAAGTCACCGGGCCACGACTTGAAAAGGATGCGATTTGGTCATTCACATCGGTTGCACCAATCGTAAACGATTTAGGAAAACTTCCTGGTGCACCAATCGTTTCTGAACCAGGTCCATCATTTCCAGCCGCAAATAAAGGAAATATCCCTGCTGCAACCCAAGCATCCACATCCTCTACAAAATCTGTATTATATGTGTTTGAATTTCCCCATGAATTGTTAACGATATGGGGTGCTTTCTCTGGATCACCACCAGGTGCCATAAACCACTCAAACGCTTGGTGAATACCTGAAGTGGTCGCACTTCCTCCGTCATTAAAAATTTTAGCCGCAATCCACTCGGCTCCGGGAGCAACACCTATTGGCTCCCCTTCACCACCACCAACAGCACTTCCTGCCACATGTGTCCCATGTCCATTACCGTCACTAGGCTCATCATAACCATCACCTGAAAAGTCAGCCCAAGAATATTCATGGTTTCCGTCTTTTCCACGGTAGTTATCGGCAAGTGCTTCATGCGTTCCTTCAACACCCGTATCCATAATACCTACGACAACCCCGTCACCATTGACACCATACTGTCCCCACACTTTCGGAGCATTGACTTTCTCAAGTGCCCATTCTGGTAAACGTGGTTTTGTCTCACTTTTTTGTGGTTCAGGAACTTCATATGTTTCATCTTGTAAAATCTCTTCAACATCATCTCGTTTTAATAATTTTTCATAGGCATCTTTTGTTACAGTAGCTGCAATCCCATTCACAATCCATAGTGGTTGTACGTTAGAAACAGCGTCTTGTTTGCTTAACTTGTCCAACTCTTTTAAAATTTTAACTTGAGACTTATCTGCTACATTTTGTAAATGCTCTTGCACCTTTGTAATTCGTTCGGTTCGATTTAAGGATTCAGTATCAAGCTCATTTAAACTTGTTGAACCTGAATCTTTCATATGAATAATGACATCCAGTTCATCCGCTTCATCAAATAAATCAATAAGATCATTGTCAGCAGCTTCACTCGTTTCTTCTAGATGAGCATCATCTTTTTCAGACTCACCATATACATCATCAAGTCTTGGTGATAGACCCCCTTCTGCCTCGGAAAACTCTTTGGTGTTCTTTGCACCGTCATTTTCATTTTTTTTCTTTTGTTCCTCCGCTTTTTCTTCTAATTCCTTTTCTAATTCTAGATCTTCTTCAATTGTGTTTAAGTCTATATCTGGATTTGTTTCTGCGTAAGATGTTTGAGGTATAAGTAATGAGAAGATAAGTAAAAAATTGAGTAAAATAGCTGTTAACTTTCTTTGCGTACGCCTCTTTAACTTCATGTCATTCCTCCTTTTAATAAATTTCAGACTTATTTGAATTCAATCTATCACTTCCAACCAGTAGGAACAATAGACTTTAAACAAAATAAGCTAAAAGACTAAGCCATTCAGTTACTTAGTCGGAGAAAATTTTGTCGAAATTAAAAGCGTTAAGTCTATTTCTCTATGTAGAAAGAACGTATTGCAAACTTGCTACCAAACTATTAATCAACATTTTTTCGCACTTAGATAGTGAACATCACATTCTTTAGCGGCTTTTCTTACTGTATACTTATTCCACTTAGTCTGAACTTCTGCGGCATGGCTCTTGTTCTATAGCTTTTCATTCCGGTCTATGTGCCGTCTTTCAGGTCTATGTGCCGTCTTTCCGATCTATGTGCCGTCTTTCAGGTCTATGTGCCGTTATTCCGGTCTATGTGCCGTCATTCCGGTCTATGCGCCGTTATTCCGGTCTATGTGCCGTCATTTCGTTCTATGCGCCGTCTTTCTGTTCTATGTGCCGTCTTTCAGGTCTATATGCCGTCTTTCCGACCTATGTGCCGTCTTTCAGGTCTATGTGCCGTTATTCCGGTCTATGTGCCGTCATTCCGGTCTATGCGCCGTTATTCCGGTCTATGTGCCGTCATTTCGTTCTATGCGCCGTCATCCAGCCAAAAAGGATAGCATAAACACCACAAATGAATTATCAAAAGTTATAAAAAAAAGAGGTTAAACCCTCTTGCCAAAAGGGTTTACCTCCAATCAAACTAATCAATCCTATTCATCAACTCATACTGTCGTAATTTCAACTCAAACAATGTAAGAGGATCACGATAGATTTCGGGCTCTTCTTGCATTCTGTTTAGTGCAGCTTGATGCTTTTCAATAGCCAACTGAGCCTCTTCCATTTCACCATTCAATACATCGAGTGGATTTGAGAAAAATCGATCAACATCCCACTCGATTGATCCCTCAAACAACTCCAATTGCTGGATAAATGGAGCAATAAGGTCTTCCACGACCTGAGTAAAGTCCGCATTCTCAATATAACTTTTATATTTACTATGCACTTTTTCTTTACTCCTAGAAATAGACTCAACCAATTTGCCAGCCCCTTTCAACAACAGTTGGGAAGGGGTGTTTCGCAATACAAAATTTATTTTTTCAAAGCGAAGCAAGCTTCTTGCCATGCGCTCTAAATCGCGTCGCCAATCATCCAACACTTTAAAGTCACCCTGCAGGACAATCTTTTCTTCATTAAATTGTTGATTTAAAGTCGCACTTAACTCATTAAACGTCCTCTGACTCATGTCGAATTCCCTTTTACAATCCCCAATCCAGTCCTGAATCGTACTTTTTAGATTATCGTTGACGAAGTTTTTCATGTAAACGGCCATACGCCTGTTCATCTCTTCATTGAGATCGACATGAAGTGTTGAAAAATTACTATCCTCTTCAATAAACTGAGAACAATTTTGTAATAGCTTAGGTAACTCGCTCTTCAATTGTTGAGTCACTGAATTTTTGATATGACGAAACGAAGCTGCGATATCATCCGTCATGTCACTTTCCATCTCACCTAGCTGATCATGAACATCTTTGAGGTTAGTTTGCAACCCTTCACTCCAATCGATATCTTCTTGAACAACATTTTCCAATTCCGCCTTTTGTTCTAGCAAAAACTCGATTGAAACCTTAACCAATTCCCGAATTTTCGAAGGACTCGCGACTTCCATATTGTATCCCTCTAGCATAGGCTCTGTCGCTTTAGCTAAATCTTCTGCCAAACCTTCCCTCTCTGCCCATGCTTTAATAGAATCAAACAGCTCTAAGCCTTCTTTTCTACCATTTTCATTAACATCCGAGCGTTCAAACCGGGAGGCCGCTTCATTAATCATCATCTGATCAAGCGTATTTGGAAACATTTCATCCCAAGCAAGCGCCGCTGTTGAAGAAACCAAATCATCCGTTTGATAAGACACATCCAACCAATTTTTCACAAGATCCGGCATCATAGCTGAGATATCCTTTATTAAAAACCGTCCACTAATCAGGTCGAAATAACCTTCTTGATATAAGCTCGGCAAAATCTTCCAATCATAAGAAGATTCATCGACCTCCTCCAATACGAGCTGGTTCATCATTTCCAACCAAGCCAAGTACATATCACTGTCTCGATAATTGTTCCACAACACCTCAGTAAAGTTTTCAAATCGCTCATCATCCATTTGCAGCAATGTCGCTAACAACTCTTTGAAGAAAATCGGTTCATAATGACGGGTTGACCCTCTCTCAACATACCCTGATAAAACCTCAAACCAATAAGGAGACTTTAACCTCAAAGCCTCACTCACCGCGAGTTCAACAGCAAAATCCCATTCATTCACGCCTTCTAAATAACTCTTCGCCACCTCTGTCACTTGAGAATAATCCGGGTTCAAACTCACCGCATTCCTAATCGTACGAACAGCCTTTTCCTGATGACCTTGTTGTATGTACAGAGAAAAGAGTTGCAATAAAACTTCAGATTGCAAAGCCAGTGATGACGTATCAACCTGCTTGTAAAACTTCTCCGCCTCATCCAATAATCCCATTTCCAAATGAGCATCCGCTATATTCTTCTCCGCCCACGGAATAAACTCCTTATCCATCGGCTGTTGCCACTTAAAAATCGCCGCTTCATAATCATTATTCAAAAAATAAACTTCCCCTTGCGCAAACCGAACCGAAGATAACCTAGGCCGCGGTTCTTGCAACATTTCCATATACATCTCGCCCAATATTTTCACAGCATGACCTTGTTTATTCTCATCTAAAATCCCTCGATAATAGGTCTTATTAATCAGTTCATTCTCAGTTGTCATGATAATCCCCCAAATCGTATATTTTCTGCTGAACTCATTATTTTAAACACAGCTATATTATTCATATCATCCCTGTACTATACATGAAGTCACATGATTTACAACCATAACATCTATAATATATTACCCTCACATAAAACGGTATTCATAGATTGCCAGTTTTAACTTATTAAACGTAAAAGCACCCTATAAATATCATTCGATCATTCTATCATTTTTATTACGGTTCTTCTCCAAAGAAAACACTCACTCCACTCACGGGAAATAAATATACAGACTTGGGAAAATCCACAGTAAAACGCACCGAATTAAGCAGACCAAATCGCAGCACATGAAGATCTCAATCCAAACTAAGTGACGGCTAACCCCCACACCTTTAGAGAGGCAACCATAGAGGAGATTGGAGCAAAATTTAAAAACGTTTCATTAAAGTTCACTATGAATAATGTTCAAAACTTCTTCCAATATAGAATCAGGTACTTTTTCGATGAAATATGCATTTCTGGCTTTTAAATCCACGGAGCGGATGTGCTGACAGAGTATTGAGCCGGTGGTGGATGTTTGCTCATTTAAATTAACATTAAGTGGAAAGTCTTGACTGGTGTTAGTTATCGGGCAAACGAGGGCTAAACTACTGAGTTTATTAAAAAAGTTATTGCTGACAACAAGTGCCAGCCCTGTCCCACTTTGCTCGAAACCTTTTTGCGGATTAAAATCGAGTCTAATAATATCACCTTGTTTAGCATGGTACATTAAAAGCGCTCCTCCCCTTTATCTTCTCCCATATCAAATTCTTTCATGTTCTCTTCAAGTTCTTTATTAGAAGTAGTAATATCATAGTTTGCAAAGCGCTCCTCAATAGTGAGCGGCCGATTTGATTTATCAATGGTGATGCCATGTTCATTAATGTTAAATGAAATATGATCACCACTACTTACATTTAATATCCGACGAACTTCGACTGGAATTGTAATTTGCCCTTTACTTGTTAACTTCGCTTCAAACATGTTCAAACCCCCTTTCCTTACCTTTCCTTACTTGTAGTATATTCACATTATATCTATTTGTCAATGAGGAAGCACGAGGCAGGTTTCGTCCCCCTTACTCGATAAACATAAATTGATTTCTAGTTGTTGAATGGATACTATGAATAAAAGTCTCAAGTTCTCCATAATTTATAATAAATGACTATATGGAGATTGATATGATGGTTGATGATAAAATGAGATATATCGCTCGTCGTTACTTGGAAAAGAACATAATCCCTACAAGGAATAAATGGTTTAATGGATTTCATATTGAAAAAGGCAGACGTGAGGCGCGACCATTCTCTTCTTTCTATCCGAAGCTGGAAAACATAAAAAGAAATTCCGCAGATAATTAAATCAGCGGAATTTACTTCTATGCCTTAATCTATACAATTCATTGATTGTTCTAGCCTTTGATCTGTTCTCACTAGTATTCCTACCATATCTACTGGCAATAATCCGTTCTTGAGAAGACATTTTCTTCTGTTCTTCTTTATGACTCATCTTTTCTTTTTCCTTTACTGACATAGAAAACTCCTCCCTTTACTAGTATTATACCATATTATTTCAATAATTAATCATTTGCTTTGTGCTCAGTTAGTATATTGTCATTATTTAATACCTGTAGCATGGTGATTGTATCAAATAGTATACTGGCATAACCAAGAATGCTTTCAAATGTCTCTTGATCATAGATATCAAATGGATGTTCATACCCTCTTCTCACAATCATAACGGCTTCGTCATCATCTGAAATTGAAATATGACCAATAAGTAAATTTTCCCCTCTTATTAACCGATTGTTATAAACGGTGTTTGCTTTAGGTATACGTTGATTAATAAGCGATTGAAAAAGTCTCTTTTCCCTGCCTTTTATTTCTGATGGAGCGACAACATCAACAACAAGAGTAAGTTCATTATTATACTCAAGGGCATTATTTTTATAGCTTTCCGCTAGAAATTCTACCAATTGTTTAAGTTCAAATAGATTATTTTCAAGCAAATATCTAACATTTTCTATATGATTATGTAGCATTGTTGATGAAAATAAAAATTGATTTGCAATATGTTTTTCCCTAGAGAGAGCAGCATCAAATTCCATTTCCATTTTAAATATTTTGAGACGTCTGAACGGAGTCATTGTTATGAGATGAGCCAATAAAAGTCCAAATGCTAAAATAAGTATTACCGTAATCATTCCAATAAATATGGGTTTAGCAAAATGCTCTATGATAGTTGATGGATTTTTGAACATGGGGTTGTTCAAATAATAAATATACATAGACACCCCAAATCCAATGGCAATTGGCACAAAAAGTGTCATTAAAATAAAATGTATTTCCTGCCTTCTTCCATCCATCCAATCTATTATTCGAAGTATAAAAATAAAAAGCCTACCCTTATACATCTATCGCTCCCTCCGTATCTTTTTTGATTTGCTATCATCTTCTAGCTATAAACCAGAGACTCTATTGTAAATAGAGAATTCCAGGAACTCTCTCCTATACGTTGATATATGAAGGGTAAGCTATTAAAGAATAAAAATCAAGAGCGTATGTTCTAATCAAATGGTACATTAATCTTCTAATACTTGATTTTTATAGAGTTATAAATTACTATTTCCTACTTAATACTATGAACACTTTTCATTTTTATAAATAATTACCAAACAGTCTCTGCATAGGAATAGAACCTAGTTCTGGGATTATCGTTACAACTGAAGAAGCCTGCACGACCTGACGCAATTCTTGTAGGACATGGAGGGAGCCTGGAGCCTGTGGGATTTAACTCTGTCACCGTAACTATTTATACGCATCAAAAAACATCGCTCTTTTCAGTGAAACTCATGCTAAAATAAATAAGGGACAGGATGCCTATATACATTAACTTACTATAATAAAACATTAACTAATCCAGGAGTGATAAGAGAAACGACCACAGCACTTACAACCATTGCAATTGTACTTACTGATCCTTCTAACAAACTGCTTTCTAGCGCGCTAGCAGTTCCGATGGCATGTGAGGCACTACCTATTCCAACCCCTTTTCCGACAACATGATTTATCCGACATACTTTATAAATTATTGGTTTTAGAAAAACGCCACCAAAGCCGGCAATCATTACAAAAACAACCGCTAAAGTTGGAAGGCCACCAACCGTATCTGCAACAGACATCGCTACAGGGGCGGTAACGGATTTTGGTGATAACGAATGAATAAGTATGTCCTCAAACCCCATCACTTTCGCAAATAATGTCCCAGTAGAAACACCGACTGCTGCTCCGATAAGAGTTCCAGAAATTATGGGTAAAGCTAATTTTTTTAAGTTTTCACGTTGTTGATAAAGTGGATATGCAAGTGCAACAACTGCCACACCGAGCAATTCATTAATCCACTTTCCTCCAATCATATAAATCTCATAAGGTATTCGCATAACTAAAAGGATTAAAATAATTATTACAGTAGATAAAATGACAGGAAAAGTAAACGTAAAATCCCATTTTTGATGCACTTTTTTTGAAAGCAAATACACACCATATGTGCTAACAATTGACAAGAATCCAATTATAAAGTTAATCATGTTTCCTTTCCTTTCTACACATTATCCACTGACTCGTTAGACCTGAAGTAATAATAACCAGCGTGGTACTAAATAAGACAATGAGAATAAGGAACATTCCTTTTCCTACAAATAGATCAAAGTAATTAATAATTCCTACAGTGGCTGGTATAAAAAAGAAGGCAAGATTATCAACAACAAACTTGGTTCCTTCTTCAATCCAGGTCACTTTTATGACATTTGTTAATAGCAATACAAATAGGATAATCATCCCAAGGACGCTCCCTGGTATAATTAAATTAAAAATCTCTACAATCCAATTACCAAGTAAGTATATACAATATAAAAAAATGATATGTAAGAGTATTTTACTTAGTTTGAGCAAATTTCTTCCTCCTCTGATGTCAACTTATTACATTTTACATACTATTGGTTTTCCTAATCAAAAAATAAAGCCGCATGAAATCAACACGTAACATTTGATTGCATGTGGCTTATCTACTTTTATAGTATAGTCTATTGTTATAATTCTCAGTGAGTTACTCTATTGGATGAACCAAATAACTCTATTTTATCTTCCACGACATCACTTATCGCTTCCATTGCTGGCTGAAGAATTGTTTTAGGATTATAGATTTCTTTATCATTTATTAATATTTCTCGTATAGTTTGCGCCCAAGCTTGACTACATTCCGTATTTACGTTTATCTTTGCGTGTCCAAGTTCTATACTCTTCTTTATCTGTTCTTTTGGAATTCCTGAACCCCCATGTAATGCAAGTGGAACTTCAGTTAGCTCAGATATCTCTTTCATTTCACTAAAACCGAGTTTAGGTTCTCCTTTATATGGTCCGTGTACTGAACCAAGAGCCGCGGCAAGAACATCAACATTTGCTTCCTCAACAATGCGCAGACATTCTTTCGGATCAGCATAACGTACTATACCTACAAGGCCGTCTTCATTGCCACCTACAGACCCTACCTCTGCTTCTACTGAAACTCCTCTATCGTGAGCATAGTTCACTACTTGCTTGGTGAGCTCAATGTTTTCTTCTATGGTTAATTTGGAACCATCAAACATGACTGAACTGTAACCAGCATCAACCGCTTCTTTACAGCGTTCCACACTTTGAGCGTGATCCAAATGTAGGGCAACAGGTACTGTAATATGCATTTCTTTAACCATTTTTTAACAGTAGTTACAACTAAGTTAAAACCACCCAAGTAATCAATAATACTATCAGAAGATCCAATAATTACAGGAGAATTTTTCTCTTCTGCTGCTTTTAAAGTCGCTTGTACCCATTGAAAATTATTCATATTAAACTGGCCAACAGCATAATGATTATTTTTAGCTTTACGAAGCATTTCAGTCATTGAAACTAGCAAAATATCACCACTCCTAGAGTTTATTAAACATGCAGCTTATAGTCCTGGTAAAATTGGCGCTAATAAATATAAGACATAAACCATGCCAAGTGCAGACAACCCAGCTACAAAACCACCTACTGACCATGCTTTTAATGTTTGTGGTATAGTCAGTTTACCAAATTTATTAACTACCCAGAAACCAGAGTCATTTGGCAAGGATAATCCGATAGCACCTGCACATATCGCCAAGCCAAGTAAGACTGGTGAAACACCTAGAGCCGCTACTTGCGGTCCCAATATACTTGAAGTAGTTACTAACGCAACAGTTGCGGAACCGAGTGAAGCTCTTAAGATTTGAGAAAAGATAAAGGCAAGTAAGAATATGTGAATGTTCATACCTTGCATTATACTTATAAGATATTCACCAATTCCACTTTCATTAAGAACGGCTCCGAATGCCCCACCAGCACCAGTAATCAATAAGATAGAGCCTGCAGAGCTAACAGCTTCATCAAACATACTTTTATAATCTCTTGCTATATATGGTTTAAGAACAATCAATGCAACAATTACACTTATAAATAATGCAACGTTTTTATCACCGATAAATGAAAAGGCCTTTGATATGATTGAACCAGGAAGAAGCGTGTCTGTAATTGTATTTCCTACAATTAAAATAATTGGAAGTCCTAACATCATAAATGAAAGACCTGTTGAAATTTCTTTTTTATAAACCTGTTTTTCAGCCTCTTCTAGTTCATTTGCTAAAGTAACCTCACCCTTTGCTTCCATTCTCTTACCAATAAACATTCCATATAAATAACCACCAATGATAGTAGCAACAACAGCCACAATAATTCCGTAGATAATAAACAGACCAATATCCGATCCAGTATTTTCAGCAACGATTAATGGACCTGGAGTCGGAATAACAAGACTATGAGAAACGATTAATCCCACTGCTAAGGCAGTCACGAACGTAACAGAGGCAATTTTTGTTTTCTTCGACAAGCTTTTTATTAATCCGCTTAAAATTACAAAGGCAGCATCAAAGTATACAGGTATTGAAACGGCAGTCCCCGTCAATCCAATCCCAAGTGGTGATTTTTTGGCACCAAAAACATTCAGAATGGATTGAGCAATTCGTTCAATTGCTCCTGACGCGGCTAGAAATTGTCCAAAGATAATTCCTAACCCTATTAAAATACCTACACCAGCGAGTGTGCCACCAAAACCTTCCGCAACTATTTCCGATATGTCAGCAAGCGGAAAGCCCACCGCCAACGCAGTTAAAAATGCAACACCAATCAATGCAACAAATGGTTCTAATTTTACTTTTAATATCAAGAAAAATAGGACTAATAATGATAAAACAAAAATTCCTACCAATAAACTACCAGTAACCATAACTTTCTCCCCCTCTTGTAGTTACTCTAATTCTGATGCGATAGTGTATAAATCTTTAACCCCACCAACATTTCCCGGAAATATGACATAAGGCATGTTTGGATATTTACTTTGACTATCTGTTTCCCAAACGGGAATGCCTGGTAAAGCTTGTCCTAATATAAGTGCCTTCGTTACATTAAGAGCAGTCGTCCCCACTTCAGAAGATGTTATACCACCTTTAGCGATTATATATTTCGGCTCACAAGATAAAAGTTTTATAATCTTGGTTAGTCCATCGGAAATTTTAACGGAAAGCTCCAATTCCTTTTCTTGCATGCCTGCCCCTAAATCTAAGCGTTTTCTTTTTGTATAAATAACGCACGTTTGACCTGAATTAATGTTCATATTTAATTCGTCTATTCGAGCTTGAATTTCCTTTTCAAATTTTTCTTCATCTAGGACTAAATCGGAATTAAATTCAATTGGTTTAATTGATTCTAATTTTATTAATTCGCGAAGTTGCTGTGTTGTTTTATTAACATGTGAACCCACGATAATAAGTCCACCTGACTCATTATTCTTCTGAATCATTTGGTCTTTTGATAATAATTCTTTGCTCGGTATATTTCCTATCACTTTTGTAAATGTTGCTGCAGTTCGAAATAGAAACTGTTTACCTTTATTAAGCGTCTCAATAAGCGCCACGGAGAAAACTTTTAAATCCTCATCTGAAATAGCATTGACAATAACTTTATTAAAATTTTTAACTTCCATTAACTCATTAACTATTTTATTAATATTTAAAGAACGTAAATCCTCAAGTTGTATCGCTACAACATCTTCACTTTTATAATCGCCTTTCGACTTTTCTTCCACATATTTTGTTAAATCGCTTTCATTAAATCCAAACGTACGATCTTGGGCAAATTCTGTTTCTGCCGCTGGGAGTAATTTATTACCCGTTTTAACATAATGAATGTTATTTATCGTATAGCGCCCCCCCTCTTTAAAGAAAGGAATGATAATTTCCCCATCAGCCGTTTCACCAAGCGTGTTATTAATCGTTTCTGTTTCCAGAGGGTAATGTCCACGTAATGTTGAATCCCCTCTACTAATGATGATGAATGGTTGATTTAACTCTTCTGCTATTTTCTTCACACGATTAGCAATATCCTCATGAACTTGCTTTGTTTTTTCCTCTGAAAATGCTCTCGAATTCGTTAAGATAAAGAACATCTGCTCATCTGATTTGAAACCATCTAGAATTGATTCTTCATCCCAATTTGTGTATACATGAATATCCTGAACCTTTTGCGTTCCAGTTGGATCATCATCGAGAACAACAATTTTATGATAGAAATCATTCATTGCCCTATCATATAACTCATTTAATTTGTTAGAGTTATAATCTGAATAATTATCAAGTATATCTAAATCCATTCTAGTTTTTTCCTCCCTTTGCCGTTTGATGATTTGCCATCTTCTCGAAATAATTAAGCACAAAAGAATGATCCTTCGTAGCATTATTATTTACCATTTCTGAGTGAAAAATCTCTCGTACTTGTGTTGTAATTGGCAATGGCACGCCAATTTGACTAGCAGAATTCAGTACATTATTTAAATCTTTGAAGTTAATGTCAATTCTTCCGCCCGCTTCAAAGTTCCTCTCAATAATTTTCGGCATTTTTGCGTCCATAACCGCACTACCAGCCAAACCACCGCGAATGGCTTCATACATTTTTTTTAAATCAATACCAGATTTGCTTGCTAATACGACAGCTTCTGATAATACAGCGATGTTTGCGTTAACAATGATTTGATTTGCCAACTTAACAGTTGATCCTGCACCATTGTCACCGACATGTATAATGTTCTCTCCAACGACTTCTAAAATCGGTAAAACTTTTTTATAATCTTTTTCTGAGCCACCAACCATAATAGCTAGTCGACCTTCAATAGCCATAGGCTCTCCACCACTAACTGGCGCATCTAAACTGGACATATCATATTCTTGTAGTTTTTCAGAAATTGTTTTCGCATCTTCTGGTGCTACAGAACTCATGTCTAAAATAGTTGTACCTGGCTTACCACTTTTTGCAACCCCATCAAGTGAAAACAAAACTTGTTTAACATGGTCTGCTGTTGGAAGCATGGTGATAATAACATCTGACTTCTCAGCGATTTCTTTATTCGACTCACATGCATGGCCGCCCAATTCAACCAACTCATTAACAGCCTCTCTATTTAAATCTAATAAATAAGTTTCAAATCCATTATTTATTAGGTGACTTGCCATAGGTTTGCCCATTATTCCCAAACCAATAAATCCAACTTTCATTATCATTACCCCCTAGTGAAAATGCTTACAATCATTATTGTACACAAAAATATGTATTTTGTATACAATTAAGTTTTATTTGTATTAAAAAGATTATTAACAACGATTGCACCACAATATAGAAAAATAAGGTATAATTAGATATTACGTTATCTGTTAGACTGACTGAGTAAGGTGGAGGGTTTTAATGAAAAGCAATAAATTAACATTATATGATCAAACCTATGAAAAGCTTCGAGATATGATTTTTAGCGGTGAACTATCAAATGGGGAGAAATTAATAGAAACCAAATTAGCACAGCAGTTAGGAGTGAGTAGAACTCCATTAAGAGAATCGATAAAAAGATTGGAACAAGAAAAACTAATTCAAAATAATCGAATTTCCAATCCTACCGATAAAGACTATCAAGATATTTTTGAATTACGAATATTAATAGAAAAATATGCAGTGACGAAAGCTGCTCATTTTTTCACAGAAGAAGATATCAAAGAAATCGAAGAGCTTGTCAAGATTGGATATGAAGGAAATAACGATGATATTATGAATGCTAATAAACAATTTCACGAAAAAATTGTCCACGCTACCAAAAACAACTTAATGATTGACACCTTTAGCCAGATGCAATCAATCGTTTATTTATTTAGAAAAACCGTTTTAAATCATAAACGACCTGGCCTAATCGATGAACACAGCAAAATAGTTACAGCAATTAAAGAAAAAGATGCAGAAAAAGCTAAACAATTAATTGAAGAACATTTACAAGCTGATTTAGAGTTTGGTTTATATTATTTAAGAACATAGAAACCGCACGTGGCTTCTTATCATTTGCTCTTAACTATCCACATCTTTCCTTGGAGCCGCGGGGGCTCACCCCCTTATAAAAAATCCACATCAAATACACATTGGACAATCTACTCCCCCCCATATGTTTAAGCTGGGCGAAAATTATGTCAGTAAAGGCTGCATCAATGCCTATTAATTATCCAACCAACTATAAATTGTTTATAACAAAGTATGGACTTTCGCCTAAAAAAGACACGGAACAATTAATCCTTTTTGACTTCTGATGGCATGCTAAAGCTACGACTGGTGCAACTCGCAGAGACGTTTTAAAACTAAATTCCGAATTATCTTGCACTACTCCTTTTAACTGCACACAAAAACGCAGTAACCAAATGAATATTGTCTACTGAGAAGTCTGTATTGTTTTATAAAAAACTATCTATTAATTTACACGACATAATCACTGACAAATGATTTCAATGACCTCTTCCAAGTTTGATACAACTTTATAAGCATTCTCGTTAATTTCACTTGTTGGTTCGATAAGATCAGGAACAACAATACAATTGATATTAGCGCTTTTAGCTGCGCGAAATCCGTTGACTGAATCCTCCAATACCATTGCCGTTTCAGGTGATTCGTTAGCCCGCCTGCAAGCTTCCAAAAAAATATCTGGTGCAGGTTTTCCGTTTTCAACTTCTTCACCGCTCAAGTAAAAATCAAATCTATCGGAAAGACCGGTCATATTTAAATAGCTTTTAATCGTTGACAAACTACTGGAAGAAGCGATGCAACGTTTGACGCCTTTTTCATCTAGATAATCAAGCAATTCGGAAACACCCGCCTTTATGGCTAAGCCTTCCCGGTCTAAAATCCGTTTAAAAGCCCGATTATATTCACCGATAAAGTCTGAAAAGGAGATATTACTTCCATACTTCCCACTATAAAACTGTTCCACTCCTTTTATATCCATACCTATTGTTTGTTTATACACATCTAACGGAAAATCAATGTCATATTTACTTTTAAAAGTTTCACAGATGCCTTATATGAAATCATTTCGGTATCAAATAACAGTCCATCCATATCAAAAATTACTAACTTCAAATTTTGCATAGCTTTATCTCCCATATATTTCCATTTATTTCCATCTAGTGTTATGAAATTGTTCATAGTAAAGGATTTGGTGCAGATAGTTAAACCAATAGGAAATATAAAGAAACTTTTTCTGTTAAATTATAGTTTATTAAGAGAACAAGTACTTCAGAATTGGAAGCAACCTTTGAACTTTTTAGATTACTTTGAAATGTACTATGGCAGCATTATGTTCATTTGACGAACTAAAACGCAAGATTGAAAGCTATATAGACTAGTATAATAACAAACATAAAAGCAAAAATTGGCAAGTATGAGTTTAGTACAATACCGTATACATACTAGCCAATTAGCTGCTTTAAAAAACTATTATTTATGGGGGCACATGAAGTCCTGTTAATCCGCCCCCCTCTCCTGTCGCTTTTGTACATGGCTCTGTTCACTCAACGTTTTAGTTTCACTCCGTTAAAATCCTTCAATAGACGCTTCCACACTTCAGTGGGAACCATACCGTTCGCTTCGATTGTTCCATCATCTTTCAGATAAATCTCAAGCCGGTCTGGGAATTCGCTCAGTTTATTTTCCAATGCTTTATAGCGGTCTGTTAAAAAGTGGATTCCTTGATTTGTTGAGCCAATCCAAGGGCGGACATGATCAGGGTGATCAATTTCAAAGGGACCATCCAAGAAGATGTCTGTATTAGCAAGCAGTTTCTCCGCACCCGGCTTAGCAAGTTCCTCGAGTTGCTCCCGGTAATAGCCACTGAATGTCATAACACTTAACCCGTCCTCTTGAGCTCGCTCTGCTAAAACAGACAGAGCTTCCGCCTGTTCAAAAGGTTCACCTCCAAGAAAGGTAATGCCTTCAATATCATGTTTTCTCTTACTTTCTTCTATTTGCGTCCAGATTTCCTCCACATTCGTCCGAATTCCATGGTTCGGATTCCATGTCCAAGGCACGCCGCATCCTTTACAATGGATTGGACATCCTTGTACCCAAACACAGGCGCGTTTTCCAGGGCCCTCAGACGTCGTTAACGGTAAAAATCGGTGCAGTTGTATCTTCATCAATAATCTACAATCCTTCCAGCCTTGTAATTTGATTTCTTTCTATTTCTATTCATCTCTTTCATTTGATCATTTTCTCCTTCTTCATCCGAAAATATCAAATACGGTTTAGCCCTAGCTAGAACATGGGGTTTCATATTCATTTCTCCAATGAACTGTCTGAATGAATGGAACTTCCCGATCTCCTGACGCTTACGAATAATCTCCGCCGCTATAATGTTACTGATGGAAGGAATGGCTGCAAGTTCTTCCTTTGTCGCTTTATTGACATTAACGACTTTTGGTCTCTCAAGTTCTGGACGCGAATCAACTGTCTTTTCTTTCAGCTTAATGGACGAAAGATCATCACGAGAAATCGTGGCAGCAGGTTGCACAAATTCGTTTTGACCAGGTCCCCTAAACTTCAAACTATGCTGGCGAATCCTTTCTGCCCTTATTACCAAGTATTTTCTTCTGACCAGAAATGCATGTGCAATACCAATACTCCATGAGAAAAATAAAAGACCATAAGATATGTCTTCATAAAGCGTGTCACTCAGTTTAGTATCCGCAATAATAAAAACATTCATGACAATCCCAAAGTAAATAAAACCTGCAATTAGCCATTTTAATTGCCTGGCTCTCACACCTATATGTAAAAAACTGATGAAGAAAGTAAATCCGAAGGGAACAAACAGCCAAATCATCCATATTGAGTTAGCCATTTCCCATTTACGACCCAATGGCGTAATTGATTTCGACATAACTATCTACTTCCCTTTCAATTCTTGGCGTTGGTTGATCTGTTGCCTACTTTGTGCTCTTAAATACTCCTCTGTAAATTCGGAATCCACAGTAACAGAATCTGTAATCTGTTCAACAATATCGATATAATCCAAACACTCTTCATCATGCATGCCAAGTGTTTTCGCATGAATTTCTCCCGCAGGCGTAATTTCAATTCGTATTTTTTTACTCATAATTTAAATTCTCCTTCACTTGAAAAGTCAAGACAATCGTTTCATCCTCATTGGTTGTTTCAGTTTCAAGTTGGAGTCCTTCTTGTTCTGCACGTTGCAGTAATTTTTCGTATGTATCCTTTTGAACAATATGTGTATACTCTTTCTGAATCTCTTTTAAAAATTCCGTCGCGTCATCAGTCGACACATTCTCACTGAATATACTGCTTAATGTCCCATCTTCCTGTTTTTGAAAGGCAAGTTGAACATCGCCTAAAGATGATTGAAAAGACTCATTGTCGAGCATAACATCACAGCCATAATTTTTTAATGCCCTTTCTAAAATGCTTTCATCCTTCATATTCGTATCTATCCGGTAAAAGGTCCCCTCTTCCAACTTTTCCTGCAGTGCATAAGAAACAGCTGAAGACGACACCGCAATGGCCGCTGAAACCAAGACCGCCGATAAACTCATATGAATCTCCTCCCCTTCATTCATTAAAAGTCTAATGTGCGACCGCCTCGCGAACGCCGAATATCCATCATTTCATCCGGTTCTTGCTTAGGATCATTCTCATAATCCTCTCTATCATCCTGAAGAGTCGCCGTCACGGCACGGACATTTGCCCAATCCCTTAACGCCCTGATTCGCTCAGCCTGAGTCACGGATAAAGGCACAGTCTGTTTAATCGCCTTTTCAATATCTTCAGACAGCAGAGAACGATCATTTGAATAAGCTTCAAACAAACCAGTAATCACCGCCTGTTCAATCTCCGCTCCAATAAAGCCTTCCGATAAGTCGGCAAGTTTCCTCAACAACGTCTCATTAACCTCCAAGTGCCCCTTGACTTTTTCAGTAATCAATCGCTTATTAATATGAATTTCAAAAATCTTCTCCCGCTCCCGTGTCGTTGGCAAATCTACAAAAAAGATTTCATCAAAACGTCCTTTTCGAAGAAGTTCAGGCGGTAAAGATTGAATATCGTTCGCCGTTGCCACCACAAAAACTGGATCGGTTTTTTCCTGCATCCATGTCAGCAATGTCCCGAAGATACGTGTCGATGTCCCACTATCGCCAGTCGTATTCGTTCCTCCGAGCCCTTTTTCAATTTCATCGATCCATAAAATCGAAGGGGAAATCGCTTCTGCCGTCTCAATCGCTTTCCGCATATTTTCCTCACTGCTCCCGACAAGACCACTGAATATTTTTCCCATATCGAGTTTTAATAAGGGCAGACGCCACAATGAGCTAACAGCTTTAGCAATCAAACTCTTTCCACAACCCGGAATTCCTGTAAGTAAAATTCCTTTTGGGGCTGGAAGGCTGTATTCACTCGCCGAATCCATCCACGAATGATTCCGTTTTTGAAGCCATCGTTTAATATTCTCCAAGCCACCCACATCCGCCATGCTCGGGTCTTGCGGGATATATTCAAGCAAACCATTCTTCTTAATAATCTGCTGTTTTTCTTTTAAAACATGATCCACACTATTGATATCAAGCCGGCCATCCGTCACCATGGAAAGGGCAAACGCATTCTCTGCCTCTTGGAGTGTCAATCCAAGAGCCGCCTTAATTAACATCTCTTCCTCACTTGCGTCTAAGTCCACCACAATCCGGTCGTTGCTTTTATTCATCTCAATCATTTGATTCAGCACACGTTTAAGATCATTATATGTCGGCAATCCATAATCTACGAAAATAATATCTTTCTGCAACTCCAGTGGAATCGAAAATGTAGGAGAAACAAAAATAACGTTTTTCGGATAGGGGCTTCTCTCAATCACAGATACCAAATCACGGATTTTACGAATAACCCCCGGGTCAGGCTGTCGATTTTCCCCACCCATATAAACATGAAAGTCTTTCAACACAAACACTGAAGGTTCTTCTATTCTTTGAATCTGTTCCAAAGCTTGAATCGGCTGTTTTGAGTTTCGAGTTGGCTTCATCTCATCATTCACCAACCCCTCCGTCAAACTCCATGTATACAACTTCCGTGTCGTCTTGATCAGCTTTTCATCCGAACAGATTTTCTGGATATCGCGAATGACACGATCCTCTTCCCATGTAGAAATGGATAAAAAAGAAAACCTCGCCCTTAAATATTGCGAAAGCTTTATCGTAAAGTTTTCCTGCTCCATTCTATCCATCCCCTTCTAATAAATGTAATTTATATCATTCTATCATATTGAGAACAAAAAAAGCAGTACGAGATACACGAATAATTCTGAATTGTATGGACGTGGTATTGTCTCGATTACTAGCAACAAAAACAAACCAGATTCAAGATAATTTCCTCGATAAAGGTTTGATGACAAGACCTAGTGAAAACTAAGGGGATTCTCTGACCACTTTACATAAAGAGGGGGGCTTAATAAGAGAAGATAAAATTGCATCTATAACGCGATGTAGCCACTATCAAATGTGATAGTGGCTCACTCATTAAACAGATAATTATTTCCTTATCCAGGCTCGCTCAATGATGGCAGAACCTAACACCTTATAAAAATCATTTTACATATACACCTTTTTTATCTAGATAATCAAGCCATTCCGCGACACCAGACTTTATGGTCAAACCTTCCTTATCCAAAATTCGTTTAAAAGTCTGATCGTATTCATCAATAAAATCTGAAAAGGATATATTATTCCCATACTTTCCACTATAAAACTGTTCAACTCCTTTTATATCTATTCCAATCGTTTGTTTACACATACCTAACGGAAAATCAATATCGTATTTATTTCTAAAAGTTTCAATTCAGCTCACAAAACATTACTAAGATTCTCCACAAAAAACATACTAAGATTAGTGGGTAATGTCATCGACGGATGACATTACCCACTATTTTCTTTTTATAAGGTATAGTGAGAAGTGAAAGAAAGCCCGACCGAAGCCTCAGGGATCACGAAT
>NZ_JAHLPW010000028.1 GCF_018918075.1 Virgibacillus sp. MSJ-26
AACACAGAACAACTAAGTTATAGGTCTGGTAGCAATAGCGAAGAGGTCACACCTGTTCCCATATCGAACACAGAAGTTAAGCTCTTCAGCGCTGATGGTAGTTGAGACTTTGTCTCTGCAAGAGTAGGACGCCGCCAGGCTACATCATTAAAGCACCCATTGCCTTTATTGACAATGGGTGTTTTTTATAATTTTAGCAGCTTTCTATTTCGTTACTTTTAAAAAGTCAGTTCGCCTTGATTTATAAGTTAAAACCTATGCTATGCATACATGGTTCTTTAGAGATTTCAAAAAGATAAGCACTTTACTTAAACTTATTACTGCTATTTGCTTTAGTTTCTGTTACTTGTTGTCGCATATCGTGTAGTTGTTCAAAAGCCTGTTGAAATTGAGAGTTTTCTGTTGCTTCTACACCATATAAACTTTGAGTGCTATCCAATTGTTGTTCAGCTTGTTGCAGAAGCTGATGTGCCTGTTGGATTGATTTAGCATCTGAACCTTGTGCTACAAAAACAAATTCACTTGCATCTTTAATTTGTTTGCTTGCCACCTCTAGTCGCTGCTGTAAATTAGGCTCCAACACGTACTTGACCTCCCTATTTTCTTTCAAGACAAACTTAGTATGTGTTAATTAGGATTTCGTTATGTAACAACGATACAGGAAATAGAATAGGTAACAATTAAATGCAAATCAATATTCTATAATTTGTTGACAAATTAATGGATTGTAATTATTAAAATAAATTGTTATTAGAAAATTAGATTGATTACCAATTTTCATAGTGGTATATTAGGAATAGCTCTTATTTTAATTAAATACATAAAGGTGGTGTGAAAGTGAGACTAATATTAAAGTTAGCTCTCGGTATTGTTCTTGGTATCGGAGTTGGATTAATCGCTCCTGAAGTTTTTGTTAAGGTAATTGTAACGTTTAAAACAATATTTGGGGAATTTCTTGAGTTTACTATTCCGCTTATCATAATTTTCTTTATCGCTAGTGGGATTGCGAGTTTTGGTAAACATTCGGGGAAAATGTTAGGTTTGACTTCTGCAATTGCTTACTCTTCATCGGTGTTTGCGGGGATTTTAGCTTTTATTGCTGCACTTATTTTTATTCCGATGTTCGCTGGTGGAGGTGGTCATGCAGAGGAAGCACCAGGTATTGAACCATTGTTTGAGATGGCGATTGATCCGGTTACAGGAGTTATGACGGCATTGGTTGCTGCTTTTGTATTTGGTATTGGAATTACAAGAATTAACAGTCCAACATTAAAAGCCTTTTTCGATGAGGGGAAGGAAATAATTGAACGAATGATATGGAAAATTATCATTCCTATCTTACCGTTTTATATCGCTAGTATTTTTGCGGAATTAGCTGCGGATGGAACTGTATTTGAAACACTAAAAACATTCGGTTTAGTCTTGTTATTGGCTGTTATATTACACTGGGTGTGGTTGTTTGTTCTGTATACAATTGCAGGGAGCGTTACAGGTAAGAGCCCGCTTAAATCATTAAAAACAATGCTTCCAGCTTACTTTACTGGTTTAGGTACCATGTCGAGTGCTGCAACGATTCCAGTAACGGTTCAACAGACAAAGGAAAATAAAGTGAATGAAGGTATAGCAGATTCAGCAGTGCCTTTGTGTGCAACGATTCACTTATCAGGAAGCACAATTACACTAGTACTTTGTTCGGTCGCAGTTATGGTTCTATCTAATGATTTATCTATGCCAACGTTTGGAATGATGTTACCTTTTATTTTAATGCTAGGGGTTATTATGATTGCTGCGCCTGGTGTTCCTGGTGGGGCAGTAATGGCTTCTCTTGGACTTTTAGGTACAATGCTTGGCTTTGATGAAACAGCGTTAGGATTGATGATTGGCCTATACATGGCGCAGGACAGTTTTGGTACAGCAGCAAATGTAACTGGAGACGGCGCTATTGCTTTAATGGTTGAAAAATTCATGAAATAAATTATTATTTTAGATCGATAGCGATTCAAATTTACAAGTAAAGGTAAAAGTTTAAAGGGCGCACTACTAAAATAGTGCGCCCTTTCTGTCTGTTTAGCTCATCCCATGTGGACCAAGTTGTCCTGCACCTGATTGCCCACTGTCTCCACCCATTTGGGAAACAAATGGGATCATTTTTTGAACAGCTTGTCCTACGGTTTGGTTATTCTTTGTCATTGTATAAAATGTTGCAGCGCCTACTCCTACAGAGGCAATTATTGGTATCCAAATTCCATTTTTCATTCTTAACCAACCCTTTCTTGATGATGTTTTACAGACAATCTTAGGTTGTGACTTTATTTAAAAGACATGCAAGGAATCATCTGCCAGCTAAAGAAGCAGCTTCTAAGGCTGCATTCATACCTGCCAGTTTTCCGGTAACTAATGCAGAAGTGATATTATATCCTCCAGTGTAACCATGAATATCAAGTATTTCTCCGGAAAAAAATAAACGTGGCATCAGTTTGGATTGCATTGTTTTTGGGACGATTTCTTTCGTTGTTATACCACCACCGGTTACAAAGGCTTTTTCCATTGGTAACGAACCGTCAACCTTAAAGTTAAATCGTTTACACCCTTGAATTAATTGGTGCAAATCATCATTTGAAGTGTTGGCTGCTTTTTGGTCTTCTTTAATATTAATTTTATCTAACATATAGGTGAGGAAACGTTCTGGAACGACTCCTTTTAAAATATTTTTTATTGATTTCTTAGGGTTTTCCGACATATATCGTGTTAATGTCGTTAGTAGTTCATTTTGACTTTTATTTGGTAGAAGATCTAATGACATTGTTACGTCCTTGTTACCTTTCATTAGCTCTTTAACAACGAATTGTGAGCATCTTAGTACAGCCGGACCTGAGATACCGAAATGAGTGAAAATCATATCCATTTGATGTGTAATAATTGGCTTGCCCTTATTATTTAAAACGGACAGTGACACATCTCGAAGTGACAAACCTTGCAGTTGTTTATTTTTAATAAATGGTTCACTTGATGTTAAGGCGACTTCAGTGGGAAATAACTTGGTAATTGTGTGACCCGCTTTTTTCGCCCATGCATAACCGTCCCCGGTAGAACCTGTATGTGGAACGGCTTTTCCGCCAACAGAAATGACAACCGATTTAGTTTTAATTTTTTCACCGTTTTTCAAAATCACAGTATGTTCCTCTTCAGCATAATGTATGGCTTCAACAGGGGAGTTCATTTTGACCGTGACCTCAAGTTCATCCAGTCTGGTTAATAGGGCGTTGACAACTGTTTGCGAACGGTTTGTTACTGGGAACATACGCCCATGATCTTCTTCCTTTAACTGAACATCTAAACTTTCAAAAAAGTCAATAATATCGTAATTATTAAAAACAGAAAAGGGGCCGTATAGAAACTTTCCATTACCTGGTATGTTTTTAATCAGTTCCTCTTGGGGAAGACGATTTGTCACATTACAACGTCCCCCACCAGAAATAGCGAGCTTTTTTCCTAGTTTTTTACCTTTTTCAATCAGCATGGTGCGTGCGTTTTCTTCGGCAGATGCGATGGAAGCCATCAGACCTGAAGGACCGCCGCCGATGACAATGACATCATAGATCAATTGACTTCATTCCTTTCGCTTAGTATCATACCATCTTATGAAAAAATACGAAATAATAATTCATCACCCTAATCAAGTAATAACTAAACGTTATCTAATAAAGTGGATTATGTGATAAAATAGCGTTTAGAGTAAAATTTTAAGATATAGGTGAAATCATGTCGAATAAAATCGTAAAAGGCACCATGCTCTTGACAGGTGCAGCTTTTTTATCAAAGTTTTTAGGGCTTATTTATGTCATTCCCTTCAATGCTATGGTTGGTACGACTGGAGGGACGTTATATGGCTTTGCATATACGCCTTACAGTATATTTTTAAGTCTTTCCACAGTTGGTATTCCAGCTGCTGTTTCTAAATTTGTATCAAAGTATAATACATTAGAAGATTACCAAACAGGTATGCGAATGTTTAAAGTAGGCAGCCTGCTCATGTTGATTACAGGGTTTACTGCATTTTTAGTGTTGTTTTTTGGTGCAGATATATTTGCACAATGGTCGATTTCAAGCGAGGATGCAAAAGATGTTACACAAGATGATGCTGCCTTTGCTATTAAAATGGTAAGTTTCGCATTAATAATTATACCTTCGATGAGTATTGTGCGAGGTTATTTCCAAGGAAATGAGTCGATGGGACCGACTGCTTTATCTCAGATTATAGAACAAATCGTTCGTATAGCTGTTATTTTAGTTGGGACGTATATCATTTTAAACTGGTTGGGTGGAACGATCGTTACAGCAGTAGGTTTTTCTACGTTCGCTGCATTCATTGGGGCTGTCGCGTCTTGTATCGTTTTAGGAGTTTATTGGATTAAGCGAAAGCCGTATATTCAAAGGCAACTTGATTCGCAGCAGAAGCCATCTTCAACCATTTCTACGAAAACATTAATGGCTGAATTGCTGAGCTACGCTGGGCCATTTGTCATTGTTGGGTTAGCTATTCCGCTTTATCAAATTGTCGACCAATTTACTTTTGAAAGAGCAATGACTGCCAGTGGACGGGCTGATATTTGGAGTGTTGCTTATGCGGGCGTTAACGTTTACGGACACAAAATTGTAATTATCCCGATGACGATTGCGATTGGTTTATCACTATCCATGTTGCCGACCTTAACGAAATCATTTACACAAAATGATCAGCAGGCTATGAAAAAACAAATAAACCAAGCATTGCAAATTGTGATGGTTTTTGTCATCCCTGCTTGTGTTGGCATGATTGTTTTATCGTATGAACTTTACGGGTCTTTTTATGGGCTTGATACACTAGATGTCACAGGCTCTCTGCTGGCTTGGTATGCTCCCGTGGCACTGTTGTTTGCATTATTTACGGTCACGTCATCCATCTTGCAAGGAATCAATCAGCAAAACTATGCGGTGCTCAGTCTTCTCGTTGGATTACTCGTTAAAATTTTGTTAAACATTCAACTCATTCATACCTTTGGAGCAAAAGGGGCTATTTTTGGTACCGCATTGGCGTCTGGTATTGCTGTAGTCCTTAATTTATATCGGATTAAGAAATCAATCAGGTTTGAATTTAAACAAACGATTAAACGAACAATGCTAGTTGGTATATTTACAATAATCATGGTTTTAATCATTTACTTGCTTAAAATGATTATGGGTTGGATCATGCCGTATGCGGAATCAAGAATGGGCGTTACAATAATGCTATTAGTCGGTGTATCAGGTGGTGGGGGTGTCTATCTTGTACTTGCATATATATCTACATTACTTGAACATGTTTTTGGCGGGAAAATACCAGTTGTTGATCGCTTATTAAGACGAAGGGGTTGAAGAAGATGATGCGATTAGATAAAACACTTGCACATATGGGATTCGGATCCAGGAAAGAAGTTAAAGAACTGATTAAAAAAAGCAAAGTAACAGTGAATGATCAAGTCATTAAAAATGGCAAAATCGATGTCAATCCATATGAAGATGACATTATGGTTAATCATATCCCTGTGGAATACCGGAAATATATTTATATTATGTTGAATAAGCCAGCGGGCTATTTGTCAGCGACAGAGGATTTTAAGGATCAAACAGTCATTGATTTGCTTGAACCAGATTTACAGTTGTTTGAACCCTTTCCCGTAGGTCGTCTTGATAAAGATACAGAAGGATTATTGCTCTTGACGAATGATGGACAGCTTGCTCATCATATGCTCTCGCCTAAAAAAGGAGTCAAAAAAACATATTACGCTCGTGTCAGTGGAAGGGTAACAGAAGAAGATCGCGAGGCGTTTGAAAAAGGTGTTACCCTGGATGATGGCTATGTTACGAAACCGGCAAAACTGGAAATCTTAACTCGTGGGACTATGTCTGAAATTGAATTAACCATTACGGAAGGAAAATTTCATCAAGTTAAACGAATGTTTCAAGCTGTTGGTAAAGAGGTCATCTATTTAAGACGTGAGCGGATGGGGGAACTATATCTTGATGAATCGCTACCGCTTGGATCTTATCGAGAACTTAATAAGAAAGAGTTAAATGATTGTTTATGCCTCATTCCTGGAGAAATTCGCGGAGATCTTTAAGAATAAGAATGATTAGTGAAGGTGAAAAAATGTATCCTCATTATTTTATCGCTATACCGATACCTAACTCGTTAAAGGAACATTTTTCTTACATCCAGTCTCAACTTAAATCAAAATTATCATATAAACAGTGGCCGCATAAAGAAGATTTGCATATCACTTTAAAATTTCTGGGAGAAGTCGATGATAAGAGAGTAGGAAAACTGAACGAGCATTTAAGTCTACTAAAGAGAATAAAACCTTTTGAATTAACGGTGAAGGGCGTTGGCTATTTTGGCAGAAAAGATAGGCCAAGGGTTTTATGGTCCGGGATTCATCACAACCTTGAGCTTGCACAACTTAAAGAAGAAGTGGAATTATTAACTTTACAAAAAGGTTTTGAAACAGAAAAAAGAGACTATAAGCCACATGTTACATTAGCTAAAAAATGGAGCGGCGAACCTTGTGGGGATGTTTTGAAAAAGATTATTTCAGAATATCAAAGCGAACGTTTTACACTATTGGTTAATGAAGTGATTCTTTATAAAATACATCCGAAACATAATCCAAAGTATGAAGCGATTTACCGTTACAGATTAAAGGAGTGAATCCTATGGCTCAATTGATAAAATTAAAAGATTATATCTCAAGATATGAGTTAGATATTTATCGCTATCCAAGTCAATATATACGTCTTAAACGTGAAAAATGGAATAAGTTATATCAATCTTGGACGAACGGTTTAAATGGTAACAATGATGAAAACGATAATCAAGAACAATCACAAAAAGAATCGCTGTTATCCAAATGGAATTTATTCCGTAAGAAAAAAATGCAAGAGCCAGAAATTGATCCGGTTGAGGAATTGCCAGTAAACGAGAAAGATTTGCGTGTGCATTTTCTAAATCAATTATACCCATTTCAATTAAAATGGGCGACATCATCCCTATCATACGTTTCATTTATGGATCAACAATTTAACTATGACAAAAATTTAAAGTATTTTCTGCAACGCTTTCCAGATAATTATCTATTAATGTACTATCCTATTTTTAATATTAAAAAGGCACCGATAGATGGTGAAATAATATTGATTAGTCCTTTACAAATTAATATTATTCATTTATTGGATGACTATGCAGACGCTAATATTATTGTTTCAGATGAAAGAACTTGGATTGCTGAAAAAGACAGTCAGCAATCAAGATTTCTTAGTCCTATTCATGCGTTAAAGCGAACGGAACAGTTAATAAACAGTATATTGAAACAGAAAGACATTTCCTATTCAGTTAAAAAAACAGTCATTGCAAAAAACAATAACCTTATTCTCCAGCAAGTCCCTTATAATATCGAAATGGTTGGAAATTATGAGTATGATAAATGGTTTAAAAACATGCGCGAATTAGACACTCCATTGAAAAGCCAGCAATTAAAAGTCGCCGGTCAACTTTTAGATTTTTGTATGACATCTTCAGTTAAACGCCCTGAATGGGAAGAAGGTCAAGACGATTTTAGAACGGTGGGAGAGGAATAATGTACGTTTTCATTATTAATCCTGTTGCAGGCCATGGGAAGGCAAAAAGAATTTTTTCAAAAATATCAATGAGTCATTTATATAAACAAATTGACAGTGTCTATTTTTTCACAAAATATGAAGGGCATGCGGAGGAATTAGTGCATCAACTTTATGAAAAAAATGAGTTTGATGGCATTTCTGGATTAATAGTAATTGGTGGAGATGGCACTCTTCACGAAGTCATTAATGGATTGGGAAAAGTAAGACTCCCACTTTCCTTTATTCCAGGCGGCTCAGGAAATGACTTTGCAAGAGGAAGTCAGCTCATGGATCAACCATTAAAAATTTTTGATAGAATTATTAGCCAAAGAGAAGTGCTTCCATATTGGTTGGGGCAGTATGAGGCAGATCAACAGTCTACGCGTTACTTTGTTAATAGTGTAGGGGTTGGCTATGATGCTGAAATAGTTAAAGTCGCAGATGACTCGCTATTCAAGCCATTATTAAATAAGTTATATTTAGGACAGCTAATCTATGTCTTTGCTTTAATAAAAGCTCTTTTTAAATATGAACCATCGACGATAGAAGTTGAAACGGATGGTAAAATACATATATTTGAACGTTGTTGGATGGTGACGGTAGCTAATCATCCTTTTTACGGGGGAGGAATGAAGATTCTCCCTAACGCCACGATTCAACCTAATTATTTTTCTATTTTAGTTATCCATAATATATCTAAGTGGAAAATTTTAGCTTTGTTTGTAACAGTGTTCACCGGTAAACACACAGTTTTTCGCGAGGTTGACATACTTACAGCAAAAGAAGTAAAAATAACTTCTGATAATAAAATATCCTATCAAGTTGATGGTCAGCAAAGTACCTGTCAATCAATACTTTTATCCAAAGATGCACTTCCATTGTCAATCTTGGGAAGTAAAAATACGACATCACCCACTTGCAAAATTAGTTAAACTTAGATAGTCTATCAACATATCTTTATCACAGGTTAATGGACAGTAAAAGTCCGATATTATAAAAGTGCACTTATTTAACGTTATTTATTGTTTAGATTTGTACTATATCATGAATGATTTGAGGAATCGATATTATGGTGAATTGGTTTGAGAAAGTACTTAGTAAAGAGTGGAAAATTACGCCAGCTGGCGGGTTGACTGGTGACGCTTATTTTGCTACAAAAGGTGATTATCGCTTATTTTTAAAGAGAAACTCATCTCCTTTTCTAGCTGTGCTTTCAGCAGAAGGAATTGTCCCAAAACTTGTTTGGACGAAACGAATGGAAAATGGTGATGTAATCACTGCACAAGAATGGCTGGATGGGCGGGAACTAAAGCCTGAAGAAATGCGGCATCCCCGAGTTGCTAGTTTACTTCGGAAAATTCATCAATCATCTGAATTATTACATATGCTTATGAGACTTGGAAAAAAACCGATTAGTCCTGAGGATCGATTAAAAGATATCAAGCAACGTCTTAACCGATTATCTATAAGGGAACATCCAGAAGTAAAGCAAGCAGAGGAGAATTTAACTTCTTTACTTCCAGATAATAAAGACCTTAGGCGAGTTGTCTGCCATTGTGATTTAAACCATAATAATATATTATTATCAAAAACAGGTCAGTTATATTTAATTGACTGGGAAAATGCAATGATTGCAGATCCTATCACTGATTATGGAACAGTATTGAATTCATACATTCCGAACGAAGAATGGGAGCAATGGCTCCGAAATTATGGTGAAGCTTTAAGTGAACAGCTTATAATGCACATGTATTGGTATTTGCTTATGGATTCATTGAGTTTCTTAACTTGGCATGATGAAAGAAAAGAAGAAGATAAAGTGGTAGAAAGGTTAGAACAGCTTGCAGATTTAAATAGAAAAATTCGCCAATTACGATAATGTTTTGTTATTAATGGCGCTAATCCATTGTTGGATGTTTTCTTGATTATCTACAATATGTTCATTCGAATTTTGTGCACTTTCTCCTTTTAATCCATAATTGTAAATTTCCGGTAGTAATTGCAAGAGTTGTTCGTTAGTAATGCTGTTGTTAGCCATCATGGATTTAACGACTCGTTTGATTTGTTGGTATTCAGCCACTTCGCCATCTCGTTCAGCATGATGTTCATCAAGCAAATCATATAATAAAGTTAATTGATGATTAACATTTAAAGTCATAGCAAGTCACCTCAATATTATTATGGGTTTTATTTTTGAATATATGTATGTCAGGAAAAATATTTCGATTTCTGTGGGAACTGTTGAATACCCGTGTTCTGTTTCTCTGCAGGGTTTCGCCTAGTCAGGATTCATCTTGCTTTTACTATGCTAAATTTACAGTTGAAAAATCCCGAATAATGATTTGAAGCTATCGCAATCATCGTTCGGAATTTTTTGTTGGAAAATTTTATCCCGAGTTTTGTTCGCGTGAATTAGTCTGTTTCGCTTTTGGCATATGTTTGCAGAAGTTATTTGTGTGCTTTAAACTAATTTTAATAGGGGGGATAAATATGGAAAAGTTGCAAGTTGGACGAGCTTCTCTAACATGGTTGAGTGGTGGGGTTAATTTCTTAGATGGTGGTGCAATGTTTGGGGTAGTACCTAAAGCTCTTTGGAGCCGTAAATATCCCCATACAGAAAATAATTTAATTGAGTTAAGAACAGATCCTATTCTGTTACAAGTAGACGGGAAAAATATACTTATCGATTCAGGGATGGGAAATGACAAACTAACAGAAAAACAATTAAGAAATTTTGGGGTGCTGGAAGAATCTTCTATTGAACAGTCTTTAGCTGAGATGGAATTAACGATTAATGATATTGATATTATTTTAATGACTCATTTACATTTTGACCATGCCTGTGGGTTAACAAAAAAATCTAATGATTCCTATGTATCTAAGTTTGAAGGAGTTCCGATATACACCTCAGCTGTAGAATGGAATGAAATGCGTTATCCGAATATCAGGTCTGTTAATACATATTGGGAAATGAATTGGGAGCCTATCGTTGATCAAATCCACACCTTTGAAAATGAAATGGAGATTGTTCCCGGTTTGAAGATGGTTCATACTGGTGGACACAGCGATGGGCACTCTATTCTCGTTTTTGAAGATGATGAAGAATGTTTTATCCATATGGCTGATATTATGCCGACACACGGGCATCAAAATAAACTGTGGGCGCTTGCTTATGATGATTATCCAGTCACTTCTGTCCACCAAAAAGAAAAGTGGATGGATTTTGGATATAGAAAGAAAGCATGGTATACATTTTATCATGATGCTTATTATAGAGCTCTTAAATTTGATGAAGATGGTAAGAGAATTGATGAAGTAGAACGTCATCGTTATGAATATAAATAGAATTAAAGGGGCATGGGGATTTAAATATTAGTTTATTATAATAAAAATATATCCGAACATATTCGAAATCTTAGAAATAAATCTCTCGAATGATTGTTCGGATTTTTTCGTAAGTAAACCTATTATTTGAAATAAGGAATTTATTAAGAAGTTTGTACAGAACCGATGACAGCACCCGTATCGATGTCTACATAGAATTCATATTGTTTATTTTCACCATCAATATTTCGAGTAATTCCTCCACGATAGGCATCGTAAAGCAAACCATTTTTTTCTACTTCTTCAGGTTTCATATAAATCCATGAACCACTTATTGGACCTTTTCGTTTAAAGGCTTCTTTTGCATTGTTTAAAGCTTTCTCTGGTGTTACCGTCTGATAATTGTCTAGTTGCTGCTTTGCTAGAAATCCTACCGTAACTCCTAGTCCGGCTACTAGCGCTGTCTTTTTCCAATTCAACCAAATCACCTCATTGAAAATTTTCGTAAGTCCAAATTTACATTTTTAAAAATGCTGATTAATTGCATGGAGCAAACGTTATATTACCCCAAGACTCATTGTATATTATTTTATTACAAGTATACATGATTAATAAAAAATATAAAACCAAAAGCAAAAAATCATGTGAGAATTCTGGAAACAATAAAGATAGTTCGATATACTAAGTATATTACATAAATTGAAGGTGATAAAAATGAAACAAGAGACATTAAACTTATTCAAAAATTTGACGGAACTACAAGGTGCACCAGGTAATGAACATCTTGTCAGGTCTTTCATGAAAGAGCAAATTGAACCGTATGCAGATGAAATTGTTCAAGATAACCTTGGTGGTGTGTTTGGTGTGAAAAAAGGGTCAGGTCCAAAAGTGTTGGTTGCAGGTCATATGGATGAGGTTGGGTTCATGGTAACCAAAATCACTAAAAACGGCATGATTCGTTTTCAAACACTGGGCGGATGGTGGAGTCAAGTATTGCTTGCTCAACGTGTGCAAGTGATGACGGATAACGGACCAGTTATCGGAGTCATCGGTTCTATACCTCCTCATAACTTAACACCCGAACAACGCAAGAAACCAATGGATGTAAAAAATATGTTAATCGATATTGGAGCAGACGATAAGGCAGATGCTGAGAAAATTGGCATTAAACCTGGACAAGCGATTTTACCAATTTGTCCATTTACTCCAATGGCAAATGAAAAAAAGATTCTTGCCAAAGCGTGGGATAATCGCTATGGCTGTGGGCTAGCGATTGAATTATTAAAAGAGTTGAAAGATGAAACAGTACCGAACGAGCTTTATTCTGGAGCTACCGTTCAAGAAGAAGTCGGTCTACGTGGTGCTCAAGTAGCGGCTAATATGATTCAACCAGATATTTTCTATGCGCTGGATGCATCGCCTGCAAATGATATGTCTGGCGATGAAAAAGAGTTCGGACAATTAGGGAAAGGTGCGTTACTAAGAATTTTTGATCGGACGATGATCACCCACCGAGGTATGAGAGAGTTTATTCTTGATACAGCAGAATCCAATGATATTCCATATCAGTATTTCATTTCACAGGGTGGAACAGATGCAGGAAAAGTTCATATATCAAATGATGGTATACCAAGTGCAGTGATTGGCATTTGTTCTCGTTACATCCACACGTCAGCTTCAATCATTCATGTCGATGATTATGCTGCCGCAAAAGAGTTGCTTGTTAAATTAGTTAAGGAGACAGATCAAAATACGGTTGATCAGATCCGCAAACAATAAGCTAAAACAATATAGAGGTTGGATTTCTCTTAAAACTGGATGAAATTAATAAGTAAGAGATTTTTCACATCCCCCATGCTACGAGACATATTATGAATCACTCTTTATTAGATTAGCCTCTATTACTTCTTAAGGAGAATGTAGATGAAGATTATTATCGGTTCAAAAAATCCAACAAAAATTAAAGCAGTTCAAGATATTTTTTTCAATGAAGAAGTTATCTCGTTGGATGTACCTTCAAATGTGTCTGTACAACCATTTTCTGATGACGAAACAATGGAAGGTGCGATTAACCGTGCTAAACAATGTGCGACTGATGAGGCTCTTGGAATAGGTCTAGAAGGTGGAGTCATGTATGTCCAGGACCAACTCTATTTATGTAACTGGGGAGCGTTAGTGACACCGAATAAAGATGTTTATACGGCAAGTGGCGCGCGGATTCCCCTTCCAGATGAAATAGATGTACAGTTGAAGGCTGGTTTTGAACTGGGCGATTTAATGGATGTTTATGCTAAGAAAAAGGGTGTAAGGCATAAAGAAGGCGCCATTGGAATCTTCACAAATGAAAAAGTGTCAAGGCATGAGATGTTTGCCCACGTCGTTAAATTATTACGAGGCCAGTGGGAATATAATCAATAGAGACATTTTTCGTGAATACCAATTTCGTCTTTCAAGTTTGACTATACTTAAACACCTAGTACTATAATCGATGTTTGAAAAATCCTATTGTCTATAAAACTTGATTAAAATATGTTAATTAACAGTTTCCATAAACTGCGACATAATAACGCAGATTTTTTCCCATCCTGTTTAAGTAAGCTACACTCCGAACGCTACGGAAAAAACGCTTCGCTTTCCGTGGGTGGCTGATGAGCCTCCTCGAGCTACGCTCTCCGGGGTCTCATCTAGGCCTCAGCTCCCACAGGAGTCTCCGCATTTTTTCCTACGCTGATTTCAGCGTAATATCATTGTACAAAAATGCCTTATAATAGCATTAAATAACTTTAATAGTCTGGGTGAGCGCAGGGCGGTGACTCCTGCGGGAAAAGCACGAGTCTGAAGACCCCGCAGAGAGGGTAAAGCTAATGAAGGCCGACTAAAACCGTCCTTTGCGGACAACGCCGGCATACCCCTTGCCGGGGCAAGGAGGCTGAAGCCGTGCCCGCGGAAAGCATCCGCCCGGAGCGATCCCAGACGGTCATAATTACGCTTGCGTTGAAAACAGCTCATTAGTTACTGCATATTATATATCAACTCGGTGGAAATAGTCGTAAACTACAATAATAAATTAACTAAAAAGAGGATGGGACATAAGTATTTTAGTTAATGTAAAAGCGAACGTATTAAAGTATATTTCTTTTAATATACACTTTTAAAATCAGCGTAGGAAAAATACGTAGACTCCAGCAGGATGAAAAGCTTAGATGAGACCCCACAGAGCGTAGCTCGAGGAGGCTCATCAGCGCCTGCGGAAAGCGAAGTATTTTTCCGAAGCGAATAACGCTCGCTTAAAATTGTTCGTCTTTTAATTACTTATACTTAGTTTTGTCCCAGCCTCTTTTAAATCATTATTATTCAAAAATATAAGCTAATACGTCTAAAGCTTGATCAACCGTTTCAACGGTGACATTTGCTTTATTTGATAGTTCTTTCAGTGGATGAATCAGATCGTTTGGACGAATGATGATTGTTGGTTTGTTTAAAGTAATCGCCGCACTGGCATCCATGGCCGTATTCCATTGTTTATACTTTTCTCCGAATAATGCGATGACAACGTCTGACTTTTCCATTAAAACCTGAGTTCTTAAATTATTAATGCTTGAAGCAGCATCATCTTTATAATAATTGCCTGGCTGCTCTCCTAAAATATCTTCTCCAATATCGTCTGAACGGTCATGATTGGTTTGTGGTGCGACAAATTTTAATGGTAAATTCTTTTCCTTTGCTTTCTTTTCAACTTGTCCGCGCCAATCATCATGAATTTGTCCGGCAAGATATACTGTTAATTCCATTAATAACCCCTCCAAAACTTATTATGTACCTATCTTTATTTTAGACAAAACAATAAAATATTCAAATTACTTGTTTGTAAAATGATTCCTTTTGCAATAGCGCCGATTCATAGTAAAATTAAGTACGTAATTCAACATTATTGAAAGATTAACTAATCATAGATATGATTAAACATAGGAGCTGATACAGATGGAAACACTGCAATCTAAGGAGCAATTTGACGATACGATAAAAAATGATAATGTAATAATGTTGTTTACAGCTGATTGGTGTCCAGATTGCCGGGTTATCGAGCCCATTTTACCAGATATCGAAAAGAAATATACAGGACATCAATTTGTTTCAGTTGATAGAGATGACTTTATTGAAATTTGTCAAGAATACGATGTCTTTGGCATTCCAAGCTTTATTGCTTTCCAAAAAGGTGAGGAAGTTGGTCGCTTCGTCAGTAAGAATCGCAAAACAAAAGAAGAAATAGAGGAATTTATAGACGAACTACCTAAGTAAAGGAGGTTAAATTAATGAGTATGACAACGATTAAGATGAAAGATATTCTTCAAAAAAGCCTAGTGAATAAAAATTATGAAACATCTTACAACCGTGATAAAGATACATTTCGGATTGAGTGGGCGGAAACTAAACGTGGTATAACTATTCGATTACCGAACGTTGTGTCTAAATATAATGAACGTGGTGATGAGGCCATTGATGAACTCATTGGACATATTAATGAATCATTAAAAATTATGAATGAAACACATGAATTAGCCGGAAAAGAAAAAAATGTCTATCCAGTGATTAGAGCCACTTCATTTCCACTTGAAATGAAAAATGGTGATAAATTAGTTTATAAAGATCATACGGCGGAGACGCGTATCTTTTATGCACTTGATTTGGGCAAGTCATATCGGCTTATTGATGAGAAGTTGCTTGATGAGGAAGGATGGACGCAAGAGCGTTTAGACGAAATTGCTACTTTTAATGTTCGTTCGCTATCTAATCAATATAACAAAGATACCGTAGCTGGAAATGACTTCTACTTTGTTGCGACACAGGATGGTTACGATGCAAGTCGCATTTTAAATGAATCATTTTTAGAAGAAATGAAAGCCAATGCTAAAGGTGAGCTTGCTATATCGGTACCCCATCAGGACGTGTTAATTCTTGCCGATGTCCAAAATCAGACGGGGTATGATATTCTGGCTCAAATGACAATGAAGTTTTTTGCTGAAGGAAGAATACCAGTTACATCCTTGTCATTTACGTATGAAGATAAACAATTAACACCTATATTTATTCTTGCAAAAAATAAACCAAAACATGAGAGAAAAGAGTGATTTTAGATGTACGTTACCTATAATCCTGAAGGGATTGGCGATGTATTAATTTTACCGATTGAATCTGGAAAAAAAGATGAAGTGACACATGAAAAATTTGGTCCTATTGTAAAAATCATTGACCAAAATAACAATGTATTAGGTTATAATATATTTAAAGCCTCAAAACATTTATCTCTTGAGGGAAAAGGTAAACTTCAATTAACGCAATCGTTATTAGACGAACTAAAGCAATTATTCAAAGAAAATCATTTAAATGATTCGCTTGATTTTGATCTTACCCCTAAATTTGTAGTAGGTTATGTAACAAGTAAAATCCAACATGAAAATGCAGATAAATTAAGTGTATGTGAGGTGGAAGTAGGGGAAGAGACATTACAAATTGTGTGCGGCGCTCCAAACGTCGACAAAGATCAAAAAGTTGTCGTAGCGAAAGTGGGAGCAACGATGCCAAGCGGATTAAAGATAAAACCGACAAAATTACGCGGGGTTGCATCGAATGGTATGATATGTTCAAAGAAAGAACTTGGGTTAACTCAACCAGAGGAAGAAATAGGAATTTATGTGCTAGACGATGCTTATAAAGTAGGAGAACCATTCAATTTTTAAATGAATAGTTAGTGAGAAATAAAACAACCTGAGTCAACCCGGACAAAGGTTGTTTTAATATTCGTGTGCTTTTCTTAACCTGTGTTAGCTTTTCCTTTTGCAATTTACAAGGGAAGAAAAACTGGTAAAATAAATAGAGAGATTGATTACATAGAAATGAGTGAAAAAGAATGTGGGATAGATGGAAAAACAAAATCCAAAATTTCATATGGAAAGAAGTTGAAACTGAAAGTGAAACTGAAGAAGATTCCAATGAAAGAAAGATAGACCAACATCATGATAAAAAACAGCCTATTCAGACAAGAATGGTGTATCAATATCCCGATAAAAAGCCGTTTAAGTTTCCAATCATTCCAGATGAGCCACCTGAGAAGATGACGGCCGAAACTCCTGCCTATAAGCGAAGGAAGGTTGAGAGAGACTATCATAAACAGTATCAAAAAGAATCTCAATCACATGAAGAATCAAATAAAGAGTCAATGCATTTTGAACATAAACCTTCGAGGAAAATTTATAAAAAAGATGAAAGTCGTCCATTTAAACCGAGTAGAGTTGCTTCTCCAATTTATGGGTACCAAGAAAGACGTCAAGATAAAGAGATTCATGAGGTGCCTGCTTATTTAAGAAAACAAAGAGTTGTGGCCGAGCCCGAAACAGCAGAAAATGACGTTAAAACTTTTGAAGAGGAAGATAAACGTTTAGAACATATTGAAAGTGCGGAAAAAGAGTCTGCAGTAACGAAGGAATATTCTTATGATGAAACGTCTTTACCTCAGAGAGAAGAGCGAGAAAAAGCTGACGTTCAAACAGAGAAAAAAGAGTCGGAGATAGTTTCAGAATCGATAAGAAGAAATACTAAGCATACTGAACCTAAGCGAACTAGAAGTAAACCAGGCAAAGAAAACGTACCATTTAACGTCATGATGACACCTCGAGATAAAAAGAATCTTTTTGATAGAAAAAAAGAACAACAAAATGCAATCCAACTTAACACTGAAGAAGAAATATCAATGGATGAATCTTCTCAACTAGATCCTTTTCCTAACACCCTATTAGATGAACCTGTTGATCAAAGTGGAACAAATGATTTATGGGTAGAAGAACAAAAAGGACTCCTTGAGAAAACTCTACAACATTTTAAAGTGAGAGCAACTGTTGTTAATGCTACGCAGGGTCCATCTGTAACAAGGTTTGAGGTGAAACCTGAATTAGGTGTGAAAGTAAGCCGAATTAGAAATTTGAGTGATGATTTAAAGTTGAACATGGCAGCTAAAGATATCCGTATCGAAGCTCCGATTCCTGGGAAAAATACGGTTGGAATTGAAGTGCCTAATCCAAAACCACAAATGGTTGGACTGCAAGAAATTTTTGAGACAAAAGAATTTGAAGATAACCCATCACCCTTAACGATCGCTCTCGGGTTAAATATCGAAGGGGCACCAATTATAACAAACATACAAAAAATGCCCCATGGTTTAATAGCAGGTGCTACTGGATCAGGGAAAAGTGTTTGTATTAACACAATTCTCATCAGTCTGCTTTATAAAGCAAGTCATGAAGACGTTAAGTTTATTTTAATAGATCCTAAAATGGTTGAATTGACTCAATACAATGGCATTCCCCATCTCGTTTCTCCCGTAATTACAGATGTTAAGGCAGCCACTGCAGCGTTAAAATGGGCAGTAAATGAGATGGAAGAGCGCTATGAGAAATTTGTTGATGAAGGTGTCCGTAATATTGAAAAATATAATCAAAAGGTATTAGAGCGCGGGAATAAAGAAGATAAAATGCCTTTTATTGTCATTGTTATTGATGAACTTGCAGATCTTATGATGGTTTCACCACAAGATGTTGAAGATTCAATCAGCCGAATCGCTCAAAAGGCAAGAGCTTGTGGGATTCATTTATTATTAGCGACTCAAAGACCGTCTGTTGACGTCATTACAGGCTTAATAAAGGCAAATATCCCGACACGGATTGCGTTTAGTGTATCTTCTCAAGTTGATTCTCGTACAATTCTTGACGTAGGTGGCGCAGAAAAATTACTAGGTAAAGGTGACATGCTTTTTGTTGAAAATGGAGCAGGTAAAAGTATTAGACTCCAAGGTGCATTTGTTTCGGACGAAGAGATTGATCGAGTGACAAATCATGCCAGAAAGATAGCGAAACCAAATTATTTATTTGAACAGGACACCCTATTGGAAAAGATGACATTTGAAGAAGAGAAAGATGAGCTTTTATATGATGCTATTGACTTTGTTATGATGCAGAACAGTGCAAGCACGTCCATGTTGCAACGTCACTTTAAGATTGGTTATAACCGTGCAGCTCGTTTAATAGATACTTTGGAACAAAAAGGAATTATCTCATCTCAAAATGGTAGTAAACCAAGAGACATTTTAATTACACAAGCTGAACTTGAAGATATATACACGAGTCAGTAATTGATATTAGTTAGGCAGAATTCTATTTAATAGTTTAAATGTTTTTCAATTTCACTTGTTATTTCCTGAGCGTTTTTATATGATTAAATAGATTGTATTACGATTTGTGAGAAAAAGGATTAAGGAGATTCCTATGAAAGAAATAGAACAAAAACTGAAGGGGAACATCAAACGCTTAACTAATAAGACATTTAAGTTTGATGAAAGAATTGGGGATGGTTGGTTTTCGGCGGTCTATTTTTTGAAAACCAAAGAAATTGCAGAAAAGGTTTTACCAAATAACCATGTAACGATGCAGTTTTTTCAGAAATCCAATGCTGTATTATGTGGAACAGACGAAGCAATAGCATTAGTACATAAGTTTGCTGAGAATCCAGAAAGTCTCGAGATTTATTCATTGAAAGATGGAGATAAGATACAGCCATTTGAATCCGTATTGACCATTTCAGGTGCATACCAACAATTTGGTTATCTTGAAGGGATTATTGATGGTATTTTAGGTAGAAGAACTTCTGTTGCAACAAATGTATATAATGTTGTAAAAGCTGCAAGAACGACTGGGGTACAGAAACCTGTCATTTTCATGGGCGATCGTGATGATCATTACACCCAACAAGCTGGTGATGGATATTCTGCGTTTATCGGTGGTTCAACAGCTCAAGCCACACATGCAATGAGCGAATGGTGGGGCATACAAGGTATGGGGACGATGCCGCATGCTATGATTCAAATGTTTCGTGGTGACGTTGTTGCTGCATCGAAAGCCTACCATGAGATTTACCCGAATGATGACTTGATAGCACTTGTTGATTATAATAATGACGTTATTACTGATGCTTTGAAGGTAGCTCGGGTGTTTGGAAAAGAATTAAAAGGCGTTCGGCTTGATACGTCAAGAACGTTGGTAGATAAGTATTTTTTACGAAATCATCATTTAATGGGGACATTCGACCCTCGCGGAGTTAACCCTGAACTTGTGTTTGCGCTTAGAAAAGCCTTAGATGAAGAAGGATTTGACTTTGTAAATATTATGGTTAGTGGAGGATTTACAGAAGAACGAATTAAAACTTTTGAAAAGGCAGACGTTCCAGTTGACATGTACGGTGTGGGTGGTAGTTTATTGAAAATCAATATTGGCTTTACCGGAGATAATGTCTTATTAAATGGTCAATCAGCCGCAAAAGAAGGACGTCGTTATCGCCCTAATCCGCGTTTAGAAAAAGTAGAATATCATAAACAATAACAAAAGATACTTTTCAACGACTATTTTATTTAATTATTTATTTAGGTTTGCTATAATTATCTAAAGCTCATGTGATGGTTAAGTTAAAGCGCAAATGATCGTTGAGCAACGTAAATTCTTTTTATACTAATTTGGAGGTTCTTTTTATGACAACTTACCATTTCATTGGTATTAAGGGAACGGGAATGAGTGCATTAGCACAGATATTGCACGATTCAGGTGAGAAGGTACAAGGTTCAGATATTGAAAAAACCTTTTTTACCGAAGAAGCCTTAAGAAGCAAAAATATTCCAATTTACCCTTTCTCAGAAGATAACATCAAGAATGAATACACTGTAATCGCTGGGAATGCTTTCTCAGAAGATCATATAGAAATAAAAGAAGCAAAACGTAAAGGTGTAACCTTTTATAAATATCATGAATTTTTAGGAGAATGGCTTAAGCAATTTACAAGTATTGCGGTAACAGGAGCGCATGGAAAGACATCGACGACTGGACTTTTAGCACATGTACTAAGTGAATCTTACCCCATTTCTTATTTAATAGGGGATGGAACGGGTAAAGGGCAGATCGATAGTTCTTATTTCGTTTTTGAAGCATGTGAGTATCGACGACATTTTCTGAAATACCGTCCTGACTTTGCAATTATGACGAATATAGATTTTGACCACCCTGATTATTTTTCCAGTGTGGAAGACGTTTTTGATGCTTTCCAATCGATGGCTGATAATGTGAAAAAGGGAATCATTGCATGTGGAGACGATGAATATCTCCAAAAAATCCAGGCTAAAGTGCCTGTTGTTTATTATGGATTTGCCGATACGAATGATTTTCAAGCTCAAAATGTAACTGAAATGGAAAATGGCACCGAATTTGATGTCTTTGTAAGAAATACTTACTATAATACGTTTCATATACCTATGTATGGTGATCATAATATTCTTAATGCCCTTGCAGTTATTGCTATTTGCCATTATGAAGGGTTATCAGTAGAAGGTATAAAGAATTTGAGCACTTTTCAAGGTGTTAAACGTCGCTTTACTGAAAAGAAAATTGGGCAACAGGTTATTATTGATGACTATGCCCATCACCCTAGAGAAATTAGAGCAACAATTGAATCAGCTCGAAAAAAATACCCAAATAAATCGATTGTGGCTATATTTCAGCCGCATACGTTTACACGTACGAAAATATTCTTGCAAGAATTTGCCGATAGCCTCAATTTAGCTGATGATGTTTATTTATGTGACATTTTTGCATCTGCACGAGAAGATGCAGGGGAATTAACAATCCATGACTTGGAGAAGCTAATCCCTGAATGCTCTATACTTGAGCTGTCAAATATAAAGACGTTGAACGGCCATGACGATAGTGTCTTAATCTTTATGGGTGCTGGTGATATACAAAAGTTTCAAAAAAAATACGAAGAAAGTTTAATTGAGCAAAAATAAGGTTATATTATAAGAACTGAACGAAAATTGATAAATGTTAAAAGAGTCTATAAAACGACTCTTTTTATTTAATATTAAAGTCCTTATCAATGTAAATGTTTATATTGTCCAAGCAAGGGTATATTTGAATTAAAATTATTTAAGAAATAATACTAATAATGCTATGATAGAGATATATAAAGTAGAGAAGGAGTTGTATGACTAGTATGGATATATTTTTATATATTGCTGCATCAGTTGCAGTTATTGCCATTTTGGTTCTGGTTGTGTTTATTATGATTGCATATAAGTCTATGAAAAGTACATACGATGATGTGGCAATAACGATGAAAGAATTGGAAAAACAAATGAATTCTATCACAACGGAAACAACAGAGTTACTTAATAAAACAAATCAGTTAGCTGACGATGTGAATGAAAAATCAGCAAAATTGGATGTTCTCTTTGATGGTGTTAAAAGTGTTGGTACAACGGTCCAATCTTTTAATAGTACTTTACAGAATTTCTCATCTAGGATAAAAACATCAAGCTCGACTGAAAAAGATAATGCTTCAGAAGTATTAAAATGGGGTAATGTGTTAATGAGTCTTTGGAAAAAGAAAAACAAATAAATTAGGGAGGAATTTCAATGAGTGATAATATTAATAGTAAGGATTTTATGATTGGTACAGTAATTGGTGGATTAATTGGTGCAAGTTTGGCTTTATTATTTGCTCCTAAGTCTGGTAGAGACTTACGTGACGATATTAACCAAGGTGCTAATCAAATGATGGATAAGGCTAGTGACTTAAAGGATGTCGCCCAGGAAAAAGGTTCGGATTTAAAAGAGATGGCCTATTCTAAAGGCTCTGATTTAGTTGACATGGCTTCAAAGAAAGGTAATGAATTAAAGGATAAAGCGATGGAAACGACAGCTCAAGTGACCAAAGAAGCATCTAAGAAGACCCAAGAAATGACCAAGCAGGCATCTAAGAAAACACAAGAGTTGACTAAGCAGGCTAAAGAAAAATTAGATGAGACGGCGAAGCAAAGTGAAAAACTTGCAGATACAGTCGATGATGCTGCTAAATCAACAGAAAAAGCCAGTAAAGATTTAGCTAAAAATTAATAAAGTAGTTAGTATTTAATTGGAGACTTGGGAAGGGATGAGCTTTTATGCACAGGCCTTCTCAAGTCTCCTTTTACCTTCAATTTTATTCTAATTATTAGTCCATTTTATACACAGCTGATCTCCATCCGAAATCGGGTCGTCGAAACTTGTAGGCTGCTCATTTTTTAGTAGTATAAATTTACCTTTGATTCGAGTTAAGTCCAAATCAACATAACGAAAAACATCTTGAAATATAAATGAATCTGAGTTGTTTTGTTCTATGCTAAGCTCATCATGTTGAAATATAGAGCTATTTGTAGTTAATTTCGTGTTATCACGTGTCACTTTAAGACGCGGCTGTTTAAGAGTCACAGGTTTGTCATTAAATTGAATGTGAATGATATGCCAATACGTTTCATTTAGTTGATCTAATACATCCTGCATTTTAGGTTGTTTACCTTTTTTTATGTTGAGTTGATCATTATCTTTTAAAGGCGTGTCAGCTGGTACCTTTTTTCCGTTTAGTATAATTTGCGTTTCACCGGCATCTATATAGATCGGGCGATGGTCAACATAAATCATGAATTTTCCTCGTATGTCTATGGAATTCGTTTGATTGATGGTTAGAAAGTCTTTTATTGTCGTCATTTGACGTAGCTCTATTATATCTTTATCTTTTACCAAATAGTGTTCATCTACTAGTTTATTGCTTACATATATGGATGACTTCATTTTGACAGCTTTTTGATTCATAAAAAAAGAAACAGAAGGTATCTCACCAAAAAGTTCATTGACTGTTACTTCAGGGGGATTACCGCCTGAGCCTTTTTCAATTGAAATATGGTCTCTGTGTTTAATATGGCTATCAATAGTTGCTGTTTCTTCATTTAGCTGAATCTGAGGAGCAGTTCCATAACTGCCTGGTAAAGTTATGTCTTTATTATTTACTTTTATAAACAGTGCAGATCCGGGTTTACCATAGAAGTCTGTTACTTTTAAGCCTGCATGAATGAGTGCATCGCCAACGGTGAGTTGTTTTAACTGAAACATTCGTACATTTTTATTGTTAACTAGTACATTAATATAATGAATAGGATTTTGTTTTGCGGCAATCGCGATCCCTATAGGTGTTACAAAATCAGGCCCCATTGGTAAGTCCGAGTCTTTATTAAGTTGATTGATGGCCGTGATGTCACGAATTGCAACACGATTGGATGGTAATTTTAGTTTTCCGGCTAATACATTTGTTAACTCTGGCGTTAGGCTTCCTCCACCGACAAGCATAACAGCTTGAGGAGGTTTTGCATTTAAATTAATAATTTCGTCTGCAATTGTTTGAGCTAGTTCATCGACTTTATCAATAATTGTAGGAATTAAGTTGTCATATGTAATCTGTGATTCGAAACCTAAAATATCAGTAACTGTAGTTTGATGATGATGTACAATATTTTTCTTTGTTTGTTCAGCAACTGGAAAATCTAGTAGATAATAATCGCTAATTGCTTCAGTTATTTCGTCGCCCGCTGTAGGTACCATGCCATAGGCCACAACCGTGCCTTGATTAGTAAGTGCTATGTCACTCGTTCCTGCCCCAATATCAACTAAAGCGACGTTTAGCTTACGCATAGATTGGGGAATTAAGACATCGATAGCAGCAATAGGTTCAAGGGTTAAGGCATCCATCTCTAAATTAGCTCTCTCAATTGCAGCTAGTAGTGATTCTATGACCATTTTAGGTAAAAAAGTGGCAATTATTTCTACCCTTGCTTCATAACCTATCTGGTCGATTAACGAACCTATATGAATTCCATCAAGCTCATAATGTAGGACGGAGTATCCGACACAATAGTAGCTTGCATCTTTATTTATAATATGTTCCTTCATTAGTGTTTTTTGCGCTTCCTGAACGGCACTTAACTCAAGGTGTTTAATCACTTGTTCATCTTTTATGGCTTGGTTATCTAAAGACATGAAAGAGGAGGATTGTATCGTTTTTAAGGACCTACCAGCCGCAGCAATACATACTTTATGTAATGGTCCATGTTTTAGTTCCAATGCTTTTTTGACATTGTTAATGACGTTCGCTACTTCGAGAACATGATGAATTTGTCCATCATGCATTGATCTTGCTCGATGTTCCTCAACGTAATAGTCAACTAAGCTATATGCATTATCAGCTTTTTCTAAAATAATTCCAGTAACAGATCTTGTCCCTATATCAAGCGAGAAAATTTGATCGACCATGTAATTTATCCTTTCAAAGTAAAATTGTATCATATAATCGCTTCTATTATATCTCAATGATGACAGGAGAAAAAATCTTTTGTATAATAATGTCTGATTATGTTAACAATCACCTGCTCTTAAAGAGTTAAGTATCAAGCGTGCTCTTAAAGGAGTTTACTACCATTTTGTAGTAAACTGGTGATAGGAGGCTAAAAGCTATTATGGAAAATAATGAAATGACTCAATTACGTAATGAAATGGATGAAATAAATTTAGAACTGTTAAAGCTAATTAATAAACGAGCAAAACTTGTCCAGAAAATTGGAGAGATTAAACAGCAACAAAGTATGAAGCGCTTTGATCCAGTCCGCGAGCGGGATATGCTTAATCATATTATTAATCATAATACCGGACCATTTGATGCAGGGACTATCGAACATCTTTTTAAGGAAATTTTTAAAGCAGGGTTGGAATTATTGGAAGACGATGATGGTAAGGCATTACTTGTATCACGTCAGAAAAAACAAGATAATACGGTTATTAATGTAAATGATGAAAAATTTGGAGATGGTAAATGTCATTTTATTATGGGACCATGTGCCGTAGAAAGTTATGAACAAGTTGAAAAAGTAGCACAAGCTGTTAGCGAGAATGGAGTGAAATTATTACGAGGCGGTGCTTTTAAGCCAAGAACCTCACCATATGATTTTCAAGGTTTAGGAATCGAAGGTTTGAAAATATTGAAAGATGTTGGACAAAAATATAATTTAGCAGTCGTCAGTGAAATTGTGAATCCTACTCATATCGAAGAAGCTATTGATTATTTGGATGTTATTCAAATTGGTGCTAGAAATATGCAGAACTTTGAACTTTTAAAAGCTGCCGGTGATGTGGATAAACCTATCTTACTCAAACGTGGGATGTCGGCTACTATTTCGGAATTTATTAATGCAGCTGAATATATTATGTCTAGAGGAAATGGTAATATTATTTTATGTGAACGTGGAATTAGAACCTATGAACCCTCAACCAGGAACACACTCGATATTTCCGCCGTACCTATTTTAAAACAAGAAACCCATTTACCGATAATTGTTGATGTGACCCATTCTACTGGGAGACGTGACCTCTTAATTCCAACAGCAAAGGCAGCTATTGCAATTGGTGCAGATGGTATAATGGCAGAAGTTCACCCTGATCCAGCCGTAGCTCTTTCAGACTCAGCTCAGCAAATGGACATACCTATGTTTGAAGAGTTTTTATGTGAATTAGTGAAACAAGATGTTACCATTCAATTATAAAAATAACGAGAAACGTCGATACTCTTAAGTTAAGAGGCACTTACATCTATTTTATTTTGTGTTTTGTTGAATCGTGAAGTAAGATAAAATAAGATATGCAGTCGTTTTCATCTAAAAATTAATTGACTTAAACTTTAAGGAGGTAATGTAATGGCGAATATTACTATTTATGATGTTGCTAGAGAAGCGAATGTTTCGATGGCGACTGTATCACGTGTTGTTAATGGAAATCCAAATGTGAAGCCAGTGACAAGAAAAAAGGTTTTAGCTACGATTGAGCAATTAGGCTATCGTCCGAATGCGGTTGCCCGTGGATTGGCAAGTAAAAAAACAACCACTGTGGGAGCAATTATCCCTGATATATCTAGTATTTTCTTTGCAGAATTAGCGAGAGGTATAGAAGATATCGCGACCATGTATAAATATAATGTGATTTTAAGCAATTCTGATCAAAATAAAGAGAAAGAAATTCAATTAATTGATACGATGTACGAAAAACAAGTAGATGGCATTTTATTTATGGGTGGAAACATAACGGAGGAGCATGTTCAGCAATTCTCAAGTGCCTCAGTTCCAGTGGTGTTAGCGGCAACCTATGATGAGTCGAATAAACTACCTTCAGTAAATATTGATTATGAACTAGCTGCATATGAAGCTACGAATAGTTTAATAAATAATAATAAAAAACAGCCTGCTTTCGTTTCAGGGGAGAATGATACGGTTATTAATAAACTTAAATATGAAGGTTACAAACGTGCACTGGAGGAAGCATCGATACCAGTTAACGAAGAATTGGTCATTTTTGGGAATTATTCTTATCAATCAGGTATGACGTCTATTGAAAAGCTATTGAATTTAGGTGAGAAAGCACCAACATCTGTATTCGCAGCTTCTGATGAAATGGCGTTAGGTGTCATTCATGGGGCTCAGGACAGAGGGTATAATGTACCAAATGATATTGAAGTCATCGGATTTGATAATACCAGACTTTCCGAAATGGTAAGACCAACACTTTCAACAATCGTTCAACCGATGTATGATATAGGCGCTGTAGCGATGCGGTTATTAACCAAATTTATGAATAAAGAAGAAGTCGATGAACAAAGAGTGATTTTGCCACATAGAATTGAAAAAAGAAACTCAACAAAATAAGAATAATGTCGATATAAAAGATAGGATCATTTAGATAACTTAATCCCAACTATTTTATATAGTTTACATCTATTAAGATCCTATTTTTTGATTTTAATTAAACAGGAGAGAATCACTTATGACTAAAAGAGACTTACTAACTCCAATCGGCATTACACTTGGATTTATAATGATTATGCTTGCTATTCTCACAAAAGGAGGCGAGAACGCAGGGTCGTTTATGGACATATCCTCCATATTTATCGTGCTCGGTGGTTTAGTTGCGTCATTACTCATCAATTTTAAAATGGATCAAATAAGGCTAACCTCAAAAGTTCTTAAAGAAGCATTCCATAAAAATGATCAGCAAATATCTGATTTAATTAATTTATTTATTACTCTTTCTGAACAGGCAAGAAGAGAAGGGTTATTAGCACTTGAGAACGAATTAGAAAACGTTGACGATCCGTTTATTAAGAAAGGTATATTATTAGCGGTTGATGGCATAGAGCCTGAGGTCATTAATGACATAATGAATGCTGAAATTACTGCCATGGAAGAACGCCATTACCGAGGGAGAACAATAATAGAAAAATGTGGTGAATATGCCCCTGCTTGGGGAATGATTGGAACGTTAGTTGGTCTTGTTTTAATGTTAAACACACTTGATGATCCTGCAACTCTCGGGCCAAGTATGGCAGTTGCCCTGTTAACAACATTATATGGAACAGTCTTAGCTAATCTTGTTTTTATTCCAATGGCGAGTAAACTAGAAAATAAAACTGAAGAAGAAGTATTTATAAAACAAATTATTATCGAAGGTGTCATTGGTGTTCAATCTGGACAAAATCCACGAATATTAGAAGAAAAACTGAGTGCATTTCTATCTAATGAAACACATGTTGAAGAAGATAGCAACGTAATCGAAGAAACAGCATTCGTGGAGGATAGTACCAATGAAGCGTAGAGAGATAAGGAAAAATAAAAACTCTGGGGCCCCTAAATGGATGGTTACTTATTCTGACATGGTCACCTTGATTTTAGTGTTTTTTATATTGTTGTTCTCAATGTCACAAATTGATGCAGCAAAATTTGAAGCTGTTTCAGAATCTTTTCGCGATCGGGTCATATTTGACTTTTATCCTTCTCCCGTTCCAATGGAACATCCGACTGAAAGTGTAAATCATATGGAAAGCGGAAAATTGGTCAACGATTTTCAAGCACCAACACTTTTGGATGTTAATGATGAAGGTGATTATGATGACAAGCAAGACTCTTTAAGCGACTTAATGGAAGCTGTTAATAATTACTTAGAAGAAAATAAATTAGAAGATGTTATAACGGCCAAAAGAACGGAACGTGGAGTTATTTTAGTTTTACAAGAACAGGTCTTATTTGATTCTGCTGAAGCTGTTATTCTAAACTCCGGAAAACCGTTTTTAAATAAAATTGGCACTCTTTTAGATGAAATACCAAATGCTGTGAAAGTAGAAGGACACACAGACAATCGACCGATTTCTAATTATCGATATCCTTCAAATTGGGAATTATCGGGAGCGAGAGCTAGTAGTGTGATTCGCTATTTAATAGAGAAGAATGATTTAGATGAATCAAGGTTTTCAGCAGTAGGCTATGGAGATACAAGACCCGCAGTCAATAATTCGGCTAAGAATTGGAAAAAGAACAGGCGAGTTGAAATAATTATATTAGAACAAGACAATGAAGAAGGATAACAAAAGTTAACCTTCTTCATTGTTTTGTACATTGTTAAATTACTATTATCCATTTTGATTGCATTTTGTATATTTCAATGTATTGGAAAGTGTCTTTGCATTTTTTTCATTAATTTCGGCTTCTCTAGGAATAACAGGTAAATCCTCCGGTGGGTCATGCCAATAGATGGGCAGTGCTTGATTTGACTCTGTTTGCCACTTATCAAGCCATAAAGAAGGGATGGACCCTCTCATAGGCTCATTACATTTCATAATGCTCCAAATTTGAGCCCAGGCGCGTGGAACAACTCGCCAAATATCATAACCACCGCCTCCTGTTGCAACCCATTTGCCCTCACAGTATTTATGGGCCAATTCATGAGCAAGTTGGGGAATACGTTCGTAAACTTTCATACTTGTACAGAGGTGGGTAAGTGGATCTAAATAATGAGCATCTGCCCCATTTTGAGTCAAGATAATATCAGGATTAAAGAAATCTACAATCTCTTTGAAAGCGGATTCATATGATGATAGAAAAGACTCGTCTTGAGTGAAAGCATCAATAGGTAAGTTAAACGAATAACCAAGTCCTTCTTTTATTCCTCGTTCGTTAACATTGCCCGTCCCTGGAAATAAATATCTTCCCGTCTCATGGATTGAAAAAGTGCATACATTCGGATCGTCATAAAAGGCCCATTGTACCCCATCACCGTGATGTGCATCTGTATCAATATATAGAACCTTTAGATTATATTTTTCTCTTATATATTTAATAGCTACGGCTCCGTCATTATAAATACAAAAGCCAGACGCTTTTCGCTTAAAGCCATGATGAAGGCCGCCACCTAAATTGAGTGAATGATCTACCCGTTCTTGTAAAACTTGATCCACTGCGGTTAATGTTCCCCCTACTAAGTAGGCAGATGCTTCATGCATCCCATTAAAGGTGGGCGTGTCTTCCGTACCAAGTCCAAATTCTACTCCATCCACGTCACTTAATTTCCCTCTGCTGGCTTGTTTGATTGCTTCAATATAAGCATGGTCATGAAACAGCGCTAATTCATCATCAGTTGCCATTCTCGGTTCCATGATTTCCGCTGAATCAAGCAAATGAGCAGCTTGTAAAAGTTCTTTTGTCAATTGGACTCTTTTTTGATTAAATGGATGATCCGAATGAAAGTGATAATTTAATAGTTTATCTGAATAGATAAACGATGCGTTACATGTCATAATTTTGGCTCCAAGATGTTATGTGGCCATAATAATTCATAGCCAGCTTTTCTTAGGTCCTCTATGACGGGTGTTGGATTAATTGTTTGAATACGAAAAACTAATACTTTAAAGTTCGGATCATCATTATATGGATAAATTAATACTGATACTATATTTACTTTTCTTTCTCCAAAGATAGAAGCTACTTCTGGTAATATTCCAGGTCGATGAGGGACTTTAATTTCAATATGTGAGCTTTGAACATGAGTGCCTGTTAGTTGAATCAGTGTATACAGCATGTCTTTCTCTGTTACTATGCCAATGAGCTTATTATTTTTAACTACGGGTAAAGAGGCGAATTCCTCATCGTAAAAGATTCTTGCAATCTCCTCAACGAAATCAAGTGGATGAATGGTTACGACAGGGTGACTCATAATGGTTTTAAGCTCATTTTTTAGTTCTGAATTAGTTGCTTCTTTTTCAAAAATAGACGGACTGGCATCTCGTACATCTCGATCAGATACAATTCCTACCACGTTGTTATCTTCATTTACAATAGGTATGTGGCGAATACGGTGTTTCTGTAATAATTTTAAAGCTTCTGCAATTGTTGCAGTTGGAGGCAAGGTAACAACGTCTGTTTTCATTATTTGTTCTACAAGCATTATTTTTCACCTCTCATAATTCTATACTTATGCCTTTGCAAGAATCGTAATTCATCAAATCTTTTAATAGATTCTTCAGTCACATTTTTTCCAATCCTAACTACTAAACAATTGGCAGGATGGGAGATTATTTCAGGGTCATCTGTTGGTGCGGGGGTTAATCCACCAGCAGCCATCATTTTTTCCATCACTTTTCTATACTCCCAAATACTCAATCCAGTTCCTTTTAAATCCCAGTGCCAGTAATATTCTGTTGAGATGATAATATAATTTTCCATAAAAGTATCATGCATAGATGTTTCTAATAGGCTGGAAGCAATCTTCACCCCACGATATTCCGGTATAACTTCGATAGCTCCTAAGACAAGTAGGTCTTCCATTTCAAATTCAGACCATCTTTCTAGTGGATCAGGGTAGAGATATGTAACATATCCGACAATCGTATCTTCTGTACGTGCAATAATAATACGACCTTCTTCAAAATCAGCTATCTTCATAACAGCTTCAAATTGTTTTTTCGCTGGTCGGAACGCGGTTAAGTCTTTATGAAAATGATATTGTTTTAATTCTGAAGAAGGTAATGGGCCTTCAATTGTGATGGGGCCTCCTTCAGTTTGTCGCACCATAGAATGATATGTTTTGACATGGTTCATCATTTCACCACCTGTAATTATGAAATAAAACGATATGCATCTATTATAACGTATAATTATATTAATTTTTAGTATTTGTTGAAAAATTATTTCTCTATTGAAATGTTTAAATAATAAATAGTTTGAACTATGGTTACCCCCCATTGAACCATCAAAAATAGCTATTTATACATAAGAGGAATAAACTGTGCAGTAACCAATGTGGTTGTTTTAAAGTAAGGTTAATATCACCACGTCTGGGATTGCTCCGGGTGGACGCTTTCCGCGGACTGGGAAAAATAGCAGTTTATATACTTCAGCCTTCGATGTACAGGGTGAGATATAGACGAAGGCGCGTAGGCCGTAACGAAGACGCATAGCCAAGATAGAGACAATTTACTACACATTTTATATCAAATGTACGGTAATAAAAGTTTTTGTGCCTTGATAATCCAGTTTTTAGGATCAAAAAAGACAACTGGTGCAATGTATTCTATCCAACATGCTCCCAAGGGTGGGAGTGTAAACTGAACTGTGTAAGTGAGAGAGCGTACGACTCTTGCTTCGCAGTTCAGTTTTTTTATTGTAAGATAAAAATATAACGATTGGGAGGTTATTCTATTGGCCAAGTCAAA
>NZ_JAHLPW010000029.1 GCF_018918075.1 Virgibacillus sp. MSJ-26
TTTGACTTGGCCAATAGAATAACCTCCCAATCGTTATATTTTTATCTTACAATAAAAAAACTGAACTGCGAAGCAAGAGTCGTACGCTCTCTCACTTACACAGTTCAGTTTACACTCCCATGCTCAAGGTTTTTAGATATTAATAAGGCTTCCACTGTAACTTTTCTGCTTCTTTAAAACGTTTCGCTACATAATCCCAGTTAACAACATCCCACCAGTTATCGACATATTTATCTTTATCGGTCTTATATTGCAAATAATAAGCATGCTCCCACACATCAAGAACAAGGAGTGGAACGACATCCCACTGACTTAAATTTTGATGTTTTTCTGCTTGAAGAATAGCCAAACGATGCGAACGAGGGGACCAGACAAGAATGGCCCAACCTGGACCTTCCACATTTTTAGCAGCTTCTGTAAAATGTTTTTTAAACGTATTATAACTGCCAAAATCATATTTGATTTGATTGAGCAAATCTCCCTTAGGTTTGCCGCCACCATTAGGAGACATCACATCCCAAAAAATTGTATGCAAGTAGTGACCTGCGCCATTGAAGGCAGCTTCTCTTTCCCAGTGACGAATTAAATCGAAATTACCGGTTTTGCGGGCATTTTCCATTTTAAGTTCTGCTTTATTTAAGCCATCAACATAGCTCTTATGGTGTATATCATGGTGTAGTTTCATAATTTCTTCACTGATGGTTGGCTCAAGTGCATCATAGGAATAGGGCAATGGGGGCAGTTTGTGCTTACCTGGTTTTACACTGTCCTTAGGAGGTGACCAGGTGTGCTTAGATTTTTTGAAATCTAATCGTTCGTCATCTATTTCGTGATTTTTGTGTTTTGTGGTTTCAGTTTCGAAATCTAATTCGGAGTCTCCTGTTCGACTAAACTTTTCTGAAAGCTGACTGTACTCATCATGTAGAATTTTACATTGTTCATGGACGTCTTTTAACTCAACAATAAGATTCTCTGTATCTTGATCAGAACGATTATTTTTAAGCAGATCAACTCGGGTTTGGATTTCTCCGAGGTCTCTTTCCCATTCATTTACTTCATCTTCTCTAATATGTTTTAATAAAAGATCTTTAGCATTAATCCATTTGTCTTTAACTGAAGTCACCCATTCTTCAATATCATATAAAGCTTGATGTACTCCTTCTTGTTCCATTAAAATCCCTCCAATTAGTCATCTGCACTATATATATGCATAAAAAAAGAATCTGCGAATAGAGAATTTGACTATGGCATTGCTGGTAACGAACGGGCTATAGAACGTAATGAAGGGCCATAGAACAAATGGGAGGAACAAATAAGAAGAGGGGCTTGTTCATATCATTGGATTACTTAAATATCTTTCACTAAAATATATATTAAATTATAAGTTACTAAAACAAAAATAGGAGAATATCAATGCAAGCGAAACTACAGGATATCGCAGGTTTATTAAATAATTATCGTAGTAGTCATCATATACCGGGGTTTGCTGTTAGCTTAATAGTTGGTGGTAAAATTGCTTATTCCCAAGGATTTGGTACGCCCGATGCTAAATCGCCTTATAATCTAGTGACTGATCGTACGCTATTTTCAATTCAAGCCATAACTGAATCTTTTACCGCAAGTGCGTTACTCCATTTAGAGGAACATTCATCGTTTGAGTTGGATGCACCTGTCGTTAAATATCTACCTTATTTTAAAAATAAAAGTGGAAATCATACTATTACAACAATCCAGCTATTAAGCCATAGTTCGGGGTATCAAGAGAATTATAGAATCACCCCTTTACTAGATAAAGAAATCTATGCATTCATTAAAAACTTACCGGATTATAAAGGGATGATCGAAACAATCACAAATATCGATCAAATGAGGAAGATAATAGCTACGCGTGAGGATATAGCGAAATATTTTGCTGATTTGAAGTTAAAATCTAAACCTGGTGTTCAGTTTTACTATTATAGTGATGCCTATATGATTGCGGCTGCGGTTTTGGAAAAAGTTAGTGGAATGTCCTGGGAAGATTACGTTTCTACTTATATCCTCGCACCGCTTGGTTTAAATGAAACATATATTAATTTACCTCAAGAGCTAGATAAGAAAAGAGTAGCTAAATACTATATGAAAGGAATAGGAGAACCAATTCAAACACCGACCCCACGTAATGTCATTGGTGCTCCAGTAGGGTCAATTTTTACAACGGCGGAAGATTTATCGAAATATTTAATGGCCCACATGGCGCCAGGCCAATTTTTATCTAAAACTAGCTTGGAAAAGATGCAGGTAAAGCAAGTGAAAATTGATGAAGAAACAGGATATGGATTAGGGTGGAAACTAAGAGACTTTCAAGGAATGAAAATGGTAGAACAAACAGGAAGTTATCCAGGAATAAGCAGCGCTGTTTCTTTTATCCCTGAAGAAAAATTTGGTTTAGTGCTGTTATGTAATACTGATATGATTCAGCTCGACAAATTGGCGCAACGAATAATTAAACGAGTGTTTAGTTAGAAAGAGGGCTGTACCAAATTAGGTGGCAGCCCTTTAATGTGTTTCAAGAAAATTAAAAAGATATACCGTGGTAATTCTAGATTTTTCCTGGATTTCTAATTGATGGTAGAGAGCGTATAAAGAGGTTTTATCCTCTCGCTTCAGTTCGAACGGATGGTGGCTGGTCAGATAAAAGAGCAGTGCCTCTAAAACGAAATTCTGAATCCGTTATTCCACCCGATAAAGATAAATTTTCCACCTTGTATCCGGATGTTCAAAGCTTTTTTCAAAGGAAAGTCCTGTTGCTTTGTAATTCTCGATTGGAAGGCCAGATAAGATGTATTCGCCCCCCATATCCTTAAGTTGTTCAGTGTTAATTGTTAAGTCTTCAATTGTCTTTTTACTGTTCTTTGTAAAGACATAGTTTTTACCAAGTTCTCCAACATACATATACAACCTGCCACCCCATGTATCAAAGTAGGATTTTAACTTATTATTTTTTTCTAATTCGGGTGCGATTATTTTACGAAACTCATGCTTATAAGTAAGCGGAAAGCTATTATTATACGTATCGAGTGTGTAAAAACCATTATATTGAGCGATGGTTGGATGCATGGCGATACTGACAAAACGGTAATCTTCTTTGTCCTTTCCAATATAGTCATCGATATTGTCAAAAAGTTCCGTAGCGTAATACTCTTTGAATGTCGGTGTGTTAAATTCCGCATATTTCAATTCCTCTGTCTGCTGAAATAAAAGCACACTTTGAAGTGCAATCAATATGACAACAATAATTTTTCCAAAACGAAATGATTTCCATAAGAGCCAGAGAGCAATGGCAAACATCATGTACCAAAGCAGCGGCCTTAAAAAATGAATTCGTCCAAAGTTAAATGTGTTAAACAAAGAAATATTATCTTTTAAAAATCGCATGCCCTCCCAGTACCAGAAAGCATAGATTAGGGAGAATACCACATTTAACATAAACAGGCTAACAAGCGGTTTAATATTTTTTTTGAAATAAACAGCAACGAAAAAAGCCACTACCACTGTTGGAAAAATAACAGCATCATGTAAATCAAGGGCATGTGTATGACTTTCGATAAAGTTTTTCCAAAAAAGCTCGATGGTTCCTGATAAATCTTTATGTCCCAAATTCATCTCGTCCCGGTGTGAAACAAATCCACTATCGATAAACATGGAATATAAAAGCATATAGTTTTTTAATAGAAAAACAGTCGTCATGCCAGCGATAGCTAGAAAAAACGGAGGATTAAAGCGTTTAGTCCGTAACCAATCGAAAAGCCAAAGTACACCCATTAAGCCGAGAAAGAATATAAATGTCAAAATAAAGCTTGAAAAGAAAGTCATCAAAAACAGATAGACCCAGTGGCGTTTTGGTGCCTTTTTTCCGTATCGTCTAATCGTTAAAAATATATGTAATGCCAGCGGGAGCCCAGCAATAGATAAAGCTCCGGAAGGCCAGTAAGGAAGCATGGCGAAACAGAGGGCGACCCCAACTGTAACAAGCGGCTCATCTTGATCACGTAATACATGTTTTTTTAATAAAATAAACATACCAAAGAAAGCAACAAACCTCATGATTGTCTGGCTGATGGTATATGCGGTAAAAGGTTCAAACAGTACGTACAGCCAAACAGCCGCGTCAAGACCAGAGGCAAGGGCACTTCTAGGGAGACCATTAATGACTTGAGGTAGGGTACTGTCAGGTAAACTGAAAATCATACCGCTTTCTGAGAGCAGTTTATACCACACAATATTCGAATCTAAATTATCATGCACCCGAATATGTGTATTTTCACCTAAAACATAGTAGGGCAACAAGTAAGCTAGGATAACTAAGCAGGCGAGAATAATTAATCTATTTGTTGTAAAATTCCTTGACACAGCTGACCACATAATCAACATCCTCTTGCTTTATATCATAGTAGATAGGAAGGCGAACTAAACGCTCACTTTCACGTGTTGTATAGCGATCTTCCCCGATAAACTTTCCAAATTGCTTGCCTGCGTATGATGAATGAAGCGGTACATAATGAGAAGCTGCAGTAATTTGTTTTTCTTTTAAAAATTTAATAAGTTGCTGACGAGTTTGTTCGTCAGTTGTTTTGATATAGTACATATGAGCATTATGTTGACAGTCTTCCGGAATAAATGGCAGCTCTACCTTACCTTCGTACAATAATGTTTTTAGTCCATCATGGTATCGAGTCCACGTTGCCATCCTATTGTCGTAAATTGTATCAGCATGGTTTAATTGAACTGAGAGATATGCAGCGTTCAGCTCACTTAAAAGATAAGAAGAGCCAATATCACGCCAAGTATACTTATCAACCACTCCTCTAACAAATTGGGAGCGATTTGTTCCTTTTTCTTGAATAATTTCCGCCCTCTCTATGGATGGTTGATGATTGATCAGTAGGGCTCCACCTTCTCCACTCGTATAATTTTTCGTATCGTGAAAACTAATTGTTCCGAAATGCCCTATCGTTCCGAGATCTTTACCTTTGTACTTGCACTGTAGTGCTTGGGCTGCATCTTCAACCACCCATAAATTATTTTCATCGGCAATTTTCATGATGGCGTCCATATCGCAAGCGACACCTGCATAGTGGACGGCGACAATTGCTTTTGTTTTTGGAGTAACTGCTTCGGCAATTTTCTCAGGATTAATATTCATCGTCTTGGGGTCAACATCAACAAAGCGAATTGTCGCCCCACGTAATACATATGCATTAGCCGTGGAAACAAAGGTATAAGAAGGCATAATCACTTCATCATTTACAGATAAATTCATTAATAGTGCTGTCATCTCTAAAGCTGCCGTACAAGAGGGAGTGAGCAATGCTCTTTTGGTATGTAATTCGCTTTCCAACCAGTTGATACATTTTTTTCCGTAAGCACCATTACCGGATAATTTACTTTCTGCTAAAGCTTGGTTTATTGTGTCCACTTCGTCACCAATGACACAAGGTTTATTAAATGGAATCAATTTATACACCTCACACACTTTGACTTGTTACAATGATGCCTGCGACAATTAAACCTAATCCAATCACTTTTTGGATTGTCACAGGTTCACCAAATAAGAAAATAGATAGTAAAAAAACGAGTCCGAAAGAAAAACTCATAAACGGATAGGCAAAACTAATATCGAACTTGGTCATCGCTGCCATCCAAAATAAAGATGCAACAAAAGCTGATAGAAACCCCGATAAAATCAATGGATCAAGTAATAAACGAAAAATAAATAATAACTTATCATGTAAATCTACAGGTAGACTACCGTATTTATCTATTCTCCACTTCATCATCAGTTGGCCGTAAACAGTAAATATAATTGTGCCAAAGATATAGAAATAGCCCATAATTACACCTCTTTGGGTGGCGGGCCAGTTAATTTATGGTACACGTCTAGGGTTTTCCTCAATTTAAATCCTAAGGAAGTAAAAAGATTCAAAGAAGCTACGTTAGCAGCCGAAATGGATGTATGTAATGTTGCATAACCATTTGAAAATTGCTTGTCACACCCCATGCTTGTGAATGGCTTGGCAAGACCTTGACCTTGAAAATCCTTTTTGATACCTAGTAGTAAAACCTTATCACCACTGAATCCGTAAAAGCCAGCCAGTTCGCCGTCATAGAGAAGAGAAAATAAATTCTTTTCTTCCATCAAGTCACCGACCCAACGCATATAGCGCTTATCTGCTAGGGAATTTGGTACATTAAAGTCACGGTGAAATCTTCCATGAATAAATGCTTCTTCGGCAATTGATAAGATTTCTTCTGTGTTATAGTCAAGGGAAAGCTCAACCTTGTCGTGACGAGTGACCCTTAAATCTTGCTTTTGACAGACGGGTTCTATCAATGAATCCATATAATAAAATCCATGTTTAATAATTTCCTCAGGATTTTCCAAAGGATCGACCTTTAAAGTGAAATGGCCTTTAAGTTCATCCGAGGCTATAAGCGCATCTTCATGTGCAGACGTTAGTTCATATGTTTCAATATTAAAAGTTCGCTTGTCCCATGGTGTTGGTCTTAAATAATCTGCCATCCTATCAACTCCTATCTTGATTTATGTTTTCCGTTTTTTCCTGGATAAGATACAAAGGTCTCGCTTTTACTTCATTGAAAATTTTTCCAATATAAAGGCCGATAATACCAAAGTTGAAGAAAATTAATCCAGCAATGAAGTAAATAGAAACCATAACACTAGTCCAGCCTTGTACTGGAACGTCTAAGAAAAAGTAGCGCACAAATAAATAGATTCCGTATACTAAAGAAACAAAGGATATTAAAAAACCAAACTGAATTGAAAAGCGTAATGGCTTATTAGACTGGGAAATAAGTACATCGGTTCCAAGCGAAATTAATTTTTTAATGTTGTAAGATGATTTTCCTACTGTTCGCTCATCATGCTGGATCGGGACGTAAGCCGTTTTGAAGCCCATCCATTGGATAAATAAAGGAAAAAGGCGGTTTTGTTCACGCATTTGTCTAAATCCTGTTACGACCTTTTGTGAACTGATACTAAAATTAGCGACTGTATAATCAGCAGATCTTTCTGCTAAATAGTCATATACTTTATAAAAAAACTGGGATGATTTGCGTTTAAGCCATTTATCTTGGCGTAACACCCGATTACCAAATACAACATCATAACCTTCAATTGCCTTTTCATAAAGCTTTGGAATTTCTTCTGGGCGGTCTTGCAGGTCACAATCCATGACAACGACCCAGTCACCGTAAGCAAAATCAAGGCCGGCAGTAATAGCGTTATGTTGACCGAAATTCCGCGATAGATTGATGCCTTTAATATGCTCGTTATTTGCACTTAGTTGAACAATTGTTCGCCAAGCTGAATCTGGGCTTGCATCATTAACTAGGATAATTTCAAACTCGGTTGTTATAGATGTTAGGGTTGTCTTTAGCCGGCTGCATAACTCAGCAAGACATGCTTCACATCCATAAACAGGTACGACTATAGAAATCAGGGCGCTACTTTTGTCCATTGGTCAACATACCAATCTACTGTTTTTTTCAAGCCTTCATCAAAAGATATCTCAGGTGCCCAGCCTAATTGTTCACGAATCTTTGTATCATCCACAGCATACCGCCTGTCGTGTCCGAGTCGGTCTTTAGTAAATGTAATTAAATCTTTAAAACTGCCGATGTTGCTTGATATGTCTAAATCATCTTTCATCCTATCCAGTATGTCACAAATTTTCATCGCTACATCGATATTCGTTTTTTCTGTTCGTCCACCAACGTTATAACTTTCCATTACTTTACCTTTATGAAAAATAGTATCTAATGCGTTACAGTGATCTTCAACATAGATCCAATCACGTATATTTTCCCCGTCGCCATAGATTGGAATTGGTTTCTCCGCTAACGCATTAGAAATAATTGTCGGGATTAATTTTTCTTGATGTTGTTTAGGTCCGTAGTTATTAGAACAACTTGAGATAACAATATTCATTCCATATGTGAAACCAAAACTTTTCACAAGCATATTAGCTCCAGCTTTCGTTGCGCTATAGGGATTGCGAGGGTCGTAAGGTGTTTCCTCTGAAAACATCCCATCATTTCCTAGCGAGCCGTAAACTTCATCTGTCGAGATATGATGGAATCTATTTTCGCTTAATAGATCAGCTTTTCCCCACGCTTCTTTAGCGGCTTCTAAAAGTGTGTACGTACCTAAAACATTGGTTGTAACAAAAGAAGTTCCATCTTCAATGGATCGATCAACATGAGATTCGGCTGCAAAATGAACCACTCCTGTAATATTATGTTCATTGAAAAGGGACTTAACAAGGATGCTATCCGCAATATCACCTTCAACAAATGAATAATTAGGCCTGTTTTCCACTTCTTTTACATTTTCTAATGTCCCGGCATATGTTAACTTATCTAAATTGAGAATATGATAATCAGGATATGTGTTGACCATATGAACGACAAAATTGGCACCAATAAAGCCAGCACCACCTGTTATTAAAAGTGTCGGTCTCTGCTTACTCATTTTGTACCAACCCCAATGCCGGATGATGATCAAGTGTGTCCCAATATTGATTTGTATGTTTTCGGTTGGCGATTTCCATCATATATTGTCCATAATCATTCTTATGCATGGACTGTCCGCGCTTATATAGTTCATCTCGACTGATATGGCCTAAATAGTAAGCTATTTCTTCTAAGCAAGCTAACTTGAATCCCTGTCTATCTTGAATATTCTTTACAAATTCAGAGGCCTCGAAAAGAGCATCGTGAGTCCCAGCATCAATCCATGCAAATCCGCGTCCCAACAACTGAACTTTGAGTTGATCTTGTTCTAAATACTTTTTATTGATATCAGTGATTTCCAGTTCACCACGACCAGAAAAGTTCAATGTTTTAGCCATATTAACAGCTTGATGGTCGTATATATATAACCCAGTTACGGCAAAATCTGATTTTGGGGAATCAGGTTTTTCTTCAATCGAAATCACTTTTTGTTGGTTGTCAAACTCAACCACGCCAAAACGTTCTGGGTCTTTAACACGGTATCCGAACACAGTAGCATATTCATGATTTTTAATAGCTTGTCGGAATAGGTCTGTAAATCCTTGCCCATAAAAAATATTATCTCCTAGAATGAGAGTCACATCGTCTTTACCAATAAAATCCTCAGCAATAATTAATGCTTCAGCAATTCCATTTGGTTCAACTTGTTCTTCATATGCTATTGAAATACCAAGAGACGACCCATCTCCAAGCAATTCTTCAAACCTTGATTTATCTTCTTCAGTCGTAATAATCATAATGTCTTCAATTCCACCAAGCATTAAAACAGATAATGGATAATAAATCATTGGTTTATCATAAACTGCGAGCAAATGCTTGTTCATACTATCGGTACTTGGAGATAGCCTTGTCCCGCTACCACCGGCTAAAATAATTCCTTTCATTTTGAAAAACCTCCTATAACCTAATAGTTGAATTTAGTTAAGAGAGAAACTCCCTCCTTTACCATATAACCTGTTTGTTAAAAGATAGTCTTTCATTTAGATTACAATTTAGTTACAACTTTACCAACGATTTTGTTAATGCTTTTAGTATGAGTTATTATAATAATTTCTATTAGTAAGCAATTTTAACATAATTGAGATAGGTGTGAAGTTGGTTTTTTAAGAGAGCAAATAAAAGTTATTGATATTTATCTAGTGAAATGGTACTATAAAAATATAAATATGATATTGATCACATGTTACTAATTCGATTAGGCATGGTGGTACTTCTTAGAGGCTACATCTGTCTCTACGTGCCGCCATGCCTTTTTTGTTAACGTTTAACAACAACATAACAGGGAAAACGTTCAGTATATATTGTGTGAGCATCATCATAATAATGAATAAGCATGTAATTATGACGATGAATGATTTAGTTGAGAAGGAGAATGAATTATGTTAAAAAATTTATTTAAAAAATCATCAGAAAAAGAAAAGTTAGAAATATATGCACCATTAAATGGGAAGGTAGTCAAGCTCGAAGATGTGCCTGATCCTGTCTTTAATCAAAAAATGATGGGGGAAGGAATAGCCATTATGCCAAGTGAAGGAAAAGTCGTTTCCCCTGTTGAGGGTAAAATTGTTCAAGTCCCTGAATCAAAACATGCTGTCGGTATTGAAGCCACAGACGGGACAGAAATACTTATTCACGTTGGGCTTGAAACGGTTGCATTAAAAGGAGAAGGATTTACTGTGAACGTTGCAGCTGGTGATAAAGTCTCAGTTGGCAATCAATTAATGAAATTCAATCTTGATTATATTAAAGAACATGCAAGTGATAGCGTCACTCCTATTGTGATTACAAACAGTGGTGATAGCGATAAAGACTTCGTTATGACAGAGGAAAATGATGCGGTTGCTGGTGAAACAGTCCTTATAACTGCTTCTGCAAAGTAATTAACCATAGACTCGGGCAAGGATGAATGAAATGAAAATAACAAAGGTATTAAATAACAATGCAGTTATCGTAATGGATGACAATCAGGAAAAAATAGCAATCGGGTCTGGTGTTGGTTTTAATAAAGACAAAAAAGATATCGTTCAACAAGATAAAGTGGAAAAGCTTTTTATCTTAAAGGAAAATGAAAAACTACAGCAACTTCTCCTTAGAATTCCTGAAGAGCATTTTATGCTTGCTGAAGAAGTTATTGATTATGCCGAAAGTTATTTAAACACAAAACTCAATGAACATATACGCATTGGTTTAACGGATCACCTTTCTTTTGCCATTGAAAGAGAAAAGGAAGGGATCCATTTAAAAAACAAACTGCTTCAAGAAATAAAAGTTTTGTATAAAAAGGAATTTGAAATTGGTCTTTGGGCAGTAAATCATGTAAATGAGAAACTTAATTTAAATATGCCTATTGATGAAGCTGCTTTTGTAGCTCTTCATATTCATACAATGAAAATTCAAGGAGGTGATTTGCACGAAACGGTCAGACAGACAGCGATTGTCAGAGACATGATGGATACGATTAAAACATTTTTAAATATCAACATTGAAGAAGACGATATTGCATATGAGCGTTTAATAACTCATTTACGTTTTGCTTTAACTCGTAGTAAAAATCATGAAGCACATACGATGGATGACGAGATGTTCACCATGATTAAACATAAATTTAGTAAAGCCTATCAATGTGCTCAGCAAGTTGCTTATAATTTGTCTGACAAGCATGGTATAGAACTACCCGAAGAAGAATTAGGCTATATCACACTCCATATTGAGAGACTTAGGAAACAATAGCACTTTAATTAATGTACTTACTTAACTAATTTTCAGCAGAGTCAATAGGAAACATATTAAAAAGAAGTAGGGGGAAAATAAAATGATGAAATGGTTACAAAGTCTAGGCCGGTCATTAATGTTACCGGTTGCAGTTTTACCAGCAGCAGCTATATTAGCTGGTATCGGTAACTGGATTTTAGGATTTTCAGATGATAATATCGTCGGCTCATTTCTACTAACCGCTGGAACATCCATACTAGATAATTTAGGTTTACTATTTGCGGTTGGTATTGCGATAGGATTATCGAAGGATAAACATGGTGCTGCAGCGCTCAGTGGGTTGGTGGGCTTCTTAGTAGTAACAAATTTGATTTCCACAGATTCAGTCGCAAGCCTGCAAGGGATCGATGTTGATGCAGTCAATGCTGCCTTCGAACAAAATGATAACGTCTTTATTGGTATTATTACTGGTGTTATTTCAGCTTCTATGTACAATCGCTTTAGTGGCGTTAAATTGCCGGACGCATTGGCGTTCTTCAGTGGTAAACGACTCGCTCCAATTATGTCTGCCGCAGCGATGGTTGTGTTAGCAGCTGTGCTTTACTTTGTATGGCCTGTCGTTTATTCTGGACTAGTTGCATTTGGTGAATCAATTAGTAGTTTAGGAGCAGTTGGTGCTGGATTGTACGGCTTTTTCAACCGACTTTTAATTCCAACAGGATTGCACCATGCCCTTAACTCAGTATTCTGGTTTGATGTTGCAGGAATTGATGATATTGGTAAATTCTTATCTGGTGAAGGTGAAAAAGGAATTACTGGAATGTACCAAGCCGGGTTCTTCCCAATTATGATGTTTGGTCTACCAGCGGCAGCACTTGCTATGTATCATACTGCTAAAACATCTCGTAAGAAGACAGCTGCTTCTTTAATGTTAGCCGCTGCGATTGCTGCATTCTTTACTGGTGTAACTGAACCTCTAGAATTCTCATTTATGTTCTTAGCACCTGCTTTATATGTAGTGCATGCTCTTTTAACAGGTCTATCTTTATTCGTTGCAGCAACGTTCCAATGGACGTCTGGATTCGGATTTAGTGCAGGTTTTGTGGATTACACATTAAGTTTCACAAACCCACTAGCTAATCAGCCAATTATGCTTGTTGTTCAAGGTCTTGTCTTTGCAGTAATTTATTACTTCCTATTCCGCTTCTTGATTGTTAAATTCAATTTTAAAACCCCAGGTCGAGAAGAAGGAGATGAAATTGAAAATACAGAGGAAGTTGAAGGTACAACTGTTCCTTCTGAAGGTGATAAAACAGCAGTTATGGCTAATACAATTTATGAAGGACTTGGTGGCGACGAAAACGTTACGTCTGTAGATTACTGTACAACTCGTTTAAGAGTTGAAGTAAAAGATATGGATAAAGTTGATGAAGGTAAAATCAAGTCAACAGGCGTACCAGGTACAAATGTTGTAGGTACGCATAACATCCAAGTTATCGTTGGAACAAGCGTTCAGTTTGTTGCCGATGAAATAGAAAAATTACGGAAATAGAAAGACTAAATCGTAATAAAGCCACATAAAACATAAAGAGTCAGATAGATCATCTTATGATGGACTGTCTGACTCTTTTTAATAAAGAAGAATCGTTTAGTTAATCATTCAATCTTCACAGGTTAAAATTAACAGAAAGCCCTCAGTAAAATAAGTCAGGATAAATCAAGTGTTCAAGTTGACTTTTGATTAAACGATTCTGAGGACCCAGACACATCGAGTCATAAGGTTGTTCTCGTTAATGTTTTTGTTTTTTAACATTCATTTGATATAAACTGCGATATAGTTTGAACAAAGACTTCTTCCCGCATTGTTAAAGTAAGCGATAAGATGAACGCTGCGGAAAAAACGCTACGCTTTCCGTGGGCGGCTGATGAGCCTCCTCGAGCTACGCTCTGCGGGGTCTCATCTAGGCCTCAGCTCCCACAAAGGTTTTCGGTGGGGCGAAGCTTGCTGCAGCCCCAGGAGTCTCCGCGTTTTTTCCTTCGCTTATAACAGCTTTCTCTCATAGTATGAAGGTGTCTGTAATAATCAATCTTCCCAAAAATACTTAATTGTGAATCGTAGAGTCTATAATAGCGTAGGCAGAATACGAAGACTCCTCGAAAATACAAAACAATTTTCTTCGTGCGATGTAATGCTTCGAAGATTTCCTTGTCCTATGGGAATAGCGCGAGTCTGAAGACCCCGCAGCGGTGGGTTTTCCGTGAGGAGGCTGAAGCCGTGCCCATGGAAAGCGAAGTATTCTGCCGAAGCGAGGTGTACGCACTCAATTTGTCAGAATAAAAAGAGATGCATTATTAATGTGTCACCATGTCGCAGTTTATATCTTTTGTGTAATAAAACTATAATTATCTTCGATTGAGCGTTTAAATCTTAATTCTTTAAAAAGTTGTACTACAAGATTGTCAAGTAGATTATTTGAAGTATTCTAAGGTTAAAACGGTTTTCTGTCTTTTATTGGTGCGAAAGTTGAGTTAATTATTATTCAAAAACACTTAAGACTTTTGCTATTTCCTCACTGGATAAAGCTTTACTCATATCTCGGTCAATTCTTACTCCTGAACCAATATGATATTCACTTGCTCCGATTTCTTTGTGTAAATGGGCTAAATTATCAGGAGATACGCCGCTACCTACTAATATTGACGGACCATTTAACTTTTTAGATAGTTTAACGAGTTCATGAAGTTCTGAAGTTGCGTTTTCTGCTTTATCTTTCCCACCTGAGGTCAAAATGCGTTTTACGTTCTTTTTATATTGATTTAACACTTTGTAAGCTTCGACTTGTGAGGACACATGGTCAAATGCACGATGAAACGTAATATCAAAGTCAGGCGCATGCTCAATCACTTTATTTAGCAATTTTTCATCTACTTCACCTTGTTCAGTGATTGCTCCGAAAACAATTCTATTACCACCCAATTCTTTAATTGCAGAGATATCTTCTTTCATCGTTTTCCAGTCTTTTTGATCGTACACGAATCCATAACTATGAGGCCGAATCATGATTTGGACCGGAATGTTCACGCTGTTTAAGACATTCTTGATTGTGCCGTAGCTCGGTGTTAACCCACCTTCGAGCATTGCACTAACAAGCTCAACACGGTCTGCGCCAAGTTTTTCCGCTTGTAATGTATCTTCTTTATTTAATGTTATAACTTCAATTTTCATGTTAAACACCTCGTTTTTATTTTTCTGTTAAGGGAGCTTTGAGAATTGTTCTATTATTTCTTCCTCGGGTTGTTTTTGAATACTTAAGTGAATTGTAGATAGCTTCTTCCGTTACATTAGCGGTTGCTTTAAAAATCTGATTCATTAAAACTGAGTCATCTCGGACAAAGTTTAAAGAATTAATTGTAGTATCACTTTCATGTGTTAATGGATTGGCTGTCGAAAAAGCAATGGCTATATCACCACTGCCGTTAGCCATATAGCTTCCGGTTCGACCAAGGCCAGCCGTACACCGTTTGGCCATGCGTTTTAATTGACGATCGTACAGTGGGGCATCAGTAGCAATAATCATCATAATTGACCCGTCTGGTGTTTCTAAATCGGCACTGTTACCTTCAAAGAATCTGGATTCCTCTCGTTTACCGAAATTACTGAGGATTAGACAGGCGACTGTATAAGCGTGCTCTTCATCTGAAACAACTCTTGAAGCGGAACCAATCCCACCTTTATAACTAAAACAGACCATTCCTTTGCCAGCTCCGACTGCACCTTGTTCAAGAGGCCCGTTTTTCGCACTTTCGATGGCTTTTACAGCATGATGTGGTTTAACTGATTGGATGCGCATCGAATTAAGATAACTATCATTACATTCACCAACTACGATATTCAGCGAACTCGTGGAATCGCCAATGTCTTGATTATGATCAAGCATATACTTTAACGTACCATCAAGAACGGCACCGATACCAAATGTATTGGTTAGCATGATGGGTGATTCAATGACACCCAATTCATTAACTTGCACAAGCCCGCATGATTTTCCAAATCCATTAATAACATGAGTAGCAGCACGCACTTTTTTCGTGAATAAATTTTCTGGATGTGGCAGGATAGCTGTAACACCTGTACAAATCATATCATCGTTTGGAAGGGATTCATATAGAGTGGTGTGACCGACACGCACACCTGGAACATCCGTAAGTGCGTTATATTTTCCTTTTTCCATGTCATTCACCCACTTTCCTTTATCACAATATTACTTCAAGTATAACAGGCTTTTGCTGGGAATTCTAAATTGAACTTGGATAGTCATTTATTGTTACTTTTTCGAGTGAATTAACTGAAAAATACTCAAAAAAGTGAAAAAGTCATGAAATTAAGTCTTCTTTCATGAAATTTTCATAAACGTTTTATATTATTAAAGTTGGAAAGAAAATTATGGAGGAATCATATGCCATCAGCTTGGATGATTATGTCGATTGGAATTGTCATTATCAGTTTTATTGTCGGAATGATTTTTTATTATTTGGTCAGTCCTTTATCTACGTCCATTAAAAAAGAACAGCTTGAACAAATCTTATCTTATACAATTAATTTGGTCATTTACATATGGGTCGGTAAAATACTTATTAATATACAAGCGTTTATGAGCGACCCTTTGGCTGTTTTAGCATATCCGAGCAATTCGGGTGCACTTTATATTGCGGTATGCCTACTCGCAGTGAATGTTCTTTATAATATTTGGAAAAAGAATTTTGATGTTAACGGGTGGTTACAAGCCTTTGCGCCAGTATTACTTGCGTCTTCTTTCACGTATGAATTTATTCATTTGATTCAAAAGGAGAGCACATTTAGATTGAGTTATCTAATCTTATTAATGGCTTTATTGATTGTATTTATTTTATTTCAAGAGAGGCTAAGGGCAGATATTCTACCCTCTTTATTATTAGCTATATGGGCTGCTGGCCTTTGTGGATTGTCAATTATTCTCCCCTATATTACGATCTTCGGATATACCATTCATATATGGTTTAGTTTAGTGTTATTTGTTACGTTTGTTTGTTTAGGTTATTACATTTATCGAAAGCAGGTGTCTTGATTGGGTATTATAGAAACAGATACAGTATTGTTAGCGGGGATATTGCTTGCGATGGGAGCTGGGGCATTATCTTTTTTATCTCCTTGTGTATTGCCTATTTTTCCAGCTTATTTATCGTATATTACCGGTATCAGTGTAAAAGAGCTCCAGGGGAAACATGATGTTAAAATTAGGAGTAAATTACTAACTCACTCGGTTTTCTTTTTACTAGGTGTGTCACTAATATTTATTGGGTTAGGAGTTGGAGCCTCATTTCTTGGTCAATGGATTCAAAATTTATTGGTCGGAAATTCAGGGTTACTTATCCAACGGATCGCTGGGATCTTTATTATAGTGATGGGTTTATTTGTTGCAGGATGGATTAATATTCCCGCTTTAATGAAAGAAAAAAGACTTCAATCAAGTAAAAAGCCAGTTGGTTACTTAGGTACATTTTTTGTAGGACTAGGATTTGCTGCGGGTTGGACACCGTGTATAGGGCCTATATTTGGTTCTATACTGTTACTAGCGGCAAGTAATCCAGGCCAAGGTGTTGTCTATACATTTATGTATGTGATTGGATTTGCATTGCCGTTTCTTATTTTGACATTCTTCCTTGGATCGACAAGATGGATTGTCAGACATAGTGGAATTATTATGAAAATCGGTGGCGCTATTATGATTCTCATGGGACTTGTTTTATTTACAGGTCAAATGCCACGAATTTCCGAATTCTTATTAAAACTAGTTGAAGGAACTTGGTTAGAAAAATTAGGATAAATAGGCGGTGATATTTTTGAAGAAAAGTATTTTAATTATCATTATAGTAGCTGCGGTCGGTTGGGCTGTTTATGATTTTGTTATTAGCGGTGACAGTGCGAAAGAAGAAGTAGAAGAAAGTGGTGTTGAAGTTGGACTTGAAGTTGGTGATCAGGCTCCAGATTTTGAACTTGAAACCCTTGAAGGTGATTCAGTCAAGCTATCTAATTTAAGAGGAGAACGAGTAATGGTAAACTTTTGGGCAACATGGTGTCCTCCATGCCGTGCTGAAATTCCTGATTTACAGAAATTCCATGAAAATGAAGATATCAATATTTTGGCAGTTAATTTAACAGATACTGAGAACAGTTACGATAATATACCGAAATTTGTTAAAAACTTCGGTATGGAATTTCCGGTATTAATGGATGAAGCTTCAGAAGTAGCGACTAAATATGAAATTCAGCCTATACCAACATCTTATATGATTGATTCTGATGGGATCATTCAGTATAAAGCCATGGGTGCGATGAATTATGATTTAATGATTCGTGAATTTGAGAATATGAATTAAGACATATTCTTAAGCTTATAGAGGTGTCAATATGAAACAAACAATTCTAGTTGTTGAAGATGATCAAATGATACGCAATCTGATTCGTTTATATTTAGAAAAAAATGATTATCAGGTGGTGGAAGCTGCTGATGGCGAAGAAGCGAAAGAAACTTTCTTAGCCCATTACCCTTGTTTAATAATCCTTGACCTAATGCTTCCTAAGATGAGTGGTGAGGATTATTGTGAATGGGTCAAGGAACAGGACTCTGAAGTTTCCATTATCATGTTATCGGCAAAAACACATATTGATGATCGGATCTCAGGCTTACAGATGGGGGCGGATCATTATATGACGAAACCCTTTAATCCTGATGAATTAATCGCTAATGTGGAAGCCGTACTTAGAAGAACGGGGCAGTACTGCCAAAAGATTGTCTGTGAAGGTCTCAGTATAATGCCACGCAAAGGGCAAGTATTACTTTATGGTGAAGATGTCTTCTTAACGAGTCATGAATTTAAATTACTTTATTTGTTCATGCAGCAACCGAACATCGTTTTTTCTAGAGAACAGCTAGTGGATGAGCTTTATCCAAATGCCGAAAAAACCGTTCTCGATAGAACCATTGATGCGCATATTAAAAAAATCAGGGAGAAGATAGAAGAAACAACTGCTTCTCCTAAGCGCATTCAAACAGTACGCGGAATGGGGTATAAATTTGTCACATCTTAAGGATTTGTTACCAAAAGGATTACTTTGGAGGATATCTTTAATAAATATTTTAGTTATCACTGTGACAGTAGGATTAAGTGGCTGGGCAGTATATCACACTGCTTGTTTTTTAGCTGGGGGCTTTGGAAATTTTGGAACATTACGTCAGCAACAGTTTAATTCCACTTTTCTTCAATATGTCATAATATTTGGTGTTATTGGCCTTGTAGTGGGTAGCTTATTACATTTTTATTTAATAAAAAAATTACTTAAACCTATAAGAGAACTTATAATTTCAACTAAACAACTGAAAGAAGGAACTTTTCCCGAACGCATTCAATTTTATAGTGATGACGAGGTTGGACAGCTTGTGGAACAATATAATGGGTTAATTATACAATTGCAAAAGAATGAGGAAGAGCGAACAAAACTCGTTTCAGATGTTTCTCATGAATTTCGTACCCCGTTATCCAATTTAAATGGATATTTATATGCCCTTAAGAGTGGTGCAATTAAAGGAGATGAAAAAATTTATCAATCGTTATACAATGAAGTTAATCGGTTGACTCATTTAATAGATGATATTGATAAATTGAAAGAATGGAATCACATTTCAACTCAGGCTTATTCGAATAAATCTAGGGTGAATATTAAAGAACAGATTGATCAATGCGTGGATATGTTTGAACTTACACTGGATAAACAGCAAATATCATTAGATTCACAAGTAGATGAACAAGAACTCATTATAAATGTTGAGGGTTTTCAACAAGTATTAAGTAATTTAATTGACAACGCCATACGATATTACGAAGGAGACTCAGCCATTCAACTAACAGGATTACAACTTGTTGATTCTTATAAAGTAAGTGTCTGTGGACCTGGAGCAGCAATTCACCAAGACGAAGCAGAAAAGATTTTTAAAAGATTTTATCGAATTGATGAATCGCGAAATGACCAAACAGGCGGCTCAGGATTAGGACTATCGATAGCCAAAGAAATTGTAGAAAAGCATGGAGGCGACATCGGACTGATTCCTGGCGAATATAAAAATACATTCTGGTTCACACTGCCATCTTCTAGTTAAGATGGTTTTTTATTGTAGAGACTTAGAAACGTCTTTTGTACGTGCTAATTATTTTGTGTTTCCTAAAACATAGAAAAATATTCAAACCTACGATAAACTATAGTGTAGACTATTATTTTGTTCGTTGAGGAGGAAGATTATTGAAATTTTTAGGTTATCAAATCCTAGCGATAGGAATCATATGGACCGGCATGATTTTCTTTTTTAAAGATATGGATACTGTTGGTCAATATATTTTTTACGGAGTTACATCATGGCTGCTTTTTTTAATTGTATTATTTATAAAGCAGTTTATTAAGAAAGAAAATTTTGGCCCTGATAAAAATGATCAGCAGCAATAAGGATGGATGACTAATGCTAACGATTGAGCATTTAAATAAATCTTATGGAGATAAAGTTTTATTTGAAAATATATCATGTACCATTGCAAGCCAAGAACGCATAGGGCTCATTGGTGTAAATGGAACGGGGAAATCAACGTTTTTGAAAATTATCGCAGGCATAGAATCAGCTGAAGCAGGAACGATTAATCATGCTAAGGATTATAAAATTAAATATTTGAAACAGGATCCAGATTTAATGCCTAACTTGACCGTGCTTGAGCAAATTTATTATGGTGATTCAGATATTATGCGAGCGATGAGAGAGTATGAACAAGCTTTAGTAAACATGCAAGAGGATGCTTCTAATGAAAAGCTTCAAAGTCGGCTCATGACCATGCAGCAAAAAATGGATGAATATGGGGCTTGGGATTCAAATACTAGCGCCAAAACAATTTTATCGAAACTAGGAATTACTGACTTTAATCGAAAAGTAAAAGAGCTTTCAGGTGGTCAAAAGAAGCGTGTTGCCATTGCTAAAGCGCTGATTCAACCTGCAGATTTACTTATATTGGATGAGCCAACCAACCATCTGGATAATTCTACAGTTGAATGGCTTGAAACATATTTGGCATCATATAAAGGTTCTCTTTTGCTTGTCACTCATGATCGTTATTTTTTAAATAGGGTTACGAATCGAATCTTGGAATTAGATAAAGGAAAACTCTTTCATTATGAAGGAAATTATGAAGTGTTTCTTGAAAAGAAGGCAGAACGAGAAGCATTGGAAGAAAAAAGTGAACAAAAACATCATAATACTTTAAGAAATGAATTAGCCTGGTTACAACGCGGAGCTCGAGCGCGATCTACAAAGCAAAAAGCAAGAATTGAACGCATTGGTGAGATGAAAGAAAAAACTTTCCACACTGAGACGAAAAATATTGATTTTCAGGCAGGAAGCGCCCGTCTTGGAAAAAAAGTCATCGAGTTGAGGGCTATCTCGAAAGCTTTTGAAAATAAATTGGTAATCGATGGCTTCAATCATCTATTTACGCCGGGTGATCGATTTGGAATTATTGGGCCGAATGGTTCTGGAAAAACAACGTTATTAAATATAATGGCGAAACGACTATGTCCAGATCAAGGAGACGTTGAGGTTGGAGAGACAGTCAAAATTGGTTATTACACACAAGATGACGAAGAATTAGACGGCGATTTGCGAATCATAGAATATATCAAAGAAACTGCTGAAGTTATTCATACGAAAGACGGAGAAGTGATCACAGCGGAACAAATGTTAGAACGCTTTTTATTTTCCCGGCCGCAGCAGTGGACATATATCCATCGCTTATCCGGCGGTGAAAAAAGAAGACTTTACTTATTAAAAGTATTGATGACGGAGCCGAATGTCTTGTTTTTAGACGAACCAACAAATGACTTAGACACTCAGACATTGGGTGTACTTGAAGATTATTTAAATAGTTTTCCAGGTGTTGTTATTACTGTGTCGCATGATCGGTACTTTTTGGATAGGGTTGTTGATCGGTTATTCATCTTTAAAGGTAAAGGTAAAATTGATTTATTTTATGGGAATTATAGTGATTACCTTGCCTATGAGGATAAACAACCTACGCAGCAAGTCAAACACCAAAAGCCTAAGAAATCTTCAGAAAAGGTTCGTAAACAACCGAGAAAAAAACTATCCTATAATGATCAAAAAGAATGGAATACTATCGAGGATGACATCATGGTAATGGAAGAGGAAATTGAAGCGGTAAGTTCTAAAATTGTCGATGCGGGCAGTGATATAGAACAAGTTCAAGATTTATATAAAGAACAACAACAACTTGAACAGAAGCTTGAGGAAAAAATGGAACGATGGGAAGAGCTCTCGTTACTTGTAGAAGAAATAGAAGCGAATAAATAATCTTAAATATAGGCTAAAAATAGATTTATAGCTGTAAGAATGAATGGTTCATCACTCCACACGATTACTACGGAAAACATTTCGTTTTCCGTGGGCGGCTGATGAGCCTCGGGCCAACAGGATGTTGGTCATGAAGGCGCCCCCCACAGGACGTCGCGAATTTAGCCTTCCATCATTCATGACGCGCTGTGGGGGCGCGTCTGACCTCACCTCTCACTGGACAAGTAATACTTCGACAGCAATACAACGCGATTTTTTCAAGGGGTCTACGTATTTTTCCTACGCTGATTTAAAAAGTGTATATTAAAAGAAATATCCGTTAATATGTTCGCTTTTACATTAATTAAGATACTTATGTCCCAGCCTCTTTTCCTACGATTAGTCAAGTCTAAACCTTATAAATTCAATAAGGATTTATTGATTGAAAAAATTTGGCATATCAAATAAACCCCATGTATTTAATTTTTTAAACTGTGGGAAGATATGT
>NZ_JAHLPW010000030.1 GCF_018918075.1 Virgibacillus sp. MSJ-26
AAGGCAAAATCACTTGATTCATGGTATAATGTTTAAACATAAGAGCACCTCCGGTGAGTAATGGTTTGGTCACTTTTATCTTACCAGAAGGTGCTCTTTTTGTTTACTAATTATTAGCAGAATAATCAATTATTTTAAATCTAAAGCGAAAAAGGAATCCAGTATACTGAATTCCTTTTTCGCTATTTAGCTGAGTTTTGTCCCAGCCTCTTTTTTGTTTGAAAAGGATTTTTACAATTTTTATGCAATTATTGTAAAGGGGACTTGACGTAAAGTTCCCTTTACAATATACTTGATATGAACAGAGGTGGTGATGACTTTGAAAAACAAGTTAAGTGAACATAGAAAAGAAATTGGTTTTTCTCAAGATAAATTAGCGGAAAAGTTAGGTGTTTCCAGGCAAACCGTTATTTCTATCGAAAAGGGCAGGTATAATCCATCTCTTCCCCTTGCGATGATAATGGCAGAACTGTTTGAAACAAAAGTGGAAAGTATCTTCTTTTTGGAAGAAAAAGATTATAAGTAAGTTATTCATATTAGGAGGTTGAATTATGAGCAGAAAAGCAGGGCAAATTCAATTTATTGTTTTTGGATTTCTCTTTTTAGCATTTAGTGTAATAACAAGTATTGCTGCTATTTCAGGTGGTTTATTTCCAATAGGTCACGATATAGTTTTGTTTGGAGTTAGCGTGATGGCATTTTGTAATGCTTATCTTTATCCCCATTTTAAAGAAAATGACGAGCGCTCGAAACGGATCAAAGAAAAAGGGATGTTTGTCAGTTATTTCTTTATCCTGGGGTATATGATTGTTTTAATGGGGTTATTCCAGTTTAATGTGGTAGCATTAAGTGGTTATCAGACTGTAAGTGTCTTAGCTGCTTTAACAATGATGACAGTTTTCATCTCTTTTGTAGTGTTTTCTAAACGGTCCTGAGAAGTTATATAGACTTTTTCATTATCGGGCGCGATTCATAAATAAAAAGCACTCATACTAGGTAAAAATATTTCTTGTATTAACATTAAAATAATTTTTAAACGTGTACAAACATTGACTTCGTGGTATAATCTCATAGAAACACGATAAATGCATACAATAATAAAGACCGTTCCATGCTATAACACGGAACGGTCGCAATAGACTGAACCCCAACAAGAGGGGTAGGTAGCGAAGAGAAATAATCCCTCACAAACCAGCTAAAGTGCATGAGGGATTATTTTTTTCGGGTTTTATCAGAAACAATGAACACCACTAACATCTAAGGAAGATATCATCAGCGTTAATGCACTAACAATGTCCATTGGCATCACCTTCCTTCTTGAAAACTTTTAAAAATGTTTCCAAAAAGATCTACAGTGTTACCTAACCCCTCATGCGAAGCCAGTCTATTATATGTTATTGTATCATAGTCTGGTAATATAAAGTTATCTACTTAAAATATGGTAGAGAAATTTATCCAAAGTAACAACTGACTTCACTATAAAGTTCCCTTAGAGGTGTCTAATGTTATAGATTTCTAGAAACCAGGAAAAGCAGGATTTTCTTACCACACAAATCCTGTTTTTTATCTTTAAATTAGTTTCATGGTAAACTAGCAACTAAGGAGGGACTGCACTTTGATTCCGATTAAGAAAATTAACTTACATAAATTATCAATGAAATTAAAGAATCCTTTTTCAACTAGTTTTGGGACACTACAAAACAAAGATTTTTTCATTATAGAAGCCATTGATGTAAATAACAACCACGGATATGGTGAATCTGTAGCATTCCTGTCTCCGTGGTATACAGAAGAAACCGTCCAAACCAATGAACATATCATCACAGACTTTTTAATCGATATTATACGAGAAAATAACATAAGTCATCCAGATGATGTCAACAAACTATTTTCTTCGATACGAGGTAATCGCATGGCAAAAGCTGCTGTGGAAGGAGCCATTTGGGACCTTTATGCCAAGCAAAAGGGAATCACGCTTGCTGAAGCGTTGGGTGGAATAAAGACTGAGATTGACGTAGGTATCAGTATCGGCATTCAACCGACAATTGAAGATTTGCTGAACACAATCCATTATCAGCTAAAACAAGGCTATAAACGGGTAAAATTAAAGATAAAACCCGGGGTTGATATTGAGCTTCTTCATGAGGTTCGTAAGGCTTTTCCTGATACGCCGATCATGGCAGACGCCAACTCTGCTTACACCCTAAACAACGTGGAGTTACTCAAACAATTAGATGACTTTGACCTCATGATGATTGAACAACCGCTTGCCCATGATGATATTATTAATCATGCCAAACTACAGAAAGAAATCAATACGCCTATTTGTTTAGATGAAAGTATTCATTCTTATGAAGATGCACGAAAAGCGATTGAGCTGGGGAGTTGCAAGATAATCAATATTAAAATCGGTCGAGTCGGTGGGTTAACAGAAGCAAAAAGAATCCATGATCTTTGTAGAGAAAATGACGTGGCTGTTTGGTGTGGTGGTATGTTAGAAGCAGGAGTTGGTCGTGCACATAATATTGCATTAACAACACTCCCTCAATTTAATTTACCTGGTGACACAGCAGGGTCTGTTCATTACTGGGAACAAGACATCATCACACCCGAAGTAACGGCCAACGATGGCCTCATTCATGTCCCCGACAAACCCGGCATCGGCTACGACATCGACTGGAAAGCTATGAAGCACTATACCATCAACAAAATAACTTTCGATTTTTAGGGACAGTGGGGACAGGCACACTGTCCCATTCCTGGCCATATGCAAGTAATCTAGCATATTGATTTTCTTTTATACTGTTTATTTAAAATCCACTTACTTAAGCGAGAGGGACTCTATTCATGAAAAACTCCCAATTGTTTAACTGGCTTGAATTACGCTTCACTTTTCTTCCACATACGATAATTATAAATGAACTGGACTGTAATAATTATAAGTAATGCCATTCCAAATAACACATTTACTAACCTACCTCAATCTGCATAAAGGTAAATCACTATAAGTGCCAAAATTGCTATAGGTAAGGTTGTTAAGGTTCTAATCATTTTTCGTCTATACGATAACCTAAAATAATTGAGCTTAAATCCTTTATCCACTTTTGTTGTATCTTTGTGCGTAATGGATAGAACAACATTAAAAACTAGAACAATTAATAAAGGTATTATAAAAGTGGTAAGATCCGGCACATTATTAACTCCTTTGTTTCCTTCTTTCCAAAATTTGATAGTCTTTTGTTTTAGACATACTTATACCCTGGTTCTCTGCAAATTCAATTAAATGATTATACGCATCTTGAGGTTCAAGGACAGATAATCTAATATTTAAGCCTTTTTTCATCTTTATAATTGCAGCTTTTTTAGCCCAACCGACACGTATGAATTTCAGTTCGTTGACTTGGTCAGGATAAATTTCCTTTTTGAAGATGGATTTATTAAATAGTAATATTTGATACACTAAATGTTCCGTATAGACGGTGAATTTAAACCGAAATGAAGCTAACCCTATTCCTATTAATAAAACGATTAAGAAAAGCCATATAGAGCGTCCGTAATTACTTGCTAACTCAATCCACAATATGGTAATAAAGACAAGAGTAAATGTTGATAGCCTTTGCGGGTTTATGTCATACTCCATCGGAAGCACCTCCTTAAGAAAGAATCTATCGTCTCTGTTTTAGTAAAAAGCAATGGTCATAGCGGCAATCACATTATTAAGTTACAACACTCCATCAGTAATAACCTATAATGACTTTTCCATTTTTATATTTGTTTCAACATATCCGAGTTGTTCATATACATCTCTTTAAGACAAGCACCCAATTGTAGATGAGCGCTTCACGTATAGACCTGCGTTATCAATACCTTTTAGCTTTATATGAAATGAGAATTCTTTATTTGTTTAGTTTGTTTTTTGTTTCTCTATCCAATTCCGCTCTTAAACCTTTTAAAAAAGCTCCTTCTTCAAAATATTTCAGACCGTATGTGAGATTAAATTCATAGTTAAAGTCAGAGGGATTTTGACCTTGATTATGCTGAATGATGGTTTCAGCCTTATCAAGTGCTTTCACAAAAACCGCTTCTTTAGTTACACCCTCCTCATATTCCTTCCAAACATCAATTATTTGCTGACCTGCTTCCGACGGCAAAAAACGTGCTAACTTTTCAATTGCTGCCTTTTCTACTCTTGTTTTTTCTTGTTTATCTGGCAATAATACTGCTGATTGGTCTCCACTGTAACGTTCACCGAGATCATGAATTAAACTCATAAACAAGACTTTTTCGTAATCTAATTCTGGAAATTGCTTAGCAGTGATGGATACAAAAAGTGCTAATCTCCATGAATGTTCAGCTGTACTTTCTTGACGACCCGATTGCATCCAAGAAGTCCTTGTCACAGATTTCAATCCTTCAACTTCTTTAATAAAATTAAGGTATTTTCTAATTTCCATCATTACTTTTCCCCTGTCTAAATATAGTAAAATGAATTGTCATCTCGAGCCATTATACTCTTAAAGAAGGTTTCACTACTACATTAAATGGCCTCATTGTTAATGTTAGCAAACTCACTATCTTTTAACATTTATCAGCAATTGTTTTTACGTCAAGGTGCAAAAAAAATCTCTTTTATGACATCTGTTTGTTTAAATATAATAAATCAATTTGGGCTATTATTTAAGTATTTATTAAAGAAAGCTTTCACGCTTTGCCACGCACTGTATTGAGCCTGCGAGTTGTCTTGTGGATTTCCCCCAAGTAACAATTTCATATTTTTACCAAAGGGGGATACTACAGATTGTGTAGTAGGTAAGCCAGGCATTACGAATGAATGTCCTGCTTTCGGAAAATTAATGTGCTCGTAATCATAAGGATGGTCATATTCTCTCAATCGTGTTATTACTTTTTCAGATAATAAATCAGCAGGCCATAGCTGGTCATCGCCTCCTGAAATCAATAGAACAGGACCTTGTATAGCTTCGACTGCAATTTCAGCTTGTTCCCCGGCTTCAGCCCACGATTGGTAGGTCTTACGCCAAGATATCGGTTCTCCTTTATGACTTGCCTGTTTAATTTTCTTAGTAACTTCTTCTGGTACTTCCCCATAAGCAAATGGTAGTGACACTCCTTTAAATTGCCATGAAGATACCCCAAGTGCTGATTGACCCAGGCCTGGATAAACAACTCCACTAGGTACATAACCTACAACAGCTCTAATTTCAGGAAACATTGACGCGCTTAATAGTGCTAGTTCACCGCCTTTAGAAGTGCCGAATATACCAAGTTTTTTAAAATCTACATTTGGATTATCTTTTAACCAATCTATTGCTACTTCGATATAATCCAAGGGAATATTTACTAGCTCTTTTGGCAAATTTTCAATACCAAAATACGCCAAAGCTAGTGTATTAAATCCATATGAAGCCAATAACGCTGCATTACTCTCTTGAAGTCCACCTTCCGAGCCACCTAATATAATGATAGTAGGCAATGGTTCGCTCTTTGAATGGCAAAAGAATGTTCCAACCAATCCTTGTTCACGTACAGGAAACCTATCCACTTTAGGCGAAATTACATTACGAATGATTGAAGTGACTGCTAAAACTTCTCGTTCCCTCATTAAAATCAGATTTGTTTCCAGCGGTTTAAGGGGCGTCCTCTTCTTGTGTTTATCATTTACTTGAGGAACCATTGACCAAAACAAGCCTGTGACATCAGCGGTGCTATAAGTTCCCGATATAGGTTTTGCGGTTGCTAAATTAATTTCTCCCTTGCTGTCAACCTTAAATGTCGCACTCGATTTCCAATTAGTGCCAAAATTATCGCGCATTTCGGCTCTTAGCGTAACAATATCAAATGGTGGAAGATTGGTGATATGTATGTCCAATGATGTATCTATCAAATAACTATTCTGTCTAATATGGAATAATGGCTTCACGAATTCCCCTCCCATGACATGTTAAAATAAATGACGCATAACGATGTCAATATATTTAAAATTATAAATTAATTACAATTATAAGTGTGTGGACAATACAATTGCAAATTAAATTTTATACAAATGTATGGATGACACTCCTACCCCGCTTAATACTTCTCAAATGAAAAAAGGGATGCAAATCGATTCATGATTTGCATCCCTTTTTATTTACTACCTGCTACTTGGCCCACAGGAATGGGACAGCGTGCCTGTCCCCACGTCCCTCTATTTAAACTCGTCTGTTAGGGCGGTGACAATTTGTTTTTTGCGTGAGACGACGCCTTTTAGCAATGCTCGGTTGTTATCTAAGTTGATGTTAAATGCTTTTTCTACTTTGCTTTTGTCGTCACCAAGTGCGAGTACTTCTGAGTCATTATTAATAATGTCTGTGACGACAAGTAAGAATAATGATAGATCTTTTGTTTTAATGAGATTGTTAATTTCTTCTTCTAATTCATCTTGGCTTTCATAAACCTTTTTAATGTCAACAGCGTTTACTTGAGCAATTTCAACGTTGCGGCCTCCCATCGTAAATGATTTAGCATCCATTGAAAGCAGTTCGCTCGTTGTTTTATCACTTAAGTCTGCGCCAGCTTGCAACATGTCAAAACCATATTTTTCTAAATCTACTCCAGCAAGTTTTTCAAGCTCTCTAGCCACTTTCACATCTTCTTCTGTACAAGTTGGTGATTTTAGTAGCAATGAATCCGAAATGATTGCAGATAGCAATAAACCTGCCACATCTTTAGTTACGCCAATATCATTCTCTTTATACATTTTATAAAGAATTGTAGCGGTACACCCTACTGGCTCAACTCGGAAATAAAGTGGATCTTTCGTTTCAAAATTGGCAACCCTATGGTGGTCAATCACTTCAATAATATGTACGTCACGAATATTGTCCACACTTTGTTGGAATTCGTTATGATCAACCAGGATCACATTGTCAACGTCTTCCGCTACTTTTTCAATTAACTGTGGTGCATCATAATTAAAATAATCAAGAGCGTATTGTGTTTCCTTGTTAACTGCTCCTAATCTTGCTGCTTCTGCAGTCATCCCAAGTTTTTGCTTTAAATCTGCATAGGCAAGTGCGGAACAGATTGTATCTGTGTCAGGATTTTTATGTCCAAAAATTAATGTTTTTCCCATCGTTATTCTCCTTTATCGTGAATATATATGAGCTCATCTCTTAATAAGATTATCAAAAATCACATTATTTTAATAGCATTTCAATTTGCTTTATCGCCTGGTTGCTTCAATGTTTCCGTCACATTCCAAATTTTATCATAACCTGAGTAATCGTTCAACGCGATATCTAAGTCGTGAACGAGTCTATGAATATGTATAACCGTTTCTTTCTCTTCCTCGTTTAAAATTTGTTCTGCCAGATTCTTTAATTTCTGTATGTCTGTTAATAAAGCTTCATCGTTAATCTTGGTGATTTCCTCATTCAGCTGGTTAATCAGTAGGGCTGCTTCTTCTCTTTGTTCGTCCCAGTCCAGTGATTTTATTGCCCCGTATCCCGTTGTGTTGTTATAAAATTTATGAGCCGCTGCTATCAATTTACCAATCTCTTGGTGCTCTTTTCCAACAGTATTTTGCACTTTCTTCACCTGTTGCTTTGTTCCTTCAGACATCTCGTCACTCGATTCAGAATCGTTTGACCCTACATTCGATCCTTTAATTAAATTAGTCACATTTGAGTATGATAATACAATAAGAATTAACACAATAACGAGGGCACTTATTAAACTAATCCATCCTACTTTACGTCTCTTGTTCATTTAGACTAAGGCCTCCACAATTTAAAGTTATACTAATTATCATATTTACCTATTATGACTGATCTTAAGCATGTTTTAAAAGATTGTTTCCACACTTAGACTTTAAAATTTACAATTATATTTTTTAACGATAACATTAATTAATAGATATACCAACAATTAAACAAAAAAGGATTTTTAAATATGACGCATTGTATTATTATCGGATCTGGCATTTTAGGATCAATGACAGCTTATCGACTTGCTAAAAATGGCGTAAACGTTACGCTTGTAGATAAACATGTAAAAGGTAAAGCGACCTCTGCCGCTGCAGGAATTATTTGCCCATGGCTGAGTAAACGAAGAAATAAAGCGTGGTATCACTTAGCAAAAGAAGGAGCTAGGCTTTACCCTAAGCTCGTTGAAGAATTAAACAATGACGGCGAAATGGAGACGGGTTACGCTCGTGTTGGTGCTCTAAAACTGCATGACGATCGTAATAAATTACAAGAAACCTATAATCGCGGCATAAAACAAATTGACGATATTCCTGAAATGGGAAGTTTAAGCATGTTGAATAATAACGAAACAAGACATATTGTACCGCTAATCGGTGAAGGATATGAAGCTATTCATGTTTCAGGAGCTGCACGAGTGGACGGACAATTAATGAATGAGGCTTTAATTAATGGGGCAATAAAAAACGGTGCCAAATTAATATATGGTAAAGCGACTCTTTTACATACGAATGAAAAAGTTACCGGCATTACGGTCAATGGTGAAACCATCACTGCAGATACGATCGTTTGTACAACAGGAGCTTGGATGAAAGAAACCTTAAAGCCCCTTGGCATCACTTTTAAATCCCGACCACAACGCGGACAAATTTTACATTTCACTCCACCTACATCAGGATTAGAAAAGTGGCCAGTGATTATGCCTTTGACTAACTTATCAATCGTCCCCTTTGCTGACCATCTCGTCATCGGGGCCACACACGAAAATAACGTTGGTTTTAATACTCATATTACAGCCGGTGGTGTGCACGAAATAATCAGTAAAGCGTTAGATGTTATTCCTGATTTGGCTAATTGGGCAATATCAGATACTAGAGTGGGTTTTCGTCCAATGACACCTGACTCCATACCTGTTATTGGTACCCTCCCTGGTAATGAAAATTTGTTCATCGGTAACGGACTGGGCGCGTCTGGTTTAACAACCGGCCCCTACGTAGGAGAACAATTAGCCAAACTTGTACTCGGAGAAGAGCTTGATATTGACTTAGCTAACTACGACGTTAATAACGTCATTGACTAGTAATACACTTGCGAGAATGAAAATATATATTATCTATTCCATATAAAGGGAGGCATTTTTTAATGGAAGGTAAATGGGTTATTTTAATCGTATTAATTGTCACGATTATCGGTATTGCTTTAGCATACTTTTTCTTACAAGCTATACCTAACAAGTTAGAAGAACAATCACTATCCATCCAAACAATTTTCCCAGCAAGCGAGTGGTTGAAAACGACGTGGCATATTAAATAGGTGGCTGCTACATAAGTAAGGAGGGAAAATAGAACCCGGACAATGGGATAAAAATAAAAACCATTGTCCGGGTTGTTTTATTAATTCCTTAATATCGGTTTGAATTACAGCGGAGGAAATACACGGAAACTCTAGCAGGAGAGATAGCCTAAATGAGACACCGCAGAGCGTAGCTCGAGAAGGCTCAGCCGCAAAGAAGAATGAACTTCAATTCTTCTCCCCCTGCGGAAAACGTAGTGTATTTCCGTAGCAGCAATGTAAGACGGCATATTTTCGTATTTCGAATCCAAGAATTTATATTTTACCAATTTTCTACCATCCCCGTAAATCAAGTAGTCCCTAATAATATTGTTACAGTCGTACCAACGCCCTTTTTGGATTGTACGCTAATCTCACCTTCATGTAATTCGATAACGGCTTTTGCAATACTCATACCAAGCCCTTCTCCCTCTGAACGCTCCTGAGTACTTGTTCCTCTATAATAGCGATCAAATAAGTTGTTTAAAAACTCATCATCCATACCAATCCCGTCATCGAGAATGTCAATTCTCAAATTTTCGCGTTCTTGTTTAAGTCTTATTGTGACCGTTGTTTTGATTGGATTATGTTTTACAGCATTATAGATCAAATTATCAAGCACACGAACAAACCACTTAGGATCAATCGCAGCGTTATACGATACATCACCAGGTTCAAAATGAAACGTATAATCTTTCAACGTTAAATCATTTTGAAATTTCGCTAGAACTTTTTTAATAAATCGATTCATATCAACGACCGTTTTATCGATTGCTATCGAACTATTTTTCAATTTAAAAACAAGCGAAAAGTCCTCCACTAAACCTACCATATAATCAGATTTCTCTCGAATGACTTTCCCAATCCCCTGCAATTCATTTTGAGAAAAATTATATTTATTACTTTCCAACATATGCCCATACCCTTGAATGCTCGAGATCGGAGTGCGCAAATCATGGGAAATACCGGACATCCACTCTTCTCGAGTTTTTTCTAATTGTTCCCTATCCCTTTCAGCTGCAGCTAGTTGTTGAGCCATTTTAGAGAATGATTCAATGACTTCTTTATATAGTCGATAGCCAAGTTTGATTTTACCACTTTTTCTATATATCCTCTTTTGTTCTTTTTTCGATAAAATATCGTCGTATTGTTTATTTTTAATAACATCTAACCAATTGATAAAAAGCAATAATGGCTTTCCATACCGGTAGCCATTCCAGATTGAAAATGCAATGGCAATCCCCAAGCTGATGGCAAGGCTGAGAAAAATAACTTGTAGCTCTTTGGATAGAAAAAATCCCTTCCCACCATGACTTTTTTCTTTATTTGGCGCATAGAATACCCAGTCAATATCTGTTTGCTTATCATGATAAATAGATGTTTCTGTTTTTTGTTTACCCGGAGCGTGAATTTGAGCCATAATATCTAACTTTTTAGTATGACCTTCAACAGGTTGTCCCGCTTGTTGGATAACTTTTCCGTCTTCAAAAATTTCTACTTTACCGTCATGTTTTTCCAATTCTTGTTCTAATTCTGGTAAAAGAGATTCATTAATCATTCCTTTGTCGCTGTATTTGTCATGCCACTGATTAATCAACTCTTCGCCTTCATTGATATAACCGAACAAAAAATAATAAGGTTTTGGTTCCCATGTTTCAAAATGAGTATCCACCGTATATTGATCATACTTACCTGTTTCTTCAATCTTCAAAAGATCATTAATCGAATAAGCGTCTTGTAATGAATCAGGCGTGTTCGATGCATGAATGACCTCTCCATCTTGATTGATGATTTGTAACCACGTATTATTATCTGTTAAAACATCCACCCATTTTTTGCTTAATTCAACTTGATCATCAGAAATGATGGTGCTGATTGGCAAATTTTCTACTATAGCCTTATGCGGATTGATGGCCAGCTCTTCATCCGCCATCACATTGACCAGTAGAACGAGCAATCCGATAATAATTAAAAAAGTTGTTACAAACAGAACAATAAACTGAATTAAAAAATGAAATGAAATCCGACCTCTTAATTTCATGATTTTCTCCTTACCAATTTATATCCTAGGCCTCGAACAGTTAATAAATAGATAGGGTCACTTGGATTTGGTTCGATTCGTTCTCTAATTCTCCTAACGTGAACCATTACCGTATTATCATCAGCCATATGATCATACCCCCACACCGACGCGAAAAGCTGTTCCTTAGATAGAACTTGATTAATATGTTTACAAAAATAAATAAGTAATAAAAAGACCTGAGCAGGAACTGAGACGGGTTCACCTTCTACAATCAGTTCTCCAGCCTCTTCATCAACCGTAAAATGATCAAAGACATGAATCTTTTTATTATGACTTCTTTGTATTGAAATCTTATTATTGTCCATCCGTTTTAAGTGTGCTTTCATTCGAGCGATAATTTCCAGTGGATTAAAAGGCTTTGTCACATAATCATCGCCACCACTTTCAAATCCAGTTAACACATCAAAATCAGTTACTTTTGCTGTTAAAAATAAAATATGGACATCGGTGTATTCACGTATTTTTTTACACAAATCAAAACCGTTGGTATCTGGAAGCATCACGTCTAAAACGATGTAATCTAGGGGTGTTGCTTTCACAATTTGCAACGCCTCATGCCCTGTTGTTGCTTTATGTATATTTTGAAATCCCTCTTTTAGCATGACCATCTCAACCATTTGTAAAATGGACTGTTCGTCATCAACTAATAAAATATGTGCTTGTTTCATTTCCATCACCCATTTTAATTTTATCACATGTAGTTTAATAGAAGCTGAAGAGATTTACGCAAAAATTAAGGTAGAATTAAGCTGATTAGTTATAAGTGAGAAAACTGCTCTCCTTACAATAAAAATAGAACATAAAAAAGGAGAGACAGCATAATGAATCAAAATAAAAGAATTCATGCCATTGATGGTATACGCGGGTTTAGCTTACTAGGAATTCTTCTAGCAAATTTACTTATTTTCCAATACGGAATATGGGGAAAAGACGAGATAGATTTTTATAATATTTCTGGAATTGATAAATGGAGTTATGCTTTCACTAAAATTGCTATTGAAGGAAGCTTTTTGCCTATTTTTACGTTTTTATTTGGCTATTCACTCATTAAAATGAGAGATAGTCTAGAAAGAAAACAATTGCGTATAAAATCTCATCTTTTTCGTAGATCACTTATTTTAATCGTCTTCGGATATATCCACGCGACCTATTTATGGGAAGGTGATATTTTAACCCTGTATGGTGTGATGGGCATTTTGCTTCTTATCTTTGTGAATCGAAAAGCAAAAACGATGCTTATTTGGTCTATCATTTTGTTTTCATTCTTGGGGTTAAGTAGTCTATTCAGTTTTTCAGAAGAAGAAAATGATCCTTTTACAATAATTGATTTTGAGCCTTACCTTGAAGAGACAACAGAAATATATAGCCATGGAGATTACGCTGAGATTAAGGAACACCGTAATAACGGGGACGACCCTATGTTTGATAAATTAGAGGATGAAAAGTTAGGCATTATTCTACTTCTCCTCCCTTTCACCATTGCTCCCATGTTTTTACTCGGTATGTATGCAGGCAAAATGGAATGGTTTTCACGTCCGAGAAAAGAAAAACGAATGTACTTGCGAGGGGCAATCATTTGCTTACTCTTAGGATTTATTTTAAAAAGTTATAGTTATTTCCAAAACAGTGACGGTGCTATCATTATCGGAGAAATACTACTCGCCCTAGGATACATATTTCTATTCGGTATTTTTTACAGCAAAATAAAAACCGGAAAGCTTTTAAGACCGCTTGAGAACGTCGGTAAATTATCATTAACAAATTATATAATGCAAACGGTTATATGTACAACTATATTTTACGGATATGGGATTGGTTTATTTGCCCAACTCGGTGTCACATGGGGACTGCTCCTCGGTATCGCCATCTTCGGAGCCCAAGTAATCTTTAGCACCTTATATTTAAAAAGATTTCGCTACGGCCCACTTGAAAAAATCTTGAGGATCGGAACATACCTATCCTTTTCAAGTAAAAACAAAAAACGCTTACGCAAAAAGGAAAGGCTTACTGAAGAGCGTGTTGGTTAGTATTTAGCGGGTACACTACCTGGAATATCGCGCGAGAGAATTTCCAGGGAGGCTAATGTTAGCACGCTACCTGGAAGATCGTGCGAGAGCGTTTCCGGGGAGGCTAATGTCAGCACGCTACCTGGAATATAGTGCGAGTGCATTTCCGGGGAGGCTAATGTCAGCACGCTACCTGGAATATAGTGCGAGTACATTTCCGGGGAGGCTAATCTAGGCATTCATTCATATTTAAAAAACCCAAATCCCAAAAATAATCTGAGCCTTTTGAATTTATTTCTAATTACCCATCAAGCAATGCTTTCCCTTTTTCATAAAAGTGCTTTCGATCCCTTTCCGGTACAAGCGCACCACCTGTTGCCCACGCGAGATGCGTCACATTTTCCGGGTTGATTTGATGTTGCTTCATATAATTAGATTGAGCAACTTGCCAAGGCCCTTTGAGGCTCGACGCTGCAGATGGCTCGATAAAGATGTCAGTTTCCTCAAACAATACCGTTAACAGTTTAAATAATTCATCATCTTGTAAAGTGTAAACTCCGCTAATTAAATAGTCACTAATAGACGTCGCAAATTTTGAAGGCCGGCCTACCGCCAAGCCATCAGCTTCAGTGTGATTATCAAGGCCAAAATCTTGCACGCTAACTTTTTCATTTAAGCCTGTCAGTAAACCAATTAACACAGATGGTGAATGGGTCGGTTCAACAAAAAAGCAGTGAACATGATCACCAAATACCTGTTTTAATCCATAAGTAATCCCACCTGGAGAACCTCCTACCCCACATGGTAAATAGACAAATAATGGATGATCTTTATCAATGACGATATCCTTTTCCTTTAATTGATTTTCAAGTCTTAATGCAGCAACACTATAGCCTAGAAATAGATGCATTGAGTCTTCATCATCTACAAAATAACCATCCGGATGATTTAATGTCTCCTGCCTACCACTCTTAATTGCGACACTAAAGTCACCAGCAAACTCCTTAACAAGAACCCCTTTTTTGCGGAGTAAATCCTTTTTCCATTGCTTCGCGTCTGAAGACATATAAACCGTAACGTGAAATCCAAGCTTGGCACTTATGATGCCGATGCTCAAACCTAAATTGCCTGTAGAGCCGACACCAATGGAATATTGACTGAAAAACTTACGGAATTTTTCACTGTAAAATGCCTCATAATTATCATCTTTATTAATCATCTGAGCATTGATTGCTAGTTCCTCAGCGTAATAAAGTACTTCATATACGCCACCACGCGCTTTTATCGACCCTGCGATGGGCAATTCGTTATCACATTTCAAGTAGTAATTACCCTCGACCGTTTTAGAGTACATATCATTTAACTTACCATTTATACTATTTATCTCTCTAATAGGCGATTCAATAATCCCATCTGTTTCTTTCGTTTCTGGAAAAGCTTTTTCAAAGAACGGCGCAAAACGATGCCATAATGCTTCTGCTTCTTTCATGTCTTCTACTGAAATAGGTAATTCAGGAACATCGTTCATTTGTTCTAAATGAGGATTTTGCCAAAAGACTGACTCTCGTTCCGTTATTTTATTGAGCAAAGGATATTTTGATTTAAAGTACGATACGTCAATTTGATTATTTTCCATAAACACCTCTACCTTTCTAAAATTTAGTATGTACAAAGCTATATGAGGTTATGAAAGGATATTTTATTACAATTACTTAACTTTTAATTGCAAATCGCTACTGTTCCATCGATTAACTAAGCTTTTGAAAAACAAATATGATACCTGATTTCATTAGTCAACTCTATTCACCTAATTAATAATCGGATAACCCGTCTAAAAACTCTTTTGATTCCTCCGCTATTTGTTTATACTTAATATTATGAATATAATGAGCGGCATCTACTTTTATGAGCTTACCATTTTTAACTTTATTTATATAATCATTCTGGATATTCATCCATGTTTCTTCATCAAAGCCTGCCTCTTGGAAAATTTGGGTAGGAAGTTTGCCAGAAGCATATTCCATCATGAAATGCACCTTGAAATCCTCTGAGTAAGTGATTGCTTTATAAGAAACTTTATCCACGTATGGATGACATTGTAACTCATGAACTTGTTCATCTGAAAAATAATTGACACCCATCATTCACACCTCATCATTTTATTTTATTGTACGATAAAAAAACCCTAGATAATAGAGGGCGACTGACTGTTTTTTATCAGTGTCTATTATCTAGGATCCAGTTTATATTGTCCACTGCTGTTTTTTCCATATCATTATAAAAGTACAAAATGAACAATCTACAATAATTATAAAACGATTCTACTTAACACCTTTATACGCTTTACGATAAATCTCAGCCAGCTCAGTAACAAGAGGTAATTTTGGATTTGATGTCGTACATTGGTCACTAAAGGCTAGTTCCGCTAGTGCATCGACTTTTTGTTCAAACGCTTGTCTTGTAACTCCTTCCTTCTCAATACTCATAGGAATATTAAGTTCTTTTGCTAATTTAATAATAGCTTTAATTAGACTATCTACCCCTTCTTCAACCGTACTTGCAGGTAACCTCAAGTTATGTGCAATTTCAGCATATCGTTGATCGGCAATAAAATGCTCATATTTAGGAAATGTCGCAAATTTTTCTGGTTTTGTTGCATTATATTTAATAACGTGTGGTAATAGAATAGCATTTGCGCGTCCATGTGCAATACCGAATTCTGCTCCTAGTTTATGAGCTAAACTATGGTTAATTCCAAGAAAAGCATTTGAGAATGCCATGCCTGCTATAGTTGATGCATTGTGCATTTTTTCTCTAGCTAATTCATCATGTTCGTTATGATAGGATTTTGGTAAATACTCGAAAACCATCTGAATGGCTTTGATAGCAAGTCCATCTGTATAATCATTTGCCATACACGACACATAGGCCTCAATCGCATGTGTTAGCACGTCCATCCCTGTATCTGCTGTAACAACTTTAGGCACTGACATAACAAACTGAGGATCAATTATCGCAACATCCGGTGTTAATTCATAATCTGCTAATGGATATTTCGTATTTGTTTCTTTGTCGGTAATAACTGTGAATGAAGTAACTTCAGATCCTGTACCAGAGGTTGTTGGGATGGCAACAAATTGTACTTCATTTCCTAACTTCGGATACTTAACAATTCGTTTACGAATATCAAGGAATTTTTGTTTTAAATTATTAAAGTCTTCTTCAGGATGCTCATAAAATAACCACATTGCTTTTGCCGCATCCATTGGTGAACCTCCACCAAGTGCAATAATCACATCTGGTTTAAATTGTTGCATTCGTTCTGTACCTTTTCTAATGGTTTCAATGGAAGGATCTGGCTCCACATCTGAGAAAATTTCACAGTGTACATAATCGGTTCGTTTACGTAAATAATACAATGCTTTATCAACATAACCAAGATCTACCATTAATGAATCTGTAACAATAAATGCTTTACTAATATTAGGCATTTTTTCCAAGTATTGAATTGAATTCTCCTCAAAATATACTTTTGGTGGAACTTTAAACCATTGCATGTTGTTTGTTCTCCTAGCCATTTTTTTGATATTCATTAAATGCACGGTTCCTACGTTAGAAGAGACTGAGTTCCCCCCAAACGTTCCACAACCTAATGTTAATGAAGGCATATGTGCATTATATATATCCCCAATAGCACCTTGGGAGGAAGGTGAATTCACAATAATTCTTCCTGTTTTTAATCGAAGTGAGTAAGCATCGATCACTTCCTGATTTCTAGAATGGATGACCGAAGAATGTCCTAGACCACCGAATTCCGTCATTTCTTCTGCACGTTTTATTCCTTCTTCCGTACTCCTTACTTTGTAACAAGCTAAAACTGGACTTAACTTTTCCCTTGATAAGGGGAATTCTGGGCCAACACCCTCAATTTCGCCTAATAATATTTTCGTATTTCTATTAACTTCAACACCAGCTAGCTTAGCTATTTCGTAGGCAGGCTTTCCAACAATATCTGAATTCACAGAACCAGTATTCTCATTAATTACCGTTTTTTCAACTTTTTTTCTTTCCGATTCACTTAGGAAATAACAATTATTCTCAATTAGTTCACTTTTAACAGATTCATAAATCTTATGATCTATGATGACGGCTTGTTCTGATGCGCAAATCATTCCATTATCAAATGTTTTGGATAAAATCAGATCATTTACAGCACGTTTAATATCGGCTGTTTGTTCAATATAACAAGGAACATTACCAGGGCCAACACCAAGAGCTGGTTTTCCCGAACTATAAGCTGATTTCACCATGCCTGATCCTCCAGTAGCCAAAATTAATGAAATCCCATCATGATTCATAAGTTTCTGTGTTGCTTCTACAGATGGAGTTTCAATCCATTGAATACAGTCAACTGGAGCACCAGCTTTTCGTGCAGCATCATATAACACTTTTGCAGCTTGAGAGCTAGACTTTTGTGCAGAAGGATGAAAAGCAAAAATGATAGGATTACGTGTTTTTATAGATATAAGTGCTTTAAACATTGTTGTTGATGTTGGATTAGTAACAGGTGTAATTCCACATATAACACCAACAGGTTCTGCGATATCAACCATACCCTCCTGCTTGCTTTCACTTATAACGCCAACGGTTTTATTGTACTTAATATTATGGTAAATATATTCTGTGGCAAACATGTTTTTGATTATCTTATCTTCATACACACCACGTCCTGTTTCCTCTATTGCTAATTTCGCTAAAGGCATATGTTGGTCCAATCCTGCTAGAGCCATTTCTTTCACAATACGGTCAATCTCTTCCTGATCAAGTAATCTCAATTTCGCTAATGAATGATTCGCGCGCTCCACCAACTTATCAATCATCATTGTTACCTGTTCATTCTTACTTACATTTTTCTCTACAACCGTCATTGTAAGCCCTCCTCTTTTTGTGAAATATTGAGCATATTATTGTGTCATTCATCCTTCAATCCCCATTATATTATGTATTATTGTTAATATCCACTCATTTTATTGTGATTTTTTCACATATTTGCTTTTCGTATTATTTTATAATAACTAAAGCGATTTCATTTGTTGTTAATATAGTAATGTATCTAATTTATGACATTTCTTAATTTAAAAAATAGAATACTAGTTTTAGTGAATGTAATGTATTTATAAAAGCGAGATATAACAATGACATCTGGAACAGAAAATTAGCAATACAGTCGGTAGCAAATAATATATTAACACTTTATTTTACCTTACTTAGGATGATATAAATACCAGTTATTAGTGAATTGCGGAATTTTTATTGGAAACAGAGTTGGATTGGGTCAATTGCATTAACTAGTATGAAAATCACTGGGATTGTATTTTCAACCATAATTTTACTCGCTTTACTTATTGAACTGGAAGAAAACACGCTTTATTCTATAGACATATAGGGAAATAATTATACGAAAACATGACAAATTTTACACTGGCGATCGGGATATTTCTTATTATCTTCATTAACTTTTTTGATTTAGAAAGCAATTTAAAACACAAAAGTAAAAAACCCATAATCCTTTTATTTCTATAAAGGTTTATGAGTTAAATGTTTTAATATAAATTTTATCGTCGATACCAGTGGCCGGGATCGAACCGGCACTCCCGTGAAGGAACGGGATTTTGAGTCCCGCGCGTCTGCCAATTCCGCCACACTGGCATGTAATATAGATTTTGGAGGCGGCAACCGGATTTGAACCGGTGGTAGAGGATTTGCAGTCCTCGGCCTTACCACTTGGCTATGCCGCCATGTAATTAATGAATTAATGGAGCGGAAGACGGGATTCGAACCCGCGACCCCCACCTTGGCAAGGTGGTGTTCTACCACTGAACTACTTCCGCAAGTGGCTGGGCTACTAGGATTCGAACCTAGGGAATGACGGGACCAAAACCCGTTGCCTTACCGCTTGGCTATAGCCCAATATTTAATAAAAAGGGCGACCGGTGGGGATCGAACCCACGGGTGCCGGAGCCACAATCCGGTGCGTTAACCGCTTCGCCACGATCGCCATAAAACAGGGGTAGCAGGATTCGAACCCGCAGCGACGGTTTTGGAGACCGTAGTTTTGCCCTTAAACTATACCCCTATTGAATATTAATGGAGGGGGAGAGATTCGAACTCCCGAACCCTGAGGGAGCGGATTTACAGTCCGCCGCGTTTAGCCACTTCGCTACCCCTCCATGAAAATGGTGGCTCGGGACGGAATCGAACCGCCGACACAAGGATTTTCAGTCCTTTGCTCTACCGACTGAGCTACCGAGCCTTTACTAATAAGTACGTTAAAATATAGTGCATTTATCTACTTAAGTAGATAAATGGCGGTCTGGACGGGACTCGAACCCGCGACCTCCTGCGTGACAGGCAGGCATTCTAACCAACTGAACTACCAGACCATAGTATTAGTATCAAGTTTAATATATTCATAGCATATGTATGATTTAACTTGGTTGTACAGTAATACTGATATTCATATTAACTAAAAGTAAATTCGACATAGTCAATTGAATAAATTTGGTTGCGGGGGCAGGATTTGAACCTACGACCTCCGGGTTATGAGCCCGACGAGCTGCCAGACTGCTCCACCCCGCGATATATTAACAAATATTAAATTGATAATGCATGTTTTGATTAAACTAACCTTTAATTTCCCCTGTATCTTATAGCTTATTCAAAGATATTTTGTGCTTTGGGGTTACTCGCAGATTATTCGGTGGAAGTAATACTCGTTGCTCCCCCCCGCGATATGATTAAAAATTAAAAGTTGCATGCTTATAATCAATGTTGAATGGTGGAGGATGCAGGGCTCGAACCTGCGACCCCTTGCTTGTAAGGCAAGTGCTCTCCCAGCTGAGCTAATCCTCCGTTGGTGACCCGTACGGGATTCGAACCCGTGATACCGCCGTGAAAGGGCGATGTCTTAACCACTTGACCAACGGGCCAATAATTATAATTTAATGTTACTAAGTATAGAATGGCGGAGAGCGAGGGATTTGAACCCTCGAGACCACTTTCGTAGCCTACACGATTTCCAATCGTGCTCCTTCGGCCAGCTCGGACAGCTCTCCATGGCTCCACAGGTAGGGTTCGAACCTACGACCGATCGGTTAACAGCCGATTGCTCTACCACTGAGCTACTGTGGAATATGGTAACTAATGTCTTTTTTTACTTAATAGAGCTATTTCTGGCAGAGCTTTAAAAGTGATACTTTTAATGGGCCTGGCGGCGTCCTACTCTTGCGGAGACAAAGTCTCAACTACCATCAGCGCTGAAGAGCTTAACTTCTGTGTTCGGTATGGAAACAGGTGTGACCTCTTCGCTATTGCTACCAGACCTATTAATTTTATCTATAATGTTTATTAACGGAAATAGTCACAATAAACATTATATATGTTATTCCCAAAAAAGCAAGTATTATATTATATTTTTTTATACCTTGAAAACTAGATAAGAGTAGAGGTCAATGACATCACATAGATAAAAGTTAGTTAAGTCCTCGATCAATTAGTATCCGTCAGCTTCACGTGTCACCACGCTTCTACCTCGGACCTATCAACCTCATCGTCTCTGAGGGATCTTACTCATTTAAAATGATGGG
>NZ_JAHLPW010000031.1 GCF_018918075.1 Virgibacillus sp. MSJ-26
GTTTTCAACAGAACTTAGACGGACTAGCCCCACTGGAATATACAGAGCTATCCGCCTAATTGTTTATCTTTTTATTTATACTGTCTACTTGACAGGGGTCGGTTCACTTTCCGTGGGCGGCTGATGAGCCTCCTCGAGCTACGCTCTGCGGGGTCTCATCTAGGCCTCAGCTCCCACAGGAGTCTCCGCGTTTTTCCTCCGCTTATAATTGCTTTCTTTCACGACAAGAAGAAGTCTATAATACTTAATCATTTGGTGAATGTCTAATCATAAATCGTAGTGTCTATCGTAGCGTAGGCAGAATACGAAGACTCCTGCGGGAACAGCACGAGTCCGAAGACCCCGCAGAGTGGTTTTCTCGAGGAGGCTGAAGCCGTGCCCGCGGAAAGCGAAGTATTCTGCAGGAGCGAGGTCACGCACTCAATTTGCTAGGATTAAAAGGACCACAAATTTAGTTGTCACTGTGTCGCAGTTTATATCAACTACATAAGATAGTCATTTTTATTAATATAAACAAAAAAACCTCGTTAACTTAACGAGGTTTTTTGCATCTTGAATTTGATAGCGGCGGAGGGGATCGAACCCACGACCTCACGGGTATGAACCGTACGCTCTCGCCAGCTGAGCTACGCCGCCATATTATTTGATAGAACTAAACTTTCTAAAGCAAATGTTTTTTTGTCACAAGTGCTATAATACCATGATAATTTTAAAGTTGTCAATAGATTTAGCTAATATTCTATCTGAATATATTTCATACTAGTTCCATAAGAGTTTTAATATCTATTATTTTTAAATTCACTTAAACGACAATTAAAAAGAAATGTCGATATGAGTGATTTTTTTATAAAATAGAACCAGACCCTAATAATAGATGGAAGAAAACACTTTTAAAAAGATATTTCACTTTATATATAACTAAAAAATATATACATGAAAAATAGACAACACGTTATATTATGTAGAAAAGGGCTTGTACATCAAGAAAGTAGTCGAACGATTTTTTGTTATTCCCCTGTTGTTTTGACAAAAAAATTAAGAAATCTATGGTTTAATACGATTAAAGGGGGATGACTAATTTATGATGGATTCTATTCCGAGAGTAAATCCAAAAGTACTTGAAGCAGGTCAAACAAATGTCAGACGATTAAAAAGTTATATATATACAAAGATGCAGACTCTTATGATTGAAAGAGGATGGTTACTTTGTATTGTGGGCTTCTTGCTAGGACGAGCTGTAGTTCTTTCAGTCGTATCACCTTTTGCGGTAGCATTTTTAGCCACTCTTTGGTTAATGCAAAGAGATAAGGCATTTAAAGTTATGATAGCCACGTCTATTGGAGCATTTACTTTCACATTAGCTCAAGGAATTTATGTTTCCATAGCTATGCTAATATTTATATTAATTGCTGGTTTATTTAAAAAAACTAAAAATAAGCAAGTCGCTATTCCATTTTTTGTGTTAATCGCTTCTATGGCACCACGACTATTCTTGTATTCTCTTGAAGGCCCATTGCCGTCTTATGAATGGATGCTCCTTATCGTCGAAGGAGTCTTGGGGTCTATCCTAGTACTTATTTTTATGCAAAGTGTTCCGTTATTATCACCAAAAAGATATAAACCTGCGTTAAAGAATGAAGAAATTGTCTGTATGATTATTTTGATTGCTTCTATCCTAACAGGTACGATCGGCTGGGAAGTATATGGAGCTTCAATTGAACAAATCTTTTCGCGTTATTTTGTTATGTTGCTCGCTTTTGTTGGTGGAGCAGCAATTGGTTCTACAGTAGGTGTAGTTGCAGGCCTCATTTTGTCACTTGCCAATGTTGTGAATCTCTATCAAATGAGTTTACTCGCATTTTCAGGATTACTTGGGGGATTATTAAAAGAAGGAAATAAAATAGGAGTTGGGATTGGTCTTCTAGTTGGAACGTTTTTAATTGGAATTTATAATGACGCTGCGACCATTATCCCGTCTTTGCTGGAATCAACGTTAGCAATTGGTATGTTTTTATTGACGCCTTCTAGCTTAATAAAAAAGTTAGCACGCTTTATTCCAGGTACAGAAGAGTATACGAAAGAACAAGAGCAGTATTTACAAAAAGTACGTAACGTCACAGCGCAGCGAGTAGAACAATTCTCTGATGTGTTTGAAGCATTATCAAAAAGTTTTACTTCAACTGATAGATCCTCACAAGAGAAGGTAGATACAGAACGGGAAACTGACTACTTTTTAAGTCAGATTACGGAGAAGACATGTCAGACATGCTTTATGAAAGAAAGATGTTGGCAGCAACAATTTGATAAAACATATACGTTGATGGGAACATTGAAAGAACAACTTACCAATGGCTATGAACCATTAAGAAATACAATGTATTCATTTGAAAACCATTGTGTAAAATCTAAAAAAGTAATTGACACCATGAAAGAAGAAGTATCTTATTTTCAAGCTAATCAAAAACTAAAACAACAAGTCGTCGAGAGTAAGCGTCTTGTCGCAGATCAATTGCAAGGTGTTTCTGAAGTGATGGAGGATTTTGCTAATGAAATTGTAAAAGAACGTGAGCACCATGAGAAACAAGAAATGGATATAATCAATTCATTAAATCAGCTAGGAATAGAATTAGAGAAACTTGAAATCTATCGTTTAGAAAAAGGTAATGTTGATATTGAAATGGCGGCTTCTTTTGATAATTACCATGGAGAAGGTGAAAAGTTAATTGCACCTGTTCTATCAGAAATTTTAGATGAAGTCATTGTCGTCAAACAAGAAGAAGTGTCACCTTTTCCTAGTGGATATACATTTTTGGCTTTTGGCTCTGCAAAACAATATGTTGTGGAAACCGGTGTAGCTAGTGCAGCTAAAGGAGGCGGAATTATTTCTGGAGATAGTTATGTTACGATGGAACTTGGCGCTGGAAAATATGCGATGGCCATTAGTGATGGAATGGGGAACGGAGAAAGGGCTCAAGAAGAAAGCCGTGAAACTTTGAGGTTGTTGCAGCAAATTTTGCAAACGGGTATTCCAGAACGTGTCGCTATCAAAACTATAAATTCCATTTTATCCCTTCGAACAACGGACGAGATGTTTGCGACATTAGATTTAGCGATGGTTAATCTACATAATGCGCATGTGAGATTTTTGAAAATTGGATCATCGCCTAGTTTTATTAGACGCAGAGAAGATATGATAACTGTAGAATCTAGCAATTTACCGATGGGTATTATTCAAGAATTTGACGTCGATATTGTAAGTGAACAACTAAAGTCCGATGATCTACTTATTATGATGAGTGACGGTATACTTGAGGGGCCGAATCATGTATCGAACGCTGAGGGTTGGATTAAACAAAAGTTACGAAAAATGGAAACGAATGATCCTCAGGAAATTGCTGATTTATTATTGGAAGAAGTGATAAGGGTTCGTTCAGGTGTGATAGCTGATGATATGACTGTTGTTGTAGCGAAAATCGAGAAAAATATCCCAAAATGGTCTTCAATTCCAGTTTTTCAAGACTATGCTCAATAAAGTGAAGCGCTGTTTATTCCCTAGTTTTCTAACTATAGAGTCCGAACAATGATTTTATAATCAAAATCATTGTTCGGACTCTTTTATTTTTCAAGAATATAGAGGTAATCCTTTAGTATAGATTTCTCTTATGTTGGCGAAAATGATAATGGAAAATATAAGGGAGGTTTTTGCGTGAAAAAAGGGACATTGAAACAAATATTATTAATTACTGATGGATGCTCCAATAAGGGTGAGGATCCTTCTGCTACAGCAGCTTTAGCTCGTGAACAAGGTATTGCCGTTAACGTTATTGGTATATTAGATGATGATCAAACAGAAGAACCTACTGGATTAAAGGAAGTGGAGGATATTGCTATGGCTGGAGGTGGAATTAGTCAACTAGTTTATAAGCAACTTCTTTCGCAAACTGTTCAAATGGTGACAAAACAAGCGATGACACAAACCTTACAAGGCTTCGTCAATCTCGAGTTAAAGGAAATATTAGGTTCTGAGCAAACAATGGAAGATTTAGATCCGGAAAAACGCGGTGAAATTATGGAAGTTGTCGAAGATATGGGAGAAACGTGCGACTTAGAAGTTGTTGTTTTAATAGATACAAGTGCAAGTATGCGTGATAAGCTTCCAACTGTTAAGGAAGCCTTGATTGATCTCTCATTAAGTTTGAATGCCAGGATTGGTAGAAATCGATTCAGTATCTACCAATTTCCAGGAAAAAGAAACAAAGATATTGAAAAAGTATATGGTTGGTCACCAAAACTTGACGAGGTATCAACAATTTTTCCTAAGTTAACGAGTGGGGGCATTACACCGACCGGCCCTGCAATTAAGGAAGCTATCTATCAATTTAGTAAAAAGAGCTTATTAAGGAGCTTTAGAGAAAATGATGAACAAGACATGGAAGAGGCCTAACCCTTATTTCGCCCCAGGGATGCAAGTTAAAGGAAAATGGCATAAAAACATTTATACAGTTAAACGAAAACTTGGTTCAGGTGCTATTGGAACAGTTTATTTATGTGAATCAGCTGGGGATTATGCAGCCTTAAAAGTGAGTGACAAAGGTTCTTCTATTACAACGGAGGTAAATGTCTTAAAAGCCATTGATCAAGCCCAAGGTAATAAACTTGGGCCTTATTTGTTGGATGTTGATGATTGGGTAGCCCAGACTGGTGAACAGTTCTCCTTTTATGTGATGGAATATATTAATGGGGAGCCCTTGTCTGACTTTGTTAGGCAACATGGCCATGTCTGGTTAGGTGTATTTATGCTACAACTACTAGATGACTTAGAAAATCTCCATCAACTAGGCTGGGTATTTGGTGATTTGAAAATGGATAATCTGCTTGTTTCCAAATCGCCTACTCGTGTGCGGTGGGTGGATGTTGGTGGAACAACAAGAATAGGACGAGCAATTAAGGAATATACTGAGTTTTATGACCGGGGTTATTGGGAACTTGGTTCTAGACGAGCAGAACCGAGCTATGACTTGTTTTCATTTGCAATGATTTTCCTTAGTGTATACCACCCAAACCATTTTGTGAAACGAGGCAACTCACGGCAGTTCCTATTTCGAAAACTCGATGCGATAAAGCCTCTTCAACCTTATAATTATAGCTTGAAAAAAGCGATTTTAGGCAAGTACCAATCAAGTGCTGAGATGAAGCAAGACATCAGTAAGGCTATCTTTCAAGCTAAACGAAAAACACAAAATCATAAAGAGAAGGTTCCTATAGCAATCGAATCCGTAGGGCTCATGTCACTAGCTATTATTTATTACTTGACTTCTATTTATCTATTTTGATTTAAGACAGCGTTATGCCTCGTATGTTAAAATAATATGAATGACATATTTTGGGGATGAATAAGATGAAACAAGATGTTACAGCTTTCATAAAAAAACATAATTTGTTATTTGAAGATGCAACTGTCATGCTTGGTGTATCAGGTGGTCCTGATTCGATGGCCCTTCTCCAGTATTTTTATTCTATTAGAGATAGTTGGAATTTAAATATTATTGTACTTTTCGTTGATCATCAATTAAGAGGGGAAGAGGGCAGAAGGGAAAGGGATTATGTCCAAGAACAATGTGAATTGAGGGACATTCAGTTTGTTGGGACGTCATTAGATGTCCAAGCTTATAAAAATGAGAATCATGTTGGGACGCAGCTAGCTGCTCGTGAAGTGCGCTATCAATTTTTTGCTGAACAGATGGTCGAGCATGAAGCAGATTTTTTAGCTTTAGGTCATCATGGTGACGACCAAATTGAAACGATGCTCATGTCACTGGCTAGAAGTGGAGATTCAAGCAGCTTTTCGGGGATACCAGTTCAACGTCCGTTTTCAAGAGGTTTCATTATTAGACCGTTTTTATGTGTGACTAAAAAAGATATAGAGGATTATTGTGTCACGCATGCTATCGTCCCTAAAATCGATCCGTCGAATAAAGAAACAACATATACGCGTAACTATTACCGCAAATATGTGGTTCCAAAGTTGAAAGAAAAAAATGAGAATCTCCACATGACTATTCAACATTTAAGTGAATCATTAGGAGAAGACGAATTTTTTCTTAGACAAGAAGCTAAAAAGATGGTTGAGCTTGTGGTAACATTCCATGAAAATGAAAAAAAAGTGACGTTTTATGAAGGAGAATTTAAATCTTATTCAACCGCTTTACAAAGACGTGCCTATCATCTAATATTGAACTATCTGTATGATGATTTACCAAAAAATTTATCTTATTTACACGAAGAAAACTTTTTTAATATATTAGGTGGAAATGGAACTATAGAAATTGACTTTCCTCATGAACTTAAAGTGCAAAAATCATATCAAAAGATCACTCTTTTTTTTCGTGAAAAAGCATCTCAAGATACATCCTTTCATTATGAGATTGGTATTCCAGGGGAGATCTCCTTGCCTAACGCCTCAACATTAAAGGTTACCTATATAGAGAATAGGGAAAAAGAAAGTGAAGAGGAGCTAATGATTCCAGTGGAACATGTGGTTTTACCCTTACATATAAGAACTCGAAAGCCTGGGGATCGAATGAGTTGGAGAGGACTGAATGGAAGCAAAAAGATTAAAGATATATTTATCGATGAAAAAATACCCCTAGCCGCTCGTAACTCTTGGCCACTTGTAGTGGATGACGCTGGAAAGATTTTATGGCTAATAGGCCTAAAAAAAGGACACTTTCCATTGAGTAAAAGTAGCAGCAAAATGATTAAATTAATGTATCTAACAAATGAATAAAGACATCTTAATAGGAGGGAAAACATGCATAATGATATAGAGAAGATATTAATAACTGAAGAAGAAATTGCTGCTAAGTGTGAAGAGATTGGGAGTATGCTATCTAAGGAATATGAAGGTAGATTTCCTCTAGCCATCGGGGTCCTTAAAGGTGCCATGCCTTTTATGGCTGATATTTTACGACACATACACACACATTTAGAGATGGATTTCATGGATGTCAGCAGCTATGGTGGGACAAGTACCCGTTCTTCCGGAGAAGTTAAAATTGTAAAGGACTTAGATACAAAAGTAGAAGGTCGCGACATATTAATTATTGAAGATATTATCGATAGTGGCTTAACACTAAGTTATTTGGTTGATTTGTTTAAATATCGAAAAGCAAACTCAATAAAAATTGTAACGTTACTAGATAAGCCTTCTGGTCGTTCAGCTAACATAAAAGCTGATGTTGTTGGGTTCGAAGTCCCTGATGAATTTGTTGTGGGTTATGGTTTAGATTATGATGAAAAGTATCGTAACCTTCCTTATATAGGTGTTTTAAAACCAAAAATATATCAAGGAAAAGAAGATTAACGATAAAAAAATGTTCTTATCATACGTTATAAAAATATTATGAGAATGAAATGAAAGTATTTAGGTAAATTAGTTGTATTATAACTTTTTACTATGGTACTATTGTTTATAGTTTTTCCCGCTTGGGAGGAGGTTAGCAATGAACCGAATGTTTCGGAATGTTCTCTTCTATCTACTCTTATTCGTTGTAATCATCGGTGTAATAGGGGTTATTACAGATGGAAATGAACAAGCAAAAGAATTTAATGTACAAGAATTTATGACAGCTTTAAATAATGGCGAAATCAAAGAAATGACGATGCAGCCAGTTAATAAAATAATGCGTTTTTCTGGGGAACTTGAAGATGGAAACAAACCATTTGTTGCGCAAGTCCCTGACAATACGGATATTATCGCTGATCTTACAGAAAAGGCAAATGAACAAAGTGTCTTAAATGTTAAAGAAGAAGACACCCCAAGTATGTGGGTTACCTTCTTAACAACTATGATTCCGTTTTTGATTATTGGTCTCCTGTTCTTTTTCTTACTCAGTCAAGCCCAAGGTGGCGGTGGCGGTCGAGTAATGAACTTTGGAAAAAGTAAGGCGAAAATGTATTCGGAAGATAAAAAGAAAGTTCGCTTTAAAGATGTAGCCGGAGCTGATGAAGAAAAGCAAGAGCTTGTAGAAGTAGTAGACTTCCTTAAAGATCCACGGAAGTTCTCGAATGTTGGAGCAGAAATTCCTAAAGGGGTCTTGTTAGTAGGCCCACCGGGAACAGGTAAAACTTTACTTGCCCGTGCTGTTGCTGGAGAGGCAGGTACACCATTCTTCTCCATTAGTGGATCTGACTTTGTTGAGATGTTCGTTGGTGTAGGTGCTTCTCGTGTGCGTGATTTATTTGAAAATGCTAAGAAGAACTCACCTTGTATTATTTTCATTGATGAAATTGACGCAGTTGGACGTCAAAGAGGTGCCGGTTTAGGTGGGGGTCACGATGAACGTGAACAGACCTTGAACCAGTTACTCGTTGAAATGGATGGATTTGGATCAAACGAAGGTGTTATTATTATCGCGGCGACAAACCGTCCTGATATTCTTGACCCTGCACTTCTTCGTCCGGGACGTTTTGATAGACAAATTACAGTTGATCGTCCAGATGTTAGAGGACGCGAAGCAGTACTAAAAGTACATGCACGTAATAAACCACTTGATGATACGGTAGATTTGAAAATTATTTCAATGCGTACACCAGGCTTCTCAGGTGCAGATTTGGAAAACTTATTAAATGAGGCAGCTCTTGTTGCAGCACGACGCGATAAAACAACGATTGATATGCTTGACGTTGATGAAGCGATTGACCGTGTTATTGCAGGGCCTGCTAAGAAGAGTAGAGTTATCTCTGAAAAAGAACGTAATATTGTTGCCTACCATGAAAGTGGTCACACAATTATTGGTATGGTACTTGATGATGCGGATACCGTCCACAAGGTTACAATCGTACCAAGAGGTCAAGCTGGTGGATATGCGGTCATGCTTCCAAAAGAAGATCGTTACTTTATGACCAAACCTGAACTCTTTGATAAAATAACTGGACTATTAGGTGGTCGTGTAGCAGAGGAAGTTATATTTGGGGAAGTTAGTACTGGAGCTTCTAATGACTTCGAGCGTGCCACTGGTATTGCTAGGAAGATGATTACTGAATATGGTATGAGTGATAAAATTGGCCCGCTTCAATTTACAAGCGGTGGCAACCAAGTCTTCTTAGGAAGAGACATTCAAGATGATCAAAACTACAGTGATGCGATTGCCCAAGAAATTGACAAGGAAATGCAAAACTTTATCAATTACTGTTACGACCGTGCTAAACGCATTCTTACTGAGAATAAAGATAAGCTCGAACTTGTTGCTCAAACATTACTTGAAGTTGAAACACTTGATGCTAAACAAATTAAGTCTTTATTTGAAGATGGCATATTGCCAGAACCCATTGATTCTGAAGACAATGAAGATGTCAAAGTAAACATAAAGACTCAGTCTGAAGAGGATGAGGATGCAGCTTTTGAATCTTATGAACAAGCGAAAGCAAAAGCGAAGGCTAAGTTGGATAAAGAAGCTGAGGAAAGACAACAAGAAGAACCACAGCAGACAACTGACAAGAAGGACGACGAAGATTCAACGGACTCTTCCGAGAATAATCCAAAAGATTAAACTCATTTAACAAAGCAGTCTCTCACATAAGAGAGGCTGTTTTTATTTTGTTTAAGCATTGGTATGGGGGTTTATGTTAAATTAATAGTGTACCTAAACTGCGCGGTAATAAATTATAATGATATACTTTCTCATCCTGATGATAGTTATGTGCTTTACCATCGCTTTGACAGAATACTTCGCTTTCCATGGGCACGGCTTCAGCCTCCTCGCGGAAAAGCCACCGCTGCGGGGTCTTCAGACTCGTGCTTTTCCCATAGGAGTCTTCGTATTCTGCCTACGCTATTATAGACTCTACGATTTATAATTAGGCACTTTCGGAAGATTGATTATTACCAATCTTCATATCATGAAAGAAAGTTACTATTAGCGGAGGAAAAAACGTGAAGACTCCTGTGAGCTGAGGCCTAGATGAGACCCCGCAAGTGCGTTAGCACGAGGAGGCTCATCAGCCGCCCACGGAAAGCGTAACGTTTTTTCCGTAGCGTTCGGATTATTGCTTACATTAACAAAAGGGGACAAGACTCTTCATCCAAACTGTATCGCAGTTTATATCTATTGGTTTTTTACTGGAGAAAATGTGGGGCTGATTCTTATTTAACTTTTGTTTGGGAACTTCCTTTTTGTGCATCTGTTTTTATTTTGCTATATTGTAGATACTAAAATATACTTGCTTAGTTACATAAGTTATTAGAGGAAGGTTTGTTTATAATGTTATTTGTCATTGACGTAGGAAACACTAACACTGTGTTAGGAGTTTTTGAAAATAAAACACTTGAACATGAATGGCGCATTCGGACAGATCGTCATAAAACGGAAGATGAATTGGGAATGTTAATGAAATCCCTACTCGAACACAAAGGGATTAGCTTTAAAGATATTAATGGCGTTATTATTTCATCCGTCGTTCCACCCATCATGTTTGCATTAGAAAAAATGTGTAAAATCTACTTTAATATCGAACCACTGATTGTCGGTCGGGAAACAATTGATTCTTCATTAAAAAAATGTTATCCCAATCCACATGAAATCGGAGCCGACCGAATTGTAAATGCGGTGGGGGCGATAGAAGAATACGGTTCCTCACTTGTCATTATTGATTTCGGAACAGCTACAACTTATTGCTATGTGAATGAAAATGAAGAATACGCTGGTGGAATTATCTCTCCAGGAATAACCATTTCAATGGATGCACTGTATAAAAATGCGTCTAAGCTTCCTAAGATTGAAATAGAATCACCTAAATCCATTATTGGAAAATCAACTGTAGAAGCGATGCAGTCAGGTGTGTTTTATGGTTTTGTTGGACAGGTTGACGGGATTATTAAACGAATAAAGGAGTCAGTCAATAACGAGGTGACAGTCATTGCGACTGGAGGCCTTGCCTCCTTAATTGCAGATGGCTCTGAAGAAATTAATCATGTGGATAAACACTTAACTTTAAAAGGGCTGCAACTTATTTATGAACAAAATAAAAATAATTAAACATAGACTTGAGATTCTAAAGGAGAAGAAAATAAATGAAAGATCATTTGATTAAAGCAACGATTTATGATGGCATGGTACGGGCATATACTATTGTAAGTACGGAAACAGTTGAAGAAGCAAGAAGAAGGCATGACACATGGGCTACAGCGACAGCTGCTATGGGGAGAACGATTACTATTACTGCCATGATGGGTGCTCTTCTAAAAGATGATCAATCCTTAACAGTCAAAGTAGAGGGGGGCGGACCCATTGGCGCTATTATGGCTGATGGTAATGCAAAAGGTGAGGTAAGAGGCTATGTGGTGAATCCTCATGTTGATTTTGATTTGAATGAAAAAGGCAAGTTAGACGTGGCTCGTGCAGTCGGCAAAAATGGAGCGTTATCTATTGTAAAAGATCTTGGATTAAAAGATTATTTCACGGGGCAAGTACCTATTGTTTCTGGGGAAATAAGTGAAGATTTTACGTACTACTTCGCTCATTCAGAACAAATTCCTTCAGCAGTAGGAGCGGGGGTTCTAGTTAACCCAGATCATTCAGTTTTAGCAGCTGGTGGATTTATCGTTCAAGTCATGCCTGGAGCGGACGAAGACTTGATTGCTGAACTTGAAGAGCAAATACAAAATTTCGAGCCTATTTCTTCCTTGATTCAGAAAGGATACACACCAGAACAAATTTTATCTAAATTATTCCCCGATGAAGAAGTAAAAATACATGAATCTATGCCGATAGAGTTTAAATGCAAATGTTCAAAAGAAAGACTGGGCGTTGCAATTAAAGGATTAGGCAATGAAGAGATTGATAGTATGATTAGTGAAGAACACGGGGCGGAAGCAACATGTCACTTTTGTAATGAGGTTTACCATTTTAATGAAAGTGAATTAGAGAGATTGAAGGAATAAACATAGTTAGAGCTTGTTAGAATTAAATGGTGATGCATTCGTATAAAAAAATATTTAAGGATAAAAATAAAAAAATGTGTGGAATTAGCCCAAATCACGCTTTTTTGTTGACATTTTATTGAGGTCAGCGTACATTGTAATTAATCCTATAAACTTACTACGGATTAAAATTAAGGAGGTCAAAAAGATGAGAGTAGCTAATGATATTACAGAAATTATAGGCGAAACGCCTATTGTTAAGCTAAACCGATTGACCGATGACGACAGTGCTGATATATATGTGAAACTTGAATTTATGAATCCAGGTAGTTCAGTAAAAGATCGTATTGCTCTTGCTATGATTGAAGCAGCAGAAAAAGATGGTAAATTAAAAGAGGGCGATACAATCATCGAGCCGACGAGTGGTAATACGGGAATTGGTCTTGCCATGGTCGCTGCGGCTAAGGGTTATAAGGCAATTTTAGTCATGCCAGATACTATGAGTAAGGAACGACGCAATCTTTTAAAAGCTTATGGGGCGAAACTAATATTGACCCCTGGAGCTGATGGGATGAAAGGCGCAATTAGTAAAGCGGGAGATTTGGTGAAAGAGCATGGTTATTTTATGCCACAACAATTCACTAATCAAGCAAATCCAGATATCCATGAAAAAACAACAGGCCATGAAATTGTAGAACAGATGAAAGAAGGACTTGATGCTTTTGTTGCAGGAATCGGAACGGGTGGAACAATTACCGGTGCAGGAAAAGTATTAAAAGAACATTTTTCAGACATTAAAATATACGCAGTAGAGCCTGAAGACTCAGCAGTGCTTTCAGGTGATAGTCCGGGACCACATAAAATCCAAGGGCTTGGAGCAGGGTTCGTACCAGATGTTTTAAATACAAAAATTTATGAAGATGTTATTAAAGTTTCAAATGATGATGCGTTTGCTGTCTCGCGAAAGGTTGCAAAAAGTAATGGAATTTTAGGTGGTGTATCAGCGGGTGCAGCTATTGCAGCTGCGATGAAGGTTGCCAAAGATTTAGGAAAAGGTAAAAAGGTTTTAGCTATTTTTCCTGACAATGGTGAAAGATATTTATCAACACCATTATATCAATTTGATGAAGACACAAAGTAAGAATTTGAGAAAAGGCTTAGCAGCTGCGATTGCTAAGCCTTTTTTAAAAAAATACATCTATGTAACATCAAGTTGAGCCACACTGAATAAAGTTATACTTTATGTTAAAATAGAACACGTATATTACCGTGAAAGAAGGTTTAACATGAAGCTGACAACAGATGTAAAAACATACGATTTAGACGAGCGCACACATATTATGGGAATTTTAAATGTGACGCCCGATTCTTTTTCAGATGGTGGTAGTTACACGGAGATTGAAGCAGCCGTACAGCAAGCAATCTTAATGGAAGCCAATGGTGCAGATATTATTGATATTGGTGGAGAATCAACCAGGCCAGATCATAATCCCGTGTCAGCAGAGGAAGAAATAAACCGAGTTGTGCCAATGGTCCAAGCGGTGAAAGACAATGTCGGTGTTCCTATATCTATAGATACATATAAAGCTAAAACAGCTGAAGCAGCACTTAAAGCCGGTGCCTCCATTATTAATGATGTATGGGGAGCTAAACGAGATCCTGATATTGCTCGGGTAGCAGCAGATTATCAAGTACCTATTATTTTAATGCATAATCGAACCAATTTAAATTACACATCTCTTATCGATGATATGAAAAAAGACTTAACAGAAAGTATTGATGTTGCTCTAAAGGAAGGAGTTCTGGAAAAAAACATCATCCTTGATCCAGGTATTGGTTTCGCAAAGACCATGGATCATAACTTTATTGTCATGAACCAACTTGAAGAGTTTACAAAACTTGGTTATCCATTGCTGTTAGCTGCCTCAAGGAAAAGGTTTATTGGAACAGTTTTAGATGTTCCAGTCGAAGAGAGAGATGTAGGTACCGGTGCAACAACCTGCCTAGGAATATCTAAGGGAGCTCAAATGGTTCGTGTTCATAATGTAAAATTAAATGTTCAACTTGCCAAAATGATGGACAGGATGTTAAAGGGATAAACATATTGGCCTAAATGGGAAGGGAAGTGCTGGATTGGATAAAATAATTTTAAAAAATATGCAATTTTATGGCTATCATGGTCTGTTTCCTGAAGAAAATAAATTGGGACAGAGATTTCAAGTTGACTTAGAATTATATAGCGAATTAAAAACAGCAGGGAAGTCAGACGATATGAATGACTCGATTGACTATGGTGAAGTTTATAAATGTGTTCAGAACATTGTTGAAGGGGAAAAGAAAAATTTAGTTGAAGCTGTGGCCGAGCTAATTGCTGAAAAACTATTAAAAACATTTTCGAAGTTACAAGCCTGCGATGTGAAAGTCATTAAGCCAGATCCACCTATACCTGGTCACTATGAGTCAGTTGCCGTACAAATTTATCGGGGGAGAAACTTATGAATAAAGCATTTATTGCATTAGGCACCAATATTGAGCCGAGATTACCCCATTTGAAAAAAGCAATAGAAGCACTTAAAACACATGAGGCCATTGATTTTAAAATGAGCTCCCCCATCTATGAAACGGCACCGGTTGGATATTTGGAACAAGCAGATTTTTTAAATATGGTTGTTGAAGTTGATACATCTCTTCCACCAATCGAATTGTTGAATGTTTGTCAATCCGTTGAGAATGATCTTGGTAGAGAAAGAAGTATCCGTTTTGGTCCTCGTACTATAGACCTTGACATTTTAGCTTATAATGATGAAAATATAAAAATGGAACGATTAACAGTGCCGCATCCGCGAATGCATGAGAGGGCCTTCGTACTGGTACCCTTTGCAGATATTGCCGCAAATTTTTATATACCGGGGATTAATAGACGAGTGAGTACACTTGTCGATGACCTTCCTAAAAGTGAATTGAAAGGTGTAAATAAATGGACACCAAACGAATCGGCCGACGAATAAAAGCTTTTCGCAAATTAAAAGGATATACACAGATAAAGTTTGCCAAAAAATTAAGACTTTCATTATCACGTTTAGGAGCAATTGAGCGGGGAACGCTTGAAGCATCCGATGAGCTGTTGAGTGATATAGCTGATTTTCTAGGGATTGATAAAAAAGAGATTACCCTAGAGGGAAAAGAAACAGAGCAAAATGAAGACATTTCAACTGAGTAACGTTTTATAATCTTGTTTACTCTTAGATTCGGGTGATCTGCCAGAATAATGGACACTGGCAGTTTTATTTTATAAAAAAGCAAAACATCTTATATTCAAACTTTATATTTAAAGAGTCAAAATACACATTCAAAGGGTATTCGTGCCACTATGGATGAAAGTTAATCAGATTTTCTATATACTAAGGAATAGTTAGAATATGATTCGGTATTTACAAAGATACGTAATGGAATCAAATAATGGAGTGATGGATATGTCAGAGGAATTAAATGAGCATATGCAAGTACGCCGAGAGAAAATGGCGCAAGCTAGGGAACAAGGAATAGACCCTTTCGGAGGTAAGTTTGAAAGAACTCATTTAGCAGAAGACTTGCATAAAGAGTACGGAGACTTTTCTAAGGAAGAGCTTGAAGAAAAGGAAAGTGGAAATAGTCAGGTAACAATAGCGGGTCGATTAATGACAAAGCGTGGAAAAGGTAAAGCTGGATTTGCCCATATCCAAGATGTGAGTGGACAAATTCAATTGTATGTCCGACAAGATCAAATTGGAGAAGAAGCTTACGGCTTATATAAAACAATTGATCTGGGAGATATTGTCGGTGTGACAGGTGTCATGTTCAAAACAAAAGTTGGAGAGTTATCAGTTAAGGTAACAGAGTTCCAACTTTTATCTAAAGCTCTTCGTCCTCTCCCAGAAAAATATCATGGATTAAAGGATGTTGAACAAAGATATCGTCAACGCTATTTAGACTTAATTACAAATACAGAAAGTAAGGAAACGTTCATCTTACGCAGTAAAATTATCCAAGAAATGCGTAATTATCTAAATGGCCAAGGATTCCTAGAAGTAGAAACGCCAATGCTTCATGGTATCCCTGGTGGTGCTGCGGCTCGTCCATTTGAAACACATCACAACGCACTCGATGTTGATTTATATATGCGTATTGCTATTGAACTACATTTGAAACGACTTATCGTTGGCGGATTGGAAAAGGTATATGAAATTGGCCGTGTTTTCCGTAATGAAGGAGTGTCTACACGTCACAATCCCGAATTTACGATGATTGAGTTATATGAAGCATATGCTGATTTCCGCGATATCATGTCAATTACAGAAAATATGGTGGCACATATCGCTGAAAAAGTGCTGGGTAAGACAACTATCACTTATGGTGATCATGAGATTGATCTGAAACCTGAATGGACAAGACTACACATGGTTGATGCGATTAAAGAACATACCGGTGTGGACTTTTGGAAAAATATAAGTGATGACGAAGCAAGGCAATTGGCTAAAGAACATAATGTCGAAATCCAGGATATGATGACCTATGGACATATCGTTAATGAATTCTTTGAGCAGATTGTTGAAGAAAAGTTAATCCAACCAACCTTTATCTACGGTCATCCAGTTGAAATTTCTCCTTTAGCAAAGAAAAACAAAGAGGACGAGCGTTTCACAGATCGTTTTGAGCTGTTCGTTGTTGGTCGCGAACATGCAAATGCGTTTACTGAGTTAAATGATCCAATTGATCAACGTGAACGATTTGAAGCACAAGTAAAGGAAAGAAGTCAAGGAAACGATGAAGCTCATCTTATGGATGAAGACTTCCTTGAAGCTCTAGAATATGGAATGCCTCCAACTGGTGGTCTTGGAATTGGTATCGACCGCCTTGTTATGTTATTAACCAATTCACCTTCCATTCGTGATGTTCTGTTGTTCCCACAAATGAGAGAAAGATAAAATATAACAGACTCTTCAATTAGGAATTAGATAAATGCTTATTTCCTTAATGAAGAGTCTTGTTTTATATTTACAATGAAAAGAAGATTGTATAAGTGTATAAATAGTTCTTAAGGGCTTATGTTCATCCTGGATTAACTCACTGCCCAACAGGGTAAGATTATATATAAATGGTTCTTGTCCCATCGAAGTAGATTTATACTAGTGAAATTTAAATTAAGAAATTAAAGGTAATTTAGGAATTGTAAGTGGGAAGGAACGGCCGTAATCATTTGGCTCTTTAAACTAATATAAAGTTTCATATTGTCTTTAGATTAGAGGGGGCTCAGTAATATACTAAAACCAACTCGATTCCAAATGTTTCAATGAGAAGATGGGATAAATCTACCAAATAAGTCTTATTTGAATTAACCATTTAATTTTTTAGATTTCCCCTTGCATTTAAACTAAAATCGTGGTAAATTAATAAACGTCGCTAAATTAAACATTTAACGACAGCTAATAAAGTTTTTTTGAAAACAGCTTGTCATTCAATTTAAATTATGCTATAATGTATAGGCTGTTCAAAAAACAGTGATTAAATTTTTAAAAAAGATGTTGACAACTTATTGTTAACATGTTATATTTGAAAGGTCGCCAAAACAAGCGACGAAAGATTTGCTCTTTGAAAACTGAACAGAACAACCAGTATGTCAGGAGAAATTAAGTTTCTTCTATAAAACTCAAAAGGGTAACCTTTTGAACAAGCTAAGATTTAACAACAAACTTTTTGGAGAGTTT
>NZ_JAHLPW010000032.1 GCF_018918075.1 Virgibacillus sp. MSJ-26
TCAAAAGGTTACCCTTTTGAGTTTTATAGAAGAAACTTAATTTCTCCTGACATACTGGTTGTTCTGTTCAGTTTTCAAAGAGCAAATCTTTCGTCGCTCAAATTAGCGACTTTATTAATTTAACATGTCAGCAAGACTTTGTCAACTGCCTTTTTAAAGTTTTTAACGTTAAGGACTTCTTTTCAACTTCGTCTTGTTAACTGTATATTTTATACTAGCATTTTTAATAGGTTTTGTCAATCAGTTGTTTAATCTAAAAATTAGATTCCAACCAGGGTAAATCCACTTCCTAATTAGTTGGGTTCTATTAGTAAAACAACATTTAATCGCTTATCCTACCAGACAAGCAACGAGTTTAATAATACTCCTATATCGGTTAAAGGTCAATGCCTTTTTATAGTTATTTCTTTCCACATCTCTTGATTTATTCGATATGCTCAAATTTGTTCTTTTAAACAGACCCGATTAAATGATAATTTCTCCGTCCCATTCTAGCATACCTCCTGCCATATTGGTGACTTTAAATCCATGTTCCCGCAAATAAGCCGCTGCCATATTACTTCTGGATCCTGAACGACAAACAGCAATATAATGTTTATCTTTCGAGAGTTTGTCCATGTTATATGGAATATTTGCTAAGGGTATATGGATTGAAGCTTCTATCATACCCGTAGCGACCTCTTCATCTTCCCTAACATCGAGAACAGCTACATCTCCGTTATTTTTCAGCAGTTCCTCTACTTTGTTCGGTTGAATTTCATCTATATTATTATTCATATTTTTACTCCTCTTCTATATAAGGAAATTTACTGTTAAGGTTTACTTCTTAGTATTGTTTGTTCATTTTAATATTATCAAGTATAAGATTCAAGTTCCGGGCACAAAATATTCTTACCACTAAATTAAAGAGGGATTCGATGAAAAAAGTTGCCTATCTATTCATATTATCACTAACTTTATTTCTTATACCTATATTAAATGTTGCTATAATAAGAGCTGATGAAATCCCAGAGCCGGTTGTTGTTAAAGAATATGAAGAAGATGTGACCGGTGATGGAATCAAAGAAAGAATTAATTTGTACGGTACTCCCTTAGCATCCGATTCAAATTTTTATAAAGATATTTATGTCGTGATTAAATCACAGCATAACCAAACATGGAAAATACATTTTGATGGTGGCTATCATCCTGAAATTGATATTTTAGATTTTACTCATAACGGTGTGAATGATCTTTTATTCAAAAGAAAAACAGGCGAGGGTGAAGATTCGTATGTTTATGCTTTACATACGATTCAAGGAAGCGAAGTAAATAAAGTCAAACTGCCAAACCAGCAGGTCAGCGGACAATTCATTGATGGCTTCCAAGCCGAACTATCGCTCGTACCAAATTCTGATCCTGTTATCCTGGATCTAAATAACAAGGCAGAAGAGTACAGTCATTTAGATATTTTTGATAACGAAGGTCACTTATTAAAGAACAAATCACTAATAATCAATCCTATTTCTTCAATGGAATCTGTTTTAATTAGTAAAAGCAAAGGTTATGGATTAAAAAGCTATCAACCGATCCATGGAGCTCATGACGAAGATGAACTCGGTTTCATCGAAACTACATGGTACCATGAGAATGATAAATGGATTATTCTTCAGACAGATTGGCAATCTGCTGACTAATAAAGCATCGATTTAATGTTGGATTCACTCCTCCTCATCCTATGTTTATATATTTTCCCCTGTTAAAAAAAGGGTCTTCCAACACGCGGAAGACCCTTTAATATTAGTTTGCTACAATATTCACCAGTTTACCTGGAACCACAATGACTTTGCGTACTGTTTTTCCTTCAATCCATTCTTGTATCTTTTCATTTTCCAAAGCGTGCTTTTCTAACTCTTCTTTTCCCATATCGCGCGGTACATTAACTTTTTCACGCACTTTACCCATTACTTGGATGGCAATTTCGACTTCTTCTTCCACTAATTTCGTTTCATCATATTTAGGCCATGGCTGATAGCTGATTGTTTCTGAGTGACCTAAAAGCATCCATAGTTCTTCACAAATATGCGGAGCGATTGGAGAAAGTAATTTCACAAACCCTTCTACAAAATCTTTCGGTATTTCAGACGCTTTATATCCTTCGTTAATAAAGACCATCATTTGAGAAATAGCTGTATTAAAGTGGAGGTTATCAAAATCCTTCGTTACTTTTTTGACTGTTTCGTGATACACGCGGGTAAGTGGTGTATCTTCTGCTGAATTAACAATTTTATCAGACAAGACACCTTCTTCATTAATAAATAGGCGCCAAACACGATCTAAAAATCTTCTTGAACCATCCAGTCCCGTAGTTGACCAAGCCACATCAGCGTCAAGCGGTCCCATAAACATTTCATACAGTCTTAATGTGTCTGCTCCGTGAGTCGCCACGATATCATCTGGGTTAACCACATTTCCTTTCGACTTGCTCATTTTCTCATTGCCTTCTCCAAGAATCATTCCTTGGTTAAACAGCTTTTGGAACGGCTCTTTTGTTGGCACAACTCCGATATCGTATAAAAATTTATGCCAGAACCGAGCGTATAGTAGATGAAGTACTGCGTGTTCAGCGCCACCGATATAAAGGTTAACAGGTAACCATTTTTTCAATGCTTCTCGATCGGCTAAAGCTTCCTCATTATGCGGGTCAATAAATCGTAAATAATACCAGCAACTGCCTGCCCATTGCGGCATCGTATTTGTTTCTCGGCGGCCCTTCATGCCTGTTTTAGGATCGACAACATGTACCCAATCGCTGTTGGCAAGTGGCGATTCGCCTGTCCCGGAAGGTTTTATGTTCTCCATCTCTGGTAAAGTGAGCGGCAGTTCTTCTTCCGGCACAGTCGTCATGGTTCCATCTTCCCAATGAATGATTGGAATCGGCTCTCCCCAGTAACGCTGACGTGAGAATAACCAGTCACGAAGGCGATAGGTTACTTTTTTATCGCCTTGTTTATTTTCTTCTAACCATTCAATTGCCTTGGTAATCGCTTCTTCTTTACCCAATCCATTTAAAAAGTCTGAATTGATATGTTTTCCATCTCCAAGATACGGTTCTTTAGAAATATCTCCGCCTTCGACAACTTCTACAATTGGTAAATTGAAAGTCGTCGCGAATTCATAATCTCGATCGTCATGAGCAGGAACAGCCATGATTGAGCCTGTTCCGTATGACATTAAAACATAATCAGCAATCCAAATTGGCATTTTTGTTTCGTTAGCTGGATTGATAGCATATGCCCCTGTAAAGACACCTGTTTTTTCTTTAGCTAAATCTGTTCGTTCAAGATCTGATTTCGCTTGGATTTTTTCTATATAACTTTGCACGTCGTTTCGTTGTTCTTCACTGACGATTTTTTTAACTAAAGGATGTTCAGGAGCTAACACTGCATATGTTGCGCCAAATATAGTATCAGGTCGTGTTGTGAAAACCGTAAAATTCTCGTCGTGCCCACCAATATCAAAGGTGATTTCAGCACCTTCAGAACGTCCAATCCAGTTACGTTGCATATCTTTTAAACTTTCAGGCCAATCAAGCTCTTCTAAATCCTCAAGAAGTCGATCAGCATATGCTGTAATTTTCAGCATCCATTGTTTCATCGGTTTTCTAACAACGGGATGGCCACCTCGTTCACTTTTTCCGTCAATCACTTCTTCGTTTGCAAGCACGGTTCCAAGTGCCGGACACCAATTTACTGCTACTTCGTCAATATAAGCGAGGCCTTTTTCGTATAGCTTAGTAAAAATCCATTGGGTCCACTTATAATAATGTGGGTCGGTTGTACTAATTTCTCGATCCCAATCATAAGAAAAACCGAGTTCTTGAATTTGACGCTTGAATGTTTCGATGTTTTTCTTAGTGAATTCAGCTGGACTATTTCCTGTATCAAGAGCGTATTGTTCAGCCGGTAATCCGAACGCATCCCACCCCATCGGATGCATCACTTCATATCCTTGCATCCGATTCATGCGTGAGACAATGTCTGTTGCCGTATACCCTTCTGGATGCCCAACATGAAGTCCAGCACCTGATGGATATGGAAACATATCTAATGCATAAACTTTGTTTTTGTCAGAAAATGTATCTGTTTTAAATGTTTTATTGTCTTCCCAATACGTTTGCCATTTCTTTTCAATATCTCGATGATTAAAAGTCATTTCATTTCCTCCTAAGTTATAATTGGTATGTAAAAAAACAATTGATGAACTACCTATCCAAGAAGAATCTCTAGTGTAATTCGCATCGTAACCTCAACCTTTTGAAAATAGATGTTGAACCATCGCTTCGGAACAAACACTACGCTTTCCGGGGGTGCGTCTGGCCTCAGCTCCCACTGGAGTCTCAGTGTTCTTCCTCCGCTAAATTCTGCATGTTATCTTGTTAATATAGCTGACACAAGAGGTAGTCGCAGCCCCAATTTTATAAAAAAGCTAAATACAAAAAAGCTTCTCATCCCTACAAAGGGACGAGAAGCTATATTTCCCGTGGTACCACCCAAATTAACGTAAAAAAACACGTTCACTTGTTTCCTTAACGCGGAGCATCGGCAAAAACTACTGTTATTTCGCTTTTGCAACATTAATTAAAGGCGAGTTCATAAATGTTCAAGAACAGTTTTCACCATCCACTGCCTCTCTATACTTGAACTGAATTCATTACTATTCCTTCGTCATCGTTTTTATAATATTACTAGTTATTATAATGAAAGGATCAGTTGGTGTCAAGCTATCGACAAGCCCAATCTTCCTGAACTCATTTTTATTAATGATAGGCAAAACTTATGATTATTATTGGCCAATATATCTATTCTTAATCATCCACTTATCAATTGATAGTTATAACCTATGGATATGATAAGAAATATGTAATTGATACTCATCGTAAAGCGCTATACGCTATGTATGTAAGACAAATTTCACAGGGAGGAATTTTAAATGAAAAAAGCAGTCTTTTATCATGCTGGATGCCCAGTATGTGTCGATGCAGAACAAATGATGGTTGGCTATTTAGATAAATCACAGGTAGATTTAGACATTGTTCATTTTGGAGATGATGCTTCTAGAATCGGAGAAGCAGAGGAAGCTGGGGTGAAATCAGTTCCAGCATTAGTTGTGGATGGCCAAGTATACCATATTAATTATGGCGCTAGTATGGAAGATGTTAAAAACGGCTAACAATATAAAGCAAGAGGCATAATTTTTGTTATGCCTCTTGCTTATTCTCATAGATTGTCTGACTGATGTCTGTAATTTGATCCATAAATGTTTTCGTCGCCGTGCACATAAACTTATCTTTTCTATAGATAAATCCAACCTTTCTTTTCGGTGTGGGATTATTTAATTTGACTGTTTTTATTCGAGTATAATCTAGAAAATCTAGATACGGTGTTGGTAAAATAGTTATACCGAGACCTTCTGCTACCATTTCCACTAACGATTCCATTGTACTCATTTCAAGCACAGGATTAAGCTTAACACCAACATTATCACAATAAGTATCAATAAGTTGCCGGAGGAAATAGTTTTCAGGTAGTAAAATAGTTGGTACATCGCTAATCATCTTCAGTTCAATCTCCTCAAAATTAGCAAAAGGATGATATGATGGTACTGCTAAAGACAATTCTTCAGTATATAAAGGAATGTATTCCAGTTCTTCTATCTCAATAGGTAAAAAACCGATTCCTAGATCTAATTTATTTTCTAGCAGTCCTTTATGAATATCGTTTGTTTTCATTCCCAATATGGACAATTCAATATCAGGGTATAATCGTTTGAATTTCAATATAGCAGGTGGAAGGAGATAGTTGACACAAGTCAGGAGTGAACCAATCCTAAGCTTTCCTCTTTGTAATCCATTCAAATCTCTCAACGCAGCCTCCGCTTGCTCAAGTTCGTAAAATACTTTTTCAGCATGGGCCTTCATGATTTTCCCTGCTTCAGTTAATGCAATGCTTTTACCAATCCGATCAAAAAGAGGGATTCCCAGCTCAAATTCGAGTTTTTTTATTTGTTGGCTTAATGAAGGTTGTGAAATATGTAGTTTCTCAGCCGCACGTGTAAAGTGTAATTCTTTACAAATCATCATAAAATATTCTAATTGCCTTAACTCCATATCATATACTCCCCATTCTGAATAGCTTTTTCCTATCAATATTAACTAAATGATAACACAACCAAATACTTGCGACTATTGCTTTTCACTGAAAAATATATGACTGACATCAAGTTCATCTCCCAGATTCATCACTACAAAAGAATAATAGGGATGAGTTCGTTTATCTGTTGGTGAACCCGGATTAATAAGCAACCGTTTTTTAAAATAACGCAGCAGCGGAATATGAGAATGCCCAAACACAATAATATCAACGTCATCATTCATAAATGAATCAAAAGCACGTCTCTCGGTCGTTTTACCACTGCCATGACCATGAACAATGCCAATCGTATAGCCATTAAGTGTAAGCAGTTGTTTATCAGGGAATTTATCCATTATCCCATTTTCTTCTACATTACCATGAACACCAGTCACCGGAGCATATGATACGAGCTTTTCATATGTTCCTATCGTCGACCAATCCCCAGCATGAATAATATGGTCGGCCGTTTCCAATTCCTTTAATAGTTTCCCCGGAAGACTATTCCCTCTTTTAGGCATATGTGTATCAGATACAATAACCACCTTCATCCCCTTACCTCCTCATACAATCATCCCGTTTGATCGATGCGTTCTGATGACTTCCTTTCTCCAGGCCTCATAGTTAAAAGCACACCGCCCATAACAGCCACTGCACCTATAATTTGCATCATAGTAATTGTTTCTTCCAGCCAAAAATAAGCCCCAATCATTGTCGCCACAGGCAGGAAATTCAAAAAGATAGATGCTTGGGACGCGCCAAGATGTGACACAGCTTTATTATAAAATATGAGCGCAATGACTGACGGAAAGACACCTAGATAGACTAAGCCGGCTAAATGCCTTACTTCAAATAATGGCGGAATGCCTAAAGTAAACCACTCTATTGAAACAAACGGTAACAGAATAATTACTGATATCCCGGACATAACGAACAAAGTCGCATACGTAGGAAAGTGATGCATGTATTTTTTGACCAAAATGGAGTACGTAGCCCAAGACACGACCGCTCCAAGCATAATGGCGTCTCCAACATTCCAATCTATCATTGCTAATTGAAAAAGACGCCCATCAAGCACAACCCAAACAGCACCTAATAATGAGATTAATACCCCTGCCCACTGCACAACTCGAAGTCTTTCTTTTAATAAAAATGCACTTGCAATCACAGTAACAACGGGTATAGACGCTTCTAATACTGCAACATTGGTTGTTGAAGTAAACTGAAGCGCCCTATGCTAACCGTAATTCTCCTATCTGGCGCATCCCAAACGGCAATAAAATAACCGTCGCTACAAACAACCGAAAAAAAGCAATCGTGAGTGGCGGTAATGAATTAATGTCACTTCCTACCAAGATATTACCAGCATAAAAAATCACGACGAAAATAAGTAGTAACCTATGGATAAAATCACCTCTTAATCCAGGCATCTTAGTTATGTATAGCGTACCAAATAGACGAGTTCAGGTCTTGGTTTTTGTCTAAGTGATTTCTATTTTGTGATTGCAAAGATAAGTTTTAGTGAGTAAAGTTATATTGATAAGAAATATTGCAAAGGTTCTAGATTAAGTAAATCAAAACTAGGTTGGTGCTCGATGAGTAAAGATAAAATTTATGAAGCTGATTTATATGCCCCAGTACAAGACTACTTTTGCTCAATTGGCTATCAAGTTCAAGCTGAAGTGAAAGACTGTGATGTTGTTGCGTTTAAAGATGATAAACTCATTATCGTTGAATTAAAATTAAATTTAAATATGACGGTGCTTACACAAGCGGCGAAACGACAGAGATACACGCCAGATGTCTATATCGCCATCAAACGACCGAAAATGAGCCTTAGAAAACGGAGATGGCGCGACATGGTGCATCTGGTTCGACGATTAGAATTAGGATTAATCCTCATCTCCTTTGAAGGAAAAAAGTCTAATCTCCAACTCGTGCATGAACCAGGTCCATTTGATAGAAAAAGTAGTACTCAGCACAGCAAACGCAAACGTCAAAGCATATTAAATGAAGCTCAAGATAGACGAAGCAATCATAATATTGGCGGAAGCAATAAAGTCACGACCATGACGGCTTATAAGGAAAAAAGTATTCAAATTGCCTATTATCTTGATCATTTAGGGCCACTGTCTGCAAAAGAGCTACGCGACCTGAGTACTGGCGAACGAACATACGGTATTCTCTATAATAATTATTATAAATGGTTCAAACGTGTTGGCAGAGGTGTTTATGATCTGACTGAAACAGGCAGAAAAGAATACAGGATCTATCCTGAAATTATTGAGCTGTACAGCAAATCAAAACTCAATGATTAACATAGAGAAAGCAAGGGGTTGGCCAAGGTTACATAACAAAACCCTTATTTAAGATATTCTTCCAACCCGGAAACAATGCCTTTTGCCGCTTTTTCTTGATAGTTATCAGTTTGGATAAGTTTCTGTTCCTCTGGATTGCTGATGAAACCAAGCTCAATTAATAAAGCCAACTGTTTATTTTCTCTTAACACTTTAAAGTTAGCTTGTTTTGTTCCACGATCTGAGAGGTTTGTGTGGTTAATCAGTGATGTTTGGATGGAATCGGCAAACTTCTGATTTTTATCTCCATCATTATAAAAAGTGTGAATTCCACGTGCAGGTGGATCTTCAAATGTATTATAGTGCAGGCTAATAAATGCATCGGTATCAGTTGAATGACTTATTCGGATCCGTTCGTCCAATGAAATATATGTATCATCCGTCCGAGTTAATGTGACTGAAGCTCCTTTTTCACGTAATTGTTTTTCGACTTTTTTTGCGGTGGACAGTGTGAGTTCTTTTTCAATTGCTTCTTGATTAACCGCACCAGAATCTTTTCCACCGTGACCCGGGTCAATAACGACATGATAACCAGACAGCGTTTCATCACTTTTCTCATTTTCTTTAGTATCTTGTCGTTCCTTCCTGCCTTTACTTTTAGCTAACTCTTCTTTTTCGACATCTTTTTGGCTAAGTCTTTCCTTTAAATCTTCCCATTCCCATTTGGATTTTTGATCTTTTTTTGCTTCTTCCTTTTCTGGCATTTTTGTCGTTTGTTCTGTCTCACTTTCTTCATCTACTTCTGAGCTCTCCGCCTCTTTTGATGCATTCTTTTCAACAAGCACGTCTAAAGATATCCACGCCTCTTCACCATTATAAAATGTTCTTCCCCAACCAGATGATTCTCCAAATATTGAAACCTTGTCCCCTTCTTGCAATTCGCTGATGATAGATGCATCTTTGTCTGGGCCATTGCGTAATTTTGCGGTACTTGCTTTAACCTTGTATAACTTTCCCTCTTCGACTGATTCACTAGACTCTTTATCTATGTTTGATAGTTCACTAACTTTTTCTTCTGGCTTTCCGACATCTTCTTTCTCTGCTTGTACATTCTCCTCTTGCTTAAGTTGATCTACTTCAACCCAAGCCTTTTCCCCCTTGAAAAATGTCTTACCCCAACCAGATGACTCTTCGAATATAGTAACCTTATCACCACTTGTTAGTTCTGTTAAAATGGATGCATTTTGATCTGGTTCATCATATAATTCTATTATTTCTGAATCGATTTCGTATAATTGACCACTGTCCGCATGAGCATGAACTGTTGGTAATATAAATAAGCAAATAAGAACACCAATTCCAATCATTATACTGTTTTTCATATTGAGCGCCTCCAATTAATAGTTTGCTATATTGATAGGCTAGCCAATAAATTCTAATATTATACACAAAACTATTAAATTAATAGTTTCAGAGATTAGCAACAAAAAATCCGCACCTATATTATAGGTACGGATGTTTTATCTTTAATGACCGGGAAATCTACTTAAACAAAAACGTTAACCTCCAAAAAAGGAGTGATTTTGGTATAAAAGGAAAAACGGTATTCCTAAAAGCAATCAGTAATGGATTATCCCATTGTGCCGCCCAACCGATTTGACGCGAAAGTTTAATGACCTTTTTCGTTTTTGCCACTCTTCTTTTATCATAAACATTAAATGCATCTTGCACCGTATTTTCACTCTTTAACGCGTTCATTAATTCATAAGCATCTTCAATCGACTGACCTGCCCCTTGCCCCATATTTGGCGTCGTGGCATGAGCCGCATCTCCAAGCAAACAAATTCGGTTATAAACAAATGTCGATAAAGGTTTAATATCATAAATATCATGGTGCAAAAAATAATCATCGTATGTTTCGTTAATCAGCCTCTCAACGGTTGACGAAAAGTGTTTAAATTGTTGTGCAACACCTGATTTATCCAAAGAATGATATTTAGGGTCGTTTGCTTTGGCATTTACGCAAGCGAACCAATAAACGTCACCATTATGAAGTGGTGCGAAACCAAATCGCCCGTCCTTTGACCAAGCTTCAGAGGAAAGATACATGGACACGTCATCTTTATTTTTAGTTATCCCGCGCCAACAAGTATATCCAGCATATCTTGGCTTACTTTTTGTCATTAATGTTTTCCTGAAAATAGAATGAATGCCATCTGCAGCTATTACATAATCAACACTCACTTCAGTTCCATCTGTAAAATGAAGTGTTACCTCTTGATTTGTTTGCTTAAAATGTTCTAACTTTTTATTGAAATGAACATAGGTCGGATCAACCGCTCGATATAAAGCCTCGTGTAAGTCTGCACGCTGAATCGTTATATTCTCTTCACCGAAACGTTTTTTCAACAATGTAAAATCAATCTTATTCATTTCTTTAAAATTCCCATTAAGGAAACGCTGCTCTTTTAGTGTCATCCCTGATTTTAAAATATCTTCGCTTACACCAAGTTTATTCAAGGCAAGCATGACATTGCTGCCAATTCCGATTCCAGCACCGAGTGGCTTAAACGAACTCGCTCGTTCATAGACATGGGCTTTAATCCCAATCTTATGTAATCCAACAGCTGCCGCAAGTCCGCCAATCCCACCGCCAATAATTGCAATAGTCATCATGCACCTCTGTGTCAAATTTAAATTAAATCTTATCTCACTTTATTTTAAACTACTCTACCGCTTATCAGCAATTTAAATGAAACATATTAACCTAATTAAGAAGCGTTGCATCACTATTTTCATTACTATTGTTTACAAAAATTAAAGATTAGAGTTCAAACCCCTCACATAAAAGCCGTGCTGCTTCTTCCCCATTTTCCGCATCAACAACATAAGAAATACTAATTTCCGACGTTGTGACTTGGTAAAACGAGATGCCTGATTCAATCAATGTGCGAAACACTTTCGAAGCCACACCTGTCATATCGCGCATGCCAGACCCAATGACAGATACTTTAACAAAACGGTTTTCGATTTTAAAATAAAGATCGGCATAGTCTTGTTTTAAATGTGAGAAAATCTTCTGGATCTGATCCTCCTCTGTATCCTTCATTGTAAATGACAGTTGAAGACCTTCATTATTCGCTATTTGCGAAATCATATCGACATTGACTTCTTTTTGTTCCAAATTAATAAATAATTCATCAAGTAGCTGTGTATCATTTTCAGGGTAATTCAATGTCACATGAATCATATCCTCATCAAGCGCCACCCCTGTAACCGCCTTTTTCTCTAACATGTCTGTTGTCATAATCCAAGTTCCTTTCTCTTCTGATAGTGTTTTACCTAGATAGATAGGTATGTTATAGTTTTTTGCAATCTCAACGCTCCTGGATACGAGCACTCCTGAACCGAGCGCACTCATTTCCATCATTTCTTCATGCGATACGACGTCAAGCCGCTTTGCTTCAGAATAAATACGCGGATCCGTACTATAAACACCCGCTACATCTGTATAAATTTCACAAGGACACTGATGTGCTGCCGCAAGCGCAACGGCTGTCGTATCGGAGCCGCCCCGCCCAAGTGTCGTAATTTCATTATCTCCATTAAATCCTTGAAATCCTGCCACAATCAACACATCATACGTACCAAAAAGTTGTTCAAAAAGATCGGTATTAATTTTAGATATTTTACTTTTTAAATGGTGCCCGACGGTTTCAATACCTGCTTGATAGCCTGTCAACGGCTTAGATTTTACGCCGAGATCATTGAGAATGATAGATAGATAGGAAATCGTCTGCTGCTCGCCTGTTGTCAGGAGTACAGCCAAATCTTGTTCATTCGGTGACTCCGTAATCGAATCCACTTGAGCCATGAGCTCATCCGTCGTCTTCCCCATCGCACTCACAACAACGACGAGCTGCTCTCCTTCTTCCACACGCCCCTTTAAGTAGTCCGCAATATTTTTTACTTTCTCCAAACTACTCACACTCGAGCCGCCAAACTTAAGTACACTGCTACTCATAAACTTTCTCCCCTTCTTACGCCTGTCACTTCCCTTGTTTTCTTAGAATTTATCTAACTACATGATTTAACAAACAAAAAACAAGCCGAGCATCCCGACTTGTTTTTAATCCACCCTATCTACAAGCGGAAGCACTCCATTATTCATCAGAATAATGACAGATTGCACACTATTAATATACAATCCAGTGACATGCTATCTGCAAACAGCATCCCACTTCGGCAAAGTCCCCTTTCACTTACGACTATTTGCAGCTTAACGTCGCAAGTTACTCATGACCTTTGCACCTCAACCAATGCGTATTTAATTATTGTTTATAAGTATACGAAAGTTTTAGAGAATTGTAAACTTTAATGGTGAAAAAAATAGCTCATCTATGAAAAAATGAGCTACTGACTACCTACCATACTTCTCTTCTGTTGCATCAAGAACACAAACACACCGACTAGAACAAGCACTCCACCAATCAACTGCCATACAGTCACTTGCTCACCAAGCAATATAGCTGCCAAAATCGTTGCTCCGACAGGTTCCCCTAGAATACTCATTGAAATCGTCGTTGAATCCACATAATTTAAGAGCCAGTTATAGATAAGGTGAGCAACGGTTGGGAATATAGCAAGCAGGACAAAAATCCCCCATTCACGGGCGGGATAGCCGACCATTGGAACACTTGCAATTATATTAAAAATCATTAAAAACAATCCAGCAAAGAAAAAAACACAAAAACTGTACACCCAATGAGATACTTTTTTCACGGCATTCTGTCCAATCAATAGATAACAAACAACCGCAACAACACATAAAAAAGATAAAACATCACCAATAATCGCCGTCCTACCAACGCCAATATCTCCCCAACCAACCAAAACGACACCTATAAAAGAAATACATATAATTAAAATAGTAGAAAGTGTCGTTCTTTCCTTATAGACGAGAAAGCCCCCCGCCAATGCCACTATTGGTTGTAATGCCAGAATAATAGTCGAGCTGGCAACCGTCGTTAATTCAAGTGATTTAAACCATAACGCGAAATGCGTGCCCAAAAACATACCAGAAAAAATAAGCAGTAGCCAGTTTTTCTTAGTTATCTTCTTAAACTCAGCTCTCTTCATCCACACAACAGGAATCAAAAAGAGACAAGCAATAAACATGCGGTACATACTTAAGATTGTTGATGGCGCACTTGACCACTTCACAAAGATTGCCGCAAAAGATATTACAATGATTGATATAGTAAATGGTAATGCAATCGGTGGTGTTGTATTAGTTTTCTGATCCATTTTTTCCTCCAAAAACAAGTTTAATTAAATAGCAAAATAAAAAAGGGCAATCGCCCCATTATAGTCTCTATTATTCTATCATACTTTTAATCAACCAAGGATATAGATAATATTCAATTGACATCGTGAGTTAATAATTAACCACCTGCTCCTTATTCACCAATGTCTCAAGTACTTTTTCGCTATACCCCAACGCAATTTGAATGACAGGGCCAAGACCAAACGCCATAATAACAGTTCCAATACCAATCGGTCCTCCTAATAAATAACCGACTACCGCGACAGAGACCTCCATCACAGTTCGTGCAACCATAATGCTGCAATTAAACTTTTTCACTGCTAAAAGCATCAACGTATCTCGCGGCCCTGCACCTAAATCAGCAGATATATAAACGCCACAACCAGCAGCCAACAACAGAACACCTAGAATAAAAGCAATAAGCTGCACAGTAAACGTAGATGGATCAGGTATAGCCCAATTAAAAAAGTCGATGAATACACCAACACAAATCATGTTCATAAAGGTACCAATTTTCGGGAATTCCCGTAGGCCAATCGAAGCAATCGTAATAATCAGGATCCCCATAATAATCGACCAAAGTCCAATCGATAATCCCAGATTTTTAAACAAACCAATATGGAGAACATCCCAAGATCCAACACCAAACAACTGACCTTTAATTGTTAACGTAACACCCAGCCCCATAATCATGAGACCAACAAAAAAGAACAGCCACCGGAAAATAAATGCCTTTCTCATCTGCATCCTTCTTTCTATCTATTAATACAGAAAAGCCATCCTATGCGTGAACATAAATGGCTTTTAGTTAATTAATATATTATAACGAAAAAAACTGGTTTTGGGTAGTTTTTAATTCATTGACTTAGGGTTCTAGAAAACTATACAAAGCTGACAATTTTAACCGATATATAATATAGAGTTAAAATCACTATGTGAAAGATTGGAGCATTTTATATGATAGATCAAAAGCAATTATTCCAAATTCAAAATATACTAGAAACTCTTATAGAAGCAACTGATCACTTTTCAAATCTAATCAAGAATAAAGAATTAAATCAAAGTATTTATATTTTCACTTCAATTGTTGAAGGATCTCAAGCTGTTACTAACATATTAAATTCAGCTAACAAGGACTACGAAAAGCATACTAAAAAGCTAGAGGAGTTTCTTGTTTTGATTGCCAATGAGCTTGAGAATGGACGTTTCATTAAGGTATCGGAAATTATCCAATTCTCATTACGACCACTACTAGTGAAGCTAAATAAAAGCTTTATTGAAGACCATGGAGATCAAAAGACTAAAGAAACTATTTCAATAGGCATGTTTCATAGCTGGAGAAACCCCAAGGACTTTTTATCAGAAGATCGACTACAAGCGACGTTAAACGAAGCAAACAATCAAAACACGGAATTATATTTCTTCACTTCTAAAGACATTGACTTTGAAAATGAACAAATTTCAGCCGATACTTTCCAGAATAATCAATGGAAACGTGTCACTGCCCCTTTTCCTACCGTTATTAATAATGTCGGGGCCGGAAGACGTTCACGAGCAGAAAGAAAGTTACAGAGATTCATTCCTTTTACAGGGTTCCATGTTGGTAATAAATTCACTTTGCCGCAGCGTATGTTAAAGCACAGAAAGTATGCTGAGCTTCTAGTGCCATTTACCGTTTGTTTAAATGAAGATAAAGTCTATCATTTTATGGATAAAAATAACAACGTGGTTTTTAAAGCATTAGGAAGTAACCGTGGTGAGAATATTTATTTTGTTACTAAAAAAGGAAGCCGCTACATCATGTTAGATCAGAAAAAAGAACGCATTTTAAACGAAGAGGAATTTAAAAACTTTATTAAAAACACTATTTTATCCAAAAAAGGAAGTTATATCATCCAACGCTATATCCATACAAGAACGAAAGAAGATGAACCATATCACTTTAGATCACATGTTCAGAAAGATCATAATGGAAAGTGGCAAATTACTCATATCTATCCACGAGTTGGTAATAAAAAGAGTAACCTTAGTAATATAAGCACAGAAGGACGTGTTGACGATTTCCCAGCTTTTTTACGCCGTGAATTCGGTAATAAACAAGGTTCCTACTACGAGCAGAAAATACTTGAGCTTTCTATGGAAGTCACACAACATCTTGATAAACTTTACGGTTTAGCTTTAAATGAATTAGGACTGGATTTTGCAATTGATGATACAGGTAGAATCTGGATGCATGAAGCAAATAATGGACCACAAACTGCTTATCATGAGGAAAAAAGAGCAGTTAATTTTATCGGCTATGCAAAATATATCGCCGAAAATGGAGTCATGCATGTTGGTCAGGCCAACAAAACAGCTATAGCTAATGGGCAATTTCAAGCGAGAAACACTGAATTGCCAATTGCTGAAGACAAAGATTCAACAAGCATTGGAATGTTAATCGGACAACAGAATAATGACAAAGTTTCTATACAATTAGCTCATACAGCTGCAGAAAGAAATCTAGCTTTCTATTCATTTACTCCTAAGGATATAGACTATGATCTCGGACTCATTCGTGGATTATTCTATGAGAATGATGAATGGGTACAAAAAGTAGCTGAATTTCCATCAGTCATTATTGATCGTTTGAAAATGCGTACTTCCAAAGAACAGATTATGATTTATGAAGAATTAGAAGATATACCATTTACGAATCAATGGGTGGCAGATGCCACGTCCCGCTCGACAATATATGAGTTGCTACAAGAAAATGATAGTATATCGGACATAGTGGCACCTTATCAAAGCGTGAAACGACCACTGCATGTTTTTCAGTTTTTAGAGAAATATGGACAGGTTCAATTGAAGCAAGAAGATATGTCCTATAGGAATCTAACTTACACAATTAGGACAAATGAAGCGAATAAATATGAAGTTTTAAATGGTAAAACAATAACACTATATACTGAAAACCAATTAAGAAATTACATTAATTATCTTATAGAAGAAAAGAAATATATTGTACAGCAATACCTATCGAATAGTGATAGCATATCGGAAATACACTGTCATTTAATGAAAGATGGAAATGACGGGTGGTCAGTAGTTAGCAAACATGCCGAGTTGCAAGATGTTGAGCTGAATGGAACAGTTACTTATTCACGACAAAGTTTAAGTGAATTTATGGAGTATCATAATGACGAAAAAGATATAGATGATAAAATAAATTCATTGGCTATATCAACAGCTTTAGGTTTAGAACATGAGACAAGTCAAAAGATAAGTGAACTCTTGCTAAAATTCACAATCAGGGACGATAATACTTTGTTTCTAATAGAGACGAATCCGAATGGGCCATATAGGATTTATGATAATAAGCTTTATGCAAATGCTGTGTTAAAATATGCAGAAATTTCAGCTAATAGAGGTTAAATAAGTGATAAGAAGAACCGACGCTGGACTTCGATTATTACTGAGTCCAAGTGTCGTTTTTCAATCAGGTTCGAACTGTATCTTTCAACAGATTTACGCCAAACAAATGTAAACTTATTCGCATTAGCTTCTATTTTTGTACCGTCGATAAAAACAGCTTCCGCATCTATTTCTT
>NZ_JAHLPW010000033.1 GCF_018918075.1 Virgibacillus sp. MSJ-26
TTTGACTTGGCCAATAGAATAACCTCCCAATCGTTATATTTTTATCTTACAATAAAAAAACTGAACTGCGAAGCAAGAGTCGTACGCTCTCTCACTTACACAGTTCAGTTTACACTCCCGCTTCATCTACCATAGGGGTCATTATTCCTCCAAGCATTCCAATGATTATTTTCGCTGGTTTGACGAATGCGTCGATTGGCGCATTGTTTTTAGGAGGAATCATTCCAGGAATTTTAATTGGTCTTGGCATGATGGTATTTGTTTACTTTTTAGCAATTAAACGTGATTATCCACGAGATTCTAAAGTGAAGATCGTGAATTTTTTAAAATTAGTTGCTCAAGCACTACCAGCTTTACTTACACCTATCATTATTATCGGTGGGATCATTTTCGGTCTATTTACAGCTACAGAAGCGGCAGCCATTGCTTCTGTTTATACCCTTGTTGTTTGTATGTTCTATTATAAAACCTTACGATTAAAGGACTTGCCTAAAATATTAATGGATACTTTAGCTTTGAGTTCACTTTCTTTGTTTGCCTTAGCCGCAGCAAGTGCTCTTGGCGAATTAATGAGTTATTATCAACTTGGAGCTTTAGCTGAAGAGTTTTTCACAAATAATATAAGCACGAAGGCTGTATTCTTACTGATCATTATTCTTTTCTTCTTATTTATCGGTACTTTTATGGATGCTATCCCGGCAATGATTCTATTTGTGCCAGTTATTTTACCAACGGCTCTAGAATTTGGTATTGATCCCGTTCATTTAGGGTTGATTGTAATTATTACACTAGCTATTGGCTTGGTTACACCTCCTTATGGATTATGTTTATTATTAGCTGCCAAGATTGGCGAAATGTCTATAGAAAGATCTTTTATCGCGGTCATTCCTTATATTGCGATTATACTAATTGTTATGTTATTCATTGCATTTTTCCCGGATATTGCATTTTATATTCCGCGAATGATTAATCCTAGTCTGTTCTAAAAGGTGGGAATTTAATTGATAAGTGATAAAAAAATAGTTGCAATTAAATCTGTAAATTATATTGAAGATGGTATGATAGTTGGCTTAGGTTCTGGTTCTACTGTAAATCAAATGTTATACGCTTTGGGTCAACGGATTAATGAAGGGTTAAAAGTTAAGTGTATTCCTGCATCAAAAAAAACCGAACGTCTAGCCAAGGATTTAAATATCCCACTTACTGATTTTTCGAAAGTTAGTAAAATTGATCTGACAATCGATGGGGCGGATGAAGTAGATGGTGATCTTAATCTGATTAAAGGTGGCGGTGGCTCATTAGTGAGAGAAAAGGTTGTCGCAATAGCTTCTGATAAAGTGATTATTATTGTTGATCATACAAAAGAAGTACAAAAACTAGGTCAAATTCCTATACCTATAGAAATTATACCGTTTGGTTGGAGGATGACTAGTAGATACCTTGAAGAATTAGGAGCAGATGTTACTTTAAGAAAAGTGGCAGGAAAACGATTTGTATCTGATAATGGCAACTATATTGTTGATTGTAAATTTGATGATATCTTGGCTGTAAATGAATTAAATAAAGTTATTAAACAAACTGTAGGGGTCGTAGAAACGGGTTTATTCATTGAAGTGGTCAGCAAACTGTTAAGTGCAAAAAATGGACAGGTCAAAATAATAGATAAGATAACAATGGAGGATTTATGAATGAAGAATATTGATGTTATAACGATTGGGGAAGCAATGATAACATTCAATCCCAAAGCAACAGGACCGTTAAAGTTTGTAAATACGTTTGAGAGAAAAGTCGGTGGTGCTGAATTAAATCTTGCTGTTGGTTGTGCACGACTTGGCTTGAAAACCGGTTATATAACCAAATTAGGTAACGATGAATTTGGCAGATATCTCTTATCCTTTATACGTGGGGAAAATATTAACACTTCGCATATTAATTTAGTTGATGGTTATCCTACTTCACTAAACTTTAAAGAAATAATGGAAAGCGGAGACACAAGAACTTTTTATTATCGTGATAAATCGCCAACCCTTACCCTTACAGCAAGTGATTTAGATGAGGAAATGTTTAAAAAAGCTAAAATATTACATTTAACTGGTATTTATCCTGCTATTCACCATGATAATATAAAAGTTTACAAACGTGCTATCCAATTAGCGAAGAAACATGATGTAAAAGTCTCCTTTGATCCTAATATTCGATTACGAATGTGGAGCAAGGAAAAAGCACGTGAGGTATTATCAGAAATTCTTCCTAATGTAGATATTTTATTGGCTGGACAAGATGAAATGCAAATTATCATTGGTGAGAAGAATCCAGAAACTATAATTAAGAAATCAAAGGATTTAGGTATTTCTTTTATAGCGATCAAACAGGGAAGTGAGGGGTCTGTTGGTTATTATAAAGGGACTACGATAAAGTCACCAGCGGTGAGAGCTGCTAAGGTGGCAGATACTGTAGGAGCAGGTGATGGTTTTAATGCAGGAATATTGTATGGTCTTCTTAATGCTTGGGATTTGGAAAGAACATTAACCTTCGCCAATACAATTGGATCCATGGTTGTTGGTGTTCGCGGCGATAATGAAGGACTCCCTTATTATGAAGATGTTCAAGCTCAATTGGGAGAAATAGAAAGAGTTGAACGTTAAAAAGAGGTGAACTAATGAAGTTACAATTGGCCCTAGACAGGCTGAAAAGAGAAGAATGCTTTCAAATACTAGAAGAAACTATAGACAATATAGATATTATTGAGGTTGGTACAGGTGTTATTAAAGAATATGGGATGTCAATTGTTAAAGAAATTAAGAGGCTATATCCCGAAAAATTGCTTTTAGCAGATATGAAAACATGTGATGCTGGACATCATGAAGCACTTCAAGCATTTGAAGCAGGTGCTGACATAACAACTGTGATGGGATTTGCTTCAGATATAACAATTACTGAAATGCAGAATATCGCCGAAAGATATCCAAAAAACATTATGGTTGATCTATTGGAGATTAATTCTAAAAAACGGATAATGGAATTGGAAAGATTAGGTGTGGGTTTAGTTAGCTTACATGTTGGTAAAGACAAACAGTCAGAAAGAAACTTTAATTTGGAACTATTTTCTTTAATAGAAGGAACTCAGCTGGATATTGCAGTTGCAGGAGGTATTAACATTGAGACCTTGCAAGAGATCGCACAAAGGAGACCGGACATTATTATAGTAGGGAGTGCGATTACGAAAGCTGAATCCCCCAAAACCATGGCAATGAACATGAAGGATGTTATTCGAGAATTTAGTTAAGTTTCCTTTAGATGAAATACCGAGTAAATTATTACTAATCACTGAGTTTATGATATGTAAACTGCTGTTAGTTAAGAGTAATTAAAACTATGTCATTTGTAAGGAAGCTTTCAGTAGGTGGTATATTTTAAATAGACGTGAATGAGAATGGCGATAAATAAAGTAATAGAGAGATAATAAACAGGTCCAATATTTCAAATGACGTTATGACGCTATTTGGTCTTTCGTAAATAATTAACGTGAATTATAATACAAATTACCTTAGATACAGTGATTCAATATAATAATATATCTACATTCACTTATAGGGGGAATAAAAATTGACGTTTGAAATTATTGCAACCACCTTAACAGATGCAAAACAGGCAGAAGAGTATGGAGCCGATCGTTTGGAACTTAGTCCAGGCATGTCGGAGTTAGGTATTACTCCAAGTTATGGTTTAATTGAATCGGTGACCCGCTCTATTAGTATCCCATTTAATACGATTATAAGACCACATAGCCAATCTTTTATCTATAATGAAGATGATTTAGCTGTCATGAAAAAAGATATACAGATGGTAAAGGAACTTGGAGGAAACGGGATTGTCATTGGAGCGTTAACAGCCGACCATGTTATTGATGAAGAGGTCATGAAACAATTGCTAGAATCCGCTGAGGGGTTGGATGTAACATTTCATAAGGCTTTTGATTTTGTGCGAGATCAAGAAGAAGCGTTGAAATGTCTTTCTCAATATCCGCAAATAAAGCGGATAGCCACTTCAGGTGGTCCTCAAGGTGCCACATTGGTTCCGCACAAAATGAAAAAATTAATCAATCTTGCTAAAGATACACAAATAGAGATTATGGTAGCAGGAGGATTGCGTGAAGATAATTTTAAAGAATTCTATAATAAAGTTAAACCAAAAGAAGTTCACTTTGGCTCAGGTATTAGGTTAGGTGATAGTTATTTACAACCTATTGATAAAAATAAAGTAGATAAAATGATAACAATATTTAAATCATGATGTTTTTTATGTAGTCTACTGTAAAATATTAAAAGGTTTCACCCATCGTTTTAAGGGTGAAACCTTTTTTTAATTGGATTAATTTATATTTTTTTATGATTATAATAATAAGTTTCTCATGGGTGAAATGTTTTTATGTTGCCTTGACTATAATTTACAAAAGTTCTAAAAAGGGGTACAAAATTGCACAATTATATGTGACTCATTTGGTCTTATAAATGGTATCAGAATAGGTTATTCTAAAATCAAGCGGTAGATTGTTGGTTCGTCATAATCATATTTAAAATACGCCCAAAACATGTATTATGACAACCAACCACTTGATGTCAATACTAGAAACGGTGGTGTTATATTATTGAATCAACGTAGTGCTGCTATATTAAATGAAATCCTAAAAGCTTATCCTTATATTTCCATAGAGGAGCTTTCAAACCAATTTAATGTTTCCAGACGAACAATTTATAAGGATCTGGATAAGGTGAATGACTGGTTGAAAGAACACTTTAACACCGAACTGATTAGGGTGAGAGGTAAAGGTCTTTATTTAGATCCTCAATTAAAGAATGAAATACTGCAGGAAAAAGAACTTCCTAATGAAACATATTATGAACACTCTAAAGTAGAAAGAAAAGCTTGGATGTTTATTTATATAGTAGGTCAACCTAAAGGTTGTTTACTTCAAGACTTCCAAGATTTATTTCAGGTTAGCCGTAACACAGTAATTGATGATATTAAGATTTTGAAAGATGAATTAGCTTTAAGTGAAGTAGAACTTCAAGCAGAAGGTAAAACGGGATATAACATCAGTGGTGATGAAATTGCAATTAGAAATTGCCTTATCAAATATTTGACAGAAGTTATTCCACAAGATATCTTGTATAATTTCTTTAAACATTCGGAGACAAATTTAAAACAGCATAGTAATGGGATACACCTATATAAGATTTTGTCTAAGGATGATTTGAAAAGTATTAAAAAGATTTTAGATGAATATGAACAATTGGTTGAAATTGAAATCACAGATGAAGTTCGTAATAGTCTTATTATCTGGTTTTACTTTTTCATTCAACGCATTAAACAAGAGAACTATGCCAAAGTGGATCCCGCTGAGACAGAAGTTATTAGTACTACAGAGGAGTTTATAGGGGCACAAAAACTATGCGGAAAACTGTCAAGATACTTCAATGTTGTAATTCCTACCAGTGAAGTCGTTTATTTTACAAGATATCTGCTAAGCGCGAAGGTTAATTATAATTTAAACATTCAAATTGAAAGCCAAGAAATGAAAGAATTAACCTCTGTTGTCGAAAAGATGGTATATGATTTTCAAAAATTTGCCGCAGTTGATTTTCCAGACCCTGAACAAATGATTTATAATTTGTTGCTCCATTTGAAACCAACTTATTACCGTAAAAAATATGGGATTCATATTCAAAATATCCTTAAGGGATCGATAAAAAAGAATTATCCAGAAATATTTCATTTAACAAAGAATGTTATCCACCATGTTGAAGATTTAATAGGACAAAAAATAGATGATAATGAAATAGCTTATCTTGCTATGCATTTTGGTGGATGGTTAAGACAAGAAGGTGTTGATCTTGAATTAAAGAGAAAGAAGATGTTGATTGTTTGCACGAATGGTTTGGGAACATCTCGTCTTTTGGAAAGTCAGTTACAACGGTTATTTACAGATGTGGACATTACCGATGTTATCTCGTTAAGAGAATATGAAGAAATAGACAAATTAAAGGAAGTTGCGGATTTCATTGTATCAACAATATTACTTCCAGATAGAGGTATTCCAGTTTTTGTTGTAGAGCCCATATTAAATAATCATGATAAAGCTCAATTATTGAAAAAAGTGAGTGGCTTATTTGAAGAAAACGTACAACAACAAATGATGTCTACAGATACCATCATCAATATTGTTAATCGTTATACTAATATTCAAGATGAGGAATCGCTGAGACGTGAGTTAGTAGCATATTTTCATTCGAGTATGAGCATTAGTAATAAAAACTACACAATCCCAGGTTTATTGGATTTATTGCCTGAAAGTAGAATTGAATTCAAAAGTAATATAAATGATTGGGAGAAAGCGATTGTCGAAGCTTCGACTCACTTGCTTGAACAAGGTTTTATTACGAAAGATTATATCGGAGAAATGATACAAGTCGTTAAAAAAGATGGACCATATATTGTTATATCTGATCGAATTGCTCTGCCACATGCTAGTGCAGAGAAAGGTGTAAATAAGACAGGAATGAGCATGCTATTCTTGAAAGAGGAAGTAGACTTGTTGGGTAAACCTGTTCGTATGTTCATTGTTTTGGCTTCCGTGGATAATGAACAACATTTAAAGGCTTTATCCCAATTAACCCAAATATTTTCTAATAAAACTCTTAAAAATAAAATAATGAAAACAAAGAATAAATATGAGCTTGTTGATTTGCTTAAACGGAACATTACAACTATGAGAATTGATTAAAGGATAGGTGGGCAAGGATTCTATGAGATTTTTAGATAATGGTTTAATAAAACTTGGAGCTGAAGTACAGACTGCAGAGGAAGCTATCCATGAAGCAGGTAATTTATTATTAAAAGAAGGAGTTGTTAAGCAAACTTATATTGATGCAATGTTGAAAGCGTATAAGGAAAACGGCCCGTATTTTGTATTGGCCCCTCATATTGCTATACCACATGCTCGTCCTGAAGATGGTGTTACAGAAGCCTCCGTATCCCTTTTACAATTGAAAACACCGGTAATATTCGGACATCAATCAAATGATCCAGTGCAACTAATCTTTGCTTTGGGGGCAGCATCAAGTGATGAGCATTTAACATTGTTACAAAAATTAACCGGACTTTTAAATGTTGGCAGTAATGTGGAGAAATTAATGAATGCAGTAAGTTTGGAAGAAATTAAAAACATATTAGAAATGGAGATGTAAACGATGAAAAAAATTTTAACGGTGTGTGGTTTAGGACAAGGTACAAGCTTAATTTTAAGAATGAATGTAGAGCAGGCTCTTAACGATAAAAATATAAAGGCAGATGTTGAACATACAGATGTTTCATCTGCGTCCAGCATGCAAGCGGATTATATTATCACCAGTAATGAATTGGCAGAAAGTTTAGGTAGTCATTCGGCAAAAGTAATTGTAGTAAATAATTACTTTGATATGGACGAGATTAACCAGGCGATTGATCAGTATATTACTGAGTAATGATTAAAAAGGAGTGAATATAAAATGAGTGCCATTTTAGATGTGGTGATGTGGCTAGCCGATAACATATTTGGCGAGCCGGCTATTTTAATAGGACTTATTGTATTAATAGGTTTGTTGCTACAAAAGAAAACCGCTAGTCAAACGATTAGTGGTACATTCAAGGCAATTATTGGATTTTTAATTATCACCTTGGGAGCGGATATCATCTCGGGAGCACTATCAGTTTTCGAACCATTATGGGCAGAGGTATTCAACCTAGAGTCTGAATCATTCAGCGGATATATGGGACAGGAAGCATTTAATGGGAAATTTGGTAGTGCTGTAGCTTTGGCAATGGCCATTGGTTTTATCATTAACGTTTTAATAGCAAGATTTACTCGCTTTAAATATATTTATTTAACAGGACATATGATGTTTTGGACTACTACAATATTTGCAGGGGTTGTAGTTCAGGTTGCGGATGATGTTTCCTTCTGGCCACTTGTTATCTTTTTATCTGTTGTTATGGGATTATATTGGGCCCTTCAACCAGCAGTCGTTCAACCATATATGAGAAAAGTAACAGGTAACGATAATGTTGCGTTGGGGCATACTTCAGCAGCAGCTGTATTGCTATCGGCATGGGCTGGAAAATGGCTAGGTAACAAAGAAAAGGATTCTGAAAAAATTAAGGTACCAAACGGCTTGGAATTTTTAAGAGATTCAAACGTTATAACAGCATTGACGATGGGGATATTATTCATCATAGGTGCCATTGTTGTCTTATTCAGAGACACAGCAGGTGCCCAAGAACTCGTAGCGTCTACTGATCAAAACTTTATCGTATATGCTATTATTCAATCCTTTACTTTCACTGCCGGAATCGCAGTTGTATTAACTGGTGTTCGTATGTTTATTGGTGAAATTGTTCCAGCCTTTAGAGGTATTGCAACAAAACTTGTACCAGGAGCTAAGCCAGCTCTCGATGCTCCAATTGTGTTCCCTTACGCACCCAATGCGGTTATTTTAGGTTTCCTTGGTGCGTTCATTGGTGGTATTGTTTGGTTGGTTATATTAGGAAATACTGTCGGTTACGTTTTTGTCCCGACAATGATTGTATTATTCTTCCACGGAGCAACAGCTGGAGTGTTTGGTAATGCAACCGGAGGAGCACGTGGTGCGGTTATCGGTGGTTTCATTACTGCAACTGTTGTAGCCTGGGGTCAATATATAATGGTGAGAATGCTAATACCAGATACCATCCCAGATACCGGTATGTGGGCTGCTGACACGGATATGTTTGTTTTAGGACCAATCATAAGATTCTTATCACAACTTTTCTTTGGTTAGAGAATGGATCAATTTAGGGGGGGGAAGTTCACTGAACTACTCCCTATTTACACTATACAAATATAAAAGGAGACTTACATCATGAGCTTTATTCGAACTTTCCACGGCGATATTGACCCTGATGAATTAGGATTTACCTATTCCCATGAACATATTGTATGCCGACCACCATATTGGGTAGAGAAACAAGTAGATGATTTATTGTTGGACGATAAAGAAAAGTCCCAGAAGGACGTCATGGATTTTAAAAAGTTAGGTGGCCAAGCTATTGTTGATGCTACGGCAATTGATTATGGTCGGGATGTTCATGCGGTAAAAGAAATTGCTAATGAGACAGGAATTAAAATTATTGGAACAGCGGGTTTTAATAAAAGCTTTTTGTGGACAGCTGCTATACCTGAACGTCTGAAAAAAACTACTGGAAATTACGATACCTTTTATGAATGGATTGAAGATTCATCAATCAACGAATTAACCGATTTTGTTATTAAGGAAATTGAAGAAGGGTTGGAAGGTAGTGGGATTCCCGGTGGTCAAGTGAAATTTGGAACAGACTATAATCGAATCACGCCCCTTGAGGAAAAAACATTGCGGGCAGTAGCTAGGGCACATCATGAGACAAAAGCACCTATTCATTCCCATACAGAGGCAGGGACAATGGCCCTTGAACAAATAGAGCTTTTAAAAAGCGAAGACATTAATCTAGAATATATGAGCTTTGGTCACATGGATCGTAATCCAGATCCTTTTTACCACGAAAAAGTAGCAAAAACAGGTGCATTTTTATCATTTGACGGCATATCAAAAATAAAATATGCACCAGAAAGCACACGTATTCATTGTATCTTAGAACTTGTTAAAAAAGGATTTGAAGATCAAATATTGGTAAGTGGTGATACTGCTCGAAAAAGTTACTACAAACATTATGATTATGGATTAGGACTTGAAAATATTCTTGGGAAGTGGGTTCCTCGTTTTATTGAAGAAGCGAACCAAAAAGGTTTTGACGGTGAGAGCCTGATTGAAAAATTCTTTATTCATAATCCTAAGCGTTGCTTTACCTTTAAAAAATGATAGGTGGTGACATTAATTGTATTTACAACATGAAAACTCATATGAAATAAAAGAAAAAATAGATGAATCTGAAATTGCAATTTTGCCAGTAGGTGCTGTGGAGGCACATGGACCACATCTCCCTCTTGGAACAGATAACCTCTTAGCCGAACGTTTAGCGGAGAAACTTGCTGAAAGGGTGAACGGATTTGTGCTTCCAACTTTATCCTATGGTCAAGTTTGGAGTCTAAGAAACTTTCCCGGTAGTATCAATATTAGTAATGAATCTATGATAGGATTTTTAGTTGATATTGGTAAAAGTCTTCATAATCAAGGGTTCACCACTTTTGCAATGGTTAATGGGCATCTTGGTAATGGAACTGCATTAAAAGAAGCGGCACGTGTTCTGTATGAAACGTGTCCGGAAATGCGTGTTTTTTATTTCTTTTATCCTGGCATGAGTAAAGCTGCGGAAGAAGTTAGGGAAACCAAATCTTCACATAACACATATTTTCATGCCTGTGAAATTGAAACGTCATACATGCTCTATTTAGCGCCTGAATATGTTGATATGGACAAAGCAATAACAGAGGCCCCGGTTATTCCTGATTCGGCAGATGTGACACCAACTCCTTGGGAAGAATTTACGGAAACAGCTGTTTTAGGAGATGCTAGGCTTGCCACTAAAGAAAAAGGTGAATATATAGTCGAGATTGCTTTAAAGAATATGGTGAACATCCTTATTAATAGCAGGAAGGTGTAAAGATGGATGCTAAATTAAAAGGAAAGTTTTTATTCAACTTTCTTGCAAAAGACAAAGAAAATGCAACAGATATTATGGAGGCAGGGGGTGGTTATGTTGTCCCCGGTATTGCATCCGATCAATATTCAATAGATGAAGCCGTAAATAAAGTTCAAGAGCTTAAAACTGTGACTGATACAGTCAGTATTGGCCTTGGAGGTGGAGGCGATACGAGCAACTGGAAAAAAGTATTAGATATTGCTGCAGCTTCTAATGCAGGTCATTTAAACCAACCATTTGAAACGGCATCATATTCACAGGGTTTTTTAGAAGGTAAAGAACAGAAACAATTAGTGAATGCATTAGTGCAACCTACAGGAGAAAAAGGTAAAATTCAATTGGCTAATTCGAAGAAAATCATGAATGTGGAAAGCTTTTTGGAAATTGCATCTGCTTTGGGAATATCCAGTATAAAACTTATGCCTATTAAGGGGCTTGTCCATTTAGATGAACTTATTCATATAACAAAAATGGCGAGTGTTTACGGTATTGAAGGTATAGAACCAGCTGGTGGAATAAACTTAGGTAATATAGGTGAAATAGTTGAAGGGGTTAAGAATATTGATATTGGATTCTTCATGCCCCATATTTTTGGGTCCGTTATCGACTCAAAAACCGGTAATACCATGCCGGAAACCGTAAAGATGATTTATAAAGAGGTGGAGGGGTTATAATGATTCATAATTACTTTAGTAACATTACTGACTTGCTCAAAAAAGTAGAAAAAGAGGAACAAGATGTATTGACAAAGGCCTCTAAAAAAGTGTCTGAATCCATTCAGAATGACGGTGTTGTACATTTATTTGGTTGTGGTCATTCGCATATTTTAACTGAAGAAGTTTATTATCGTGCGGGTGGACTGGTGCCTATTCATCCGATTTTGCATGAACCATTGATGTTACATGAAGGTGCGGTTCGTTCTTCTTCACTTGAACGTGAAAATGATTACGCCCATAAATTCATGGAACAACAGGATATCCGAACAGGAGACGTTATATTTGTCATCTCAACGTCAGGAAGAAATCCTGTTCCTGTAGACGTAGCAAAAATTGCAAAACAAAAGGGAGCGTATGTTATAGGAATAACGTCAATTGAATATTCCTCGAGTCAACCGTCACGTCACACTAGTGGAAAACATTTATTTGATGCAGTTGACTTGGTTATCAATAACCACGCTCCAATTGGGGATGCCTTGCTGTCGTATGAAAAAGTTAGTGTCAAATTTGCCCCAAGCTCAACAGTAATTGGCGCTACGATTTTAAATGCAATATTAGCTGAATCTATTAAACATATGGCTGATTCCAATTATAATCCACCAATATTTTTAAGCGGTAATATTGAAGGAGCGGACGAGCATAATAATAAATTAATTGAAAAATATAAGGGAAGGGTTAAACTATAAATCCATAAGGCATAATATTAGTTTAATGAATTGATCTGTTAGATATAATTAGGTTATGAGCACAGGCACTCCATAGGGAAGCCTGTGTTTTTTAGTGCTTAATATACTATGTCGAATTTTTTCGGGTGTAGAAATGGGCAGAGCTTCTGTAGACCCACGACGTCGAGATATTAGCTATTATAGCTAATTGAACTGTATTGGGAAAGCTGACTCACTTAAAGTAATGTGTTAAAATTTTAAATGAATTGAATGTTATACTTGTTACATGTGACTAACTTGATTAGGCATGACAAAAAAATGAATTACCATTTTATTTTGTCATGCCTTTTTTATATCTTTTTTTGATTACGTTTTAAAGGAGGGGATACATATCCGGATATGATGTTGAAAAAAAGTTCATTAGACATAACGACGCCCAAAAAGCGTGAGTTGGTTTATCCGTTTATCCTTCTATATATATATAGAAGCAGAGACTGAAGTGGTAACGAAATGCTTACGGCTCAACACTTAAAAATAGGGAATTCTCCCCATATAAAAGCTACAAACCATATGATAGAATTATCATAATAATCATTTAAGTCATAATATCATTTTGCTAGGGGGATAGATTTGGAAGGAGAGATTATTAAATTTTATCGTGAAAAACAAAATCTTACCCAAGCTCAATTGGGGGAAGGGATTTGTACTACTACACATGTAAGTAAAATTGAGCGAGGGAAAACAGCATACTCTGAAGAAATGATAATGATGTTTTCTGATCGATTAGCGATTGATATAAAACAAGAAGTGAATAAATTTAAGAGTTTAGAAACATTGTTACAACAATGGCTTGAAGCAATTATTATGAGAAGATTTAAGGAAATGGAAGACAAAAAAGATGAAATTGAAAGGATTCCTTTTATTCAATCTACTTATTATGCGGATTTTTATCACTTACTTAAAGCTAGACATTTAATAATTCAAGGAGAAAGAACTAAAGCGCTAGAATTATTAGAGTACGTGAATGAATCATATGCTAGCCTTGCCGAGTATGAGAAAAATCTTTTATTTCATACATATGGCGTATATTATATTAGTGATAATGCGAAAGTAGATAATGAAAGTAATTCTATGCCAATCCATTATTTAAAAAAAGTAAATATGGAACAATACGGTAATAAAGAGTATTATTATCACTTGGCCATTGCTTATCATTTTATTGGTTCTTATATTATGGCTTATTTTTTTGCAGAAAAAGCATTACACTTTTTTAAAGAAACAAATAATTATGCTCAATCCATTAATGCTGAATCAGTTATGCTTTTACAAATGAGTAGGGATACTTCTGTCGATTTTGATGAACTAGTTAATCGTTATAAAAATTTAATTCATAATAGTGAGATCCTTGGTTTGAATGACAAAAGATCACTACTATTAAATAATTTAGGCTTCGAGTATTTTAATAAAGGTGAATATGCTTTATCAAAGCAGTGCTACAAACAAGCATTACAAATAGACGCTCCTGATTCAAACTCTTATTTGCTTCATTTATGTAATTATATTGATGCGTGTTTAGAAGAGGGGATTTATAGCAAAACATTTCTATTTAAAAAAATAAAGGAAGGCTTTTCCCTAGCTAAGAAGTTAAAAAGTACGCATTTTTTAATTGTGTTGAAGTTATTGAAATTGAAAACTGAAAATAATACTACAGCTTATTTTCAGTTTATTGAGGAAAAAGCCTTGCCTTATTTTACTACCACAGGGCATATCATATATCGTAATAGATATGGAAAGGTTTTATTAAATCGGTATATTGAATCGAATCAATATATGGAAGCGACAAAAGTCTTTTCTGAACAATTTTTAAATAAAACTCCCGAGAATATGTAGTGTATTCTCGGGTTTATTCATTATTTTTCTTCATCCTCTTCATCATAATTAGTACCCTCTGTTTGTTCCGCAATAAATTTCCATTCAAGTTCTAAAGAATCCCCTTGAAACTGATTTTGGTCTTCTCCATTTTCAACAAATTCGAATAAAACAATGATTTTATCCGTATCGCCAGGCTCTAGACCATTTGGTCCTTTTCCTCCACCAACAAACTCATCAATAGCGGTAATATCTGGGGTCATGTCTTCTAATTCTTTTAATGTGGTTTCCATTATTTCAACCGTAGCATTTGCTTGGTTATAAAGGATTTTCACATTAATATGCTCACCAAAATCTTCCGTATTATCACCTTCCACATCATCAACGATGTAGCTCGTTTCTAGTAATACCTTTTCGATATCTAAGGTACCATTATTTGTTACATTAAATTCCCGTGAAATTTCATCTCCAGGTTTTAGATTATCTATGTTCACAATCGTTTCCGGATTAACGGATAAATCGAGGGTTCCAGCAGCAAATGTATTATTTGTTTCAACTTGATCACTGAAATAAGCGTAAGTTCCACCGCCTATTAAAGAAAAACCTAGAGCTGCCGTTAATACACCTGCACTTACTTTTTTTGCAAAACTCATTTTATTTCCTCCTCTTGTTTGATTTAATTTTGCTTATCTTTCTATTAAAAAAAAACGTATATACAGATAAATGCTAGAAAGACCACTTACAATTTTTCGCCTGCCCCCCCTTTACTTTTTGAAGTAACTAGATTTTACTCTAGCATTTTATCTGAAAACTGTAAATTGGGTTATTTTTCTACTAAATAGTACAGTTAAAGCCATATTTTTAAGGGGAAAGTTACTAAACCTTATTAATATCACCTTTCATATAACCCAATTGACTGTAATCTAGTAGCCCCTAATAATAGAATGTGAACTCAAAATAAAAAGAGGTGATTTTGTTGAAGAGAAAAGGTTTTAGAAAAAAAGCAATGCCGGTGGTACTAGCAGCATCGCTAACTTTTTCTGGGCTATCGTTACCCGGAGTAACAGTATTTGCAAGCGAACAACAAAAAGTGAAGTTTAACGAAGAATTACACACACCTGCGTATATGGTAGGAGAATGGGATACAGCAGAAGGAATTAGCAAAGAAGAGGCTGTATATTTATTCCTCCAACAAGAAGTATTACAGCCTAAAGGGAAATCATTATCAGGAAATGTAGAGAAGCAGATAGAGGCAGGGAAGAGCCAATTTAAAATCATAGATAAAGTAAAAGATAATGAAACAAACACAGAACATTTTCGAACTGTTGAAACCTATAATGACATACCTATTTATGGCTCTGAGCAAACAATAGCAGTAGGAGAAGAAAATCAGGTTTCTACCTATTTTGGTAAGGTAACACCTAACTTAGCACGAACTGTAGTATCTACAGAGGCTGAATTAACTGAAGATGATGCCCTGGATGTTGTGAAGAATGATATCGAAAAAGAAATCGGCGAAGTAAAAAATTATGATGGCATTGATTCGGAACTTGTTTTATATCCTGAGGATGGGGACCACACTTTAGTATATTATGTTAAGGCATCTACTTCCAAACCAGCTCCTGGATATTTCCATTACTTTGTTGATGCTACAACTGGCGAAGTTATCAATGATTACGATGCTGTCCATGAAATAGCACCAACATTAGAAGATTCACGAGAAGATAGCTTTTCAGAAGATGATGCAGATGATGAACTTCCAGAAATACCAGAAGTTCCACAAATTCCAGATCCTGAAGATCCGGATTTATCTGAACCAGTTACGTCTAGGGGGATAGATATATTTGGAAATATGTTATCCTTTGAGTCCATTTTAGATAAGGAAACAAATGAGAACTTTTTATATGATGGAACAAGAGGTGACGGAGTTCATACATTCCAAGCAAATCGTATGCCAGAAACGGCTTTTATACTTCTCTCTGCTTTATTAGGACTTACGGGATTTGAAGTAACATCTAATTCTGACTTTTTCTATGATCCGGCCGCTGTGTCAGCACATGTGAAAGCTGGAAAAGTTTATGATTACTATGAGGAAGTATTTGATAGGGATTCGCTTGATGATGAGGGTACGAAGCTTATTTCAACTGTACATGTTGGATCACAATGGAATAATGCAGCGTGGAACGGTAAACAAATGATGTATGGTGATGGCGATGGAGAATTAATGATTTCCACTTCAGGTAGTTTAGATGTTATTGGACATGAAATGACTCATGGAGTGATTACAAATACAGCTGATCTTATTTATGAAGATGAGTCAGGTGCCTTAAATGAATCACTTGCAGATATTATGGGAGCTTTCATCGAAGACAAAACTGGTGATGATTTGTGGCTATTAGGTGAAGATATTTACATGCCACATAACCCTGATGTTGGTCTTCGTGACATGAAGGACCCTGCTTCTGTTCCTATGGCACTTACAGAAACAGGTTTCTATCCAGATCATTATGATGACCGATATCTTGGAGAAGAAGACAATGGTGGAGTTCATATTAATAGTAGTATTAACAACAAAGCGGCACACTTAATTACTGACGGTGGGACACATTACGATGTCACAGTTGAAGGAATCGGTAAAGACAAAGCTGAAAAAATATTTTATCGTACGATTACACATTATCTAGCAGCTTCATCTGATTTTAGTGAAATGCGCCAGGCAGCCATCCAAGCTGCTGAAGATCTTTATGGAGAAGGATCTACCGAAGTAGAATCAGTTATGGCAGCATATGATGCAGTTGGTGTTCAATAAAAAATGTGAAATTTGAGGTTGGGACATAAGTATTTTAGTTAATGTAAAAGCGAAGTATTTTTCCGAAGCGAATAACGCTCGCTTAAAATTGTTCGTCTTTTAATTACTAATACTTAGTTTTGTCCTAGCCTCTTTCCTACGATTAGTCAAGTCTAAACCTTATAAATTCAATAAGGATTTATTGATTGAAAAAATTTGGCATATCAAATAAACCCCATGTATTTAATTTTTTAAACTGTGGGAAGATATGT
>NZ_JAHLPW010000034.1 GCF_018918075.1 Virgibacillus sp. MSJ-26
TATCGTCAATGTTCAGAAAAAAGTCGTTTGCCATTTATTTATTTAAGTGGTGGTGTGACGAACGAGCAATTTATCGATACGCTTCACTTCGCTAAAGAGGCAGGGTCTAAGTTTAATGGGTGTCTGTGTGGACGGGCCATTTGGAAAGATGGTGTGCGACCGTTTGCTGAAGAAGGTCAAGAGGCTTATGTCAATTGGCTAGAGACGACAGGCGTCGGCAATTTGGAAAATGTTCGTGAAGCCGTTCAAGAAACAGCTTCACCTTGGAAATAACAGACGTAAATAAAATTTATAATAATTAAAAGCACGTAGCATTCTTTTGATAAGAAAGCTACGTGTTTTTTAAATGAATTTTTCAATAAAGTATTATAATATCTCTCTTTAAAAATTATCTTTAAATGCCGATATTAATTGAAGGGGATACTTTAGACCTAGTTTATTTGACTGAACTTAGATGAGTAAGTTTACTACATAACACACAACAAGAGGAGGAGATCGGCATGAAAGGTCTTTTGAATTTTAGAAGCATCAGAAGTAAGGTATTGTTTGGCTTTTCACTTGTTATTATACTGACGGTTATATTTGGGATTTTTAATTATTGGACAGTCTCTAATGTTAATAAGGACACAAAAGACATGGTAAATAAGGATTTAGAGTTGCTAATTGCTAATCAAAAGTTAGCTTCTTCGATGTCAAATAGAGTAGGATCTGTACGTGGATACGCAGCTGATGGGGATCAAAGTTATAAAGATTTATTTTTTGATGAATCTGAGCAAATGGAAGAGTATGAGCAAAAAATTACTGACTTAGGTTCCTCTGAAGAACTCACGGATATTCTAGCTCGTCTTAAAGAATGGGAAGAATATGTAACGGCTGAAGTTTTTGATGTCTACGATAGCGGGAAGGAAGACCTAGCGAATGAGAATTTAGCCAACGTTGCGTCGACAGCGAAAGATTTAGCAGTCGATTTAGATGAATTGACCTCAGGCCGAGAAGAGGTTATTAATCAAAGTGCCAATGACATGATTTCTAGTGGTGAAGCATCTCTCGTCGTCGGTATTGCAATAACTCTTTCAGTATTAATTATTGGCGTTGTGGCTGCTGTTCTCACCTCGCATACAATTTCTAGACCAGTTAAATTATTAATGAATCGAATGAAGGCTATTACAAATGGTGATTTGACACATGACCCACTTGCCGTAACGTCAAGGGATGAAATCGGACAACTTGTAACAGCGACGAACGATATGAATGAAACGATGCGTGATTTATTAACTCAAGTTGCTGAAGTGTCTAAGACTGTGTCAAGTCAAAGTGAGGAAATGACCCAATCAGCTGATGAAGTAAAAGAAGGCGCATCACAAGTCGCATCAACCATGCAAGAGTTAGCAGAAGGATCTGAACGTCAGGCTTCTGATGCAAGTGATTTATCAAGTACGATGACGACCTTTGCGGGCGAAATTGACCAGGCCCATGTAAATGGTGGGAAAGTTGAGGAATCTTCGTCTGAAGTAATTACTATGACAGTGGCAGGCAGTAAATTAATGGATTCATCAAAAGAACAAATGGATAAAATTGATCATATTGTCCAAGACTCTGTCCGAAAAGTGAAAGGATTGGACAAGCATGCTCAGGAGATTTCAGAATTAATTGCTGTGATCCAAGACATTTCTGATCAAACGAATTTATTGGCCTTAAACGCAGCAATTGAAGCGGCAAGAGCAGGCGAACACGGGAAAGGTTTTGCAGTCGTTGCAAATGAAGTGAAAAATCTTGCTGAACAGGTATCCAACTCTGTATCAGGTATCACAGAAATTATCACTAATATTCAAAAAGAAACGACTGTCGTGGCAGACACGTTAGAGACGGGTTATCAGGAAGTTGAGCAAGGAACAAAGCAAATCGAAGCGACAGGGGAGAAGTTCAACACAATCCATACAGCTATTGATGAGATGGCAAATAATATTGTATTGGTATCCGAAAGTATAGGAAATATTGCTTTAAGTAGTCAAACTATGAATAGTTCTATCGAAGGAATTGCCGCAATTTCCGAAGAATCGGCTGCAGGTGTTGAACAAACGTCAGCATCAGCCGAGCAAACAACAGCATCTATGGAAGAAGTGGCTGAAAGTTCAAGAACTCTTTCTCAATTAGCTGAAGAGCTGAATCAGTTGGTCTTGAGATTTAAATTATAGATGAAATTAAAACTGTGACTGGTGCATAATATGAAGTTTAAACAAAATGTGCTGATATTATATTAAGTTTTTCACCTGGGCAGCGGGGGAGTATCACTCGGTCGATCCCTCCGCTCGTTCAAGACCACTGAGAAAATTGCTTCAACGTTATGGCATAATCTCCAGCAGACTTTTTGGGGATTTACAGGCGCACTCCCTCGAATATGGTGCAGGAGCAATTTGGAGGATATTTTCAGTGACCTCACTAGGGAGGCGGGGCGCCGCACAGGGCCATAATGAACGTACTTGATTATACTTTAAACTATTTTGGTTTCCCCACTACTTACCATTACATTGCAAATATAGAAAATATGTGCGGATTTCTGTTTTAACAATCATCTCCGGTTTAATCCTCTTTAAGAAGGGAAAATATGTTAAGACTTATGTCATTAGACACATCTGCGCCTTATATTAAAAAATATCTCTGAATGACAACCTATGGGTGTTATTTTCTCAGGTGTTGGTAACTATAAAGAGAGAACTTACTTTTAAACTGTCTTCGATTGAAAAGGGGTAAACTTATGACCGAACGAGCACAACATCGCCAAACGAGTAAAATGAGAAAAATATTACGAGGCGCAGCAGTTATTATCGGTGCGTTCATTACGGCATACGGACTTGAGGCTATTTTAATTCCAAACAATGTTTCTGATGGTGGTGTGACAGGACTTAGTATTGTCGGATCCCAGCTGACTGGAATTCCGCTCGGATTTTTAATTGCTATTTTAAATATTCCATTTATTTTCCTAGGGTATAAACAAGTCGGCCAATCTTTTGCAATGTATTCTATATTAGGGATTGCGTCACTGGCTTTTGGAACGAGCTTTATGCGACATGTTCCGACTATTATTCAAGGGGATACGCTTTTGGTCACTGTTTTTGGTGGAATTATCATCGGGTTTGGTATGGGGGTCACGCTTCGTAATGGAGGAGCGCTTGATGGTATTGACATGCTGGCGGTGTTATTAGCACGGAAATTACCGTTTGGCACGAGTGACTTGATCTTATTTTTAAATTTATTTGTATTTGCCGTTGTATCTACTGTTTTTGGCCTAAAAGGCGCATTTTTATCAGGAATCGCTTATTATATTGCCTCGAAAGTGATCTTCACGGTTGAAGAAGGCTTGAGCGGTTCGAAAACGTATAAAATTTTGACGACAAAACCTGAAGTAATGGTCGAAACCATTCGTGATCGTCTCGGTCGAAGTGCAACATATAACTTAGTTGAAGGTGGCTATTCTAATGAGGAGTTTAAAGAAATTACCTGTATCATCAATCGTCTTGAGGACAGTAAAATGAAAGAGATTATTTCTGAAGTTGATACATACGCTTTTGTAGCAGTTTACGATGTGGCAGAGGTAAAGGGTGGTAATTTCAAAAAACGTGATGTCCATTAGGTCACTTAAATATGTCTACCCATTAAAAAAGGCAACACAGTAGAGTTTACTGTCTTGCCTTTTTTTCTATATCATAAGGGGTACTTATAATAGGTTTTCCCATTAATTAAAAAATTAAACGTTAATTAATGAACGATAAGGTTTTTGAAAATCTATTTTAATCTCAATACAATATTTTTAAAACGCATATACCATGAAGAAAAGTGGTTATTTGTGTTACAATCTTAACAAACTAAAAGAGAATTATATTGTTTATTCAATGGAAAATTTATGTTAATCCAGATTATAGGAAAGGTATATTGATAAAATCAAGCTCAAGGGGGAAACAGCATGGAAGAAGTGACAGATAAAAATGCTTCATTACGACAAGATGTAAATAAGTTAGGAACGATATTAGGCGAAATTTTGATGCTGCACGGAGGAGAAGAATTATTTAATCAAGTTGAAGAAATTCGAGAAATGACTAAGCAGCTCCGCCAAAATCACAATTCTAAGACGTATCATCAATTAAAAGAAAAAATAAGCACATTAAAACCACCCATGCGTCAGCAGGTGATCCGCGCTTTTTCTGTTTACTTTCATTTAATCAACATTGCGGAACAAAATCATCGCATAAGGCGAAGACGACAGTATTTATTAGAAGAAGGGATTAGTCAGCCTTTTACTCTTGAAAGAGCAGTCACCAAAGTGAAAGAGTATGCCCTTTCTCCAAGAAATATTCAAGATGTACTTAATGAATTATCAATTGAACTGATTATGACTGCCCATCCAACAGAAGCAACGAAGCGTACTGTGCTTGAAATACAAAAGCGAATTTCTGATAATTTACGTAAATTAGACAATCAATTGGTAACTGAAAAGGAAAAAGCAGTGGTCGAGGAAAGTTTATTTAATGAAGTAACTGCTTTATGGCATACAGATGAACTTAGGCACAGAAAACCTAAGGTGTTAGATGAAGTGAAGAATGGTCTTTACTACTTTGATCAGACGTTGTTTGAGACGCTACCGGATATTTTTCAAGAATTGGATTTGCAACTTAGGGATCAGATTTCAGAAGGCGATTGGGAAGTTCCGAATTTCATTCGTTTTGGTTCTTGGATAGGCGGCGATCGTGATGGTAATCCAAATGTGACGACAGATATCACTTGGACAACGCTGAACATGCAGCGCGAATTAATTTTAAAGAAGTACGATGCGGCGATTGTTGATTTAATGAGGCGCTTTAGTCAATCGACGGAGCGTATATCGATTGATCAATCTTTTATTGATCGAACAATAGAAGAAGAGAAGAAATACTTAAACACTAAAGAAAAATGGTTCGGCACCTCAGAAATTTACCGTCGAAGATTTGCAGTTATCCTAAAACGTTTACGTGCAACAGGAAAATCACCTGAGGGTTATCAAACGTCGGATGAGTTGGTTGCTGATCTCAAGGCCATCAGAATAAATGCTGAATCCCATTTACCAATACCTAAAAAGTTAAAAACAATTCGCAAGGTAATCCGCCAAGTACAAATGTTTGGCTTTCACTTAGCAACACTTGATATTCGAAATCACAGTGGAGAACATGAAGCAGCTATCGCAGAAATTTTAAAAGCTGTTGATGTGACGACAGATTATTCAAGTCTTAAAGAGGAAGAAAAACAAGAAGTTTTACTTGACGTACTAAATGATCCAAGACCACTTCTCCTTTTTGATGGTAGTTATTCTAAAGCGACACTCGATATGTTGAGCGTTTTTAGAATGATTAAAAAGGCACATGCGGAATTCGGAAAACGTGCCATTGAAGTTTATTTAATTAGTATGACTGAAGCACCGAGTGATCTATTAGAAGTTCTCGTTCTAGCTAAAGAAACTGGTCTGTATCGACTTTATCCAAACGGAAGTGTAGAAAGCGATATTGACGTGGCTCCGCTCTTAGAAACTATTGATGACCTAGTTGCAGGTCCGAAAATTATGCAAATGCTGTTTGAAACGGACGTCTACCGAAAACAACTACAAGCACGGGGGTATCATCAAGAAATTATGCTAGGTTATTCGGACGGAAGTAAAGACGGTGGAACAATAAGTGCCAATTGGAAACTTTTTAAAGCACAAGAAGAAATTCATAATATGGCAAGAAGCTATGACATTCGTTTGAAATTTTTCCATGGACGTGGCGGCTCGCTTGGTCGTGGAGGCGGCTCATTGAACACAAGTATCCTGTCTCAACCTGTAGAAACACTAGGAGACGGTGTGAAAATCACTGAACAAGGAGAGGTGCTTTCATCTAGGTATTTGATTGAAGATATCGCTTATCGAAATTTGGAACAGGCGGCCTCAGCCTTGTTTGAAGCTTGTGCTCGTGTATCAGCGGCTCCTGACGAAATAGAATATCGGGAAAAAGAATGGGAAGCGGCTATGGAAACCATTTCGAAAAATTCACTGGAAAAATATCAATCACTTATATTCGGTGATCCAGATTTTCTTACCTATTTCCATCAGGCCACACCGTTAACCGAAATAGGTGATTTGAATATAGGATCCCGACCAATGAGCCGGAAAAACAGTCAAAAATTTGAAGATTTGCGTGCGATTCCTTGGGTATTCGCTTGGACACAGTCGCGCCATATGTTACCCGCCTGGTATGCGGCTGGCACTGGATTACAGTCATACATTGAAACAGATGATTCCCATCTGGAAATTTTACAAACAATGTATAACGAATGGTCATTTTTCCATTCCACAATCAATAATTTGCAAATGGCTTTAATGAAAGCCGATATGAAAACAGCTAGAGAATATTTAGATTTAGTCGAAAACCAAGAGTTGGCTAACCGAATCTATAACGATATTTTGGATGAGTATGAGCGGACAAAAGCAGCATTACTCTTAATTTCCGGTAATGACGAATTGCTCAGTCACTCGCCAAATATAAAGGAATCCGTTCATTTACGTAACCCGTATGTCGATCCGCTCAACTTTCTGCAAGTCGACTTGATTCATCAATTAAGAGAAGCCGAACAACCGTTAGACGAATTGGTGACTGAGGTGTTACTTACAATTAATGGAGTTGCTGCGGGGTTAGTGAATACAGGTTGATTCTGAAATTATGGCGTTAATATTAGGGGAGGAAGGTTGGAAATAAAAGAAAGCTTCCTTCTCCAACTTTTTACAGATAAAGAAATTAGTCTGATTGAAAAAGGCAGTGAAGCAACACTGCCCTATTCAGGATTTTAAACCGGATGTAAGAGAGGAATTTATTTATATTTATACCGCCGAAAATCCCCTTGAAGACCTGCCACGAGAACTGTCTCTATTCTTAGACCATGAATTTTTGAAGAAGAATAAAGACTACAAAACAGACATGCGCTTTGAATTGTTAGATTCTGAAGAACGTCTTTTTGGCGTGGATAGATTTAGTTATTTAGGCAGTATTGATGATTGGATGAATTTAGATAGTTCAACCAACTTAGAGGAGCTTGTGAGAGAATATGTTTCACACGTGGGGAAAGAAAGCTTTTTTGATTTATTTTAGTGTAGAAAATTCTATGTGGCTTTTTAATTTAAACGATATGGATAGTTATCCATTTAACAGCAAAGCTCTCCTGAAAAACAATAAAATAAACTCAATCTTGTCACAAAACTGACAAAAACTAACAGTTGACACCGTTTACATAACGGTGTAATTTAAACCATAAGTTAATATGTTAAAAATGTACGGATAGGAGATCTACATTTTCGCGACAGCATACAGATTAATTGTATGTTGCGAAAAGGTAGATCTCTTTTTTTGTTTAATAACATATTAATGGTGTTTACGTTGAATATTAAAGAGAAAGAGGTGGTTAACTTGACTGAGTTTATGGGAGAGCTTTTAGGAACAATGGTACTCATCACTCTAGGTGTTGGTGTCGTTGGTGGTGTATTGTTAAAATGGTCAAAGGCTGAAGGTGCAGGATGGATTGTCATAACACTTGGATGGGGACTTGGCGTGACGATGGGTGTTTATGTCTCTGGAACAGTGTCAGAAGCACATATAAATCCTGCCGTAACATTAGGGTTTGCCGCGATTGGTGAATTCCCTTGGAGTAAAGTACCATCATATATTACCGCACAGATGATTGGTGCTGTGTTAGGAGCAGCTATCGTCTTCTTTAATTATTTACCACACTGGAAGGAAACAAAGGATGAAGGGAAAAAGCTGGGGGTATTTGCCACGGCACCGGGAGAATCTGTCAGGGTCAGAAGTTATGTAGCGAATTTAGTGAGTGAAATAATCGGCACATTTTTCCTTTTAATTGGTCTCTTATTTATTGGTGCCAATACATTTTCGGAAGGTCTAAATCCCTTAGTGGTCGGCTTGCTTATTGTCGTTATTGGTACGTCACTTGGTGGAGCAACAGGCTATGCCATTAATCCAGCGCGCGATCTCGGACCACGTATTGCCCATGCGTTACTTCCTATACCAGGAAAAGGCGGCTCAGACTGGGCGTACAGCTGGGTACCTGTATTAGGGCCATTTATCGGAGGAACTTATGGCGCAGTGTTTTATAATGGTGTATTTAACAATAATTATACCGTATCCTTTTGGTTGTTAAGCATCTTGGTGGGCACATTGATGATTATTGCTTTAGTGCGAGAATTGAATCTGGCAAAAACAAAGAAGAAGCATAGGTAAATATAAAAAAATTGAGAGGTGTAGTGTTATGAAGGAATCATATATTTTATCAATAGATCAAGGAACAACAAGTTCAAGAGCCATTATTTTTAAGTACCAAACTATTACTTGTAAACGTTGTATAAACCGTTACGGTATGATATAATAGAACATACATTCCCGTGCGGAAAAGGTGAGTATCCATGTTCATCCATAAAGCCTATTGTTTTCGTATCTATCCAACTAAAAAACAAACAGAATTGATCAAGAAAACAATTGGATGCAGCCGCTTTGTTTTCAAT
>NZ_JAHLPW010000035.1 GCF_018918075.1 Virgibacillus sp. MSJ-26
GGGGTCCTACCAACAAAACGCGGAAAACATACGCTAAGCAAAATTCGACATAAAGAAAGCCGATTTTCCTACGTTAAGGAATCCTCGGCTTTTATTTTATTGGTTAAGAGGGCGCAGGGAATTTAGGTCTGTTATTTTTGTCATATCAAAGGTGTATTCACCAAGAAAATTGATATGCTCCCATCCCAATGGCGAGATATGTTTTAGTAGGTCCTCTCGTAAATTTCCTTTTTCCTCCAACAGTTTTGTTGCTTCAGTTAGATATACAGTATTCCATACGCTAATTGCGTTAATTATAATGTTTAATGCACTTGCGCGTTGTAACTGATCTTGTAAGCCCCTTTCCCGTAACTCGCCACGTTTCCCGAAAAATAATGCTCTTGCCAAACCATTCATGGCTTCTCCTTTATTTAATCCTCGCTGTATTCGTCTACGTAATGCCTCACTGGATATGTAATCCAAGATAAAAATCGTTTTTTCAATTCTTCCCATTTCCCGTAAGGCAGTGGCTAATTTGTTTTGCCTTGCATATGAACCTAACTTCCCCATAACCAGCGAACCAGATGCTTTTCCTTCTCTAATGGAATGGGCTAGTCGAAGAACGTCATCAAAGTTTTCCTGAATAACCTTTGTGTTAATTCGACCACGAAGTAAATTTTCCAATTCAGGAAAATCACTTGGCTTTTGAATGGTGTAAAGTTTAGCATCAGCTAAATCACGTAGTCTAGGTGCAAATCGAAAACCTAACAAATGACTTAAACCAAAAACTTGATCCGTATAACCAGCTGTATCGGTATAATGCTCCTCAATATTTAATTCCGTTTCATGATGAAGTAATCCATCAATTACATGAACAGCATCTCTTGCGTTCGTATTAATGACCTTCATATAAAAAGAAGAGAATTGATCACTTGTAAACCGATAAATGGTTGCACCTTTACCTGTACCATAATGAGGATTTGCTTCGGCATGCAAAGATGATACACCCACCCGTACCCGCATTCCGTCAGATGAAGATGTGGTACCATCACCCCAATATGAAGCAAGGGTTAATTTTTTTTGGAAATTTACCAATGTAGCTTGCGCACGACTGATAGCATCATCATACAAACGCCATTGGGCAGCATTAGCCATTTGGTGATAAGTAATTCCAGGTGTAGCATCTGCCATTTTAGTCAAACCTATATTTGTTCCCATTGCCATAAGTGCAGCCATCAAAACAGGTTTTTCCTCTCCTTTTGGTGGTCGATTAGTGGAGGCATGTATTAACATTTTATCAAATCCTGTCCAATGTGCTACCTCCATTAAAAGATCAGTGAGTTTTATCTTTGGCAACATATTATACAGGGATAAACTAAAGTTTCGTGCTTCTTCTGGAGTGTCTTTTTCTAAACGGTCCAGTCTAAGTTTAGATTTTTCGACGTTTACTCCTTCAAGATCATCAAGATTATTTGAAATCCATGTGAGTCGTTGAGTTAGTGCTTTCCTTTGTTCTTCTAAGTATTCCTCTGCTGAAGAACGAACTGCTAACTTAGTTTCTTCGAGATTTGTTGCTGTCCAGTCCTCTTTAGTAACAAGGTACTCTTCAAAGTCTTTATGTAGCCTACTTCCGACAACATATACGTCTCCTGAACGAATATGATTTTTCAATTCCGTTAAGGCAGCCATTTCATAATAATGTCGATTTATTGTTCCATCTTCATCATAAACATGTTTTTGCCAACGTTTTGGAACAAAATCCAACGGAGCCTCATCTGGTATTTTTCTTTTTCCAGATTCATTCATTTCTTTCAATGTCTCTAAAGCACGTATCAATGGCTCTGATGCTTTTGTAGAACGAAACTCCAATGAATTAAGAAGGGCAGGAGTATATTTCCTCAGATAAGTGAATCGATTTCCAAGCAAATCAAGATAATCATAGTCCATTGGTCGAGCTAATTTTTTAGCTTCTTCTACGGAGGTAATGATTTTATCCCACGACATTACTTTTTCGATGGTGCTAAATGGATCGAGCCTTTCATCACGCGCTTGAATAAGCGCGGCCCCAATGTCTGCAAAATGAATAACCTTTTCATTAACTGCTTTTCCATTTTCCCTTTGCATTTCTTCTTGTGTTTTGCGACCTTTTGATTGTAAAATCATCATTTGCCTATCATGAATTTCTATTGCTTGGTCAATTAAGTCTTGGCTGAGTATCATAAGGTATGCTACCAGAATGGCATATTTCTTATCCTCTTTAAATCTACGAAATGAATGAGGTTCATAACGTGCTCCAATACGTGATAATTGAATCAATCGATTGGGATGCACCTCTTGTATGATCATTGGAAGTTTCAAATCCTTGATATATTCCAAACGCTTAATTACTTTTAAAAAGGCATCGGGTGACGATTGGCCAGGAAGTTCCCTTAACCATGCTAATGTCGTTTTCCTGTTTTCCACAAAGGGATCGATAAGTGTATCCAGTTGTTGTTTTTGCCAATTTGAAAGAGGTTTAATTAAAGATTTGAATATTTTTCCCTCTGCTCTCCGACGGGTCTCCCAAACCAGTCTTTCTATGGTGGTTATTCCGGGAAATATTATTTTTTGATTCCGTAATTGTTCTTGAACTGTATGAAGTAGGTACATCGCATTACCATTTTGCAAGGCGTGTTGCAATAAAAAGTGTGCAGCATTACGATACTTGCTTGCAGTGAAATTCTGATAACCATATACTTGTCGAATTTCTTCCAAATGTTCATGCTTGGTTGGATCTCGTTTGGCATATAAAGAAAAAGAATTGGGATCAGCATCGATTTGTTTTGCTATATATTGAATCACATAATCCGGTATAGGTTCAACATACGAGAGAGACCAACCGGGATATCTTAAAACGCATAATTGGACAGCAAACCCTAAACGGTTATGGTCCCTTCTGTGTCGATTAATTATTTCAAGATCACGTTTCGAAAAAGTATAATAGATTTCTAATTCACGTTCAGTCATACTTATTGGTATTCGTACAAATTCTGCTCTTTGATCTGCTGTAAGTAATTCTTTTCCTCTTGAAGCCATTTCGTACCATCCTTTCATAAACAAAGGCTTATTGTTTTTGCTCGCACAATAAAAGAGAGATTAAATTTCTACAGTATCCTTTTCCACTTGCTTAACAAGTTTGTAGAATGTCGTTTTTTTAACATCTGCTTGTTGCATCGCACTCGTTGCTGTAATATTACCTTTTTTCCATTCGTGATAAGCATCCATAAACCCATCTGTGATTTGTACTTTAGGGCGGCCGAAGGTTTTGCCTTGCTGCTTTGCTGCATCAATTCCCTCACGCTGGCGTTTTCGTATTCGATCCCGTTCCTCTTGTGCCATCCAAGAGAGGATTTGCAAGACAAGGTCTGCTATGAAGGTTCCCATACTGTCTTTATATTGAGTAGTATCAAGTAAGGGCATGTCCAAAACAACAATGTCAGCCCGAAGTTCCTTGGTAATGGCATTCCATTCCTGCACGATTTCCTCTTTATTCCGGCCAAAGCGATCAAGAGAATGGATATACAGCACATCCCCCGGACGGAGAATTCGTTTTAAAAGTTGATATTGTTCTCTTTCAAAATCCTTTCCACTCATCTTATCCATAAAAATGTCACGATCATTAATGCCTTTTTCCCTTATTGCGATAATTTGGCGATCCTCATTCTGGTCTTTGCTGCTAACCCGAATGTATCCGTACTTCCGTTTTTCCATATTAAATACATTCACTCTTTCTGTCTGTTTTTCTTTCTTCATTATACTATAATTTGTTCGCAAAAGTATACGTAAATCGATGAACGTTCGTAAATGTTTTTATGATATTTGCGTACACATAATTTTAGTAATTTGTGAGGATTATAAGCTGTTCGTAAATGTGTACTTTTATAAACAATTGATAAACCTTATACCTTAAACCAATAATCCGACATAAATTGTAATTTAATAAGTGATCAGATTGTTGTATTGCCAGGTTGAAAATAATTCACCTTTCCGTAAAAACTTTAATCCATGAGTTGAATAGGTCCAGAATAGATGGAGAATTGAACGGAATGGACCCAAGACAAAGATTTCAAAGGCATGAATTATAATCCCATTTCCATGACTGGTGTGGGATTAGGAGAACCTAATGATTCCAATAGAGCAAACAATTACTAATAGAAAAAATCCTAGCATTATAAACTATAAACGCGATTATTGTCGAAACATTATTATATATATTTGTAAACAAATAAGATATACTGGTTTTATATTCGGCCGAATATAAAACGAAGGAGGTTATAAAATTGAAATCTAAAAAATTTCTTATCAGCATGGTAACGGTTCTAGGACTATTGGGGTTTGCTAGTTTTGCAGAAGCAGGTCATAATTATATAAAATATGATACTACCGTGGGGAAATTCAACGGAAACGGTTACAGTGCTGAACAAAAAAAATCTGTAGCAGGTCAAAAAGCCGATGTATCTCATACAAGTAACGGTGGCTACAACGTAGATGTTCGCACTACCTCAAGAGGATCTAATGGTAAGTGGGCTAGAAATGTTAAGGCTGGGGATTCTAGACAATTGACAAATGGTCATAACAAGGGAACTAGAACAAAGTTACAATTTAGCAATGATTTAACTACTAGAGTTGACACACAATCTAGAGGCAGCTGGAGATCTAACTAGTATAAATTTTTGAGGGAAGATTTTCTTCCCTCAGATCTTAAGTGGAGTGTAGTAATGGCAAAATTAATTAGTATCGAACTTTATCGAAATTTAAATTTTAAAAATAGTATTATTATCGCTGGGCTTATTTTGATCCCTATAATTTATAATATCTATAGAATAGATCAATTTTCATTGGTAAATTCATTAGATCTTTTCAGTTTTAATATGTCTGTTTTTCTTCCTTTTCTTTTTCCTTTATTAGTTGTTCTTATATATGCACAACCATTCTCTAATGAATTGTCAAATAATTATATAACGTATACCCGTGTTAGAATTGATTTTAAAAAATACATACTTATAAAATTAATTAGCAATAGCATTCTTGTTTTTTTGAGTTTCTTCGTTGTTGTTTTCATTATTTTTTTATTTTCTTATTATATAGAACCACATTTAGGATTTGTTAATTATGAACCTGAAAATATTAATTTAACAACTGAAGGTCTATTAGATTACGATATAAGTATGTTTACTTTTACACAGCTAATAAAGTATAGCACTTTATTATATGGTTTAACTTACTCTGGATGGGTAGCCCTCAATGCCGTTTTGTACTCTTCCATGGCAATGTTAGCTACTCTGTTGTTTAGAAATACTTTTGTGGCACTATCCATACCATTTTTATTTTATCATATAGGTTCCTTTATTATTGCAGTGTTAGGTTTCCCAATGTTTTTACTTGACGCTTCAATTTTCCCTTTTAACGTTGAACAACAACCTATTTATATAGCGTTCATCCCTTTTTTATTTGTGGTTGGTGTTACAGGTTCTATGTTTTTCAGATTATTAAACAATATAAATAATAAGAGGTTTGATTGATCAAATGAATAGGTGGAGAGATAACAAATTTGCAATGGCTTCTTTCTTGTTAGTTACCATAATAGTTCTCTTTTATTCGCTTTCAATTAAACAAAATTTACTGATGAAAGCCGATAGTATATACCAACTTAATTTTTGGGATATTGCGTTATCACTACTAAGTGACCCTTACCTTTTTATATATTTATTTTTGCCAATTTGGCTCTTTCTTTGCGTATATTATATAGAAAAAAGTTTTGAGTTCTCTTTTATTATTAGGCTGGGGAGCTTCAATGGTTGGATCTTCCAAGTCGCTAAGAGCATGAAAAAATACTTTTTTATGTACTTATTGATCTTTGCAGGAACATTAATGCTCATTTTTATGACTAGTACTTATACATTAGACAATGAATGGAGTATATATAGTTATACAAGTGATATTAATAACATAGGAATTTTGTCCAGCTTAATTCAAACAGGGCTAAGCCCTATTTTAAGTTTAATTTTTCAATTATTTTATATTACTTTATTTCTATGCACCATATTCTTGTTACTCTGTGCTCTGTATATATATACTCAAAAAAAAATAGTATTAATCATAGTGAGTTGTCTTGTTTTTCTATATTCAGCTGCTTCTTTTCAATTTTTACCAGAGAATTTTAGCTTTTTATCGGTGGCAAATTATGCTTTTCTTTATCATGCTTACGCATCTTTTGATTCCATTATATTAGCCCCAATCATAATGTTGCTTTCTCTTGTATTAATCTTGAGCCTTAATACTTTGATTAGAATGAAAACTATAAATAAATCAAACTTATTTAGTTTAACTCCATATTTAATTTATATAGCTCTAATTTTTGTAGGCTTGTTTACGAATATATTGGAATATGACGGAATAGGAAAAACGATGGGTGACTTTATGTATCTGAAATTCTATGGGGTAGATATTGAAGACTTTGCAGTATTACAACATGTATACTATTCCATTGTGTTCTTAGGTTTTTGCTATCTCTTTCAAATGCATTTGGATGCCATTTTAACAGACAGGTTGTATTACGAGTTAATAAGGTATAAAAGTTATTATAAGTGGTTTAAGATATTTATGAAGAATGTGATTTTATCTATCATTTTACTTTTGGTTTTTCTTTTATGTTTAATAATAATTATAGGATACCTAAAAGGCTATCAATTTTCATTTGAGAATCTTTTGATTGATGTTCCAAGCAGTTATTATGTCACTCTTTACCACTTTTTTGTGAATAGTCTATTGCAAATGCTGAATTATATTCTAATTGTTTTTATTGTCTCTTGGTTATTTAATGAAAGTTACTACGGGTTAGTAGCTTTAGGCTTATTTATGGTTCTTATGTTACCTTTTGTTAACACTGCTCACTTACTTCCATTCGGGTTAAACAGTTTTGGTTTATTAGCAAATTTAAATGTATTCAAAATTACTCTCTATCTGTTCATAGGCTTATTGGTGGAAGGTATAATTATATTTACTCTTTTTAAAAAGAAATTATCTATATAAACTAGAAGGGATAACTTTTAATGGATCTAATAAAATTATCTAATGTAAGTAAGTCTTTTAAAGGAATTTCACTTTTTTCAAATGTAAATGTTTCTTTTAAAGAAGGAAAAATCTATGGAATCAAAGGTCACAATGGCTCAGGGAAATCTGTGCTTTTTAAAATGATTTGTGGTTTCATTAATCCAGATGACGGGGAGATTGTTATTGACTCGAAATACATGAAAAACGATAATGACTTTCCGGAAAATTTTGGAGTCATAATAGACAGACCGGGTTTTATTGGTAGTAAAACAGGGTTAGAAAACCTAAAGTCGCTCGCCTCTATAAAAGGAGAGATTTCAGAAAAGGAAATCTGTATGGCTATGGAGGCAGTAGGTTTAGACCCTTCTATAAAACAGAAAATGAGGAATTACTCTTTAGGTATGAAACAAAAAATAGCTGTTGCCCAATCATTTATGGAAAATCAGAGTGTATTAATTTTGGATGAGCCTTTTAATGCTTTGGATGTAGATAGCGTAAAAAAGATTCGTAACTTGTTACTTGGTTTCAAAAAAGAGGGAAAAACTATCATACTAACAAGTCATAATCAAGAGGACTTAGACTTTTTGTGCGATGAACAAATGCGAATTAATAATTATACACTTGAGTCGTATGAGAGCACATTAAAAATCTGAATTTAATTAGGCAGTACTTATTAAAGCACATTTCACCCCTAGGATGGGAACATGTCAATTTTATTAGTGAATACACCTTTGATATGACGAAAATAAGAAGCTTAAATTCACTGCGTCCTCTCAACTAATAAAATGAAAGCCGAATTCCTTAGCGTAGGAAAAATCGGCTTTCTTTATGTCGAATTTTGCTTAGCGTATGTTTTCCGCGTTTTGTTGGTAGGACCCC
>NZ_JAHLPW010000036.1 GCF_018918075.1 Virgibacillus sp. MSJ-26
AAAAACAGAAAACTCTAATGCCGCCAAACTTCTAAAATAATTCATTTTTATAATGGATGACAAAAGCACACGCTCTAAGTTTTGAACGTGTGCTTTCCTTTGCCACCACTCCTCCTTTGAAACAAGCATAGGAGGTAAAAGTGATAAAAGATAGTAGTTTTTTTCAAAGTGTCCTTGACATGGGGTCCACTTTACTTACTAGGGACTTAGACCGTTTCTCATTTCTTGCATCTATAAATTACTCTATTTTCTCTAATATGAACTAATATTCATTACTCGAAAAGTCTTCCCTGCTGAACGAAGTTTCACTTTATGTTACAGTATTATCAATAATAGATAATTAGCTTAGTTAAAGCTCAATTTTTACCGGGGGAAGATTAATGGAATCCACGACTAGTTTACGTTCAGAACGTTTTGAAATAGCTTTTAATAAAATCCATTTGAAACTTAAAAAGATGGTTAAAAATGAAACACCTCAGTTTAGAAACCTTGTTTTTAAAGGTGCAAAAAAATTTTCAATTATTAAAACCCATCAAGAAGAATTGCATCAGTTTGCTAGATTACGAAATGCGATTGTCCATAATAAATATGATTTAGGTCAGTATATCGCTGAGCCACATGCTGAAACGGTAAGGCGGATTGAGATGATAAGTGATATATTCACAAAGCCTAACGAAGCATTGTCCATCGCAACAAAGGAAGTGATTATTTATAATTATGATGATGATCTTGCCACATTAATTCAAGGCATCCATGACCATTCATACTCCCAGTATCCCATCTACCAGGATGGTTATTGCATTGGCCTCTTAACGGCTAAAGCAATTGTCCGCTGGATGGCATCTCATACTTTCGACAGTAAAGTGGATTTTGCAGAGGCTAAAGTGTGGGATATATTTAATTTTGAAGAAAAGCATCCAATTGCGTTTGTTTCAAAGTCAGCCAATATCTTTGAGGTTGAAGAAATATTTGCGGATGCCCATATAAAAAAACAAGATTTAGAATGTGTTGTTATCACGGAAAATGGACAAAAAAATCATAAACCTCTAGGTGTGATTACTCCGTGGGATTTAATCGAAATTGATTATGTTTAAAAGACTATTAAATATTTTTGTAAAATTATAATCATTGACAATACTTCGTGCATATCATACTATAAAGACACCTTACAATGTCGACAATCGACATATATATACAAACTTATCAACTATTGCCGAGAGTTATTCATCCCTGTATTTAAAGCAGCCACGCTTCAACAAACACCGATCATCTTACATCACTTACCGTTTTATAAAATTAGCCAGACAAAATAATCTAACTTTTATTATAAAATAAATTGATAACTTTATCCTCACCGATATAAAGCGCTCTCATAAGTGATGCTGTGTAAAGTTTAATTATAACGAAAGGAGGCACTTTATTAGCGACTAAATGAATGAAGAAGGGATGGGAGAATTATGTTAACATTTCCTATTTCGGAATATCAGGTTCGTTTAAATAATACAAAGAAGAGGATGAAAGAGTCTGGAATTGATGTTCTCTTAATCACAGACCCTGCAAATATGAATTATCTTACAGGGTATGATGCTTGGTCGTTTTACGTCCATCAAATGGTTGTCATTATGCTAGAGGAAGAGCAACCTTATTGGATAGGAAGAGGGATGGACGCCAAGTCGGCACGGTATACGACATGGTTGGATGATTATCATATTTATCCATATGCAGATAATTATATTCAATCCGATACAAAGCATCCAATGGATTTTGTTGCCGATTTTTTAAGAACAAAAAAATGCGAGGCGAAAACAATTGCCGTAGAACTTGATGCCTATTATTTTACAGCCAAATGTTATATGCAATTAATACGGCATTTACCTAATGCAACTTTAAAGGATGGCACGAATCTAGTGAACTGGGTCCGCATCATTAAATCAGATCTTGAAATAATATACATGAAAAAAGCAGCTGAAATTGCAGAAAATGCTATGCAAACGGCTTTTGACACAATTGATATTGGGGTTCGGCAATGTGATGTAGTGGCAAATATTATGTATTCACAAATAAGCGGTACCGAAGATTTTGGAGGCGACTATCCGTCTATTGTACCTCTTTTACCAACAGGAGAAAAAACGGATGCTTGCCATTTAACATGGTCGGATACCCCGTTAAAGCAAGGGGATCCAGTCATTATTGAATTAGCTGGCTGTCATCAACGCTACCATGTACCACTAGCACGAACGGTTGTTGTCGATATGCCTAATGATGAATTAAGTGAGTTATCTAAAATTGTTAAAGAAGGGATTAATACCGCTATCGATATTATTAGACCAGGTATAACTTGTGAAGAAATCGAAATGGCGTGGCGACATGTTATTGAGCGTTATGGTATTTTCAAAGAATCACGAATCGGGTACTCAATGGGATTGAATTATCCACCTGACTGGGGTGAGCATACTGCAAGCCTACGCCCGGGAGATCGAACCGTCTTGGAACCAAATATGACTTTTCATATGATTCCAGGTATTTGGCTTGATTCGGTGGGCATCGAAATTAGTGAGTCTTTTCGTGTGACTGAAACGGGTTGTGAACGATTTACTGAATTTCCGCAAGAGCTTTATGTTAAACCAAACATTCGCTTGGCATAATACCAATAACTTTTTTGGAGTTGACTATGAATACGAAACAAGGAAACCACTCAATAAATTAGACCGCCATAACGTGCACAAATTAAGCACGGGTGGCGGTCTTTTAATTTTAAAATGATTGTTTCACCTTATCCCAAACGGAAGAATCGATTAAGTTTGGTGGCCTGTTGCCATTTAAACCTGTTTCTAAATTTTTTGCTGCCAGTTCAGACATGGCGCGTTCGGTTTCAGCTGTTGAAGAACCGACGTGAGGCGTCGTTACAACATTCTTCATTGTTAGTAGCGGATTGTCAGGTTGAATTGGTTCTTGATCAAAAACGTCTAATGCCGCACCTGCAATTTTTCCGTTTTGTAAAGCACTAATTAGTTCTTTTTCAACAACGGTTTTCCCCCTGGATCCATTAACAAAGAATGCAGATTTTTTCATGAGCTCGAATTCCTTTTTACCGATCATGCCTTCCGTTTCTGGTGTTAAAGGTGTCATTAAACAGACGAAATCCGACTGCTTTAACAAACCTTCTAAGCTACAGTGTGTTGCATGATATTTTTCTTCAGCTTCCTGCTTTCTTGTACGAGTATGATATAAAATATCCATGTCAAAACCCAAATGGGCGCGTTTCGCAATCGCTTGACCGATTCGCCCCATGCCAATAATCCCGAGCTTTTTATGGTGGACGTCTGTTCCGTAATATTCAGGTCCTGCCACCGCTGTTTGCCAGTTGCCGGATTTGACATACTGATCAAGCTCAGGAATACGTCTAGCAGCTGCCATTAAAATGCCAAAGATTGTATCAGCAACTGTATCATTAAGTACACCTGGTGTATTTGTTGCGAGAATGCCACGTTTGGTCAGTTCTTCAACATCTAAGTTATTATAGCCAACCGATACATTACTCACGATTTTTAAATTTGGTGCGTGATCAAGCAGCTCCTTATTAACATTAAGTTCTAACCCCATGATTCCATCTGTATCTTGCAAATGTTGGAGAAAATCTTCGTTTGTCTTTGGATCAATATCTTTAAAAAAGTGGACGTCATAATTCTTTTTAAGTCGCTCAAGGACAGGTTTTTCAAGACGATTATAAACAATAACCTTTTTCACTTATACCTTCCTCCTAACCATAATTGACAATTCGGTCTCTACTCTTAAAATAGCGATACTTTTTCAATAAGTCAATTTCTATAGGATTTTTTTAATTATATTGACAATTAAGATTTAATGATTTACGATGAAGATGTATAATTGTCGACAATCAACATTCAACTGAGTCTATAAAGTAAAGAAAGTAGGTTAATTCAATGGCATCTGATTATAGTCTCATTCAAAAACCATTAAGCGAACTCATTGCAGATGAAATTAAACAATGGATCTGGAATAAAGATCTTGATTATGGAGAGAGATTGCTCGAAACAGATCTCGCTGAAAAATTTGATGTTAGCCGTAGTACCATTCGAGAAGCTTTAAAAATTTTAGAAGGCGAAGAATTAATTATAAGTAAAGCTCGTAAAGGCACTTATGTAGCTACATTTACGGAAAAAGATTTGATAGAGATTAATGAACTAAGAACATTACTCGAAGCACGCGCATTCTTGCAAGCGCTTCCTAAATTAGAAGACAAACATTTTGATGACTTGGAAGCTATTATTGAAAGAATGAAACAAGGTGTAAAGCGTAAAGACTGGAACGAGTTATTTAATCTTGACATGACGTTTCATCGTTATCTAATGGATCTCAGCGACAATTCTCGTATTCTAAAAATCTATGATTCTTTACAAGTCCAAATTCGAACAGCATTGATGCATCTTGACGAGTATTACTCAAGTTTTGATGCATTTTATCAAGAACATAAGGAACTGCTTGATATATTGAAGACGAAGGATGCAGATAAAGTGAAAGAAAGTATTATCAATCATATTGGCTATGTTGAAGAAAAACTTCTCGGTAGCATATAAATGAGTTTTCTATCATAGAACATAAGGTGGGCCGTTTTGATTTTTAAGAGTTAGCGATTGTTATTCCCGTTAAATGAGTTTCCAAATATCATTCATATTTTTCAAAATGATAATTTTAATACATTTTTAAGGGAGGCTTCATAATGAAAAAGTATGCTAACGTACAAACCGAACTTCCAGGACCAAAGGCGAAGGAGTTATTAGATAGGCGACTTGATTCTATCCCCGATGCTGTGAGCTATGGAGTACCTACATTTGTATCAACCGCAAAAGGGGCACTACTTGAAGATGTCGATGGAAATACATTCATTGATTTTGCTGGGGCTATTGGGGTGATAAATGCTGGACATTGTCATGAAACAGTGACTGATGCCTTACATGACCAAATTGATAAATATATCCATACTGGCTTTAACGTCATGATGTATGATCCGTACATTGAGTTTGCAGAAAAGATTGCTGAACTCGCTCCGGGAAATTTTGATAAAAAAGTGATGTTTTTAAATAGTGGGGCCGAGGCGAATGAAAATGCCGTTAAAATAGCACGTAAATATACGAATCGTCAGGCAGTTGTTTCATTTTCAGGGGGATTTCATGGCCGTACGTTAATGACAATGTCGATGACAGGAAAGATTAAGCCTTATAAATATGAGTACGGTCCATTTGCTCCGGAAATTTATCGTGCACCTTTTCCATATGCCTATCGCCGACCTGAATCAATGACGGAGGAAGAGTACACAACGTTTATTCTAGACAGATTAGAGGAATTCTTTATAACAGAGGTTGATCCGAGCTTAATTGCTGCAATTATAATGGAACCTGTCCAAGGTGAGAGTGGATTTATCGTTCCAGACCCTGCATTTGTGCAAGGTGTGTATGAGCAGTGTAAGAAACACGGTATTCTTTTTATTGCGGATGAAATTCAAACAGGATTTGGCCGGACGGGTAAGTATTTTGCAGTTGACCACTTTGGTGTGGAACCCGATTTGATTACCATTTCCAAATCCATGGCGGCAGGTCTGCCAATTAGTGGCGTTATCGGTCGTACTGAGATTATGGACGCCGCGGATGCGGGAGAACTAGGTGGAACGTATTGTGGGAGCCCACTTGGATGTCGTGCCGGTTTAGCGGTTCTCGACGTCATGGAGAAAGAAAATCTCAATGATCGTGCTTTGCATATAGGCGATAAAGTAATGGATAAATTTGAACAAATGTACCATCGCTATGACGCCGTTGGAGATGTTCGTGGTTTAGGCGCTATGTGTGCGCTCGAGTTTGTGCAGGATCGTAAAACAAAAGAACCTGATAAGCAACTCACAAATTTGGTCATAGAAGAAGCGCGCCAACGTGGATTGATTACATTAAAGGCAGGTCTTTTCGATAATGTCATCCGCTTACTCATGCCACTCGTCATTACAGATGAGCAATTAGATGAAGGATTAGCCATTTTAGAAGAATCATTGGAAGCAGTACTGACTGAAACAGTCAAACCAGCCAGTAAATAAAAGCAACATACAAAAGGAGTGACAATCAATGACACATTATTCAATGTACATTAACGGCGAATGGGTTGGTAAAGATTATGAAACAAAGGCAGTTATTAATCCGGCAAATCAAAAAGAAGTAGGAACGGTACCTAATGGGGGAAAGGACGACACAACGCGAGCAATTGACGCTGCACATAAAGCCTTTCAATCATGGTCAAGAACAACTGCCTATGAACGGGCTGATTACTTGGAGAAATTTTATCACCTAATATTAGATCATGAAGAAGATTTAGCAAAAACAATGACGATCGAAATGGGGAAACCGATTAATGAATCAAGAGGAGAAGTAAACTATGCCGCATCCTTCATTAAATGGTTTGCCGAGGAAGGAAAAAGAATTTACGGAGAGACGATACCCGCTCACGTGGACGGAAAAAGACTTCAAGTTTGGAAAAAGCCAGTTGGGGTTGTGGCGTCAATTACACCATGGAACTTCCCGGCAGCGATGTTAACCCGGAAAATGGGTCCAGCACTAGCTGCAGGGTGTACCATTGTCATCAAACCGTCTAGTGATAGCCCGATTACGGCAATCAAACTCATGGAATTATGTGAAAAGGCCGGTTTTCCGAAAGGTGTCGTCAATCTCGTTACTGGACCATCTTCAGAAATCGGTGATACCGTGATGTCAGATAAGCGTGTTCGTAAAGTAACGTTTACAGGGTCAACAGAAGTTGGAAAAACATTAATCAGACAAAGTGCTGATGATGTGAAGAACTTATCCCTTGAACTCGGTGGGCATGCTCCGCTTATCGTGCTAGACGACGCAAATGTGGGTGTAGCTGTTAAAGGTGTTATGGCCTCGAAATTTAGAAATGCCGGGCAAACGTGTATTTGCGCTAACCGGGTATATGTTCAATCAGGCATTTATGATAAATTTGTTGAAAAGTTCTCTGAAGCAGTGACTAAGTTAAAAGTTGGCGATGGATTAAATGAAGAAGTTGATATTGGTCCATTGATTAATAAAGCGGGTTTGGAAAAAGTTCAACATCATGTAGATAATGCAGTGAATTCAGGTGCTTCGGTCGTAGTCGGTGGTAAAACACGTGAAGAAGGGGAAGGTGTCTTTTATGAGCCGACCGTTCTCAAAGATGTCGATCCAAATATGGTGATTATGAACGAAGAAACCTTTGGCCCAGTGGCGCCTGTACAGAAAATCGAAACGGATGCAGAAGCGGTTAAATTAGCGAACGATACTGAATATGGGTTGGCTGCTTACGTATTTACAGAAAATGTCGCTCGCGGCATGCAACTTATTGAGCAACTAGAATACGGAATTGTGGGATGGAATGATGGAGGTCCATCAGCCGCACAAGTGCCATTCGGCGGCTTCAAGGAAAGCGGCATCGGACGCGAAGGCGGCCACGAAGGTATCGAAGCCTTCATCGAATCCCAATACGTCTCCATCGGTATGAATTAATTTACAGCCTAAAACAACAAGGGTGAAAATATCACCAGACACTTTCACCCTTTAAAATAAAGAACTACAATATTTATTTGAGTTTAATTGATTCATATAATTCGTATGATGTGCAGTAACTTACCATCTATAGAAAAAGAGTTAAAACCACCGCTTCGGAAATACACTTCGCTTTGATATGCTCCCTTTTGAGTAGACAGTTAAAAAATAAAAAAACAACTATTCAAAAGGAGAGGTATTCATTGGCAAATCCATATTATTCACCCGACTTTAAATGGAAAGTAGTTC
>NZ_JAHLPW010000037.1 GCF_018918075.1 Virgibacillus sp. MSJ-26
TAATTGACACCCATCATTCACACCTCATCATTTTATTTTATTGTACGATAAAAAAACCCTAGATAATAGAGGGCGACTGACTGTTTTTTATCAGTGTCTATTATCTAGGGTCCAGTTTAAAGAGAATAGACCGTTTTTATTAAATAGTTATGAAATACTGCTTGTGCTCAATTGATCGACTGCGACTATGGCATTTGCTACATCTTCCGGTGTAATATCCGCTGAAAGATTTACCATTGTTTCGCCTTCTTGTGTAGCTGCTTCACCAACTTTATATAAATCTTCAAAAGTAACATCCTCCAAATGCATCTCTTTTAAGGTCGTTGGCAAGTTAAGGGCTTTATAAAAATTAATATATTTTTGTAATTCTTCATCTGAATGGAGCTCTAACATAAGATGAACTAATGTTCCATAAGCCACTTTTTCACCGTGTGTTAAATGGTGGATATCTCCATCCAGAACCGTGAAGCCATTATGGATCGCATGAGCTCCTGCCAAGCCACCACTTTCAAATCCTAATCCCGAAAGTAGCGTGTTTGCTTCAACAACCGCTTCTACTTGCTTTGTCACAAGCCCTTGTTGGACAGCTTTATATGCAGGAATACCATATTTTAGTAACGTTTCCTCACATGTTTTCGCAATGGCTTCGGCTGCGAGACTTGTTTTACCACCAGCCATGGCGTTTCCACCACTTTTAATGGTTGCTCTAGCTTCAACCCATGTTGCCATCGCATCAGCAATTCCTGAGGAGAAGAAACGAGGAGGAGCCTTTGCTACCACAGCTGTGTCAACGAGAACGAGATCGGGATTTTTATTATAAAATTTATATGATTCAAAAACGCCTTCATCACTATAAATAACAGATAAAGCACTCGTTGGAGCATCAGTTGAAGCAGTTGTTGGCACAATGACTACACCTACATCAAGACCATCAGCAATCGCTTTAGCTGAATCTAGGGTTTTACCTCCACCAACACCGATAACAAAATCAACATGATGGGATTTTCCTTCTTCAACCACTCGGTTAATTTCATTTAGTGATGCTTCACCATAAAATTCAACATAGTGAAACTCAATTTTTTCATTTTTTAATGCGTTGTCAATTGTTTCTCCTGTAATTTTCCAAACGACGTCATCCGATAAAATAAGAGGTTTTTTACCAATCGTTTTTACATGCTTTCCAATTTGTTTAAGTTCACCTTTTCCTTGAATATATTTACTAGGTGATGTGAAAATAGTTGCTGACATTGCTACTCACTCCTCTTTTGATCATTTACATATTTAGTTTAACCTTATTTAAAATCTAAGTCTAGCCTTTGTGATCGACTTCACAAATTGTCCATTATTTCTAGACTTAACAAATATATCATTTGGTATATTCCCTTAATATATTATATTTATACATTTACCTTTGAGGAGTGCGTTTATATTTAAGCTAGTTAGATTAATATATTTTTTGACTATTATTTATCATTTTTTTCGTATTTTACCACCTTCCTCAACTCCTGATTCATAAATTGATCGGTCTCGTCTTTTCCGTATTTAGACATTGAGATTTTATAAAATACAACCCCTAGTAACGACCACACCAAAATGATTAACCATTCATATGGCCAAATAAGAGCTGACGGCATACCAGGCATATATAGTATAGCAATCCCAATCGCCATCACAGTTGCAATCCATCCAATAGAAGTTCCGCCTTTTAACTTAAATGGCCGAACCATTAAGGGTGATTTTTTTCGTAAAATAATAAAGGAAATAGCTACCATTAGCCAAGCAACCACTAACCCTAGGCCACCCGCATCAACCAACCATTCAAGAGCTGGACGACCCAATAATGGAGCAAATGTTGAAAGAACACCGATTAATAAAATCGCTTTATGAGGTGTATTATACTTTGGATGAAGTTCACCTAATGATTTAGGTAGCATTCCTGCCTTGGCAAGCGCGTAAATAGCTCGACTTCCTCCAACATAAAATCCAATCCAACTTGTTAAAATACCACCAATACCACCAAGAACAAGGAGATTCCCCATAAATTGACTACCATTAAATGCTTTCACCACGGCATCAGCAGTGACGAGATTAGACTCGGCCATTTCACTCGGACTTAACATATGAGATACTCCAAATATTATTGCGATATACCATATTACTGCTAATATGACGGATAAAATTAATAACTGACCAATTCGTCGTTGTGGTAAATTAATCTCTTCAGCTGCTTGAGGAATGACATCGAAACCCACAAACATAAAGGGGGTCATAATTACTACAATTAACAAACCAGTCACTCCATTTTCAAAGAAAGGTTGCATCGTCTGGACGTTCCCTGAGACAGTACTACCGGTAATTAGCATAATTCCAGCTAAAATAATGAGTAAAGTGAAAATGAAATTGACCGCCGTTGAAAATTTAATCCCTCGATAATTGATCCAAGCAATTAAAATTGAACCTAAAATTCCTACCCCTGCCCACGTTATGGTGACGTCCCAACCTGATATTGTATATAAGTATCCTTTACTATAGGTTGGTATTAAATATTCAAAAACAGTTGGTAAAGCTACCGCTTCAAAAGCAACAACAGAGACATATCCGAGAATAATCGCCCATGTTGTTATAAATGATGCTAATCTCCCCATAGCTTTAAAACTATAATAAAGTTCTCCTCCAGCAAGTGGGACTGACGAGGCTAATTCGGCATAAGTAAGACCGACAAAAACAACCATAGTACCACCAATCATAAATGCGAGAATCGCACCTAAAGAACCAGCCTCTGTGATCCAAAGACCTGTCGTAACAACCCAACCCCAACCAATCATGGCACCAAAAGCTAAAGCTAACACATCTTTATTCCCTAAAATCTTTAAGAGTTTCTGCTCTTTCATTTTCGTGCTCCCCCTTCGCACATTAAGTTAACAATCCCTTTTGGACAGCTTGTAACGCATCATGAAGTCTTTCAAGTAAGCTATTCATTTGTTCTTCAGTCATTATAAGTGGAGGCGAGAAACAGATAATATCCGTTCCTCCGTAAGTCACTCCACGGCAAATAACGCCCCTTTCATGCAGAGTTTCTATAACTTTAGAGGTTACATTTGATGTTGGTGAAAATCGTTCATGTGTTATTGGATTTTTCGCAAGCTCGATGGCACCTAATAGCCCAAGAGTTCTAACTTCGGAAACAATCTTTACTTTGTGTTTTAAATCTAAAAAACCCTGATAAAGTTTTTCACCCATGACACGAGCATTTTCAACCAGATTTTCCCGTTCAATAATTTCAATGTTTTTCAGACCGACAGCTGCAGCAGTGGGATGGCCACTGTACGTAAAACCATGGAACAAGACCCCCTCTGATTTTTTCTTCATAGTGTCGTGAATATGATCAGAAATAACGACACCACCTAATGGGATATAACCACTAGACACCCCTTTCGCAAAGGTCATCACATCAGGTAATACGTTCCAGTGTTCTAGACCAAACATTTTTCCTGTACGTCCGAATCCCGTAATTACTTCATCGGCGATAAATAAAATACCAAACTCATCACAAAGCTTTCTGATTTCTATAAAATAGTCTTGCGGTGGAATGAGAACACCACCTGCCCCTTGAACAGGTTCAGCAATAAAAGCAGCGATGGTTTCTGCTCCTTCTTCTTGGATGACTTGTCTAAGTGAGAGAAGTGATTCTTTGGCTGATAATTTATAAGGTGATTTTACATGGTAAAAATCTTGCATTAAGTGCCCGGCCATTTTCCAGAAATCAGCAATACCTGTTGCACTCGTTGCCCCTGCTGCTACACCGTGATACCCACGTTTAAGTGAGATAATCTTTCTTTTTTCAGGCTTACCTTGAATTTTCCAGTAGTGTCTGACCAATTTAAAAGCAGTATCGTTTGACTCTGAACCACCAGATGTAAAAAAGACTGCATTCATACTTTTTGGGGATAACTGAGCAATTTTTTCCGCCAATTTAATGGCAGGTTCATGACTGAATGAAGAGAAAGCAGAGCTAAATGCTAGGGATTCCATTTGTTTTGCAGCTGTGGCTGCCAACTCTTTTCGTCCGTGTCCTACATTGACATTCCAGAGTGAAGACATAGCATCAATGTATTTGTTGTCATTCGTATCTGTTAAATAAATCCCATCTCCACTTTTCATAATAGCTTTAGGTCCCTCTAGTTGTTGTTGCTGGATGGAAGATGTCGGATGAATAAAGTGCTTTTTATCCAACTCAATTAATCGATCCAATGTATTACCTCCTTTGTTTTTTCATTTATAGTTTAAGTTATGATGACTGAGATTCACTTCCTAGTATTTATATTTATTTTTAAATCGCTATAAATAGAACCAAATCAGTGACTCAACGGGGATCACGAAGACACTTCTATTTACCAAAGGTCAAACATTGAGTACACTTAATATAGATAACACTTGAGGAGAGGATAACGATGGATTTAAATATGTGGTATGACAAAGGACTAACACCTGAAGAATACTTAGATACTTTGGCATCTCATAAAGATAATTGCTTACATATATACAACAACTTTACGTTACCAGAGGATGAAGAAATACTTACAAAGATTAAAGAAAAGAATCTTAGAGTGATTGCCCTCGCCGAAGTATGGTGTGGCCACTGCATGCTATGTGTTCCTATTTTATTGCGCCTAGCTGAAAAAACAGGCATGCCCGTTAAACTTTTACCAAGAGACGAGAACTTAAAATTAATGGATCAATATCAAACAGATGGTAAGCGCATTATACCGATATTTGTCTTTATTGATGAAAAGGGAAATGAAATTGCTAAATGGGGACCAATGTCAGAAACCACTAGGAAGTTTGTGGATGAGGAGAAAAAGAACCTTCCATCAAAAGATGCTGATGATTATAAAGAGAAGTTTAAGGAATTTGCAAAAGTAACCTCGAAAGAATTCGCGGAGAATCGTGATATTTGGGAGGGAACGTATGAAAGTATTGTAGGTGAACTAATTTAAGATGAGCAATTAAAACATACTAAGATTAGTGGGTAATGTCATCGACGGATGACATTACCCACTATTTTCTTTTTATAAGGTATAGTGAGAAGTGAAAGAAAGCCCGACCGAAGCCTCAGGGATCACGAAT
>NZ_JAHLPW010000038.1 GCF_018918075.1 Virgibacillus sp. MSJ-26
TTTTTTTCTAGAAAATCAATCTCTTTTTCCAAAGTTTGTTTTTTAAATTTAGCTGTCTCAATATGTTTACGGTCAGAGCCACGTTCACCACGCTTCAACTCAAAACCCTGTTTTTTCATATGCTCGGGGAATTTATCTTGTAGCCATAACAGTTCTTGACGATTAAACACATTTTTTCCTTGCAGTTTTCCATCACGCATAGGCACAACACCTAAATGCATGTGAGGGGTTTGCTCATCATTATGAACTGTTGCATAAGCAATATTTTGCTTGCCATATCGTTCGGAAAATAATTTATAACTTTCCTCAAAAAATCGTTTTTGTTCTCCTGGATCCAGTTGCTCAAAAAAATCTCGGTCAGATGTTACTAGCAACTCATTTACAAGAACAGCATCTTTCCTCGTTTTTCTTGTACCTGTTTTTTGTGATTCAATAATTTCTTTGACACGTTCGTTGTAATCAATATTTTTATCATTTTTCAAATCATAATTTTCACGTGTTCGCTCATGGTCAATATCATCATTCGTTCTACTTTTTCGCTCTCTTTGATTATGAAATTGCATGCCTTTTAGTCCAGCTGATTTCACTTTTTGCATTCTACAAACTGCATAACTCATATGTAAATCGCTCCTTTTTAGGTGGCACAAATGTGAGGCATTTTCGCTCTTTCCGGCAACCACTTCCAAGTAAAGTATAATAACACACTATACTTTATATTCATAAAGTGTGTGCTCTGCGAGGCTGTCGGCAGTGCCGACCAAAACCATAAAACCTTTAAGACCTTTCTTTTTTTTACGAGAAAAAAGAAACAAAAAAACCTGCCCTCTGCCACCTCAGCAAAGGGGGGTTTTGCTCTCGTGCTCGTTTAAAAATCAGCAAGGGACAGGTAGTATTTTTTGAGAAGATCACTCAAAAAATCTCCACCTTTAAACCCTTGCCAATTTTTATTTTGTCCGTTTTGTCTAGCTTACCGAAAGCCAGACTCAGCAAGAATAAAATTTTTATTGTCTTTCGGTTTTCTAGTGTAACGGACAAAACCACTCAAAATAAAAAAGATACAAGAGAGGTCTCTCGTATCTTTTATTCAGCAATCGCGCCCTTTAATGGAACAAAAAGATTTGAATTCCTGTTATAAAAAAAGGATCAATTTTGAACTCTCTCCCAAAGTTGATCCCTTAACGATTTAGAAATCCCTTTGAGAATGTTTATATACATTCAAGGTAACCAGCCAACTAATGACAATGATTCCTGAAAAAAGTAATAACAAATTACTATACAGATAAGTTGACTGATCAACTTCCATAGGTAACAACCTTTGATCAAGTAAGGGTATGGATAATAAACCACCTACAATTGCAATACCTGTTCCCTCTGATAAAAAGCTGGTAAAGTTAAGCAAACTCATTCCAGCACCAGCTTCCTGCTGTTTCAAGCTACTTGAAACAATTGTTGATATAACTGTTTTGGTGAACGAAAGCCCACCTAAAACAAATACGATTATAATTGTCATGAACCATGATGTTGTTTCTAAAAGAAAGGAAGCAGTTAAAAAGCTAACAGAAAGAAATGTAACTCCGATGTTTAACACGTATAAAGGACCTCTTCTATCAACAAGTATCCCACCAATGTAGCCGAAAATAATGACACTCATTGTTCCAGGGAAAATAATTACACTTCCGATTTCGGCAGTACTTAGCTGGTGAACATCTTTCATCATATAAGGAACCATAGAGACAAACCCTGCTACTGTTCCAAATATAATTCCCCCACAAAGAACTCCAATCATAAAAGGTATATTTTTCCCTAATCCGGGATCAACAAAAGGATCTGTTACTTTCCTGATATGTTTTACAAATATCAGGAATGACAGCACGCTAACGATAAGAAAAGAAATGCTATATGATGTTGTAAACAACATAAAAAATACAATGCCTACAGACATTAGTATAATTCCTTTGATATCAAAATGACCTTTTATCCTTACTTCTTTCTTTAATAATTTCATAAGAAACGGAACAGTGATAATTGTTATCATAGGAATGAGTAGAAGATAGGACCAATGAATATAATGGGCTATCATTCCACCAATCGCTGGACCGACTCCTTCTCCCATGGCTACTATCGATCCAATAAGACCAAATGCTTTACCCCTATTTTCCTTTGGAATATAGCGCGCAACTACAACCATTACGAGTGCTGGAAATGCAGCTGCACCAGCCCCTTGAATAAAACGAGCCATAATAAGTAAGGAAAAGAAAGAATGGCCAACAAACCCAATTACCGACCCGAAACAATTTATTATAATTCCAAATAGGAGTAACCTTTTGATGCCTAATTGATCAGATAGCTTTCCATATACAGCTGTTCCAATGGAAAAGGTTAACATAAAGGCTGTGTTCACCCAGTTTGTACTCGCAGGTGGTTTATTAAAATCATTTGCAATATCAGGTAATGAGACGTTCAAAACCATTTCATTTAATACGCTAAAAAAAGATAAAATGCAAAGCCAAATTAAAATTTGGTTGTGTCGTAAATTCGATTGTGAATAGGATGTATTCACATTTCACCCTCCAATAATGAGGGCAGACGTAGTTTATAGGGTTAATGATACGCTTCCCTCTTTTAATTGAACCCTGTTACATTCATTACACTTCATAATTAATTCCTCCTAAACTTGATTAAAACATTTTACCACATATAAACTAAGTTTTAAATTCAGTATTTCATCACTTATACAACAATATGGCCCGTTTGTTGAACTACTCTTTAATAAAATAATTTTTCCGTTCCCAATTCCACATTGCAATAATAGAAAATCCATCTTCATCGGCTTTTTCGTCATCATCTGTATGAATCAAATCGCCTTCTTCTGTGTCATCAAGGTTTAATTTTTTATGTATTTCTTTTAACAAACCACCATAGGAGATTAACCTTTTACGGTGTAAACCTTCCTCCAAATCAGACAAACGTTTCAAATTCTTTTCTTCATCATCGGTCATAAAATCCGTATCCTTTACAGGATATTTTGCAGTTTCGTCAATTGCCGATTGTATATCCGATTTATATTTATTTTTCGGTCGAATCATTTGAACTTTTACATTTGGATCATAGTCTAATTTCATTGCCTTTTTCCAAAATTGAATCCATTGTTTTTGATTCACGTAGTTTTCTGTATTCTTAAAATAAGTTGGTTCCACACATACCAATACATGCATGTGCTGATTATAAGAATTATCTTTATTATTTATTGTCACTTCCGTTGCACGCATAAAACCAACAAGATTTTTATTAATTTTTTTATATTGCATCATTCGGCGAAATCCTTGAGCCATATCTGACAAACTCTTATTTAATTCTTCGCCATCATAAACATTTTTAACTGTTAATGTGAGAAACAACCAACGAACTGTTGGCTTTTGTTTAATAACTTCAGCAACAACCTTTTGTGACTGAATGCCATGTTTCATTGCTCTCCTCCAGTTGCACATTGGACAAAGCCTGGATTTACAAAACCACACTCGATACAACTTTCTTTCGCCTGTTTCACGATTTTGTTTATACTCTAATATTTCAGCACAATCTTTTACTCTTTCAGCCTTTTTAAATTCAAGAATATGCAGAAGTTCAAAGTAATCAACATTAGCGATTTTCTTTTCTCTCCATGGTCTCACTTTTCCACTTTTTGTCTTGTCCACTAAAACCCTTGATTTTTCATCTGAATAAATGCTACTATTAGGACACATAATATTAAAAGAAACCCCCATCTATTTAGTTATTTGTTTGGTCACTTATAACTTTAACAGATGGGGTTTTTCTGTGCAACCAATTTTAAGGGTTTTCAATACTTTAAAACACATACATACCAACACTTCAACGCACCTTTCAGCAACTAAAATAAAAATGACGTTATTTCTATATGTATCAAGATAAGAAAGAACAAGTTCAAAACCATCAAAAAAAGACACCTTTTCAGGTGCTTTTTTTATTTTATAAACTCATTCCCTGATCTCGACTTCGTTCTTTTTTTACCTCTCGGTTATGAGTTAGTTCAAATTCGTTCTTTTTAGGTTCTAAATCGTGTTTTTCTTGGAATTGTGCTGTTTTATCCTTTACCTTGTCTACAAACCCCTTAAAAACGTTTTTAAAGGCTTTTAAGCCGTCTGTACGTTCCTTAAGGAATTCCTTAGTGCTTTCATAGATTAAACTCACATCACGCTTTAAATCGCTTATTTTAGACTTTAAAGACTTATTTTCTTCAAGCAACTCATTATAATCATTTACATTTTCATTAAATCGCTCTACAAGACCACTATATTTTTCTTTAACTTGCCCATGTTCTTTACTTAATTTTTTATATTCTCTCGCCATATCAGTACTCATGAGATTTCTAACATGCTGTTTTAACCTATCGTTATCTCTCGCAGCAGTCACTAAGTTTTTATAATCACGCTCCGATATAACAACATTTTTGGTTGGTTTCTTTTCTGTTTTCATTATTTCTTTTCCCAAACCAAACATGGACTTTTCACCCGTTGGCACTTCAACACTTTTCATGTGTCGTTTCGCTGGTACTTCTAAATCTGATTTAACTTTATCGCTATAAGCAGTCCATTCATCTTTTTTAACTGCTAAATTTTTTTCTAGAAAATCAATCTCTTTTTCCAAAGTTTGTTTTTTAAATTTAGCTGTCTCAATATGTTTACGGTCAGAGCCACGTTCACCACGCTTCAACTCAAAACCCTGTTTTTTCATATGCTCGGGGAATTTATCTTGTA
>NZ_JAHLPW010000039.1 GCF_018918075.1 Virgibacillus sp. MSJ-26
AATACATTTTTTCGACTGCCTACCGGCGAGGGAAAAGTTTTTTAAGGTTGGCTTTTTTTCAAAAAAGGCAAGGTCTTATTCCCCCATGTAAATGGGGGCTAGGGGGCATTTTTGCGACAGCAAAAACAAGCGTTATTTGGGTACCAAATATAGAGCTTGCCACTACCGAGAAAGCATGATAAAATGTGGATAATAAGAACACATTTAAATGCTTGCTAGTGCGATTGAAAAATGAGCAATACGAGGTGGGATTTATGGGAGAGAACAGGAAAGATAATCGACAGATTAAATTTCGTGTGAGCGACCACGAATATGAAGAATTGGAGCAAACAGCGAACAATTTTCATATGAGTGTGCCAGCTTTTGCGAAAAAGCGGGCAATGGGGTATCGCATGAAGCCCCCCAAGGTTGATAAATCGGGGGCGATTGAGATAGCAAAGCAGTTGCGAGCGATTGGGAACAACGTCAATCAGCTTACAAGGCGAGCAAATGCAAGCAACGGAAAAATTGATAGCGAGGAACTCCAAGCTATCAAAAAGGAGTTGCATGAGATATGGCAACAATTCAATTAGGTATGACTGGTTCTGCAAGTCAACTATGCAATTATGCGGAAAAAAGAGCAGTTGAAAAAGATGGTCATAATCTCGATATAGATTATGCAAAATCGCAAATGAAACAAACGAGAGAACTTTTTTCTAAAAATGATGGAATACAAGCACATCACGTCATACAGTCATTCAAACCTGACGAGGTTACACCCGAAAAAGCGAATCAAGTAGGTTTAGAATTAGCTGAAAAATTAGCACCAGGACATGAGGTGGCAGTCTATACGCATGATGATACAGACCACATTCATAATCATATCGTGATTAATTCCGTTAACTTTGAAACTGGAAAGAAGTATCAAGCACATGGAAAAGAAGCAATCGAGCGTGCTAGATCATTGAGTGATGAAGTTTGTAAAAGTCATGATTTATCAGTTGTAAAGGAGCATAACGCTAGTGTTCGTCATACTTTGGCAGAACAACATTTACTAGAAAAAAATAAAATCTCTTGGAAAGATGAACTTCGTGAAGCGATTGAGTACGCTCGAGATAATTCGACAAATTTTGATAGCTTTAAAAGGCATTTAAATGACGTTTACGGAGTTGAAACGAAATTAAGGGGTAAAACCCTTAGCTTTAAACATCCAGAGCGTGAACGCTTTATACGAGCCAATAAATTGGGTGCTGATTATGAAAGGGAGGGGTTAGAACATGTCTTTGCAAGACAAATTGAACGAGAACAGGAACATGAGCGAGCTATTTCAAGAAACGAAGGAACTCAACGAACTGATGAAAAGCTATATCAGAGTTCACATGAACGAGGAAATGGCGAAAGAAGTCATGATACACAATCAATTGAATCAGATTCAAGAAAAATCGGACAAAGTCATGAGCAACATGCAATCAATTTTGAACACGCAAGGCAAGATGTTAGAAGAAAACGCCGAGAATTTGCAAGCGATTTTGATAAATGGACACGAGGAAATGGAAAAGAGCAACAACAAGACGGTCAAAGCAGTTCAAGAGATGCAAAAATCGAACGTGGAGGAATTGAATCAGATAAACAACGAAATAAGCACGAGCATGACGAACATAAAGAGAAATCTCAACGAAACAGTCAAAAAAGCAGAGCAAGAGACGAGGGACTTAGTCTCTAATGCAAAACATGGGGCACTCGTGACAAATATTATAGACGCATTAAAATATGGTGCTGCTACAAGTGCGATTACTATTCCAGTTCTTTATCTCCTTCTTTCCTAACAAAAAGAGGTTGCCTTTATGGCAACCCCTTAGCCTTAATGGCAAATGGCTTTCTTCAACAATCGCGCCCGATTGTGGAAGATCAGATGAGGGTGTTTTCTATATAACTTGTTAAACTAACGTTCTCCGTTAGTTTAACGAATTCTCTCATATATATGAAAATAATAATCGTAAGGATTCTTTTCATCTTTTATTCCTTTTTCAACAGATACTTCTTTCCAATCGTCAAAATTAACTACTGGAAAAAATGTATCTCCTTCGAATTCATGATGAATTTTTGTAACGTACATTTTCTCAACATAAGGCAAGAACATAACATATATCTGTTCTCCCCCGAAAATGAAAACCTCTTCTTCATTTTCGCATAACTTAAATGCAGCTTCTATTGAATGGGCAATTTCACAATCCTTAAAGTTAAAGTTTTTATCTCTAGTCAAAATAATATTTCTTCTGTCAGGTAAAGCTCTTCCGATTGATTGAAGGTTCTTTCTACCTAATATGATTGCATGTCCTTTTGTAGTGTTTTTTACATATTCCCAATCACTAGAAATTCTCCATGGAATGTCGTTATCCTTGCCGATTACTCTTTTCTTATCCATCGCAACAATTAAAGAAATTTTCAAGAATGACCACATCCTTTTTAACCTATTTTACCATGCATTTCTATTTCCATATTGAAATCCTTACTAAACAAATCTGCCCGTTAGTTCAACTGGCTTTATTCCACATAATAGCCTGATTCAAGAGGTACGGCCATATTTCTGCTCCGTGTTCAATAACAATTATACTTCATTTTCGCAAGAAGTTATTCCATTAAATGGCCCGTTTGTTGAACTATCTTACTTAATTATCTCACCATTTACAGTTGTTACTTGTTTATCTAAAAATCGTTTAATGGCTTGCTGGACTTCACGTTCATAAACATCATCCGTTTTATCTTCTAAGTAAGATAAAAAATTTTCAAGTTCTTTATAGTCAATTACAGCTTTCATGAAGTACCATTCCTTTCAATTTTTGATTCTAAAGCGTCTAATAATTTGTTATCTACTCGTTTGGGATAGTATCCCATGCGGTCAATTAAAATCTGTTCTATGATGTTTTTTCTTGCAGTAGCTTCACGATAAAATTCTTGTCCGTATTCGTTTAGTTCATCATAATCGTTACGGCTTGTTTTTACCTCATTTGGTGCTTTTCTAACGCTTTGCATGGTTTTATATGCAGTTGAACGTTGTTCTCTTAAATAGCTTAATAAAAGCAATAAATCATATGTATGATATTTTGATAATTCGGGTTGAGTTTGGTATGCTTCTTCTTGCGATAAGGTCTGTTTCTTTTTGGGGCGTTCTTGGGTTAGATCTGCTTCACAAAAGGAACAGATTTTTTTGTTTTCTTGTTTTGTTTGGCAATAAGTGCAAATCATTATATATCAAGTCCCTCATCATCTTTACCCCATTCTTGAAATCGTGCAAGTAAATATTTTTCTTTACTATGGTTTCCACGATGAACTAAATTTGAATGAATCATTATAGCACCTGTTTTTCTAGCAATTATTTGTGATTCTTCCAGTATTTTTAGAGTATCTGAAACGGTTTGACGTGATACTTTTGATTTTTTTGCAAGTTCTGTTGTTGTAATAATTAATGTGTTAGTGGATTTTTCCATATTCTCTAATATGTATTTAACGACTTGCATTTTTCTGTTGCCTAGATTATCTATCAGCTGAATTATAGCTGTTAAATAAGTAATCATAAATCCATTTCTACTAGTCTTTTTAATTACATCATTAGCTTCTATTATTTCGCCTGTATCAAGGTTTTTCCATCTGCTTGAACCGTTATATATTACTTCACTTTCTTTTCTCTCTTGTGGCATATTATTTCCTCCTTTATTTTGTCTATATGTTAACAACATTAGACAAAAATGTCAAACTAAATTAGACAAAAATGTACAGAAAATTAGACAATAATGTCCGAGAAATTAGACAATCTTAAATTGACCTAAACCATTGGTATATAAGTGATAAACTCGTTTTACATATAAATTTTCTCTTATCTATATATAAAGTGAGTGCTCTCATAGTTTTATAGAATGATAATTTTTTATAGTTTTGGCTAAAGCCTTATAGGTTAGCATAAAGCTAACCAGTAGCCTAAAGGCATAAGACCGATTGGCATAAAGCCAATCCTTCGTTGGCTAGGAAATAAAGGGAGGGGAAACTTATGCGTGGTATGTGTCAATGGTAAATCGCAGGAATGGAACAGCGGTTTGTGCTGATCCATGACGAGAATTTAAGGAATTGACACATTAGCAAAAGTACCCTCTTGGCTTGTCGGAAAAATACATTTTTTCGACTGCCTACCGGCGAGGGAAAAGTTTTTTAAGGTTGGCTTTTTTTCAAAAAAGGCAAGGTCTTATTCCCCCATGTAAATGGGGGCTAGGGGGCATTTTTGCGACA
>NZ_JAHLPW010000040.1 GCF_018918075.1 Virgibacillus sp. MSJ-26
TTAAAAACGTTTTTAAAGGCTTTTAAGCCGTCTGTACGTTCCTTAAGGAATTCCTTAGTGCTTTCATAGATTAAACTCACATCACGCTTTAAATCGCTTATTTTAGACTTTAAAGACTTATTTTCTTCAAGCAACTCATTATAATCATTTACATTTTCGTTAAATCGCTCTACAAGACCACTATATTTTTCTTTAACTTGCCCATGTTCTTTACTTAATTTTTTATATTCTCTCGCCATATCAGTACTCATGAGATTTCTAACATGCTGTTTTAACTTATCGTTATCTCTCGCAGCAGTCACTAAGTTTTTATAGTCACGCTCCGATATAACAACATTTTTAGTTGGTTTCTTTTCTGTTTTCATTATTTCTTTTCCTAAACCAAACATGGACTTTTCACCCGTTGGCACTTCAACATTTTTCATGTGTCGTTTCGCTGGTACTTCTAAATCTGATTTAACTTTATCGCTATAAGCAGTCCATTCATCTTTTTTAACTGCTAAGTTTTTTTCTAGAAAATCAATCTCTTTTTCCAAAGTTTGTTTTTTAAATTTAGCTGTCTCAATATGTTTACGGTCAGAGCCACGTTCACCACGCTTCAACTCAAAACCCTGTTTTTTCATATGCTCGGGGAATTTATCTTGTAACCATAACAGTTCTTGACGATTAAACACATTTTTTCCTTGTAATTTTCCATCACGCATAGGCACAACACCTAAATGCATGTGAGGGGTTTGCTCATCATTATGGACTGTTGCGTAAGCAATATTTTGCTTGCCGTATCGTTCAGAAAATAATTTATAACTTTCCTCAAAAAATCGTTTTTGTTCTCCTGGATCCAGTCGCTCAAAAAAATCTCGGTCAGATGTTACTAACAACTCATTTACAAGAACAGCATCTTTTCTTGTTTTTCGTGTACCTGTTTTTTGTGAATCGATTATGTCTTTTACACGTTCGTTATAATTTATGTTTTCATCGTTTTGCAAATCATAATTTTCATGCGTTCGCTCTCTGTCAATATCTTCATTCGTTCTACTTTCTCGCTCTCTTTGATTATGAAATTGCATGCCCTTTAGTCCAGCTGATTTCACTTTTTGCATTCTACAAACTGCATAACTCATATGTAAATCGCTCCTTTTTAGGTGGCACAAATGTGAGGCATTTTTGCTCTTTTCCGGCAATTACTTCCATGTAAAGTATAACATACTATACTTTATATCCATAAAGTGTGTGCTCTGCGAGGCTATTGGCTCTGCCAACAAAACCCTGCATACTGATTACCAGTATGCACAAAACCTTTAAGACCTTTCTTTTTTTTACGAGAAAAAAGAAACAAAAAAACCTGACCTCTGCCACCTCAGCAAAAGGGGGATTTGCTCTCGTGGCTCGTTTAAAAAAGACAAGGGACAGGTCGTATTTTTCAAAACGCTGCGCTGAAAAATCTCCACCTTAAACCCTTGTCTTTTTTATTTTGTCCGTTATGTTTTTCGTACCGAAAGCCGTACTCAGCAAAATCAAAATTTGCTCGACTTTCGGTTTTCCAGGATAACGGACAAAACCACTTAAAATAACAAAAGACACGAGAATGATCTCTCGTATCTTTTGTATTCTTATTCAACAATCGCGCCCGATTGCAGTATAAATTTAACGGTCGTTCATCATGTTCTTATTTATCAGAGCTTGTGCTATAATTATTTTAAGTTTATAAGAAGGAGAATTAATATATGGGCATTTTTAGTATTTTTGTAATCAACACAGTTGATTATCAACCAAACAAAAAATAAGTGGTTATAATGAATCGTTGATAAGCAAAATTCATTATAACCGCATTAAAGAGGGTTATAATGAACAAAAAAAATATAAAAGACAGTCAAAACTTTATTACTTCGAAACGTAATGTAGATAAAATAATGACAAATATAAGCTTAAATGAACATGATAATATCTTTGAAATTGGCTCAGGAAAAGGGCATTTTACCCTTGAATTAGTACAAAGGTGTAATTTCGTAACTGCTATTGAAATAGACCATAAATTATGCAAGACTACAGAAAATAAACTTGTTAATCACGATAATTTTCAAGTTTTAAACAAGGATATATTGCAGTTTAAATTTCCTAAAAACCAATCCTATAAAATATTTGGTAATATACCTTACAACATAAGTACGGATATAATACGCAAAGTTGTTTTTGAAAGTATAGCTGATGAGAGTTATTTAATCGTGGAATACGGGTTTGCTAAAAGGTTATTGAATACAAAGCGCTCATTGGCGTTACTTTTAATGGCAGAAGTTGATATTTCTATATTAAGTATGGTTCCAAGAGAATATTTTCATCCTAAACCTAAAGTGAATAGCTCGCTTATCAGATTAAATAGAAAAAAATCAAGAATATCGTACAAAGATAAACAGAAGTATAATTATTTCGTTATGAAATGGGTTAACAAAGAATACAAGAAAATATTTACAAAGAATCAATTTAACAAATCCTTAAAACATGCGGGAATTGACGATTTAAACAATATTAGCTTTGAGCAATTCTTGTCTCTTTTCAATAGCTATAAATTATTTAATAAGTAAGTTAAGGGGTGCGTAAACTGCACCCCTTAACTTGTCTTGTTTTGCTTAAACAATCTTGGCCCTTTTGTTGAATTACTCTTTAATAAAATAATTTTTCCGTTCCCAATTCCACATTGCAATAATAGAAAAGCCATCTTCATCTGCTTTTTCTTCATCATCTGTATGTATTAAATCGCCATCTTCTGCGTCATCAAGATTTAATTCCTTATGAATTTCCTTTAATAAACCACCATATGAAATTAATCTTTTTCGATAAAGTCCTTCCTCCAAATCAGCTAAACGCTGCAAATTTCTTTCTTCGTCATCAGTCATAAAATCTGTATCTTTTACTGGATATTTTGCAGTTTCATCAATGGCTGATTTTATATCAGATTTATGTTTATTTTTTGGTCGAATCATTTGGACTTTAACGTTTGGATCATAATCTAATTTCATAGCTCTTTTCCAAAATTGAATCCATTGCTTTTGATTCACATAGTTTTCAGTGTTATAAAAATAAGTGCTTTCTACACAAACCAACACATGCATGTGTTGGTTATAAGAATTATCTATATTATTTACAGTTACTTCTGTCGCTCGCATAAAACCAACTAAGTTTTTATTAATTTTCTTATATTTCATCATACGATTAAAACCTTTTGACATATCCGATAAACTTTTATTTAATTCAGTACCATCATAAACATTTCTAACGGTCAACGTAAGGAAAAGCCAACGAACTGTTGGTTTTTGTTTGATAACTTCTGCAACAACCTTTTGTGACTGAATACCATGCTTCATTGCTCTCCTCCAGTTGCACATTGGACATAATCGAGATTTACAAAACCACACACGATATAACGTTTTTTCTCCCGTTTCATAACTCACTTTATATTCAAGTACCTCTGCACAATCTTTTACACGTTCAGCCTTTTTAAATTCAAGAATATGCAAGAGTTCAAAATAATCTACATTTGCCATTTTCTTTTCTCGCCAAGGTCTTATTTTTCCACTTTTTGTTTTGTCGATTAGTACACTTGATTTTTCATCTGAATTAATGCTATTATTATTGCACATAATTAATACAGAAACCCCCTATGTAAATTTGTTTTTGTGTGGTAACTTAAACAATAACATAGGGTATTTTTCTGTGCAAGGATTTTTAAAGGTTCATTAACCTTATAAAGCCAATCACACCAACACTTTAAACGCGATGTAAACTATAAAAATAAAAACTTGTTGTTTCTATATGTATCAAGATAAGAAAGAACAAGTTCAAAACCATCAAAAAAAGACACCTTTTCAGGTGCTTTTTTTATTTTATAAACTCATTCCCTGATCTCGACTTCGTTCTTTTTTTA
>NZ_JAHLPW010000041.1 GCF_018918075.1 Virgibacillus sp. MSJ-26
AAAAGTTAGTTAAGTCCTCGATCAATTAGTATCCGTCAGCTTCACGTGTCACCACGCTTCTACCTCGGACCTATCAACCTCATCGTCTCTGAGGGATCTTACTCATTTAAAATGATGGGAAGTCTTATCTTGAGGATGGCTTCATGCTTAGATGCTTTCAGCACTTATCCGTTCCACACGTAGCTACCCAGCTATGCTCCTGGCGGAACAACTGGTACACCAGCGGTGTGTCCATCCCGGTCCTCTCGTACTAAGGACAGCTCCTCTCAAACTTCCAACGCCCACGACGGATAGGGACCGAACTGTCTCACGACGTTCTGAACCCAGCTCGCGTACCGCTTTAATGGGCGAACAGCCCAACCCTTGGGACCGACTACAGCCCCAGGATGCGATGAGCCGACATCGAGGTGCCAAACCTCCCCGTCGATGTGAACTCTTGGGGGAGATAAGCCTGTTATCCCCGGGGTAGCTTTTATCCGTTGAGCGATGGCCCTTCCATGCGGAACCACCGGATCACTAAGCCCGACTTTCGTCCCTGCTCGACTTGTAGGTCTCGCAGTCAAGCTCCCTTGTGCCTTTACACTCTGCGAATGATTTCCAACCATTCTGAGGGAACCTTTGGGCGCCTCCGTTACCTTTTAGGAGGCGACCGCCCCAGTCAAACTGCCTGCCTGAAACTGTCTCCGGACCGGATCACGGCCCTGGGTTAGAATGTTCATACAGTTAGGGTGGTATCCCACCGGTGCCTCCACGTAAGCTGGCGCTCACGTTTCAAAGGCTCCCACCTATCCTGTACAAACTGCACAAACACTCAATATCAGGCTACAGTAAAGCTCCACGGGGTCTTTCCGTCCTGTCGCGGGTAATGCGCATCTTCACGCATAGTATAATTTCACCGGGTCTCTCGTTGAGACAGTGCCCAAGTCGTTGCACCTTTCGTGCGGGTCGGAACTTACCCGACAAGGAATTTCGCTACCTTAGGACCGTTATAGTTACGGCCGCCGTTTACTGGGGCTTCGGTTCAACGCTTCGCTAAAAGCTAACGTGTCCCCTTAACCTTCCAGCACCGGGCAGGTGTCAGCCCCTATACTTCGCCTTTCGGCTTCGCAGAGACCTATGTTTTTGCTAAACAGTCGCTTGGGCCTATTCACTGCGGCTCAACTCGTAAGAGTCAAGCACCCCTTCTCCCGAAGTTACGGGGTCATTTTGCCGAGTTCCTTAACGAGAGTTGTCCCGCTCACCTTAGGATTCTCTCCTCGTCTACCTGTGTCGGTTTGCGGTACGGGCACCTATGAACTCACTAGAGGATTTTCTTGGCAGTGTGAAATCAGGAACTTCGCGAAATATTCGCTCCCCATCACAGTTTGAGATTGTTGGACGGATTTGCCTATCCAACTCTCTTGCTGCTTGGGCGCACATATCCATCAGTGCGCTTTCCGTATCCTACTGCGTCCCCCCATTGCTCAAACGCTCATGAGGTGGTACAGGAATATCGACCTGTTATCCATCGCCTACGCCTTTCGGCCTCGGCTTAGGTCCCGACTAACCCTGAGAGGACGAGCCTTCCTCAGGAAACCTTAGACATTCGGTGAAAGAGATTCTCACTCTTTTTTCGCTACTCATACCGGCATTCTCACTTCTAAGCGTTCCACCAGTCCTCACGGTCTGACTTCACAACACTTAGAACGCTCTCCTACCATTGTTCTAAGAACAATCCACGGCTTCGGTGATACGTTTAGCCCCGATACATTTTCGGCGCAGAGTCACTCGACCAGTGAGCTATTACGCACTCTTTAAATGGTGGCTGCTTCTAAGCCAACATACTGGTTGTCTGTGCAACTCCACATCCTTTCCCACTTAACGTATACTTTGGGACCTTAGCCGGTGGTCTGGGTTGTTTCCCTCTCGACTATGAACCTTATCACACATAGTCTGACTCCCAAATACAAGTAACTGGCATTCGGAGTTTGACTGAATTCAGTAACCCGGTAAGGGCCCCTAGTTCAATCAGTGCTCTACCTCCAGTACTCTACATTTGAGGCTAGCCCTAAAGCTATTTCGGAGAGAACCAGCTATCTCCGTGTTCGATTGGCTTTTCACCCCTACCCACACCTCATCCCCGCATTTTTCAACATACGTGGGTTCGGGCCTCCAGTCAGTGTTACCTGACCTTCACCCTGGACATGGGTAGATCACACGGTTTCGGGTCTACGACTGCATACTCAAATCGCCCTATTCAGACTCGCTTTCGCTGCGGCTTCGTGCTTAACACTTAACCTTGCATACAATCGTAACTCGCCGGTCCATTCTACAAAAGGTACGCCGTCACACATTAACGTGCTCCGACTACTTGTAAGCACACGGTTTCAGGTTCTATTTCACTCCCCTTCCGGGGTGCTTTTCACCTTTCCCTCACGGTACTGGTTCACTATCGGTCACTAGGGAGTATTTAGCCTTGGGAGATGGTCCTCCCGGATTCCGACGGAATTTCTCGTGTTCCGCCGTACTCAGGATACACTCCGGAGGAGACTTCCTTTCAATTACAGGGCTCTTACCTTCTTTGGCTGATCGTTCCAGATCGATTCATTTAAGAAATCTCTTGGTAACTCCATATGGAATGTCCTACTACCCCAGTGAGTAAACTCACTGGTTTGGGCTGTTTCCGTTTCGCTCGCCGCTACTTGGGAAATCGCATTTGCTTTCTCTTCCTCTGGGTACTGAGATGTTTCAGTTCCCCAGGTCTGCCTCGTGCATCCTATGTATTCAGATACACGTACTGTTCCATTACGAACAGTGGGTTCCCCCATTCGGAAATCTCCGGATCGCAGTTTACTTACAACTCCCCGAAGCATATCGGTGTTAGTCCCGTCCTTCATCAGCTCCTAGTGCCAAGGCATCCACCGTGCGCTCTTCTTCACTTAACTATCTTTAAAAAGTCATTTCAATGAATAAGCATATTATCT
>NZ_JAHLPW010000042.1 GCF_018918075.1 Virgibacillus sp. MSJ-26
CGCCCACGGAAAGTGAACCGACCCCTGTCAAGTAGACAGTATAAATAAAAAGATAAACAATTAGGCGGATAGCTCTGTATATTCCAGTGGGGCTAGTCCGTCTAAGTTCTGTTGAAAACGTTCATAATTGTAAAAATGAATGTATTCATCTATAGCCTCTTCCAGCTGTTCAAACGAGGATCTTCCCCACGTATATAAATAATACTTCTCGCACTTCAACGTTCCCCAAAAACCTTCTATAGGCCCGTTATCAATACACTTACCAGGGCGAGACATACTATGTTGTAATTTCGCATTCTCCATGATCCGTCTAAAACCATTTGATGTATATTGAACCCCTCGGTCAGTATGAAGTAAAGGGTATTCATTAGAAAGCTTACTAATCGCTTCATTTACCGTATCAAACACTAATTCATTATTATTGGCACGTGTTAGTTTGTAACTTACAATTCGTTTATCATATAAATCTAAAATAGCACTTAAATAAGCTTTCTTACCTTCACCAAATTTAAATTCCGTTACATCTGTAACCCATTTTTCATTTGACTTAGAAGCGTTAAAGTCACGATCCAAGATGTTTTTGGCCGTATGTATTCCCTTTGATGGTTTATAGTTATAATTTCTCTTGCGACGAATAACAGACTTTATTCCGAGAAGGTTCATCAAACGATAAACCCGCTTTTCATTAACAATCCTGTCTAGTTTCTCTTTCTGATATTTACGGTTTAAAAATGTGGTCATACGGCGGTACCCCAAGATTCCATCTCTTTCTTGATGAAGGTCTTGAATATCTTCCATAACTTTTTTATTAAATTGATCTTCCGGTGTATCTTCACGATTTTTCCATTTGTAAAAGCCTGCTTTACTGACGCCGGCAACGTCACACAATAATTGAATTGTATAATGCATTTTTTCTTTTTTTAATGCTTCAATGGCCTGATAATACTTCTCATAACGAATCCGTGTTACTGTTTTGTTTCCCCCCTTTCCAACGCTTCCAACTTTTTTAAAAAATCTACCTCAGCTTGGAGTTGTATATTTTCATTCTCTTTTTCTCGAAGTTGACGCCTTAGCTTTTCTTCCGTGGTCAGGGCACTTTCCGGCTTAGGTTTTCCACGACGATCCTGAAGTCCATCCCAGCCATCCTTCTCGTACTTACGAACCCACTGATAAACCTGTTGGTAGGACACACCATAAAGTTCAGCTGTATATTGATAATCTTTTTCATTTTGAAGTGCTTGTTTCACAATTTCAATTCGTTGTTTTTGAGTCGTTTTACGTCTCTTATTCGTCATAGGGATACCTCTTTCTTCCGCTCGTTTGAGTATGTCTTTATGACGATTGTAATCCTTTATCCACTTTCTTAAAACTGATGGGCTTGAAATTTTATGTTTATACGTTACTTCGCGCAAAGAATAATTGCCTGATAGATAATCTTTAATGGCTGCTTTCTTCAACTTTTTGGAATAAGATTTTTGAGGCCCCTGGTCTTTTAAACCTTTTTTACCTTCTTTATTTACGATACGCTCCCACTCTTTAATGCTTGAATGGTGAACACCATATTTTCTGGTCATCTTGGCTAAAATTCGGCCTTCTTTTTTATATTCCTGAACTACTTTCCATTTAAAGTCGGGTGAATAATATGGATTTGCCAATGAATACCTCTCCTTTTGAATAGTTGTTTTTTTATTTTTTAACTGTCTACTCAAAAGGGAGCATATCAAAGCG
>NZ_JAHLPW010000043.1 GCF_018918075.1 Virgibacillus sp. MSJ-26
TTTCCTACGATTAGTCAAGTCTAAACCTTATAAATTCAATAAGGATTTATTGATTGAAAAAATTTGGCATATCAAATAAACCCCATGTATTTAATTTTTTAAACTGTGGGAAGATATGTGATATAATGTGTATGATTTATTGGTCCGTAGAGACCGTGTGCGAATAATCGTACTTTGTATTGTTCCTGACCACGGAATAAATACATTTGAGTAGCTTGTTCATACAAGCTACTACCGCAACCTTGTCCTTTTTAGGGTGAGGTTGTTTTTTTAGCTTATAGTAGTAATCTACAATATGATTTGGTGCCGACTTTTGCTGGCGGATCATATTTCGTACAATGAAATATAAAACTTTTCTTCCCTTTGGATTTCCACGCTTATTAATGCGATCTTGACCTGCATATTTTCCAGATTGATATCTTCGGATATCAATTCCAATAAAAGCATTGACTTTCTTATGATTTGAGAATCTGGATATGTCTCCAATTTCACCAATGAAAAGTGCAGCACTAATTTCACCTATACCCGGAAAACTTATGAGTAGTTCAAATTCTGGAAGTTGTTTGGCTTTCTCTATCATTTGTTTTGAGATATTCTCCTTTTCCTTCAACAATTGAAGAAGCTGCCTTGAGTAGTATTGAACTTTTTGAGTCTGTATACTGCCTGAAGAAACAGCTGGATAAGACTCTTTTGCGTATTCTATAATATCAATTGCTTTTTGTTTTGCGCGATTTTCTGATATTTTTTTAGGAGTACTTTTTATTAAAAGATTTTTGATCTTTGTTTTACTTGTTTGTAATACAAATTCAGGATGTGGAAATAGTTCAATTAAAGATAATGCGTATGGCGTGACTCTACTTGAAAAGAACTGTTCTAATTCTGGAAAACATAGTTGGAGTGTATTGTGTAAGTGCATTCTTGTACGTTTTATGTCATCTTCTATTTCTTGGTGAAAACGAGATAAATCACGCATTTCATGATAAATATCGGGTTGTTGTATTTTTTCTGAACGAATATTTTGTTGATGCACTTGTGCCAGTTTATGAGCATCATGCTTATCTGTTTTCCAACTACGTAAAGTTCCTTGTTCTAATTGTTTTTTTGCTTCCAAGGGGTTTAATACACAATAACGAATCTGATTTTTTTGGCAAAATGTTTCTACGGGTTTAGAGTAAATACCTGTAGATTCAAAAACTAGCATCAAATCATTAGGAAGTGTTTGGATTTCAGTCATTAGCTTTTGAAATCCAGCTTGATTATGTACTATTTCCCCCTCTGAAAGACATATTTGGTCATCATAAACAACTTTATAACTTTTTCCCATTGAAATATCTAAAGCTATGACTATTCCCATTTAACTACCTCTTTTCTTTTTTTGAAAGATCTTCACTTATTCATTTCGATTCCAATTTCCTATACACGAGCTCGGTGGCCCCAACATACTTAAACCTGATTCAAAAATGAAAGTGAAGAAGCCCGGTTTTTTATTCGGATTCGTGATCCCTGAGGCTTCGGTCGGGCTTTCTTTCACTTCTCACTATACCTTATAAAAAGAAAATAGTGGGTAATGTCATCCGTCGATGACATTACCCACTAATCTTAGTATGTTTT
>NZ_JAHLPW010000044.1 GCF_018918075.1 Virgibacillus sp. MSJ-26
ACGTGGATAAAGTTTCTTATAAAGCAATCACTTACTCAGAGGATTTCAAGGTGCATTTCATGATGGAATATGCTTCTGGCAAACTTCCTACCCAAATTTTCCAAGAGGCAGGCTTTGATACTCGAATGTTAGGTAAACAAAGGGTCGATGAATTCGCACGTCGTATGCGTAAGATGAGCGAGCGACCGGAAGGCTTTGTGGATCTTCGAAGTCAAAATTCTGGTCGCCCTCGTACGAAAAATCGTACGTCAGAGGAAGAAATTGCCTATCTAAAACATCAAGTGGCCTTACAAAAACAACAAATAGAGGCTTTAAAAAAAACAAATTTTATCCATCGCAAAGCAGCCAAAGTTTCGCACAAGAAAAATATCAACTCATCCAAACATTAATAGAAAGAGATCACAATCTCTTGAATATCAAGTGGCTATGTAAGATTGCGCAGGTTTCTCGCTCCGGTTATTATGGATGGCTCAAGAATGAAGATAAACGTAACGAGCAAGAGAAACGCAATCGCGCTGATTTTGAATTGATTTTAGAAGCTTATCAACACCGTGGGTATGATAAGGGATCAAGAGGCATTCATATGCGTTTGCTTCAAACAGGAATCCTGATGAACCGTAAAAAAATTCAACGATTGATGAATAAATACAATCTAGTATGCCCGATTAGAAAAGCCAATCCGTACAGGCGAATGGCCAAAGCAAAACAAGAAAACACAATAAAGCCTAATCATTTAGAACGTCAATTTAAAGCTTACGGTCCAAAAGTAGTCTTGCTTACTGATATTACCTATTTGTACTTTGGTCGAGGTCAGAAAGCCTATTTATCTACCATTAAGGACGCCTATACCAATCAAATACTCTCATATGTGTCTAGTGAATCATTGGAAGTTGATTTTGTATTGAAAACCATTGAGCAATTAATAGAGAACCACTCTATTCCTAAAAATCAGAAAACCCTGATCCATTCCGATCAAGGCATACACTATACAAGTATGAAATTCCAATCGCTACTGAATGACAAAGAATTACGTCAATCGATGTCGCGTCGAGGAAACTGTTGGGATAACGCTCCGCAAGAATCTTTCTTCGGACATATGAAAGATGATATGAAAAACCTTCACAATTTAAATACATTTTCGGAACTTCAAATAAAGATTGATGACTATATGGATTATTATAACAACGATCGCTATCAATGGAATCTTGCAAAGTTATCTCCTAATCAATATGCAGAATTTATTAAAACGGGAGTGTATCCTCTTGCTCACCTTGTAAAGTCACCGGAGATCCCAATGGTTCAAACACCATGCTGAATTCCTGTTTAAATCGCGGAGCATATTTTTTGTGTAGCTTGTCCCAGTTGCCTGGTTTAAAGATATCATTCTTGAAAAACAGAAAACTCTAATGCCGCCAAACTTCTAAAATAATTCATTTTTATAATGGATGACAAAAGCACACGCTCTAAGTTTTGAACGTGTGCTTTCCTTTGCCACCACTCCTCCTTTG
>NZ_JAHLPW010000045.1 GCF_018918075.1 Virgibacillus sp. MSJ-26
GTCACCCTTCGGGGTGTCTAGTCCGTGGAACGAGCGGCGGATGGGTGAGTATCACGTGGGCAACCTGCCTGTAAGATTGGGATAACTCGCGGAAACGTGAGCTAATACCGAATGAAGTCTTTCACCGCCTGGTGAAAGGATGAAAGATGGCTTTTAGCTATCACTTACAGATGGGCCCGCGGCGCATTAGCTAGTTGGTGGGGTAAAGGCCTACCAAGGCGACGATGCGTAGCCGACCTGAGAGGGTGATCGGCCACACTGGGACTGAGACACGGCCCAGACTCCTACGGGAGGCAGCAGTAGGGAATCTTCCGCAATGGACGAAAGTCTGACGGAGCAACGCCGCGTGAGTGATGAAGGTCTTCGGATCGTAAAACTCTGTTGTCAGGGAAGAACAAGTTGTGTTCTAACAGGACATGACCTTGACGGTACCTGACCAGAAAGCCCCGGCTAACTACGTGCCAGCAGCCGCGGTAATACGTAGGGGGCAAGCGTTGTCCGGAATTATTGGGCGTAAAGCGCGCGCAGGCGGTCCTTTAAGTCTGATGTGAAAGCCCACGGCTTAACCGTGGAGGGTCATTGGAAACTGAGGGACTTGAGTACAGAAGAGGAGAGTGGAATTCCACGTGTAGCGGTGAAATGCGTAGAGATGTGGAGGAACACCAGTGGCGAAGGCGACTCTCTGGTCTGTAACTGACGCTGAGGTGCGAAAGCGTGGGTAGCAAACAGGATTAGATACCCTGGTAGTCCACGCCGTAAACGATGAGTGCTAGGTGTCAGGGGGTTTCCGCCCCTTGGTGCTGGAGTTAACGCATTAAGCACTCCGCCTGGGGAGTACGGCCGCAAGGCTGAAACTCAAAAGAATTGACGGGGGCCCGCACAAGCGGTGGAGCATGTGGTTTAATTCGAAGCAACGCGAAGAACCTTACCAGGTCTTGACATCCTCTGCTATCGATAGAGATATCGAGTTCCCTTCGGGGACAGAGTGACAGGTGGTGCATGGTTGTCGTCAGCTCGTGTCGTGAGATGTTGGGTTAAGTCCCGTAACGAGCGCAACCCTTGATCTTAGTTGCCAGCATTAAGTTGGGCACTCTAAGGTGACTGCCGGTGACAAATCGGAGGAAGGTGGGGATGACGTCAAATCATCATGCCCCTTATGACCTGGGCTACACACGTGCTACAATGGATGGAACAGAGGGCAGCGAAACCGCGAGGTGGAGCGAATCCCACAAAACCATTCCCAGTTCGGATTGTAGGCTGCAATTCGCCTACATGAAGCAGGAATCGCTAGTAATCGCGGATCAGAATGCCGCGGTGAATACGTTCCCGGGCCTTGTACACACCGCCCGTCACACCACGAGAGTTAGCAACACCCGAAGTCGGTGAGGTAACCTTTTAGGAACCAGCCGCCGAAGGTGGGGCGAATGATTGGGGTGAAGTCGTAACAAGGTAGCCGTATCGGAAGGTGCGGCTGGATCACCTCCTTTCTAAGGA
>NZ_JAHLPW010000046.1 GCF_018918075.1 Virgibacillus sp. MSJ-26
CTGGTAGCAATAGCGAAGAGGTCACACCTGTTCCCATATCGAACACAGAAGTTAAGCTCTTCAGCGCTGATGGTAGTTGAGACTTTGTCTCTGCGAGAGTAGGACGCCGCCAGGCAGATTATGGAGGATTAGCTCAGCTGGGAGAGCACTTGCCTTACAAGCAAGGGGTCGCAGGTTCGAGCCCTGCATCCTCCACCATTTCAACGCCGGTCTAGCTCAATTGGCAGAGCAACTGACTTGTAATCAGTAGGTTGGGGGTTCAATTCCTCTGGCCGGCACCATTTTTCCTTTAAAACTATATATTGACTTAAATATAAAATGGACGTGTTCGTTTTTTAAGACGAGCCATTAGCTCAGTCGGTAGAGCATCTGACTTTTAATCAGAGGGTCGCAGGTTCGATTCCTGCATGGCTCACCATTTTGCGGGTGTGGCGGAACTGGCAGACGCGCTAGACTTAGGATCTAGTATCTTCGGATGTGTGGGTTCGATTCCCTCCACCCGCATTAATAAAATATATAAACAAGCGGAAGTAGTTCAGTGGTAGAACACCACCTTGCCAAGGTGGGGGTCGCGGGTTCGAATCCCGTCTTCCGCTCCAAATTGCCAAGCCGGGGTGGCGGAATGGGCAGACGCACAGGACTTAAAATCCTGCGGAGGGTGTACCTCCGTGCCGGTTCGAGTCCGGCCCTCGGCATTATAAGCGCCCGTAGCTCAATTGGATAGAGCGTTTGACTACGGATCAAAAGGTTAGGGGTTCGACTCCTCTCGGGCGCGCCATATTATACTTTGATAACGGGAAGTAGCTCAGCTTGGTAGAGCACTTGGTTTGGGACCAAGGGGCCGCAGGTTCGAATCCTGTCTTCCCGACCATTCATTAATGGGGCCTTAGCTCAGCTGGGAGAGCGCCTGCCTTGCACGCAGGAGGTCAGCGGTTCGATCCCGCTAGGCTCCACCAAAAAAAGATGTTGACAACTTATTGTTAACATGTTATATTTGAAAGGTCGCCAAAACAAGCGACGAAAGATTTGCTCTTTGAAAACTGAACAGAACAACCAGTATGTCAGGAGAAATTAAGTTTCTTCTATAAAACTCAAAAGGGTAACCTTTTGAACAAGCTAAGATTTAACAACAAACTTTTTGGAGAGTTT
>NZ_JAHLPW010000047.1 GCF_018918075.1 Virgibacillus sp. MSJ-26
AGCGCTTTTACGCGTTAGCACCCTTGGTTGATGATGAATTAGGTCGTTACTATCGTTACTTGCTGAAGTCTGAATCACGTCATTTTGAAGATTATTTGGCTTTGGCTTTAGAGGTTGCGCAAACGGGGAAATTGAAAAATCCGAAAGAAGATATTCAAGCCCGTATTGAACATATCCGTAACGTCGAAAAAGAGCTAATTAGTACACCTGATGATGTGTTTCGTTTCCATAGTGGTGTGCCTGCGGAAGCGGCTTAGGAATATACAGGTGAATGCTATAGTTTGTAGACTGTTCGAAGTTGTAGATCCTCAGTGTAGATAACCCTGACTCATTAAAAGCCCAATCTTTATCGATTGGGCTTTTTAATTAGAGATGGGTAGATATGATGTATTGAGAGCTGTAATTCCTTTCCACAAAATCGCGAAATATGAGTCAGTGGAATGAGTTATTTGAGTAGGTGTGCTTAGAATTTTGACGATGATTTCTTGTACTTTTTTATATCTTCCACGTTCCACCATTGCACATCATGAAAAATGGTTACATCAGAAAGAGTATTTTGCAAAGTCTCAGAGACATGACTTAATTGGGTGGAAAAATCTATTTTCTTAAAAAATATTTTTAATGATTGGCTGTGGTGGGTGAATAAAAATTAAAAATAAGCTGTCATTTTACTCATAATGATTACATCCAGTAGAAATATCTTTATAAGCAGGATCACTAAAACTAAGCTGGTATTCCCAATCTTTTTGCCCTTTCCATTTTTTCATTTCAGTTGTTGTGATCGGGAAGTGATCTGGACGAACATCCACATGTGTTTTAAATGTGCTCATGATTTTTCTTGTGAATCATTTTTTAGTGTT
>NZ_JAHLPW010000048.1 GCF_018918075.1 Virgibacillus sp. MSJ-26
GGGAGTGTAAACTGAACTGTGTAAGTGAGAGAGCGTACGACTCTTGCTTCGCAGTTCAGTTTTTTTATTGTAAGATAAAAATATAACGATTGGGAGGTTATTCTATTGGCCAAGTCAAAGCGAGATCAAAACTCAGCTGAATTAGCGAAACAAATCATAGAAAACTACCAACCAGAGACCGTAGAAGACATGCAAAACGCACTGAGAGAGATATTCGGACCGATGTTTGAAACGATGTTAAAAGGTGAATTGAATCATCATTTAGGTTATGAATCGAACAATAAAGAAGAAAAAGAAACAAGAAATAGACGAAATGGTTATGGAAAGAAGACGATAAAAACAAGCTCAGGGGCATTGGGTATTAACGTGCCACGAGACCGTGATGCTTCGTTCAATCCGGAACTCATCCCGAAGCGACAAACGGACGTTTCAGCGATTGAGAATAAAGTTATTTCCATGTATGCACGGGGTATGTCACAAAGAGATATCTCTGCCACAATTGAGGATATCTATGGCTTTTCAGTATCTCATGATATGGTATCTGATATTACAGATCAAGTTCTTCCAGAACTTGACGAATGGCAAACGCGACCATTAAGTAACTGTTATGCATTTATTTTTGTAGACTGTATGTATACAACGATTCGCAATGAGTACGAAACAAGAAAATATGCCGTTTACACTATTTTAGGATACACTATTGAAGGTCATAAAGAGATTCTTGGATTATGGCTCAATGAGACAGAAAGTAAACATAAGTGGATGCAGATTTTTGATGAAATCAAAGCCAGAGGTGTTGAAGATATTTTCTTTGTATCAATGGACGGTGTCAGTGGGTTGGAAGAAGGGGTACGTGCCATTTTTCCTGATGTCATTGTTCAACGCTGCGTTGTTCATTTAATACGTAATTCGATTAAATACGTTCCTAGT
>NZ_JAHLPW010000049.1 GCF_018918075.1 Virgibacillus sp. MSJ-26
GAAGTCGGTGAGGTAACCTTTTAGGAACCAGCCGCCGAAGGTGGGGCGAATGATTGGGGTGAAGTCGTAACAAGGTAGCCGTATCGGAAGGTGCGGCTGGATCACCTCCTTTCTAAGGATATATGAAAGGCGGAAGCACCCGTTTAGCGACGTACAAACTGGACTGAGCCGAAGGAGATAAAGGAAACACAACGAACGTAAGTGAGTTGATGTTGACTTATCGTACGGAGGTAAAGGAAGTTTGCTAGTCGCTGGGTGCTGGAGCTAGACATTTACGGAAACATACTTGGTTGTTCGGTTCAGTTTTGAGAGAGTAAGTCTCTCTTAAAACCCGCAGCGCTTTAGACTTCTATATAAACTAGAGGTGATTGCTTCTGTGGAATTTGTACCTTGAAAACTAAATAAGAGTAATGTCAACGACATCAAACCTAAAAAGTGATGGCAACTGTTCATCAACGTACAAACTGGATGGATTCTAACGAGGTAAAGGAAACTCAATGAGCGTAAGCGAATTGAAGTTGACTTATCGGAGGGAGGAACCGGAAGTTTGCTAGTTGATAGGAGCCAGAACTAGATTAAACAAAAAGCTGAGGTGACTGCTCAGCGACGTACGGACTGGACTGACCCGTAGGAGATAAAGGAAACATAACGAACGTAAGTGAGTTGATGTTGACTTATCGTACGAAGGGGAAGGAAGTCACGCTAGTCGCTAGGAGCCGAAGCTAGATTAATCAAAGATAATATGCTTATTCATTGAAATGACTTTTTAAGGATAGTTAAGTGAAGAAGAGCGCACGGTGGATGCCTTGGCACTAGGAGCTGATGAAGGACGGGACTAACACCGATATGCTTCG
>NZ_JAHLPW010000050.1 GCF_018918075.1 Virgibacillus sp. MSJ-26
GAAGTCGGTGAGGTAACCTTTTAGGAACCAGCCGCCGAAGGTGGGGCGAATGATTGGGGTGAAGTCGTAACAAGGTAGCCGTATCGGAAGGTGCGGCTGGATCACCTCCTTTCTAAGGATAAATGAAAGGCGGAAGCACCCGTTCAGCGACGTATAGACTGGACTGAACCGTAGGAGACAAAGGAAACACGATGAACGTAAGTGAATCGATGTTGACTTGTCGTACGAAGGTGAAGGAAGTCTACTAGTCGCTGGGTGCTGGAGCTAGACATTATAACGGAATGCCGATTTAAATATCGGTAACATACTTGGTTGTTCGGTTCAGTTTTGAGAGATTAATTTCTCTTTAATATACTTTTAGATGGGCCTGTAGCTCAGCTGGTTAGAGCGCACGCCTGATAAGCGTGAGGTCGGTAGTTCGAGTCTACTCAGGCCCACCATCTAAAAAATAATATGGGGCCTTAGCTCAGCTGGGAGAGCGCCTGCCTTGCACGCAGGAGGTCAGCGGTTCGATCCCGCTAGGCTCCACTTTTGTACCTTGAAAACTAAATAAGAGTAATGTCAACGACATCAAACCTAAAAAGTGATGGTGACTGTTCATCAACGTAAAAACTGGATGGGTCCTAACGAGGTAAAGGAAACTCAATGAGCGTAAGCGCATTGAAGTTGACTTATCGGAGGAAGGAGCCGGAAGTTTGCTAGTTGATAGGAGCCAGAACTAGATTAAATAGATAATATGCTTATTCATTGAAATGACTTTTTAAAGATAGTTAAGTGAAGAAGAGCGCACGGTGGATGCCTTGGCACTAGGAGCTGATGAAGGACGGGACTAACACCGATATGCTTCG
>NZ_JAHLPW010000051.1 GCF_018918075.1 Virgibacillus sp. MSJ-26
ATGCAACGAACACAAGGAAAACAAAAAGGTTTAGAAGCAATTTCAGATAAAAATGGCATCGTATTAGCCACAGCCATGGATCAACGCGGTTCACTTGGAAAAATGATTCAATCTTATAACGATACAATCACTTATGATGAAGGCGTATCAAAGTTCAAGGAAGGGGTCAGTGACGTTCTTGGAAATAAATCGTCCTCCTTTTTACTTGATCCTGAATACGGTTGGGATGCTGCTAAAAAGTTAAATAAAGACGTCGGCCTTATTATGGCGTATGAAAAAACAGGCTACGACGCTTCCGAAAAAGGGCGTCTTCCCAATTTAGTTGATTTTTATGCCGTGCAAGACCTCGTTGAAGCAGGGGCAGATGCGATTAAATTACTCGTTTATTATGATATTGATGAAGAAGAAAAATACAATGATATTAAGAAAACTTTTATTAAGCGTGTCGGTGACGAATGTAAGCAAAATGATGTCTTGTTTATATTAGAGCCTGTATCTTATAGTGCGGCTGGGCTTGATTCGAAAGGTGCGGATTTTGCGAAAAGAAAACCGGCTATTGTCGAGTATTTTATGGAAGAATTCTCGAAGGATATGTACGGTGTGGATTTATTAAAGGTTGAAGTGCCTGTGTCGATTTATAATATTGAGGGTCATTCGCAGTATGATAATTATGAGCCGATTTATTCGAAGGAAGAGGCGGCTGCCTATTATCGTCAATGTTCAGAAAAAAGTCGTTTGCCATTTATTTATTTAAGTGGTGGTGTGACGAACGAGCAATTTATCGATACGCTTCACTTCGCTAAAGAGGCAGGGTCTAAGTTTAATGG
>NZ_JAHLPW010000052.1 GCF_018918075.1 Virgibacillus sp. MSJ-26
TTAGCTGCCAAGAGTCCGACAAATGTGTATCAAAGCCCGACGAAAGATAAAGTCCTTAAGTCTTACAAAAAAGGGACCATACTTAAATATAAAACTTTGACAAGTGAATGGGTCCAGGCAACTATCAAATATAATGGTGAATGGGTCACTGGATATATACATGTTAACGATGTGGAGACATTCCCTGATAAACAAACAACTCAAAATGGTTTAGCTGCCAAGAGTCCGACAAATGTGTATCAAAGCCCGACGAAAGATAAAGTCCTTAAGTCTTACAAAAAAGGGACCATACTTAAATATAAAACTTTGACAAGTGAATGGGTCAAGGCAACTATCAAATATGATGGTGAATGGATCACTGGATATATACATGTTAACGATGTGGAGACATTCTCAGATAAACAAACAACCCTTAATGGATTAGCTGCCAAGAGTCCGACAAATGTGTATCAAAGCCCGACGAAAGATAAAGTCCTTAAGTCTTACAAAAAAGGGACCATACTTAAATATAAAACTTTGACAAGTGAATGGGTCCAGGCAACTATCAAATATAATGGTGAATGGGTCACTGGATATATACATGTTAACGATGTGGAGACATTCCCTGATAAACAAACAACTCAAAATGGTTTAGCTGCCAAGAGTCCGACAAATGTGTATCAAAGCCTGACGAAAGATAAAGTCCTTAAGTCTTACAAAAA
>NZ_JAHLPW010000053.1 GCF_018918075.1 Virgibacillus sp. MSJ-26
TTTTTCAATCAGGTTCGAACTGTATCTTTCAACAGATTTACGCCAAACAAATGTAAACTTATTCGCATTAGCTTCTATTTTTGTACCGTCGATAAAAACAGCTTCCGCATCTATTTCTTTTTCTTGAACAAGTTTAGAACGGAATTGTACAAAACATTGACGTAATAATTCCTCAACTAAAGGGTTTGTACGAAATCGATTAATCGTACGATAACTTGGTTCGTACCCTTGAGCTAACCACATCATGCGGATACTATCTTTTAGTAACGCTTCTATTTTCCGTCCGGAAAATACGGACTGTGTATAAGCACACAAAATAATTTTCATCATCATACGCGGATGGTAAGCTGGACATCCTGTACTACGAGCAAAATCTTCAAAAGATTCTACTGGAATACTTTCAACCAAATCATTTATGGCAAAAGCAATATCATTTTTATCTAATTTAATCTCTAAATCTAAAGGCAAAATCACTTGATTCATGGTATAATGTTTAAACATAAGAGCACCTCCGGTGAGTAATGGTTTGGTCACTTTTATCTTACCAGAAGGTGCTCTTTTTGTTTACTAATTATTAGCA
>NZ_JAHLPW010000054.1 GCF_018918075.1 Virgibacillus sp. MSJ-26
TCACTTTTTAGGTTTGATGTCGTTGACATTACTCTTATTTAGTTTTCAAGGTACAAATTCCACAGAAGCAATCACCTCTAGTTTATATAGAAGTCTAAAGCGCTGCGGGTTTTAAGAGAGACTTACTCTCTCAAAACTGAACCGAACAACCAGGTATGCACCTACAGGATGTAGGTGTGTCGATGTTGCCACAGGACGTGGCGACTTTAATCGACGATTCATTACGATTTTCATCGCATTCCGTTATAGTCTAGCTCGTTGCGCCCAGCGACTAGCAAACTTCCGATTCCTTCCTTCGATAAGTCAACATCAACTCACTTACGTTCGTTGTGTTTCCTTTATCTCGTCAGGAACCATCCAGTTTGTACGTCACTAAACGGGCGCACTCGCTTCCTAATTTTCCTTAGAAAGGAGGTGATCCAGCCGCACCTTCCGATACGGCTACCTTGTTACGACTTCACCCCAATCATTCGCCCCACCTTCGGCGGCTGGTTCCTAAAAGGTTACCTCACCGACTTC